>MTLY02000003.1 GCA_002011035.2 Candidatus Hecatella orcuttiae | reverse complement strand
CAAATCCCCCACAAAAACAGCCCGACCCGTAGCCTTCTCCAAACCATCAAACCGAGCAACACTCTTACCCACAAAAGAGAAAACAGGCATAACTTTTTTATGGAGCAAGAATTATAAAAATTTTCGATTCTACTTTTCAGTTTAGCTACTTTTTAGCTTTAGCGATCTCTTCGGTTAACCATTTCACAGCGGCTTCGCCTTGGAGAAGATTTTTAAGTTCTCTCTCCAGATTGGAAGGCTGAATTACCGCCAACCACCCTCTCCCATAGGGATCTTCTTTGACGAGGTTTCTGTTTTCAGGCTTTTTGATTTCTTCGTTAACATCTACGATGACTCCGCTCACCGGGGACTCCAGAGGTCCGACCCATTTCGCTGACTCCAAGGTTCCGAAGAATTTCCCCTGAACCACCGAGCTGCCTTTAGGCCGTATGCGGATGTGCAGGTCTTTTCCCGCCTGGTCTTGGCCGAAGTCCGTGATGCCTACTCTCACTCTGTCGCCGGATTCTATCTTAGCCCAAGTGTAGCCTTTAGCCCAGTAATAAAGTTCATCCGGCAGATTATAGTTCTCAACCTTAACCATGTTGACACCTTGCATTGTTTTGCCGAGGGTCCCTATATAATTTTAGGACCTAGGGAAACTTATCGGTTAAAAAATGAAAAAATCCGGGGCCGTCAGCCCTTAGACTTCAGTGGGCCATTTGTTTTCCTGAAGCGCAGCTGTGACGGCGTTCACGTCCCCAAAATATAAGGCCCCTGCTGGGCAGTGTTGAACGCAGGAGGGTAGCAGTCCCTTCTCAATCCTGTGAACGCAGAGGGTGCACATCTCCACTACGTCCTTTTCCGGGTTGTATTGCGGAGCTTTGAAGGGGCAGGCTTCGATGCAGGCTTTACAGCCGGTACACAGCTCCTTGTTTATCAAGACAATCCCGTCTGAGCGTTTGGTTATAGCGTTCACCGGGCAGGCTTCAATGCAGGGAGGTCTGCCGCAGTGCATGCATCGCAGGAGGTTGAAACTCATCTTAAGTTTCCCGTCGACCTTGTATACGCGCTTGGTTATCCTCAGCCAGGAAGGCCCTACAGGAATCTCGTTTTCCTGCTTGCAGGCTACCACGCAAGTGGGGCATCCGACGCAGCGATCGGGATGGAACATCAGCGCATACTTAACCATTGTCTCAAGCCTCCACCTTGCCTATTTTACATAAGCAACCTCTTATCAGGGGGGTTCCCGAATGCTTGTCGTAGGGAGGATCATCGTAGGTTATGATGTTGATGTTTGACTCGAAACATCCCCGGTCAGGGTCGTCTTTCCTTTCAGGGAACCACCAGTGGGAATAGGCGTGAATCACCTTGGGGTGCACTGTTTCCGTAAGTTCAGCTTTCAGTTTAACCCGCTCACCCTTTCTTCTGGGAGTCTCAATCCAAACCCAGTCTCCGTTTCGAATGCCTAGCTCCTCCGCGGTTTCAGGGTTGATCTCCACTTTAGGCTCAGGGTTCAGCTCCCTCAGCCAAGGAAGCTGCCGCAGAGCTCCATGGTAGAAGCAGATATGCCTTCCCCCAGAAATCAGGATGAAAGGGTATTCCTTTGCAAGCTCCGGGGTGCTGTAGGGGCTCTCCGGGGGTTCCTCGTAGTAGGGCAATGGGTCGAAGCCCTGCTCCTTCAGCACGTTGGAGCAGAGTTCAACGTTGAACGAAGGCGTTTGAAAGCCTATTTCCTCGTATTTCTTGTACTTGATCGGTATGCTTACGATGCGTTTTTTCTTCAACTCGTCGACGGTGATGCCCAAAGGCTCCAGCCGCCAGTTGTTATAGGCGTCTGAGCTATCTATGGGAATAGGTGATTTCAGCCCCATTCTTTTAATTAACTCCGCAGCCATTTTTCTCTCTTCCCAGCACTCGTAAAGCGGCTCTATCACTTTTTCCCCGATGCTCACGAAAGACTCGTGATAGTCGCGTTTTCCTTTGGGCGGAAGATAGAAATAGTGCAGATCGTGGATCATGTCTCTCTCCAGCCATGTAGCCGAAGGGAGAACTATGTCCGCCAGATTGGCGGTGGGCGACAGGAAGAAGTCTATGCCCACCATGAATTCCAGCTTTTTAAGGGACTCCTGAATCTTCTTGCTGTTTTGAAGTCCCATCACCGGGTCGTTGACCCATATCATCGCCTTAACTTGACCTCTCGCTATGGCCTCGATGGCCGAGGGGGGGTGAGCATCATTCCAAGGCGAGTCGTAGCCATAGATAAGAGGCCATTCTTTGTACCCAGGCCTCGTCTCAAAGAGCTCCAAGGGTATGGACTCCTTATGAAGTCGGAAGAAGTCGACGTAGGACCGGGAGCGAGGAGGTGAAGGATAGGGCAGAATATTGCTTCCTTTTATGTCAACGTTACCTGTAACAGCGGACAGCAAGTCCACCGCTCGAACTGTTTGAAGGTTGTTGGTGTTCATAAGCAACCCCATCCGCGTATGGAAGGCACAGGGCTTATTTTTTGCATACAATCTGGCAGCTTTAACTAGGTCTTCCTCAGGCACCCAGCTGATTTCCGCTACTTTGCTTGGAGGATACTGCTGCACGCGCTCTTTTAACTCCTCGAAGCCGGTGCACCAGTTTTTCACAAAATCTTCATCGTAAAGCTTCTCGTTGATGATGACGTTCAGCATCCCCAAGGCCACAGCCGCATCGGTGGCCGGTCGCGGCTGCAGCCAAACATCCGCCTTGGAAGCAAGAGGCGTGAACCTGGGGTCAACGACTATCAGCTTCGCGCCTCTAGCTCTGGCTTTGAGGATTCTCCGTGCAGTGGAGCAAGGGTGGCTTTCGACGGGATTAGCCCCCCAGATGAGGATGCAGTTGCTATTGTCGTAGTCAGGCCCCACCTCCCATGTGTGAGACTGGCCGAAGGTAAGCGAATCAGCCACGAAAGCAGGTCGGAGGCAGTAGTGCGCGTCGGTGCCGAAAATATAGGGGCTGCCTACGGCAATAAGCCAAGCCATCCATGGGCCGACTTCGTCTCTGTCTCCGTCGCAAAAGCCGAAGGCGATGGATTGGGGGCCGTATTTTTCTCTGTATTCCGTGAATTTAGCTGCCATCAAATCTAAGGCTTCCTCCCACGATATTCTCTCCCATTTGCCTTCCCCTTTTTCGCCAACTCGCTTCATGGGATACTTCAAACGATCCGGGTGGTAGAGCAGTTGAACAAACGCTAAACCTTTCGGGCACATGGTACCCTCGTTTTGAGGGAACTCCGGGTCTCCTTCGATTTTCTTGACCACACCGTCTTCCACGTGAACCAGTACTCCGCATTCGCAGTGGCATTGGGTGCAGATGGATTTTACTATTTTTTTCATGAAGAAACCTCACATAATTCCAATAGTCATAAATACAATTGGAAAAAATATAAATTTTATTGCGCCGAAAAACCGATTGCTCAAACTTGAGATGTTGCTGGAGAAAAAATGTTTCAAAGGGATGTTTCCATTGAAGATACAGCCTCGAGACTGGCGGTGAACCGTGTCGTGGAACCTTCGACAGGTCCTTCGCCTCCGCGTGAATCCCCTGAATATGTGAGGACAAGCCTCGCCGCTGCCATAACGTTGGGCTTAATGCCTGGGAGATTCTATCGGAATGCCAAACTATACTGCCTTAACCTTCTTCTGACCTACAGGGAGGGGTGCGCCGGGAGATGCGCCTACTGCGGGCTCTCCCACACTCGAACCATAGCTAAACCTTGGGACGAATACAGTTTCATACGGGTAGAGTGGCCTGTGGTCCTCCTTGAAGACGTTGCCCGAAGGATAGAAAGCGGATTCTGCAGTCATGTGGAGAGAGTATGCGTCTCCATGGTCACCAACGGTAAAGCGAAAAACGACACGTTGAAAATTGTAGGGGTGCTCAGCGAGAAGATCGAAGCCGTCTCCGCCCTCATCGCACCTACCATCGTCGACAAGAAATGGCTAGGTAAGTTGAAGCACGCTGGCGCTGACAAGGTGGGTGTGGCAGTTGACGCTGCGACGCCGGAACTGTTTGAAAGGCTGAGAGGCAAAGGCGTTGGAGGACCTCATAAGTGGAACAAATACTGGAGGGTTGTGGAGGAGTCTGTGGAAGTCTTCGGCAGATTCAACGTGGGCATACACCTCATCGTAGGTTTAGGTGAAACAGAGGAAGAGGCAGTGAAGACTATTCAGAAGGCCTATGACGCAGGCGCCCTCACCCATCTTTTCTCCTTCTTCCCGGAAGAAAACTCGCAGTTGCAAGACAGCCTGCAGCCGCCTATAGGAAAATACCGGAGAGTTCAGCTTGCTAGGTTTTTGATAAACAAAGGCCTAGCTAGGGTGGAAGATATGACGTTTGACAGGGTAGGCAGACTAACAGACTTCGGCATCGCAGAAGACTTATTGAATGAGACAGTGGAAAGCGGCTGGCCGTTTATGACCTCGGGGTGCGCTGGCAAAAGTATGGACAGCGCCTGCAATAGGCCGTTTTCAAACTGCACTCCTTACCAAGCATATTTGGGGGAGCTGCGGAACTATCCTTTCCAACCTAACCGGGATGATGTAGAACTCATCAGAAGGCAGCTGTGGGACTATTCTGAGGAGCCGGTTAGGGTCTGGATGGGTGAGGTGGCTGGGGAGCTGTTAAACCAGCGTTATCGATGCTAGGAGTTTACTTGGACATGAACTTGATAGAAGACTGTTTCAACGCCTCCAGCCGCAGGCTTTTCTCTATCTTCGAGAAGGCCTACCGTCTCTCTAGAAGAAACTTCCGAGACGTGATTCATTTCTACGCCCCTGGCATGGTGCGTTACGCAACATCTTTCTACCAAGCCGGTGACCCTTACAGGTTTCCCGGGATCTCCATTACTGGGAGGACATGTCAGCTTAACTGCGAACACTGCAGAGGAAAAATGCTGGAGAACATGATCCCAGCGCCAACCCCTGAAAAACTTTTCAAAACATGTGAACTGGTCAAAAAAGCCGGGGGAGTTGGATGCCTAATCACTGGCGGCGGCATACACGACGGTAGTGTTCCCCTGAAAAAATTCGTCCCCGTGATGAAGCGCATAAAGCGGGAGATTGGATTAAAATTGGCGGTGCATGTAGGGCTTATCGACCAGTCCTTGGCGGAAGAATTAGTGGACGTGGGTGTAGACGCTGCCATGGTCGACATCCTCGGAGCGGATGAAACTGTTAGGAAAGTCTACCATCTAGACCGAAGCGTGGAAGATTTTAGCTCAACGTTATCCGTTCTGGAGAAAAATTGCATACCAACCGTCCCCCACATCGTGGTAGGCATCCACTACGGGCGGTTGCTGGGTGAAGGGAAAGCTGTGGAGATGCTTGCCAGACATCGACCGGCGGCCGTAGTCGTCGTCGCCCTCATGCCTCTGGCAGGAACGCCCATGGGGCATGCAGCGCCCCCCAGCCCTATGGACATCGCCAGAGTGATCCTTGCTTCAAGACTGAGCATGCCTAGGACGCCGATAATTTTAGGGTGCGCCCGGCCTAGGGGAGAGCAGAGGATCGAAACCGACATCTTGGCTTTGAAGGCTGGCGTAAATGGGCTTGCCTACCCCTGTGAGGAGGCATACCGGCTGGCTGAGAAGCTGAAGCTCAGCGTTGAGTTCCACAGTGAATGTTGCTCGCTCCTTTGGAGAGAACTTGTTTAGGCTAACGGAGTGTTCCGGTGAGGAGACTGTGGAGTGGCGGCTGCTGGATACAGGTGTACGTACTGCTGCGGAGAACATGGCGTTAGACGACGCCCTACTGGAGTGTCGGTCTTCCCATCTCACTCCGGATACTCTACGATTTCTCAGGTTCAACCCCCCAGCGGTTTTGGTGGGCTACCATCAAGATGTAGAGCAGGAAGTCCGCTTATCCTACGTTGAAGAAAAAGGAATCGACGTCAACAGAAGGCTCACAGGCGGGGGAGCCATCTACTTTGACCAGTCGTCGATAGGGTGGGAAATAGTCGCCTCCAAATCCGCTGTCCCCAACTACCATGCCAGAGAGGAGCTGTTCAAGTGGATGTGCCAAGGAGTAATCTACGCCCTTAAAACCTTGGGCGTCGAAGGAGCCTTCCGGCCGAAAAACGATGTGGAAGTGAACGGTAGAAAAATCTCCGGCACCGGGGGTGTGGAGCGGGGTGAGGTGTTTCTATTCCAAGGCACGCTTCTCACCGACTTCGACGTAGACTCTATGATCCGCGCCTTACGGATACCCATTGTGAAGCTGAAGGATAAGGAGCTTAAGTCCGTAAAACAGAGGGTAACATGCCTAAGCTGGGAACTAGGCAGCACTCCCAGCTACCAGAAAATTAAGGAGGCTCTGGTGAAAGGATTCGAGAAAGCCTTGAAGGTTAGGTTGATCGAAGGGAGTCTAACAGAAGCGGAAGAGAACATGTTCAAGGAGAAACTTCCCTATTTCCAGTCTGACCAGTGGATCTATTCGGATAGGCGCTTGTCCCATGGGCTGGGAATGGTGCATGCAGTGGATAAAACGCCGGGAGGACTGGTGAGGGTTTCGCTGGCATTAGACAGAGAATCAGAAATCATCAAGCAAGTATTCATCACAGGGGATTTCTTCACCTTCCCATCCCGGGCGATCCTCGACCTAGAAGCAGCCTTAAAGGCAACTCAGCTTGAAGAAGCGCAGAATATTGTTGAAAGCTTCTTTGCGGAAAAATCCGTTCAGATAGTTGGGGTGACTCCAGGACATATCGTTGAACTTATTCTGGAGGCTGCGGATAAGTTGTCTTTTGAGAAGATAGGTCTCTCGGAGGAAGAGGTAAACTGCTTGTACCCTGTTTTGCGGCATAGCCTTTCGGAGAACGGTTTTGAAGGTGAATACCTTCTTCTGCCTTACTGCGCCAAAGACCTCTCGTGCAAACACCGCTTCCTAGACAGCTGCGAAAAGTGCGGAGTTTGCTCAGTTGGAGAAGCCTACGAGCTGGCTGAGCGTGTGGGAATGAAGGTCATCACCATCCTAAGCTTCGAACATCTGATGGAGGTTTTAGAGAAGTTGAGGAGAGAAAAGGCAAGAGGGTATGTTGGATGCTGCTGCGAAGCTTTTTACTGCAAGCATAGGGACGACTTAGAGCAGGCGGGGGTTCCAGGGCTTATCATCGGCATCGAAGACCAGACCTGCTACGACCTCGGAAAAGAGGGAGAAGCATACAAGGGGGAGTTTAACGCCCAGACAAAATTGAAAACAGACTTGCTTGAAAAGCTACTTCCACAAGTTGGAAGAAGACGGTAGTATGACAGGTAAAAGTTTTGACGTAATAGTTGTGGGAGGAGGCCCGGCTGGGGCTGCCTCAGCCATAAAATGCGCTCAACTCGGATATAGAACCCTTCTCCTGGAGAAGGGAGCACCGCCTAGACATAAGCCCTGCGGGGGAGTGTTTCCTTCCATCTGCACTGAGGTTTTAAGCGACCTAGGATTGAAGCTACCCCAAGAGGTAATGTGCACACCTCCAACCCTCAGCCTTTTCTACGTTCCGCCTGAAGGTAGGAGGAAAGGCGGAGCTGTCCGAGGCTACAGGCTCCTCAACGTAAATCGAGACCTCTTCGACCGTTGGCTGCAGAAAGCATCGCAGAACTTCGGGGTGGATGTGAGGTTCAAGGCTGAATTTAAAGGCCTTCGCTTCGCCGGCGGGAGGGTGGAGGTTGCGGCGGAGGTTGACGGTGAGAAGGCGAGGTTTTCCGCCTTATATTTTGTAGGTGCAGATGGGGCGCTTTCCCAGGTGAGAAGAAAACTGTATCCGTGTAGGCGTATGAAAATGTTTACAGCTTTACAGGAATGGTGGGAAGCTGAGGGAGATTTCAGCGACTGTTTCTATGTGTTTTTCAAACAGGAGATCGCTCCCCTTTACGCCTATGTGGTTCCGAAAGACGGGTTTTTTGTGCTGGGAACAGCGCTGCCTACAGGCTCCTTTAAGCAGATGTCTACCCGTATGGAGAAGTTTAAAGAATGGCTGCGCCGAGAATTCTCCTTTCACCCCATTCGATTGGTTAAAGAGGAAGCCGCCGTCCTTCCTCATGATAGGCCGGTGAACGGAGAAGACCGTGTGGTTTTGATTGGCGATGCAGCCGGTTTTTGCAACCAATTTTCCGGAGAAGGCGTGAGGCTGGCGATGGAAAGCGGGATCACGGCGGCTGAATCCATAGATATAGCTGAACACTCCGGGGAAAGACTTTCCTCAGTCTATAGCCGACGTGTAGAAGATTTGAACATGTTTATCCGAAAGACGCAGGAATCCACCTCAAACTTAACCGATGAGGCGGCGGGGGAATTTGTAAAGTCGGAGCTCAAACGTAGCTTGCCGCTGTGATCCGCGTCTATTCTTCACGCAGCCTTTTTCCACACGTGTGGAATTATTTCCTGCCAGCGACAACTGGGAACGTAGCTCTGCAAAGCCGGAACTTTTGGGGAGAATTCAGGAATAGGGATAAATAGGGTGGGATGAGTAACACCTACATTACCATGGATGAATTATTCGCCCACCTCAGCAACATCGTCGGGGAAGAAGACATCTCCGAGGATCCGCTGGAGAAAAGCCTCTACAGTCACGACACAGCGCCCATACCGAGCTTTCTGTCCAAACTCTTCAACATGCAACCCGCCGCCATCGTCAGGCCTGAAAACGTTCAGGAAGTGGCGAAGGTAGTAGAGTTCGCCTTTCACCGCCGCATTCCCATAGTGCCTCGAGGGGCTGGAACGTGGGCGTTAGGGGGGTCAGTGCCGGTTAAAGGCGGCCTCGTGCTTGACCTTGTTAAATTGAACAGGATCAAAAAGCTGTATTCCGATGAGCCTTCCGTGGAGGTTGAGGCGGGGATAGTATGGAAAAGACTGATGGACCAGCTGTCAGGCGAAGGTTACACCGTGCTATCCTATCCGACCAGCGCACCGTCCAGCACCGTCGGCGGCTGGATCAGCACGGGAGGCTACGGGATAGGCTCTCTGAAGTTCGGATATTTCGGTGAGCAAATCGCAGAGTTGGAGGTGGTTTCCCCCCAAGGTCGGATACAGCGGCTTACCTCAGGCTCAGAGGAGCCTGAGATGAAGTGGTTTTTCGGCACCGAGGGAGTCCTCGGAGTGATCACAAGCTTAAAGTTTAAAATCCGTAGAAAACCTGAAAAAACAGCCGTATGCGCACTGTATTCTTCTGAATTTGAAACGGTGGCAAACCTCCTCAGTAGTCTAGCCAAAGCGGAAGTTGTTCCCTATCTTTTGAAGTTCATGGACAGGGAACTCGTGGAGTTAAAGAACCAAGTAAGCCGGGTGAAAATTCGGGAAGAAAACTTTCTTCTAGCAGCCTATGAGGGGCCAGCGTCCGAAGTTACCCGCGGGGTCAACTACTTCGGAGAAGAATTCCGAAAGGCTAAAGCTAAACTGGCTGAGGAAAACGTGTGCACTCACGAGTGGGAGGAAAGATTCAACCCCATGCGGATAAGCCGGCTTGGCCCAACCTTGCTGGCGGGGGAGGTCGTTGTCCCCCTAAACCGCCTGAGTGCTACCGTCGGCGGAATCAAGTTGCTTCAAAAAAAATACGGCATTAAACTCGGAGTTGAAGGCTACGTGGTTTCAAGAGATTCCGCCCTAGTCATGGCGGTGTTTTTGACGGATGAGAGAAAGACGCTGAAGTACACCACCCAGTTCGCCTTGATAAAAGATATAACCGACATAGGATTAAGGCAGGGGGGCTCCCCTTACGGAATCGGCCTCTGGAATTCTTTCTATGCCGCCGAGAAATACGGGACGGAATATTTTGAGGAGCTTAAGCGTGTGAAAAAGAAGCTGGACCCCAGAGGGATAATGAACCCGGGTAAATTCTTCGAGGCGAGTACAAGATTCGGGTTTCCCATCCCTCCGAGATTCTACCGCCTGTCCATGGCCGTTGGAGCCCTTGTTAACCGGCTTATTTAGGGAGGATTATGTCCCTTGAAGCTTTCCATGTTGGAGCACTTTAATATGGCGTCGGAGCCGTGGGTCTGCTCCCAGTGCGGTTACTGCCGGGTTATCTGCCCAGTGTTCGATCAGCTCGCATGGGAGTCAACAGCCCCCCGGGGAAAAATATACTACATGAAGCTACTTCTCGGAGGGAAACATTCGCTTGAACAGCGTCCGTTCAGCGATAAGTTTGCAGAGAGAGTTTTTCAGTGTACACTCTGTGGCCACTGTAAAGAGGTATGTCAATCTAAAATCGACCTCACAAAGTTGTGGACGGCAACCCGGGCAGAGCTTGGAAACAGAGGACTGCTTCCTCCGCCGGCTAAGGAGATCGATAAAGCCGTCCTGAAGGAGAACAACATTTTTTCAATGCCCAACTCCGAGCGAACCATTTGGTCGATGATGATCGAAGAGCAGGTTTTACCTAGAATCAACAAGCCGGCTAAAATCGCCTACTTTATAGGCTGCGTCTCCGCCTTCACAGGCAGAATAGCCTCCATACCTGAATCCACCGTCCGAATCCTTGACTCAGCGGGAGTAAACTACACCATACTCGGTTCCGATGAATGGTGCTGCGGTCACCCTTTGATTCTTGCAGGGAAAACTTTTTCGGCAAACAGGTTAGCGGAGCACAACCTGAGAAAACTCAAAGAATTGGGAGTGGAGAAACTCGTCACGAACTGCGCTGGATGCTACCTTGCGTTTAAACATGAATACCCCACCTTACTCGGCATAGACCCTGAAATCGAGATTGAGCATTTTTCACAATTTCTAAGCTCCCAGGTGAACGGAGGCAGATTAAAGTTTAAGCCGCGGACAACGGTTGTAACATACCACGATCCTTGCGAAATCGGAAGGTTGGGCGGCATCTACGAGGAGCCCAGGCAGATTTTAGAGAATCTCCCGGGAGTCAAATTGCTGGAAATGCCCTACAACCGCGAGAGGAGTAACTGCTGCGGTGGGGGAGGTCTCCTTAAAGCTACTAATCGAAACTTGTCTTTCAACATTGCTGAAAAAAGACTTAAGGAGGCGGAGGAAATAGGTGCTGCCAATATTGCCACAGCATGCGTAGCCTGCAAGCTTCACATGACCGACGTAGCCGCTGAGAGATGCGCGAAGATGGCCGTATATGACATCGCCGAATTGGTCGCCGAGTTTCTGGCGTAACCCGGGGTTTGTGGGGTGGAATTTTTAGCTGTCAAGATAAGACTTCGCCGCTGAACCTGTAAGGCCCGTAGAGGTAGTCTTCCGGGGTCATGATTCTTTTTTCCACGCCGTCCACTTTTACGTATCTCGCCGTCTGCCGGGTGTCTCGCCCTCGGTAGGCGACTATTCGCCCGTCCACCATTATCATGGCTGTTCCAGGAATGTCCCCTGCCTCGATGGCTTCTAAAGCGTCCGCTCCCACCGAGCCGGCGGGTTTATCTATCACCAACAAGTCAGCGGCGCGGCCTACTTCTATTTTACCCACATCCTTCAATCCGAATACATCTGCAGTGGTGCCTGTGGCCGCTGCGATGACGGTTTCCGCGGGAACCTCATTCAGGGAAGAAATTTGAACCACTGTCCGAAGGACAGCCGTGGGAATAAGCCCGTTGCCGGTGGGGGAATCAGACCCTATGATCAGCCGATGGAACACTTTTCTCTCCACCATCATCCTGATCATTTCAACGCCCACCTTAGGATTACCGTTGAAAACGAACTCTAAGGGAAGGTCTGTTTCCTTAACCAGCATTTCCACATCCCGCAGGGGTGCCGCGGTGGAGCCGCCGTTGACATGAGCCACTATGTCCGGGTTTACTTCCATGATCTCATGAGCGCCCAGCCCAGTGGAAGTAGGCACGGAGGGGGGCGCCAGATGCATGGTGACTTTCATCCCGTATTTCCGAGCCCACCCCACCATGGGTTTAACCTTATCAGGCTGGGCTATGCCAAAGCAGCCTATTTCAGCCACCAGCCAAACGCCTGCTTCAGCCATCTCCCTGAAATCATCCTCCGTGAATCCTTCGACAAGGCTGACGGCGCCTCCGTGAACCTTCAAAGCACCTCCAGGTCTGAAATTTTTGTAGCATTTGGCAGCGGCTATGGACATAGCTTTCATCCCAGCTGGGTCTCCGGGGTATCCAGGGGTTACAGCTTCCCCCTGCGAGATGAGAGTGGTGACCCCGGCTAGCAGATAGCTTTCCATCCACCTCAGCGAATTGTGTATGGGATTCCAGTCTCCGATCAGCTGATGGGTGTGAGAGTCGATGAAGCCGGGAGTTACAACCATTCCGTTGGCGTCCACGATATGTTGAGCGTTTTCCACATCCACCTCCCCGCTGAAACCGATTTGGGAGATTTTACCTTCCTGAACCACTATAGTGTCTGCTTTCAAAACGGGCTGTTTCAGATTTCCTGAAATTATTTTACCTATGTTTGTGATGACGACCTTACCCATCTTTCTCACGCATATTTAACTGTGGCTGAACATTATTAAGTTACGCGCGAAGTTAGAAAAATTTTTCATTTCTTTTAACTAAGATTTATATAATTTTAAGCGGTACCTTACTTCAGGTGTTAAGTATGGCTGATATTTTGATCGAAAACGCCCGCTTCGTCCTCACCATGGACAGCCAAAGGCGACTTCTAGAAAACGCCTCCATAGCAATAGAGGGAAATAGAATAGTTGACATCGGAGACCCCTCCGACGTGAAGAAGAAACATAAAGCCGACGTGGTAATTGACGGAAAAAACTTCTTCGTCACACCAGGCTTGATCAACGGACACATACATCTGGAATCCGCTTACGATAAAAGTATGATGGACGATGTGCCTGTTGTCCCTTGGTGTGAGAGATACTTCTCTTGGACCTACATGAAGCTGACTGAAGAGAACTACTATTATGCTGCGTTGAAGAACCTTTTGGAGGCTGTGAAAACCGGAACAACCACAGTATGCGACTGCGGCACCATCCAAACGATGGAAGAAGCCCCGGCTAAGGCTGTCACCGAAATAGGCATGAGAGCTGTGCTGGGAAGAGACTTGATGGACATTCATGAAGCTACGAAATCAGACTACGCCTCCTATGATGCTTTCACTGAACTGTGTGACAGGCTTAGAGAGTCCACAGACGTATGCCTAAAGCGAAGCGAAGAATTTATCAAAAAATACGAAGGCGCAGCCAATGGCCGCATCAAAGCTTGGCTTGACCTGCAGCAAGTCTGTAACGTCACCCCTGAGCTGTGCAGGGGAGTGAGGGAATTGGCTGATAAGTATAAGATAGGGATCCTAACCCACGCCGGTGTGTCCCATGACATGGTTGAAATGACCCGCAAACGTTTCGGTAAGAGGGATATAGAATATCTTTACGAGCATGGGGTCCTAGGGCCGGACTTCATGGCAGCCCACATGGCTTGGGTGAACGGGCGGGAGCTTTTGATGCTTAAAGAAACCAATTCCAACGTGGTTCATGTCCCCGGTTCAAGCATGCACGGCGTATATTCAGCGGTCTCCATGCGGGGGAAGATTCCGCAGATGGTGAACATGGGGATAAACGTCTGCATCGGAAACGACGAATCAAGCACTGGAACGGCGCACGACCTTGTCCGAGACATCTGGACGGTGGCCGTAGGTCATGCTGAAGCGTGGCATCCCTACATCTTCCCAGACCCAGACTTGTTTATGCTCAAAACCGCCGACCCGAATCCTAAAGTCTTGGAGATGGCGACGTTGAACGGCGCTAAAGCCCTCTTGTGGGATAAGGACATCGGCTCCTTGGAAGTGGGGAAAAAGGCGGACATCGTCATGTGGAACCTTCGAAAAGTGTACTGGGTTCCCGTCACAAAGTACACTGTCATCAACAATTTCGTGTACAACGGAACAGGCCACTCAGCGGACACCGTGATCATCGACGGCAAGATAGTGATGGAGAAAGGCGTGGTCAAGACGGTTGACGAAGATAAAGTAATCGACTATGTTCAAAAATGCGGCGAGGAGATAGTCCCCACAGCACCATGGCTTAAGAAGCCTGAAGTTTGGGAGCTAAAATGGGTGCGCGAATGACTTCCCCTTCTTTTTTTTAGCCGCCCTCGCCGATATTGTTGAAAATCAGACAAGATGATTATTTTATTTTCACATCCCATGCTGTTGGAACTTCTTTGGGGACGAAAGGTTCTCTTCTCTCCAGAAGCTCCTCAGTGGCTTTTGTATGTTTTTCCATCAGTTCTTCTTCGTTCACGGTTAGCAGCCGACGGTTTTCCATGACTATTCTTCCGTCTACCAGAACTGTGTCCACATCGCTGGCTTGGGCTGCATAGACTATGTTGGCGAGGATGTTGAAGTATTTCCCCACTAGGAAGGGAGTTAGGTGAAGTTTCTTAAAGTCGATGAGAATAACATCTGCTTTCTTACCTTTTTCCAAGGAGCCTATTTCCTTCTCCAAGCCCAAGGCTTTCGCCCCGTTGATGGTGGCCATGCGTAACACTTGCTCCACGGGCAGAAGCGAAGCGTTCAGCCGGTGGACTTTTTGCAGGATGGCGGCTACTTTCATCTCTTGGATTAGGTCGCATCGGTTGTTCTCTTTTATTCCATCGCTTCCTAACCCCACGTTGACGCCTTGGTTAAGATAGTCGGGGATTGGAGCCACCCCTGAGGCTATCTTCATGTTGCAGACAGGGCAGTGTGCTACGCTTGTCTTAGTGGCTGCGAGGAGTTTGATTTCCGTCGGATTGAGCCAAACGCAGTGAGCGAGCACAGTCTTAGGGCCTAAGATGCCTCTGTCGTGGAATATTTGGATGGGATAACGCCCATACTCCTTGGTTAACCTTAAAGCGACCTCCAGGGACTCTTCTCCGTGGGTGTGGATGCCTACACCGTATTTCTTTGAAAGTTCACTCACCTTGTAGTAGGCTTCTTCGGTGCAGTAGAGCAAGTGCTCTAACCCGAACCACACATGTATACGGCCGTTGGCGCTTCCATGTCTTGCCTCAACCAATTTGATGTTGTCGCTGAGCTTCTCGAAATAATCGTACTCAGGACGGTCAGCTACGTAGGGGGCCAGCACAGCTCGGATACCGACCTCCTCAGCTGCGTCTGCACACCGATGCATGAAACGGTACATGTCTAAAACGCAGGTGATCCCGGCTTTGACCATCTCAGCGTAGCAGAGGGAGGCAGCAATATAGGCGTCTTCGTTGGTCAGAACCTTATGCTTAGGGTCAATCCATTTAGCCAGCCATTCCCAGAGAGGTAAGTCCTCAGCTGTGCCGCGAATCAAACCTGAATGGGCATGGAGGTTTATGAACCCGGGGAGAACCGCTTTCTTGCGAGCGTCGATGATGATGTCCCCTTTATACTCCTTTTCGATTTTTTCAGTTTCGCCCAAATCCACGATGCGGCCGTCTTGAATGGCGAGCGCGCCATCTTTGTATATTCTGTTCTCCTCGTCAACAGTTACGACGATACCGTTTTTGATGATGGTTGTCTCAGTCAAAATAAACCACGGAAAACAGTTATTCGGGAACTTCTATAAAACTTTGACGGGATTAATCATTTAAGCCCTAGCTCCCAGTGATCTTCGGTGAAACTCACGTTTACCAAGTTGCGGAACGGAAAAATAACCGACAGCCAGCAAAGGATGGTGAAAGACGCCGTTAAAAAACTGAAAGAAATAGCGGAATGGAAAAACAGAAACTGGAAAATTCTGGAAAGCCAAGTTTTAAACAAAAGACTAACTTGGTTTAGAAAAAATAAAAGCATGTTGAAATTGGAAGGGACAGATGTGGAGAAAGCCTTTGAGCTTCTCCTTCTCAAGATAGGGATCAACCGGGATGAAGTTAAGATAGTGAAAAAATCTCAACACCGGATCGTTTTCAGGTCGTACAATTTCTGCCCGATTTTAGAGGCATGTAGGCTTCTAGGCTTCGACACCAGAGAAGTTTGCAGAGAGGCTTACGAGAAGTCGACGGAAGACTTCATCCGCCAAGTCAATCCGAACCTAAAATTCAAAAGAAACTACGATAAAATCAGGCCGTATGCGCAATTTTGCGAAGAGATTATCGAGTTAGGAAAGTGAGGCTTCCCCAATGGGATGGGAAAAATTCATGAAAATATCCCTCAAAGAAGCTGAGTTGGCCTTGAAGGAGGGAAACAAGGGATACGGAGCCGTCATTGTGTCAAGAGGAAAAATCGTTGCCAAGGCCCATAACACCGAGGTCACAGACAGTGATCCTACTGCCCACGCTGAAATCAACGCCATCAGAAAGGCTGCGAAAAAACTCAGCGGACTAGGCTTCGAGGGGAGCACCATCATCGCCACCCATGAACCTTGCCCCATGTGCTCAGCCGCATGCATATGGGCAGGCTTAACTAGGATAGTTTACGGCGCATCCATGGAGGAAACAGCTAAACTAGGTAAAAAAAGAATCCCTGTCAGATGCAGATTTTTGATAGAAAAGGCTTCAGCCAGCATCGAAATCGTCGAAGGCGTGTTATCCGAAGAATGCCTGAACCTGTACAAAAGAATAGGCGTCAAATAGGTTCCAAGGCTTAGCATGCAAAGCTAAGAGAGAATCAGATTTCTTTCACAAGTCCGGCGGAAAAAATAAATAAGGCTAAAGAGGTTACACAGATACACCGTCAACTAAACTTATACATAAGAGGAGGCTCGCAGGTGAAGAAACTTTTCAGGCCTACAGAGTACTACAGGCCTATGACCGTGGAGGAGGCTGTTTCTCTGCTGGCCAAGTACGGAGAGCGGGCGAGGCCCATTGCAGGGGGCACAGACTTACTGGTTGAGAAGCCGGAGGTTGAATGCCTCGTGGACATTACCCGCTTAGGCTTGAACTACGTTAAAAGCGAGGGAGACCACTTAAAGATCGGCGCCGCCACCACGCTTTCCGAAGTCTTAGACTCCAAACTGTTGAAGAGGGAACCCTACAGCGTCCTCTGGGAGGAAGCCTCCCGGATGGGCGACCCTTCCATTCGAAACACCGCTACAGTTGGGGGAAACATCTGCAGCGCTGTGCCCTCCGCAGATTTCCCTCCAGGGCTGATTGCCTTGGAAGCCAAGGCGAAAATACTCAACCCCACCGGGGAGAGAACCGTCACCTTAGAGGAGTTTTTCCTAGGCCCTAGGAAAACCGTTCTGCAGAAGGGGGAACTCCTCGCCGAAATCCAAGTTCCACCGCAGCCAGCTCGCACGGCGGCGGTATTCCTCAAAAAGGGTCGGACGCGAAGGGATATCGCTCTGGTGAACGCTGCGGTCCGGGTTACCTTAGGCTTGAACGGCGCCTGCGAAGATGCTAGAATAGTGCTGGGGGCGGTGGCGCCCACGCCCCTGAGGGCTGGGAAGGCTGAGGCTTTGGTTAAAGGGAGAAAACTGGAGGCTTCCCTTGTTGAGGAGGCGGCTGAAACAGCCTCGGAGGAAACTAGGCCCATCAGCGATGTCAGAGCCTCCGCCGAATATCGCCGGGAGCTGAGCAGGGTTTTCGTTAAACATGCGTTAACCCAGGCGGCGGATAAAGCGTTAAGGGGAGGATGATGCAGGTGGGGCGAATGCTCATCAAGTTAAATGTAAATGGGGAAGACTATGAGGTGGCGGTGAAGCCTCATTGGACGTTGCTTCACGTCCTGAGAAACGAACTCAACCTCACCGGAACTAAGTACGGCTGCGGCACGGGCGAATGCGGCGCCTGCACTGTTCTCATGGACGGGAAAGCCGTTAAGTCCTGCGTGTTGCTCGCCGCGCAGGCGGAGGGTAGGAGGATAATCACCATCGAAGGTCTTGCCAAGGGGCCTGACCTCCATCCGCTTCAAAAGGCCTTCATCGAAGAGGGCGCCATTCAATGCGGCTACTGCACGCCTGGGATGATTCTCGCCGCCAAGGCTTTGCTTGACGAGAACCCGGACCCCACAGAGCAGGAGGTAAGGGAAGCTATCTCCGGGAACCTATGCCGGTGCACGGGCTACGTTAAACCTGTCAAAGCTATCTTAGCAGCCGCTAAGGTTTTGAGAAATGAGGGCCGGTGATGAGCGAGTTTTCATGCGTTGGCAGAAGCCTGCCGAAGGTTGACGTGCTGAAGAAGGCCTTAGGGGAAACAGTATACACAGGAGACATAAAGCTGCCGGGGATGCTTTACGGCAGAGTTTTAAAAAGCCCTCACCCCCACGCCAAGATTCTCAGAGTCGACACGGCTGGGGCGGAGAAGCTTAAGGGCGTGAAGGCTGTAGTCACCCACCGAGATGCTCCCCGAATCTTGTGGGGCACCCATGTCCCTCCCTACTGTGTCTACGACCAATATGTTTTCGACAGTAGGGTTCGGTTTGTTGGGGAGCCTGTGGCAGCAGTTGCCGCTGTGGACGAGGACGTTGCTGAGGAAGCTTTGGAGCTGATAAACGTAGACTACGAGGTGCTGCCGGCTGTTTACGACCCGGAGGAGGCCATGAAGCCCGACGCCCCCCAGCTTCACCCGGAGATACCGGGAGTGAAGAATAACGTTGCAAAAACGGTGGAGGGGGGGCAGGGAAACGTGGAAAAAGGCTTGAAGGAGGCTTACTCCGTCTTTGAAGACAGGTATGCAACTTCGCGGGTTGCCCACTGCTGTTTGGAGAGGCATGTATGCGTCTGCAGCTTCGACCGCGCGGGGAAACTGACAGTTTGGTCGCCTACTCAGAACCCCTTCTCCATGCGGAGCGCGTTGGCTAAGATTTTAGGCATGCCTTTGAGCATGGTCAGGTGCATGGTTCCCTCCATAGGAGGAGGTTTTGGAGCGAAGTCCGAGCTCATCGTAGAACCTTTCGCAGCGCTTCTGGCTAAGAAGACAGGCCGGCCCGTCAAGATGGAGTACAGCAGGGAGGAGGTTTTCTCCGCCACCCGAACTAGGCACCCTTGCATTGTTGAGCTGAAGACGGGAGTAACCCGAGACGGCCTGTTTACAGCCCGTGTGATCAAGGCTGTCTTTGACACTGGGGCCTACGCCTCCCACGGGCCGTGTGTGGTACCCTACGGCTTAGGAGCCGGCGTCTCGCTGTACAGATGCCCCAACGTGAAGTATGTAGGGTACTGCGTATACACCAACACGCCTGTGGCGGGCGCCTTCCGCGGGTATGGAAATCCTCAGATAAATTTTGCCGTGGAGTCTCAGATAGACTTAATGGCGGAAGAGTTGGGAATAGACCCTAAGGAGTTTAGGCTGAAAAACCACGTTCGAAGCGGCGATGTAACCGCCATCGGATGGCAGATAACCAGCTGCGGCATAGAAGAATGCGTTCGGAAAGGAGCGGAAAGAATAGGCTGGGATAAAAAGCGGAAAACACCGAAAGGAGCCGGCGGCAAGGCGAGGGGGGTGGGCATGGCGTCTATGATACACTCCACCGGCTACTGTCTCGGCAGCGACACCGCCTCCGCCATGATAAAGCTCAACGAAGACGGCACAGTGACCCTAATTACCGGAGCGCCTGATATCGGGCAGGGCTCCGACACGGTGCTGGCACAGATGGTTGCGGAAGAGTTGGGGATCAGGGTGAGGGATGTCTATCTAATTACAGCCGACACGGACATCTGCCCCTACGATTACGGGGTCTATGCCAGTAAAACAACCTTCATAGTAGGCAACGCGGTGAAGGCAACTGCCGCGGAGGTTAAACGCCAACTTTTGGAAGTCGCCGCTCGGATGCTGGACGCCAAAGTTGAAGACTTAGAAGCGGGGGGTCAGAGAATTTACGTTAAAAGAAACCCCAGTAGGTCTGCGCCCATCTCGGATGTGATCCGTTTTGCACAGTTTTCCGAGGGGAGGACCATCATGGGCAAGGCGGACTACGACACTCCCAACACGGAAAGCCCGGATGTTAGGTCGTTCTACGGCCGCATAGCGCCGACTCACCCCTTCGGCGCGCAGTTCGCTGAGGTGGAGGTGAATACGGAAACAGGGGATGTGAAAGTGCTCAAGATGGTGTCCGCCTATGACGTCGGCCGGGCTATAAACCCCCAAACGGTGGAGGGCCAGATTGAAGGCGCCCTACACCAAGGCATAGGCTACGCTCTGACCGAGGAGATCCTCTTAGACGAAAAGGGCATCATGCTTAACCCGAATTTTCGAGACTACAAACTGCTGACCTCCGCGGATATGCCGGAAGCCGAGACCGTCATCGTGGAGTCCATCGACCCCGACGGCCCCTACGGGGCGAAGGGCGTGGGAGAGCCGGGTTTGGTGCCCACGGCCGCAGCCATAGCCAACGCCGTGTACAACGCCACAGGTGTGAGGATAAGGGATCTCCCCCTTACGGCGGAGAAAATCCTCAAAGCCCTCCGAAAAGTTTGACTTTCAACAAGAGAACCTTTTTCTCAACCTTTAAATACGCGAAAATTTAAACGAAATTAATCGACGGGTTTAATTCATCTGCGTTCCAGTTATACATTCAGCCACAAGTCTGCCAGTGTGATGAGGATGGGGGAGCTTAAGGTTTTCCTCGAAAACAAGAAGGTGAAATGGAGCGAAAGCGACCCCTCTTCCGTCGAAGAAGCGAAGAAGATTTTCCAGGAAAAGCTGAAGCAAGGGTGGCTTGCCTACAAACGGAAAAAGCATCTGCGAAAAGTCACCACCGAATTTGACCCGGAGGCCGACGAGATAACCTTGGCGCCCCCGGTTGCCGGCGGGTAATTCAGCCGCCTCTAGAACATTTTTGTAGGCCTAGCTTTTAACCGTTATACTTAATAATTTAATTGTAAAAAGGTGAGTCAACAGAGAAGGGATCTCCATGGTTGAGAAAACATGCATAACCACGTCCCGGGTGTGGCCGGGAAACGGGATGCTTTCTCCCGCCGTCAAGGTTGGCAAGTTTTTGTTCATCTCCGGCCAAGCGGCCTTCGACGAAAAAGGGGAAATCGTCGGTAAGGGAGACATGGAAGCGCAGACAGTTCACGTGTTCGAGTGTTTGAAATCCATCTTGGAAGCCAGCGGGGGAACTTTGGATAACATAGTGAGGATGCGAATCTACCTCACCGACCTCAAAAACCGCCCTAAGTTCCATGAAGTGCGTAAACGATACTTTAAAGGGGGCGTTCTCCCAGCCAGCACCCTTCTCGTCGTCAAAAGCCTAGCATCAGAAGAGCTTCTGGTTGAGGTAGACGCGGACGCTGTTTTGGACTAATAGAACATTTCCGGAGCACGCAGGTTTTCATCTAATTCACCGAAGACAGTCATAGTAACAGGGGAACAGGGAAAGCATGAGTAAAACTGTGGATGAAATGATAGACGAAGCCAACGCGAGAGTGATCGAGAAAATAGTAAACGCGGAAACCGTGTTGGTGGACATCAACAAAGCTGTGAAAGTCATACCTGGAATGAAGGAAGACATGCTTCTGCACGCAGGGCCCCCGATAGAATGGAAGAGAATGTGCGGACCCATGAAAGGCGCGGCCCTAGGAGCCCTTGTATACGAAGGTTTAGCCAGAGATGTTGAGGAAGCCGCCAGACTTGTGGAACAAGGCCGGATCAGGTTTTCGACAACCCATGAACATGATGCCGTTGCGCCGATGGCGGGAATCATTTCACCTTCCATGCCCGTGTTCGTCGTGAAGAACAAAACCTTCGGAAACACGGCCTTCTCCAATCTGAACGAGGGCGTAGGGCAGGTTAAGACCTTGAGGTTCGGAGCTAACAACACGGAGGTGGTGGAAAGGCTGAGATGGATGGAAAAAGCCTTGATGCCTGCGCTAAAGGCGGCGATAAAAGCCTTAGGGGAAATCAATTTGAAAAGAATGATAGCTGAAGCTCTGAGAAGAGGAGACGAATGCCATAACAGAAACAAGTCGGCGACGGCGATTTTTTTCAAAACCATCACCCCACCCCTAGTTAGGTCGAACATAGAAAGAGAAACTTTAGCCAGAGTTCTCGACTTTATCGGGGGAAACGACCATTTCTTCCTGAACCTGTCCATGGCGTCCAGTAAGGCGACGATGGATCCAGCTCAAGGAATCAACTACAGCACGGTGGTCACAGCGATAACGACCAACGGCGTCGAGCTGGGAATCAGAGTAAGCGGTCTGGGAAACCGGTGGTTCACCGCACCTGCCCCCGTGCAGTCAAGCGGAAAGATCTTCCAAGGCTTCCGCTTAGAGGACGCCAACCCCGTGGTGGGGGACTCCTACATCTCAGAGCCGGCGGGTATCGGGGGATTCGCCATGGCGGCTTCTCCAGCCATAGCAGAGTTCGTAGGCGGGTCGCCGAGCTTCGGAGTTCAATCCACCAAGCAGATGTACAGGATAACCGTTGCCAAACATAGAGACTACCGGATACCGTACTTGGATTATGAAGGCACACCTTTGGGAATAGACATCAGAAAAGTGCTGCGAACAGGCATCACTCCGGTAATCAACACCGGCTTAGCCCACAGGTCTCCAGGCATAGGACAGGTGGGAGCGGGCATCGTATACCCGCCCCTTGAATGCTTTGAAAAAGCAGTAGCCGAGGCTAGGAGACGATGGGGCCTACCGGATACTTGGCCCTGTAACCGGTAAGGCGACATCCCGCGGCTTCCAAGTTTCCCAAGCAGTTTGGACTCGTTGAAATTATCAGTCTTCGATAAAGGCTACGACCCTGCAGGGGCTGGACTCTCCGTCCACCACCTTGAGGGGGAAGCAGCCGATCAACGCCCGGCGGTTTAGCACGCTGTCGATGTCTCCGCCTACGTTTTCGACGTGAATGATCTGATGCGGCTTGGCGAAAAGCGACCAGTGCATCAGATGCTCCATTTCGTCGGGGAAAATCTCCTCCCTCTTTTTGCCGTGTTTCTTCTCGAATTCTTCGACGAACTTGGGCCTCAACTTTCTGAGGTCAGCTATGTTCATAGGATGGTCTTGAGAGGCAGCGTCCACCCCTAGCCATTTAAACTTCATTTCAGCGCACCAGTTTCTGAACTCCCAGTCAGGTCCAGGGTGCTTGTAGAAGTAGGCCACCTCATCCGGGTCTCTGTCTCCGACATAATACTTGTGGAAGCCTGTGTGAATTATGAGAATATCCCCCTTCTTAACTTCAACCTTTTCCGTAACGTGCTTAGGCGTGTAAATTCCGTATTCCCCGACTTCACTGACGTCGACGATAACCCCTTCCCCGAAGAGCTTATCCATGGGTAAACTTGCAAGGTCCTCGCCTTTCGGGTCAAAGTGCAAGGGGCCGTCAAGATGCGTCCCCGTGTGAGTTGTGAAAGTGTATTCCTGCTGACCATATCCGTCACCGGAAATCCTATTCGTATATTTAATGGTCATGGGTCTACCGCCGGGAAACGGCGGAGTTTTTATTCCCAGCGGCTGAGTTAGATCAACTGCCCTCAATTTCATTTATCATCACGTAAAAGGTGAAGCCGGATTTCTGTATTTAAATTTTTAAGCCGACGGATTGAAAATTTCATGTCACCACCGACGAAATCGATTTTCTGCATCAAAAAAGCATTTGACTAGAAAACGGGGTTGGATCACAACAACCGAGGTTTAAGGATCATAAAAAATCGGGAGCCCCGGCTTGATAAAAGCCGGAGTTTATTCTACTTCAATTTCTTGAACAAATAGACCGTGCCATGTATGGTACCAGATCTGACCGCTGTAACCGTTGACGCTGAGCATGCCGTAGGTCTGGCCGTTGAGGGCGATCATAACTGTGTAGTAGCCGTAAAGGGCGTGGACATCTTCCACCGTGGCTCCGGGGAGATAGAGGTCTAGGTAGTTTTGAGCAATCTTGACGGCTTGGTCCCGGGTTATGGGCATGTCCGCTGAGGAAGCCGCCCAGTACCTGCCCATTGCCCCGTATTTGGTGTTCCACATCATG
The DNA here is from genome assembly GCA_002011035.2 of Candidatus Hecatella orcuttiae. GTDB lineage: Archaea > Thermoproteota > Bathyarchaeia > Hecatellales > Hecatellaceae > Hecatella > Hecatella orcuttiae. The sequence continues at coordinate 707,309 of MTLY02000003.1, read as the reverse complement.
TTAGGCCCGGGCTCCGGGTAGATGTTTCCCGTGTACTTGTCGATGAGCATCTCGAAAGCGCCCATGCCTGTGCTTCTTTCGTAGTAGAGCACATAGAAATTCAGCGTGTACTCTTCGATTTCCTCCACCGCGAGGTCAGGGTTACCTAAGGACGCCAGATAGCCTTCCGCAATTTTCACTGCTTCTTCGATGGATAGAGGCTGGAGGAGGCGGGGGGGATAAGAGTAGGCGGAAACCCCCATCATCGGGCACCCCATACCCCAGCCCATTCCTCCGCTGGGACCGTGCCAGCCGTCCATCATTCCGTGGCCCATTCCACACCCGTAGGGAGTAGGCCTACCGGCTTGGGGGGCCATAACCCCGCTTCCATAGCCGCCCATACCGCTCCATCTCCCTTGAAAAGTCAAGTTATCGGAGGGGCGCATCCTCACTGTCGGCAGCGGGGAAGCCTGCGCACTTATCCATATTAGAGAGAAGGCTGCGGCCAATGTTAAAATCGCCACTAGGGTAACGGTCAAGATTTTTTTGTCGTCTCCCATTTTCCATTCACACCTCCTTTTTTGTTGGCTGAGAATAGCAGAAAGCCTCTGTTAAACCTTTTTACAATTAGTTAAGCCTAGAAATAGTTTATTTTTGTTTTTAAACGTTTCTAATTATTCATAACTGTTTTTAGCCTCTGAAATAAGCCTTTCCGAGAGTCTAACCCGGTAGGTCCATTTGTATTTTTCCCTAGCCACCACGCCTCTCCTTTCTAGGGTTGAAATGACCTTACTGACGGCAGCCTTGGAGAAACCCAGTTTCTTGGGTAGGTCTCTTTGGAGGATTTCCCCCCGAGCCTTAACTATCTCCTCCAAAACCCTTTGCTCATCCTCGGAAAGAATCGGGCGCATCAAAGTTAAAGCAGCGGAGAGGGCGTCTGTAGGTGTCTCGCCTTCCTTTAGGGTAGGCTGCGGAGGAGCGTAGACCCACCTACCGGTGCTAGGCGGGGCTACTTTCCAAGTGAGAGCTAATATTCCGCCCAAAACCGCTAAGAAGAAGCCTGCCACGAATCCTCCTAGTGAGGCTGGAATGCTCAGGGAGGAGAAAACTATGATAAGAGCTCCTAGGAGACGTCGGTCAGGTCTAGCATGGAGAAGAAGAGCACAGAGGACCACAGCGAGTCCGCCTCCAAGGCCTATTATGCTCCATATGGGGAGCGGCCCTCCCGGCCAGCCGCCCATCATCGGCCCCATGCGCATCATGTGCATACCCATGAGGCTTCCGCTCATCCATCCCCGGCTCCACCAAAACCACCTGACTAAGCTACCTGAAAGCATTAGAATTCCGCCTACAAGAGAGAAGGCGGAGGCGATTTTCAACCGGCTCCTTTCTTCCCAGCTTTCGACGGAGTTGCGCGCAGCCATTCAGTTCACCGGCCATAGAACTTTTGTCAGCCTCTCCATTAAACATTCCTGTGGATGCTGATTATTTCTTTCCAGAAAAGACTAAAAACATCTTCTGGCCGGAAAGATTAAAGGAGGCCCGGTGTACTGTTGATGTCACAGCTTCCCCAGGCTGGTATGTTCCTTGGTTAGAAAGGAGCGGTGGACTGCTTTAAACGTGGATTTAGGACGGCTTGCAACGTCGATCGTGGACTATTGCAACACCCATGATTTTGAAGCCAAACTCACCAGAAAAGCCGGCTTCTACCATGTTCAAGCCATAAAAGCAGACGCTGTGAGAACCCTCCTCGGAGCGAGGAGATGCCTCGACATCGTGGTTAAGGGCAACCCCAACGACTTCGAGGTCACCGTGGGAACCGGCGACTGGGGGAAGAACATCGCCGCCTCAGCCATAGTGGGGGCGATCACGCTGGGAGCCGGCCTAATAGCCGCGGGTGCGAGCGCTGCAGCCTACAAATATTTCGAGGAAAAACTGTGGACCTACATCAGAAAACAGGTCTCGTCTTTGGTCAACTCAGCCTCCCAGCCCAGATGCCTCAGCTGCGGTAAACCGCTTTTGAAAGGATACAACCTCTGCCCTTTCTGCGGGGCGATACTGAAATAGGAGACGGTTTTATCCTTGAGAACGGAGGATTTCCTCAAGCTTTTTCACTTCCCCGACGCTTTCCCCGTCTAGAGGGATGAGCTTTATTTTTGAGGGTGAGCTGACGCCTAGGCCGAGTTCAGCTGCCCTGCGGATCTGGTCTAGGTCGAAGATTCTTCCTTTCATGACCTCCTTCGTCGAACCGTGGCTTCGGAGGATGGCTACTCCCACCGCATCGATGGCAACTCTGTCTCGGCTGGCCAGCAGGAGGCTAGGTTTCACCAGTTCGCCGCGCTCAGGCCCTCCGCTCACAAAGGCTTCCAAAGCGTCCATGAGCACCAAGTCGACCTTGTAGAACCGGTTGATCTCGGCAATCATAAGCCTCTGATAAGGGGAGGAATGTAGCTCCCACATGTAGTTATACGGTTCACCGGGAAAGTGCTTAGCCACAAGGCCTACCGAGTTCTTCAGGGACATGGTGAAATGCCCTCCGAAACGGTGGGTTTTCAGGCAGCAAGTTTGAACCACCCTGTCGGCGTCGAGGAAAACTCTTGCGATGGGGAATCCTTTCAGCCAGTGGGTTCCCTTCGGCTGGATCTTGACCCACCCATCCCTGCCCTCCTCGTCCAGCACCACTGTTTTAAAGCCCAGTTTCTCTGAAAGATTGAAGACGCCCATCTGCTCTAAGACTTTCCGGGTGTCGCCCATGCCGCTCCGCTCGGCCAAGGTCAGCGAGCCTACTCCGGCTTTCTTCAGCTCTTCCACCAAGCTTCGGAGGGTTTCCACATGTGTTGAGGCTGGGAAGGGGTCGGCGCTATTAAAGTTAGCCTTCAAGGCAACGGTTTTTCCACGATAACTCTCCAAGCCGAATCGGCGGAGGATACTTCTTATTCCAACGCTTCTGTCCGACGTCTTTATCAGATAAACTTCCACGTTTTCACCACCGCTCTCCACCTCCATCATCTTCCGAGTAGAGATGGCGAGAAAATAACCGCTCAACAGAACGCCTATCCCCCCTAAGGCGGTGACTGCTACAAGTTTGCGGCGGGTTAACTTCACCTAAACCCCCATCTTCGCATAGGAACCACGCAGAGGTCCTTTAAACATGGCGTTAGGGCTGTTTGGGATTAGGATAAGGAGCTAAGTGGAGCCCTTATAGGATTTCCTCGGCTTTTGCCTCCTTGAGCGTTCAAATCGTTCTTAAACTGACATATTGAAACTGTCCATCACCACCAGTTGGCTTGGTGGTGAAATCAGGCTTTCAATCCTCATTTTATGAGTCTTCCTATTGAAACTATGTTCAAGGTTGGTCTCCGTGGGGTTTCCACGCGTCTTTCAATCCTCATTTTATGAGTCTTCCTATTGAAACCCTGATTGTGTTATGCCTGAAATGACAGTATGCCGGTCTTTCAATCCTCATTTTATGAGTCTTCCTATTGAAACCGAAGAACACATCCGACTCCCGCTGCTCCAAGTCCGCCTTTCAATCCTCATTTTATGAGTCTTCCTATTGAAACGTTGAAGCTTCTACTACTAAGAGGATCACTAAGATCTTTCAATCCTCATTTTATGAGTCTTCCTATTGAAACGAGAATGATTACTACTATAGAGGAATAGAAGTAAGGCTTTCAATCCTCATTTTATGAGTCTTCCTATTGAAACTTGGTGGGCGGTGGTCTTGGGCTGACAATTTATTTACTTTCAATCCTCATTTTATGAGTCTTCCTATTGAAACTCTTAGATAAGGCAATGTTGTCCTAAAGAGACAACCGACTTTCAATCCTCATTTTATGAGTCTTCCTATTGAAACTTGGAGACGTGACGGTTAAGGCTTCGATGCCGAGCCCCTTTCAATCCTCATTTTATGAGTCTTCCTATTGAAACTAAAGGGAACGCTTATTCTTCGTTTTTTTTAATCTCCTTTCAATCCTCATTTTATGAGTCTTCCTATTGAAACCAAAATACTTGAAAGAGCCATAGAGGGAAAATGGGACTTTCAATCCTCATTTTATGAGTCTTCCTATTGAAACGCGTTTGCGTTTACATTGTCTTCCGTGGTTATGATAACTTTCAATCCTCATTTTATGAGTCTTCCTATTGAAACTTAAAGAGGAAACTGAGAGGGGGGGCTGACTTTTTTCTTTCAATCCTCATTTTATGAGTCTTCCTATTGAAACGGTGCCGTTGGTGGAGTTGGGGGTTTGCCTGCGATCTCGTCTTTCAATCCTCATTTTATGAGTCTTCCTATTGAAACAAAGGAAAAAATTTATTTCTTGAATTTTACAAAAAAAGCTTTCAATCCTCATTTTATGAGTCTTCCTATTGAAACGCTACCTGAAAGCCTACCCTCACCTCAGAGAAGAGGCTTTCAATCCTCATTTTATGAGTCTTCCTATTGAAACCCATTCTAACGTTAGACTAGCTTTTAGCTAGCCTGATCTTTCAATCCTCATTTTATGAGTCTTCCTATTGAAACCAAGACCGAAAGCCGCGGAAGATATAGAAAAATGGTCTTTCAATCCTCATTTTATGAGTCTTCCTATTGAAACTGTAATAACGACATTAGCAGTTTTAACCGAAAGCAACTTTCAATCCTCATTTTATGAGTCTTCCTATTGAAACAAACTTGCCCTAAACGGCCCGAAAAACGCGGATTACGCTTTCAATCCTCATTTTATGAGTCTTCCTATTGAAACTTTTAATAAGTCTTAAACTCAATCTTTGTTGAGCGCTTTCAATCCTCATTTTATGAGTCTTCCTATTGAAACATGAAGCTATAAATTCAATTTTAAAAGGAGAATAAAACTTTCAATCCTCATTTTATGAGTCTTCCTATTGAAACTAATTCTCCCTCGAATTTGCCTATTTTAACCGCTTCAACTTTCAATCCTCATTTTATGAGTCTTCCTATTGAAACCTTTCCTATCTTTTCAAAAGGGGGATGAATTAAAGCTTTCAATCCTCATTTTATGAGTCTTCCTATTGAAACTAGGGAATAAAAAATAGAGTTTTACTCCTCATCTAACTTTCAATCCTCATTTTATGAGTCTTCCTATTGAAACAAACTAGGCTGCTGGATGCGACCCTACATCCGCCTACTTTCAATCCTCATTTTATGAGTCTTCCTATTGAAACACCGAAGTCACGTCGGCGGGCAAGTCCTGAGCCTTCCTTTCAATCCTCATTTTATGAGTCTTCCTATTGAAACTTCTACCACAGCCTACACCGTAAAGGATGGCTACTCTTTCAATCCTCATTTTATGAGTCTTCCTATTGAAACAGAAGTGGAGTGGCTTTATTATGATTTTGGAATAGACTTTCAATCCTCATTTTATGAGTCTTCCTATTGAAACAAGTCGCCAAGTGGTATCAGAGGCGGCTTAACGACATCTTTCAATCCTCATTTTATGAGTCTTCCTATTGAAACAACTGAAGGAGAAGCTCCCCCTCAACCTGTCCCCTCCTTTCAATCCTCATTTTATGAGTCTTCCTATTGAAACGGCAGATTGTGCCCGTAGAGGAAGGGCGCACCAGCCATCCTTTCAATCCTCATTTTATGAGTCTTCCTATTGAAACATCACTTCCATTTCTATAAACTTGCCAAGGGGAATTCTTTCAATCCTCATTTTATGAGTCTTCCTATTGAAACATCACTTCCATTTCTATAAACTTGCCAAGGGGAATTCTTTCAATCCTCATTTTATGAGTCTTCCTATTGAAACGGCCCAAACCCCTGCTTCCGCATCCACAACGTAAACTCCTTTCAATCCTCATTTTATGAGTCTTCCTATTGAAACCAGGGGTGACGCCGGGCTCTGGAAGGATGTCGTCTCTTTCAATCCTCATTTTATGAGTCTTCCTATTGAAACTCCTCGCAGGCCTGCTTGAGGCGGTTGACGGTGAGCCCTTTCAATCCTCATTTTATGAGTCTTCCTATTGAAACATGGCTAGACTGATAAATCAAAGTAAAATAAAATTTCACTTTCAATCCTCATTTTATGAGTCTTCCTATTGAAACCTCGGTGCTTACGTAAGGGTAATTACGCTCTCAAACTCTTTCAATCCTCATTTTATGAGTCTTCCTATTGAAACTTTCACACCTGAGATTGCGGAGCGCTTCGGCGCCTTTCACTTTCAATCCTCATTTTATGAGTCTTCCTATTGAAACAAAAAGACTCAGAGAGGAGGATGGAGGTTATAAAGACTTTCAATCCTCATTTTATGAGTCTTCCTATTGAAACAAACAACAGGCGACTGGTAGGATGACTAATGCTATACTTTCAATCCTCATTTTATGAGTCTTCCTATTGAAACTGATTCTCCTGATTTTCTTGGGAGCGCAGTATGTCGCTTTCAATCCTCATTTTATGAGTCTTCCTATTGAAACTTAAAGAAGGTTGAAGGATGATGTTCATACAAATAACCTTTCAATCCTCATTTTATGAGTCTTCCTATTGAAACTCGATGATCCAGAAAAAGCCTTATCCACCGCAATACACTTTCAATCCTCATTTTATGAGTCTTCCTATTGAAACATAAAAAATGATGTTTTACAAGGAGACTGATTTTAACTTTCAATCCTCATTTTATGAGTCTTCCTATTGAAACCTGCTCCTACGCCTTTACCTGCACCGACACCTACGCCCTTTCAATCCTCATTTTATGAGTCTTCCTATTGAAACATGAGGGCTAAGGTGGTCAAGGAGCTTCGGGAGAATTCTTTCAATCCTCATTTTATGAGTCTTCCTATTGAAACGTGCCTGAAAAAATAAAAAACGATTTCAGAATTACTTTCAATCCTCATTTTATGAGTCTTCCTATTGAAACCATCTGAGGCATTTCCATTTTCGCTCAGTTATTTCGACTTTCAATCCTCATTTTATGAGTCTTCCTATTGAAACTTCTCCCTCGAATTTGCCTATTTTAACCGCTTCAACTTTCAATCCTCATTTTATGAGTCTTCCTATTGAAACTAAGAAGTTTCCACTTCACTGCCATCGGGAAACTTGACTTTCAATCCTCATTTTATGAGTCTTCCTATTGAAACTGCAGGTGGAGCTGGAGACAGCCGGCCGCATCTACTACACTTTCAATCCTCATTTTATGAGTCTTCCTATTGAAACCTGGATGACCAAAAGGGACTTTAGGTAAATAATATGACCTTTCAATCCTCATTTTATGAGTCTTCCTATTGAAACTTGTTCAACTTTTTTTAGGATGTTTTCCAGTCGGTCTTTCAATCCTCATTTTATGAGTCTTCCTATTGAAACTTGGCTGAAAACCACAACCTCAGCCAAGCCGAAGTCCTCTTTCAATCCTCATTTTATGAGTCTTCCTATTGAAACCCGAAAATGAAATTCCTCGGTTCAGCAGAAAACTTAACCTTTCAATCCTCATTTTATGAGTCTTCCTATTGAAACCCCCACCCGCCGCCCACTTCCGTGTCCCAGTAATGTGCTTTCAATCCTCATTTTATGAGTCTTCCTATTGAAACCGGCATTTTGGGCATTTCCCCAGTGGGCCATCGGAAGCTTTCAATCCTCATTTTATGAGTCTTCCTATTGAAACTTGTCGGCCCACCAAGCATAAAATCGTAATTCTCCCTCTTTCAATCCTCATTTTATGAGTCTTCCTATTGAAACGGTATGAGCGCCTCCACCCTGAGGTGGCGGTGGAGCCTTTCAATCCTCATTTTATGAGTCTTCCTATTGAAACCGTCCCTTACCTACGGTTATTTTTTGTTGATAGGCATTTATCCTTTTTGGTTCAAGACCTCCCCTGTGAACATTAAAAAATCGATGTGGGATATATGAAGGCGTTCACATTAACCACAGTATCTGGTGGCTTCACAGTAACGGCATTTCTCGCTCTGAGATTTACGCGGTATTTTCTCGCTGAGAATCAACTGCCTTATCTTTTCCAAGTCAGCGAGTAAGTTTTTCTTATCCTCGTATGTTATTGAAACCGTCACTTGCTTATTCTGTATGGGAAAATAGAGAATACCCGTATCTATAATCTGATTAAATTTTCTCTCCAAGAGAATGGCGTAGGCTGTGAGCTGTTTTTTCCTGCTTCTGAACGCGGCCACATAGTCGGAATATTTCAGCTCCACCGGCATAATTTTACCGTTCTTAAGTTTGATGACAGTATCTATCTGTCCTGCTAAACCCAGCTCCGCATCCTCTAACGCCAGTTTTTGGTATATTTCTTCCACATCGCTTTTCCTGAAGCCGAAGACCGATTGTCTCTCCTTCAGTCTTTTTATCTCTTTCAAGTGCTCATCTTGACCCATAGCCATTTTTCTTTTCTGCACCACAGGAACCCCTAAAGTTCTTAGAAAGTAAATTTTCCTAGGACAGTAGTAATACTGGACTATCTCCCATACGTCTATTGGAAGTTTACCACCGGAGGAAGAAGCCTTCATACAGCGGTATCTCTCCCCTCAAGTATTTTCCAATCTTTCTAGCCTGGTTTACTATTAGGTCACACCATCTGACCTTCTCATCGCCAACAGCCACGTATTCTTCAAATCTTTCCAATACCTCTGTCAACAATGTCCTTCGAGCTTCATCGCCTAAAGAGCAAACATTCTCCTTTACTGTGAAATTTTCAGGAGCAACCTCCTTCCTCGATATAAGCTTGATGACACTCTTATCGATGAGCTGCTGCCTGAATTCTTCCATTAAATCCAAGACCAAACTAGGCTTTCCAGGACGGTCGGCGTGAAGAAAGCCGCCGTAAGGGTCTAAGCCGGCAAAGTGCACAGCACGCCATACTTCGCCTTCTAAGATTCCATAGCCATAGTTCAGCATGGCGTTAACAGGGTCAGGGGCGTATCTTCCCGATCTCCCCTTAAACCCGAATTCCTCTGGGATGACTTGAGCGACGCCAAGCCAGTATAGGGCTGAGGCGGAGCCTTCGATGCCCATGACGGTGTCCCTGACTGATTCGATGTTCTTTCCCTCAACATGCTCCATCTCCGATATTTTCGACCGTAGTTCTTCTCTTTTGTTGTATATTTCTTCAGCTGAGCTTGGGTTAGTGTCTTTTCTCCTTTTGGCTAAGGTGCCGAGGGTTGCATATTGGTTCTTTATCTTTGCTAGGGCGAACGCTTTTCCGAGAACCATACTTCTAGCATCCTTGTAGGCGTAGTATTGTTCTTTCCTCGTTTCAACGGTTCTCATTTCCAAAGGTGCAAGACGTGCGGTGAGTTGACCTCTAGAATTCAGGAAGATTATGTCTACACCGTTGGAGGACAGGAAGTTTATGGCGTCGAAGCCGATGGACCCCTTACCGGTCACCAAGATCTGTCTCAATTCTTCGGGTAATGCTTGGTGGACTATGCTTCCGCCGTCTTTCACAATTATTCTGTTACCTTTCCTACCTACATATTTTCCAAAGCCGTCGACCACCAGACGCTCCATAACTCACCCACCCCTGCAACTCATGTAGTAGATGCAACTCTCATCGCAGACATTTGGCGTGCCAGGGTCTTTCCTCTGGGCCACAATCTCCAGTTTACGGTCTCTCTCTTCTATCCACCAGCTGCGCAGGTCGTTGTTGGCGAAGAAGAGATCTTTCTTGACCACGATTTTATCGTCAAGGAAGTTCAAGTATAGCACGCAACATATGTCCACTGGTACTTCGTGCACGCTTTCAAAAACCAGAGCATAACCCACAGGGGATAGCCTATGCCAATCTTCTTGTTTGCTCTCCACCTTCAAGTCGAACATGATACAGCGAAGATAGTCGTAGCAGTCAAGGCTGAGCAACCCGCTTAAGCCTAGGAGTTCACCTGAAATCTTATGCTCTACTAGGAAGGGTAAAGCTGAGGCCATTAGGTCGTAGTTGGATGCGAAGGGCTGCTCAGTAGAGACGTGGGCGTATTTGGCATGGCAGGTTTTTTGCACATGGTCCCAAACTTGCCTGGCACGTTTCTTAAACAGGTCTCTGTCACCTACCATTCCTTCCCAGCGTATTTTCTTCCACCAGTCTTCAAAATTCAAGCTGTCCCTAGCTATGATGGCTTGGAGAGCGTCGCTGACGACGCCGTGGAGAAGTTTCCCTAAAGATACGTTGAAGTTGAGGGTGGGGGCGACTTTTTTCACTTGGTTCAAGAAAATGTCTCGGTTGGTTGGACAGTATTTTGAGCATACAGCGTACATGGGAATCTTTTCGTTGTAATAGGGTTTGAGGGGGGATTGATGCCAGTTCCATCCCCGTAGGTCAGGGTTCACACCCACCTCTCTGGCAGTTGGTAGAAGTTTATGGAGGAGCAGTTTGTGCTCTAGCTCGGAGAGGAAATACATCATCCTTTACCTCTAAACGATTTTTACATGGGATTTATCGATAAAAATTGCTTCTTTGCTGGAGACGATGTGGCAGAGGCTGGCGCATTCGTTGCAGAGCCGTATTATGTATACGCTGTCGCGTTCTCCCGTTACGAACTTTTTTACTTGCTGGGCGAGGATGTGGCGGTCGTGGGTGTTTAGGTCTCCTTTAAAACCACTGTACTGGATCCTCTCAAGGCCGAAATCTTGAAGTAAATTAGCAAGCTTAGTTCGACTGTCATCGTTGGAGATATCATAGATGACTAGGGTCATCATAAACAAGCTCACCTTTTTCGATGGTGATCTGAGATCACCAAATGGATTAAAGAACCTTCTACGACCCTTAAGCCTTACCGGTGTCGGTTGGATAAATGTGGACAAACTTCCGGAGAAGCCATATTGTAAATGTTTTAAGCAGATAAACGGTTTATGTTTATGGCTGAAAGACTACCGTAATATTAAGGGATAACTTAGATGTTAAAGGCCGAAAAAGGGGCTAAAGGGGACCTCCAAGACAATTAACGAAATTTTGGCTGAGCATTTAGCCGCCAGCGAAAGTATTATGGAACATGAAGAAAACCTCCGTTAAGGACCTCCGCGACCACAGGGACCATTTAATGACTTCCTATGCAATAGACTCCGCGTAAATAGAATATTTTGTGGGGTCTAGGCTGGGGTGAAAGTGAAAGAAATCCAGGGAGGGCAAGGAGAAGAAACTAACTCCAGCAATAGGTTTGACGGAGGTCTGCGCAAAGACACCGAAGATTGAAGATGGCTGATGCCTCCAAAGTCTCCAATTTTTTGGAGAACCTCCCTCCGGGGGTCATCCAATTTTTTGGACATTTTAAAACTACAGAGCTAACCCAGTATTATTGCTCTCCCTTAGTATTATTTTCTTCTTAAAACAGGAAAATCGCCGTAGAACAAAGCCTGTAGAGACTTGGCCGCCAAACTTATTGCAGTCATAACGCCGCGGAGCAGGCTGCGAGGGCTGAGAAAAAAGCTGGAAGCGGGGAAAGCATGCTGGCGTAGTACCGCGTTGCAGGCTCTCTGGCCTCAGTGTTAGGGTGACCCACAAGCCCCTCTGAGGGGGGTTAACTTGGCGTTTCAAACGGAGGATTGGTTAAATCTTGGAGGAAACCGCAGCCAAAGGAGGAGTCAGGGCCGCAGCCGATGATGAAGCCTAGGTTCAGAAGCCATCTTCCCACGTCATCCAACTCGCTGAACTCGTAGTCCACAACGCCGGTGTATCCTTTAAAATATTTTTTCTCACTGCGCTTAGAACGTCTCTGGAGGTGGTGAACATGCACGGAATGATTTACTATTTGCCCGCTGCATTTGAAGTCGGCTACCTCTGAGCCGTCGCCGTATTCGTTTACGAAGCCTATCAGCCTCCTACGAATCATCCACAAAAGCCTCTCAGGCGTGGGAGGAAAGCAGCTGCCTGTGAAGGGAGTTTTGAAGCCGACTTTTACACGGTTGTCAGGGTAAGGGGGTATGTCCCTTACGTCGACAGATTTCATGTTTGCCGGCATTATGACTCCCCTCTCGTACACGGTTTTCCCTGAAAAGGCGCAGATGCCTTTTTCCACTTCAAACCTGCTTAGGCCGTAGTGGCGGGTTGAGCCGAGGCCGACTTGCCCGAGAAAATTCATGCCCAAAAGGAGGTGGGGAAGGTAGCGTCGGAAATCTCCTAAGAGGAGGGCTTCTACGGTGAGGCAGGCGTCCTTTTCAATATCCATGGCCTTACCGAAAAATGGGGGAATCAAGATGACAGGTTTAGACGGAGGCGCATAGCCTCTTTTCGCCTCGCTTCTCATGTGAGTATGATAGAAAAGGCATTGAAGACGTTGATCACATGAAGAACACTCAGCATTAGGAGATGGGCACACAGCTTTTCTTAGGTTTTGGCCGAAACCTCCCCGAAACATAGAACCCATCCAGTAAGGAAACCTAGCAGGAGAAACAAAATTGAGATGTAATACTATCTTTGATACGAATATCATGCATTGTCCCTCATTCTTTATCAGCACGCGTATAGATTTAAACTTCAAAAAATATCAAAGAAAAATTTGCTAAAACCTTTGCTCGAGAGATAATCTCCGAAAAATAGAAAACCCGCCTGCCGCCCGCTCTCAAAACTGATGGCTCAGAGCCATAGACTAGAAATACTTTATGGGCCGTCGAAAGTCTCAGGTAGGCCCCCGAAGAGACCTAGGTAGGCAGCCTACCTCCGACGTGACCGAGGCCCTTTTCTCGGTGACCGACGCGAAGCATTTCCTCTACTGTCCCCGGATTGTCTTCTTCGAGCGGGTGCTCCATGCAGCTCCTAGGCTCGGCTTCAGCAGGAGGAAAACCTCAGGCTCCACGGGGAGCTGAAGGAGATGCTGCGGCTACAGATGGATATGCCGAACATAGCCTTGGTTAGGACGGAGTTTCCCACACTGGTTTAAGTGGGAATGTTTATATGGTGGGATAGGAATCTCATTTGAGGTGGGAATTTGGATCCGTTGACGGCTAAGGTCGATAGGAAGGGTAGAATCGTCATACCTGCAGAGGTTCGCAGGGAGGTGGGCCTCTCGAAGCGGGTTAGGGTTAAGGTCGAAAAGGGTAGGGTTGTGCTAGAGCCCATAGAAGACCCGTTAAAATCCTTGGAGAAAATCGTCGTCAAGGGTACGAGCAACGTGGAGAGGGACATCAGAAGGCTGCGGAGGGCTGCTGAGTGTAAGCTTTTGGAGGCTTAGGCTCCGTGATCTTGGTCGAAACCGACGTCCTCCTAGCCCTCGTGTCCAAGGGGGATAAACACCACGGTGAGGCCGTCAGGCTTCTCGACATGTTTGAGGGGGAAACGCTGCTCTCCCCCTATGCCCTAGTAGAGCTAAACCTGCTGATAAGGTCGGGTGAGGTCGCCGTCAGGGAAGTTGGAGCCTTCTACACCGCCCTCGGAAACCTCCTAGAATACAGGGCCGTAGACCTCTTGCCATCCAAACCACTCTACCACGCAAAGGCCTACGAGCTCAGGCGCAGGTACAAGCAGTTAACGTATTTCGACAGCCTCCACGCAGCGGCCAGCATTGTCGAAGAAGCCGGACTGGTAAGCTACGACAGAACATACACAAACATAGCCAACCTAAAATACAACCACCCAGCCAAATACGTTTAAAGCTACCTTCGGAAACCGGAAAGAAGTTCTATTTTAAATAAGTTTCTAATTCTGGAAAAGAATATACTGCTTCATTTAACATAGGAGAATAATGATAATGATTTTGGATACGTAATACTCTAGCAGCAATCCAGTCACATATTACGAGGGGACCAGCAGTAATAGAATAAAGTTTTAGGTAATTTTTTGGTGCAGTTCTAAGTTCATTCAGTATCCTAGTAGATAAGCCTTTAAGACTCCTTGTACTTTTAAGGTCACTTTCTAGCTCTTGTAGTGCTGAAGACACTATTTCTCTAATCAGATGCCCATCTAGTTTTAATCCGTAGTGAGCAATATCTATTAATTTAGGCAATAATGTGTATAGCGTTTCATTAAGATACTCTTTTAAATTGATTTCTTTAAGAGGTGTCTCTGATTCTATAGCTCTGATTCCCTGATGATGAAATAGTATAGATGCAGTTGCGATCTCTTGTAGATTCTTAAACCTATCATATAAACTTAAATTAAAGAGTAAATCTTCTATCACTCTCCAACATAACTGAGCTGATAATACTTCATGCCATGAGAAGTTTGGTTTATCTTTACATTCACGACATATGATGGCAGTTTTAGGACATCTCTCTTTAAATTTTATGGTATTTTGATACTGTACATGAGATTTTCCGATGTCATGTAGTAAAGGTATAAGTCTGATGATAAACTTTCCCACATCATTAAACTTATAGTTTAATCTTCCGCTTAACGTTTTTATTATTCTGTCTTCAAAGGTTAATTTAAAAATCTCAGAAGTCTTATGTGAGTGCTCCTCAAGCCTTTCACCGCACCAAGAATATGCTAGCTCGCTATTCAATGATTAAGCCCTCTTTTAGTTTATAACTGTCTTTATGTAAGATAATTGCTAAGGGTATCTGATCACCTTTTCTAAGTTTTCGCATAGCCTTATCTAGTTTATATAAAAGGAAGCATTCCTTGCCTCTTTCAACATTCTCCAGTATTTCATATATGTCCTCTGAAAGTTCTGATCTTAAATTATTGCCTTCATGAATTAGTATAGCAATCTTTTGTTCGTTAACCTTTAATATTTTCCTCCATTTATCTTTCAAGAAGCTGAAAGTTAGTGGAAGCATGCTTTTATATGCTATCTCTAAAGCTTCGCGTCTATTTTTAAATTTTTGACTTTCACCTTTCCATGTTGAGGTAGCTATAAATCCTTCATCCCTAACGAAACTGCAAAGTTTACGTTGAAGCTCTAAACTCTCAGAGCCAATAAAATAGTGGTCTATTTCACGTAAAACGTTTATCAATTTTTCATCGACAGAATATTTGAGGCTAGTATATATTTTTTCCAGCAACCATTTGTAACTTATGAGTCCGTTGTAAGTTTCATATCTTGTTGAAATTCTCCATCCTATCTGTTTCCCTTGATTATGCGCTTTTCTCGTATGATTAAGCGTGGATTTAACAAGCTCTTTATCGTAGATGCCATCTCCGTTTCCCGTAACTATGTAAACACTTGGATGAATTTTCCTTTCTTTTAAACTCCTACCAATCCGCCCAACTCGTTGGATAAGAGAGGTAAACGGTGCAGCATCGCTGATTAATATATCAAAATCTATATCTACTCCAGCTTCTATAACTTGCGTACAAACTAGAACTATCCCACTATTATCTTGTTCAGTTTTCTTGATAAGCTGTAATGTATTTTCCCGATCCTCAACACTCATCCTACCATGTAGTACGAAACATTGTAGATTCCTTTTTTTCAGTTCTTCCTTTAGGTCTTTGTAGGTTTTTAAGGCTTTTTTCACAACATTTCTGACCACTAAAATTTTTACATTTCCTAATGTGCAATACTTCAGAACGATATTCTTGATGTCAGTTTCATCCACTATATTTTTCAGTTCCGGATTGTTTTCCTGAATAATACGGTAAAAATCTTTATCAACACCAGTACTAAAGCATCTAATATTTCTAAAACCAGTAGGAGAGCTTTCCCTTATTTCCTCTGTACTTAGCGCAGGATCAACTCCGATCATAAAAATGTCAGTATGATTGGCAACATGTTGAAGTAGGCTATGTGTGTAAATATTTGGCATAGTTGCTGTCATAACTATTACTGGCACTGAAGATTCAGTGAGCGCTCGAATAGAGGCGCAGAACGCTGTAAACATTCTATTATGCTTCTGTTGCAGCTCATTTTCACTAATTTTAATCTCACTTGAAAAAAGATGAGCTTCATCAAATATGATAAGAGACGAGTATATAGCATATCTCGGAATGTCAAAATGACTGTGCTCTCTGTACATTTCAGCTACTGGCCTTTTAAATAAGTTGTGAATAAATGAATCTATAGTGGTATAAACAACCTTAGGCATCATGTAAGGTGATTTTTCAGCATCTAATATGTGCATAGCTTGCGCTCCAATTGTTAACTCACTATTCAGTTTCATCTCTCTTTTCTTTTCTTTAGCTTTCATGTATAAATCTTCAATAATTGAGCGGAGAGGAAGCACATGTATTAAACGTTCACCTAGATAGTTACTACTGTGTGCTAGTGTATTAGCTATAGCTATGGTACACGAGGACTTACCATAACTAGTTGGCGCTGAGAATAGCACCAAAAATTTGGAATCTTCACCCTCAAGTTTTTTATCAATAAATTCAAGTAATACACGTACAGCAGGTCTAGGTGTATATCCATATATTTGCTCAAAAGATTTTAGGGTGCTTGAACACATCTTTCCAATGCATCCTTGATGCCTAAAACTAGATATTTAAATTCATCTAAATTTCTTATCGGTGAATATTTAGCTTCTTTTAAAGCTCTACCAAACCTGTCGCCTGTTGTAGCGTAAGTTGACCTAGCTACGTGGTAAATTACATCGGCAGACTTTAAGGCTCCTGTAGTTGACAGATAGATGGCCTGTGCAATCTCATATCCGATCCTTACGATCATCCGTTGATTTATATCCTCTGTTTCCCAATCGCTGAGAGCGAAAGTTAAAAGTCTTAATAACTTTTCACGAATGTCGGTTTTTAAGTAGTTTGTGAAACGTAACAGACCTTCATCGACGAAAACATTCTGAGACGATAATAAGGAGGGCCTATTCCCAACCTCGTTTATCATCACTATCTTGATAGGGTGAACACCAAGTTTAGCTATTTTTAAGGTTGAGGCAACTCTAAAAATTACCTCAGGAACTAATCTACACTTCACTTCATTGATGAAACCCTGTAAAGCTTCACATAAACCTATCGCACCAGGATCGAGTACTGCGACATAAACAGTTGGTCCATTTCTTATAGTTCCAACTAGAGACAAAGAAGCGCCGGCTAATGTAAATATGAAGGTATGAATGTCAAAGTATAATCTAGCATCTTGGTAGCGTTGCGGAAGAAAAACCCTCCTACCCGCATAATAGTTAAGTTTAAAGAGTTGAGCAGCGGGAATTGTTGGATTACGCCCAAAATAGAAGATGTCGTTATCTATGGGCCCAGACCATCTTAAAACGCCTAAACTTTTTAATATTTCTTCTACATGTTTTGGGTTGCTTTCGAGCCAATCAGCGTAACTGTTAAAAACTCCAGATAAATCCTGAGGGAGTTTTTTTGAGAGTTTTTTGATTCCAGAAAAAAGTTTATTTTTAGCACTCCTATCAGGGGGATAAAACCTTAGATTCTTTTTTCTTGCACTATTTCTTAAAACTTCTACATATGCTTTTGCTAAATTAATGGTAGAGCTTACTTTGATAGATGCTTCCATTGTCTTTACATCAGGCATGCCTACCTTTACACACATGTATGCAAGTGTAGTTAGCATAAAATCTCTAATTAAGAATCCTTCTGAGGGTAGTTTCACAATAACTGATAAACGAGTAGCGCACATAACTAAGCCATCCAATCTTTTAAAAGTATCACTGTATATTCTGGTGATCCGTCTGCTGCCGTTAATCCTATGCCCTGCTCGGATAGATGGACAGTAACATTCCTTTGACCGAAATTTAATTTGTCTAAAGGTAGAATGTATCGAGTTCTTGTCACTTCTTCTCGTTCGGCTTTATCCTTTCTACGGAAAGTCCCTCTCCAATGCGGAGAGATATACCTATGTTCCCAGAATTCGCCTTCACAAAGTTCTTGAGGCTTATAGTCTTTAACGGCTTCAGCTGGTAAATAATAACTAGTTTTTAAGGTGGTTTTATCTATAACTTTTGCGTCAATAACTTCCACATGCTTAATGACTATTATTCCTTCTTTACTACCTAATGTTAATATACAAAAACCTGCTCTCTTCAGCTTGTCTTTCCAGTCGCTTCCAAGCTTTTTTTCAGCATTGTCACTTCTAATAACATAAATGATGTTAACATGGGAATTGGCAGCATATATTTTACCGCTTGCATGTACCCCAAACCACATTGCACGTTTAGATTCAACTCTATGTTGAACTTGTTGGTACGGTATAGCAGAGGAATGTGTAAGGTCGCTCCAAGGCGTTATTGCTATTGTATCCTTTGAAAATCCAAAATGGGCTGAAATTATAAAGTCTAATATTTTTGTAGTGGAGCTTTCAGGCCTATTAATCTTTGGGTTAACTATACATTCAGACCAATCCTCAAATTGATATGCAAGCCCTCGAGCTAAGGCACCAAATAAGGTTGAAGGGGGAGGACATAATAATGCCATTTCCGCAGCCGAAGTTGTAGGTGTTTTAATGGAGAAACCCCATGCAAGATCCGCATTAAGTTTTAGCAGATACCAATCTACCAATCATAGTCACTTAGTCTTAAGCTCCTCGGTTACATGTTTAATTATATTTTTAAAGACCTCCGAGACGGTTTCAGTTCGTTTTAGATTAACTCGTTCTTCAGAAACTTCCTTTGTTCCTAGACCTTCTTTATTAATAAACTGCCCATATGATGATTCATTTGTAATAATTTCTGAAAATCGCTTGGCCCTCTTGCTTGTATCTTCGACGTAATCGATTCCATGAGCTATGGAGGTTGTAAATGGTAAAGGTTCACTAACGACTGCTACGAGACTTCTAAGTTCACCTACAGGATTATGACGTGAAAGATGTGCACCGAATAGTTTATTCTCTAACATGTGGGTTAAAGCTTTAACTGCGAGTTCTATCCGTTTTAGTCTTTCATCTTCATTTACTACCATCTCTTTTTTCATCATACTAGTGTAACCAATCGCACCTAAGTCTATATTAAAATGAAATGCATAAAGTGCCGAGCCTAACTCCACATAGTATATGCTATGTCTAGCGGGATCCGGAGCGTATCTCACGTGGAATTGAGCTTCTAAAGCAGAGGTTCTTATCTGATCATAGGCTGGAACCATAAAACCGACTTGAAACTTAGAAGTACGCTTAACTGGAAATTCTTCTGGTAAAAGGAAGCCACCTATATCTTCAACTACGCAGTTGTTTATAAGGGATTCTTCCATGTAATGGATAGATAATGAACGTAATTCATTCCAAGCGCTATCCAGTTCTTCACGGCGCTTAGGAGGATTTTGTTCTTTGTTTTTAATCCATTCATCGAAGCTGTTTGCCCAGTGGCTTGAAACTTTGTTTACCAGATTTTTCATATCCATAATACGTTGTTTTAACTCATTCCAGTTTTCCATTCTTCTGCGTTCAGCAAATCTTTCGATAATCTCTTTAAGTTTAATTTCCCAATTCTTATCACCAAATATTTCGCGATCTCCATGTTTAACGAAGAAAGCTCTTTCACAGTTAGTACACACCGGTAGATTTTCTTGTTTTGCAAGTTCAGCCATCCAGCGTTGGTAGGCATTTGCTATGCTCTCCCCACTTATAACTGGTGTATAAACCAACACGTATTCATTTTTATTGCTACTTGGGACTATTATAGGAGCTCTCCTATGTCTGACAACGTTACCAACGCTTTCGACCATATTTAATGCTTCAACGTTTACAAGAAAACGGGCTGAAACGCTTAAAAACATGCTTATCCTCTCCTGTAAGGTGTCAGTGAAAGAAGTGCAACTCTGCGGGCTAAGCTTAAACCCTCAAAACCTTTTTCTTTAACTTGGCTTACAAAGCTGTCGAGCTTTTCTTGACTTGGAAGATAATCTGGTACCTTAACGTAGCGTACACGTTTACCACGTAACTCGGTTGAGCCGCTTATAACTTCAACAACTTTTCCTTCCTCTGCTAGTTGATAGCGAGGGTCGTCAAGTTTTTCGGTCCAGTCAACTATTTTCATGGGCTCATCTTTGTTCTCAATCTTTACGATTGAGGCTTGCCTTATTAATGCGTTAAGGCTTCTCATAGCGTCGTAGAGTGCATGTTCAACTGCTTCAGGTGTTAGGGCTCCGGCTATACGGTCTATTAAACCGTAAGCCCCCATTCTGGCAAACACGCCTAAGACGTCAACCACCTCTTGGAATTCTTCCCTAAAACTTTCTTTTAACGACATAATTAGGGCCCCCGTAAAAATATTTTTGGGTCTTATATGCTTTTTAAATTTTTCGGTATTTTGAAATAGAAAAGCCTATATTTCAATTTTATGAAATGTTTTCCTAATAAGTGAAATTGGGAGGCTGAAGCTTGTCTAAGACTTTCATTAACACTTTCGGCTTTACCGAGTCTGCGGTTTTGGCTCCGGTGGTTAGGCTGGGGCTTAGCCGGGACGATAAGCTGGTAGTCCTCGTTCCTAAGGGCATCGGGGACGAGGCCAGAGTTTCTAACGCCATGGAGAAGTTGAGGGAAATGCTGAACGCCATTTCCGGCGGAACCATAGGCCTCGAACGCCTAAACATACCGGTGGAAGACTTTGTCCAGGCCGTAAGCTTGGTTAAGGGGCTGATCGAGCGGGAAGCCTCTAGAGGGGAGGTCTACCTCAACCTCAGCGGGGGGATGCGGGCCCTCGTCCTCGAAGCCTACACCGCCGCTTTACTCTCCGCCATCAATGGGGTAAGGCTCTCGTTCACCGACCTAGAACTTGAAGGGGCAGCCGGAACGGTTAGGCTAACACCTCTAGGTCTTCTCAGGAAACTTAGCGAAACAGAACGCATGGTCTTAAGAACGCTGGGCAACAGCGAAGGCATGATGGAAACAGGCGAGCTTCTGAAGGCCCTCGACGTAAGCTCCTCAACTCTTTCAAGGGTCCTACGGAGGTTGGCATCCGATGGGTTCGTCACTCTTAGGAGGGAAGGCAGAAAAATCCAAATCCAAGCATCAGAGTTGGGCAAGATGTTGACATAATCCCGACAGTCATTCAAACCTTTACTGTTCCTGTGATTTTGTTAGGAGTTTTGCCGCTTCGAACAGCTTGTTCAGACCCCTCCTATGTCGGAGTACCCGGCAAACCTAGCCAGCACGCAGGCGGATTTACATCCGATCTTGAATCTTCATAAGAACTAAGGAACAATTTTCTTATTTCTCATAATCTCCTAGGGCTACTTTGCTGCTGGAGATATTCAACAGTAAGATAACTTATCGCTGAGGGGAGTTAGTTCAAGACAGGGTAAAGGTGGGCGTCCCTGTAAGATTTGCAGCCCGCCTCCGAAGCTTCAGGTAGCCGTGAAGGGTCAGACAGAGCGAGGAATATCTCTACGCCAGATAGCCGCCAAAGTTTGCGCCTTAGGCGTGCCGGTGAGCAAGGATGCCGTTGCTAGGCATCGGAAACACTTCGTTCTAAGACAAGGCCTTAGACTCAAAATGGTCCGTGGTGAACTTGAAGCCGTCAAAAAAGCATTAGAACGTCAGACTCACGGTGTCTCGAAACCCCACCCCTGGGGTGAGGCGCCCCTGAAAAGGCTTGGACGAACATGCCTCTATTCAACTCACTATTTTTCTTAAGGTCTAGGAAGAAAAAAGGAACGGGTTAAATTTATTGGATAGTGGCGGAGATAGCAGGTTTATTGCATAGTTCACTAAACAGCTGGCTTAATTTTTGAGACGCCCACCGCCCCTAAAGCGGCTGTCCCTGCTGTTCAGCTGCAGTGTAGGTCGTAGAAGCATGGAGTGTAAACGGTGAGGCAGTTGACAACATATGAAGAACATTGGGATAAAGGGTCTTAATCAGAATAGTTTACCTACTCCTAATTTGATAGCATTTTCCTTAAATCAGCTAGCTTGCAAGTGTAGCGCTATTTAATTTGACCGTTATCTTCCAAACATTTTCTCAAATCGAGATTTAGGTCGTTTGCCCAGCCTATCTAGGATTTCCTTTGCAACAGACTGTAACTGTTTGTCTCTATCTTTCTTGTAAACTTGGACAAGAGCACCTATAGCTTTTTCACTACCAATCCTGCCAAGAGCCTTTGCCGCTTCTATTCTAAGTTCTACCTTTGTGTTTTCGTTTAAGATTTTGATAAGAGGCTCTGCTGCTCTTTCATCTCCAATTTCTCCTAATTTAATTATCGCCTGCTTACACCTAAAATCAAAAGGCTCATCGAGCGTTTCGATCAGGGTTTGGATAACAACATTGAGCACTTTTTCGCCCCCGATTTTCATTAGCGCCACAACTGCGTTGTCTCTTATTCCCCAAGTTTCATCGTCTAAGATTTTGATAAGATGTTCCGTTGCTTTCTCATCCCCAATTTCACCTAATCCTACCACCGCCCACAAGCGTGTTTTATAATCAGTATCATTGAGAGCTTGAATTAGGGGTTCGATAGACTTTGCGGTTAACTTGCTCGCGACTTTGAGCAGTGCTTCTTCAGTTGACCGAATTGCTTTGAATCTCAGGTCATCATCCTTTATGAGAGAAAGGCCTTTGAGAGATTTGAGGAGGGGTAAGTATGCTCTCTCATCACCTATTTCCCCTAATTTAGCCGCAACATTTCTGGCTATGACGGAGTTGCCCCATCTATAACCAATACCTTCTTCAACTGCTTTTATGAGAAACTCAGTGGTATCATCACCATCGTCGATCTTTAAAAGAACATTGATTATCTCCAAACAAAGTTCAGAGTCTTTTTCACCTGCCTCGTTAAACTTTTTAATCAAAGGCGTGATCACATTTTTTCCAACTTTTGCAAGAACACCGGCAGATATTAAAGATAAAAGCAGACTTCTAGAGAGCGTGTTAAAAACATTTCCTTCAAAGAGATATTTGCCAATGGTGGATGTAGATTTAGATGACAGCTGTTCAAGAAATCTATCGATGGTTATATTCTCTGATAATAAAGTTTCTAAAATATAAAATAGGGTTTTTTGTTGGCCTTCCTCAACCTCTTTGATAGTAAATAAGATATCCTTTATTATTTGAACGAAACCTTTCACAATTTCATCTGATCTTGAAACTAACTCATCGGGGTCAACTGTTTTCGTAGCTTTCCCTGACCATTTGTAGGTATTCGGATAATGAGTTTCGTCTTTATATCCACCCCAATATCCAGCGTTATATTCGCAGCTTAATGTTTCTATTAGGAGTAAACGCCCAGAGCGAAGAAGCCAAATCTCGCATATCTCTCCAATTTTACGATTTGCTATCGGCTGCTCGTAGAGAAGAATACCTTTATCTGCATGTTTGCCACTTTCTTTTACGTATTCTTTTATAATTGTTTCTATGGGTCTTCTATAGGGTGGCGGCCCGGTTATGGTTTCTTCTTCAAATCCAGATTCTAATCGTAAATAAATGGGCTTCCATTGTTTAATGTAAGGTAAAATTTGGTCAGCAGTTTTCTTTAAAAATTCAACTTTTTGGCTCGGTGATTCTGCTGTTCTGGTTTTTTCGATGAGTTGTAATGTTTCCTCTAATTTTACTAAGGTTGGTGGCTCACTCATTTTTATCTCCTTTCATTTCAGATTTTTTATGGTGGTTGTCCCGCTGTTAAGATAATCGTGAAAAACACGAAGGCTCCTGTAGCAGCCGTTAATAGGAGGGTTGGCATGCTAATTTCTCCCACGGATACTAGGGGTATACTTATCAAGCAAGGTGTAAGCAGTACCGTGAGCTGAGTCTTGGTATATGTTTTCCTTTACGTTAATCCCGTAGAGGACTCCTGTTTTGTAGATGTTATTTTTTACTGTTGGCGAAGCGCTCATAATGCTTACTCCCATGGCTTGATGCCGTTCACTTCGTGAAGCCAACGCCTTATACCTGAATCCTTCATATGGCCCTTAGTCATGAGATGCCCCATTAGGTGAAGTACTACTCATTTAATAAATGTTAGTAGGCTTTCATATTATGAGCTCTAGGTGAACAAAGGTTGGGAATATTTGATAAGCTGTTTTTGGGAGAAGACACGCATGCGGAAAAAAGGGTACCTGAAAGATGTTCCGAATGTGGTATATTTAATACCAGAGGGGCGATAAGATGACTACGCTAAAGATAGTGGGCGAAGGTGAATCTCTGGCAGAGGCCAGGAAACAAGTTAAGCGCGAGATACTATCGATCATGGGTCCTCTCTTGAAATTAGACTCGAAGATCATTTCCGATGGAAAGCCCAAAACGATAAGGTCTGTTGCGCAAACGGTCGAGGAAGCCTTCGAGAAGGCAAGAAAAGATGTACCCGCTGATGGAGAAGTCCTAGACAAGAAAGTTTACCTGTCTTCTGGAAAGAAGGAGTTTACAATCGAAGCGCTCGATGAAGAGGACGCCAAGAAGAGAGCGAAAAAAAGGATTGACGATACTGCGTCGCTGAGAAGCGTTGAATTGGCGTCCCCAGGTAGGAAGGGGGTGTTTGGAATTGGGAGAAAGCTAAGCATATACAAGGTCCAGGTGTTTCAGCGGGCCGTCGTCGAGATCATCTACAAGAAGAAGGCGAAAATCATAACGACTGTTGTGACTCCTGGCGACAGACTTGAGGAGTTTGAAAGACTGGTCACGGAGTTGATCTCAATAGGAGTAACTCAAGGATACTTTGGAAAGGGTCCCAGTTTCTATCCAGAAGGGCGCGGAATGGAGAGGAGGAAGAACATCCGAGCTAGGAAGATAGGGGAAGAACTGTATGAGATGGGCGGAAAAGATTTGATGAAACTGGCTTGGCACATCGTGAAGAAATCCCCCGCTGATGAAATCGACTTGGAGCACGCTTGGATAAACATAGGTGGCTGGCTTCCATAAGGGGAAGATGTTTCGGCCAAAATGGGAATAAAGCTTAATGAAAAGTGAGTGACAAAAATGGGAATATTCGGCAAGCCCGATATCGAGAAGATGGAGCGGAAACGGAATGTTGAGGGATTGGTAAAGGCGCTCAACCATAGGGACCTAGATGTTCGCGCCGGAGCTGCCCGAGCGTTAGGTCGAATTGGTGATAGACGCGCCGTGGAACCGTTGTGCAAAACGCTTCAACAGCACGACCCCCACCGCATACCATCTAAGGACTGGCGTGCATATCAAGATGCATATGTTCAGATATGCCGATGTGCTGCTGAAGCGTTGAGAGCGATGAACAGCTCGACCGTAGAGGCACTGGCCTGGGAGCTTGGGGATTTCGGAGAGGAAGAGTGTGTTAGGGCATTTAAAGACCTTGCTAACCTAGGAAAGGAGGGTGATGAGAAAGCCATCGCAACCCTTATCAAATATTGCGGTAAAGTGCCCACCGACATTGCCGCCGATGTGCTGGCAGAACTCGGTGAACCTGCCTTCAGGCAATTGGCCAAGACCCTTGGTAAAGACTCTAGGGAAGTCCCCGGGAAGGATACCGTTGTCGAAATGGTGAAAAGAATAGGTGGCGCTTGGGCGGTGCCTCCTCTGATCGAAGCTCTTAAAGACAGTTGGTGGGGAGTACGCAAAGACGCGGCTGAAGCACTGGGCCGAATTGGAAACGAACAAGCGATCGAACTTCTTCTCCAAGTGGCAATCTCAGATCCGTATAAGGAAGAAAGGCATGTAAGCGATCAGAACGTAGACGAAGCTGGCTACTATTCAGAATCAAGGATCGAGTATGAATATCCGGTGAGCGACGCTGCGCGTAGCGCCGTTCGATATATTTCTCAGAGGATGATAGATAAAATGACAAAGGAAAGGGATGTTGAAGCACTCATCAAAGTACTGACAGATGACCGTTGGAGAAGGAGCAGAGTTGACGTTGACATTAAACCATGGGCCGCCGAGGCCTTGGGTGAAGTTGGGGATGAAAGGGCCGTTGAACCATTAATTGACACGGTCGAATGGTATGGGACCTACGTAGAGAATACGTATTACACTGCAAAAGATAGTACATTGGTTCGCCGAAAAGCAGCGGAAGCGCTTGAAAAGATCCGAACTAGAATGAGACCGTCTTCTAAGCCTATTAAGGAATGGTTTGAGTATAAGGTGGAAACGAGTGATTCCCTGACTTTATGGGTGTGGAAATGTAGGAAGTGCAGTAGCCACGTATTCAGCTATACGGAGAAACTTGAGCCGGACGCAGAGAGGCTACGAGAAGGTCTGCTACTTCATGTGTTGAGACATGAGACGAAAGGCGAAACAGCATAGGTGACAAGACGACGCTAGCCCTCAAGAAAGTTAAGTCAAAACCTCCTTAGGGCGAAGGTTGGAATCCCGACTCCATGCTGTACAGGCCTATAAACGTCTCCAAGTTTTGGAAACTTTGTATGCCGTGGATATAAAGTTTATAAATTCTCCTTGCTAAAAGAGGTTTGGCGGATAGTGTATAAATGCCTCAACATGCGCTGGCAACCGTATTTCTCATAGTGATTGTTGCTCTATCAACCTCGATCACAGCTTCAACCCAAGTGCCAAGCGTACATGCGGAGGATTCCGGGTTCAAGTATGCGGGTAGTTGGAGCGGGGAATTAGAAGCTACATGGACGGAGGCTCATGGACAGGAGGCATCAACCTGGAAGTGTACGGTTAAGCTGGCGTTCACCGTGCAGGATGTAGGCAGTGAGGGGAAATCTGCGCCCCTAGCCGGAAAGGCCAAGGTCATACTTCAGCAGCCACACTACGTCCATCATCACCCAAATATCACCCATGTAGCGGCTGAGATAAGCCCCACCGAATATGTGGTCGGGATCACCGGCACCATTTCCCTAGATCCCCCTCAGCTGTCAATTTACCCCGACGAGGAGCCTGCTATAACGGCGTCCTTAGTCTTTTTTCCAAGGGAAGGTGAACCGAGTACATGGAGGGGAACGTGGCAGATAGGTGTGCTCTGGCTGTTTGCAAAGCTCACGTACGTGGAGGAGACTGTGGGCGAGCCTCCTATAACACCTAAGCCAAAGCTGGTGCTCTTTACAAGCTACCAGTCAGATCCATACTCGGTGAAGGCCGGGGGAGAGGTCGTGAAGGTTCTCTATCCTACATGGGGTCTCTCCGTGGTCGCCGACACCTACTACGGCAACTTCAAGGTTCTTAGAGACGATGAAGAACGAGCGATGACGATAGACGCTCACCGAATCGGAGAGTATGATGAGTATTCAGGTGAGTACCGTTACGAAAACTACGCCATGCTTCAAGTCGGAGACACCGTGATCACGGCGTCGGAAACGCAGGTGAAGATAGTCATCCCTGAGGAAAACGCCTCTCTTGTTGTTGGAGAGAGCTCACGTGTAAGCATCAAGCAGCTGGGCCGTGGGGAAAGGGATAGAGAACTGGAATTCTCCTGGGGTAAGATGTGGATTGGGATCGACGGAGCAAGGTTTCTCATAACAACTCCGTTCAGTACGATTTGGACTAGGGGGACTGAACTCTCCTTGGAGGTCGCTGAAGATGGAACTACAACCATAATCGTCCTCGAGGGTTCAGCTGAATTCTCCGACCTAACCCGCACAAAGACAGTCCTTGTAGAACAGCATGAAACCTCGGTTGTGAGAGCTGGCGGCAAACCCTCAGACCCAACTTCGATCGATCCCGGACAGATCGATAGGTGGTGGGAAATAGTAGAAGAGAAGCCTTCACCCCGACCTACGCCCACTCTGAAGCCCACACCTACACCCACCACATTCTGGGCAGGAACCATGCCGGTCGTGCTTGCTGTCGTGCTAACAGCCTTGGTAGCAGGAGCTCTCTATCTTGGTGTAAGAAGAAGACGAAGGAGCTGAAGTCTTTATGGGTACGGAGGAGAAGGTCTATAAGCTTGGTGGGCTGGGAAAAGACGCCGGTGCAGTACTACTACTTCTTATGTTTGCTGGAATAAGTTACAGATACAAAGTTCTTCCAAGCTCCGGACCTCTTGCTGCCTACTTTCTTCTGCTGGCCATTATGGCAGCAGCTCTGTTGCTCTTTACGATAACGAGGATCACCATCGCTGAAGAAGGTGTAATTCTTCATCGACCATTGGGAGAAATTGTAATCAGGAAGATAGGTGAGGTAAAGATAAGTAGAGGAAGGGCTTTGAGAGCTCGAAAGAAAGAGGTAAGCTTAACGATAGTAGGCGAAGCTCCTGACGGCAAGAAAATCAGGAAACGGGTTGCGAGGAAAGGGGAGCTGCAGGAAAGGTGGGAGGAATTCAAAGAGGACTTAAATTGTCTACGTATAGATACCGCAATTACCCGAGAACGTACATGAACCTAGGTTGCAAGGCATTCTCCGAAGCAAGAGGGATTATCTTCAATCTATAAGTAGAATCGAAGTCGTGAAAGACATTACGCCCAAATCTCAAAGCTTACTCCAGGGCTAGAAACATTTAAATCTACCGCAAAACAATCGTCTGCTGGATTCGGATGGGCTTCTTAGACAGATTCCGCGGCGACCAAGTCCCCAAGTACATTGACAAATTAGAAAAAGCGCTTTCCGAGCGGGGACGTTATGGGAAGGAAGGGGAGAAGACTGCTAGGAGGCTGGGAGAACTTGGTGACAAGCGTGCCGTTAAACCTCTCCTAGAATATGCAAAATTCTCACATACTCCGGTGAGCGTGGAGGCGTTGGCCAACATAGGCGGTGAGGATGCCGTCCAAGCCCTCAGAGAATTATACTACAGAGATCGTTATCACAAAAATCGTCCGTGGCTTACCCACGTCGAACGGGCGTTAGTCAAGCTTGAAGATTATGGAACATGCAGAGATATAATGCTCTCATCCGGCTCCCCGAACTCCCGTTCCGCAGCAGAAGTTGTCATCAAGGATTCAAGGTGGAGAAAAGATAAAGAAGTGATACTGAAGTTCTTAGCGACGATTTACGTTCCTCCAGTGGTAGCATTCGAAAAGCTTCTCGAAGAGATGGACCCCGATGTCCGCAGGGATAAGGAACTCATTCTAAGCTTGATCAAAACACATGGATACGCCTCTTTCCTAGAGAAATACATCTCTGTAGAGGAAATGATCGCTGCTGTCAAACATGGCATCGAACAGATAAACCGTGATCAGGAATATTATCTGAGAGAACAGCCATTCGGGGCTCCGGAGAATTATGATTGGGAGAAGGCGAGGAAACCGCTGTACGACTGGCTAGAACGCTTAGAAAGAATCAAAGCTGGAAGAAGGGAAACCTGAACGCGGAAATGGCGAAGGCTATAAAGGAATACCTTGACAGGACAGAATACGGGCAGAACACATTCGGGGTTTTGGGAGAGTTCGGACTCAGAGCTGAAACGATAGTAGGAAGGGAAGGGGAAGTCCGCCCATTGGAGGCTGAGTTGAATAAACTTGGCGTGATAGTGGATAAGACGAAAAGTCTGTTCACGTTCGAAAAGGGGATAAAACAGATTTCTCCATCACTCTTGGATAAACCGATCTGTCGGAACTTTGAATAAATGAGGGGTGAAGTTCCAGTTTAGAAACTGACAGAGCTTATGAGGGTGTTTAGTGAATACTCCTCCTTTTTATCCTTGGCTTTGTTGCTCCTTGGAGGGGGTGACGAAATTTTGCAATTCCTTCTTGAAATCCTCCCATTTCTTTGCTAAGCCAAACGTCCTTGAGAACGTTCTACGGATTCTCTTTCCATCAGCACTCAAGCCTTCGACCGTCACTTTCCCAGACTTGGATATCTTCACATCTGTTACCTTTTGAATGCTAGTCGTCCTCCATAAGGTGTGTTTGATGAGCATGCCTTCTTCGCCAAGGACTATCTCACTCTTCCTGATGCCCAACCCATTAAGGATCATGCTGATGACGCTAAGTATCAATAACAGAAAGATTATCCAACCCCAAGCCAGCCAAAACAATGCCGCTTCAGGAATGAAGCGAGTTAAAAGAGGCAACAGGAACCCGTTGAGAGCAGCGAACAAGAACAAAAACATGACAGAAATGAGGGCCATGTCCCTCAGTCTCATCAGAGGATAGATCTTCTGGGCCATGAGTATATGTTAGCTAGCAGTCTTATAAAGTGACCTTAATTGCTTCTTAAGCGATAAGATTTCAGCTACGTTATAAGGATCAAGCAGACCAGTTCTGCCTACTTTTCAAGGTTTCCTAAACTGTTTGACTGGGTAGCGAGTGTCACCTTTGATCCCTAGTCCCATGTGGCGGTGGAAGTAGACTGCGGTAGCTACCCTCCCCAGCCTTGTTATCTTACCTGTTCATCCAGCGGACTATGGACATACGGGAGCCGAATCCTAGGAAATGGAGCACTCTACTCGCGTCTTTGCCGTCTACGTAGCCTTGCTTGGAAGCTTTCTCTATGGCTTTGTCGATCTCTCTCAACGCTTCTTTCTTGAAAATAGGTTTTTTTAGATAGTTGGAAGACAGAACGGTTGGGATTCCCAGTCCACATAGTAGATCCCATAATCTGCGCATGGCTTGCATTGCGCTTTGCGTGAGGTCAGGTGGGGGTCCTTTCATGAAGCCTGACTTTTCTTTACAACTTCTGACCAGCTCCTCGTATCCGCGGAAGGCATCGTCTATTTCCCTGACTGAAACATAGAAGGTTGATGCGATCCTGTCGAAGTCTGTGGGGAGACCCGGCAAATAAAAGGTCCAAAATTCTACTCCTTTTTGCACCTCCCCCAGTATCTTGGCGAAATCTGCTAATGTTTCTTTTATCGTAGGGGGATCGGCTTTTGGGAGCTTGTCCCACGGTGTCTCGACAAGTTCCTTATGGAACTTCCTCACGGCCTCCTCATACTTTTTGATGACTTTATTCGAGGTAACGTCTTTCTTTCTTATCAGCTCAAAGAGTTCACGTATCACACCTAAGAAGGGTTCGAGGCAGCGGGCCATGTTTCCCGCTGGCCACTTGTTCTCCTCTATCACGCGTAACGCTGCGTCCGCCGCTTCCCTGATCTCTTGTAGCTCTGCAAGGGTAATCTTGGAGTCCACAAACCGCCCAACCTTTTCTTCAGGATCCTTGGACCATCCTGCATGTATACGGTAGAGCATGTTCTCCACGGTGGGTGTGTGAGCGTTTTCAGGGGAGATGCTGACCACCTTTCCGTCTTCAACCTTCACGTAGGAAACATAGTATTTCACAATCTTAGAAGCCAGCTTCCTGAGCGCCGCAGAGTGCCTCCCCGTAACCCACGCATAGGTCCCAACAAGGTCTCTCATCCCCGGAGCATCAGAAATAAGGCTTTGCGACATAAAAATACCCTCAGTATCTTATTGAAGCTTATAGATTAAATAGTTTTGCATGTTTCCTACCGGCTTTAACACATTTCAGACAAGGGAACAACAGAAACAGAAGAGGGGTCTTTTCTAGGATGGGTGAAGTGGAGAATTAAGACTGAATCTGGAAATCAAAGCAGAACAGTGTTTAATCCTAAGCCAGCTCCCAAAGCCTTCAACCAACGACGCTGCTATTTCCTTAGAAACAATTCATACAGCTGATAAACAAATGCTTAAGAATTCGTTAAACCAGTGAAATGGCGGGCCCGTCGGGAATCGAACCCGAGACCCTTCCCCAGAAGAGGCGGGCTTGGCCTTTCTTCTTCCGGGTGGCTTTGGGCGGGTGGCCCGTAAAAGCCCGGTGCTCTATCCTAGCTGAGCCTCCCGGCTGCGGCTGGCAGCCTACGGGCCCAGTTCTGGCAGGCCCATGGTTACTATCAGGGGAGAAATAATTAACTTTTCCCTCCGCGGGTTCTGTTGAATCTTAGGGTGTTGCATTTGTAGTGTTGCAGACGTAGTGGTAACTCTAAATCGATCTTGAAATAGAACAAAATGTCTCACTTAACGTTCCGAGCGTATCTGAAGTCCAGCTTTGCTGGATTTAGGTGAAAGCGCGAAGCACCGAAGTCGGATACGCTCTGTTAGGCGACGTTCCCTGACGATGTTTTACTCTTGCCTTTAAGGATCTCTACAGCCTTCTCAACTGCAAATTTTAATCTCTCAGTGCATTCGTAGTCATGAACCCTTGTAAAGTATTCTTTCAATCCCTCTGGTGTCTTTAAGTTTAGACCGGTGAGTTGTCTGCAATTTACATAGCCAAACTTCTTTTTGAAGGCAGCCACATATTCATTCATCATTGCCCATACCGGTTCCGGGTTCTCCTCTGGAGTACTTCTCCCGTATTTGATGCCAATAGCTATTGCCACACCTGAGATAGAACCGCAAAGAAGCCCGTTCAAGCTAACCCCTGCACCTATCGCCGTACCGATCTTCGGAATCAGCTCAGAATCTGTACCGAGATATTCTTGCAGAGTTAAGAGAACACTTTCACAGCAGTTATACGGTCGCCCGGTAGGGAAGTTGCTGGGTCTATCGCAGAAATATCGCATCACTTTTTCTTGCAATTCCTTCACATCAGGTTGTTTTTCTTCAGACATTTTTCTCACCTTCTATTACCTTACTTTTTGGGCACTCGTTACTCCTTTTCGGCCATGAGCTTGGCCTTAAGCTCTGGTAAGGTGAGACGATCGACCATCCAGTTCTCCACGGGGACCTCATGGATTATGACCCACGTGTAATGTTGTGGTTGTTTTGCCTCCTTGACGATCAAGTCGGTGATTTTTCTGGACAAGTCGGCCTTCTGCTCATCTGTGAGAGCGCCCTTTCCAAAATACATTTGAATCAACGGCATCTCGATCACCTCCTTTTTAGTTTTAAACTACCCTAAATTTTTTTATTATACGAAGTTCATGCTATTCTTTAATTTTGGCAGTATATACGAACTCATCCATCTTTTTCACCGTCTTAATGGCTTTACAACTATTATAAGCTCCCCATCCTCAGCTCTAATTTCCCAATTAAGTTTATCTCCTTCTGAAAGGTTAAATTGCTTAATGATTCCCATAGGAATAGTTGTCCTTAAAGACTTTAAAAGAACCCCTCTGCGGGTTGGATGCCGCTAGTAGTGGGGGGTTTGGGGGTGAATCTTTCTGATGAAGCTTAGGTTGAATATGTCCTCCTCCCTCAGCATCCGGGAGATATAGCCCAGCTTTTTCAGCACGGGGAGAAAAGCTAGGGTGGAGTCGATGTATTCTCTGGGGAGACTGGCGCAATATCTCGGGGAGACCCTGTAGACTTGGAGCACAAAGTCCTCGTCCACCAGCCCTACCACGCGGGAAACTATGCGGGCTGCTTTTTCCGGCTCCTCTCTTATCAGGTTTGAGGCTTTTTCGTGAAGCCTTAGGAAATCCTCCAGCAGGCTGGGGGTGTTTTCCACCATCTCCTTGCTGGCGAGGATTCCGTAGCTGGGGTTGTAGGGCCACATCCTGCTTGGGGGGATGACCATCTTACCGTCGCAGACCCGGAAAACCGCCACCGCTAAGGCAGGGGTTCCCACAGCTGCCTGCACTTCTCCGTCCAAGAGGGCGTCGGGGATGAGGTCAGCCCATTCGAAATTCTTCACAGCTATGCCTGCTTCCTCGAGGCCCTCTTCCCTGATGAGGTGGCGGATGATCACGTCGTGGATTGACCCTCGCTGGGGGGAGGCGATGGTCCCGCCTCCGAACTGTTGAAGGACAGCCTTCACGCTTCCCAGCTCCTCCAAGGACTTGAATTTTTTATCAGCCACCAAGACTGTGCCTTCCACATGGCCTCCGGCAATGCATTTGATGGGGATGCCTCGGTCGATTCCGATGACGGCGGGGGGCAGTCCTATGTATCCGATGTCTACGCGGCCGTCGGCGAAGGCTTGAACTATCTCGGGGCCGGCGGCGAACAGCTCCCAGTCCACGTCCACGTTCATCTCTGCTTCAATCCACCCTGTGCCCATGAGAATGAACGAGGTGTGGTAGAAGGTGGAAAGGTGGCCGATCCTCAGTTGTCCTCTTCTCAAAACACCGCCCTCCGCTTGAATAGGACTTAAATTCTCCTGATGATTTAAATCTTGGGAAACAATTCCGCTTGAGAGGAGCCGGCAGCCTAGCCATGAAGTATACTCTGAGGTGTCCGGAATGCGGTGCAGAATACAGCAGCGGCTTCACCCTCACATGCCCTAAGCATGATGGAATCCTAAGAAGTAACTATCCGGAAAAAAGGCTGATTCTCCGCAGCCTTCCAGGCTTGTGGCGTTTCTACGGATGGCTTCCTGTGGAGAAAACCACAGACTACCATGGGAAGCCGGTGACCTACAAAAGCCGGGGCCTAGCCCGGGAGCTCGGCCTCCGGAACCTGTATGTTTCCTTCAGCGGGTACTGCCCTGAGCTGGGAGCGGAGATTAAGACGTGCACCTTCAAGGAGTTGGAGGCTCCTGTGGTGATCCAGCGGGCCTTGGAGGGCGGTGTGAAAAACATCGTCGTATCCTCCGCGGGCAATTCCGCCCGCGCGTTCGTGCACATAGGCTCTCAGACTGGTTTCCCCTTGGTCGCTGTGGTGCCGCGGAGCTGCGTCGGCGACGTTTGGAGCCCGGTGGTTTCCCCTGTGGTTAAGACCTTGGTGGTGGAGGGGGACTACTCCGACGCGGATGCCTTGGCTAAGAAGCTTTGGTCCATGGAAGGCTTCACCTGCGAGGGGGGAGGCAGAAACGTCGCTCGGAGGGACGCTCTGGGAACGGTGCTGCTGGACGCTGTGGGGGAGATAGGTAGGCTGCCGGAGCATTATTTTCAAGCCGTGAGCAGCGGCACAGGGGGAATCGGCGCCTGGGAGGCAGCGTTGAGGCTGCTGGAGGATGGAAGGTTCGGCGGGGAGCTGCCGCGGCTGCACCTGTCTCAGAACAGCCCCTTCGCCCCCATGGTGGAGGCTTGGAAGGCTGGGCGGAGGGAAATTCTGCCCCAGGACTTTCCTCCCGGGGAGGCGGTGAACCTGATCTACGCTAAAGTGCTCTCTAAACGCTCTCCCCTCTACGGTGTGAAGGGGGGCCTCTACGATGCCTTGACGGCTACCGGGGGGGAAATGTACGCGGTGACCAACGCTGAAGCTCGGAAGGCAGGGGAACTCTTCGAGGAAGTGGAAGGCGTGGACATTGTCCCAGCAGCCGCCGTCGCCGTGGCGTCTTTGTTCAAGGCGGTTGAGGTGGGGAAGGTGGATGCGGAGGACACCGTTTTACTGAATGTTTCAGGAGGCGGGGAGAAAAGGGTTAAAGAAGACGTGGACATATACCCCGTGGACGGAATAAAAGTTTCCAAGGACATCTCGGAAAAAGAACTCAGGGAGGTTCTATCATGAAGCCTGAACGCGTCATCGTCGATTCTTTCAAGAGGAAAGGAGTCAACCTCATGGTTTCCCTCCCCTGCGAAAGGGTGCAGAGGCTTCTGGCCGAGATACCCCGCCATTTCAGGCATGTTCCCCTGAGCAGGGAGGAGGAGGGGGTCGGCATCTGCGCAGGGGCCTCCCTAGCCGGCGCTAGGGCGGGGATGCTGATTCAAAGCTCCGGGGTGGGAAACACCATCAACGCTCTGTGTTCTCTGACAAAGTTTTACCAGCTTCCCTTACCCATCCTCGTCAGCTGGAGGGGGGTCTACGACGAAAGGATAGCGGCTCAGATTCCCATGGGAAAATACCTCCCTAAACTTCTGGACGCCTTGGAGATAGGCCGCACCGAGCTGGCGGACCCTAGGGAGCTGTCCGCGGTGGAGGACATTCTGGGAAAGGTTTTCGAGGAAAACACCGTCCACGCCTTTTTGCTGAACCCGAAACTCTGGGGTGAAAACATGCGCGGAATGGAAAACATCGTCGTGGAAAGAAAAGAACTGGAAGAGCAACAGCACAAAGTCCTGAGAATCCGCCCGCATTTCACCAGGTTTCAGCTCATGGAGGCAGCTGTCCCCTATCTGGAGGGAAAAGCCGTCGTGTGCAATTTGGGCTATCCTTGCAAGGAACTCTACCATCTGAAGCATCAGAAATCCAACTTCTACATGCTGGGCAGCATGGGGATGGCTTCGGCTGTAGGGTTAGGCATAGCCCTCAACACCCAGAAGGAAGTCGTCGTGGTGGAGGGAGACGGCAGCATACTGATGAACCCCAGCACCCTAGCCACCACCGCGCTGACCGCCCCCCGAAACCTCACCCTACTGGTTTTCGACAATGGAGTCTACGGCTCCACAGGCAACCAGCCCACGGCGGCCAACGGCTACGCGGACTTGGAGCTGGTCGCCCGGGGGTTCGGCATAAAAAACACCTATAAGGTAGCCACCAAAGACCAGCTTCACCGGGTCTTAGAGGAGTTGGGCGAGGGGCCTAACTTCATCCACGCCGTGGCCAAGCCGGGCAACGTGGAGCTGCCAAACGTTCCCCTAAGTTCTAGGGAAATAAAGGAGAACGTCGTGGAATTTTTGAAGAGCTAAAACTCCTCTTCCGTGGCTTTTGAAACGAAGGGAGCCTTCAGTGAAGTTTCTTTTTCCCCAGCCTAGGTTGGAGGGAGTAAACCTCTTCTATGCGGACCAGTATGGCTGAGCGGGGTTTTCTCTTTCCTCCGCTCAGTTCCTCCACGTTTCTGCGGAACTCTTCGAACACAGGGCCTTCTTCAATTATTTCCGCGGCGCCCTTTAGGAGGTAGCCGTCGAAGCCTTCGTCCTTCTTGGACGCGCCCACAGCCACATGAGGGTTCTCCTTTAAGTTTTTCACGGTTTTGGATATGAAGACATTTGCTATCAGCAGCCTGTCATCCCCTAGCGGCTTCACAAAGCACACGGGGACCACGTGCGGAGCCCCCTTGCAGACGGTTGCCACCCAAACCGGAGGCCGGCCCTTGGCGCAGGGGAAGTTGAAAAAATCCATAACCGCCTTGTTCACCTTCATCATCCCTCACCCAGCGTATGGTTTGATTGTTTAAATCGTCGTCAACTCGTATTTTAGGCTTCCCAGTCCCAGTTTCTGAGCTGTGCGCAGCTGGATGAGGGAGTTGGTTCCGTTTATCTTTCCTAGGATGTCCGGCGGGTCGTGGGGAAGCTGAGCCAGCTTAGGCGCTTGGTCTATCAGGTCGACGGAGGCTTTGTCGACGGCCACAGGGTCGGAGGAGGCAAGGATGCCTACGTCCTGGGTGACAGCCTTCTCCGCGGTGGTGCAGCAGTCGCAGCGGGAAGTAACGTCCTGCACGAAGTTGAGGAAGCCCATTCGGCCTTTCTTGAAGACTTTCGCAACCGCGTAGGCAGCGTGGGCTATGTACACTTGGAAGACATCCCTGCAACCTTCAGGCCAGTAGAAGGCGTTCTTCTCACACACAAAGAGGCAGTTGCAGCAGTGCATACATTTTTCAAGGTCTCGAACAGCCTTGCCTCCCTCCAGCCTGAGGGCTGCATAAACGCAGGCTTCAACACATTTCCCGCAACCGTCGCATTTGGACCCGTCGAACCCTAGGCCGTGGGAGGCATGCTGGGCGGCTTTCCCATGCTTCGTGGTGCATCCCATGGCTAGGTTTTTCAAGGCTCCTCCGAAGCCGGAGAGAAGGTGGCCTTTAGCATGGGATAAGACTATCATGGCGTCGGCTTCGAGGAAGGCGGAGGCAACCTTTACCTCCCTCAGCCTGCATCCGTCCACTGTTCTTTCAACTTCAACGGAGACCCCTTGGTAGCCGTCTTCCCCGTCGGCTATGACAATAGGGGCGCCAACGGTTTCAGGGGTGAAGCCGTTGTAGGCAGCGGTCTCCAAGCAGTCTCGGGCTGTGAAGCGCTTCTGGGGGTAGAGCACCGTGGTATCAGCGACGAAGGGCACGCCTCCCACAGCCTTCACCAGCTCCACAACCTTTCGGACGATGGGGGGCCTGAGGTAGGTGAGGTTTCCCCGCTCTCCCATGTGAACCTTTACGGCAACCCTAGCTCCGGGGGCGGCCACCTCCGCCATTCCCGAGGAGTAGAAAAGCTTTTCAAGGCCGGGTAGTATGCTGGTTCCTTTCCCGTAGTCGAAAAAGTAGACCTCAGCCAAGGCTACCCCTCCCTTTCACGGTGGGGAGGAACAGAGCCTTTAAAACGGTTGCTGGAAGGGGAAACCTGCCTCCTCCCTGAAGCAGGGAAGAGCGGAAGTGAGCTCCCTTTCAAGAAGTCGATGTAAGCTTTCAACATGGCTTCCGCGGTGAACTTCTCAGGCATCAGAGACGAGGCAACTCCAAGCTTCCGCAGTGTTTCCCGCGTTTTCGACCCAATGGCCAGGACTGTCACCGAGCTCTCTAGGGCTTTTTTAAGCTTCCCAGCTAAACCTGCTTTCGCAGCCACCTTGAAGAGGTTTTCGACAGTGGAGGAGCTGGTGAAAGTCACAGCGTCAACCCTAGCCGCAGAGAGGTCTCGGGCGAGCTGAAGCATCCTCGACCTGTCTGAGGGAAGCGTCGACCGGTAGACGGGAACCTCCACCACCTTGGCTCCCAAGCCTTTCATCCCCTCCCGCAGGTAGGAGTCGGCGTCCTCCGTTCGAGCTATCGCCACAGTCTTGCCTTTTAGGCTCAGGTTTCTGAAGGCTTGGATGAGCCCTTCAGAGCTATAGGGGGCGGGAACAAGCTTCACCCGGACGCCTCTCTTTTCCAGCTCGCTCCGGGTCTTAGGACCTATGGCCGCAATCTGAGTTCGGCCTAGAGCCTTCCGCAACTCCCTTTCCAGCCCCAGAATTTTGGAGATGCCGAAGAGGCCTCGGACGCCGTTGACGCTCATGAATATGAGGTAGTCGATCTTGCGTTGGACAAGAGCCTTGATGAGAGCCTCCGCCCGCCTTAGGCTCTTAGGCGGCTTTATCTCCACCGTGGGAGCTAGGTAGACGCAGCCCCCTTCCTTCCGGATTAGCTTGGAAATCCCGCGAGCCTGCTCCTCAGGCCTGGTGACGGCGATGGTTTTACCTCTAAGGGCCATGGGAGTTCACGGCTTAAACCAAGAAAGCTCCTTGTGCAGGTGAACTATGTCCCCGACGACGATGACGGCGGGGGGCTTAACCTTTCTCCGGGAGGCCTTCTTCACGATGTCTCCCAGTGTCCCCAGGGTTTTTCTCTGCCGTTTTGTGGTGCCTTCCTCGATGAGGACCACAGGGGTCTGCGGGCTTCGCCCTCCCTCTAGGAGGCTTTTGACAATTTCACCCAGCCTCTTGGCTCCCATGAGCACCACGATGGTGTCAACGGAGGCGGCTATTTTATCCCATTTCACCCAGCTTTCCCGTTTCCTAGGGTCCTCATGGCCGGTGACAATGGCCACGGAGGAGGCGTAGTTTCGGTGGGTGAGGGGAATTCCAGCGTAGGCCGGCACGGCTAGGGCTGAGGTTACCCCCGGCACAACTTCGAAGGGAATCTTGGCTCTGCGGAGCTCCTGAGCCTCCTCCCCTCCACGGCCGAAGAGGAAGGGGTCTCCCCCCTTCAGCCTGACCACGGTTTTCCCCTCAGAGGCTTCCTCCACTAGGATTTTGTGGATGGCTTCCTGGGGTATGGTGTGGCTTCCGTGAGCCTTGCCAACGTAGATCTTCTTAGCCTTTCTAGGGGCTAATTTAAGGGACGCTCTGGCGATCAGCCGGTCGTAGACGACGACGTCTGCCTTTTTCAGGATCTTCAAAGCTTTAAGCGTCAGGAGCTCCGGGTCCCCGGGTCCAGCTCCCACGAGGAAGACCTTACCTTTTTTCATAGAGGGCCCTCCAATGTTGGATGAGTTCCCCGGCTCCCTGCCTCCTCATCCTTCGAGCCAGTTTCACCCCGGCTTCTTCAGGCGACTTCACGCTTCCCACCTCCCAAGTCTGAAGGCATATCTTTCCATCAGGCGAAAATACAGCCGCATGGAGGAGCAGTCGACGTCCCTGCACACAAGCGAGGGCTCCGAGGGGAACCTTACATCCCCCGCCCATTTCCCTGACAAAGACTCTTTCAGCTAGGACCTCCGCCCTAGAGGGAGAATGGTCCACGCGGCTTAGAATTTTTAAGACCTCCCCGTCGTCTTCTCTTGAAACCACTGCCAAGGCGCCCTGCCCTGGCGCTGGGGTGAAACGGTCCGGGGGCAGACGTTTGGTTGCGAGAGAGCCCATGCTCAACCTCCTCAACCCGGCTTCCGCCAGTATGACCGCATCGAAGAGTCCCTGTTTCACCTTTCTAACCCTTGTGTCTACATTGCCTCGGATAGGCTTCACCTGGAGGTCTGGTCTGAGGGCGTGGAGTTGAGCTGACCTCCTAGGGCTTCCCGTGCCCACCACGGCGCCTGGGGGTAGGTTTTCCAAGCCTAGGTTTCCCCGGGAAACAAGAACATCGTAGGGGGACTCTCTCTCCGGAACAGCGGCGAGGGTCAGCCCTTGAGGCAGCTCGGTGGGGACGTCCTTTAGGCTGTGGACGGCGAAGTCAGCTTCACCCCGGAGGACGGCCATGTCGATTTCTTTTTCGAAGATTCCCTTCTCCTTGATGGCTAGCAGAGGCCTGCGGGAAAACTTGTCCCCAGTCGTCTTGATGACCTTGGTTTCAACCTTCAAGTCTGGGAGAGCCTCGGTGAGCTTCTGCACTACAGAGTCTGTTTGGATGAGGGACAGCTTGCTTCCCCTAGTTCCCACGATCAGTTTCATGGCAACCCGCTACCGGAGTGATTGAAAAGCCGCGTCTGCCGCCTCCAAGGTTTCAGCCACATCCTCCTCGCTGTGCGCGGTGGAGAGGAAACATGTTTCAAACTGAGAGGGGGGAATGAACACTCCCCGCTCCATCAGTTTTCTGTGGTAGCGTTGAAACTTAGCCTTATCCGAACTCTGCGCCGCCTTGTAGTCGAAGACAGGCTGGGGGGTGAAGAAGACCTGAAACATGGAGGCCAAACCGTTCACCTGCACCGGCACTTTTCGGTCTTCGGCGAGGTCGGAGAGTCCTTTTCTGAGGGCGTCGCCCTGCCTTTCCAGTTGGCTGTAGATGAGGGTTTTCTTCTCTCTTAGAATATTCAACATTGTAAGCCCTGCCACCACGGAGATGGGGTTGCCGCTGAGGGTTCCGGCTTGGTAGACTTTCCCCACCGGGGAGACAAGCTGCATGAGCTCTTTTTTCCCTCCGAAGGCGGCCATGGGGAAACCGCCCCCCATGATCTTCCCCAAGGTCACCATGTCGGGTGTGATCTGGAAGTATTCCTGAGCTCCTCCCAAGGCAAGCCTAAACCCGGTGATCACCTCGTCGAAGATGAGGATGATTCCGTTCTTTTCCGTCAGCCTTCTGACCGCTTGAAGGTAGCCGTTTCTGGGAAGGATGACCCCCGCGTTCCCCACCACCGGCTCCATGAGGACCGCGGCGATTTCCCCTTGGTTTTTCTCCACAACCTCTTCCAACGCGCCTAGGTTATTGAAAGGCACAACCAAGGTGTTCTTGGCGGAGTCCTTCGGAACCCCTAGGGATGTGGGCGCTCCGAAGGCAGTAGCCCCGGAGCCGGCTTGGACGAGGACGTAGTCGTGGGCGCCGTGGTAGCAGCCCTCAAACTTCACAATTTTATCCTTTCCAGTGCAGCCTCGGGCAACCCGGAGGGCGTGCATGGTGGCTTCGGTTCCGCTGTTCACCACCCTAACCATTTCAACGCAGGGAACAACCTCAACTAGGAGCTCCGCCAGCTCCACCTCGGCTTCAGTGGGAGTCCCGTACATCGTCCCCTTCCCCAGCTGCCGGCGGACGGCTTCCACAATCTCCGAGGGAGCATGTCCCAGCAGAAGGGGTCCGTAGGCCATGCAGTAGTCGATGTAAGCGTTCCCATCCACATCGAAAAGCCTGGACCCCTCAGCGTGATCGGTGAAGAAGGGGTAGGGCTCAAAAGCCCTGACAGGACTGTTGACGCCTCCGGGCATGAGGCCCTTAGCTTTCTCGTAGAAGCTTTTGGACGTCTTCATTCTTTCAGCCACCCAGCCGCTTCCTTGGCGTGGTAGGTGAGGATGATGTCGGCTCCAGCTCTCTTGATGGCGGTTAAAACCTCAAGCACCGCCGCCTTCTCATGCACCCAGCCTCTCGCAGCCGCCGCCTTGATCATCGAGTATTCTCCGCTGACGCTGTAGGCGGCGGTGGGCATTCGGAACGCGGTCTTCACCCGGTGGATGAGATCTAAGCAAGGGAGAGCCGGCTTCACCATGACGATGTCCGCTCCCTCCTTTACGTCCAGCTCCACCTCCCTCAAGGCTTCGTCGGAGTTGGCGTAGTCCATCTGGTAACTTCTCCTGTCACCGAAAGCTGGAGCCGAGTAGGCGGCTTCCCTAAAGGGGCCGTAGAAGCTGGACGCCTGCTTGGCGGAGTAGGCCATGATGGCCACGTTTTCGAAGCCCTCCCGGTCTAAGGCCTTTCGGATAGCTTGAACTTGACCGTCCACCATAGCTGAGGGAGCCACCACGTCGGCTCCTGCGCGAGCGTGGCTGAGGGCGACTTTTTCCAAAACCTCCAAGGTGGCGTCGTTGACCATCTCCTGCCCTTGGAGGATGCCGCAGTGCCCGTGGCTTGTGTACTGGCAGAGGCAGACATCCGTCACCACCACAAGCCTGTCGCCCATCGCCCTCTTTATCTCGCCTATCGCCTGCTGGACGATGCCTTGGGGGCTGTAGGCTGAGGAGCCCCAGTCGTCCTTGGTTTTGGGGATTCCGAAGAGGATGAGGGCGGGGATTCCGAGGGAGGCAACTTCCTCCGCTTCCTCCGCCACCCTGTTGAGGGGGAGTTGAAACTGGCCGGGCATACTTTCGATGGGCCTAGCCTTCTCAAGGCCTTCTTCCACGAAGAGGGGATAAACTAGGTCGCTGGGAGTCAGAACCGTCTCCCTTACCAGCTGCCTAAGCTTCGATGTCCTTCGCAACCTTCTCATGCGAAGCGTTGGGAAGACCACGGGTTTCCCCTCCGGCTTTTAGGTTGAAGAGCTCCTGAACCGCCGAGATGAAGGCAGCTTGGTCTTTTTCAGCAGCCTTCCTCAAGGCTTGAACAGGATAGTGAAAAATCCGCTCAACAAGTTCACGGGACAGGTCCTCGAGAAACCTCCGCCAGCGCCCATCTCCTCCACCCAGCATCCTGAGAGCTCTTTCCACTTCTTTTCTCCGAATTTCCTCAGCCTTGCTGTAGAGGGCTGAGATCACCGGCTCCACGGTTTCCCGCCTCAAAGCTGACTCCAAATTTTTAACCTCCCTCTCAACAATCCTTTCAGCCTTTTCCACCTCTGCGGCGCGCATTTTAAGATTTACCTCCCCAAGTTTTTGGAGGTCATCGATGTTGTGGAGTTGAACCCCCGGAAGGCGGGCTATCTCGGCGTCCACGTTCCTAGGCTGGGAAAGATCGATGATGAGCAGGGGGTTCTCCGCCTTACTTCTCCTCCTGAGAGCTTCCTCCACTGCTGACAGCCTTAACACTGGGTGGGGCGCTGAGGTGGCGACCACCACCACGTCGGCTTCAGCCAGAAATTTCCCCAGCTGACTGAAGGACACAGCTCGACCGCCCAGCATCCGAGCCAATCTGACGGCGCGGGGATAACTTCGGTTGGCCACGATGACCGCGGCCTGCCGTCTGGCTGCGAGAGCTTTCCCCACCAATGTGCCGGTTTCCCCAGCTCCTAGGATGAGAAACCTCTTTCCTTCCAAGCCGTTGAGAACTTCTTCTGCTAAATTCACGGCCACCGAACCTATGGAAACAGCACCTCGGCCTATGCTGGTTTCAAGGCGAACTCGACCCCCCGTCTTGATCGCCTTGGTGAAAACTTTTTCGAGCAGAGGGCCTACGGTGTCGTTTCTCTTCGCTTCTTGGAGGGCTTTTTTAACCTGGCCGAGGATCTGAGCTTCCCCGATTACCATGGACTCAAGGCCTGAAGCCAGCCGGAAAAGGTGGGTTATAGCCTCAGTGTCATAAGCTGCTTCGATGAGGCTGTAAAATTTCTCTTTCTCGA
The DNA here is from genome assembly GCA_002011035.2 of Candidatus Hecatella orcuttiae. Lineage (GTDB taxonomy): Archaea > Thermoproteota > Bathyarchaeia > Hecatellales > Hecatellaceae > Hecatella > Hecatella orcuttiae. The sequence goes on along the minus strand of MTLY02000003.1, from coordinate 663,860 downwards.
CGTTGACTTCTTTCCTCCAATACTCGCCGACGGCTTCTCCGGCTTCAGGGTTTTGGGCTGCGGTGAAGATCTCCACCCGGTTGCAGGTTTGGAGGATTACAGCTTCGGCCACGTTTTCGATATCCCGTATTTTCTTTATGGCTTTTTGAGGATCTTGGAAAGTGAGTTTCTCAAGCAAAGGTATGGACGCTCTCTTGTATGTAGCCTTGAGGTTGAGGATCCTCAAAACCCCGAACCCATCCTTAACAGAAGATTTCCTTAATGCTGCGGCGATACTTAGATGGGCGGTTTCTCTAATAAGTTTTCTCCAAAAAATCAGCTGTAGAAAAAGCCTTATTACTCAAAAACTTTTTTACATGTTACCCAAAAAAACAAGCTAAAGGAAGGCATACCTTCAGAGGCTTTAAAACTTTCAAGGATGCTCTCAGCCATGGTCTACAACTTCACACCCCGCCTCATATCTTGGAACACCACCTTCAAATGCAACCTGAGATGCGCCCACTGCTACATTGACGCCCAGCAGCGGGTGGACGACAGAGCCTTAACCACCGAGGAAGGACGGAGGCTGATTGAGCAGATCGCTGAAGTAGGCAAACCCATCCTCATCCTCAGCGGCGGAGAGCCTTTGATGAGGGATGACATCTTCCAGCTTGCCCGCTGGGGGACGGAAAAGGGCCTAAAGGTTGTCATGGGCACCAACGGCACTCTCATAACCGACATCATCGCGGAAAAGCTGAGGAAGGCAGGAATATCCAAGATAGCCGTCAGCCTGGACTCAGCAAACCCTGAGAAGCATGACAGGTTCCGAGGCCTCCGAGGCTCTTGGGAGGCAGCTGTCAGGGGGATAAAGGCCAGCCTCCGCCATGGAATCGACCTGCAGGTTAATACCACCGTCACCAAGGATAACTACGGGGAAATCGAAGACATTTTAAACCTGGCCCAAGAGCTGGGAGCCAGCGACTTCCATCTTTTCTTCCTCGTCCCCACGGGCAGGGGAAGAGAGCTGGAAGACCTTTCGCCGGTTGAGTATGAGAAAATGATAAGGAAGCTCCTGGGGAAGAAAGGCGGCTACAGTTTTGAGGTGAAACCCACCTGCGCGCCGCAGTTTATGCGCATAGCCAAACAGGAAGGCTTGGAGCTGAAGAGGTGGGGGCGCGGCTGCATCGCCGGGCTCTGGTACTGCCGAATCTACCCCACGGGGGAAGTCACTCCCTGCCCCTACCTGCCTGTGGAAGCCGGCAACGTGAGGAGAGAAAGCTTTAAGGACATATGGTTTCACTCCGAGGTCTTCAAGAAACTTCGAAACTTCGACAATTTGAAGGGAAAATGCGGCGTCTGCGACTACAGGGACATCTGCGGGGGATGCCGGGCTCGCGCCTATGGGTTAACCCGCGACTTCACCGACGTCTGCGGAGGCTTGAGAGCGCCCACAGGGCTGGAGGGAGACTACTTGGCCGAGGAGCCTTGGTGCGTCTACCAGCCGAAAAAATTCAGGTGATCCTCCCCGCACTCGCCCTCTTGAACTCTTTTGTGCTGAAGAGGATGATGAAGTCTTTTATCCCCGTCTTCTTCGCCATGCGGGCTACCAGTCTTCGCACCGTCTCTTGGTTGGGGCCGTGGACAACTGTGTAGAGGTTGTAGTCCCATTTTCCCGGCACCGTCCGGCGTTCGTAACAGTGGGTTACTTCTGGGAAGCGGGAGAGAGCCGTTCCCACGGCTTCCACACGGCCGGAGGGCACCTTCCAAGCGACCATGGCATTAGCCAATATTCCCACCTTCGGCGGCCTGAGGGAAGCTCCGAACCTTCGGATGACACCTTCTTCCCGCAGAAGCTTCAGCCGGGATAGGATTTCTCCGGGGGTTATTCCCAGTTTCTCGGCTATGAGGGCGAAGGGTTCACTGGATAGAGGTAAACCTTCTTGAAGCAGATACAGTATCTCCCGGTCTATGCTGTCCATATTTTCATCCCGAGATCGGCTTATTCCGTGAAGTTGAACTTCAAACCTATTTTGAAGACACGTTGGGAGCGGAGTTCTAGGAAATCATCTTCTCTAATCCCTGTTTTCCTCTTTATCTTTTTAAGAACCTTTTCCAGCTCCTCCTCATCACGGGCTGTCACGGTGAACCACAGGTTGTAGGCGTTGTCCCTTTCATAGTTGTGAGAAACTTCCTTGAAGCCGTTGATTATCCGAGCTACTCTTTCAACTTCACCCTCAGCCACCTTCACAGCGACTAGCGTCGAAGCTTTCAAACCCACCTTCCTCGCGTCGATGATAGGACCGATCCTAGATATCACCCCCTCTCTAAGGAGGCGTTTTACACGGCGGATCGCTTCCTCTTCTCCCACACCGAGTTTGGCTGCAACCTCAGCCCAAGGCTTCTCCACCAAGGGAAAATCGTCTTGCACCAGTTGAAGCAGTTTCCTGTCGGTCTTGTCGAGGGTGACCATGCGTAGGGTTCTCCTTTAATAGGAGGAAAAACGACTCCTATATTAGCTATCGGCTGGCTGAATGGAAACCTACAAGAGGAGGCCTAAACGGAGAACATCTGAAAAAAAAGGAAAGAAGGAGAAGGCCTTGATTCGTTTCACCGAGCTTCTGCACGGAAAGGGTGTGGTAAGCGAGGTTATCAAGCATCGCACACAGCCGCCTCACCTGCAGCCGAGCAAGTTTCTGGCCTTCACCGAAACCCGGCGACCTCTCGTTTTCTGGAACATGACGAATGAATGCAACCTCTCCTGCAGCCACTGCTACCTCAGCGCAGGGCCCTCGGCGCGGAGGCAGGGGGAGTTGTCGCTGGATGAGGCTAAAGCTTTCATAGATGACCTTTCCCAGATTCCAGTCCCTCTCCTCATGTTCAGCGGAGGGGAACCCTTGGTTAGGGAGGACTTCTGGGAAATCGCCAGCTACGCCCGGCGGAGGGGCTTGAAGACAGCGCTGAGCACCAACGGCACCCTCATAACGGAGAAGGCGGCGGAGAGAATAAAGAGCCTAGGAATCGAGTATGTTGGAATTTCCTTGGACGGCGCGAGCGAGAAGACCCACGACGCCATGAGGGGGCAGCCGGGAAGCTTCCAGAAGGCTGTGCAAGCCCTGAGAAACTGCATCAGGGTGGGATTGAAGTGTGGGGTGAGAGTTACCGTTACCCAGTTTAATTTTCATGAACTCCCCTCCCTCATCGACCTCTCCGCTCGGTTGGAGGTGCCTAGGTTCTGCCTCTACTGGCTTGTTCCCAGCGGCAGAGGTAAGGTGAACTTCACCCGCAGAGAACTGGAACGCAGCCAAACAGCTTGGGTTTTAGATGTCTTATACAGGAAAGCGAAGGAACTTGGCCCCAGCCGCATGGAAATCCTGTCGGTGGACGCCCCTCAAGACGCTGTCTACTTGCTGAATAGAATGAGGGAGGAGAACTCGCCGGAGTACGAAGGCGCCGTTAGGCTTCTCCAGTTTATGGGAGACGCGTGCAGCGCGGGGGACAGAGTTGCCAACGTGGACGCTGTGGGAGACGTCTATCCCTGCCAATTCGCCCAGCTGAGAGAGTTGAGGATCGGAAACGTAAAGGAAAAAAGCTTCAGCCAGCTTTGGAATGAGAGCGACAGCCCTGTTCTTTCAGCCTTCCGAAGTAAAACAAAAAACCTGAAGGGGAAATGCGGGCTATGCCCCTACAAAGAGCTTTGCGGAGGAGGCTGCCGGGTGAGGGCCTACGTGAAATACGGCGACTTGCAGGCTGAAGACCCCTCCTGCCTCTACGATGGCGTCCACTAAGGCTGAGTGAATCCTAGGCTTTGAACTGCGGGAGGAAGGGAAAGTGCTCATCGACTTGAAGCTGGACGGGAAAACTGTCCTCATAGTAGGCGGCGGGAAAGTCGGCGAAAGGAAGGCTGAAAATTCTCTGGAAGAAAGGGCGAAGGTCGTGATAGCCAGCAGAGACTTCACTCCCCGCCTTAAAAAAATGGGGGAAACTGGGCGAGTCAAACTGGTAGAGCTTGATGTGGAAAAGAATCTCCCCAAACTCCGCAGGGTGATGGCTCAGTCCAGCGTTGTGTTCGCTGCCTGCGATGACCGCTGCCTCAACGAGGCTGTGGTGGGGGAGGCGAAAAAGCTCGGGGTTCTCGTCTGCGCGGTGGACAATCCTTCGGTGAGCGATTTCATCACCCCGGCGGTGGCTAGGGTGGGGGACTTCAGGATAGCCGTGTCCACTCGGGGGAAAAGCCCTGCCATGGCTAGGATTCTCCGTAAAAGAGTGGAAGAGACTATAACCCCGGAAGACCTCTTGCAGGTTAAACTTCAAAACCATGTGAGAACCCGGCTGAAAGGCATGAGTTTAGGGGAGGACTCCAAACGCCGCTTGCTCTACAGGATCATCAGAGACAAAACCGTCAAACAGCTGCTGAGAAGACGGAGGCTCGGGGAGGCGAAAAAGCGGGCGGAAGAAGTCATAAAAACTCTAAGGCCCTAGACGCTTTCTCCACTGCTTCCACCGCTGTCTCCCCCAGCACCCTTATCATCGGCTCCCTGCCTTTCTCCCCCAAGTCGTAGAGGACGTCGGGCACTTCCCCCGCCCGGAGAGCAGCCGTCCGGAGGCCCCAGGGCAGCGTGCTTCCTTCCACCTTTTTCACAGGGCCGGGTTCCTTCCGCCGGTTGAAGCTTCTCGTTTTCATTCCCGCCTTCTTCAAGGCTTGAAGCAGTCTTCTGTGGTAGTGGAGGTTCAAAGCCGCCCTCTTGGAGGACCCCAACTGAGTGGCGGCTAGGATGAGCCGGGCCATGTGGGTGGAGACTCCGAATCTGACGGGGCCTGAGGCTTTGATTTCACCGCCCTCCCTCCGGATTCTTCCCTCCACGGCGGCCACATGGTTTGTGGAGGTGGGATAGGGCAGCGCCATGGCCACTTGGCTGCCTACCTGGGCGATGAAGGGGTGAAACCTCTTATCCTTCACAATCCTCCACCGGGCTTCATCCACGTTCCCCGCCACAGCGGCTTTTTCAGCTTCGTTGTAGAGGGGAATCAGAGGGTTCACCACCTTCAAGCCGCTTCCCACCTGGAGGCCGAACTGGAAAAGGGGATGAATGTAGGCCTCCACCTCCTCTACCGCCTTCCAGGGCTCCAGCCCCTTAGCCAGCAGGGCTGTGAGGGCGGCTGAGAAAACACAGCCTCCCCCGTGCAGGGAGACGGGAAGCCGAGGTTTGGGGTAGACTGCGAATTCTCCCTTCCAGTAGAGGAGGTCTACGGCCTTGCCGCCTCGGAGGTGGCCTCCCTTGATCACGACGCCTTTCACCCCTAGGTCGGAGATTTTTCTAGCCGCCTTCTTCAGCTCTCGGAGGCTTTTTATTCTGACCCCTGAGAGTTTTTCTGCCTCCCAGAGGTTGGGAGTGGCCAGCGTTGCCTGGGGGAGAAGCCTTCGGGCGTAGGCTTCCACAGCGTCCTCAGCCGACAGCCGTCTCCCGGTGGTCGCCTTGAAAACAGGGTCCACCACGGCCTTTTTCAGCCGGCCGTCTTCCATGAAATCTGAGACGCATTCCACGGTTTCCCGGCTGGGGAGCATGCCGGTCTTGAAGGCGTTGACCTTCAGGTCTGCCAGGAGGGTTTCCAGCTGCTTTTCCAGAAACCTAGGCTCCACGGGTGAAATTTCAGCGACGCTTCGGGTGTTTTGGGCTGTTAAGGCTGTGACTGCGCAGGCGCCGTGGACTCCTAGGGCGGAGAAGGTTTTAAGGTCAGCGGCTACCCCTGCGCCTCCGCAGCTGTCCACTCCCGCTATGGTGAGGGCGACGGGAAGTTTTCTCTCAGGACGCATGGATAATCCTCCGGTTCCTGAAAGATAAGGATGCAGGGAAGCTATTTAGCTCGACCGCTGAGCTGCCGCACTCTTCTTCTCGCAGGTGGAGAAGCTGGACTGAGTGTTTTGAGAACGCAGCTAATGTTTCAGAAGACGGTCTCTCTCTTTCTTCACCGTCTCCCCCAGCTTGGTGGAGGGCTTATAGGCTCCGCCTGCAAAGGTGAAGCCGCATCGAGAGCATTTCCAAACTCCCACGCTGAACTTTTTCACGGCCCTCCGGAGGCATTGGGGGCACTCGTAGATGCTTTTAGCTTCTTCTTCAATCTTAGCCCGAGCCTTCCTGAGGCTGGAGCCGCCTCGAGCTCCGAACCTGCCGACGATTCCTACTTTTTTCGTTCGCCCCATGGTTTCAGCTACTCCTCGAAAAACTTTCTCCGAATCTCCGAAGACTTTTCTCGGGCTATCTTGAAGCATTCAAGAATTTGGTTGAAGGCGAAGGTTCCGGCTCCGCTTTTCTGGACAGCGCAAAGCTTGTTATCTTTGGTCAGCGTCATGGTTACCTTAGCCTGCGCCATGTTCTCCTCCTCCAAGTTGGGGTCGACCAGAAGTTTGCCGTCTATCTCCGCCACCGTCACGGATATAGGCGTGTCCACCACCGGCAGTTTTTCGAATTCACCCGTCCTCTTGACTTCACCGTCCTCCCCGACTTCAACCTTGGGCAGCTTGGCTTGTTGAAGCGCAGCCAAAGCAGCGTACTCGGAGGCATCCACCAAGTTTCCGTCGTGGTTGAGAATGTAGATGTCTACGAAGACCACGTACACAAGGCGGCCGGGGGTGAGGACCAGCTTCTCCAAGTCCACAGCCTTAGACTCCCGGATGCCTCTGTCCACTATTCGAGCAAGCTCGATAGAGTTCTCATTAGGAGGACCGGGCTCGAAGAACTCGTGAGCCAAGGGGACGAACTCGGCGTTGACGGTTAGGACCCCTTGGTTTGGCGTGTCAGGGTAGGGTTCCCCAGCCTCGATTTTAACCCCCACCAGCACCCGGGTGTTTCCCAAGGTGACGGAGGCTGAGCCTTCCGCCTTCTCTATGATTCCCCTTTCCAGTGTGATTTCCCTCTGGGCGAGAAGGTCTCGCCCGTCGATCCTCTTCCCTGAGGCGAGAAGCTCCATCATCTGTTTGCTTCGAATCTTAGCCAGAGGTTCGGCTTGAGAGGTTATGGACATGCTTCACTTCCCTCCTTTCTCCTCAGCCTCTAAGGCTTCCTTCTCCGGGAGGTACCTCTGCTTCAAAGCCTGCTTCTGGATTTCATAGAGACTCCGGCAGCCTTTCTGAGCCAGCTCCAAGGCTTCCGCAAACTCCTCCTCGGTGAACTGCCCATCCATCTGGAGGAGGGAAATTCTGCCTAGGGCTGGGATGACAGCCACAGGCATGTCGGCTTCCCCCTCTTTATCCTCCACATCGTTCAAGTCCAAGACTATCTGTCCCTCCACTTTCCCCACGGCGCAGGCAGCGACCAAATCCCTGAGGGGGATGCCTGCGTCGGCTAGGGCGAGAGATGCAGCCATGGTCCCAGCGCACCGGCTTCCCCCATCCGACTCCAGGACTTCGATGAACACGTCTATCATGCTTCGGGGGTAATACTCGGAGAACACAGCGGGCTCCAAGGCTTCTCTTATGATCTTGGAAAGCTCAACCTCCCGGCGGGAGGGAGCTGGGGATTTCCTTTCCTCGGTGGAGAAGGGAGCCATGTGAAACCGGCATCTGATGATAGCCCTGTCCGGGTTTCCCAGATGCTTGGGGTGAGCTTCCTTCGGCCCGTAGACGGCTACCATGATCTTGTTTTTCCCCTGCTGGATGTAGCTGGAGCCATTGGCGTTGGCCAGCAGGCCTACTTCCATCTTGACAGGCCTCAGCTCATCCCACCGTCTTCCATCCACCCTTAAACCGTTCTCATCGATCAACTTACGGCTGCTTTTCATCCGTCTTCACCTCTTTTCCAGCTTCCAAGAAGGCTTTGATTCGGTCTGTCAGCCCCGTGGTGTGAGCCTGCTCCTCCACCATCCTGACAGCTCTGATAACAAGTTCCACCTTCTCCGGGTTTCTGCCGCTGATGTAGATTCTTCCATTCTGGCCGACGACGATTTCGCAGCCACTTTCCCGTTTTATCATGCTTATCATGGAACCTTTTCTCCCAATAAGCCTAGGAACCTTGGTGGGAGTCAGCCCCACAACCACCCCGTCGCGGACTTTTCCCAAGCCGGGCCCTTGGATGGTTATAACCGGGTCTCGGGTTCTGTCGAAGGCGATGACCTTAGAGACGAGAATTTCGCCTATTCCGAAGATGCGGGTGAGAGCCTCCAACCGGGGGCCGAAGGGTTTACCCTTAACTTCGGAAATCGGGAGGATAGCCGTATAGGGGGCGTTGATGTCCACATGCCAGCCGCCCATGCTCACATCGACCACCTGTCCCACCACCAAGTCTCCCACCGCCGGCATGTAGGGGCCTTTCAACGGCACAACGGAGATTTTTTTCCCATCTATTTCCGCCAGCCCCAGCTTTTGGGAGTAAATCTTCCCCTCAGACTGGTAGCTGTTCTCCCCGGCGATGAAATCCCCTTCAGCCAGAGGCTCTCCCGGCGTGACCAGCTGTCTTTTTTCCACCAGAACAGCCATTTCAAACTCCTCTCTTAAACCATAAAGGGAACACGAACATTCAACGAAACTATTTCAAAAGCCTGCTCTCCACGGAGCCCTTTGTCAGGTTTCCCAGCTTCTCCAAGAAGGGGCCGTGAAGCCCTACAGGCATCTCCACCACCGCCACCAGCGAGCCGTCGGAGGTCCACTGTTCCTGTTTGATGGTGCCGAAGGATTTCAGAGTCCCGTAGGCTGCGGGGGCATAGCGTGGCGGAAGTTTAACCTCCACAGAGACCATCTCCATCTTCAACGGCAGCACGGGGCGGAGGGCTTGGATGAGCTCCTTAGCCTGCTCCTCGGTGCTTCGAAAGGGGTCGATGGACACGCGGACCTGACCCATGGCCTGCTCCACCCTGAGGGGGGGATGAGGCAGCCCTGTTCTGGGATCGGCGCAGTATTTGCAGATGAAGGCTACTATCTGCCGTTTCTTATCTTCAATAAGCTGTCTTCTCTGCTGGGCGGTGAACTGAAGCTCTCCCTTATCCAGGATGACCTTGGAGACGGCTTGGGAGTCAAGGGTGCCGAAAGCCTTTTTCAGTTTTTCCTCGGAAGCCCGCTCCCCTTTGCTTACGTCTTTGAAGATCGTTTCACTTATGAGAATCTGCGAGAGGCTCACCGGCTTACCCAGCTTGTAGTCCATGGCCTTGTCAGGGTGTACCATTATTTCAAACCTGTCTCCGCCCAAAACCAGCCTTGCCACGGTGTACTTTTGGCTCATCCCCTATCCGCTGCCTTGAAAGAATTCGCCTTCTTGGCGTATTTTTCAATCTCCTCCCAGGAGAGGATTCTGAACTTCTTGGTTTCTTTATCCACAAAAGCCATCTTAATCTTGGAAGGTTCAAGCTTACCTTCCATCACCTTGGAGAGACAGTAAAGAGCCAAGGCTGCCGCCTCATCCAAGTTCATGTCCTCCCGGTACTCCTTCTCCAGAATGGGCTTAACCACATCAGCCCCAGCGCCTATGGCCACAGCTTTGAAGCCCCAGTAGGCTCCGCTGGGCTCGCTGAGGAAAACCCTGCTGCCGGTTTTGTCGATGCCGGCGAAGATGATGGAAGCCCCGAAAGGCCTGACCCCAGCGTGCTGCGTGTAGAGTTGAGCTATATCTCCAGCCCGCTTCCCCAGGACCTCGATGCCTATGGGCTCATCGTACATCAACCTGTTGGACTGGGCGTAGATGCGAGCCTGATCCACCATTATCCGCGCATCACCCATCAGCCCGGCCACAGCTGCACCCACATGCTCATCTATTTGAAACAGCTTCTGAGGCACGTTGACGTCTTGAAGCACGGAGAAAGGTCTCTCCTCCACAGCCAGCACAACCCCGCCGTTGCAAGCCATGCCAATGGCGGTTGTGCCCTTTCTAACAGGTTCAAAGGCGTATTCCACCTGGAAAATTCGGCCGTCGGGGGAGAAGACAGTTATAGCTCGGTCGTAAGCACTTGGAGGAACAAAACCCATACTACACACCTCTCAAAATTTCAATTCCCATCTTTTCCTATCCTTCTCTCTCAATCAATATACTTGCAAAATTAAAACTTTTCCCCCCTCTCACAAGCCTGCGGGGACTTCGGAGCAGACGATGGAGTTAAAGCCCAGTTTCCCGCCTAAACTATTGAAGCCCATGAAGAAGCAGGCTCCTCTCTACCCCACCGTGCGGGAGGCAGTTCTCTACGACAAGGTGGGAAACAACAAAGTCCGCTGTCGAACTTGCGAGAGAAGATGCATCGTCACCCCCGGCGAAGACGGCTTCTGCCAAACTAGGAGGAACAAGGCGGGGAAGCTTTACACGCTGGTGTACGGGGACATATCCTCCCTGTCAGCCAACCCCATCGAGAAGAAGCCCTTCTTCCACTTCTGGCCGGGAACTTCGGCTTTAACCATCGGCACATGGAGCTGCAACTTCGCCTGCCCTTGGTGTCAAAACAGCGACATCAGCAAATACCCCCCAAACCCGGCTAGAGCCAGCTACGTCGCCCCTGAAACCCTTGTGAAAATGACCCTTCGCGAAGGATGCCGGGGTACTTCGATTTCCTTCAACGAACCCACCCTGCTCTTCGAATACAGCCTCGACGTCTTCCCCCTGGCGCGAGAGAGAGGCCTTTATAACACCTATGTCTCCAACGGCTACATGACCGGAGAGGCCTTGGAGATGCTGAAGGCCGCGGGAATGGACGCCATCAAATTCGACGTGAAAGGCGGCGGGGAAGCGGTTCGACGTTACTGCGGCGCCGATGTGGAGGTTGTTTGGAGAAACGTGGGGAAAGCCAAGAGGCTGGGAATGCACGTGGAAGTAGTCAACCTAGTGATCCCCGGATTAAACGACAGTGAAGACTGCTTGGAGGAGCTGATAGAACAGCATCTGAAGGAGGCAGGGCCTGACACGCCTCTCCATTTCACCCGTTTTCACCCTGACTACAAAATGACGGATAGGCCGAGGACCCCGGTGGAGACGTTGGAAAAAGCCTATCGCACGGCTAAGAAGGCGGGCGTCCGGTATGTGTACCTAGGCAACGTGCCAGGCCATCCGGGGGAGAACACCTACTGCCCCGGCTGCGGGGAGCTGCTCATCGAGAGATTCGGCTTCACCGTCTGCAAGTACAAGGTTTCGAAGGAGAAGAGATGCCCCCGGTGCGGGTGGGAGATTCCCATCGTGGGGGAAGCTCAGGGCTTCGGAGGCTGAAGAAGCCAGCCGGCATCCGGGCGGTTTAAAGTATCTTTTTTACGACGCCTATGCCTTTGGCGTTGGCTTCCCTGAACACGAAGTTCTGCCCCTCCACCACGTATTCAGGGTTGTAGAGGAAGCTGAACCTAACCCTGCCGCAGTCCCCGGTTCTCAGCACGCCCTTGCCGTGGATCTCAGCGAACTCCGCAGCCTGGCGGACGGTGTGAAGGTGCACCACCGCTTGGTAGCCCGGGCGGATGGTGGTGGGGTGGTGGAGAATGAAGACTTCCCCCTCAAACTCAGTCACCGCCTTGGGCTTAGCTTCAACGCTGAGGAGAACCATACCCTTCCGGAGTTCCTCCACTCTGATCCCGGCTAAGGCTAGGCAGGCGTCGTTCCCCGCAACCGCGCAGTCTACAAAGGTTCTGTTGAGGTGGATGGATTTTATCCTCACGTTTCTGAAGCTGCCGTCCTTGAAGGGTCCGAGGAGGGCGTAGTCGTTTTCGGAGATGCCTCCCTGCATGACCAACCCGGAGACCACCGGGCCTACGCCTCGCACGTTGAAAACCTCGTCCACGTACATCAGAAACTGCCTGTTAGCCTGCTCCACCCACCGGGTTCGCTGGGGGAGAAGGTTGAGGAAAACCCGGAGGAGGTCTATTCCTCGGCCTGTGACGTTGGAGATGGTGAAGATAGGGGCCACTCGGCCGCAGGGCATGACCTTGGAGGCCACCACGGCGTCGTCGAAGTTTCTGATGGGGAAGGGCACAGCGTTGACCTTGGGAAGCTTCACAAGGCTTTGGATGTCCCTCAGGGTCTTCTCCAGAAGATGCGGAGCCAAATCCGCCTTGGTTATCACGAAGATCATGGGAAGCCTTAGGCCCACCACTACCTTCAGATGCTCCACCGTCATGGGCTTGATCCCCGTGTTCGCAGCCACGGTGATGAGGCAGTAGTCAGGCTGGTGGCCCATGATGCCGCGGAGGGTAGTCTTAAAATATCGTTCATGCCCGCCCAAGTCCACAAAGTCCACGATCTTGCTGGAGTTGAGGAAAATCTCCGCCTCGTCCAAGGGGGAGGCGGAAGAGTAGTTCACCGTGTTCCCAGACTCGTCGAAGCCTAGGGGGTGAGAGGAAACCGAGGAGGTTCTCCGCATCTTGATTTCGTGGAGGTAGCGGGCTACCTTCACCATGGCGCCTCCGTTGCCGTCGTCCAGCTCCCCGGTCGTCAGAACGCTTACCAGGCTGGATTTCCCAGAGTCCACGTTTCCCAGGACGGGGATGTAGAGCCAGATGGGGAAGCTGCCTGCTTCCTTGGTCCTCCGAATCAGAACCTCGCAGGCTTCACCTATTTTCCCGCTGACTTTGCGGATGAGGGTGAGTTTGGCGTTGATTTTTCTAGCCGCCTTCTCCAGTGTTCGCAGGGTTTCGTCTAGGTCTCGGCCGTTTAGCCCCACGACTTCCCCGTCGTCCATGACTCCGAGTTCGTAGATGGCTTCCCCCAGGCCTTCTTCAAGCCGGTACTTCAGCTGGGTGGCTATTTCATCCAGCCTTTCCGGGGAAACGTCCACCAGCCTGAGTTTGTATTCTACGTTGCCCTGAGGCTTTTCCCCTTGCATGTTTCAAACCGTGTTCAACGTTTTCCCGTGTGCATGGAAGATTGTTTTTTGGATTTTTAAAGCTTCGGGAACTTAGCCCTCAGGCTTTCTAGGAGGCGGCAGGGTTCGCAGAGGGGCTGAGAAGCCGGCTCCCCGCAGAGTTGGCACTGAGAAAGCTGGGATGGGAAGGACGCCTTCACCGCGGGCTTAAGCTTCTCGAAGGAGCGGTAGAGCTTAAACTTGGAGCCAGGATGCCTAGCCTCCAGCCGGTTTACAAACTCCCTGACCTCCGTCCTCAAGGCTTGGGGCGCATAGGGGCAGATGGAAGATTGGAAGTCAACGCCCTTCAGGTAGGCGTAGAGGGCGACCTCGTTCTCAGGAACCTCGCTGAAAGGCTTCACCCTCTGCACCAGCTTCTCAGCCCCAGGGGTGACGGCTTCCACCCTCGAAATCCGGCGGATGTCGCCGTGGACTAGGTTGAGCAGCATAGTCTGAACCTCATCGTCCAAGGTATGCGCTGTGGCCAGTTTGTCGGCGCCCATTTCTCGGGCGACCTTGTTCAAAGCCCTCCGCCGGAGGACTCCGCAGTAGGAACAGGGGGTCATCTCCCCTCGGATGTCTTTGATTTTTTCCGCTAGGGTTTGGAGGGTGAAGCCGTAGAGCTCCCGGAAGCTCACTACCACATGTTCCACGTTCAATTCTTCGCAGGCCTTCCGGGCGTTTTTCACGGCTTCCTCCCGGTAGTGGGGGATGCCCTCGTCGACGGTGAGGGCGAAGAGCCGGGCCTTGGGGAAGTTTTTCTCAATCCGGTGGAGAATGTAAAGGAGGGCCAGGCTGTCCTTCCCCCCGGACAGGGCGACGGCTATCTTGTCCTGCTCCCTGAACATGCGGTATTTGGAAACGGTCTGGCGGACCTGCTTCTCCACGGAGCGGAGGAAACATCCCCTGCACAGCCGCTCCCCTGAGTAAGGGCGGAAAAAGACAGGGGGGCTTCTCCCGCACTTGTTGCAGAACAGAAGCATCTTCCTCCGGGGGAACTCAACTTCGCAAACTCATGTTGAAGGCGCGTATATCTCATCTCCGGCGCTGAAATAAAGTTTTATCCGTTCAGTCTTAGGAAAAACTATTGGATGGTGGGTCAGTAAACACAGGGTGGTCGACGGGAAGTTACGAAGCCTCGACCATTCTTGAGCCTCGTGGAAGTGGGATGGTTTGACGGGGAAGTTGATCTACGAGGAGAAATCCTATCGACTGCTCTTTCCAAGCTCTTTCAGAATCTATGAAGACGGTGTAGAGGCCTATTTCTGGCCTTACAGGCATGTGATTCCCCTTTCAGACATAGAAGAGGTTAGGGTCTTGGAGGGAATCCCTTGGTATGTGGGCTGGGGGCTCAGGCTGAATCCCTTTGGAAAGAAGCTATATTTCGCCATCCACCACGGGAGAAGTGTAGAGATCAGGAGAAGAGGAAGCTACTGGAAAGAAGTGGTCATGTCGGTTAAAAACCCCGAAAAATTCGTTTCCACGCTTAAAACGCTCGGAATCTGACTTCCTACTTTCAGCCAGAAGCTTCCAAGTATCATTCTACGTCCTTTATTCTTCGTGGGTGAGGGAAAGATGGCAGCCATCCGGTTTGGGTGAACAAAGCAAAGGATTTTATATGGATATGAAGCCGAACCTCATAAATGTCAGCGTGATGTTCAGTCCGAGGAGGAGAAGGTAGAAGCCGGTGAGGCCGACGCGGAGAAGCCGGGCTCTCTGCCCGACGTATTTTTCCGCAAGATGGTAGAAGAAGCCGTCTCCGTCCAGCGGGTAGATGGGAAGCATGTTGAAGATGGCGATGTTGATGGACCAGACTTGGACCCAGAAAACAGCCCAGTAGTAGTTCATGAACCTCACGTAGTTGGAGGGGTAGATGCCTACGATAGCCCGGGTCTCATCGTCCTCCGCCCCCATGGTGGCCACGGCCAAGTCGGCTTGGGTGCCGTTGTGGAATTCAACCCTCAGCACCACGGTGGAGCCCACTGAAACCTTCTCCATCTCCCTCCGGAAAGCTTCCAGGTGAGAAGTGGGAACACCGTTGACGGATTTGATGATGTCTCCGGCTTGAAGCCCTGCCTCCGCCGCGGGGCTTTCCTCCACCACCTGGTTGACCATGACCCCGGCTGGGGGGAAGAGAGCGACGATGAGGAGAATCATGAGCAGGCCGAAGACTAGGTTGGCTGAGGAGCCTGCGGCTAGGATCCTGAGCTTTTTCTCCCTCTCCGCTTTTTTGAAGCTTTCCTCGTCAGGCTCCACGAAACCGCCGGGAATCAAGCCTAGGAGGACTATGCCCGCGGATTTGACGTCGACTTTTTCATGTCTCGCCACCACGCCGTGGGCGAATTCGTGGACGAGGATGATGATGCCGGCGGAGAGGAGGAAGTAGGGCAGGGTTTCCCGGATGGTCAGAACCGGCACCGCGGGGAAGATGGGGAAAGCTTCCTCCACCCGGAAGAAGAAGGAGTAAAGGTTTTTCACGAAAATGTAGGTGGCGAAGGCTGTTAAGCCGACCCCGAGGACCAAGGAGATGTTGCTCATCACGGGCAGGGGGCGTCTGAGCTTGCCGGCTAGGAGTTCCAGAAGCCCGTTGACTTTTTTAGTCCTGAGGATGAGGATGAAGGGCTTGATGTCTAAGCCGCGTTCCCTCAGCCTAAACCGGCTTCCCAAGGAGTATATTAGAAGCCAAGCTAGGAGGAAAAGCAGAATCAGCAGGTTTCCCTGCCCCGTCAGCCCAGCGTTCATGCTCATCCTTTTTCCTCTGGAGGCCCAGCCTCCACGGCTTCGGCCATCCACGTTAGGTAATCCCGAAGCCCGGCTGATGCTTTGAAGGCGATGATTTCAGGGAGCTCGTAGGAGTGGATTTTTTTTATCTCCCTCTCCACCGAGGGGTAGTGTTTCTTCAGGGTTTTAACCATCAGGATGCATTCTTTTTCCCTGTCCAGTTTTCCCTTCCACCAGAAATTCGACTCCACACCGCCTAGGATAGACACGCAGGCTGCCAGTTTTCTCCGGAGGAGGTGGCGGGCGATCTTCCTAGCCTCCTTCACGCTGGAGGTGGTGGTGTAGACTACGATGGCTTCCATGGAGGTCTTCCCCTGAAATTTTCATAACACAGCGTCTTCCTAACTTTTAAGGACTCTCCCTCTCCGCGGAAAAAGCGCAACAACCCTCACCGACAGCACGGTTGAAGCTGCTCTGAATAATTCCATGTTATAATGGCATAACACTGAGAAAGGGTTAACGCCGTTTCACAGCGGGCTACCTTCCAGCTTCCAACCTTCAAATCTACCACAGCGGGTACCTGAGCAAGGCGGCTACGCCGCCGAAGGAGAGGATTTTTTCGCCGCCTTCATGCTCCGAGCTGAGGATGGTGACTTTTCCGCCTTTCCTCTCCACCTCCCTCATGACCTCCTCTAAGCGAAGCCGCTCCTCGTCGGAGCCTCCTCGCAGGTAGGTGTCAACGACCATCAGGTCTTCCACAGCCCCGCGGCGCGCTGCGTTCTCCACGTCTTCCACCCCGTAGAGAGCGGTCTTCCCTTGGGTGGAGAGGCGGGCTAGAAACTTCTCCACCAAGCTTGCCTCTTGGAGGAGGCGGCTTTCCTTGAAGAACCTGAGGAGCACCCCGCTTCTCAAGGCTTCCTTAACCCCCGCCAAGCCGCCGGTGCTGGCGAAGAAGAGGCTTATCCTAGGAGGAGGCCGGAGGGCTGGATGCTTCCTCACATATGCAGCGAGCTCCTCCTTGATGAAACCCGGGCCGACGACGGCTATGGGCCCCCGGATTGACTTCCAAACCTCACCCAAGCCTCTGGACACTTCCTCGAAGTATTTTTGAAGGGCACCCCTTCTCCTGCCCGCCTCCCTCTTCCCCGGCAGCCGGGCGGCTACCTCGAATTTCACGTCCACATCGAACCGCCTGACCACGGCGACGCAGGCTTCCTCGTCGTCGGCTGCCACCACGATGAAGGGCCGCCCTTCGGCGCGAGAGGCTTTTCTGAGGCGGTCAAGCTGGTAGGGGGGCCATTTTTCTTTGACGAGTTTGAGGAGGCTGTGGGGAAGAAGCGTTATGGTGTGGTAGGCTCCTTTGAGGCCTTGGTAGCGCTCAGGCGCCTCCAAGATTTGACCCCGCACCCTCAGCCTGTTAGTGCTCCTGTCAAAGGCTACGTCGGCCACCCTGATGCCTAAGGTCATCCATACCCTCCGCCCGCAGCTGGGCCTCGCCCCTTCGTTGGCTCCTTTGATCTCCCGGCTTGTCTTGGCGTAGAGGATGTCCCCTTGGAAGATTAGGTTGTAGAGGTGCCAAAGGTCGTCCAGCGTCTCCACGGCCAAGCCGGCTGTTCCCTTCTTCGCGTCGAAGCTGAGCACCTTCATGGAGGCTGCCTCAGGGTAGAGGAAATAAAAGCTTCAGACCTTCATATATGTACGTTGCCTTTCAAGGCCCGTGGAAGCCATGCCGAGCGTCGAAGTTAGGCCGGTGCGGGCGGAGGACATAGGGCGGATTGTGGAAATAGAGAAAGCCTCCTTTAAAGACGCCTACCCTAGGAGTCTCCTAGAAAACCTGATGACCCTCAGCCCTGAAGGCTTCCTAGTGGCTGTTTGGGAAGGGAGGATAATAGGCTACGTGTCGTCCATCGTCGAGAGAAGACACACAGCCCGGCTGGTCTCCGTAGCCGTTCACCCCCACTACAGGCGGCGGGGGGTAGCGTGGAGGCTGATGGCGGAGTTGGTGAAAACCCTCAAAAACAAGGATGTCGACGAGGTCTTGCTGGAGGTTAGAGAAAGCAACAAGGCTGCCATCCGCCTCTACAAGTCCCTAGGCTTCCAGCCTAGGAAAATCCTTCAAAAATACTACGAGGACGGGGAAAACGCCCTGGTGATGTCCCTGCGCCTCAAGCCACCTTCCGCCACAGAAAACTTATAGTTCTCGAGGCCTCATTCTTCCCTCCGGGTGGCTGAGGCGTGAAGGTTTCTTTTTGGCTGCTGGACGTAAACCACGAGACAGTCGACGGCGGCTCCGAAGTGAGGATGTGGGGGGTGGACGAAGCGGGAAACCGGGTTCTGGTGGCGGACAGAGGCTTCAACCCCTCCTTCTACCTTCTCCCCCATCGAGAGGAGGACGCAGAGAAAGTGGCCGAGGCGGCGAGGAAAAACATCAAGGCCTCCGACCTCGTCGCCGTGGAAGTGGAGAGAAAAAAATACTTCGGCAGAGAGCTTAAGGCTGTGAGGGTTGAGGTCGTAGGCCAGGAAGCGTTAGAAAAATACCCTAAGGTCTTGGCCAAAAACCCCTTGGTGAAGGACGTTCTCCACGACGACTTCAGGGTTTCATCCCAGTATCTTCTCCACGGAGACCTCAAGCCCTGCGGCTGGCTGAGCGTGGACGGGGAGAAGATCACCCCTCCTCCTGGAGTCAAGGTGAAAGCCGCCTACTCGGCCAAGTCGCAGCCGCGGATGCTGGAGAGGCTGGACATTCCGAAGCTTAGGGTTTTGGCCTTTTCAGCAGTGTACCACTCGGAGATAGGGTCCCCCAACCCTGAAAGAGACCCTGTGCTGGTGCTTTCCACCCTCACCGGTGAGGGAGCGGTGAAAACCTTTCAGGTGGAGGAATTCGACGACGGAGCCCTCCTGAAATCCTTCGTCCAGCATGTTCAAGCCTACGACCCCGACGTGCTGGTGGGCTACGGCTCCAACAGGCTGGACTTCCCTTATCTGCTCCACCGATGCGGGAAACACGGAGTCAAGCTGGCTTTGGACAGGACAGGAGGAGAACCTCACACCAGCCTCTACGGCCACGTGTCCGTCGTCGGCCGGGCGAACGTGGACCTCCAAGACTTCGCCCAAGACATACCGGAAGTGAAGGTCAAAACCCTCGCGAATGTGGCTAGGTTTCTGGGCGTAGAGGGCTCTGAAAAGGCCCCCCACCTCCCGGAGACGGAGATCAGTAAACTCTGGAAAGACCGGGAGAAAAGGAGGGGACTGGTGGAGGCCTGCGTCCAGAACACCCGGCTGGTGATGGGTCTTTCGGAGGCGATGCTTCCCTTCGCCTTCCAGCTCTCCAACCTCATAGGGCTTCCCGCGGACCACGTGGGCTCCGCGGCGGTGGGGTTCAGAGTAGACTGGTATCTGGCCCGGAAGGCCCTGACCCTCGGAGAACTGATTCCCAAGAGGGTTGAGCAGCCCTACTACCCCTACAAGGGAGGCGCCGTGCTGGAGCCGGAGCCCGGGCTTCACAGGGACATAGCAGTGTTCGACTTCTCAGCCATGTACCCCAATCTGATGATCAAGTACAACCTCTCCCCAGACACCTACCTAGACCCCGAAGAGCCCGAGCCTCCCGGGGGAGCCTACGTCACCCCTGAGGTGGGCCACCGGTTTCGAAGGGAGCCCCCGGGGTTCTACAAGCAGGTGTTGGAGGAGCTGATGAAGGCCCGGGCGGACATCCGCGGCAAGATGGAGGGGTTGAACCCCCGAAGCTTCAACTACAAGCTGCTGGACGCCCGGCAGAAGAGCGTCAAGGTGGTGACCAACGCTGTCTACGGCTACTGCGGCTGGAGGGGCGCCCGCTGGTTCCTGAGCCAAGTAGCCGAAGCCACAGCGGCCTTGGGGAGGAAGACCATCCAAGACACCATCGCCGCGGCGAGGAAGCATGGGCTGGAGGTCGTCTACGGTGACACCGACAGCGTCTTCGTGAAATACGAGGAAGCCAAGGTGAAGAAGTTTCTGGAATGGGTAAACCGGGAAATCGGCTTGGAGATCAGGCCTTCCGTCATCTACCGGCGGGTCCTGTTCACCGAGGCTAAGAAGAGGTACGCGGGGCTCCTCTCCGATGGGAGGGTTGACATCGTGGGTTTGGAGGTAGCCCGGGGGGACTGGTGTGAAGCCTCCAAGCAGGTGCAGGAAAAAGTGGTGGAAATCCTCTTGAAGGAGGAGCTTCCGGAGAAGGCGGTGGAATATGTGCGCAGCCGCATCTTCGACTTCAAGCGGGGAGTCTTCAACGTGGAGGACCTCATCATCTGGAAGACCATCACCAAGCCTTTGGAGGAATACCAGGTGAGGGCTCCTCACGTGGAAGCGGCGAAAAAGCTCAGGGAGAAGGGTTGGAAGTTGACCTACGGGGACAAAGTCGGCTACCTCATCGTCCGGGGGGAGGGGAAACTCTACCAGAGGGCGGTTCCCTACTTCCTAGCCGAACCGGACCGGTTGGACGTGGACTACTACGTGGACAACCAGATAGTTCCCGCTACGTTGAGGGTTCTCCAAATTTTCAACATCACCGAAGACCAGTTGAAGGGTGGAGAGGCTGGAGCGGTGAAGAAGAAAGGTCAGGTAACCCTCTTCCCCGAGGGCTGAAAAGGCGCTGGGAATCCCCGGCTGGAGGGTGTTAAGCCAGCTTGTAGACGAGGTCGCGTTCTCTGACTCTTTCTTTCACCTTAAGCCCTATGGACTGGCCTGCTTGGGCCGTCTGCACGTCCTTGTGCTCTATCTGCATGGATTCCACAGGCTGCTCGAAGTTGGTGGTGCTGCCTTTGAAGGCGATCCTGTCCCCCACGCGGAGTTCCCCCGTCAGCTCGACGACGGCCACTCCGATCTTCGGATAATAATGAACCACCCGGCCTACTTCACGCCATTCTCCTTCCATGGTTTCACCGTTAATTTTTATGGGGCTCCCAAGCTTTAACAGTTACCTTAGAAGAAGAGGATTCCGCTGAGACTATGGGCCACCGGAGCACCGCCTCATCCGGGAGGGCTTTAGCTTTTCAGCCTAGGAAACCCGCGGATGTCCTCCCCCCCGGAGGTGAAGTTCCAAAGCTCAGCCTCAGCCCAGGTGGAGAGCCACTCCAGAAGTTCCTTGGCTATTCGAAGTTTCAACCTTTTAACCAGGGAGGCAGGCACGTCGGAGGCAAGGCTTGGCTTCGAAAACCTTCCAACCCGCTCTCCCAAGTCCATGCCGGCTAGGATGATCTCCCTAGCGCCCATCTCCTCCGCTAGGAAGACTCCTCGGTCCCCGTCGGTGAAGCCTCCGAAGTTGTAGACTTCCCCCTCCGGCTTAACTTGGGTGGTTCCGAGGATGAGGCCTTCAATCCTAGGCACCCAGCTCTTCAAAGCAGGTATGTTGTCACCGTGGCCGTGAACCGTCAAAAGGGCGCCGTGCCTCCCAGCCTCCGCTATGTCCTCCAGCCTCCCATCCAAGTCGGTGACCACCAAGGAAGGAGTGAAGCCGGCTTCAAGCAGAGCCGTGGTCGCTCCGTCCGCTGAAACGAGGAAGCTACTCCTGTGAAGGCCGGCTTCCCGCAGCCTCTCCAAGTCGAGTTTCAGAGAAGGCCCCGCCCCCAGCACCACCACCCTCCGGCCTGCCATCCTCCGGCGCACAGCCTCGGGGCGTAGAGCTCTCCCCCGGATGAGGCTGGCGAGGAGGCCGGTTGCCTGCTGGTCGTGGGTTTCACTTAGACCCAGGGCTTGGGCTATGCGGCGATACCGAGGATACCAGCGGCGGTAGTCCATGTGTCGGAGACACCCAAGGCTTCGGGGCTTCTGCCTCCGGAGGAAACCTTAAGGGAACATCCCTGCGAACCGAAATAAACCTGCTGAAAAAAAAAAGGTGGGAAAACATACTACCATATCTCACCGTTGTAACCGAAGCGCAGGAAAGCGGAAAACGCATTCCCCCAGGGGGATGGTAGGTTTTGGCGGCTCCTAGGCGGAGGGGGCTTTAAATTCCACAGGCCCCCATGTAAATCCATGATGGAAAAACGGCTTCTGAGGCTGGGCTTCGCCCCCGGCCTCATTGTGGAGACGGTGGTTTCCACCTACAACCCCAACCGGCAGCCCGCCGCCGCGCCCATGGGCGTCACCTTGGATGAGGGGGGGAAACTGGTCATCAGACCGTTCACCGACACCCAGACCTTCAGAAACCTCCGAAGCCGCCGCCACTGCGTCGTCAACCTGACAGCCGACCCCCGCATCTTCTTCCACACCGCCTTCAAAGGAGAAAAACCCAGCATCAGCATCCCCCCGGAGTGGTTTGAGAAAGCGGAGAAGGTGAACGCCCCGCGGCTGAGGGACTCTGACGCCTACTTGGAGGCCTCCGTCGTCGACATTCAGGGAGAAAACCGGGAGAGAGCCTCTGTCTTTTGCAGAGTGGAGAAAGTTCGAACTCTGACCTCAGGCCCTAAAGCCTACTGCCGGGCGACCTTCGCCCTCATCGAAAGCATCATCCACGCCACCAGGGTGGCCTTCCTTCTGAAGACGGGAAAGAAGACGAAAGCGGGAAGGCTGCTGGCCCTCATCGCCCACTACCGGCAGCTGGTGGGGAGAACCGCTCCCAAGACCGATAAAGAGAAGCTCATGGAGGAGCTTGTAGAAGTCCTTCGAGGACACGGAGCGAGCCTTTAAGCTGCTAACCTAGGATGCTTCTCCTCACCGTGTCGAAGCCTTCCAGGTATATGTGGTCCACAACCGTCCCCGCTGCCTCCCTGAGCTTCAAACACTCCACCAGCCTCCTGTGGGTTCCTCCCGCCAAGCCGTCGGCTAGGAGGGCGGCTCCCTGCGCGGCTTCCTTGGCTTTTTTGGCAAACCCCCCAAGCTTTCTGAGTTTTCCCCGCGAGGCCAGCCGGCGTTGGACATCCCTCCACAGGGCGTCCATCCTCACCACCCGGCCTGAGAGCAGAATTTCCCTCGGCCTTGGCAGGGAGACCTTCATCACCGAGACTCCTTTCTCCACACCCTCCAAGTAGGCTTCCCAAGCCAAGCGGCATCGACCGTCCCCCGAAGCCAGCTTCTCAGCGAATTCCTGGAGGCTGAGCTGCTTCAATCCGGCAACGTGCGCGGCGCCTCCCCGGCTTAGGAGGGTTTTCCTAAACCCCTCGAGGAGGTAGGCCAGCTCCCCATCTAAGTGGCCGGGGGAGAGAAAGCCCAGCCATCCGGAGGTACCCCCAAGGCCGTCGACAATTTTCCCCCCGTCCACAGCCAGGTAGGCGTTGAAACCTCCGCCCAACTCCACGAGGATGAAGGAGGTCTCCGCGTAGCCACAGCCCAGCCGGCGGGCTTGGTCGACGATGGCCAAGGCAACGCAGCAGAGCTTGTCAGCGGTTCCCAGGTCGATCCTGTTAACTTTTCTGAAAGCCGGAACCGTAGGAAGATGTTTAACCCCGGGGATGAGCATCACCCTGAACCGGGATTTCCGCAGTTCCCGCAAAACTTTCCGAAGCCCTAGGTGAGGGCGGAGGCCCCATTCATCCCGCCTGAGGAGGGCTAGAAGGGCGTATTCCCGGCGGCCCACTTGGTTAAGGGGGATGAGGGGGAGGCCGTGGCCTGAGGGGCCTACCACCAAGTCCAGCGGCTCCACTGCCTTCAAGGCTTCCAGCAGCAGACTCGGGTTGCCGGCTACTTCCTCGGTGGGGATGCTTTCGTCGAGGATGAGCTCTCCGTCGGCCAGCCCGCAGAGGTCGTAGCTTCCAGTTCCCGGGTCTATACCTGCAACTCTAACCAACGGCTCGCTCCCTTAGAGGCTGCTTCCTCCACGCCAAAAAACCGGGGCTCCCAAACCTTAGGGACAGCAGTTTCCTTTGGGGATTTTGTTTCCATGAGGGCAGAGGCGGGGATGGTTGAGGTAGGTGCACACGGCGTCGGCCACGTCTTCGGAGAGATGATGCTCAAGCCCGCAGGCTGTTTTCATATCCAGCTTCATCTTGAGGATGTCTGTGAGGAGAAGCTCAGCCAGCCTGTGGCTTCGGATGATCTGCTCAGCCTTCTTTTTACCCGTCTCCGTCAGCCTAACACCGTCCCTAGGCTCGTAGACGACGAGGCCCTGCTTCTCCAGCTTCTTCAGCATCTCCACGACGCTGGGCGAGGAAACATCCAAATGCCTGGCGATCCAGCTGATCTTCGCCAAGCTGGCGCCCTCTTCCTCGGAGATCCAGAGGGCCTCCAAGTAGTCTTCGATGCTCTCGGAAAGCTGTTGCCCTGACAACCTCCAAACCAGACCTGAAAAAGGGACGCATTACTGAGATAAAAATATGGCTGAGCCCCAGCGGCCCCCAGAGAGGGAAGATTTAATTTGACTAACCACCGACTTAACTCAAGGGCAGAAGGACATGAAGCGCCGTTTCAACCACGCCACCACCGAGGAAGCCTTGGAGAAAATAGCCGCCATCCCCAGCCTGAAGCCTGAGGTGGAAGAGGTAGCCCTAGCCGACGCCTACGGGCGGGTGCTGGCGGAGGACGTGGTTTCCCCTGAGGACATCCCCCCCAAGCACAGGGCCTTCTTCGACGGCTACGCGGTGAGAAGCAGCGATGTGAAGGAAGCCTCCAAGGAGAAGCCTGTGATGTTGAAGGTTGCGGGGAGGATAGACCTGAAAAACCTCAGCCCTCCGCCCCTAGGCTTGAAGGAAGCCTACCGAGTACCCACAGGGGCTCTTCTTCCCCAGGGAGCTGACGCCATCATTCCCTTGGAAGTCGTGGAGTTCGCAGAAGGAGGCGAAATCGCTGTCAGGGGGAAGGTGGAAGAAGGACAGTACCTCACAGCAGCGGGGAAGGACATGGTTCGAGGAGCCACCGTCCTGAGGAGGGGGAGAATTCTGCTGGCGCAAGACTTGGATTTGCTTTTTATGTTCAGGATGAAAACCGTGAAAGTCTACCGGAAACCCAAGGTGGCCATTCTCTCGGTGGGCAGCGAGCTCATGGGAGACTTGGAAGAGGAAGATCCTTCCAAGACCCCAGCCAGCCATAGTATCCTCGTCCAGAAGCTCGTGGAGGCTGCAGGGGGAGCGCCCAGCTACTTGGGCGTATGCCCCGACGACGGAGAGGAGATCGGGAGAAGACTGGAGGAGGCCTTGGCCTCCCACGACATGGCAGCGACCATCGGAGGCTCGTCGGTGGGGGAAGCGGACTTGGTGGTCGAAACTGTCAACCGGCTGGGGAAGCCGGGCATCCTCGTCTACGGTTTGAAGGTAAAACCTGGCGCTGTCAGCTCTTTGGGGCTGGTCCACGGTAAACCTGTAGCCCTGCTGCCAGGGCTCATCCAGTCGACGCTCATCGGGTTTCACTTTCTGCTCCTCCCCCTCATCCTAGCCAAACTGGGCCTCAAGATAGACGAGTACAAGCCTACTGTCAAGGCTCGTTTAAGCAGCCGGGTTGACTGGGGGAAGCCCACCGAGTTTAAGAGAGCGCTTTTCGTGGAGCTTTCCAGGGAGGAGGCAGGCTTCGCCGCCCGGCCGCTTCGAGGGGAATCCTCTCTCATCAGCCCGGTGCTGGCCTCCCACGGCTACGCCTTCGTCTCAGGGAGCAAAACCTCCTTGGAGGCAGGAGAATGGTTGGACGTGTATCTTCTCCCAGGCCTAGCCCGCTTGGAGGCAGTTTGACAGCCTAAAAGGAATCTTTTTTTAGCCTGAAGACGGAATGATTTTTAAAGGGTCTCCCCGATGTCCGTGGAAGTCTACCAGAAGATAGCTGAACTCACCTCCCGAGGGGAGAAAATAGCCGTAGCCACCGTGGTCAAGGCGGAGGGCTCCACCCCTCAGGGGGTCGGGGCCAAGATGATAATTCGGGAGGATGGAAGCCGCTTCGGCACCATCGGAGGAGGCTGCATCGAAAACGCCGTGGTAGCCGAAGCCCAAGAAGCCTTGAAGGATGGAAAAAGCCGGCTGTCCAGCTTCAAACTGACCGAGGAAGAAGCCGGAGGCGTAGGTATGATCTGCGGAGGCACCATGGACGTGATGGTAGAGGTCATCCAGCCTACGCCGACCCTCCTCATCATCGGCAGCGGCCACATCGCAGAACCCCTTCACAGGCTGGGCCGCATGCTAGGCTTTCAAGTCGTGGTGGTGGATCCCTTCGCTCGAAAGGAGAGGTTCCCTGAAGCTGACAGGGTGATAGCAGCCCCCGTGGACGAAGGCCTAGCCCAAGTGGCCGTCGGCCCCCAAACCTACGTGGTCGTGGTAACCCGGCATCAGTACGACGAGCCGGCTTTGAGGGCGGTTCTCCCCTCCCAAGCCGCTTACATCGGTCTCGTGGGAAGTCTTAACAGGGTGAACACCATCTTCAAGATGCTTCGAGAGGAAGGCGTCGCTGACGAGGCAGCCCTAGCCCGGGTGCACGCGCCCATAGGCTTGGACATAGGCGCCAAGACGGTGGAGGAGATAGCCCTCAGCATCATGGCTGAGATAGTCCACGTGCAAAGAGGGGGAACAGGCAGGCCGTTGAAGCTGAAGAGGCTGGAAGCCGCCTCCCAACAGCCCCCAAAAGCCTGACCCACCTCGCTGGAGTTCTCCCTCCCTCTCTTTGAAAACGGGAAGAAGAAGCGTTCGCTCCGCAGCGTAGGAGAGCCGTATTGATTTCGGCAATCGTCCTAGCGGCAGGCCGCTCGGTTCGGATGGGAGCTTTCAAACAGCTGGCTGAGCTGGGAGGTCGGACGATGGTGGAGTGGACGGTGGGAAACGTCCTAGCCTCCCAAGTGGGGGAGGTCGTTGTGGTTTTGGGATTCCGAGCGGAGGAGGTAGCTGAAAAGCTGCCCACGGACCCTAGGTTGAAGGTAGTGGTGAACAAGGCCTTCGACCGGGGGATGAGTAGCTCTCTCAAAGCTGGGCTGAAAGCGGTGGACAGGGCTTGCGAGGCCGCGGTCTTCATCCTAGCCGACCAGCCTCTGGTGGATGCTTCCGTCCTCAACAGGCTGATGGAAGCCTACCGGCAGACCGGAGCGCCTATTGTTGTCCCTACCTACCAGGGGAAGAGAGGTAACCCGGTTCTCATAGCCCGAAGCCTTTTCGGCGAGGTGCAAACCGTCACCGGCGATAAGGGAGCCAGAGAAGTGGTGGAAAGACATGGCGGAGAAGTGGCAGAGGTGGAGATAGACACAGCTACAGTGCTCTTGGACGTAGACACGGTGGACGACCTGAAAAAAGCCAGAGCCCTCCTCAGAAGACATGGCGTTGATGCGGCGGGAGAGAAGACAGAGGAACAGTCCGCCTAGCCGATGCGATGTAGGAGGATTTTAGTCTGGGAAAGGTATTTAGAGACGGCTGGCTTTCTGTTATCCTCATCCAATGAGAGGGGAAGCGGTCTTGAACTGGTTGGACTTGATTCAGATCACCTTGGCTCCTGTTGTGCTCATCACCGCGGTGGGTTTGATCAACATATCCCTCTACAACCGGTATGGGCGCATCCACGACAGGATAAGACATCTCCTCCACGACATCGACGCCGTATCCTCAGCTCAGCTTCAAGAAGAAACGAGGGAGAAGAAAATCGCCAACGCGAAGAGGCAGATAGAAATGCTCTTCGAGAGGGCGAAGCTCTCCAAGTGGTCGCTGTTTCTGATGCAGTTTTCGCTGATAGGAGCCATCGTGGATTCTCTGCTGATCTTCGTGAACGTGCTGGAGTCCGTAAGGCTGGAGGTTGTAATACTAGTCATATTCGGGTTCAGCGTCCTGCTGATCCTCATCAGCGCCGTTTTAACCGCCGTGGAGATAAGCAAATCCCTGAAAGGCCTGTCCGTTGAAGTGGAAGCAGTCACCGAAACTAAACCGTGACAGGCAGCAGCCTGGAATATTGTAACAGTCGCACTTTTAGCCTTTCTTTAAAAGGCAGGCGGCTTTCTCCAAGTCCTGAGGTGTGTTGATGTTGAAGAAACCTCGAAGCTGAGGGTCAAAGTTTCTGATCTGATCCACAGGCAGATAGTAGACGTGCTCCAGTCTCTTCACCACATCCAGCATCGAGTATTCCCCCTGCGCTAGGGCTTCCTCCGCCGCGGGGAGAGTAGGCTGAGAACGGTAGACAGCGTGGAGGGGCTCCCTGTACCCGTTGGGCCACCGGGGGATCACCGCCTCCGAGGCACGCCCTTCCGCCTCTTGGAAGAGCAGCCCTAAAACTTGGGGGTTGACGAAGGGCACGTCGCAGGGCAGCACAGCCACGTACTCAACTTTTAGACTTCTTATTCCAGCTGCTAAGCCGGCGATGGGGCCTCCGCCCTCCACGGCATCCCGCCCTAGGCTCACCGTCGCGGGGAGAATCCGCCGGTAAGGGCCTTCAGGGCTGCTTTTGCTCAAGACCACCACCACCTTGCCCGCGGCCCCTAGGGCTCCTTCCACCACCCATCGGAGGAGAGGTTTTCCTTGAAGGCTTAGGAAGGCTTTGTTTACGCCTCCCATCCTCACGCTGCCTCCTCCAGCCAGCACCACAACCCCACGGCCCCTCATCCTTCCAGCCTCCGACGCCCTTTAGGCTACCAGAATTTTCTCCTCAAAGCCTTCTTCTCCGCCTCCGCCACCAGCTCGTAGAAACGGTCGGTGAGGCGGCTTTCATCCTCCAAGACAGTCCTCGCGTCCTCCGCTTCGAGGCCGTGGCCTACTAAGGCCACTGCCGCGGGGAAGCCGAATTTGGAGATCAGGTCTGCGGATTCTAGCGCAGCCTCAAGGATTCCCTCTTCCCTTCCTCGGAGGTTTTTCCCTTTTTTCTCCGCGATCTTGAAGACTTCTTTTTCAGGCTCTTTGAGGAGGCCTATTCGGGTGGAGCCGCAGTGAGGGCATGCGAGGGAGCGGGGGAGGCTTTTAATCCTCACCAGCTTCACATAGTTCCAGCATTGGGTGCACACCAGCACCGCGGCTTCGTTGAGCAGCCTCGCCCGGGTGGACTCAATGAGGATGCCTCGCATTTTCTCCGGAGGGATGAGGTCGGTTTTGCGGCTTATCCTCTGAACTCCGATGCGGGCGATGGGCGTGGGTTTCTTCAACCCTCGAACAACCTCCACTTCAATGGAGCCTTCCCGGATTTTTTCCAAGATCCGGACAGTATTGTCGATGTCCATGTCCGTGGAGGTAGTGTCCTTCAAGGCTTCCTCGAAGATAGCGGTGCCCTCGAAGCTTTTGACCAGCTGCCGGAGGCTGAGCTCAGTGAAGTCAGCCCACTTGGAAATGGCTCCGAACTTCCTAGCCACATGGATAAGCCTCCTTTTGAAGAGGCCGGTCTTCACAGCGGCCTCCACGGCCAGTTTACCCGGGTTCCGTCCTGTGAGGCTTAGGAGAAGCTCCTTCAGCCTCGGCCCATCCACGGAGCCCTTGGCCTGCAAAACCAGGCGGTAGGGGTCCTCCTGCATGCCCACCGCCTCACCTGTTTCCTCTGAGAGGACATGCCCCAGGATGCGGGCCAGCGTCTTATTGACCAAGGAGCCGAAGCAGCATTGGAGGATGAGGTAGTCGCCCCATTCTTCCACCACTACCCTCCTGTCGGTGGGCACCGGGTAGCCGCCTTCCACCTGCTCCACCACTTCTCGAACAGCGTCCCCCAAGGTCTCCGCGTCTGCGGGATATCTTTCCCTTAGGGCCTGAACCACCTCGGTGGGGGTTTTCGAAGCCTTCAGACTTTCCTCCACAAACCTCCGAATGGCTCCCACTTCCAAGGCGACCTCCAGGGGAACGGGAATCTCCTCCCCCACCCAGCTGGGGATAGCCCCAGTAGGGTCCTGCACGGGTTTGGCGTAGATCTTGTCCCCGTAGACGGACACGATCTTCCAAGCGCTGCCTCGGACGATGAACTTTGTTCCCGGGTCTCCGTACTCAGCCACAAAGGCTTCGTCCAGAATCCCCACCGGCGTGTCGGAGGACTGGTCGATGACCAAGTAGTGTTTCTCGTCGGGGATCATGGAAAGGTTTCCGAAATAGTACTCGTAGAGGTGCTTGGTTTTCTGAGGGCGGAGGAAGCTTTGGTCCTCCGAGGAAACCCAAGCCAGCCGGGGATAACGGGAGTGCATGTAGCCTAGAACCTTGTCCAAGTCTTGGCTGGTGAGCTTCCGATAGGGGTAAGCTTCCCTGCAAAGCTCCAAAACTTCTGCGTAATGCCAACGTTTCCTTTCGATGAGAAGCCCGGCCAGTTGCTGGACGAGAGTATCATAGGGCTTCTCAGGCATGGCCACAGGCTCCAGCTCCTCCGACAGGGCTCGGCGGGCGATGACCAAAGCCTCCAAGGTGTCGTCGGAGTCGATGGTTATGATGACCCCCTTGGCCGTGCCTCCCCGACGGTGTCCGCTTCTCCCAACCCGCTGAACCAGCCGGGTAACCTGCCGAGGGGAGTTATACTGGATGACAAGGTCGATGAGGCCTATGTCGATTCCCAGCTCGAGGGAGGAGGTGCAGACCAAGCCTTTGAGTTTACCCCCCTTCAATCCCTGCTCAGCCCAGATGCGGGAAGGCTTAGCTAGGCTGCCGTGGTGAATGCTCACAGGGTAGTCAACATCCCAAACCTTAAACCGGCTGGCCAGAACCTCTGCCACGGCCCTCGTGTTGGTGAACAGTAAAACCGAGCTGTGCTTTTCGATGAGGTCGCGGATAACCCTCAGCCTCGCCGCCACCTCGGGATGCGTGTAGAGCTTCGCCGCCGTAACATGATCCGTCCGACTGGGCTTGGCGGAGACTATCTGAAGGCGAATGTCCTTGGCCACTGGAACCCGGACTATCTGGCAGGACCGGCGGGTTCCCACCAGAAATTTGGCCACCTTCTCCGGGGAGCCTATGGTGGCAGAAAGCCCTATGACCTGGAAGTCCCCAGCGCCCAGTCTTCTCAGCCTTTCCAAGCCGAGGGAAAGCTGGCTTCCCCGCTTGTCGCAGGCCAGCTCATGCACCTCGTCGACGATAACCCACCTAACCCGGCTGAGATGCCTCCGCATGACCTTTCCGGGGAGAATCGCTTGGAGAGTCTCAGGGGTTGTTATAAGCATATCCGGGGGACTTCGCGCCTGATGGCTTCGCTCCCCCGTGTCCGTGTCCCCATGCCTCACGCCCACCGTCAAGTCGAGCTTCTTACACCACCACTCCAATCTCTCCATGAGGTCCCTGTTTAAGGCCCTCAGAGGGGTTATGTATAGGATTTTAACTCCCTGAGGCCTTTCAGGCATGAGAAGAAAATTGTGGAGGATGGGCAGGATGGCTGCCTCGGTTTTACCCGTGGCGGTAGGGGCGATGAGAAGAACGTTTTCACCCTTCAGAATCAGGGGTATGGCCTTCTCCTGGGGCTCCGTGGGCGAGGAGAACCCTCGCTCCTTGATGACCCTTTGGAGAGGCTTCAGGAGAGTGGAAAAAGAACCTTCCAACCCACCCATCTTCAGAGACCCTCTAAAAATGGTAGGCCCTCCATAAAAACACTATTCGGAAGAAGCCTAATAGGGTTAAATAAAAGGCTGACTTAAGAATTTAAGAAAGCGTGGGATTGAACACGGCCTTAGAGTCCTCCGCAAAGCCTAGAAAACCAGCCGCCGACTTCAAACCCATCCTAATTGTCGGATTGGCGGCTGTGTTGCTCCTAGGAGGATGGCTCGGCCTCATCCAAACCTTGGGAACCCCCACCCCTGTCATGGTTGTGGAAGGCAGAAGCATGCTTCCGACGCTGAGAAACGGAGACCTAGTCATCGTGAAGGAGGTTCCCCCCTCAGAGTTGATGGAAGAGTTTGAAGCGGGAGGCAATTCCCCCATCATCGTCTACTACTCTTCCCACGACCGAAAGTACATCGTCCACAGGATCGTCGGGCTGGAATACAGTGAGGAAGGCGTCTTCCTAGGGTTCAAGACTAAGGGAGACCACAACGCGGTCCCTGACAGGGGGGTGGTAGACCCGGAAGCAGTGGTGGGGAAAGTTATAGCCCACATTCCCTCCTTGGGGTTGGCTGTGATCTTCCTCCGCTCTCCTCCCGGCATCGTATTCACCGTCACCCTCCTCATCGCCTTGGCATTCTGGTCCATTCTGGAGGGGAGAAGTAAAAAGGCGGGGGAAGCTTAATCAACCTTTTTATATCTAATTAGGTTTTGGATATTTAAAGACGTTACAATGCTGGGTGAAAAGCCGGTTTGCCGAAAAAACCTGTGATCAACATAGAAAACGTGGTGGCTTCCGCCATCCTCGACCACAGCGTGGACTTGGACGCCATCACCAAACTCTTCCCCACCGCCGAGTACAGGCCGGAGCAGTTTCCGGGGCTGGTTTTCAGGCTGAAGAAGCCTAAGACAGCCACGCTGATTTTTAACTCCGGGAAGATGGTGTGCACCGGAGCTAAATCGGAAAGCCTCGCCATCAAGGCAGTGGAGAAAGTGGTTAAGGAGCTGAAAAGCCACGGCATCGTTATCATGGGGAAGCCTAAAACTCAGATTCAGAACATCGTAGCCTCCGCCAGCCTCGGCGGGAGAATCGACTTGGAAAAGGCTACTTATTCCCTGAGCAGGACCATGTATGAGCCTGAACAGTTCCCAGGCCTCATCTACCGCATGGACAAACCCAAGGTTGTCATTCTCCTCTTCTCCAGCGGAAAACTTGTCTGCACGGGAGCGAAGAAGGAAGACGAGGTCTATGAGGCTGTGAAGATCCTCAGCGCCAAGCTGGAAGAGGAAGGCGTCATCCACTACGAAGAGGAAGCATAGCGCAGGAAACGAACACTGGGGAGAGCGCGTAGGCCGGTATTTCTGTAGGCTGACGGGATCCCTTTTGCAATAGGCTTAAATACGAGTTGGGAGAGTAAAGGATGGTTTCACTGCTATAAGCCTACCATGAGGGAAAAAAATGGGGGATAATTTTATTTAAACCCAAATCCGAGAAGCCTAAGCGAATAAAAATTTTTGACACAACCCTCCGAGACGGCGAACAGATGCCGGGGGTTTCCCTCACACCGGAAAAGAAACTCAGAATAGCCCATATGCTCGACGAATTGGGCGTGAATGTTATCGAAGGCGGATTCGCCCGGGTTTCAGAAGGCGACCTTCAGGCTTTGAGGCTGATGGCCAAGGAGGGATTGAAGGCTGAACTCTGCAGCATGGTCCGCGCCAACAAAGGGGATGTGGACGCTGCGCTCAAAGCTGAAGTTCAAAGCATCCACCTAGTGGTGCCCACCTCTCAGCTGCACCTCAAATATAAGCTGAAAAAGGAGCCTGAGGAAATTTTAAGCCTATCCCAAGAGGTGGTGGAGTACGCCAAAGACCACGGCTTGGTGGTGGAGCTCTCAGCGGAGGACGGGTCCAGAACCGACGTGGATTTCCTGAAGAGGTTTTTCTCGCAGGGAATTTCCGCGGGAGCCGATAGGATATGCCTCTGCGACACTGTAGGAGTCTTAACTCCCCCTAAGGCTTTTGACCTTCTATCCCAGCTTAGGGAAAAGTTCCAAGTTCCCCTCAGCATCCACTGCCACGACGACTTCGGCATGGCGGTGGCCAACACGCTGGAGGGCCTCCGAGCTGGCGCTGACCAAGCCCATGTGACCGTCAACGGCCTAGGGGAGAGAGCCGGCAACGCGGCGCTAGAAGAAGTGGTGGTGGGAGCGCGGTATCTCCTCAACCTAGACAGCTCGATCACGTTTAACAAGCTCTACGAGGTTTCGAGGCTGGTTTCAAGGCTGACAGGGGTCAACGTCCAACCCAACAAGGCGGTGGTGGGGGATAATGCCTTCGCCCACGAATCCGGCATCCACGTGCACGCCATTCTTTCCCACCCCCTCACCTACGAGCCTCTATCCCCCGACGTCGTAGGGGTGAAAAGAAGACTGGTCGTAGGGAAGCATGTGGGCTCAGCCGGCATCGAGGCTCTTTTGAGGGAGCTGGGGCTGAAGCCTACCCCCGAGCAGTTGAACGAGATCTTTCTCAGAGTCAAGAAGCTGGGGGACAGAGGTAAAACCGTCACCGACAGCGACCTTCAAGCCATCGCCGAAGCTGTGCTAGGACTACCCTCCAAGAGGACCATCGTCCTGAAGGAGCTTACCGTTGTAACCGGCGATAAGGTTACTCCCACAGCCTCGGTGAAGCTGGAGGTGGACGGGAGGGAGGTTGTGGAAGCGGGCATAGGCATAGGCCCTGTGGACGCAGCCATCAACGCCATCAAGAAACTGGGCGCCTCCATAGCGGACATAACCTTGGAGGAATACCATGTCAAATCCATCACCGGCGGAACAGACGCTGTCGTGGAGGTCATCGTAAAGCTCAGGAGAGGGGACAGGACGGTGACGGCCAGCGGCGCCCGAGGCGACATCGTCATGGCCAGCGTGGAAGCCGTCCTCAGCGGAATGAACACCCTCATGGCTGAGTGGCTTAACAAAGAAAAAGAAAACAGCTGAGCGACATCCTGCTCTCAGCGTGCATGCTACGCCAGTTTATCGCTTTCCTCCATTATGCAGACTCCATGGATGCACTTCAAACCTTCCTGCGCACAATAGCGAAGGACATCCTGCGACTCCGAGCTTGGTTGAAGCCAAATCCGCTCTAGGCCCAAGGCTTTACAGTCCTTCACCACGGTGAAGGCTACGGGAGGAGGCACTACGATGTCCACCACATCAGGTTTTTCAGGCAACTCCGCTAAGCTCGGATAGCATGGGTCTCCTGAGATTTCTCGGGTTTTCGGATTAACTGGGTAGACCTTGTAGCCTTTGGCTTTGAGGTTTTTGTAGATTTTATGGCCGTATTTTTCAGCTTCTCTGGAGGCGCCTACCACGGCGAAGATTTTCTGCCGGAGAAAGTCCTTGACGAGTTTTTCCAAGGCGCTTGTAGAGGAGTGTTTAGCCTCCAAGCTGCTCAGGCTCCTTGGAGTTGGTTCCCCGCAGCCCATTCAGGCTCCTTTTATGAATTCTTCGTAGACTTTCCGGGTTCTTTCCGCAGCGGGACCTGAGCCTTCGACCACGCCTTCAGAGGTTAGCCTGATTTTGTCCATGACGACGATGGTTCCCGCATCCTCGTAGAGTTTCACCAGTTTGGGGAAAACCTTGTCCAGCCTCTCAGCCAACCGTTTGAGGTCGAAGGGTTTTTCCGTGATGAACATCCGAGCCACTGTCTGCCCGTAGATGAAGAGCTTGGGGAGGACTTTCCCGTCCTCATCCCTCACATCGGACAGGCAGAGGCTGAGGCTGGCGGGGTCGAAGCCGACTAGGTTTCCTGTGTACTGTTTGTCGGAGGTCGTTACGATGGTGATGGGCTTTTGGAGGAGGGAAGCCATTTCTTCGAAGAATTTCTTCGCCCCTAAAGAGGACATGATGTTTGCGCCTCAACGCAGAGTTGCTTTCAATTAAATAATAGCTGTGCTATATACATGTTTAACGGAGCCTTCCCCCTACAATTGACGACGCTGTCTTTTTTTCCGAGTTTTACTATACCCGCCGCCTTTCACCCTTACGGGGGGATGCTTGAAGCTTAAGCCTTGAAATGAGTTCCTTCGCTTCCCGCGGAGAGGAAGCTCTGCCCAAGCACCTGACTCCAGCCAGCTTGGTTTTCGCTCCGCAAAAGGGGCAAACCTTGATTTTCTGGCCTTCCCTGCATATGGCAGGTCTTCCGCAAGCAACGCAAGGGAAAATCAGATATCTCGTCTTTCCCACCGATGTCAGCCTTTT
Source organism: Candidatus Hecatella orcuttiae (assembly GCA_002011035.2). GTDB lineage: Archaea > Thermoproteota > Bathyarchaeia > Hecatellales > Hecatellaceae > Hecatella > Hecatella orcuttiae. Next base: position 628,762 of record MTLY02000003.1, on the reverse strand, counting down.
TTAACTGGCAAATTTTCGGTCTATTTTTTGAGACTGAAGCCAGTGGCAGACTCCGATTTGCGGCTTTTTCCGCTCTTCCAAAACCGCCAAGGCTTCAGCCACCACCTCTTCCACCTTTCTTCCAGTGGTGTCGATTTCATGAATTCTGGAGGGGCCGTAGACGTGTAGAGCTTCTTGGAGGCAGTAATCCAGAATTTCAGCCCAGATGTTCTCTGAAATCTTCTCCGCTGGAAAGCCTTTGGTCTTCAGCCTTTCGGCCAGTTCACCGGGTTCGCATCGGAGAACCAAGACGCTTTTTGGCTTCAGCTTGGGGGGAAGCTTCGCAGAGAAATGAGCTTGAAGAATCAGGTTCCTTTTTTCCGATTGGAAGTGTTTTCCGAGGAAGCGGCTTAGCTTTTCTAGGTCTACGACGCCGGTTTTCCTCAGGGGGTCACGGCGGAGGATTAGTCCTTTTTCCACGGAGAGTTTACCTAGGTCCACGTGGCGGCTTCCGGTTGAGGCTGCGAGCGCTGACGCCACCGTGGTTTTCCCCGTCCCGGGGGTGCCGGTGATGTAGATGACCTTGAAGATTTTTCCTCTCCTTCCCAAAACTTAAATAGTTCAGGGGTTTTAAAGGAATTTCATCCCTAAAAGATTTAAGGGTGATTGTTTGTCGCGTAAAAAGATTCAGCTGGATGAGGAAGAAATCCCCAAAGAATGGTATAACATCCTTCCCGACCTTCCAGAGCCATTGCCTCCGCTGATAAACCCTCAGACCAAAGAACCTGTGCGCCCCGAGGACTTAGAGGCGGTGTTTGCCAAGGAGCTCATCAGGCAGGAGGTCAGCTCCGAACGCTGGATTCCCATTCCCGAGGAGGTTAGGGAAATATACCGGATGTGGAGGCCTACACCCCTCTACCGCGCCTACGGGCTGGAAAAAGCGTTGAACACTCCTGCGAGAATCTACTACAAATGGGAAGGCGTCAGCCCGCCGGGGAGCCATAAACCCAACACCGCCATAGCTCAAGCCTACTACAACTTGAAAGAGGGAACCAGGAGGCTGACTACTGAAACCGGAGCCGGCCAGTGGGGCAGCGCCTTGGCCTTCGCCTGCGCCATGTTCGATCTGAAGTGCACGGTTTACATGGTTAAAGCCAGCTACTACCAGAAGCCTTACCGGAAGACGATGATGCAGGTGTGGAATGCGGAGGTTATCCCGAGTCCCAGCACCCGCACTGAGGCGGGGAGAAAAATCCTAGAACGGGACCCTAAATGCCCGGGAAGTTTAGGCATTTCCATCAGTGAAGCCGTCAACGACGCTGTAACCCATGAGGATACGAAATATACTTTGGGCAGCGTGGTGAACCATGTGCTCCTCCACCAGACGGTCATAGGCTTGGAGCTACAGAAGCAGTTTCAGCAGATAGACGAGTACCCGGACATCATGTTCGGCTGCGTGGGCGGGGGAAGCAGCTTCTCAGGTTTCTCCTACCCCTTCCTCCGCGAGAAGATGCATGGGGAAAAGAAAGAGCTGAGGGCTGTGGCCGTGGAGCCGGCTGCTTGCCCTACCTTGACGAAGGGCCCCTACCGCTACGACCACGGTGATTCGGCTAGGCTGATACCCCTCGTCAAAATGTACACTCTGGGCCACGACTTTGTGCCCGAGCCCATTCATGCGGGAGGGCTGAGGTATCACGGCGACGCGCCCATCTTGTCGCTGCTCGTCCACAAGGGGGTCATGGAGGCTAAGGCTTATCTTCAAAACGAAGTCTTCCAGGCGGCTGTTTTGTTCACCAAGACAGAGGGCATCATTCCAGCTCCCGAGCCCTCCTACGCCATCAAGGCGGTGGTGGATGAGGCCTTAGAATGCAAGCGGAAGGGTGAAGAGAAGGTTTTAGCTTTCAACCTCTGCGGCCACGGCCACTTCGACATGTCCGCCTACGACGCTTACTTTGAAAGGAAGCTACCGGACTACTCCTACCCAGAGGAAAAGATAAAGCAGAGCATCAAAAAACTGGAAGAACTCTATCCTTGGCTGAAATAGTCAGCCTAATTTTCCCCACCTTTTTTATCTGAGGCAAAGGCCTCTAGGGATTCTTGGACACCCGCCTCTCTGGCTGCCTCCAGCTCCTTCCGCTTGATCAACCCTCCCACGTGGGCTTTGATTCCCTCCGCCAGCTTCAAGCCGATGCCGGGCACCGAGGTGAGTTGGGGGAGAGACGCCTGTTTCAAGTCTTCCACCGTCTTGAAGCCGGAGTTGTAGAGGGCTCTGGCTCTGATTCTCCCCACACCAGGGATGGCGACCAAGGGGAGAAGCTCCGGTTTAACGCCGTGTTTAACCCTGAGCCTCAGCTGGGACAGGGTGGGGAGAAGTTCTTTCCGCTTGAAGAGTTTAGCCAGTTCCTCCGCAGCGTAGAGAAGCCATTCAGCCCGCTCCACCAGCCTGTAGAGGTCCCCGGGCTCCACCCTGAAAAACTCCAGCAGATCGTTTTCTCTGGCTTCCTGTATCCAGTAGTGAAGAACCTTGACGCATTTAAGCTCCCCCAAGAAGTCCTCGTACTCCACAAAGTCTTCCTGAGGGGAAGGAGGGTCGAAGAAAAGTTCTCTCTCATGCTCCCGGAGGAAGTTTTCTAAACTCTCCATCTCCCGGCGGTAGGGGTAAAGCCGTGGGAGAATATCCGGTGTGTGGGCTATGAGATGAAGGAGCCCCACTTCCGTCGGCAGCTTAACCTCCTGCAGGAAAGCCTGCTTCATAACCACGGCGGTCACAGGGTCGATGTAGAGTTCCGAGGTTCTCTTCCCGAAAGGCGTAGCCTCCAAGCGGCGGGCTTCATAGCAGACCAGTTCATTTTCCGCCAGATAGTTTAAGGCGGCTCCCACAGGCCTTTGAACTATCTTCTCCCCATACTGGTGAGCGTAGAAGGTTTGGTTGAAAAACTCGGAGAGACCCTGCTCAGTCTTGGCGAAACCTGAGGCGATGGTTGCGAGAACATGGGAGCGGAGAACCCTCTCCACCGCCAGCTTAGACCAAATCCGCTCAGGCTTGGAGCAGACGTAGTACTCCATCAGAAACTCATGCTCGTCGGGAGTGGAAGCCAGAAGGATGGCTTCCCCCTCCTTGTCGTAGAGAGGTCTTCCCGCCCTCCCCGCCATCTGCTTGTACTCGAACACAGGGATGTCCGTCCGCCCTAGGCCGGGCTCGTAGCGGATGTAGCTGTTGATGACCACCGTCCGAGCTGGGAGGTTGACTCCTGCTGCCAAGGTGGGGGTGGCAGCTACGATTTTTATCAGCCCCCGGCGGAAGTTGTCCTCCACAATCTTCCGGTGGGCAGCGTGAATTCCAGCATGGTGAACCGCTACGCCTCCCTCCACCATGCTGGACAGAGTTTCGCTGAGCTGAGTTCTCTCCCCCACGCTTAGGATTTCCTCGGAGATTTTCTTCAACACCCGTAGCTCGCTCTTGGAAAGCAGCTTCTTAACAGGGTGAACAGCCTTCTGGGCGAGGTTCACCGCGACCCTGCGGGCTTCGGCGAAGATGAGAGCCTGTCCGCCTTCTTTCACAGTTTGAAGAGCGAGGTTCACCGCGGAGTTGGGATGCAGCCTTGAAACCTTCCGGGAGCCTCCGTCTTTAAACTGGACTTCGTCGTAGAGGTGGACTCCCTCCCTGAGGGGCACAGGCCTCCAGTCCAAGGCTACGCAGTCAGCCTCAAGCCATTCGGCTATTTCCTCCGCGTTTTCGATGGTGGCGCTGAGGGCTAGGATTTGAAGCTGAGGACTCAGCTGCTTAAGCCTCGTCAGCGTGACTTCGAGGGTCGGCCCTCTGTCGGGTTCGTGGAGTAGGTGAACTTCGTCGGCCACCAGCAGGGAGACGCTTCCCATCCACTCAGCCCTGTGCCTCAGAAGGCTGTCCGCCTTCTCGTTGGTGGTGACGATGAGGTCGTAGCGGGCGAGGTGAGGGTCGCTGCTGTCGTAGTCCCCCGTGGAGAGGGCTACGCGAATTTTTCCCCCACCCCGCTTCTCCAGTTTCCGGTATTTCTGGAAGTCAGCGTATTTTTCAGCAGCCAAGGCTCTGAGGGGAGTCAGATAGAGGACTTTGCCGCCTCTTTCCATGATGTGCTTGAGGGCGCAGAGCTCGGATACGAGGGTCTTGCCTGAAGCCGTAGGGCTTGCCAGCACGAGCCGTCTCCCTTCCAAGGCGCCTTTTTTCACGGCCATTTCCTGGGGAGGGTAAAGCTCCCTGTAGCCGCTTTTCGCCAGAACCTCCTTAACCTCTGGAGGAATGTCTAAGTCGTCGATCAGCAACACCTGACACCGAGTTTAGCCGAGGTTTTTCAGCCTCGAGCTTTTTTGACGTAGCCGGTTCGGGGAGAATAGAGGAGGCCTTGGCTGATCATCTTTCTCACGTACTCTTCAGCCGCCCTCCGTTCTATGTTGTATTCCTCTTCCAGCCTCCGGTAGAGTTCCTCCAACTCCACTTCTTCAAACTTCTTCTCCATCTCCCCCACCAGCATCAGCACGCTGGCGATGCCTTCCCGAACCGTGGCAGGCCGCCCGGTCATGATGATGTCAATGTCCCCCGCCTCAGCACCCAAGGCACCCACAGCCTGAAGGGATTTTTTCATTATCTGAATAGCCGCCTCAGCATCCACAGCGGTAACCTCCTCCCTCAGCGCGGCTCTGGCTCTGGCCTCGGAAATTCTGACCAAAGCCTCCAGCTGCCGGGGGGTTATGGCTATGGGGGAGCCCTCCGCGCCTCCAGAGCGTTCCCTCATCTTCAAGTAAAACTGCTTAAGATGCTCAGCGGCCTCCTGGCTCAGCTTGGGGGTAACCCTCGACCTGGCGTAGGTTATGTATTTCCTGAGAAGCTCGGGGGGTATGGGGGAAGCCTCCGCGCCTCCAGCCCTGTGAGACCGGAGGATGTGGTCGGCCAGCCTGTCGTCCAAGTCCTTGTCCGGCAGGTCTCGCTGGATGAAGATGAGGTCGAACCTTGAAAGAATGACCAAGGGTATGTTGATGTTTTCAGCCACCGAAAGCCGGTCCTCATACCTTCCTAGCTTAGGGTTGGCCGCGGCCATGATGGAAGTCCTAGCGTTGAGGGTGGCTACGATGCCTCCCTTGGCCACGCTGACGGTCTGCTGCTCCATCATTTCATGCATGGCCACCCGATCCTCGTCCCTCATCTTGTCGATCTCGTCCACCGCCGCCACGCCCTTGTCAGCCAGAACCAAGGCTCCTGCTTCGAGAACCATTCCTCCTGCCTTTTCCCTGAGGACCGCCGCCGTTAACCCTGCGGCTGTAGTTCCTCTTCCGCTGGTGTAAAGGCCTCGGGGGGACACCCTGCTCACGTAGCGGAGCATTTGGGACTTGGCTGTGCCCGGATCACCCACTAGGAGGATGTGTACGTCCCCCCGGATTGTGACCCCCTCAGGTGTCACTTTGGGGACGCCTCCGAAAAGGAGGTACATAATGGCCTCTTTGATGTCTTCGTAGCCGAAGATGGAGGGGGCGATGGAGTCGACGATCTTCTTGTGGATGAAAGCATCCTTGGAGAGTTCCAGAATTTTCTTCTCATCCTCCAAGGAGAGGTCTAAGGTTTCCAGCTCCTTCCCGAGGGTTTCCACGGAATTGGCGTCCACGAAGATGTTGAAAGCCCTCAGCCGACCCTTACCGGGAACAACCTCAGGCCGGGCTCTGACGATGCCTGTTACCACAACCCTGTCTCCCGGCCTCGCGCAGTCAACCACGTCGTCTTCCAAAACAACGTCTAGATGGCGGGGAAGCTGGCCTGGGGGGAGCTCCTCAGGCCTCTCCTGAACCCTCAACTCTTGGAAGTCCATGAACTTGGACTTTTCAGGGATAAGCTCAAAGCCGCTTTCTCTCCGGCATGAAGGGTTCATGCACCGTGAGGGCTGCCGGAGGAAGGGCCCATGCTGGGGGATGGTCATCTCCTCCCCGCATTTACATTTGAAGATAGCCTCCATGAGCAGGGGCTTGATGGGCGTTGACCTGACGACGATGCCGTCGAAGGACGCCATTTTTTCAATGTGCTTGGCGCCTATGGACCGGAGGGGAACCTTGTGGGGTAGGCCTTTAACCCTCACATAGAGCTTTCCCGCTGTTTCAGAATATTGTGCATCCTCAATCCTCATCTGAGCTTGGAGGGCTAAGGAAGCCTGTTTAAGGCATTCTTCAGGCTTTTCAACGAGCATGGAGGCCAGTTCTTTGCTGAAGAGGGAGAGATCTACGAAGTCTAGGTAGAGGGAGCGTTTTTCCTCCACCGCCATTTTCTTCATCATTTTCCGGTATTCAGGCTTCTTGAAGAGTTCCTGAAACTTTTCCAAAGGGTCTACTAGCACTCTAGCCATAGGGACCAGACCTTAAACTTTCAACGCGGAGGCTTTCCACTCCTCAACCGTGCGGTAAAGCCTCTCGTAGAGGAACCTCTCCTCCCAGGTGAGGTTTCTCACAGCGGCTTCAGACTGTTCTGGAGCTGAAGCTAGGAGGAGGATCTTATTCAGCCTGCTGGTGAGGATGTCCATCCCCAACCGTAGAGCCTGCTCGAACTCCGCCCTCTTCTCCGGGTTACCGGAGCCTGCTTCCTTCAACGTTTTCAAAAATCTCCGAAGCTTGGGATAAAAGTTTTCGGGCAGGGTTGAAAGCCGCCGGGAGGCTTGCATGGTTTCCACTATCTGAGCTTTTTGGAGGTCTAAGAGGCTCAGTTTTTCCGCCTCCGACTCAAGCTGGGCAACCCCGCTTTCAACCAGCTCCTCCGCCACCCAGCGGGAAATCTCAAACCTCTCCCCAGCCTCCCAGGGGCCCAGCTCCATCTGAGCCACGGATATTCTGGGAACAGGTTTAAGGGCGACCATTCTCACAGGTTTCTGGCCGAACTTCTCATCTGAAGCCTCAAACAGATCCAAGCTGAGAGAGCCTCCCCCTTACCATAAAGGGAGGCAGAAGAATATCAGTCTTGTCGTAAAAAAATTGTGGAAAACAGGTTGAAGCTTGAGGAGGCTAAGCTTCAACTTTTCCGCGATACTTGGGATGGTATTTCTTGATGTTCTGAGGGTCGATACGTTTGAGCTCTCCCTCAGGCAAGGCGGCCAGCAGATCCCAGCCTATGTCCAAGGTCTTCTCGATATCCCTATTCTCGTAGACACCTTGGTTGACGAACTCCCGCTCGTAGCGGTCGGCGAACTGGAGGTAGCGTCGGTCCCTTTCCGTCAGCGCCTCCTCCCCTATCACCGCCACCAACTCCCTGAGGCTACGGCCTTCCGCGTAGGCGTAGTAAAGCTGATCGGCCACCTGCCGGTGGTCTTCCCGGGTTTTTCCCCGCCCTATGCCCTCGTTCATCAGCCGGGACAGCGAGGGGAGAACGTTGATGGGCGGGTAGATGCCCTTCATGTAGAGGGCTCTTTCCAAGTATATTTGGCCCTCGGTGATGTAGCCTGTCAGGTCCGGCACGGGGTGGGTTATGTCGTCGTGGGGCATGGTGAGAATGGGCATTTGGGTTATGGTCCCTTTCTTGCCGTGGATCCTTCCCGCCCTTTCGTAGATAGTAGCCAAGTCCGTGTACATGTAGCCAGGGTAGCCTCTTCTCCCCGGCACTTCCTCCCGGGCTGCGGAGATCTCCCTCAAAGCCTCCGCGTAGTTGGTCATGTCGGTGAGGATGACCAAGATGTGCATGTCGTTCTGGAAGGCCAGATACTCGGAGGCTGTCAGAGCCAGCCTAGGCGTGATCAGCCGCTCGATAGCCGGGTCGTCGGCTAGGTTGAAGAACATGACCACCTTGTCGATGGCTCCCCGCTTTTCAAAGTCCTCCTTGAAAAACCTAGCCTCGTCGGAGGTGATGCCCATGGCGGCGAAAACCACGGCGAACTCTTCCTCTTTCCCCAAAACCTTAGCCTGCCGGGCTATCTGAGCGGCGACCAAGTTGTGGGGAAGCCCTGACCCTGAGAACAGAGGCAGCTTCTGCCCTCGGACAAGAGTGTTCATGCCGTCGATGGAGGAGACCCCTGTCTGAATAAACTCGGAAGGAAACGCCCTAGAGTAGGGGTTTATGGCAGCTCCGTGAATGTCCAGCTCGTCTTCGGGGATTATTTCCGGACCCCCATCCACAGGCTTCCCGCTTCCGTCGAAAATCCGGCCTAAGATGTCAACGGAGACGGGGAAGCGGAGAGTTTCCCCTGTAAACCTAACCGTGGTTTTGGAGACATCCAACCCGGAGGTTCCTTCGAAAACCTGAACCACTGCCATGTCTTCTCCTACTTCCAAAACTTGCCCGGACCGCTCCTCTCCGTCCGGGGTTCTGACTTTGACCACTTCACCGAAGGCTATGCCGCTGGTTCTTTCGATGAAGAGGAGAGGGCCGCTGATCTCCGTCAAGGTTGCGTATTCTTTTCCGGTGAGAAGAGCTTTGCTCATCAGGCTGTCCCCCTCCCACCTGAAGCGTAGAGATTTTCAAACTGCTCCACCATTTTGGCCTCCGTCTCCTTGCAGACCTTCTCCGCCTGATCCACTGGAACCAGTTTCAGCCGAGCTATCTCTTCCACCACGGGGAGAGCCAGTATCTCCTTGATGAGAACGCCCCGCTCCGCGGCGGCTTTCATCCTCTCATAAAACTTAAGGATCACCTTCAACATGTAGTAGCATTTTTCAATGGAGCAGTAACTGTCAATGGGGTGGTAGGCACTCTGCATGAGAAAGTCCTCCCTGATCATCTTAGCTCCCTCCAAGATCACACGCTGACTTTCCGACAGAGCGTCAGGGCCCACCAAGCGGACGATTTCCTGAAGCTCCTCTTCTTGCTGGAGGAGGCTGAGAGCTTCTCCCCTCAGAGAAGACCAGTCGAGGCCTAATTTTTTGGAATACCATTCTTCTAGGCTGTCGTAGTAGAGGGAGTAGCTGGTAAGCCAGTTGATGGCTGGAAAGTGCCTCCGCTCCGCCAAAGCTTTGTCCAAACCCCAGAAGACTTTGATGATCCTCAGGGTGTTCTGAGTCACAGGCTCGGAGAAGTCGGCGCCGGGGGGCGAAACCGCACCCACCACGCTGATGGAGCCGATCCTAGGAGTGGAGCCTAACACTTGGACTCTTCCAGCTCTTTCATAAAATTCTGAAAGCCTTGAGGCCAAATAGGCGGGATAGCCTTCTTCACCCGGCATTTCCTCCAAGCGCCCTGAGATTTCCCTTAAAGCCTCTGCCCACCGGGAGGTGGAGTCAGCCATGAGGGCTACATCGTAGCCCATGTCCCTGAAATATTCTCCGATGGTGATCCCCGTGTAGATGCTGGCTTCTCGGGCGGCTATGGGCATGTTGGAGGTGTTGGCGATGAGAATCGTCCTCGTCATGAGAGGCTTTCCTGTGCGGGGGTCTTCCAGCTTGGGAAATCTCTCCAACACCTCAGCCATCTCGTTTCCCCTCTCCCCGCAGCCCACGTAGACGATGATGTTAGAGTCAGCCCACTGGGCCAGCTGGTGGAGCATCACCGTCTTCCCCGTGCCGAAGCCTCCGGGAATCGACCCCTGACCACCCTTGGCCATGGGGAAAAAGGTATCTATGATCCTCTGCCCTGTGAGCAAAGGCGTCGTCGAAGGAAGCTTAGTCTTATAGGGCCGAGCCCTCCGGACAGGCCAAAACTGGGCCATCTGAAGGCCCACGAGGCCTTCCTCCGTCTCCAAGGTTGCGATGTCCTCCTCCACCGTGTAGGCGCCTTCCTTGGCAAGGCTTTTCACCCGGCCACGGAGGCCCGGAGGAACCATGACCTTATGGGTTACTAGGGGGGTTTCAGGCACTGTTCCGAGGACGTCGCCCTCCGCCACTCTGTCTCCAACCTTGACATCTGCGGGGGTGAATTCCCATTTTTTCTTCCTGTCGATGGCGGGTATGGTGACTCCTCTCTGGAAGAAGGGCCCTACAAGCTCTTGGATGCTTGTTAGGGGACGCTGAATCCCGTCGTAGATCTGGCCCACAATCCCGGGTCCCAGCTCCACCGACAGGGGCTTACCTGTTCTTTCCACCGTTTCCCCGGGTCTCATGCCGCTGGTCTCCTCGTAGACTTGGATGGTAGCCTTGTCGCTTTCGATGCCGATGGTCTCGCCGAAAAGTTTCTCCTCCCCCACCTTTACCAGCTCATACATCTGAGCGCCGTGCATGTCCTTGGCGATGACTACAGGTCCTGAGATTCGGATGATTTTTCCCACACCGTTCAAGCTTTACGCCTCTCGGATGAATTATGAGGAAGCATTTTCTTGTAGGCGGCTAGGATATAAAAATTTTTATAGCCTCGCTTCGGAATTATAGACATCCTAAATCTTTAGGCCAACCAAATAACTGGTTAAAATTAAGGTGGAAATGATGGAGGAAATAAGGTGGAAATGATGGAGGAAATAAGGTGCGACGTATGCAAGAAGGTGCTTCCCTTAGGTCAAGCTATCTCTTTCTCTTTTGAAGGGTATCGCTGGGACCTGTGCAGAGACCACATCGGACCCGCTCATAAGCTGGTTAAGATGCTGATAGAAGAGTTCCCAGAATTTCTCAAAAGAATGGAGGCGGGAGAAGAAGAGGTCCTAGAGAAAGTTAGGAAAATCGAAGAAGAAGGAAAACGAGAAATGGAGATGGAGGCAAGACTGTCTACTGTGAAGACTTATTCAGGGCCGTTGAAAAAACTTCAAATACCCATAGTCCAAATGGAAACCTAAAAGCCCTTCAGACAGGAAAACCTCATGGATGCTACTGTTCCAGCGAAGTTTGTGGGAACGGTTAGATGCGACGGTTTTCTCTAAATCCATAAATCTATTTGAGGAAGCGGGGGTTCCTCCCCGCCCTTAGGTTTCAAGTCCTGAACCATCTTGACGATGTTGCAGTCATACTCATCTCGGCATCTACGAATGAGGTTGTTTATGGCTGAAACCGTGTAGGAGACCACGGATTTAACACCCCCCGCCAGATCCGGGTCGATGGTGCGGAGGTATTCCTCCGTCAGCATGTTCGCCCAACGGGCGTCGTGCTCCCAGCAGGCTAGGAAAAGCTCCCCGTCGACTCTGGTCATCTGGTCGTAGGTGAAGTACCCGCGGGTGGTGTCGTTGTACACAGTGAACATAGGGACGATGATGCTTTTGTAGTCCCTCAGCCTCTCCACCAGCTTCAGGGTAAGCTCCGAGTCCTTCTCCGTGGAGCCCGGCAGCCCGATGAGCAGGGTTGCGCAGGGAACCCAGTTGTTATCGGAGAGCACTTCGAAGGCTTTGACCACCACCTCCGGCCACTCCTCCGCCTTGAAGGGCTTAGCCTTACCTCGCATATGCTTCTTAGCCAGCTCAGGGCTTCCTGTTTCAATTCCAGTCTGCCCGCTGAGCCAAAGCTGACCGTCCGCCTCCCCCAGCCGAAGGATTTCAGCCACCTTCTCGATGACCCCCGGAGCACTGGCCGCTGAGGAGAGGCAGAAGTGGCTGATGCCCACGCCGCCGACTCCCGGATGCTGTCTCACCCGGCTGAAAAGCTGAATGACAGCTTCCTCGTTAACCTCTAGGTGTTTAGCTCCGTAGCGGAGGACATCCTCAGCGTGGAGGATGGGCTTTCTTCCCGCCTTGACGTTGACCTCCACCTCTTTGAGAATGTACTCCAAGGGGAAAATCCGGTATCTGAGCATGTCGGGGACGCAGAAGTCGCAGCCTCTTCCACAGCCTCGAGCAACCTCCACCACGCCGCAGATGGTGGGGCCGCTGATGAGGGGAATTTCCTCAACCGAAGCCACATCCCCTCGGACGACGGGGGGAAGAGCTTCGCCTTTGACAGCCATTTCGAAAAGGGGTCCTGCTACTTTTTCTCCTTCTCCTACCACGACGCAGTCGATTCCATAGGCTTTGCGGAGTTTTTCGTCTAGAAGCTGCCATGCGCCTCCTCCGCCTAGGATTATCTTGGGCCGGTGCTGTTGGATGAGAGGGTGATTGACTATCTCCTTAAACTTGTGGACGTTGTAGGCTTCTCCGCCTAGGATTTGGGTGAAGGTGGAGGTGGGAGGCCCGTAGCCTAGGGGGTCATGCTCCGTGAGGCCTACTACCCTGGTTTCAGGCCCTATGGCTTTCTCCAAGTGGTCAGGATGAGCCACGATGACTTCCTCGGGTTTAAAACCGTAATCGTAGAGAGCTGCCTCTATTTTCCGGGTTCCCAGCTGGGCGTATTTGGCTGAGCCGTCTTCATTGGACTCCACAGGCGGGCAAAGGTAGGTGAAGTAGACTTCGTCGGGGATTAGTCCCTTTGACATACACGCTCCGAAGCCTAGGAAGATGTTTCCATGGTATTCGCTCATGAGAGTTCTCCCCGAGGTCAAAACTATCTTATATCCGCGGCTCATACTTTCAACCCCATAAAAGGAACTCTCATCGCCTAATAAAGTCAATTAAAGAAGTTTTTTATTATATAAAAATTACACGGAGGAATTTAGCCTCCGAGGGGGCTATTCCACGGTGATTTCAACGCTTTTGGTTTCCGCCAAGGGAGTAGGGTCGCTCCAACTTTTCCAAGCGAAGACTTCCACGGTGTAGCTTCCCGCCTCCTCCGGAGTCCAAGCAATTCCAAGGGTTAAGCTTCCTTTCCCCGGCACATTGCCGCTGATGAAGCTTAGGTACACCACAGCGCCAACCGAATCCTTAATTTGAACGATGTAAAGCATCGACTGGGTGGTGGAGGCTAGGTTGGAAATCTCCGTCACCAAGAGAACTTGAACCCCCACCGCCCCCTTTACAAGGGGGTTGCCTTGGGCGTCTTGCAGCTCAGGAGAGGAAGTCAGGATGGGGAGAGCTGGCCTTGGTTCGCCCAGACTTGCCGTGGCCTTTATGACAATGGGTGGAATAGGATAGGTTTCAGGTTGATATCCCGCCACATCCTCAGGTTTGGGGGTCTCATCCACATACTTGGCGGTGATGATGTCGCCTTCTGTAACACTCAGCCGGCCGCTTTCAGACGCTCTCGTGGTGAAAGTGAAAGCCCCCTCGAAAACGCCTGTGTTAACCCCGGTTTCTGTGACGGTTAAAGCTATTCCAGCCAGATCTGTGTCAGAGAACACGGCGATTTCGAAGGATTCCCTGAGCCCGGCGTTTGTGTTCATGTCAGGGTCTTCCACCGTGATCTTCGCCACGTCGGTGAACTCGTAGGAGGACTTGTCAAAGGTCACTGTCCCGGTGGTGTGGCCTATCTCCGCTACCGCCGTAACGGCCACATCCTGCCGACCTTCAGCATCAACCGGGTCGATGTAGGTGACAACCAAGCTGTCTCCGTCCCTTGCCGTCAGGATGGCGCCTCCCACAGGTTGGTTAAGGGTGAAGACGTATTCGAAAACGCCTGTGTCCACCCCGGTTTCGTCGATGTCGTTGGTTGGGTTGAGAGGCCAGCTTATGCTGGTGGTCCTGATGTTTAGGGCGGTGTTGGGTATCCAGTCCACAGCATCGACATTCTCGTTCTCATCGGGGTCGGTTATCGTAACCGTGACTTGGGCGTTGACGGAATAGCGGTCTTTGTCAAGCTGAATGGCGCCTGTGGAGGCGAAGACTTGGGCGTTAACGATGATGTCCACCGACCTGCCTGAAGCATCATGGGCGTCGTTATACCTCACGGTTATGGTGTCATGCTTGGACGCTTTGATGGTGGAACCGGCGGTGAACGTTCCCAGCGTGAAGCTTCCTTCAAAAACCCCGGAGTCCACAGCGGTCTCGGTGAGGCTGATGGTCATGCCGGTGCGGTCTGTAGATGTCCGAACATCCACCACGCCTTCAGCTCCCACGGTCCCCGCAGCGATGGTGTCTTTGACCTGCGGGTCTAGGTCCAAGTCGATGTCTGTGACCGTTACCTTCACACTTTCACCCATCCGGTATTCGGCTTTATCCAAAACCAGCTCCCCGGTGTGGGCTCTCACCGAGGCGTAGGCGGTTATGGTTCGAGGGTCTCCGGAAACATCCTCCGAGTCCAAGTACATCACAACGATGACGTCTCCATCCTCCACCTCCGAGGAGAGAGTATGTCTCCCTTGGAAAGTGTTGGTGTTTTTCCCGGTTTCAGCCATGGTAATGGCTACAGGCGGGTCGTAGGCGGCGAGGGGGACGTCGTCCCTAGTAACTTGGATGATAACCCCTGGGGCTTCGGTGCCTGTGAAGCCGTCGACGGCGCCTGAGTCAAGGTTTCTGTCAGCGTCCACGACTGTGACGGTTAAGATTGCTCCGTCCTCGGGACTGTAAACTTCTTTATCCAGGGATATGGTGCCGGTGGCATAGTATTTCAGATCGGAGGCTGAGGGAGAGGGGGCGGTGGAAGCTAACCCGCCTACCAGCAGAACCACGCAAAGAATGCCGAGCCAATTCATGGTTTTCTACGATCCATAAATAGGGTGGAAACGGATAAAGGTTAAGGTAATTTTACATCTGAAGAAGCCTATTTGCCGTTTACTCTTGGTTTTCTGGGGATCAGAAAATTTTTAACGAAAAGCTTCACCCTTTTTTGGAGGAGAAGAGGGCTTGTCAGCCTTCCAAACCTACGATATCGTTAAAACTGTAGTCTTCATTCTCTCCCTCATAGCTCTGGCTTTAATCTTCTTAAGACTTTTCGGAAGTTACGAAGTAGCTCGATGAAGTGGATGAAGGCGATGATGTCAGGCCAAAAAACCTCCCTAAGCCAAAGGGCCTTAGAAGCCCTGTGCGAGGTAACTCCCTACCTTCAAAATTTGGAATGGCTTCGAGGGCTTTTGAACGACCTCCTTTCCAAGGTAAAAACTTTCACCCAGTTGATAGAGGCGTTGGAAAGGGAGTGTAAAGGTCAGAGAGACACGTTGAAGCAAACTGACCTGAAAATTTACTCCCAATATCTTCGACGTTTTTTGAGGGAGAATCCTTAAACCAGATTAGAGGCAGCCCAGCTACCTATATATGGCTGGGAGGCTGTAGGATGTTAAGATTGGAGCCTTCAAGTTCAGACATCTGGAAAAGACTGAAGCGGGCTGGATCCAAATTCACCCTCCGCTTGATAACGAAAGGGAGAAAAACAGGCCTGCCCAGACCTGTAAGAGTATGGTTTATCTGCCTAGACAGCCGGCTTTTCCTCCGTACCACCCGAGAAACTCAATGGTACAAAAACGTGAGAGTCCACCCTCAAGTCCAAGCGGAGGTAGACAGCTTAAAATTCTCAGCCCAAGCCGAATTGGTTGAAGACGAAGCGACCATTCGGATGGTTCAAAGCGCCTACCGGAGGAAATACCACATATTCGACTTCCTGAGAAGCCTTCGCAGATGGAAGGGTGAAGTGTTCTTAGAGTTGAAAGCAACCGCTGGTTAAACCTCGTTGGCTCCATGCCATCCTAGGGGCGGATGTCTAGGGTGAATTTCTTTCAGCAGCTTTCCCAGCCTCTCCTCAAGGCCTTGGAAAAGCTGGGAATAGAGAAACCTACCCTCATCCAGCAGCTGGCTTTCCAGCCTATCCTCCAAGGTGAGAACGTCCTCCTCATCGCCCCCACGGGGATGGGTAAAACCGAGGCGGCCGTGCTGCCCATCTTCGAAAGCCTCCACCGCCTAAGGCAGGAAACGCAGCTTCGAGGCATCGCCGCCCTCTACGTGACTCCACTCCGCTCCCTCAACCGGGACCTTTTCCGAAGACTCCCAGAAGTGGGAGATGTCTTGGGGATAAAAATCGGCCTGAGGCATGGAGACACCCCGGAGGCGGCTAGAAAGCTTCAGGCTGAGAAACCTCCTCACATGCTGATCACCACCCCGGAAACCCTTCAAGCCATCCTAGTCGGGCGGAAGATGAGACGGCATCTCTCCGCGGTGAGATGGGTTGTGGTAGACGAAATCCACGAAATGGCCGACGACAAGCGAGGCGTCCAGCTTTCCCTCGCCCTCGAACGTCTTTCAAGCCTAACCCAGCGGGACTTTCAAAGAATCGGCCTCTCCGCAACCATCGGGGAGCCTGAAACGGTTGCCCGGTTTCTCGTAGGAGAGGGGCGAGAGGTTCGAATCCTCAAGGCAGAGGCCTTCAGGGATGTGGAGGCTTGGGTGGAAAGTCCGTCCCTAACCCAGGCGGACTCGGCGGCTGCCGCTGAGCTGCTCATCTCCGCGGGCACGGTGGCCAGGCTTAGGAGGATCCTTCAACTCGCCCAAGCTTATCGCTCCCTTTTGGTCTTCACCAACACCCGGGAGCATGCTGAGTCTTTGGGGTCCAAGCTGAAGGCTTTAGCCCCCAAGCTTCCCTTGGGCATCCACCATGGTTCACTATCTCGGGAAGTCAGGGTGGAGACGGAGCGTCGGATGAAACAGGGGGCGCTGAAGGTGGTTGTCTGCACCTCCTCCCTAGAGCTGGGGATAGACATCGGAACCGTGGACATGGTGGTCCAGTACCAGTCTCCGAAGCAAGTGGTGAAGCTTGTTCAACGAATAGGGCGAAGCGGCCACGCTGTAGCCGGGAGGCCTAAGGGATGTGTTCTGGCCGCTTGGCCCGACGACATCCTCGAATCCGCCGTCATCTTAAAACAGGCTTTGGCTGAAGAGTTGGAGAGGCCTCTGCTCCACCGGGAGGCCCTAGACGTCCTAGCCCATCAGCTGGTGGGTCTCGCCCTAGATCAGGGCTCCCTAACCCTAGAAGAAGCCTATTCCACCGTCCGGAAGGCTTACCCTTACAGGCAGCTACCTCCGGAAGCCTTCATGGAAACTGTAAACCAGCTGAAGGAGGAGAGGAAGCTGAGCGTGCACGGGGACAGACTCAGGGTGAAGCCGCCTTCCTCCCACCAGTATTATTTTGAAAACCTTTCCATGATCCCCGAGGTATCCCGGTTTACGGTGGTAGACTACGCGGCGAGGAGGAAAATAGGAAGCTTAGACCAAGACTTCGTAGCCAAACATGGAAAACCCGGAAACCAGTTCATTCTCCACGGCTCCGCGTGGCAGGTTCTCCACGTCGACGAGGAGAGGCGGGTGGTGGAGGTGGAAGCTGTAGAAGCCAGCCCAGCAGCCATCCCTGCCTGGGAAGGAGAAGTCATCCCTGTCCCTTACACCGTAGCTTTGGAGGTGGGAAGGCTGCGAAGAGAGATAGGTGCCAAGGTTCTTGACGGCGGAGATCCCCTTGAGCCGCTTTCCGGGTACCCTCTAGACGAGGCCTCCAAGGTCAAGGTGGCTACGGCTATCCAGAGGCACGTGGAGGAGGAATTCCCCCTCCCCCACGACCGGAGGGTGGTGGTGGAAGCTTTTGAAAATTACACTCTCATCCACGGGTGCTTCGGTGATAGGGCTAACCGGGGTTTAAGCAGGGTTCTGGCAGGCCTCCTCACGGCTAAACTGGGAATCGACGTCGCTGTGCAGTCAGACCCTTACCGGATGGCTTTCATCACCCCCCATGCTTTGGACCCTTCTTTGGTGGAGGAGGAGTTGAGAAGCCTCCGTCCAGAGGAGGCCTCTGAAATCTTGGAGACCATCCTAGACCAGACATCCCTCTTCCAGTGGAGGCTTTGGAACAACGCCAAGAGGTTCGGAGTTATCTCCAAGAAAGCGGAGTTCCGCCAAAGACAGGCGCAAGCCCTTCGGAAAGCACTGCGGGGGACCCCAGTTTACAAGGAGACCTTTCGGGAAATCTTCCTCGAAGACATCGACTTGGAAACTGTTCAGAGAGTCTTGGCGAAGATCAGGAGTGGAGAAGTGGAAGTGGAAACAGCGCTCCACCGCCCTGAACCTTCCCCCTTGGCGCTTCCCCTCCTCGACAAGATAGCCCCCCATGACCTCCTGAGGCCGGCGGTGGAGAAGGGGGAGATCATACCAATGCTCAAAGAGCGGCTGGGCTCCAAGACCGTTAAACTGCTCTGCGTCTTCAAGGGAGACTGGGAAGCCCACCGTCGGGTCTCCAGCCTACCTTCCACCATTCGATGCCCCCGCTGCAACTCAACCCTCATCGCGGTGCTCAACCCCAAGGACAGCGAAACCTTGAAGACCGTGAAGAAGAAACTGCAGGGGAAAAAGCTCAGCGGCGAGGAAGAAAAACTTTGGCATACCGCTTGGAAAAACGCCAGCCTAGTTCAAACCTACGGTAAAGAGGCGGTGATAGCTCTCTCAGCCCGGGGAATAGGCCCCGCTACCGCGGTGAGAATCCTAAGCAAGCCTCATGACTCGGAGGAGAAATTCTACGCAGCCATCCTGAAGGCGGAGAGAACCTACCTCCGAACGAGGATGTTTTGGGACACTGAAGCCTCATTCTAAAAATTTCTTTATTTTCTATGCTGGGGAGGTATTGTCCTGCTTTTGGGGCTTGGCTTGGCAGTTTGAGCCTCAGAACTAGGGCGGTTTAGGGTGCGCAGGAAGGAGGGGACTGCGGATTCTAGACTAAGCGAGCCATCGCCTTCTCAGCTTGAAGTGAAGGTAAGTTGGTAGCGGTGGGGTAGGCGTGAGTTGATGCTGAACCTATCAGAGACACTAGCAGAAACCCTAAAGCCTTAAATGGCAAAAATCTAAACACTACTATAATTTGTTATTATCTCTAATAAGGGAGGGGTCGCTGTGTACAGCTATAGAAACAAGGTCTTACATGTTGACCTAACCCGTCAGAGAATCGAATCGGAAACACTGCAGGAAGAATTTTGCAGGAAATACATAGGCGGAAACGGTTTCGGCATATACTATCTGTGCAAAAACGCTCCGCCTAGGGTGGAACCCTTCGACCCAGCCAATGTTTTAATCTTTGCCACAGGACCCTTTGCTGGAACCTGCATTCCTTCCGCAGGCAAGTATATAGTTCACGCCAAGTCTCCCCTCACCTTTCTCATGGGGGAAAGCGTATGTTCAGGCTCTTGGGGTCCGACGCTCAAATGGGCTGGATATGACGCTGTGGTGATAACCGGAAAGGCCGCCCAGCCAACCTACCTCTTCATCGACGACGACTCGGTGCAGTTTAAAGATGCGAAGGACCTATGGGGGAGGGATTCATGGGAAACGGAAGACATGATAAAGGAGACAATAGGCGACAGGGACATCAGCGTTGCGGCAATAGGCCCCGCGGGGGAAAACCTAGTCAGATATGCCTGTATAACCAGCGACAAGAGTAGACAAGCAGGCAGAACAGGGATGGGTGCTGTGATGGGGTCTAAAAAACTCAAAGCCCTGGCAGTTCGCGGCTCCAAGTCTTTAGAGGTGGCGAAAATAGATGAATTGGTTGAGTATTGCAATAGACTCTACAAGGATTGCCAAGGTGATGCCACGAAATACTACAGGCTATACGGCACTCCCGGAGGAATGATTTCCCTTAGCGAAATGGGCATCTCGCCGACGAGAAACTGGCAGCAGTCCAGCGACCATGTGCTTCATGAAGAGTTTACCGGAGAAACCACGAAAGAACGTTATCACCCGAAGATGATAGCATGTCAAGGTTGCCCCATAGCCTGCGATCCCGTAACCGTTCTGAAGAACGGACCTTATAAAGGGACTACAGCCAGCGTCGAGCAGGAAAGCCTCTACGGGTTAGGCCTCTCCACAGGAGTAGGTAACTATCAGTTGATGGTCAAGGCTACAGAGTTTTCTGACCGATACGGTGTTGATACCATAAGCGTCGGAGTTACCATAGGCTGGGCTATGGAATGTTACCAAAAAGGCTTGCTGACCCGGGAAGACACAGGCGGTCTTGAGCTCAAATTCGGAAACGGGGAGGCCGTTTTGGAAATTATCAGAAAGATAGCCTACCGCAAGGGCATAGGAGACCTCTTGGCTGAAGGTGTGAAAAGAGCCTCTGAAAAGCTTGGGAAGGACTCCCAGCATTTCGCCATGCACAGTAAGGGATTGGAGTTACCAGACTACGAGGTAAGAGGTCTGAAGGTTTGTGCTCTTGCATTTATGACCTCAACTCGCGGCGGCCACCATATGACCGCCAGCGCCTACGACTTTGACTTGGCAGGTAAGGTCGAAGGGACTAAGGCGGATCCAGCCTATGGCAGGTTAGTGGCTGACAGGGAAAACCTTTGGGCTGTCATCGATTCCTTGATCCTCTGCAAGTTTACGAGAAAAGTGATTACAGGCTATGAGCAGATAGCTGAACTCTACCGGTTGGCAACCGGGTTATTTCTGAGTGTTGAAGAACTGAGCTTAGCCGGGGAAAGAATCTACACACTTGAAAAAAGTTACAACATCAGAGAAGGGTGGACCCTGAAAGATGAAACCTATCCCGCTCGAATCTTCAAAGAACCCATAGGTAACGGTCCGTTGAAGGGGATCAGATTTACCGAGGAGGAGCGAAGCCTCCTTTTGGAAGCCTACTTTAAAGCTCGCGGCTGGAGTGCGGAGGGTATACCTCCGAAGGAAAAACTCGCCAAATTAGGGCTTGATATGGTGACGTATGGAGGGAACTAGATGGAACGTAGCTATGTAGTAGCGAGTCCTGAGAAATGTACAGGCTGCCGTATCTGCGAACTGATATGCTCAGCTGTGAAGGAGGGAAAGTTCAACCCTCTGCTGAGTCGGATAAAGACAGTTCGTATTGTTGAAGCTGAAGCTGTCGGCAATATGGCTTTAGCATGTAAACTATGTGAAAACCCGCCTTGCGTCGAAAGCTGCCCCCTGGAAGCTTTAACCAAAGATCCTTCGACAGGTATAATAATCGTTGACGATGAAAAGTGCACAGGCTGCGGCCTATGCATCGACGCTTGCGACATCGGAGCGTTAACCTTACATCCTGATAGAAAAGTTGTAGTTGTCTGCGACCTCTGCGGTGGAGATCCTGCCTGCATTAAGGCTTGCCCCAAAGAAGCATTGGAACTCACAAACCTAGAGGCCCTTTCAGCTAGATCCCAAGAAAAAGAACTGATTAAACTTCTGGTGAACAACGTTAAAAAACCAAGATTACGCTGATTTCAACCAAAGCAGTTATAGGCTACTCAAAGAAACTAATGCTGGAAAGGGAGTAGCCGTCATTTTTTTGGGGCGATATAGCATATTTAGGGACAGATTAAAGCGTCTCCTGCAAGACTCATGAGAATGAAAAAGCTATTTCCACAAATCAAGCTTCAGCTTTTCAGTCTATCTTTTAAACAGACCCCGTTTAAGGATTAAGAAATCAATATTTAAAGGCTAACCCTATGTTTTCAAGCTCTTTTTTCACTTTCTTATATAAGTCTTCATGTTCCTTTGTCGGTGTGACAGTTTGGACGTCGTAGCACTCTTGAAATTTCTTTCCAACGGGCGGCGTTCCTTTGGGTGGCAGTATATCTTCGTATTTTGCCATAATTGTTTTAACCATCTCGTTGGCATCCTCCCGTTTCAGCCCCACAGCGGCCCACCCTACTTCTCCGGTGCACCGAGCTGATATGCCTGCCATGTAATCGGTGTAGTAGCCTTTCCTCGCTGAACCTGCATGGAGGTTGGCGCCTATCACTGTTTTGCCTATAGCGGGTGCTGCAATCTCATAGAAGGTCGTATCAGTGCAAAGTCCTGAGAAGGTCCTAGAGTTCGCACCACTGGTAATTATGAGATTCGCATGTTTGACTAAAGCGGCTATTGACAGAAGTTCCATAGCCATTTCCGGAGGATAAGCGGAGCATCCAGGGGCATGGAGTGCCTCAGGCATGAAGGGATGCACCCAAGGAGTGTTGAAAAGTATGGCGAAGGCTATGCATTCAGCAATGTTGGTTATGGCGGCGCCCTCAGGCCCTCCAGCTAGGCCGCCTATGATGGAACTGGGGATGACTACGCCTCTGCACCCATATTCAATGCAATGGGCTGCTTCACAGAGCATGAAGTAAGGAGCCTTCAATTGAGGAGGAGGACTGAGTTGCATAGCGTCGGTTTTTTTGTAACCACCCTCCACTAAGCTGGCCAGTATCTGGGGAGCCGCAGTCGCCCCCGCGGCTCCAAGAGTGCATATGCCGGGTCTTCCAGCTCTCCTCGCAGCTTCTTTCATCCAGTAGACATTGGCTATTTCAGCGTACAACTCCACGGGGGAGCCGGCTTTCACCTCCATACCCTCCACCGTCGTCGGCGTCCCATAAAAAAGTATGTCGAGCATAGGTTCTTGGATGTAGCTTTGATAGATGGGAATCGCCATCTCCTCGGATATAGGGCTACCGTTGGGTCCTCCCATGATCCTAGGAGGCTTATCGTCTTCGATCTTCCTATGAGTTAGAGTAACAGCATCCTTGCCTTCGCCGACGGTGATCTCCTTTGGGAAAGTGGCAAGAGCTTCCTTGATCTCTCCTTCTTCAAGCTTGATTATTTTTTCTGTGTCCGTGCAAAGGACACCTACTTCCAGTAGTAGGTCGATGGCGGCTTTGAAGGCGTCGTCGATGAGGGTGTTGTCGGTGGGGATGACGGTTTCAGGGTCGTATGTTATGTCGTACTCCTTCACCAGCCTCTTCACAGCCGGATAAAACCTCTTCAGGTCAAACTCCCGCTCCGGGCAGAGAGGACCCGTCTCAGCCCTCCGCCAAAGCTCCCACACCCTAGACCTCGACAACTCCACACCTACCCTCAGCGTCACAAACCTAAAATTTGTAGCTAATCCCCATATCTTCCAGTTCTTTCTTAATTTTCCCATAAAGTTCTACATATTCTTTGTTAGGTGTAACCGTTTTCGGATTGTAACATTCTCGAAACTCCTTCCCAATGGGTGGTTTCCCTTTCGGTGGAAGGCGGTCTTCATACTTGGCTAAGATGGCCTTCGCTATGTCGTTTGCATCCACCCTCCTCATTCCTGTAACCGATTTAGCAATCTCACCTGTGCATCTTCCCTCCATACCGGTTACGTAGTCGGTGTACCTGCCTTCTCTGCAACATCCACTCATAGGGTCTCCTCCAGCAACAGCAGCTCCAAGGGCTGCCACTGCAAATTCATAGAAAGCCATGTCCGTGCAACATCCTGCATAAACGCGGTCGCAGAGGGTGGAGACAATCAACTTGGTATGCTTTGCAAGAGCAGCTGTAACCAAGTTCACCATGCTCATTACATCCCTCCTCGACGTGCCGGGCGGATACAGAAGGTCGTGAATGTCCACACAGACCCAAGGTGTGCGAAACACAAGATTGGCAGCTATGCACTCAGCTACCTCTGTGACGGCAGCCGCTTCAGGTCCGCCCGGTAACCCCCCTATGTAAGCTGGGGAGGTAACCCAGCCTCTGCACCCGTACTCGATGCAGAATTCAGCCTTGCAAAGTTCAAAGTAAGGTATTTTTAACTGCGGTAGTCCTGCGAGCTGTATTCCGTCGGTTTTCCTATAGCCGTTCTCTACCAAGCTGGCCAGTATTGCGGGTGCCACACCTACTGCTCCAGAACCGATAATGAACATACCCGGTCTTCCTGCTCTTCTGGCAGCCTCCCTCAGCCAGCGTACATTGGCGACCTCCGCGTACATCTCCATGGGCGAACCGTCCTTTGACACCATACCCGCAATTGTGGTAGGTGTACCGTACATAAGCAGGTCGACGGTTGGTTCTTGAGCGCAAGACTGGTATATGGGGATAGCCATCTCCTCGGATATGGGATTTCCTGAAGGCCCTGCGAAGACGCGTGCAGGCTCATGGTCTTCCATCTTTCTATGTTTCAGAAGGCAGGCGTCCTTTCCTTCCCCTACCGTCATTTCACCGGAGAGGGTAGCTAAGGATTCTTTGACCTCCCGCTCCTCCAACTGAATAATCTTCTCGGTATCCGGGCAAAGCACCCCCACTTCGGTCAGTAGATCGATCCCCGCCTTGAAAACGTCGTCGATGAGGGTGTTGTCGGTGGGGATGACGGTTTCAGGGTCGTATGTTATGTCGTACTCCTTCACCAGCCTCTTCACAGCCGGATAAAACCTCTTCAGGTCAAACTCCCGCTCCGGGCAGAGAGGACCCGTCTCAGCCCTCCGCCAAAGCTCCCACACCCTAGACCTCGACAAAACTGAACTCCCCTTCACTTAGAAATCAGTTTTTTTGCAACTTCCACAGCTTCAGGGGCGTTTTCACCGTATCCATCAGCGCCTATCTCTTCGGCATACTGACTTGTCACCGCACCGCCTCCCACCATAACCTTATATTTGTCCCTGAAGCCCAGATGTTTAAGATATTCAATAAGTCCTCTTTGCTCAGGCCTCGTCGTCGTCATCAAAGCGGAAGCGGCAATGATGTCAGGGTTGTGAGTTTGAGCTTCTTCCACAAATTTTCTTATGGGAACATCTTTTCCCAAGTCGATCACTTCGAAACCCTCGGCCTCTAGCATCGTGACCAGAATGGTTTTACCGATGTCGTGGATGTCCCCCTTCACCACACCTATTAGAATCTTACCTAGAGTTCTGGTCTCCGCCTTTCTTTTCATCAACTCCGGCTTCAACACGGTTAATCCAGCTCTCATGGCATCTGCCGCCAGCATCAAGTCGGGGAGAAAGATTTCCATCTTAGAAAATTTCTCACCTAGCTCTCTGATAGTCTCTGTAAGGACGCTTACAGCCTCCAAGGGGTCTACTCCCGCAGCGAGAGCCTCCGCCGCAGCCTTTCGAGTGGCTTCCTCATCGTAGCTGAGAAAACTTCTGCGTAGCTTTTCCAAAACTTCTTCTTTGGACAAAGGAAATCCCCCAAATTATGAGGGGATATAATTTTCATTTCATTATCTATATAAGATTTTCTAATGGGGATGCTGATTAATATTTCCATCTATTTTTTCTCGAAACTTTTATATATAAGATATCTGGTAATAGACTAAACCGGTGAAAGTTCTTGACATCTTCCGAATCTCGTAGAAGCGCCCTAAAATACGGTGTTGCTGCGGTTGTGGCTGTGGTGGTGGCTGGTGTGGGCGGCTACGCCGCCTGGCAGGCCACAAGGCCCCCAGCCCCGGCTCCAACACCGACGCCTACACCCACGCCTACGCCAGTACCGAAGCCGGACTTTATAACACTCTTAGCTTGGGGAGACCCCAAATCCAGGGCAGCGTTTGAATATATTAACGAAATGTTCGAAGCAGAATTCGGTATTCCTGTAAGGTATGAGGTAGAGGCTTATTCCACAGAGGGGCTGGCCAAGATCAGAGCTGACCTACCTAACTATTTCAACGATGTCTGGGGTGCTACCCATGTCGCAGGTTTGGAAGCCGCTATAGACAACATCATAGCCCCCTTCCCGGTGGAGGAAATGCCGAATTTGGAAGAAATCCCCGACGAATACATGACGGTATACAATGGTAAAATCTACGGTGTAGCCAATTTCATGTCTCACGTACGAACACTATATCGTACCGATCTAGTTGACGAGCCGGTGTCCATGGAAGACCTTGCTGACCCTCAATACAGGATAGGAATAGTTCCCATTGGCTATTATGGCGGAGTAACCTTGCTGCGGCTGGCTTATGCTATGGGTGGAGACGAATATAATCCAGAGCCCGGATGGGAATTGCTGAAAAAGATAGCGCCGAACATCACGCTCATCACCCCAACAGTAGGGGACATCATCAGTTCTATCGAAAGGGGAGAAATCAACGTGCACCTAGGTTCAACAAACGACAGCCTCCTACCATTACTGGAGAGAGGGGTTGCCGTGGCATTCGCCGCCGCCTCCGAGAAGCATCCAGTTCACTTAGGAGAATGGACTCTGCACGTGACAAACAGTCCCAGAAAAGAATGGGCCTTCAAATACGTGAACCTAGCTTTGGACCGAGAGATAAACGAAGAATCAGCTGCACGACTAGGCCAGTTCCCAACAAACATAAATGCAGAGGCCGCTGCGTATCCCTACGCCTTGACCAAGGAAGAGATTGAAAAATACGCGTATGCATACGATCCGCTGGTGGCGCGGGAGAAAATGGAAGAGTGGACTGCACGGTTTGACGAAGAAATCCGTCCACTTCTAGGAGTGAAAGGTTAAATCTCTCCCCCTTTTTTTATGATATTTATTCCTGCCCATTTTTTCCATTCTGTAGTTTTTAATGGTTTTCCGTAAAGAAGCTTTAAATGAAAAAGAGCAGCCGGTTTTTGAATTTTCGTTAAGAAAAAGCATACAAAATTCATCGTAATTCGTTTAGGTAGATGTATTTGTGTCAAATTTGATCATTTCACACCGTCAAATAGCAGTAAGCTTTTTAATTTGCTTTCAAGAATTTATAAAAAGGAGAGCAGAAATTGGAGGCAATGCGTGTCCAAGGTATCGTCAAATATTATGATGGAGTTAAAGTGCTCGACGACGTTTCCGTCAGCTTGAAAGAAAAACAGTTTCTCACCCTCTTGGGGCCTAGCGGCTGTGGAAAGACGACGTTGCTTAGGATAATAGCTGGCTTAACCAAGCAGGATAGTGGCAGTATTTACATGGACGGCCGCCGGGTCGACAACCTTCCTCCCTACAAAAGAAACCTCAGCATGGTATTTCAGAATTACGCGCTTTTCCCCCATATGACCGTCTTCAAGAACATAGCTTACGGATTAGAGGAACGAAAGCTGAGCAAAGACAAAATTAGAGACAAAGTTGCACGAATTTTAGAAATAGTAAAGCTTCCCGGCTATGAACAGAGGTACCCCTACCAACTGAGCGGGGGAGAACAGCAGCGGGTAGCGTTGGCAAGAGCTTTGGTTGTTGAACCTAAAATAATACTACTTGATGAACCCCTCAGCAACCTCGATCTGAAGCTGCGTTTAGCCATGCAGTTGGAGATAAAAAGGATCATCAACCAGATAGGCGTAACCGCTGTTTATGTCACCCACGACCAAGGGGAAGCCCTTACCATGTCCGACGTCATCGCAGTGATGAGAAAAGGCAAGATAGTGCAGGTTGGAAATCCGCATGAGATTTATAAGTTGCCGAAATCCAGCTTTGTAGCTGATTTCATCGGTGAGGCGAATCTTTTTGAAGGGAGAGTGACAAAAATACAAGCGCCCTACGTGTGCGTCCGAACGGAGAAAGGTCTCATTCTACATTCCATGTTAAATTCAGGTTCAAAGCTTAAAGAAAACGATAAGGTCACAGTGGTTGTAAGGCCGGAAAGAATTAAGATCAGGTGTAAAGGGGAAGTCAAAGAAAAGAACAGTTTCATAGGCAGTGTTCAGAGCGCATCTTTCAAGGGAATGTTCAAAACCTATTGTATAGATGTGAAGGACACTCCGATTTCAGCGGTCAGCATTGAAGAAGAGTTCTTTCCTCCAGGTGAAACGGTGGTCGTTGAATGGCAATGCGAAGATTCTCTAATACTGGAAGGTTGAAGGCGATATTCAGTTTTCAAAAACTAAAATTCATGGTTTTCTTCCCCGTATTTATTATAATGGGTTTTTTCATAGTATCCTTAGCTATGATGGGAGAACTCAGTTTTTATAGGCATTTAGTAGGTTTACAAATAGAGAAAGCGTTTACTCTAGAAAATTATATACTGATATTCACTGAACCCGCTTACCAAAGGGTCATGATAGTTACGTTGAGAGTAGCTCTCCTAGCGACACTCATCG
This sequence comes from Candidatus Hecatella orcuttiae, assembly GCA_002011035.2. Lineage (GTDB taxonomy): Archaea > Thermoproteota > Bathyarchaeia > Hecatellales > Hecatellaceae > Hecatella > Hecatella orcuttiae. The sequence goes on along the minus strand of MTLY02000003.1, from coordinate 601,392 downwards.
CCCTAGGTTTAGGGTATCCCTTAAGCTTTTGGATCGTCAGAGCAAAACCTTCCAAAACTAGAAGCTTCGTCATCGTAGCGGTGACCATTTCATTTCTTATATCGTTCCTCATTCGCCTTTATTCTTGGATAGTCCTCCTCGGATATTATGGAACCATCAACAACCTTTTCAGCCTTTTAGGAATGTCGAGAGTCATACTGCTGTACAATGAAGCCGCTGTGACTATAGCTTTAGGCCAATGGGGTGCTGTATTCGCTGTTCTTTTCCTGATAGGACCCCTTCAAAACATCGACCCCACGCTAGAAGACGCTGCAAAAACCTTGGGATCAGACCCTGTGAGAACTTTTATCAGGGTCACTCTGCCTCTCAGTCTTCCAGGAGTCATCGGAGTGTTCTCAGCTCTTTTCGCGTGGAACGTGGCTTCTTTTGTCACTCCCATGATAGTAGGCGGCGGGGTAGTGACACTCATAGCCAATTTCATATACGAGAGATTCATGTTCACTCTTAATTATCCACTGGGCGCTGCCATGGCTTTCGTTCTTCTCACCTATACTCTGGCAATATGGTACGGAGTTAACTATTTCACAAGCAAAAAAATGCCAGCGAGATTGACCGTAGGCGGCAGGTGAGAAGAAAAGATGGAACTTCACAAAATTTTAGTTAAAATCGTATTAGCATTCAGCGTCGTCTTCCTTCTCATTCCTCTGCCTTTGACGGTGGGAATCGTTTTCAGCCCGGAGACCACGCCCACATTTCCTCCTCCAGGCTTTTCCCTGAAATGGGTCAATAAATTTATCCAGGAAGAGGTTTTCATCAACGCCTTCAGAGTCAGCCTTATTTTGGCTGCTGTGGTAGTTTCGATATCCGTGGTAACAGGGCTTTTAACCTCCTACGGTATGGTTCGTTATAATTTCAGAGGGAAAGATTTTTTGAATATGTTATTCTTTATGCCATTAATAGTTCCCGCTGTTGTCACAGGGTCGGCGTTACTTTTTCTTCTCAGAGGAATCCTGGGAATCTACATAAGCTTCTTCAACCTAACCATAGCTCACGTGATTTTGACAATACCCTTTTCTATCCGCGCAATCGCAGCCACTCTAAGCGGGTTTGACATAACCTTAGAGGAATCGGCAAAAGTCCTAGGTTCGAGCGGTCTACGGGCGTTCAGAAGAATTACTCTCCCCATGATAAAGCCCGGCATCATAGCAGCTTCAGTCTTTGCCTTTGTGATCTCTCTAGACGAGGTAACCGCTTCAGTGTTTCTCTCCCGTAGCGATGCGTTAATTCTGCCAGTGGTGCTTTTAACCTTCATGAGAGAGCAAGTTGACCCAACCTTCGCAGCTGCTTCGATCTTTTTGATTCTCATCTACACTATCCTGATTTTCATCATAAGCAAAACCATCGGTTTAAGCGTCTTCATAGGGCTTCTCGAAAAAAGAACTCGTTAACAGCTCTTGAAAAGGGAAGGCGCGGCAAATTCGATCATAACCGCTGTATATCAGCTTCTTGCTGAACTCTGCGAGGGAAACTTCGCTGCTAAAGATGATAGATGATAAACGTTGGCAGATCTATCTTTCTCTCAATGCCTTAAGGATTTTTTCAGGGGTTAGCGGAAGCTCCTTGATCCGCACGCCCACTGCATCGTATACAGCGTCGGCGATAGCAGCGGCTGTGGGAATATGGCCCATCTCACCGACTCCCTTAGCTCCAAAGACCCCGGCGGGACTGTTTGTTTCAACAAGGATTACATCGATTTTAGGCATATCAGTAGTATGAAGGATCTTGTAATCTAAGAAGTCAGGATTTAACACCTGTCCTGTAGTTTTATCCAGCATAAGTTCTTCGGTCAGGGCATAACCTATGCTGTTTTGCAGAGAGCCTTCGATCTGCCCTTCTACGATGCTGACGTTTATTGCCTTGCCAACGTCATGAGCAGCCACCAACCTCAATACCTTCACTTGGCCGGTTTCAGTGTCCACCTCTATTTCGGCAAACTGGGCGCCCCAAGGAGGAATGTACATAGGCACGGTATAGGTGGCCTTTGCGCCAAAAGTATAAGCTGCCTTGGCGTCGACGAAATAGGGAGAAATGGAGGGAGCACCCGCCTGCCTGATCACATCTGAGATTTCTATCCCCCTTTCAGACTCCTTTTTGACATAGATTCTCCGATCCTTGGCCTCAAGCTCTTCAGGGGGTACTTCCAACATTTTAGCGGCATGCTCGAACAATTGTTTTTTGACCTTCGCAGCAGCAGCCCTCACCGCTCCTCCTGTCTGCATCAGAGTGGAGCTAGCAGCCACCAGCCAGCCCCAAGGATTGACATCTGTGTCTATGTTTGAGACAGTTACATCTTCTAAGCGGACTCCCAGCTCTTCAGCTGCAATTTGAGCGCAGGTTGTGTTTATTCCTTGACCTATATCCGTTACTCCTATCAACAAGTGAATTGTACCATCAGCGTTAACGTTTATCTCAGCGACCCCGGGAACTAGCATATCAGGGTGGAGAGCAGGGGCGAAATGAACCGAGATGGCCATCCCCACGCCTCTCCTCTTTACGCCTTCAACCTTCTCCCTTCTCCCACGTTTTCTCCGCCACCCTATGCGCTCAGCTCCCTTCACCATACATTCATCAAAACCTTTTGCGTCAATTGGGACGTTGTTATAAGGGTTTATCTCGCCTGTTTTTCTACGGTTTTTCATCCGAAATTCAAGAGGATCTATCCCCAGCTCTTCAGCGATTCTGTTTATTTCCGATTCCAAAGCGAAGTGAATAGGCACACTGCTAAATCCTCGAAACGCCCCAGAGCTGGGCGTGTTGGTGTAGACAGCGTAGCCTTCATATCTGCAGTTAGGACAGCTGTAGGGAGTTATCAGCCAAGCTCCGGCTCTCTGCGCCATGTAGATGCCGTAGGCGTAAGCTCCCATGTCTATGATGGCTCTCACATATCTCGCGGTGAAAGTGCCGTCTTTTTTTACGCCTGTTTTAGTCCAGAAGACACTGTAGGAACGTACTCGGGTGGTGACGAATTCTTCTTCTCTGCTGCACTCCAGCTTCACGGGTCTGCCAGTCTTCTTAGCTAGCAAAGCGCAAAGAACATCCTCCAAACGGCCGTATTTAGCTCCAAAACCTCCACCGACAGGAGGCACAATAACTCTGATCATGTTCTCAGGCATGTTTAGACCTCTGGCTAGGATGCCGCGCACAATGAACGCGCCTTGCACCGATGTCCAGTATGTTAACTTTCCGCTGGGATCCCAGCTGGCTATACCCACGTCTGGTTCAAGGCAACAGTGAGCTTGCCGCTGAGTCGTGTACCTGTTCTCAAATACGTAATCAGCCTCTTTGAACCCTTTTTCCACGTCACCTACACCATAGTCAAATACAGGATCCCTCAGGTTGCCTTTGCCCTTTACCAAAGGCACATCTGGGTGAATTATGGGCGCCTCCGGCTTCATAGCTTCCTCAGGGTCGAAGACCGCTGGTAAAACTTCATATTTCACCTCTATCAACTCCAATGCCTCTTCCGCTGCCTCCTCGCTTGTGGCCGCTACAGCGGCTACCTTATCACCCACATACCGTACTTTATCGTCTAAGACAGCTTCATCCCCCAAAATTATGCGAGCCTCCTTGTGAGAAAGAACGGCTTTCACGCCCGGCAGTCTCTCAGCTTTACTTGTGTCTATTTTTAAGATCCTCGCATGAGCGTAGGGACTTCTCAGGATTTTAGCGTGAAGCATTCCTGGTAGGTTTAGGTCTACTGTATATCTCGCTTTTCCAACAGCTTTCTCATAGGCATCTATCTTTGGGAGAGGTTTTCCGACTACTGACAGCTCTTTCTCGCTCACCTACTTCCACCTTTCCTCATTATTTCAGCGGCTTCCAGTACTGCTTTAACCGGCTTAACATAGCCGGTACACCTGCAGAGGTTACCTGAAAGGGCTTCTCTTACCTCTTCTTCGGTTGGGTTGAGATTCCGGTCTAACAAGGCTTTGGCGGAAAGTATCATTCCAGATGTGCAAAAACCACATTGGATTGCGCCGTTTTTAATAAAAGCCTCCTGTAAAGGATGTAGTTTGAGTCCTTCCGCCAATCCTTCGATGGTGACTATTTTCTTACCTTCAGCCCTAGCCGCCAGTGTCAAACAGGAAAGAATCGGCTTCCCATCCATGAGGACAGTGCAAGCGCCACATTCCCCTCTGCCACAGCCCAGCTTTGCCCCAGTTAGACCCAGCTCGTTTCTGAGAACGCGGAGCAGCGTCCAATACGGCTTTACCCTCACCTCGTGGATTTCCCCGTTCACATTTAATTTGATCAAAGAATCCCCCAATCTTTCTTCACTCTCCCTTCGCCCTTTTCAGGGATTTTTGTAATACCCTCTTTACCAAAACCTTACTCATCTCCTTTCTATACTCGGCTGAGGAACGAACATCACTTATAGGCTTCGTCTCTTCGGACGCTGTTTGACTTGCTTCTTCCACAAGAGCCTCGTCTATCTCCTTTTTCCGAAGTAATTTTTCTGCCCCCTTGGCTCTGATAGGGGTAGGAGCGACTGCGCCTAGAGCTATCCTCGCATCTTCGCAGACACCGTCCGACCTTAAGGTTATTCGTGCGGCCGCGTTCACAAGGGCGATGTCCACGCTGGTCCTTCCCAGCTTGTAGAATGCCGCTCCTGTATGGGGCGGAGGTTTAGGTATCTGAAACTCTACAAGCAACTCGTCGCTCCTCAGAACGGTTTTCCTTACGCCCGCAAAAAATTCTTCCATGGAAACAATCCTCTCCCCAGCCAGACTGACTATCTTAGCTTTAGCGTCTAAGACCATCAAAACCGGGGGAAAATCCGCGGAAGGAACAGCGCTGCACACGTTACCCCCGATGGTCGCCATATTCTTAACGGTGGCTTGGCCAAAATCATGAGCCGATTCCGCCAATATCCGATACGCGCCTTCCTTAAACAGACTGGAAGTCTCTATGCTGTGGAAGGTGGACAAAGAGCCGATCTTCAGGTATTCCCCATCGTTTTTGATGTAATCCAAGGGCAAGGAAGCGATGTCTATTAAATACTCAACTTCAGGCGGCTTCTTAACCAGCAGATCGGTGCCGCCTGCAATAGGTCTCGCCGATTCCCCATATTTAGCAAGTAAATTCAAAGCCTCCTCGAGGGTTTCGGGTTTAAAATACTCTCTAGGTCTAAAAAACTTCCTCATAGGGATGCGATCACTACACAGGGAATTTAAGTTTTACGGTTCGTAAACAAGTCTTCAAGCTGGCCTCGGATCCCCCATTCCACTCCGACGTTAACTTCCCCGGTTATCCACAAATAAGGTGGATGGCCGCAAGATCGTTAGGTAATATTCAGCTTAAAAGAGAAAATTAATGGTGAGCTTAGTATAAAAGTAAAGACGATACAGAGGTTTACCCTCCGATGGGAAATCGGCAGTTTAAACAGTATGCTTTACCGCGTATGATAAACTCCTGCCCCTTAGCTATTTCTCTGCCGCATCCGGCGCATCTCATGGTGCTGTTAGCCATCGATGCGAATCCCTTTTTCCCACCAATGAGAATTTTTCTAAATTTTAATAAAGATTTTGTTTTCGACGTATTTTGGAAACTTCATGTTGGAACGTATTTGAAGGCTTCCTCTTCCTTTTCCGTGGTTTCCAGACCTAATGCGTCCCTGATTTGTGTTGCTTGCTGGGCGCTATCAAAAGGCGGGCAACCCGGTATGAGGATAATTTTCCCTTTCAATTCTCCTTGCTTCAGAACCCAGTAAGAATGTTTTGTGGTATTCGTTGAACAGTCACCGTACACCAGTATCACTCCTTTTTTAGAAAGTTCTCGAAGTTCCTCCAAATCTGTTGGGAAGGGCGGTTCAAGCCCTGTAAAGAAGAAGAGTTTTTTATCCAGCCTCTTCAAGTCTTCGAAGATCCCTGTGTCTCTCAACATGTATAACAAGAATTTTATCCAAGCTTTACACCCCCTGCAAGTTGCACCTTCGTAGACTAGAACGTTTTCAAAGGGGGGAGTGATTATTTCGCATGAAGCCATCAGAAACCTCTTTTTAACCTCATCGACTTTCTCTCCCATCACCTCGATTTGAGAAGGATCCCCCATTCCTAATCCTTGAGAATGCGCCAACGCTATCGGTCCTATCTCTCGATGGGGATATTCAAAACCTATAATCTTAGCAGCTATGGCATCTGTGGATACAGGGTCATCGCCTGCCAGAATCAAATTCATGTTCACGGGCGTACCGTGGATCGGCCCATCGCCCTCCATGCCTACAAGGCCGTCGACCAAGCAGAAAGGTATTTTCGGCTTTACAAGTCTGAAGAGATCAATCAGCTTTTGCCATAGGTCTGAACGATGCCAACGCAGCCTGTCACTCTGAGCATTGGTAAGTGCATGCAAAACTTTTATGCAACAGGTTATACCCCCGCCTTCCATGCTTGTTTTTAAAACCGGCAAAGGTATTATTTTATCAGCTTCCAACGCCAATTCAGCTATCTCCGCCTTTTTCATCAAAACAGCGTCGGGTATCAGCGTCATTCGGCTTTTGAATACACCTTTTCTATCGAAAGGTATGAGTTCAACCCCTATCTCTTTGGCCATGTCTGAAACGCCCAAGAGGTCCATGACATCCTCTGTAGTCATTCCTTCGCGCCACCAATGAGTCATAGCTGAGGATCCCTCGCCGATTATGGGCTTAGCTCCAGTTTCTTTTATCTGAAGGGCCAATGCTTTAATAACGCGGATGTCAGTTGTGACCGGTGGTGGTCTGGGACTTACAAAATTCGGTTTTATTAAAACCATTTCCCCTGGACTGACGAACTTCTCTATGCCTCCAAGCTTGTCGAGTACTGACTTGACGGCATCAAATATTTTGCTTTCATCGACAGGTGAAACGAGTTTCGAAATGGCTACGCGACTCATGATAAAAATTAAGGGATTCCATTAATTAAATTTATTGTTCACTAACTCCTTGATAACTAAAAAAAATCAAAAAGGCTGTTGATAGAAAATTTATGAAAAATCAGTCAGCTTATGATTGTCTCAGAAATTGCTACAGCACTCAGCTCTATGTAAGATTAATTGAGCGTATACCGCTTTACTCCCAACCACACCAGTTGAGAATCGTTAAAGCTAGAACTTTTACCGAGGTTATCAAATCCTCTATTCTCACCCACTCGTCTGTGGCATGCATCTGCGTTATGGTTCCAGGACCAAAAATGACAGTAGGCGTTGCACCATACTTTATCAGGAATCGAGTGTCAGCTGCGCCTTCATGACCGCGTACAACAGGCTTTTTCATGGTCGCTTCCTCGAAAGAGCTAATTACAGTGGTACAGATGGGATGATCTGCTGGAATTTCCGCTGGCTCAGCATAATAACCTGTAAACTCCACCCTAGGTAAATGTTCCCTGAGCCAAGGATCCTTTTTCGCGGCATTTTCAATGTATTCTATGAATTCCCGTTTAACATCGGCGGGATCCTCGTTAGGCAGAACCCCCATCCTCCCTTTTATTGTACAAGTATCAGGAGGAGAACTAGGATAAGACCCAGCTTGAAAAATGCCTGCAAAACAGGCAAGAGCACCCTTTGGATCCGGATATAAGGGATGACGTTTCTCGAATCTGACAGTTTGATAATCTTGAATTGCCTTGTGGACCACATGACCCTTTTCGATGGCGCTTACCGCCTCCCATATCCTCGACATGGAAGCTGATTTGCCGTCGACCTTTATTTCAAACCACATACTGCCCGTGGCTGCTGGCTGAACTTCAAGGTCGCTTGCCTCGCAGCTTACTCCCGCATCCGCCTTATAGTTTCTCAAGATACAGTCTAATGTTCCGTGGCCAGTGAACTCTTCGTCTACCACATATTCCAAGATTACATCGCCTTTGAGTCTGATTCCTACTTCGATTATGCAGGCTAAGGCCATTGTCATGGCGGCTAATCCACTTTTCATGTCAGACGCTCCTCTACCATACAGTTGGCCATTTTCGATCTCTCCGCCCCAAGGGTTATGTTTCCATACGCTGGGATCAGCGTTAATCACATCCAGATGCCCGTTGAAAAGCAGAGATTTTCCTCCGCCGGCACCCTTCCATACGCCTACCACGTTAGGCCGGTCTTTATAGTCCATCTCCACCGATACGTATCCTGGATGTTTCTTCAGCTCGTTTAAGTTCGGCTCCCAAACATCAACTTCAAGACCGAGAGAATCAAGTTTTTTTGCGATAAAATTTGAAATTTCTTTCTCCGAGCCGGTTACGCTGGGTATTCTTATCAGACTTCGCAGAAACTCCACGATTTCGTTTTTATGTTGATCAATATGTTGAAGAATCTTTTTTTTGACCTCCATCTCATCCAGCCACCCGCCATTTTTTAGTACGAAATCTGTATAAAAATATTTTAATAACGTATCAGTCTACCATATTTCAATAGGATGATACCATGTCTAGTGAGGAGATTATTAAGAAACAAACAAGGTATATTTTGCCTGGAGATACGACGGGAAGACATCCTATAGTTTTTGAGAAAGGAAAGAACGCGGTGCTGACCGACGTCAACGGTAAAGAGTACATCGACTGCCATGGCGGATATTCAGTTACAAACGTTGGATACTGTCATCCTCGTATCGTTAAGAGCATACAGGAGCAGGTAGCCAAAATATGGCATGTCTCCTGGGACTATTATTTGATACCTACATCTCTGCTGGCCGAGAAACTGGCGCAGATAACTCCGGGAAACTTAAATAGAACCATGTTCGTCAGCTCGGGAGCTGAGGCTGTTGAGAACGCTGTGAAGCTCGCCAAAAAATACGCCTTCAAAAAACGTGGAAGAGGCGGCGCTGAAATTGTTGCGTTAACGGGGTCTTTTCATGGGAGAACATCCTACGCCATGGCTCTGACAGGCCAAAATAAGTACAAGCAAGGCCTCAGCACCTACGTGCATCCGGGCGTGATCCACGCTCCAGCTCCCTACTGTTATCGTTGCTTTTACAGGCTGACATACCCTGAATGTGGTCTCCAATGCGCAAGTTACGTGGAAAACTTGATTAAGTACGAAACCACAGGCGATGTCGCCGCCTTCATTTCTGAGCCAATATTCGGGGAGGGGGGAATCATCGTTCCGCCCGATGAATACCTTTCAGTGGTAGTGAAGATTTTCAAGGAACATGGCGCCCTTTATATCGCCGACGAAATACAAACCGGTTTCGGTAGAACGGGTAAAATGTTCGCTGTGGAACTCTTCAACGTAGAGCCGGACATAATGGCTGTTGCCAAGGGCATTGCAAGCGGCTTACCCATCGCAGCAACCATAGTAACTGACGAAGTAGCTGAAGTCTTCGTTTCTGTTGACCACTGTGGAACATACGGCGGCAACGCTATCGTATGTGCCGGAGCGCTGGAAAACATCAACGTTTTGCTCGAAGAAAAATTGGTGGAGAAGAGTGCTCAACGAGGAAGAGTCTTTATGGAAGGACTCGGAGAACTTGCAGAAAAATATCCGTTGATCGGGGATGTGCGAGGAAGAGGTTTGATGCTCGGAGTCGAGCTTGTTAGAGACCAGAAAACCAAGGAGCCTGCAAAAGAGGAGGCGAATAATATCAGAGTAAACATGGCGAAAAAAGGCGTACTGGTGAACGTAGGCGGAGTCTACGGTAACGTCATAAGGTTGCAGCCGCCCCTCTGCATAACGGAGGAACAGATAAAAACCGTATTGGAGAGACTTGACGATTCGCTGAAGGCTTTAAGCTGAGAGAACCAGCTTTCTTAAAAGCCTTTTCCGGATTCGGTAGATAAAGATGCTTCAAAAGCAAACAAAAGCCATTCGGTAAAAGGTCAAATTTTAGAGTTAAGGTCTCCGTGAAAGAGTATAAATTCTCTGGACAAAAAATATGTTGAGGGATTTCTGAAAGTGACAGGTGGATGCCGGCAGAATTATGCAGTGTCGTTGAGGTGTTTGAATTGCGACGCTGTTCATGACCTTAGAGAAACCACGTATTTTTGCTCTAAGTGCGGTGGACTGCTTGATGTCATGTTAGACTACGAGTCCATAAAAAACAGAGTGAAGATCGCCGACATACTCAGAAGACCGAAGACTATGTGGCGTTACGCCGAGTTTCTCCCTATCGATGTTAGTCGCAAGGTAAGTTTGGGGGAGACACTGACCCCTATTTATAAGGCGAAAAAATTAAGCGAAAAGATAGGCATCAAAAACCTTTTTTTCAAACTGGATTACATGTTTCCTACCGGCTCTTTTAAGGACCGCGGCTCAGCCCTGATGGTTTCAAGGGCTAGCGAGCTTAGAGCCGCCACCTTGGCGATAGATTCCTCAGGTAACGCTGCAACATCCGTCGCAGCCTATGCAGCGAAGGCGGGATTAGAATGTTACATTTTCACACCCTCCTACGCCAGCCTCGGCAAAATTATCCAAGCCATGATGAATGGAGCATCCGTCTTCCGAGTAAAGGGGACTAGGAAAGATTCTTACGATATCGCTAGGGAAGCCTGTCAGAAGTTCGGATGGTATTATTGCGGTTTCCAAACGAATCCCTACGTGACAGAAGGAATGAAAACCATCGGACATGAAATCTGCGAGCAATTCAACAACGACCCACCTGAATGGGTGGTTCACCCCGTAGGGACAGGCAGCGGGTTGCTAGGCTGCAGAAAAGGCTTCAGTGAAGTTGCTCAGATAGGTTGGATTTCAAAGATTCCTAGACTCGTATGCATTCAGCCTGAAGGATGCGCACCCATTGCAAAAGCTTACAAAAAAGGTCGGAATGAAATAAGGTATGTTAGAAAGCCTAAAACCATAGCTGAAGGTTTGATGATCGGATATCCACTAAAAGGGAAGCTTGTTTTGAAAGCTCTGAGAGAAACAGGCGGTTTATCTGAAACCATTAAAGACCAGCAGATCGTTGAAGCTGCGTCGTGGATAGCTAAAATAGAGGGCCTCTTCGTGGAGCCTTCTTCCGCGGCGTCAGTTGCCGGTACCAAAAAAATGTTGGATGAGGGATTAATAGATAAGAATGATAGAGTCCTCTGCATGCTGACCGGCAGCGGCCTCAAAACGGTGGAAACCTACTCGAAAATGGTAAAAAAACCGAAGACCATAGCTCCGTCCATGAAGGCGCTTAGAAAAAATATATAAACATCTCAGATTCCATTAATCTGTGCCTTGAAAGCAGCAGTCCTTCACAATCCAAATGACCTCAGAGTTGAGGAGACTCCCACTCCTGGCCCTCCATCTCTTGGAGAAGTTATAGTCAGAGTCAAGCATTGCGCTGTATGCGGAACCGATCTGCATGCTTACCTCGGCCACATACCGGCCAAGACGCCTCTGATCCTTGGACATGAGTACGCAGGCAAAGTTTTCCAAGTAGGTCAGGGCGTAAGGATGTTTAAAGTGGGGGACAATGTCATCGGCTCTTATGTGGCTTCATGCGGCGTCTGCAAATACTGCACAGCTGGAAAACAGCAACTATGTGAGCGTCGCATACTCTTCGGCTTGAATTATGATGGGGCCTTTGCTCAATTCATGAGGGTTCCCCATGCCGAGAGAGTTCTGGTGAAAATCCCTGAAAACATGGATCCTAAGCAGGCGGTATTGGTCCCCGACATGTTTCTTACAGGGTTTTATGCTGCTGAAAGAGGTGGAGTAAGCTTAGGTTTCACCGTGCTGGTGTCAGGCCTAGGCCCTATAGGATTATCAGCGCTTATCGCGTCAAAACTAGCCGGAGCTTCCAAAGTGATAGGTGTGGACATAAGGGAAAAACCCTTGGAATTGGCTAGAAAATTCGGAGCAGACCATGTAATTAATGCCAAGGGAGAAGTAAACGTGGTAAAGGAGGTTATGAATTTGACCGAGGGAGCTGGCGTGGACGTGGGATTAGAAACTGCTGGAGTTCCAGCCACTGTGACATCAACACTCGAGTCTATCAAACCTTCTGGGAGATATGTTCAAGTAGCGATTGTAAGTAAACCGGTGGAAATAAACCTCAGCTACGTAACATCCTTAGAAAGAACTATTATCGGAGTTCTAAACCCAGGGTCGACGAACCACATAAGAAGAGCTCTTGAACTTGTGAAAACTCGTAACGTGAATCTGCTAGACTTCGTAACCCATGAAATTGCGCTCGAAAACATAAACGAGGCGTTTGAAATATTCAGCAATCCTGAAAAAAATAGAAAAGAGAATCCGATTAAGGTGATTGTCAACCTATCATAAACTGACAGGAAAAATCTTCAGTCCTTTGGAGCAACCCCTTTAGCTCCGGTTCCTCAGCGTTTCAACGTGACCACTCTAGGAGGTTACGTGTTTTACCTACCTTTTGGAGGTTGGATACCTTCACGCCTATGAGGCGCAGCTTCCTCGAGTCGTCTTTAAATTCCTTAAGAAGCAACTCCGCGTATTCGTGGAGGACCTCCTTCTGGTTGGTGGGTATCTGGCGGCTTTTAGACCGGGTGAAGGTTTCGAAATCTTCGAAGCGGATTTTGACGCCTACAGTCCTGAAGAGAAAGCCTTCCTCCAAAACTCGGCGGTGCACTTTCTCGACTAGGGAGTTCAGACAGTCTTCCACCACCGCCCAGTCACCCACATCCTCTTCGAAAGTGTGTTCGGTGCCGAGGGATTTTATGGGGTAAGAGTCTTCAACCTCATCCTCTTCAAGCCCGTTGGCCACCTCCCAGAGGCGGAGCCCCCATCGGCCGAAATGCTCAGTCAGCTTGTCTAAGGGTTGCCGGGCAAGCTGCCCGATGGTTTTAATCCCCAGCGAAGCGAGACGCTCCTGCATCTTTCTCCCAACCCCGCTGATTTTTGATGCTGGGAGGGGGTTGAGGAATTCTTTCACCTTTTCAGGGTTTACCACCGTCAAGCCGTCGGGCTTCCGGAGGCTGGAGGCTATTTTCGCCGCGGATTTGTTGGGCGCCACCCCTATGGAGCAGCTCAGCCCCTCCTTTCGACGGATTTCGTCTTTGATCCTCTCAGCCAGCTGCTGGGGGCTGGTGTACTGTTTTACTTTCTCTGAAACGTCCAGAAAGGCTTCGTCGATGCTGACTTGTTCGAACCTATCGGAGAAACTCCTCAGAAGGGCCATGACCCTTTCGGAGACTTTCTGGTAGAGTTCCATGTTGACGGGAAGAAAAACCGCGTGAGGGCAAAGCTTGTATGCCTTGGAAATGGGCTGAGCTGAGTGAACTCCGAACTTCCTCGCCTCGTAGGAGCATGTTGAGACTACGCCTCTTCCTTTTCCCCCTTTAGGGTCAGCTCCGATGATGACCGGTAGGCCTTCTAAGGCAGGGTTTTTCCGCTTCTCCACGGATGCGAAGAAGGAATCCATGTCGACGTGGAAGATGACTCTCCCCATGAGAGACTTCAACAGGAAAACGTTTCCGTCCGATATAGCTCTAACTTTTGAGGAAAGTCAATATTTTCATCGTTCTCTCTGCTTTTTATATCACTGCGCTTCTTACCTTTGGCTTAAAGGAAAGCCGTCTGGAAAAGGTTTCCAAAATGAGTGAAACAAGCCTGAGGATAAAGATCGGGGAAAACGAGTTGGAGATCAAGGGAACGGAAGAAGCTGTGAAAGGTCTGGTGGAGCAATACAAGCTTTCCAGCCTGCTGGAAGATTTCCCGAAGATAGCGGTCAGCAGCCAAGTGGAGAAACAGAGAACAGCCAAAGACGAAAAAAGAGCGGGGGAAAGGATGGCAAAGAGAACGGGGGAAACCAAGGAACTGCTGGCGAGGCTCCCGGTTTTGAAGGAGGAGGGGGTCTTTAACGAACCTAAAACTTTGGGGGAGATAGAAGACTTGCTAAGGGTTAAAGGCTGGTATCATAAGCAGGACATGATCCAGAAGGCGATACTGCGGCATCCCGAGTTGGGCATAAAAAGGATTAAGGAAAACGGCAAATACAAGTATGTCAACTCTTAACAGAGGGCCGAAGTCTCCTACCATCTCGCCCGTCGGTTATGGGAGACTTACCAGTTTAGCTTATAAGTCTTGGAGGAGGTCTTATTTACCGTAAAGGAGAGAACGAAGTCTCAAACTTGGATGAGGTGAATTGATTGACCAAAACCTCAGCGCTTGAGAAACTCGTAGAGAGAACCAAGGAGCTCAAAGCCAAAGGACTGTCGATCAGCGAGATAGCCAACGAATTAAACCTTCAAATAGACACCGTCCTTTGGCTTTCCCTCCGAGAAAAAGAGAGGAAAAAAACTCCTGTCCCCTTTGATTACAGCGTAGACTGGTCCGCCGTCGGCCGAAGTACTCGAAGACTGAGCCTGATAGGATGGGCTCTAGCCGACATGGTGAAGGAAGCTCTTGAAAACAGGGAGTTCGACGACTTCGACGTGGTCGTGGGCATGGATCTTCCGGGAGGTCCCCTAGGCTTGGTCGTTGCCGACGACTTGGGAAAGCCCTTCTCATTGGTGCGGTTTTCCCGGCCTGAGGGGGGCGGTGAACCTCTGCCAGCGGGAGGTATTCTGTCCCTCAACTTCTCCCCGGTTGAAGGATGCAAAGTCCTTGTGGTTTCCGACGTCATTAGTCGAGGATTGATCGTCAAGGAAGTCTTAGACTACCTGCGGGAGATCAACGCGGAGCCTGTGGGCGTGGTAACGGTGGTGGATAAGAGGGGGGGCGGCGAAATATCCGGGGTGCCTGTCAAGGCTCTCTTCAACATGACGCCCCTTAAAAAATAACAGCCCTTCTCCGGGCTCCTGAAGACCCTTTTTCCTCGAAGGGATCATTCTTTTCGATGATGAAGCCGTTTTCAAACCCTCTCAGGGCTTTTCTTTCCCCCGACATCCTCAGACAGCTTCAAGAGGTTTACGGAAGCCAAGTTGAGCAAGTTCTCTCAGCCATGGCTAGACCGGCTGAACGGTACTATCTCAGGGTTAACACTTTAAAGGAGACCCCTGAAGGCGTTGTGAAAAGGCTGAGGGGGAAAGGCATCCAAGCCTTCCAGCATCCTTCGGTGGCGGAGGCGATTTGGCTTCCTGCGGAGGGACCTTTCCCGGTGGATCCTCGACTTCTCAAGGTGGTTGTGGACAAGTTCACCGCGGAATCTGTCTTAACCGGAGCCAGCGTGTATGCACCCGGCATCGTGAGCTGCAGAGGGCTGAAGAAAGGGGAGGAGGTTTCCATCGTAGACGTCAACGGCAACTTGGTAGGCGGAGGCGTGGCCGCCATGGGGGAGACAGAGGTGCTGACTCTCCGGAGAGGTTTGGCTGTTAAGCTTACTCATCCGGTTTACACTGTTCCCAGCCTCAGGGAGACGGAGGAGTTTAAAGAGGGCCTCATCTACCCTCAGTCGCTGCCCGCCATGGTTACAGTTAGAGTTCTAGATCCAAAACCCGGGGAGACAGTGGTGGACTTTAACTGCGCGCCGGGGGGAAAGCTTTCTCACATCTACCAGTTGATGGAAGGTCTTGGAGAGATCCTAGGGGTGGACAGAAACGCTAGGAAAATTTCCGCCACCAAGGAAAACTTGAACAGGCTAGGATGCAGAGGGGTGAAATTGATGGTAAAGGACTCTCGGTTTTTGGATTTGGAACTCCCCGAGCTCAAGGCTGACCGCTGCCTCGTCGACCCTCCTTGCAGCGCCTTGGGAGTTACGCCCAAGCTTTACGACGGCAAAACTGAGGAGGACCTTCAAGCTTTGGCTGAATATCAGAAACAGTTTCTGAAAGCAGCCTCCAAGATGCTTAAACCCGGCGGGGTGCTTGTCTACAGCGTCTGCACCGTGACGCTGCTGGAATGTGAGAAAGTGGCCAGATATGCCATGGACCACTGCGGCTTGAGGCCTGAGCCTCAGCCCTGCCATCTGGGCTGCCGAGGCCAAGTATCCCTTTTCCCAGAGGCAGCGTTCATGCAGAGGTTTCACCCTCATCTTCACGGCTCAGGCTATTTTATAGCCCGCTTCAGAAAGCTGGGAGAGCCGTGCCCTGAGTTTTAAACAGGTCGGTGTCCCTGCTGTTTTCCTGTCTCTCGGAGTTTTTGGTGAAGGGAGTTAACCTGCAAAAAGGATTTAAGCCTTCGTTGACCCTAGATGGTCGGTGAACGGGTTTGGCTGTTTCCAAGAAAATTTCCGTCATAGCCGATTTCAGCATCACACCCATCGGGCTGGGAACGACCAGTTTGGGGAGGTACATCGGAGAGGCTGTCAACGCCATGAACAAAGTGGAAGGCGTCCGCTGTCAGGTAACTGCCATGGGCACCATCCTTGAGGCGGAGAAGCTGGAAGTCATATTGGAGGCGGTTAAGGCGGCTCATGAGGCGGTCTCCAAGATGGGAGTCCAAAGGATGGAGTCAACGCTGAGAATCGACGACCGGAGAGATAAACCTCGAACCATGGAAGACAAGGTTGAAGCCATAAAAAGCTACATGCAGAAATAGCTCTAGAACCCTGCGTGAGAAACACTCTTCCACGGGATCAGGGAGGAGAATGAAGGCATCATCGATAGGGAAGCCGACGGACATAGCCAGATTGCTTTTACAAGAGAAAAAGCAGAATCCACATATGCACGGTTGCTTTAGGAAAAGTTTACCTACCTCCAGCGGCTTTTTTGCTGTTAACCGAGGTGGAAACTTTGGGCTGGGTCGGCATCCATAAGAAGGGGGAGATTTCAGTGGAAAAAATGCTGGAGAAACTGAGGGAGAACCCTCGTTTTCACGAGGTAGGAGCCATAGGAATTTTCATAGGCATCGTCCGCGGGTTTTCCTCCGAAGGCAAACCTGTCAGAAGCCTAAGCTACGAAGCCTATGAGGATGAAGCCCCTGCGGCCATGGAGAAAATTCGAAAAGAAACCCTCGCCAAGCCCAGCGTCATCGAGGTTCAGATTCACCACGTGGTGGACGACCTCAACCTTGGGGAGGACATCGTCTACGTGCTGGTGGCTGGGAGCTCTCGGGAGGATGTCTTCCCAACCCTTCAAGCAACCGTCGACAGAATGAAGGCGGAGGTACCCATCTACAAGAAGGAAATACTGGAAAACGGAACCGCCTACTGGGTTTCAGAGGCAGGCTTCCGCCTTCGGGGCAGAAGCTGACCTGCTACCTCTGAAGGCGGATGTCTCCGGTGAATTCTTGAAGAGTGTCCTCAAACTCCCTGTCCGTTAAACCTCTTTTGAGTTGATAGGATTTTTCCACCAGCCTCTCCCGCAGCTGGTCTACCAGTTTTTCAGGGAAGCTTATTCCCAGCCGTTCCAGTTTGGCTTGGACAGCTGCCTTACCGCTGTATTTGTCGATGGTGATGTTCATCTCCCGCCCCACATCCTCCGGAACCACCAGCTGGTAGGTGCGAGGATGGCTTATCAGCCCGTGAACATGGATGCCGCTGGAGTGGTTGAACATGTTGGCTCCTACGATGGGGGCGAAATGCCCCACAGGTATCCCTGAAGCCTTCTCCACGAGGCTGGAAAGCTCCGGCAGCCGTTTGAGGTTTAATCCCAAATCCTTCCGATAGAGGAACTTCAGCCCCACCACCACAGGCTCTAAAGCGGCATTACCGGCTCTTTCCCCTAAACCGTTGACGGTGGTACTAATCCACGAGGCCCCCCCTTCGACTGCTGCGAAGGAATTGGCCACCGCCAGCCCTAAGTCGTTGTGAGCGTGGATCTCAATGGGCAGGCCTCCGTCCTTCAAAAGCCTCCTGACCAAGGATGAAACAGCGGTGGGATGCATGGCCCCCACAGTGTCAGCCAGCCTCAGACGGTCGGCTCCCGCCTCCTTGGCGGCTTGGGTGAATTGAAGCAGAGCCTCGTAGGACGTACGGGTGCCGTCTTCCGCCGTCACCGAAACGTAAAGGCCGGCGGATTTCGCTTTGAGGACGCTTTGCTTCATCCGTTCTATGGCCTCTTGCCTTGAGATTTTCAGTTTATGTTTCAGGTGGAGGTCTGAGGTGGCCATGGAGACAGTTACGGCGTCAGCGCCGCAGCGGACCACGGAGTCCACATCCCTAGGGACAGCTCGACACCACCCCATGACGCTGGCATGTTTTACCTCCTTGACTATCCGTCGGAGGGCTTCCTCTTCCCGGGGGGAGCTGACCGGTACACCTGCCTCTATTTGGTGAATGCCTATTTCATCCAGAAGCTTGGCTATCTCCACCTTTTCTTCGACGGTGAAGACTACCCCGGGTGTCTGATGGCCGTCCCTTAGGGTTGTGTCGCAGATTTGGATTTGGCCGTTTAGGTTCGGCTCTCTGGTATATGGACTAAGGAAACAATCTTCCTCCGGGTCCATTTCTGTGTCCACCGTAGTTTCCACCGCGGTTTTATGCAGATATATAATGCAGTTTTTTACTAATCATATTTAAATTTTTCATTTCTGTACGTTTTTAGGGTTGTTTCTTTACATACTTAATTTTAGGTATTCCTTTCATCCTACAAAAGTCTTAAATAGTAAACATGTGTTTTCTTTTCAGCCCTCCTTCACTTATTACAGAGGGGTAATTACCTTTAATAAAAGGCGAAAATGTTGGAACAGCTCGTCCAAGAGGAGTCCAAAGAGTGCGAGGAGTTAGCTGGGTTATTTAAAACTTTAGCCAACCCAAAAAGACTGCGAATCCTGTTTCATCTTCAAAAAAACTCCGCTACCTTCACCGAACTTTTGAAGAAAATGAAAGACAACCCCAAAGTGCTCAGCGACAACTTGAACACCTTGGCGGAAGGGAAATTGATAGTGAAATCCTACATTCACCAAGTCTACGTTCTGACCCCCTTAGGTCGAACAGTCCTGCAAAACTTGAAAAGCGAGTTACTGCGTCAGATTAGGAGGTATAAAGAAAGCCGATTGAAGGGGTGGGAAGAAAAAACTTGAGGTGAAGCCGAATGGAGTTCCCTGTAGAAATAAGCGAGATCCATGAAGGGGAAAGAATTCGGAAACCGGAAATGCGGCTGGAGTTCGGGGGCTTAAATGTGGATAAAAAATTTGAAGTAGCCCTAGTCCAGCCTCCCGGCCAAGTGGAAGATGGAAAAATAACCATCGTAGGACCAGACCTTCCCCAATTAGAGGAGGGGCGAAGCTACAGGCTGGGAATCCTCATAGAGGTAGCGGGGGAGAAGGTGGAAAAGGATCTGGAAGGTGTTCTCGAGCGTCGAACCCACTATTTTCTCAACTACATTGAGGGTGTGATGCACCTTAACCAGAGGTCGGACATATGGATCCGCATCAGCAAGAAGGCCTACGCCAAGGGACTGAACTCCCTCAACTGGATCGGGCGGGCGCTTATTATGCTTTTCAAGAAAACCTTCCCCATCATCGAAAAGATTCAGGTCACCTTCTTCACAGACCCGGAGAAGGTGGAGGAATTCTACCCAAAAGCCTTGGACACCTACGCGGCCAGAGACGCCAAAGCCCGGGGGATGATGGAGGAGGATGTGGACGAGTTTTACGGCTGCCTCATGTGCCAGTCCTTCGCTCCCTCCCACGTCTGCATCATAACCCCCAACAGGATGGGCGGCTGCGGCTCCATAAGCTGGTTTGACGCCCGAGCAGCCTACCGAATAGACCCGAAAGGCCCCAACTTTCCAGTTCCCAAGGGGCAATGCCTTGACCCGGTGAAAGGCGCCTACGAGGGAGTTACTAAGACGGTGAACGAAAGGTCTTTGGGAGCCATCCAAGACGTTTGGCTTCACACCCTTTTCCATCACCCCCACACTTCATGCGGCTGCTTCGAGGCCATCGCCTTCTACATTCCGGAGGTCGACGGTATCGGAGTGGTTCACAGAGAGTTCAAAGGCTCCGCGGTCAACGGCCTCAGCTTCTCCACGCTGGCAGGGCATACCAGCGGCGGGGTTCAGAACGAAGGTTTCCTAGGAATCGCCATCGAGTACCTCAGGTCTAAAAAGTTTCTCAAGGCCGACGGAGGCTGGGAGCGGGTGGTATGGCTGCCTTCGCAGATTAAGGAAAGAATTTTAGACGCCATCCCCGAAGACCTGCGGAGCCGAATAGCCACAGAGAAGGAAGCCGGCAACATAGAAGAGTTAAAGGTTTTCCTCCAAAAAGTCGACCATCCGGTGGTTCAACGGTGGAAGGCCCCGGAAAAGCCGGCTGCCGAGGTGGAGGTGGAGGCTGGCTTAGAAGCGGCGCCCATGGAAACGGTGCCTCTTCCCTCTGAGGCTTACCTCACCGCTGTTTCCCCCACAGGAGGAGGGTTTAGGATTATCTTGAAAAACGCCAAGATCATCGCTGAGAAAGTGATAATCAAGCGGGAGGAAAAGAAGTAAAATGGGCGAAGACTCCGAGGTTCAGATTCTCGGACGGAAACTTCATGAGCTACTGGAGAAGCTGGGAGAAATTGAAATAGAAGGAGTGGAAATAACTGCTGAAGAGCTAACCCTAATATTTCAGCCCACCCTCACAGCGGCTGTACGTCCCCCCGTCGAAGCTGCTGCTCCCAAACCTGAAGCCGTCACGCAGCTTATGGAAGCTTCCTTCACTCCCCCAATTCACCAGTATCAAGGCCAAGTAGTGGAGGTTCAACTGGGCGCCACGAAAGCTGAGGGGGGCAGCCGAGGGAAAGTGCTGAAAGTAGGAGGTGAAAAATATCCTCCTCTCTACGGCTTCGAGGGGCTAAACCCCCACCGGCCTGTTTTCGCTATCGACATCTTCGACATGCCTCTCACCCTCGCCAAGCCGGTTAGGCAACATTACGAAGATGTAATGGACGACCCTGGGGAATGGGCTAAAAAATGCGTGGAAGAGTTCGGCGCTGATATGGTGGACTTGAACTTGGTCAGCACAGACCCGGGGTTGAAGGATGCCTCCCCTCGAGAAGCAACCAAGGTGGTCGAAGAAGTCTTGCAGGCCGTTGACGTCCCCCTCATGATTGGGGGGTCGGGAAACAAGCAGAAGGACCCTTTGGTCTTGGAGGCGGCTGCGGAAGCAGCCCATGGGGAACGCTGCATCATCAACGGAGCCATGCTGGACATCGACTACAAAAGGGTGGCGGAGGCTGTGAAGAAACACGGCCACGTGGTGCTCTCTTTTACCTCCATGGACATCAACAACCAGAAAAAGCTCAACAGGCTTCTGCTGGACGAAGGCCTCACCCCCGAGCAGATCGTCATGGACCCTACCACGGCGGCCCTAGGCTACGGTCTGGAGTACACCTTCAGCTTCATGGAGCGGATGAGGCAGGCGGCTCTCAAAGGCGACCCAGAGCTTCAGATGCCGCTGGTAGGCCCTGTGTCCAACGCTTGGGGAGCCCGGGAAGCTTGGCTTAAAATCGAAGACTGGGGTCCTAGAGAGGTTCGAGGACCTCTGTGGGAGGTCGTCACAGCCACCACTCTTCTCTCAGCCGGCTGCGACATCTTCTTGATGAGCCACCCCGCTGCCCTTCTGGTGATGAAGCAGCTGGTGGAATGTTTTTGGGGAGAAAGGAAGGCTGAGCAGAATATCGAAAACTGGATCACAGCCTTAGGGTGATGGAGCCATGCCGGAAAAGGTTACCATGCTCACGGTCTATAAGCTGCTTCCCCAAACCAACTGCGGCAAGTGCGGTGAAGTAAGCTGCATGTCCTTCGCCGCCAAGCTACTGGACAGGAAGGCGGCGGTGGAGGAGTGTAAACCCCTCATCGAGGAGGCTTCCAAGTACGGGAAGCAACACCAGCAGTTGGTCAAGCTCCTCGCCCCGCCGGTTCGGGAGGTTGTCATAGGCGTCGGGGACAGAGCTGTCAAAGTGGGCGGGAAGGAAGTGATGTATAGGCATGAGTTAACCTACCACAACCCCACCGCCTTAGCCGTCGATGTCAGCGATAAGTTGGAAGACTCTGAGATAGTGGAACGGTGCAGAAAGGTGGAGGAATACCAAGTCACACGGATGGGAATGCCTCTTAGGTTGGATATGGTGGCCATCCGCTGCGCTTCCGACAACCCTGAAAGGTTCGCTCAGGCCGTGGCTTTGGCGGCTAAAAACTGCAGCCTCCCCATGATTCTATGCTCCTTCAACCCTGAAGCTTTGAGGCTGGCGGTGGAGCAGAAGGGAGTCTTCGACCGGAGGCCGCTTCTCTACGCGGCTACCAAGGATAACTGGAGGGAAGTCGCCACCTTAGCTCTTCAATATAAGCTGCCTTTGGCTGTTTTCGCCCCCAACAATCTCCCGCTTCTCAAATCCCTAAGCCGAACCCTCCAAGCCATGGGGCTGAGAGAGCTGGTCTTAGACCCCGGAACCTACACCGAAGGGCATCTTCTCGGGGAGACCTTCAACAACTTCACCATGATCCGGCGGGCTGCCATCGAGCAGGAAGACGAAGAGCTGGGCTACCCCCTCTTGGCAGCGCCCCTCACCGTTTGGATGGCTGGGGAGAACCCTGGGGATCCTCAGGCTCTTGCCTTTAAAGAAGCCTACATGGCGTCGCTCTTCCTCGTCAGGTTTTCAGACATCCTCATCCTCCACGCCTTGGAGCCTTGGACCCTTCTCCCTCTCGTCTCCCTGAGGCAGAACATCTACACTGACCCTCGGAAGCCTGTGGCCATAGAGCCGGGTTTAAGGGAGGTGGGTAAACCTGATAGACTGTCCCCCGTGTTCGTGACCACCAACTTCGCCCTGACTGCCTACACGGTGTTGGGCGACTTGGAGTCGGCGGGGATTTCAGGCTACGTGCTGGTGATCGACACAGAAGGCTTGGCTGTGGAGGTTTCCGTGGCCGGCGGCCAGTTCACTTCCGCCCGTGTAAAACAGGTGGTTGAATCTTCAGGTATCGAAAAGAAAGTGGAGCATAGGAAGCTGATCCTCCCTGGAAAAGCGGCTAGGCTGAGGGGAGATGTGGAAGATGACACTCACTGGGAGGTTATGGTAGGCCCTCAGGATTCATCCCAGATCAAGGATTTCCTGTCGAAAAGCTGGCAAGTTCCTGAGGCCCGGCCTCCAGAGGGTCGAAAAACCTGAAAATCTGATACATGGTAATCGGGATGCGTTTTCACATAGAAGTCCTCCACCCCAACAGGTGCATCGGCTGCTACAACTGCGTCTACGCCTGCTCCAGGCATCTTTACAATGCCGTGGATGTCAACCGCACAGCAGTCTTCGTTCGAGAAACTGGAAGCCTAGAGAACCCCTACCATGTGATAGCATGCCGGTTTTGCAAAGACCCTGAATGCGTCAAAGCCTGTCCGCAGGAGGCCCTCAGCGCTCTTCCCGAGGGAGGCATATCGCTGACCCCTGCCAAATGTGAGGGATGTAAAACCTACGACTGCGTTCACGCCTGTAAGCTTGGGGCCTTGGCCATAGACTTCAAGGCTAAGATACCTTCCCCCATTGTCTGCGACCGATGCGGAGACTGCGCCAAGTTCTGCCCCCACAACGTCTTCAAATACGAAGAAATGAAAGAGTGACCTGTGAGGAAAATGCGCGAAAGAATTCTCTACATCGACTTGACGGAGCAAAGCACCAAGGTGGTGGAAGGCGGGGAGCTGTTCAAAAAATACTTGGGAGGCCCGGGTGTAGGTTCTAAACTACTTTTAGAAGAATGCCCACCTCGCGTTGACCCCTTCTCCCCCGAGGCTCCTGTAATCTTTACCGTCGGGGCTTTGACGGCTGTTTTCCCCTGCATGGTCAAGGCCTTCGCCTTCTTCAAATCACCCTTGACAGGCAACCTAGGCGAAAGCCACGCCGGCGGCCATCTGGCCACAGCTCTCACCCTAGCCGGCTATGGGGCTGTGGTGGTCAAGGGAGCCGCCGAGAAGCCCTCGGTCCTCAGGATCTCGGATGAGGAGGTGAAGCTGGAGCAGGCTTCATCCCTTTGGGGGGTTTCCACTTTTCAGGTGGAAAAAACTTTGAGAGGCTCCCCTGAGGGGATGAGAAGCGTAGTGTCCATCGGCCGGGCGGGAGAAAACCTCGTCTACTACGCAGGGGCTCTGGTAGACCGCTACCATCACTTTGGCAGACTGGGCTTGGGGGCTGTGCTGGGAAGTAAGAAGCTTAAAGCTTTGCAGGTCACCGGAACCAGAGAGCGGCCTCTGAAAAAGGCGGATGAGGCCAAAGCCCTCTACGAGGAGTTCCACCGGAAGATAGTGGAAGGCGAGGTGATGGCTAAATACCACAACTTAGGAACCCCGGAAAACCTCCTCGTCCTGAACGAGATGGGCGCCTTGCCCACCAGAAACTTTCAGAAGCCCCGGTTTGAGGGTGTGGAGAAAATTTCCGGAGACGTTTACGCGGAGGCCTTTCTGAGGAGAAAAATCTCCTGCCCCGGATGTCCCGTCGCCTGCATCCATGTAGCCCGGCTGGCGGTGCCCTTCGCCCCTGAGCATGAGAAGGCTAGGCGGGAAATCTTCACGGAAGAGTTTCAGGTGCCCTATAACTACGAGCCCATGTATGCCTTGGGCTCCAATTTGGAGATCAGCGACCCTGAGGGGCTGCTTCGCCTCATTTTCCTCTGCGAATATCACGCCCTAGACGCCATGATAGCGGGAAACGTCCTCGCTTGGGCTACTGAAGCCTATGAGAAAGGCTTGGTGAGCAGGGAAGACAGTTTAGGCGTTGTCCCCCGGTGGGGGGACTGGGAAAGCTACGCTCGGATGCTGGAAAACATCGTGGAAACCAGAAATCCCTTCTACGCCAAGCTGGCTCAAGGAGTGAAGGCGGCGGCTGAGAAGTACGGGGGACTGGACTTCGCCATGAACCTGGGGAAAAACGGGCCGGCAGGCTACATGACCGGCCCCGCCTTTATCGTGGGAGGCCTTGTGGGAGCTCGGCATTCCCATCTCAGCAACGCAGGCTACTCCGTGGACCAGAGGGCTTTGAAAAAGCCCCTGACTCCTAGGGAGATGGCGGAGCGGCTGGTGGCTGAGGAAAACTGGCTCTACGTCCTCTACTCCCTCGGAGCCTGCTACTTTTCTAGGAGAGTTTACACCGAGGAAGCTGTGGTCAAGGCTCTGAAGGCGGAGGGGGTGGAAACGACCGTCGAGGAGCTTAAGGCTTTAGGCAGGAAGATTTTCCACAACCTCTACAAGTTTAAACTCCAAGAGGGCTTCAGGCCTTCTTTCAAGGATGTTCCCGGGAGGTTTTTTGAGGGGGAAACATCGCTGGGGAAACTTGAACCTTCCCAGGTGGAAGAGATTCTCTCCCACTACGTCAAGCTCAGGCGGAGGGAAGGTTTGAAACTGGTGCCTGAGGAAAAAATGCTCATGGACCTCTTGGCGCCTAAAAAATCCAGAGGAGAGGAAACCTAACCATGTGCGAATTTAAAGTCTACCTGAAAAACCGTGAAGAAAGAATCGCTGAGGACATACTCTACGCCTGTATGGAAGAGGGGGGAACTGTTCTCCGCGACGTCATAGGGAACTGGAAGAAGGTGGGGGGAGTCTTCATCAGCGAGGTGGACGTGGGCGGGGAAGTTATGAAGCTGACTCCTTCGCCCCTCTTCCAAGAGCTGCTGGGTTTCATCGACTCCTACAGCCGGTGGGAAACCTGTCAGGCGAGCTTGGAGGAGCTGGAATCCGCGTGGGGGAAGGTTAAGGCCAAGGGCGAGGAGCTGATACGCTCCCTGAGGGTGAAAGCAGGGGATAAGGCAGGTTGACCTTCTCCGTGGCGGTTTCAGGCAAAGGAGGAACAGGCAAAACCACCATAGCAGCCCTACTGACGAGGATTCTGTGGGAGAAAACAGGGAAACTGGTCTTAGCCGTGGACGCTGACCCGAATTCCAACTTGGGAGAGTTTCTAGGAGTCCGCCCGTCGAAGACGGTGGGCGACATCAGGGAAGACCTTCTGAGGGAGAAAGACCGGCTTCCTCCAGAGCAGACTAAGGATGAATACCTCAACTACATGATTCTGTCCTCCATCGTCGAGGCGGAGGGCTTCGACCTGCTTACCATGGGCAGACCCGAGGGGCCGGGCTGCTACTGCTACGTCAACACCATCCTCCGAAGACTTTTGGATTCCCTGGAAGGCAGATACGCCTTCATGGTGGTGGACTGCGAGGCGGGACTAGAGCATTTCAGCCGCAGAACCACCCGAGACCTAGACGTCCTCCTCATCCTCACCGACGCGACCAAGAGAGGCCTGACGACGGTGGAAAGAATCAAAGAGCTGGTGGGAGAGCTGGACCTCCGCTTCCGCAGCCTCTTTATCCTCGGAAACAGGATACCCCCCGAGTTCAGCGGCCAGTTGGAGGAGGAAGCCAAAACTATAGGTCTACCCAGTTTGGGAATGATACCCCCAGACCCTCAGATCCAACGGTTGGACTTGGAAGGGGCACCCATATTCAAGCTGCCTGAAGCCTCCACCACCTACCGGTTTGTTGAAGAGGTAGCCGGGAGGCTGCTGAAACTTCAGAAACCCATGCTGGAAAGGAGCTAACCATGAAGGTAGCCGTGGCCGGTAAGGGAGGAGTCGGCAAGACCACAGTGGCCGGAACCCTAAGCCGACTGCTGGCGAGGGAGGGCTATAGGGTGTTAGCCGTGGACGCCGACCCGGCTATGAACCTGGCCTACACTCTAGGGCTCCCAGCGGAGGCAGCCGCTAAGATCGTGCCTCTGTCCGAAAACTCGGAACTCATCCGGGAGAGGACGGCCTTCGACGCGAGCACAGGCGTCTACAAGCTTAACCCCAAAGTCAGCGACCTAGCGGAAAAGTTCGGCGTCCCAGCCCCTGACGGAGTTCAGCTTCTGGTCATGGGAACGGTTAAGCTGGGAGGCACAGGCTGCATGTGCCCGGCTAACGCTCTCCTCCGCGCTCTTCTTAGAAACCTGCTTCTCGAAAGGGGAGAAGCGGTGGTCATGGACATGGAAGCCGGCTTGGAGCACTTGGGCAGAGGCACCGTCCGCGGGGTGGAAGCGCTCTTGGTGGTGGTGGAGCCGGGAGGCCAAGCGGTGGAAACAGCCAAACGGATAGAACACTTGGCCCAAGACTTGGGGATACCCAAACTCTATGGCGTGGGGAACAAGTTAAGGAGCAAAGAGGAGGAGGATTTCATCCGCCAAACCCTCTCCGCATGCGGCATTCCTTTGCTGGAAATGATCCCCTATGACTTGAAATTGGCTGAGGCGGACAGGGTGGGAAAGGCTCCTCTCGACTATTCACCCTCGTGCCCTGCTGTCGAGGCCATAAAAAACCTTGAAGAAAGCTTGAAAAAGCTCAACCCATAATTCTGGCGGACTTGGATAAGGGGCCGGCTGGCGGAGAAATTTTAAGCCAACGGGCCTTTATGTAGGCCGAAGTAGCTCGGCTGAAAAAGTATAACACATATGACATATATGTTACATTTCGCATTCCGTCGCTGTTTGGGAAAAATTTTAATACTGAATGGTTTTGTTTAAATTGAGGTATTATCCTTGAAAATACTGCACGAGTTTGTTCCAACCCGTAAGTTTTTGAAACTTGCCGAAGAAACCAAGAACCTAGTTGACGGTTGGAACGTCACCGACAGCGCTGCAGGAATGCCTGCGCCCAGCGGCACCGCCATAAGCTGCCTGCTCAAGACCAGATACCCGGAAAAGATAGTCATACCCATCTTCATCCTGCACTATAAGGGCCCTGTTGAGGTGGGCGGTTTAGCCCTGGCGGCGGACGCTGTGCCCCTGGACGGCTTGGTGCTTACCATGGGCGATATTCCAAAATACGGTGAACCCATCAAGATGTTGAAAAACTCGGAGGAGGCTCGGGATTTCCTCAAGAAGACGGTGCGTCTCAAAAACCTGAAGCTGGGCTGTTTGCTCAGTGCACGGCTGGCCGCCAGCATGGAGAGTACCCTCGCCCGTGTGAGGGGAGACTGGGACTTTGTCTTCTTCATGAGGCTTGACGATAAATCCTTCGACCAGTTGAAGGTCATAGCTGAAGAGTGCAAACGCTTGAACAAGCCTATCTACTCCTACTTCTTGGTGGGGACTCCCAAAAATGCGGAGATGGTTAAAATGATCGGGTGGCCTGTCACCGCCACCATGGACCGCGCTGAAGAATTCGCAGCGAAGCTTGAGGGGGTTGTGGACGGCATCATCGCAACTTGCGCTGGAGACTACGAAGGCGACAAAGAGCTGCTGGAAAGGCTTCAGAAATTCAGAAGCCGCTGAAGGATAGATGCCAACAGAAGTCTAGACTGCAGCAACATCCTCCAGCCCGTTTGATATACACGCTTTGTTTTAGGTGTAGGGTTAATTATTTTGTCACCCTACATCCTCAGCCTCACGGAAGGGATAATCCCAGTTTTTTCAGGTATATCTTGTAGGGGCCAAGTTTGCCGCCGAAGTTAGCGGCTGAAATCTTCACCACCCCTGGAACGGCTGCGGAGGCTTCGATACCTTTCTTCATAGCTTCCTTGACTGAAGCCAAGTTGATGCCGTTGAAGATGAGCTCGTAGACGCATTTGACGCCTTCAGGGATCAGCGTGTCGGAGACCACATCCCGGAGGACAGGGCAGTAGAGGTGGTTGGTGGAGGCTGGAAGCTTATACTTCATGGAGCCGACCTTAGAGCCCGACCGGCAGACGCCGCCTGGGAAGCTCATGACCACTCCGTCCACTTTACCCACCACGGCTTCCACCGCCCTTTCAGCTGCCTCAAGTCCGGCTTTGGCGTTTTCCGCCAGCACAAGGAAGTTGCCTCCGGCTACACCCAGTTTCACTCCAAACCGGCTTTCGATGAGGAATTCTCCCTCCATGACGGGGATCCGCCAGACCGTTCGGTCCTTCACGGTGTCCTTTTTCTGGAAGCCGTCTCCAAAGTATCGGATGCTGGCTCCTATCTTCAGCCTCTTCACCGCTTGGCTGCCTAAGGCGTCAAAGGCAGCGGTGGTGGGACAAGTTAAGACGCATTGGCCGATCCTCCTCAGCAACTGGTCTTTGAGGCCGTGGCCGCTGCTGTGGTAGATATGAACGATAGCCCCAGGTCTTCCGTCAGGGGTCTCATCCCCGCTCACCGTCTTTTCAACCCCAGCTTCAGCAGGGGACATGATTATGGAGACGGCGAAGCCTGTGGCTGCCCTAGCGGAGGTTAAGGCCCATTTCTCGTTTTCCGCCGTTATCAGAAACCTGCTCACCCACATGGGGAAAGCTTCGGCGAAGGTGTCTTCAATTTCCACTTGTTTGGACATCGCTCCTCCTCTCTTTTTGTTTATTCTCTTTTTTAGCCGCGGAAAGTTTAAAAGATTTTCCACAGAGCCCTTGTGCTCGCTTATTTACGGGAGATTGGTATTTTTATGATGAAATTTTACTTAAATCGGATAACCGGAAGGTAATGGAAAGTTTAAAGAGGCTTTTCGCCTTATTTTTTCCCTAAAGGTGATGGTTGTGGTTGTGAAGATCGGATTCGTCAAATTAGGAAACATCGCATCCGCCCCTCTTCTCGAAATGCTTCTGGACGAAAGAGCTGACAGGGAAGACATAGACGTGAGAGTGGTAAGCTCCGGAGCCAAACTGGGGCCGGAGCAAGCGGGGGAAGTGGCTGACAGCATCTTAAGCTTCAAACCTGCCTTCGTGGTGGTGGCCAGCCCCAACGCTGCCCTGCCGGGTCCCGCCAAGGTTCGGGAGAAGATGGCTGGAGCCGGGGTGCCTACCATCGTGGTCTCCGACGGTCCATCCAAGAAGATAGCCAAAGAACTGGGGGAGAAAGGCTTCGGCTACATCATCGTGGAGGGGGACGCCATGATTGGGGCTAGGAGGGAGTTCCTCGATCCCGTGGAGATGGCGGTGTTCAACGCTGACATCATCAAGGTTCTGGCCATAACCGGCAGCTTCCACCTCCTGTACACTGAGCTGGATAGGGTGGTGGAGGCTGTGAAGAAGGGAGAGAAGCCGGAGCTCCCCAAGATAGTGGTGAACAAGGAAAAGGCCGTGGAGGCAGCGGAGTTTCAGAACCCCTACGCCAAAGTGAAAGCCCTAGCCGCCTACGAGATGCTGAGGAAGGTGGCGGAGTTAGATGTGGAAGGCTGCTTTGTGGTTCAGGAAAGAGAACGCTACATTCCCTTGGTGGCAGCGGCCCACGAAATGGTTAGGGCGGCCTCCAAGATGGCTGACGAGGCGAGGGAGATCGAGAAGGCCCCTGATGTTCTCCTGAGGAAGCCGCACCACAAGGACGGAAGCCTCATGGCCAAGCGGAAGCTCATGGAGAAGCCTCAAAAGCTTTGATGGGGGGTTTAAACGGAAACTTAAATTCCTGCAAGAAGAATAACAGAAAAGGTGGAAGAGAGTTGAAAGCAGTTTTGATAACCGGGACCTCCATAGCTCAAGCTCAGGGGAAGGAACATGGAAAACTCTCCGCCAAGTACAAGGACAGCGTGGCCGTGTGCGAGATGGATGAAAGCGACATGGCCGCCCTCAAGATCGAGCCGGGGCAGACCGTGAAGGTTACGTCACCCTACGGGAGCATAACCGTTAAGGCGGCTAAATCTAGGGAACCCCGCCCGGGTTTGGTTTTCATTCCCGTGGGCCCTTGGGCCAACCGCCTCGTCGGGCCGGAAACCGGAGGGACAGGCACTCCCAGCTATAAGGGTCTGGAGGTTGAAGTTGAACCTGCTCCGGGGGAGAAGGTTCCTGACCTGGAGGAACTCATGGCTGAAGCTAGAGGGGGAAATGAAAAATGGTAGTGGTTAAGAATGTCTTATGCAGTTTTTGCGGCTGCGTCTGCGACGACCTGGAAGTTTCCGTGGAGGACAACAAAATCACAGGCGTAAAATACGCCTGCGCCCTAGCCACCGAGAAATTTCTACATTCTCAAGAAGAACGAAACCCGGATCCCCTCATGAGGGCGGACGGAGGCTTTCGGAAAGTCGGCCTTGAGGAAGCTTTGGACAAGGCTGCTAGAATCCTGGCTGAGGCCAAGTATCCGCTTCTCTACGGGTGGAGTAACACCAGCTGCGAGGCCATCAAGGTCGGCATAGAATTGACAGAGGAGGTGGGAGGGGTCCTCGACAACACTGCTACCGTCTGCCATGGAGTCGGCTTGGAGGCCATACAGGACGTGGGGGAGCCCACAGGCACCTTGGGAAAGGCTAGGCATAGGGCGGACCTCATCATCTACTGGGGCTGCAATCCCTCCCAAGCCCACATCAGGCATACAACCCGTTATACCGCCTTCACCAAGGGTCTTTTCAGAAGCCAGAGAAAAGACCGGAAAATCGTGGTGGTGGACGTACGGAAGACCGTTACCTCCAAGACCGCGGACCTGTTCCTTCAGATTGACCCCGGAAAGGACTACGAGTTGCTCTCAGCCCTGAGGATGGCTGTGAGGGACATGGAGTTTGAAACGGAAGCCGTGGCCGGGGTTCCGGTGGAAAAAATCGAGGAGCTGGCTGAAATGATGGTGAGCTGCGAGTTTGGGATGCTTTTCTTCGGCCTCGGCCTAACCCAGTCCAGTGCAAAAAACGAAAACATCGCCGCCGCCATCTCCTTGGTGAGGGACCTCAACCTCAAAACCAAATTCCTCATGCTGCCCATGCGAGGCCACTACAACGTCACAGGAGCCAACAAGGTTGCCTTATGGCAGACGGGCTATCCTTTCGCCGTGGATTTCAGCCACGGCTATCCCCGGTTTAACCCGGGAGAAACCTCCGCCGCCGACCTGCTGGTTCGGGGGGAAGTAGACGCGGCGCTGGTGGTGGCCTCCGACCCTGCTTCCCACATGCCTTGGGCAGCTGTGAAAAACCTAGCCAACATACCCGTCGCCGTGGTGGACCCAACCCTCACGGCCACAAGCCTTTTGGCGGATGTGCGGATTCCCGCGGCCTTCAACGGCATCGAATATGGAGGAACAGTCTACCGGATGGATGGAGTGGCTTTGAAGACCAGAAAATTCGTGGAGCCTCCGCCCAACTGCCTTCCAGATGTGGAGGTGTTGGAAAATATACTTCACAAGGTTAGAAGCCTCAAGGAGGTGGCTTGAGTGGAGCTTCTGATCAAAAACGGCATCGTCTTCGACCCCCTCAACGGGATCGACGGCCAGAAGATGGACATAGCCATCAGGGACGGCAAAGTGGTGGAGTCGGTGAGCAGCGGAGCCCGGGTTATCGACGCCTCCAACCTTATGGTCATGCCTGGGGGAGTGGACCTTCACTCCCACATCGCTGGGTCTAAGGTGAACGCGGGGCGGCTGATGAGGCCTGAGGACCACTTCAGGGACCCGGAGGCTAAGACGCCTACCACCCGGTCTGGGGTGGGGAGCACCGTGCCCTCGGTCTTCACCACCGGCTACCGTTATGCCAAGATGGGCTACACCACGGTGTTCGAGCCGGCTACCCCCATGTTGAAGGCAAGGCATACCCACGATGAGCTGGACGATATACCCATCTTGGATAAGGCTTGCTTCCCCCTCTTCGGCAACGACGTCATCTTGCTGGAGTATTTGAAGGCGGGGAGAATCGAGGAGGCAGCCGGCTACGTGGCTTGGATGCTGGAAGCTGTCAAGGGCTATGCCATAAAAATCGTCAACCCCGGAGGGCTGGAGGCTTGGAACTGGGGTGGAAACGTACTGGGGTTGGATGAGGAAGTTCCAAATTTCGGCATTACACCTAGGGAGATAGTTCGAAGCCTCTGTAAGATCAGTAAGATGCTGAACCTTCCTCACCCTATTCACCTTCATCCCAACAACCTAGGCCGCCCCGGCAACTACGAGACCACCATCGAGACCATGGATTGCGTGAGGGACCTAGCCGGGGAGAAGCCTGTCATCCACCTCACCCACGTGCAGTTTGAAGGCTACGGAGGCCGAGACTGGCTTTCCATGAGCTCCGAAGGCGTGGAGATAGCCAACTACGTCAACAGACACGGCCATGTCAGCATCGACCTAGGTCAGCTTGTCTTCGGAAACGCCACCACCATGACTGCGGATGGACCCTTCCAGTTCCAGCTCTACCAGCTCACCGGCAACAAGTGGACTAACTCCGATGTGGAGGTGGAGACTAGCGCAGGGGTTGTCCCCTACTTCTACAAGAGGTCCAACTACGTCAACGCCATCCAGTGGACCGTGGGCTTGGAGCTGGCCTTGGCCGTCCGAGACCCTTGGAGGGTATTCCTGACCACCGACCACCCCAACGCAGGGCCCTTCACAGCCTATCCGAAGGTAATAGCTTGGCTGATGAGCCGGAAGGCTAGGGAGAGGGTTCTCTCCAAAATCCCCCGGATGGCTAGGAAGAGGTCTAACCTCAGCTCCTTGGACAGGGAGTACAGCTTCTCGGAGATAGCCGTCGTAACCCGGGCGGGAACAGCCCGGTCGCTGGGCCTTAAAAACAAAGGCCATCTAGGTGTGGGAGCTGACGCCGACGTCGCCGTCTATCCTCTTAACCCCCGGGAGGTGGACCCGTCCAAAGACTACAAGAAAGTGAGGAAGGCCTTCGGAAACGCGGTCTGGGTTGTGAAAGAGGGCCAAGTGGTGGTGGAGAAAGGCGAGATCAAGACTGCGCCTCGGGGGAAGACTTTCTGGGTTAAGCCTGACATCGAGGAAGATGTCCTCCGGCTGGCCGCGGCGAATTTGAAAGCCAAATTCAGGGAATACTACACCGTGGAGTTCGACAACTTCATCATCCCTGAGGACGCCCTAGCTCGACCGCAGGTTTTGAAGGCGGGGTGAAAAGTTTTGGTGGAGATCAAACTTCAACTGAAAAAAGCCCCAAAAGTTCCCGTGTTCGCGGAGGCCTTGTCGCCGAAAGCCTTCGCCGGAAAATCCAGCGGAGAAATTGAGGAGCTTCCTCTCCTAGAAGGCGGACGGTCGGCTAAGCTGGGAGAGTTCTTCGATGTGAAAGTCCAAGGTGAGCCTGCCGCCGACTCCAGCCAATGCGATGTCACCCTGAAAGGGGACCTTTCCAAGTTCAGGTATGTGGGGAAGGGAATGGACGGCGGCAAGCTTGTGGTGGAGGGAAACGTCGGCTTCTATCTGGGGGAGGAGATGGCCGGCGGCTCCATAACGGTGAAGGGCAACGCTGCCTCTTGGACTGGCTCCATGATGGCCGGCGGCCAGATTGAAGTCTTCGGTAACACCGGCGACTACTTGGCAGCCCCCTACCGAGGGGTTCAAGAAGGCATGCTCAACGGCTCCATCATCGTCCACGGCAACACCGGCACCCATGCGGGTCTCTGGATGAGAGGCGGAGTCATCTCCGTGGATGGGAATGCAGGCCAGTTTTTAGGCCACAGGATGCAGGACGGAGTTATCCTCGTCAAGGGAAACTGCGGCCCCCGCGTCGGCGCTGCCATGAAAGGAGGGCGCATCATCGTTCAGGGAGAGGTCGCTGAGATTCTTCCCAGCTTCACCTACACGGAGATAAAGGACAAAGCCAAGGTGGGAGCTGAGAAGATTCCCGCGTCCTTCTACGTCTACACCGGGGACAGCCTCGAAGGAGGCAGCGGGAAGCTCTTCGTTTCACGATGTCGAAACCGCCGCCTCAACCCTGAAGGGGAAGTCTTCCCCGAAGGAGTCAGCGTCAACCAGCTGACCGTTCCCTTGGTGGAGAAGCTCATCAACGAAGCGGAGAGGCTGGGAGTCCAAGTTACCAAGCACAGTTCAGGAGCCGTGGTGGTGGACGTAGGCCTTAAAGCCAAAGGCAGCGAAGAAGCGGGGAAGATCGTGACCCTCATTTGCCTAGGCAACTTGGCTGAGATATCCATCGGCAGGGAGAAATACGGTGAAGACTTGGAGCTGCCGACTCTCTACGAGACGACCACAGGCCACCCGGCCGTAGCCACGCTGGGGGCTCAGTTTGCAGGATGGGCCATCAAGACGGAGGACTATTTCGCCATGGGCTCCGGCCCGGCGAGGGCGCTTTCCCTCCAGCCTAAAAAGCTCTACCAGAAGCTCTGTTACAAGGATGAAGCCAAGGTTGCTGTGATCCTGCTGGAAGCCGACAGCCTTCCCACGGAGTCAGCGTTGAAGCTGATGGCTGAAACTTGCAACGTCCCCTTGGAGGGCTTGTACGTGCTCATAGCCTCCACCTCCAGCCTCGTGGGCTCAGTTCAGATAGCCGGGAGGGTGGTGGAGACAGGCATCCACAAACTCACCGAACTGGGCTTCAACCCCAACAAAATCCTAAAGGGGAAAGGCTCAGCTCCCATAGCCCCCGTGCACCCCAAGAGCGAGGTGGCCATGGGCATCACCAACGACATGATCCTCTACGGCGGCGACGTCTACTATGAGGTAGCCTGCAAAACCGACGACGAAATCATCAACATCATCGACGAGGCTCCCTCCATCGCTTCCAGGGACTACGGGAAACCCTTCTATGAGACTTTCAAGGAGGCGGGAGGCGACTTCTACAAGATAGACCCCGGCCTCTTCGCGCCCGCCAAGATCACCCTCCACAACGTGAAGACAGGAAACACCTTCACGGCCGGCAAGATCAGCGCCCCCATCCTCAAACGCTCCCTCGCTCTCCTAAAAACACCCTAAACTTTTTTTTATAAAAAACTTCAGCGTGATTTTTCCGGGTTTATTCTTTTAGGGAAGTTCCCATCAGCGAATGACAGATAATAATATAAATTTTTATGACAACAAACCGGTCGAACTCTTTAGTCCATCAGAGTTATAAGGGCAAATTTTAATTTACCTTGAACTAGCTATTAAAGTCCAAATTCGCCGCGTGGCTGGGGTGACTGTTGAAGGGAACCTATGGGGCTGGGAGACTCCAAGGCTTAACCCGTCTTTTCCTCGTCTTCATCGTCCTCTTCGGATTGTGGTGCGCCTTGGTGGGCGTGTTCGCTGCGGATGAGCTGCTGGTAGGCGCCCTCTCCAGCTTGCTGGTGGCTTTTTTCACCTCCCGCCTGATGGTTTCCGGCGGCGTCCGCGATAAGGTTGACCCTGCCAAGTGGTTTTGGGCCGTTGTCTACTTTGTCTACTACTGGTTTTACGCGGAGGTGAAGGCGCACTTCAGCGTCATCAAGCGGATACTCAGCCCCAGCCTACCCATTCGGCCGGGAATAGTTAAGGTTCCCTACACCACCCAGTCTGACTGCGGGATAGTCTGCGTGGCAAACTCCATCACCAATACTCCGGGAACAGTGACGGTGGAGGTGGACGAGGCGGAGAAATGCTACTACGTCCACTGGATCGACGTCCTAAGCCTCGACCCCCAAGTCTGCCGGAGGGAAATCAGCTCAAAATTCGAGGAATACACCAAGAGGTTTTTCAGTTGATGGACGCCTTTCAAACCTTCCTGCTGGCAGCTCTGTTCGGCCTGGTGGTAAGCCTCTGCCTCGTCTTCTACAGGGTTCTCCGAGGCCCCACCGCCCCCGACCGGGTCTTAGCCGGGGACACGGCTGTAAGCATGATTGTGGCCCTCATGGTTTTGCTGGGCGTCTACCACGAGGAAGCCATCATGCTCGACGTGGCTCTTCTCCTCGTCTTCCTTTCCTTCATCGGGACGCTGGCGATTTCCAAGTACCTTGAAAAAAGGGGGCTGGGAGACTGACCTGGCTTCAAGCCCTGGGATGCGGAATAATCTCCTTGGGGATCTTCGC
Organism: Candidatus Hecatella orcuttiae; assembly: GCA_002011035.2. GTDB lineage: Archaea > Thermoproteota > Bathyarchaeia > Hecatellales > Hecatellaceae > Hecatella > Hecatella orcuttiae. Next base: position 565,006 of record MTLY02000003.1, on the reverse strand, counting down.
CTCCTTCGTAGGAGCCCTGGGGCTTCTCAGGCTTCCCGACGCCTACACTCGGATGCACGCGGCCACGGTGAGCGTGATCGGGGGAGCCGTGGTAACCGTCTTCGGCCTCGCCCTCTTCCTCGGAGCCTCAAACCCCATCTCCAGCCTGAAAGTCCTCATCATCGCCGCGGTTATTTTTTTCACTTCCCCGGTTGGGTCCCATGCGATTCTGAGAGCCGCCCATAAAAGCAGGGTGCCCCTCTGGCCTAGGTCGGTGTGCGACATGCTGAAGGAGGGGGAGAAAGATGTTTGAGCCGCCGGGCGTAGTCTTCAACTTTCTCCTCATCGTCATGGTTTTCCTCATACTGGTTTTCATCGAGCTCAAAGACTTGCTTTACGCGGTTGTCGTGGCGGCTGTTCAAAGCATTCTGCTGGCTTTCCTGTTCTTCATGCTGAAAGCCCCGGACATCGCCCTAACCCAGGTTACCATCGGAGCCGGCATTCTCACCGCTCTTTTCGTGGCTGTGCTGATGAGGACTTCGAGAATGGAGGAGGAGTAGGTTTGAGGAGGCTTGTGGAGTTTTCTTTTCTGGCAGCGGTGAGCTTCACTCTGATCCTGATCGCAGCCTTCTATCTTCCCCCCTTCGGCGCGCATCCCTTTCCGGTGGGTCAGTATTATGTGGAGCGGAGTCTTGAGGAGGTCAAAGCCTGGAACAGCGTGCAGGCTATCATCTGGGAGTACCGAGGCTACGACACTCTAGGGGAGACAGCTGTGCTCTTCGCGGCTGTGCTGGGGGTTGTCACCCTCTTTAGGAGGATGGTAAAAAGTGAGAGGAATGAGCATCATCGTTAAAACCGTGGTCAGGCTTATCGCCCCGGCCATGCTGCTGGTAGGGGTCTCCGTAGCCCTCCACGGGCATCTCACGCCGGGAGGAGGCTTCCAAGGCGGCGTCATGCTGGGCAGCACCTTCCTCCTTCTCCTCCTAGCCTTCGGCTTAGACTTCATGGAGGGCAAGCTTGGTTTCCGGTTTGGAGACAGCCTCAGAGGCTTGGGCGCGGCGATGATTCTGCTGGTGGGCCTTTTGGGGCTGACCTTCGGCTTCTGGTTTTTCTCCTGGCCCTTCAGAAACGAGGCTGTCTACCTGTTCGGGGTTCCCAGCGAGTTTTTCAGCTCAGGGAACCTCCTGCTCTACGACATCGGGGAAGCCATCCACGTAGCCGCCGCGTTTCTGATAGTGTTCTACTGCTTCGCGAGGAAGTGATGAGGTGAACTTTCCCTACGCTGTGTCCATGGTAATCATTCTGCTTGGCTTGTACTGCATCCTCCGAAAAAGAAACCTCATCAAAATAATCTTGGGAATGGGCGTCCTAGCCGACGGAGTGAACCTCTTCTTCATCAGCCTAGGCTACAGGGCTGGGGGTATATCTCCCGTCCTCACCGAAGAACGCATCGAACACTTCTCAGCCTTCACAGCCGCGGCGGTAGACCCTCTGCCTCAAGCTCTGGTCTTAACCGCCATCGTCATCAACATGAGCATCGCCGCCTTCGCATTGGCCTTGGCTGTGAAAATCTACCAGCGTTTCGGAACCTTAGACATGAGAAAAATTAGGAGGCTTCACGGTTGACGGTGATCCCCCTAGAATGGCTTCCAGTGTTCTCCATCATCCTCCCGTTGGCTGCGGGATTTATCCTCGTCGCCGTGGGCTCCTTCGTCCCAGTTAGGCTTCAGGCTTGGTCAGCCTTCGCAACCACGGCTGTGACCTTCAGCTTAACGGTCTCCCTCCTTTTCGCGGTGATGGACGGGCAAGTTGTCACCCACCAGATGGCTGGGTGGAGGCCGCCCTTCGGCATCGTTTTAGCTGTGGATTCCCTCAACGGGTTTGTAGCCGCGGTGGTAGCCGGGATCACCATGCTGGCGGCTCTCTACTCCATCGAATACATGAAACATGAGGGAGGGCAGACCTACTACTACGCGCTTCTCATGCTGATCCTAAGCGGCATGATGGGAATAACCCTAACCGGGGACCTTTTCAACCTCTTCGTCTTCTTGGAGCTGTCCAGCGTCGCCACCTACGCCCTCGTAGCCTTCAACCTCGACCACGAAGGCCTTGAAGCCGGCATAAAATACTGCATCATGGGGGCTACGGCTACCTCCATGGTTCTCCTCGGCATCGCCCTCCTCTACGGCGCCCTAGGAACCCTCAACATGGCGGACATAGCTCAGAGGCTCGCGGGGGAAAGGTTTCTCCCTGGAACCTTGGAGGGAAACGCCTTAGTGGCTCCCTTGGCCGTGGCGCTTCTCATCTGGGGCTTCGGAGTTAAGGCAGCCGTTGTCCCCATGCACACCTGGCTTCCCGACGCTCACCCCGCGGCTCCCAGCCCCATCAGCGCCATTCTTTCGGGAGTCTACATCAAGGTCGGCCTCTACGCCATGGTCAGGGTTCTGTTCACCGCCTACCATGTTCAGCCGGGAGAAGCGCTGTTGATTTTCCTCTCCACCCTAGGCGTGGTAACCATGGTTTTCTCAGGGTTTATGGCTTTAGCCCAAACCGACATCAAACGCCTGCTCGCCTTCTCCAGCGTGATGAACATCGGCTACATCCTTTTCGGCGTGGGGATCGGAAGCCTTCTAGGCCTCACCGGGGGCCTGTACCATCTCCTCAACCACGCGGTTTTGAAGTCTCTTCTCTTCTTGGCCGCAGGGGTCATCGTCCACCAAACTGGAGTTAGGGACATGTCCAAGCTCGGCGGGCTGGGGAGGAAGATGCCCCTCACCATGGGCGCCTTCGCCGTCGGAGGCTTTGGAATAGCCGGGGTTCCCCCCCTCAACGGCTTTGTCAGCAAGTGGATCATCTTCAAGGCGGCCATTGAAACAGGGCAGCCGCTTTTCATCTTCTACGTGCTCCTAGGAGCCGTTATGAGCGTTATCGCCGTAGCCTACATAGTGAACGCCTTCCGCAGCGTCTTCCTAGGCCAGCTTAGGCGGGAGCATGAAAACCTTCGGGAAGCCGGCCCTCTGATGCTGGTTCCCATGCTCGCTCTGATGGTGGCGGCTGTTGTTTTCGGAGTGTTCCCCCAGCTTGGCTTGAACTTCGTGGAGCCGGCTGTGCAGGCGGCTTTACATCCGGGCAACTACGTTGAGCAGGTGTTGGGAGGTTAGAGCTGAATGTTGGAGTATACGCCTTGGCTTAGCTGGGTCTTCCCCATCCTAGGAGCCCTTCTCACCCCGGCCTTGGCTAGGATTCACCCCCGGGTCAGGGACTACGCCGCCGTGGGTTTCTCCGGCCTAGGAGCCTTCATGGCCTTTCTGATGTTCCTCGGGTATCCTCAAGTGTTGAAGGGTGAGGCTTCCGCCGGCTTTTACCCTCTTTCAGTGGAGTGGATCAGGGTGGCGGGAGTTCAGGTTAAAGCAGGGATGCTGGTGGACCCCTTAAGCGTCCTCATGGCCAACGTGGCAGCTTGGATAGGCCTCCTCATCATGGTCTACAGCCTCGGCTACATGCGGGGGGACCCGGCGCTTACAAGGTACTGGTTTTTCATGAACCTCTTCATCGGCAACATGGTCCTCCTCGTCCTAGCCGATAACCTTCTCCTCCTCTTCATCGGCTGGGAGGGCGTAGGCCTGTGCAGCTACGCCCTCATAGGGTTCTGGCACAGGGACAGCCCTGAGGACAGGAAAACCAGGTGGGTCGGTGAAGGAGCGGAGGAGTATCCGCCCTCCCACTGCGGCATGAAGGCCTTCCTCACCACCAAGGTGGGAGACATCTTCCTCCTAGTCGCCATCTTCCTCATCTACTCTCAGGCTGGAACCTTCAGCTTCCTCGAGCTTCAAGGAAACCTAGCGTGGGCTCGAAGCCTGGCTGAAATGGGGCTGCTGATCCCTGCGGCCCTTTTTCTCCTCGGCGGGCCCTTGGGTAAGTCGGCGCAGCTTCCCCTCATGGAGTGGCTTCCCGACGCCATGGCCGGGCCGGCTTCGGTCAGCGCCCTCATCCACGCGGCCACCATGGTTAAGGCTGGAGTTTACTTGGTGGCGAGGGTTTTCCCCATATTCTTTTCAGCCATGCACTCCGGTCTGCCCAGCCTCATCGTCTTCTTCCAAGCGGTAGCTTGGGCAGGGGCTCTGACCGCCTTTGTAGCCGCAACCCAAGCGGTGGTTTCCCGGGAGATCAAGAAGGTATGGGCCTACTCCACCGTCAGCCAGATAGGCTACATGATGCTGGCCTTGGGCATAGCAGGATTCCTGACAGGGGACGCCTTGGTAGCCGCCTTCGCTGCGGCTCTTTTCCACCTAGTCAGCCACGCCCTGTTTAAGGCCACCCTCTTCCTTTCCTCCGGCTCCGTCTCCCATGCCTGCGAGTCCCGGTTCATGGACGACATGGGTGGGCTTAGGAGGCTTATGCCCTTCTCCTTCCTGAGCATGTTCATCGGAGCCCTAGCCCTCGCCGGGGTTCCTCCCCTCAGCGGCTTCTGGAGCAAGGAGGGAATCCTCAAGTCTGTGGTGGAGGCCTTCCAAGCCAGCGCCCAAGCTCCCTTCCTCTACACTCTGGCAGCCCTGACGGTGGGGTTAACCTTCTTCTACAGCCTAAGGGTCGTAGGCTTGGTTTTCCTCGGAGGCAAGAGCGCCCATCTTCAGAAGGCTGAAAAGCTGGGCCACCATGTCCATGAAGCTCCGCCCCTCATGTGGATTCCATACCTAGCCTTGGCCCTGATAACCGTGGCCATCGGAGCCCTTGCACCCCTACTGCTGGAGGGTTTCCTTTCCATGTTCTCCCCCTCTCTCTCAACCCTCGCCCACTTAGAGGGAGGTGAAGCCATGGAGGCTCATTCTCCGCTGGGGGAGTGGCTGGTTCTCTTGACCTCCACCCTCATGCTGGCTTTGGGCGGTATCCCTGCCTACTACGCCTACGTAGCGGGGAGGTGGAACGTGAAAGCTTGGGTGGAAAGGCGGCCTGAACTTAAGGCTCTTCAGGTCTTCCTTCTCAGAAGATGGTACATAAACCAAGCCTACTACCGGGTTTTTGTAGACCCCGCCCTCAAGCTCAGCGACCGAGCCCACAGGGTTCTGGAGTTCCACGGTTTACTCAGGTTCAGCAGCCTCGTGGCCTCAGGGGTTACCACCCTCTACAGCCGCCTCAGAAAAACCCACACAGGAGTCTTCAACGACTACGCGGTAGGCTTGATGGGAGGCCTGACGCTTCTGATAGTTCTCCTAGTCTGGCTTGGCTTAGGAGGGTGAACAGCCATGGGCCCTGAACAGCTTCTCATCCAGTCGGTGTTTCTGCCTCTGCTGGTCTCACCTCTTCTAGCCCTGCTGCCCAAGCGCATGGGTAAACAAGCCGGGTGGGCGGCTTTCGCCGTGACAGCCTACATTTCCGCCCTCCTTCTAACCTTGGCTACCCGCATCTTCACCGGCACGGTGGAGGCTTACGTGTTTCAAGTCCCTTGGGCCCCTTCGCTGGGGTTGACCTTCGGCTTCCACGCCGACGGATTGGGGGTTACCATGGCTTTAACCATAGCCCTGCTGGCCAGCATCGTAGCCCCCTACTCCATCCGCTACATGGACGGGGAACAGAACATGCCCCTCTACTATGGGCTGTATCTGCTCTACACCGCGGGAATGCTCGGCAGCGTCCTAGCTTCAGACCTCATCGAATTCTACCTCTTCTTCGAGCTGATGCTTCTGCCTTCCTGGGCTCTAGTCCACGGCTGGGGAACCGGAGACAGAGAACGCGTAGCCTTCCGGTATTTCATCTACACCCACATGGGAGCCCTCCTGTTCCTCCTAGGCATATTGGCCACCGGGGCCGCCTACGGAAGCTTCAGCCTGTTCGCTATCGAGGAAGCCTCCGCCCAGGGGCAGCCTGTGGGCTCCACGGCGGCGAGGCTTATCGTCGCAGCTCTCTTGGTGGGGCTGATGGTGAAGCTTGCCATCTTCCCCTTCCACGCGTGGCTTCCGGACACCTACGTCGAGGCGCCGACGCCCATCACCGCCCTCCTCTCCGCGACCACAAGCGGCATAGGCGGCTACGCCATTCTCCGAATTGTCTTCACCGCCTTCCCCCAGACCATCCTAGAGTTCAGCCCGGGGCTGGCGGCCATGGCCTTGGTGACCATGGTCTACGGAGCGCTCATGGCCTTGGCTCAAGACGACATCAAAAGGCTTCTGGCCTACTCCAGCATCAGCCAGATGGGCTACCTGCTTTTCGGCCTTGCGTCCTCCTCAGCCCTAGGGCTGGTGGGCGCCATCTTCCTCTACTTCAGCCATGCGACCAGTAAGGCGGCTCTCTTCATGATCTCCGGAGTCCTCACGCGGCAGGCTGGGACGAGAAGCATCAGGCAGCTGGGGGGTTTAGCCTCCAAAATGCCCTACACAGCCGTGGCCATGGTGGTAGGCTTCCTAAGCCTCTCCGGCGTTCCGCCCCTCAACGGCTTTCAGAGCGAGTGGATGATCTTTCTCGGCTTCTTCCTCCACGGAGTTGTTGAGGGGGGAGCTGTGAGGGTTGTCTTAGCCGTGGCCGCGGTGATGGCCACAGCCCTGACACTGAGCTATTCCCTGTGGACGGTGCGGAGGGTTCTCTTCAGACAGCTTCCCAGCCGCCTAAGCCGGGTGAAGGAGGCGTCAAACCTTTTCATAGTTCCCCTGATGGTGTTAACCGTCTTGACGGTGGCGACGGGAGTTTATCCTCAGTTTTTAAACCAGCTTCTCAGCCGTGTGATGGAAGCCCTAGTCCCTTAGCCTCTTACCCCGCCGCTAGGTTTTCCCGGCTTCCAGTAGGATAGGGAGTAGGCTATGAGGAAGCTTTCTAGGATGATGCCTACGGCCACGGGGAGGCTGGCGAGGTCGCTGAAGAGAAGCAGGCTGACGGCTGCCGCAGCGCCCATGTTCTTGAAGCTTGCAAAGAAGGCGTAGGTTCTGTTTCCGGTGAGCTTTAGAAGGAGGAAGCCTAAGCCGAAGGTTTTCACAGCGTGAATCAAGGTTAGGAGAGCCAACATGGAAGGCTTCCCTTCCAGAAGAAAACTCACGTTTATGCCTACCACCGTGAAGGTTATGAGGGAAAAGGCGGAGGTGGACAGAAGCTCCTTCTCCTTCACCAGAAACTCGACCTTTCTCAAAAGCTGGGAAGCGAACAAGGGTAAGAGGATGAAGAAGAAGAGAATCTGAAGGAGGAAAAGAGGGTTGAAAACCTTCGTGGCGAAAGACAGCAGAATCAAGGGAGCCAAACCGAGGGCAGCCACGTAAGTCAAAATCTCTGAGACCAAGGCCATAGGCAGGTTTTCCTTATCGGTGAGGGAGACCAAGGCAACCACGGCTATGGCGGGAGGCATGGCCGCTATGACCAGGTTTCCGTTTCTGATTTCTCCGAAGAAAAGGAAGGCAGCGGCCACCAGAAATCCTGTGAGAAGACCGTAGTTGACCAGCAAGCATGCTCCCACCTGCCGCTTGAATTCAGCCACCCTCCGCAGCTCTTCAGGGTCAAAACCGGCGCTGGCAAAGAGCATGAGAACGAAGAGGAAGCCGGGGATCAGAGGTTTAAGCGTCCAAGCTAAACTTTGAAGAGGAAAAGCTAGCACAACAGCCACTAGGACGAGCAAGCCGTAATGGAAAGTGAACCTCATCTTGATAGAACAGCCTTACAAGCTGGGTAGCAAGTTTTTACCTGAAAATTCTTTAACCGACAGAACCATGTTTAACGGTGTTCCCCTTTCAGAAGCTGGAAAGCTCGGTCCACTGCCTTTCCCGGAGTGTTTTCTCCCCAAACCTTCACTGCCTTCCTGTCGTCGAGGTATCCTCCCGCATATTTGTCCGCAGTGCCTCCGCTGCCCCGGAGGGCAACAATGGGCTTGAGCTTAAAGTAGGCGGCTATGGCTTCGATGAGGGTTCCAGCCCCGCCTCCCACAATGATGACGGCGTCGGCAGTGTAGGCGGTGATGAAATCCCGAGCCCAACCCATACCTGTGCACACCACTACATCGCAGTAGGGGTTGGCGTAGGCCTTGTCTTCTTGGGGAATGATGCCCACCACCAAACCCCCGTTTTCCTTCGCCCCACGGCTGGCAGCTTCCATGACGCCTTTTAAGCCGCCTGTTATCAGAATACCGCCCCTCCGAGCGATTTCGCAGCCTACCTCATAGGCCAGCTTGCGGGCGCTGTCAGGGCAGTGGTCATCGGCGTAGCCGATGACTAAAACTTGAGGTTTTTCTCCCATCACAACTCCACCGGAAGCCGGTATGACCGCCGTCAAGCTTTATATGTTTTCACCGCTAAAATAAAATATTCGGCAACGGATTTCATCAAGGCTGAAAAAATTGAAAGTTCATGAACTCCGCGTGGGATCCCAGAGGGTGAACATAGACTTAAAGGTCGTGGAGAAGTTGGAGGAGAGGGTGGTCACCTTCAGAGCCGACGGCTCCCAGCACCGGGTAGCCGACGTTCTGGTGGGCGATGAGTCAGGCTGCATCATTCTAACCCTTTGGGACGAGGTCATCGACCAGGTGAAGAGCGGCGATGTCCTCCGGATAGAAAACGGTTACATCTCCGTCTTCAAAAGCTCTCTGAGGCTTAACGTGGGGAGATACGGGAAGCTGAGCAGAAGCGGCGCGGAGATTCCGTCGGTCAACGTGCAGAACAACCTCTCCACACGCAGGATCCAAGTCTGATAGAAGGTTAGCTGAGTTCGTTTTTCTTAAAAAACCGGCTCGCTGGCAAAATGGCTGCTACGAAGCTGGAAGTAGTTTTAGCTTTTACTTTGGTATTTCTGCCGGTCCTCTAAGCATTTTTGGGAGTAGGGGCACCAGTCGATGCAGGAAGCTAGGTCTCGGAAGACGGTCTCCCCGCAGTTAGGACACTTAGTCTTGTATTCGTCGCTGAACAGTTCCACTTCTTCACCGCATTTGGGGCATTGGGTTGTTTCGATCTTGACGAAGGCGGAACCTGGGCATTTATCTTCCATAAGACTCCTAATTATAATAAAAAACATCCATTATATGGATTTCGTTCAAAACGCACCCTCAGTCAACATTAGCTCAGGCTATTTTCGATGCCGAAGGGTTTTAATCAGGGTCTCCAGCATATTATGGTGTCGGTCTTCATCTGACACTAGTTTCTGAAACAGCAGTTTGACTTCCTTTTCTCCGGCTTTTCTTTCCGCCTCCTTGTAGAAGAGCATCAACTCTTTCTCGATCTTCGAATGTTCTTCCAGCTCCTTTGTTCTCATACGCTCCTTGCTTTTGGGAATCCTGCCGGAGAGCATGTCTCTGACGGTTTCCAGAATGTCGCTGTGCTCCATGGTGTCCAACGCCAGCTGCCGGAACACCAGCTTCAGTACCGGGTTTTCAGCCTTCAGGGATTTTTGAAGGTAATACTCAGCCAAGTCGCTTTCAAGAGAAATGGAATGTTCAAGCTTTGACTTGAAACTGTTTTTTCTCACCAACGTTGGTTCACCTACCTATTCCCTGTGCGGCAATAAGTTAGGTGAAAAGAGCTTATTAAATTACCCATTAAACGACTTCAACAAAATGCAACTCGGCGCACGAATTTACCGAGCGTTTATTTAAAATGAGCATCACCAGTATTATGTCGTGGGAAGTTGAGAAAGATACTGATCGTGCTGGTCATCGGGTTGGTAGCCGGGATCCTTCTAGCTAGTGGGTATGTTCAACAAAAAGGAGAGTACAGTTTTCCAGAGAGTAGGAGAGAATTTGAGATTCAAGGTTTAACTTGGAGAACTGTTTCCTATTATTATCATCCGGGCATTTACGAGGAAATATACAGTCCGGAAAGCAACCTCAGACTGGTTCTAAAGGCAAAAAACGTTGGAGCCAACTATCTTTACATCAGAGCGTTCTACAATGGCACCGAGGACGGAGGTGTAATAGGAGACTACAACGAAGCCGCAACATATTTGAGAGAAGCCATTGCAACAGCCCACGATTTTGAGCTCGGAGTCTTCCTCGTACCTTATGTTGAGTCAAGAGACTACTGGATCACAAAAGAATGGAAGCTGGATGAGAAAAACTGGACGGATGTTGTTTTAAGATGAGCGGTGTTTGCTGAAGAAAACAACGTGGAGATGTTCGCTCCGGGGATTGAGATGAGCCTTATCCTAAGTGGGGATGAAGCCGGAGAATGGTACAGAGAAATATTGCCGAAGATTCGGGAGGTCTACAGCGGCAGGGTCGCTATCGCTGAACATCCATATGTTGGAATGTGGGAGGTTTTAGACAGCCACGGCGCATTTGAAGGATACGACTGCATCAGCATGACTGTTTTTCCTTGGAAGAAGTACGAAGACAGCCCATGGGACATTAGAAGTCTTGAAGATTACAGGGAGGACGTGAAAGAGCGCGCAGAGATAATAGATTACTTGGCAGAAAAATACGGCGTCGAATGCAGATTCGTCGCAACCCTAGGTATGGATGTATGGCAAGGAGCTTGGCCTAACGCAACTATCAGGGCGGAAGGATATGAAGCCGGTTTGGATGTTCTCAGAGGCTACAATTTAACCGGGGTCTTCCTTTTCCACTGGGCGTCAGAGCCTGATCACCTTGGAGACAGCGAAGAAGTTGAAAACATGCTCAGCAGAAGATGGACGGTGGAATGAGTGTTGCATTTTTGTAGGAGTTCAGACGATTTTCAGATGGGAGAGCTGAAGCTGCAGATGGCTTTCTAGGCTTGTTGGCGCATTCTTCAACGCCGTGATGAGGAAGGAATTAAATAGTCTTGAAAAATCTATTGAAATGTTACAAATACGGTTAAAGCTGTAGAGGGGTTGGTTGGTGAACATACGGACGAAATGTTTTCACACCATCGACGTGGCCAAGAAGCGGACGGCTAAAACCTACATACTGGAAACTTGGAGGCCTAACCGAGATATTCACATTATCGGAGCCTTCATGGGCCTCCTATGCGTCAAGGAAGCGCAAGGGGACTTCGAACTCTACATCTCCATAACTAGGAAGAAGATAGGCAGGTTTGAGCCTTACTTCGTCAACATGAAGAAGGATTTCCTCTTCTACATGCAAAGAGACGTTTACACCTACTGCACCGGCCCCAACGACCTAACCCAAACCATCTTCCTTCCCCCGGGAGACTACTTCTACATCAAAAAAGGCCAGCCTGTCTACGTCAACGTGGGCTACGGAAACGGTTGCGGGGAAGACTACGCCTACGACGCCTTCGCAAACCTCTACTACTACTAGCCAGCCTAGAAAAAAATGGTGGGACCGGCCGGATTTGAACCGACGACTTCCACCGGCTTGCTTCAGCCGTCTACGGGTTTCTCCCCGCTCCAGCTCCTCCTCATTCAGCCCTCGGGGCGGTCGGTGAACTTTTGAACTGAGCTGGAGCCCTTGACTGCGTTGAAGCCTTTTGGGGAAGCTTGCAGCGCAGTCGTCCTGCCTGGCTAGACTACGGTCCCACCTAATTAGAGGATAGGGTTTCCTTCAAATAAATTTTTTATCCACCCTTGAGGCCTAAGCAAACTTCGCAGAGAAGCGCGGCGCAAAAAAGAAAGGTGTGAAACGGCGGCAGATTTCCCACCCTTTTTTCCTTGGGCTGGGAGCTCTTGGTCAAGAGTGGATGGATTAGGGGAAGAATTGAGCTATAAGCCAGAGAAGGAGGTCTCCCAGCCAGAGGGCGGCGGCTGTGCCGAGGAATATAAACACCATCAGGGGCGGTTGAGGCGTAACCCAGACTTCTTCCGGCAGCTCTTCCCATCTTTCAATGGGAGGGGCTTCTTTTATTTGGAATTTGAAGCTTCGCTTCGGAGGCGGAGTCCCTCCGCTTTCCTCGGCTTCGGATTCTTCGGCAAGGGAGAGGAAACGCTTTCCTTGAAGCTTCTCTTTTTTAACCTTGTAACTGACTAGGAGGGCTAGAAGCTTTTTCCACCGAGACTCATGGGCGAAGCCTTGGAAGAGGCTTTGGTGGTGAAACGCCTTCCAAGCTATATTCCTCGCCAAGATGTAGAAGACAGCGGAAGTGGAAAGGAGGATGGTGTTGTTTAAAACGGTGAGAGGGAAAACCGGCAGCCGAATTCCCAGCCAAGGGTCTGGAGCACGAGGCGGCCATGGGAGGATGAGGCCTAGGCTGAGGAAGGCTTTGGAGTCAGCGCCGCCCCAGAGGCCTAGGTAGAAGAGTGTGAAGGAAATGAGGGTCATAACCCCCATGATGAGGCCCCATCCTAAGTAGAGCGTCCAATTGTGCGTAGGCAGAATTCGGAGAAGGGTGAGAGCAACCCCAGAAGGGGCGAGGATCATCCAAACGCGGTTGGTCACCTCCCTAGTCCGCCAGTCGCTCCAAGCGGAGTAGGCTAAGAAAGTTAAAACCAAGATGACGGCTGCGTAGTCCAGCTGCTCGGAGGCCATCAGGCTCAGCCTTCACCGATTCTTCAACACGGAAGGATTAAGGTTTTCTGGTTTCCACCGGATTCTCCAGCTGTTTGGGGATAAGAACTTGAGATTTAAATAGCTGAAATGAGAGGTTAGACAGTGCATCCCAGCCCTCCTGCGGGATAACCAAATATAAGCCGTATTGACTAGATAATTAACGTAAAGGCGCCCTAAGGTTGTCAGCCGGTAGCAAGATCACCCCTGAAGAAAAGGCTAAACTTCCAGAGGACCCTAGAAAGCTTTTGGTGGAGCTGCTTTCCGGAAAATACCCTGAACTGAGGCCTGTCTTCGACCCTGTTAAAGGGTGTAGGTATCCAGAAGTGGAGGAAGTCCTAGGGGACTCCGAGGAAGTTTCAAGCCTTCTAGAGAAGCTAACCGCAGAAGGGCTTTTGGCCAGGAAGCTTTTTGGCAAGCACCCCACTTGTCCCCACTGCCATTCGCCCAACGTGGGAACCCTAGCCCTTTGCCCCCGCTGCAAGTCCTACGACATAGAGAAGAAGATTTTGCTGGAACACTTCAAATGCGGCCACATCGACACCGAGGACCGTTATCGGACGGAGGGGAAACTCGTATGCCCTAAATGTAAAACGCCCTTAGACCCCGCGGGCAAGGATTCAAGAAAGGTGGGCATATGGTTTGTTTGCCACGCGTGTAAAAGAAAATTCGATGAACCCTACTCCCCTCATCAGTGTAGGAGCTGCGGACGCCAGTTTACGATAAGGGATGCGGAGCTGAAAGAATGCTACTCCTACACTTTGGGAGGAACAGCGGAGGTGAGGAAAGTTGTGGGGGTTATTTCCTCTGTCCGCTCTTTCCTCGAATCCTCCAACTACAAGGTGGAGAGTCCGGGGATCGTTAAAGGCAGTTCGGGGGTAGACCACAGATTCGACATCCTAGCTGTCAGGGGAGAAAACGAAAAACTCGTTGTCGAAATCGTTCAAGAGAAAGAAACCGTGGGCGAGCAACCCATCATCACCATGTTCGCCAAGGTCTACGACCTCGGCCGGATTTCCAGCGTCCTCATAGCGCTACCCCGACTGAGTCATACTGCCTCCCAGCTGGCAGCCATGTACAAGATCACGGTCATAGAGGCGGGAGACAGCGAAGAAGCTGTGACAAAGCTGAAGACAATACTGCAAAAAGCCTAAACTGGATGCTTAGCTTTCTAGAAGAATATTCTTTTTACGTTGGGGATGGCGTCGAAGTCCTTGTCGTTGGAATATATCTCCGTCACCCCCATTCTTAACATTTGGGCGGCTACGATTAGGTCGTCCCATGCTTTCCAGTCCACCCCGGCTTTTTCCTGTAGCTTCCGAGCTAAGATAAGGTCGTCGAAATTGGTTTCAACCTTTTGAATCGTCGGTAAGGACCTCAGAAAGTCTATGAATTTGGGGATGATGGAAGCTCTGTTCTTCCATCGGAGATATGCCAAGACCTGTGAAAAAATTAGGGTGGATGCCGCTGCCTTTTCCCCTTTACTTATTCTATAGACAATCCTACTGGCGGTTTCGCCATACCGTTCATCACCTGCTAGATGGTAGATGAAGATGTTGGAGTCGATGAACCTCACCGTCATTCACCCGCTAGAGAAAGTTCAACCTCCTCAAGCTTCACCTTCTTGATTTTGGCTATACCCTTTATCTCTTCGGCGGTGACGATTTTCTTGGGCCTTAGCTTGATCACGCCTTCACCAAGCTCGATGAAAAGACGATCTCCCTCCTCCAAGGCCAAGGCTTTCCTTATCTCCGACGGGATGGTGACTCTTCCTTTGTCTTTAAGTTCCACTTCCAAAATCCCACCTATAAGTGGGATAATTAGAGTGGGATATAACCTTTGCTGAAACCATCCGATTCTCACCCTATCTGCCAAGGTCTAGGACCTCGGCTGGATTTCCAGCGTCCTCATAGCACTCCCAAGCCTTAATCCCAAAAACCTTCCAGCTGACAGTCAGAGACCGAAAACAGTGAAGCCGAAACCAAACTGAAAGCTACTGTAAAGAAAAAATTAACAAAATAACCGAAGAGATGTAAAAAATTTAAGTTGCTTATTTGTTAGCCCTGAAGGTGTATTCGGCTGAGGTAACCGATATGCCGTCGTAGGTTGTTGCGTCTTGGGTGTTGAGGATGTAGGTGTCTCCTTTGTCCAAGGCCCCAGTATCCGCCCCAGACTCATGTCCTAGAAGCTCGATATATAGGGTCGTCGTGGTTCCACCGGTCAATGTAACAGTGTTCGCTGCACCGGTAAGACCTACTTGAGTAGTTAGGTTCTGAGCTGTGGCAGTTATAGAAGAGCTACTCACCTGGTACACCAGCACATGCAAGCTGCCGCCCGTGCCATTGTAGTCGTAGACATAGCCGGAAGAATTGGTTACGATGAAGTTAGCAGCAGTGACAGAAACATCCTTCGCCCCAGGATTGCTGATCTTTACTTTAAGAACCGTCGAATTATGCGTAGTAGCTGAAGAAGTATCAACATCAGAAACAGTAACCATGTCGATACTAATGGTGTATGCTTTGGGCGGGGAGGGGATGCCTGTAGATATGAAACCAGTGACCCAGCTATAGATCATGACACCGGCAACGACTGCGATGACAATCATCAGTAAGACGCCGATAATCGGAGATACAGCCTTTCTATTTCTGAGACACTTAGGCCATTTCAATCTTACCTGATCTCCAGCCGTAGAGTTATTGATGTTTTCAATTTATTTGTTGGCTTTGAAGGTGTATTCGGCTGAGGTAACCGATATGCCGTCGTAGGTTGTTGCGTCTTGGGTGTTGAGGATGTAGGTGTCTCCTTTGTCCAAGGCCCCAGTATCCGCCCCAGACTCATGTCCTAGAAGCTCGATATATAGGGTCGTCGTGGTTCCACCGGTCAATGTAACAGTGTTCGCTGCACCGGTAAGACCTACTTGAGTAGTTAGGTTCTGAGCTGTGGCAGTTATAGAAGAGCTACTCACCTGGTACACCAGCACATGCAAGCTGCCGCCCGTGCCATTGTAGTCGTAGACATAGCCGGAAGAATTGGTTACGATGAAGTTAGCAGCAGTGACAGAAACATCCTTCGCCCCAGGATTGCTGATCTTTACTTTAAGAACCGTCGAATTATGCGTAGTAGCTGAAGAAGTATCAACATCAGAAACAGTAACCGAGGAGATTGTGACTATGTATGCTGTGGGTACGGAGGGAACACCCGTAGATATGAAACCGGAGATCCAACCGTAGATCATGACACCAGCCACCACGGATATGACGATCATCAGCAGGGTAGCGATGATGGGGGATACCGCTTTTTTCTGTTTAAGCCATTTCTTCAGCGTTTTGTTTGAAAAATGTCCTCTCATGCGATATTCCTCTCCTTTTAATATCCCTCGTTGGTTAATATATTATTTTCGCCTCTTTATTGCCTCGGCTCAGCCTGTCTTTCCAGCTTCGAGCAGAATTTATAGACATACTTGTGAAAATAGATTGGAAAACAGAAAACCCGTTATACACATGAAAGGTCATTTTACAGGCCGTCCGTTGGGATTTATTATAATTATGTACATGAACATATTAATATGCTTTACTATACCCCACAAAAATACCAGCCCGCTGAAGACAAACAACAGCAAGAGCATAAACCGATATCCTTAAGAATTCCGCCAAATAAAAAGAAAATTAGCCACCGTAAATTTAAAAAGAGGTTTGTAAAAACTGGAAACCAAACTGGCAGCCGTCGAAGAGGTTAAACCCTCACCTAAACCCGCCTTCATCCACCGAGACAGGTATCTGAAGGGGATTGAAAGCATCTTCTCCCTCTTCATGACGGATGAAGACTCTAGAAACTTCCTCGCCTGCTGCCTCATCTGCAGGGACGCCAAAACCCTGCTGTCCGGAGGCTACGGCACCGGAAAGACAACCTTCATCGAAATCGCAGCCAAGATGTTCTACGGCGGAGACCTAGGCATCGTCCGATGCCACCAAGAACTGACAACCTTCGACATCCTCTGGGCCTTGGACATCCAGAAGTTCATCCAGTCCAAAATCGGGGCTGTGACACCCCGAAGCCTCGTCACCGCCCCCTTCAAGTTCATCAACGAAATCCAACGCCTCAACACCCAGTGTCAAAACTCCCTCCTCGAACTGCTCTCCGAGAAAAGTGTCATCTTCGCTGACGTTCACGCCCGCAGCCCCGACTACATCTGCTTTTTGGACATGAATCCTCACGACATCGGCACCGTAGGCCTGGTCAGAGCCTTGATGGACAGAATAGATTTCTTCCTCAATGTAAAGCTTCTCGGAGTTAAAGAAACCCACAAACTTCTACTCACCAAGTACCATAAGCGACATGTAGATGACCTCAGAACCTTAGCTGAACCCGTTTTGACGACGGAGCAGATGACGGAAATATGGCGGGACGTGGAAAAGGTAGGCGTACCCAACGAAGTTTTCCTCAAAACCACACTGGTAGCCGCCCTGCTGAGAAAGTGTATAAAAACCGACAGGTCCATAACCTCCGCCCGATACAGGATGTCCTGCGGAGGCTGCCCCTACATGGGGGAAATATGCTCCGAAATGGACCGGCCCATAGCCCATCGGTGGATAGATTCGTCCATCAGGCTTTCTAAGGCTCATGCTTGGATCGAGGGCAGGGACACCATTTCCTTCGACGACGTCCTCTGGGCTATGCAGTATACGCTGCCCCACCGCCTTGAGCTGAAGCAAAGCGTCTTCACCAAGTACGCCAACGAAGCTGAATGGGTGCTTCACAGGGTGAAAGAGGCTGTAGCTCTTAAGGAAAACCTCTGGAATGAAGCCTTAAGCCTCTTGGAGCCGGCGATGAAGGGGGATGAAGCTGCAAAAGAAAAGCTGGCTGAATTGAAAACGAAATGCCTCGCCGTCGCCGACCTCTACGAGTGGGTTGAATCCGGGGAAAAAGGCTGGGAGGTTAGACTGCCATAAAGCCCGACCATGAACTGGAGGGTTTTTTTAAACGCATAACTCTTAAGAAAAACGTTCGCTTACGCTTGAATATAGCTGAGGAAATTCCAGACCCTACCCCCTGGGACACTATCACCGTCCTCAAAAAAGACCTTCAACATCCGGAAGACATCCTCCAAGGCTGGTTGCTTTCAGAGGTTGAACTGAGAGCATCCTATCCTGGAACTTTGGAAAGACTCATGAGCTGGATCTACCTAGCTTGGGACTCCGGCGTGCAAAATCAGAGAACCCTAGTAGGCCTCTTTTCCAATGCTTTGGCTGATAAAACTTTGTTGGCGGAGGAACCCGCTCTCTATTCGAAGTTTTTCAGATACAGGCTTGAAGGCTTAAAGGCTTCCAAAAACCCTTTGGCAGAGCTTTTTTTCAAGGCCTCCAAGTCTCTCATGGGGGGTAGCTATAAAATCGGCGGCATAGCAGCAGAGGTTAGAGAGGTAGTGTTTGAAAGACCCCTTGATCCCGCAACCCGCCTCAGGCTTCTGCTGGACTTGCTACCGAAGGAGATGCTTTCCCAGCCGAAGGAAGCTCCCCGAGAATTTTTGGTCTACGGCTCCATTTCAGAATCCACCCCCTCCTTCGCAATATCCTCGGATGAGATGGAAAAACTGCTACGGTCGCTGCTGTCCATGGGCGCAACGCCCACTAAGCTTAGATCCTTCTGGGAAGACGTACACCTCTGCTTGAGTTCGTCGCTGGAGTTTGAGGAAGAAAGAAAGAAATTCGACGACTACATCAAGAGCCAAATCGGCTATCTGCGAAAATCAATCCTCCAACCCAGTAGAATGGTTTTAGACACTGCGGAGTTGATAGAGAGGCTGGTCTCTGAATACATTCATGAACTGGAGAAGGAAGGCGTAAAGGCGACGGTGGAGGATAGGATAAAATATACAAGACATTTCCAAGAGGTTCTCGACTCGATGAAGGGAAGATACATCAAACTCACTGGAAGGGAAAAATCCCATCTTCTCAGGATGACGACAAAGCTCTACCTCAGTAACGTGTTCATCGAAGTAGCCCATGAGCTTCGAGGGTTTAGAAAGCACTATACACCGCCGCCCATGGGAGCTTGGAGGATCGGCGACCACATCAAAGCACTGTCCATACCAGACACCTACAGGGTTTACGGCATGTTCATTCCCGGAATCTTCGCCATGAAACGCTGGGAGTGGTGGCAGCGGAGAGAATTCGCCGACATTTGCATTCTCATGGACGTTTCCGGGTCGACGGCGATAGACAACAAGATAGACAGCATAAGGGAGGCTGTCTTCTGCCTGGTTGAAGCCTGCCGATTTGGCTCCGATAGCATTACATTCATACCTTTCAGCACGGGTGTGAACTTCGATCTCGTGAAGATGCACTCCAAGGACTACGATACCATAGAAGACTTGGTCATCAGCCTTGAGCCTCAGGGTTACACCAACATCACTCCAGCTTTGGTGACGGCCATCAGATCCGCTGAGGAGAGAGGCTACCAGAGCACCTACATCTTCACCGATGGAGGAGTGTGGGACGGCGAGACCGCTCAAGGACTACTAGAAATCCTAGCCAGATACGGGAAGATCTACCTTTTCCTCGTAGGGGACAAGGTTGAATATCTGCACGAAAGCGGCCGTGCCATCGCCTCTTTTGCCACCGTGCATGAAGTCAGCCTTGGAGAATCGTTGGTTGAAGGCGCTCTTAACGAATATTTTAATAAGTAACTTAGGAGGAAGATAATTCACACAGGTTTAGAAGGTAGACTCTATGGCTACGTATGAAGCTGAATTTGAGGCGCTTCTAGGCCACATGAAGACGGTGGTGGAGGACATTGAACAAGTCCACACGACCAAGCAGATGATCTATAAATTAAAATCGGACATCATTGACTTGCTACGGGTTGTCATGTCTAATGCCGAACTGGACAAGGTCGAGATTCCGCCCTCAGCTTATGGTGAACTGCCAAAGATTAAGGGAAAAGAAATCGAATCAGCCGTACTAGACCATTCAGGTATAGTGGTGATTAAGAGAAAAGGTAAAAAGGAAGGAGAAGAAGAGGGGGAGATCTCTTTCCAAGATTTGAGGGAATACCACCCGGAGGCAACCATACGCCTCTTCAACGTTGTCATGCCTATATTGAGGGAAGAGATATCGAGACGCAGAAAGCTTCATGAGAAACATCTGGAAGCCCTCCAAGCCATCAAGGAAAGCCTAGCAAGTGTGGAAAAACGTCGAAAGCTTTGAAAGCCTCGAACAAGGATAGATGGCTCCATGCCTTGGAAGGGTTGGGTCCGTGAGAGGAAAGCGGCTGGCACTGTTGTCACTGTAATCCTCATGATAGGTGTGGTGGCAACAGTGGGAATCATCATTGTTCAGGCTGGGCTGTCGATGCTCGTTGAAAGCCAAGTTTCCATTGGAACTTTCACCGACGTAAGTAAGGTGAAAATCCGGGAAAGATTCGTGGTGGATGATGTTTGGTTTAACTCCTCCACGAATGCTATTGTTTCAGTGGGCAACGTTGGGGGGGTCCCTGTTACGATAATAGCTATCTCTTTCAATGGGACGGATATATCTCCATTTGAGGAGGTAACCATCGGGATAGACCAATGGGTGAGTATCGCCGTAGACAGCCCTTTCCCTGAGGGGTGGACCGAAGGGGGGGTTTACGTAGTTGAGGTGTTCAGTGAGCTGGGGAATGTTCACCGAAGTACATGGAAAGTGTAAAATGAGACGAAAAGGTCAGGCAACCGTCTTAGGTATAATTTTCTTTCTCGTACTTTTAATGGCTTCCGTCAGCACCATATACTATTTCACCTACAAGATTAACGAATACCATTCGGCTGTGCAGGCTGCAAGTGAATTTGACATAAACAGACTTCATGAAAAACTTGTAATAACCAGCGCTTACCTGAATGAGGAAGGAAAACTCGTCATCAACATGACTAACCGAGGGACGGTAACCGTCCACCCCATAAGGTTGTGGATAATCAACCAAACGGATAATATGCACTATAGCTACAATTTCACAAATCCACCGCTCTACCTAGAGCCAGGAGAATCCCTCAGCAACACCACCAAGGTCACTTTGACCTTTGGGAAGGACTACGCGATACGTGTTGTAACGGAAAGAGGGAATATTGCAAGCTACAATTTAGTTCCTGAAGTGAAGATGCATCTCGGTATTGTGGCCCCTGGTTTTGTTCCTACCGACGAGCAGATAAATGTGGTTTTAATCTACACCAACAATGACACATCTGCCAATTTCGTATACAACCTGCAACCAACTTTATCGTTCACAGACGGGGCCACGCTTTTGGAGGGACCTACGCCGGCAAGCATCAGCCTTCTGCCTAAGGACAGCACCGCGGTCTTCAGGTATAAGTTTCAAGCTCCAGGAGAAAGCACAACCATAACATTCAACGCATCTTTCGTAGGGGCTCCTCAGGGAAACTTCGTAACAGCTACAACCGAAGTTGGAATAGTGGCTTTTGCCGAACAGAGCGAAGCAGCCTTAAACGTCGAAACAGCCGGCTCAGCGGCAGTGGACACCGAAGGCCGGCTGTATTTTCATGATCAGAGTGTTCTGGACGGCCGAATAATGGATCCCTTGCTACCTACAGGTACAGCTGTGTCTGTTGTTAATCCTGATATAAAATTCTATACGGTCAACGACACCAACACGAGGACAATTCCGGCCGGCGATTGGAACCTGTCGATTTACTATAAGCGTCCGGGTTCCGGGCCGGCTACGACGGTTAGAATAATCTACGAAGTGGTTTCTCAAAACGGATCAACTGTCGTTACTACCATAGACGATTTTACGGTTGGGTTTCCACGTTCAGAGGCTATAACGCTTTGGACGTACACCACAACAGAGCCTGAGGTGAATATGAGTACTCAGGAGAGGCTCAGACTGTCCATCATCTACCAGAGCGGAAGAGACCTCACCATTTATTTCGATTCCTCATCAAGGGATAGTCATCTTCAAACCCCTATCCCGGATCCGCTCTTTCCAACGTCCATAGATGTTGAGTCTGGAGAACCCATTTTAGTCAGAATTTCGAATCCTAGCAATGCGTCCATTGTGGTGAATCATCTCTCGCGAATTATATTACGCAGCACGCAGGACAATACAACATATGCAGGCATTATAACAGACTGGGCTGAAACCAGCGACCCAACCCTCACTACACCCATAAACAGTGATCAAGATTCCAGAATAATAGCTCCCGGAGATTCTCTTTACCTCAAATTTAGCGCTCCAACAACCATTCCAAGCAGAACAGGGGATCAGGGGTCATATCCCCCTAGTGGCACCTATAGATTGATAGTTCATTTAGAAGGATACGATTCCAACGGCGCCCTCTTTGTCAGAATCCTAGATTTCGGCGATGTAGATGTCGTTTAAATTTATAGACAAATACTGAAAAACAAGCTCTCTTCCTTAATGTTTCTCTTTTATGTAGAGAATTAAAAATTCAGAACTCGGTTATTGGATGATCACGTGAAAAAGCTTATTGAGTGTTTAATTCTTCCCACTATTCTTCAAGCTTGCCTTAAGCCATGAAGAAAGTGAAAGTGAGGAGAGTTGCGATCAACATGATGACAGAGTGCTTCAACCCGTTGGTTAAGCCGCCCTCCCCCATCTGCCCGGCCATGAGGCCTCCGAAAAAAGCCACTACCACTGCTGTATGGAAGTATATCCTAAGGTATTCCAACGGGGTGAGAGGGGACTCCTGAGCCCGTATGGCCCCGATGCTTCCCGCCAGCTCCCCAGTGAGCAGCCGGAGGATGAAAGTGGTGTAAACTAACACCACGGTCAGCAGCATGACTGCGAAGCCGAGGTAGATTATGTAGATGTTAGGCCTCATGCTGGTCAACCGCTCCCTCTCCAAGTCTTCAACGTTTCGAATGTGCTTCGCTATCGACTCCATGATCTCTAAGATATCTCCCCCGGTACGCCCGGATTCGATGATGAGCATCACAGCCCTCCGCACCAGAGGCGTGTCCAAACGCTCAGCCATAGCTTGCAGAGCCTCCTCATAGGGTACGCCCCAAGATATCTTAGCCAAAGCCCACCTGAGATGCTCAGAAAGGGGGCCGTAGTCTCTTTTCGCCGTATATTCCAGAGCTCGAATGAAGGTCATCCCTGTATATTGAGCGTTCGCTATATCCCTGAGAAAGTTAGGCACATTTCTGTCCACCGCCTTCTTCCACCGCCAATGGAGATGGTGGAGAACCCCTGGAGGGAGAATCATTATGACTACGGAGATAACCATGAGTTTATCTACCCACAGAACACCGAGATATGACGGAAGAAAATACGGTATTCCCAGCAGTTTGAAGAGACCTAAAAATTCCGGAAGCCCGAAGAAATAGGGGCCCAGCAAAGCAAGAAAGATTATGGCGAACCCTACGCCGCAGGAGACTGCCCAGCCGATTTTTATATCCCTTTTCTCGATCACGACAGATTACACCTGAGGAGCTCCCGTTCTCAGAATCGCTAAGAACAGAATAGAGATAAAGGGCAGCATCAAGTAAACCACACTGTATACAAAGATCGGCTGAGTTAGAAACCCCCCTGGGAGAAGGGAAGCTGTGCTGAAGCTGACGATGAATATCAGAGGAAAGACAGCTATGATAGCTACAGCGGACTCGGCCAGCATCCCAAGCCTCCCAACGAACATGCGGATGATGTCAGCTTGGCGCTTTGTCAGCTCATCCGTCCTAGTCCTCAGATACTCAGACAGATCTCCTCCTGAATAAATGAGGGCTACAAACCCTTCAAGAACATCCGCGTACAGCTTGGAGGGGGCGCGCTCAATGGCACTGTGCAAAGCTGAAAGAAAATCAACCCCAAAAATGTCTACGTCTCTGATGATCAACCTGGCTTGGGTGCAGATTCCCCGAATTTCAGGTTTGGCTGCGAGAGCTCTAAAGATCCTTTCAGGCGACAAGCCGGCTGTGGCTAAGATGGACATGTAGCTTACAGCGTAGAGGAGAGAATTCTCAATCTTTCTCTTCTCAACACCCACCACAAAGCTGGGGTAGAGATAGATCGAAAGAAACGTTGTCGCCGCCGAGAAGCCGGCTATTATGAGAGGGAGCGATAGAAAAGGAAACGAAACACCGAGAAAATAGATTATTTGGGTTTTAAGGAAGAAAATATTTATGCTCAAAGTAATCCCCAAGGTTACCGCAAAAGACATGATGGTTGCGAAAATGAGAAAACTCACATAGGCCCTGAAATCCACCGGAAGACCGGCTTTGATGAACTTACTCCTCAACCCTTTAAGGTGGGGGAGCAGAGGATCGATCTTTGATGCCAAAAAACCGTAAGAAGCATACCAAGGTTTCTCCAAAACTCCCGCGGACATTCCACCTTTGCCTTTGACTTGCTTAACCTTTTCAGACTTGCCTTCTTTCCTAGAAGGACTCATGCCTCAAGACCGTATCTGGCTTTTGCATAAAGACGTTGAGGGTCGACGTAGAACTGCCTGATAACTTGAGCTACATCTATATAGCGTCTGATGTTGCTGGCCACCATCCATTTGAGGATTTGGGTTCTCATTTTCAGATCCTCCCTAATATCAGCTTCCGTCATGTTTTTGGCGGCCATGACTTTACTGATAAAGTTGCTTCTTCCTTCGAAGGCAAAGGAGTCATCGTCTGGTTTCCACTCGTAGATTAGGTTGGTTAGAAGATGCTTGGTTGAAGGGTCTATGCCCACCAACTCAGTGCAGTTTAACATACGTCTGACAGACCGTTCACCAACTTGAACCTTGCCTAAAATTGTTACAGCATTCAAGCTGGCGATGAAATTCCTCGGAATCTTCATAGGCTCAGATTCTAAACGGTAAATGACGGATTGAACGGAATCTCCATGTATGCTACTTAAACCCCCATGGCCGGTGGTCACGGCTTGGAAAAGCGTGTAAGCTTCCTCTCCACGGATCTCCCCTACTATGATGTAGTCGGGTCTTTGCCTCATCGCATTCTTCAACAGGTCGAAGAGGCTGATCTCAGCCGTCTCCCCCGCAGGACCGAAACCTGAACGGGTAAGAGCCTGAATTAGGTTTTCTTGGGGAATGTTAAGCTCCGCTGTGTCTTCAATGGTGACTATCTTAAGCTCCGGTCGGATGAACATGGCAAGGCAGTTGAGGAACGTCGTCTTACCGGAAGCCACACCTCCAGAGACTAAAATAGAGGCCTTGTTCTCGACTAGAAACCAGAAATAGGCTCCGATTTCCGCGGAGATGGTGTTGAAGGCGATGAGATCCGTGATGGTCAACGGGTCTGCTCTGAACTTGCGGATGGTGAAACTGCTTCCTTTTTTTGTAACCTCCGAGCCGAAGGTTGCATTAAGCCTGCTACCATCCGGCAGCGAACCGTCAACAATAGGTTGAGCGACGGAAATATGACGTCCGGCCAAGTAGGATAATCTCACAACAAACCTGTCAAGCTCTTCAGCCGACTCAAAGACCACGTTGGTTGGCATGGACTCGTATTCTCTATGCCATACGTAGATGGGAATCTTGGGTCCATCGCAAGAAATGTCTTCTATCATGTGATCCCGCATGAGAGGCTCGATCTTGCTGAGATAAACGAAATCTCGAATTAAATAGTAGGTGAGTTTATCCACGGCTTCCGGGCTGAGTTTAATCTTGTACCTTTTAATAATACTTTGAATTTTTTCTTTGAGGAAGGCTTCCCTTCTCTCGTGACTGCCCAGCTCTTCTGTGGCAACTTCCAATTCCTCAACAAGTATTTCTCTCAATCTCTCCATGATCCGGGACTCAGACTCGTTGAGGACTGGCTCTATGACAACATACCGATGCCGTCCCATCTCATCACGGGTAATTGCCACATGAGCATACGGGGGTAGCACAGGATGAATGTCTATAATTTTCTCTGGAAGTTTTGGTGTGAGAATCTCCGGTTTAGCTCCCGTCTTTCCGGTTTCAGACTTCGGTTTACCCCGCCCTATCAGTTTCACAACCAAGCAACCCCCTCTTGAAAACCAGAGTTGCCAACCCATGCTTGAACATCCATCTGAAGACAGCTCCCAGGATCTATGTTTCCACCCATCGCCGGAACCTTAACAGACGCCTCTTTGTCTTGGGCGCCTAAAGGATTAAAGCTGTTTTCAATTTGAATGGAAAGGATTATTCCCTTTCTTTGAGTTCTCAAGTCTCTTCCACAGTACTTAACCTTTTCTCCATCAAAATGTCCTTTCGACGCCGAGTAAGTCAGCTTTTTTCTCCTGTGATGTATAAAAAAGGGCTTCAAAAAATTCGCCTTCGCATTAAAGAGATATCTTTGCAATGTCAAATAGGACTAGACTATCCGCTCCGCTCTCTCAATGTAGAGTCCCCTGTTTGAAATCATAAAGGAGTGAGTTTTCGTTTTATGGAGAACTTTCCTCAACTTAGTGATGGTAAACACTCCTTCATATTCTCTGCCTCTTTCCTGCATACCGAATTCGAATACTCCATCCGCTAAATGTTTGAGAGCCTGAATCTTCTGCTCCTCATGAACCCCCCTAGGCAGCAGTATAAAATGTAAGCCTGAATGGTGACGGACCACCATCCGCATGTACAGCACCGTATCCATCACATCTCTGAAGTCGTAGCGTAAGATGAGATGGGAGATATGCAACGCTGTCCACCTTCCTTCCTTAACCCTAGCTAAAAAATCCCTTTTCAGTGTTGTTAAGGTCTGACTCAGGAGAAGCTTAACTTCAGGGGTTTTACTGGGAGATAGCTCTGAAAGCTCCTGTAAGTCTGGAGAGAGTGCGTTGACAAAGACCCACGATCCTTTCTCCATAAACTCGGTAAGGTCCCAATTGTAGACGGACATATCCTCTAAGACATCGGAGCTGGAAGTTTCAACAATGTAATAGGCGACCTTCCCTCCCTCAAGAACGTGGTTGTAGAAAATCTGACGAACGAAGGTATCATAATGAGAGCCAGTCTCGCCGAGGACGAGGACTAGGCTCTTATCTGGTAGACCTCCCCCGAGGACATCGTCTAAACCCTCCACACCCGTCTTTATGAGTTCAGCCATACGCGTAAATCTGCCTCTTCTATGACTTGAACACCATCACGCCTAAACAGCAACTTTTAAAGATATTTTCCCTCTCCCATAAAAACACGGCACATCCCAAATTAATGGTTTATTTGTTTCGCAGTTATAAGTTCACTTATAACACATGCATAAGTACTTAAAGAAATTTCGAATAGAAAAGCAGAGACTTGACTTTGGAGAAATATGGAAAAATGTTAGAGAAAGATCCGAAAAGGTCCGCAAAATAAGTCAGCTGAAGCCTAGATTTTTAAACTAATAAGTTCAAATAGGACAGAAAATTCAAGAAGAAGGCTGAACCTACTTTTCAAAAAGTTTATATCCTCTCTTTAAGGCTGATTAAAAGTGCTCAAGAACAACAATAACTTTACTGACAAAAACAGGGAGGAGTTAAGGATTGAGAAGAAGGCTACTAAGATATTGGACTTATTTTAGGAGGGGGCACAGCGTTTACCTGATCTTCGCCATCACCTTTCTAAACTTTATTGTGATACAGTACCGCCTTCTAATAGAATATATTCCAACCCTCCAAAAACTCTTTTCACATTTGATTGTTTTTATGATAGTTTTTTTTGTAATTTACATCCCTCTTGCCACCATCATCGGGTGGACAGATGTTAAACGAGGCGCAGTCCCCATAAACCACACAATTATGGCTAAAGCGAATCCCTACTACCGCGACCTGGCAAAGGCCATCATTTTGTTGGCGGATGGAAAAAATGCTGAAGCCATTAAGCTAATGAAAAAATGGGCGGAAAGCGACTAAATTAAGTGAAGAAGGTTCATGACTCACAATCCCTGCCTGCATCTTCCAAGATTTTGACGAATCTTTTTGCAAGTTTATCATAGTTGAATCTGATGTTGATGATTTTCTTCGCCTCCAAACCCATCTTCCGGCGTGATTCTCTGTCTTTTATCAGATGTAGAATGGCATTTGCCAATGCTTTAGGGTCTCTTGGTGGCACAACTAAAGTAACATCGCCTAAGGTCTGTTTAATTCCGCCCACATCTGTTGCAATGATAGCCTTGCCAGAGCCAAGGTAGTCAAAAATCTTGGTGGTCAACACAGACACGTATTTGGAGCGAGGTGCTGCGGGGACCACGAGAATATCTGAGGCGGCAAGATATTTTGGTACCTCATGGTATGGTACATGCCCTGGAAAGACACCATGTTTTCCCGCCTTTTCTTCTAGCCAAGGCCTCAGAAGACCGTTACCTACTATAAGGAATTTGACGTCAGGTATTTCTTTTATAACATAAGGAATAGCTTCGACCAGATATTGTACTCCATGATGGGGCTCCATTCCGCCGACATAACCTACAACCTTCCCCTCGGGGAGACAGTGTTTCTTCACGATTTCTTTGCCATCACATTTATTGAACAGGTCCAGTTTAATCCCGTAGGTAACAACTTCAACCCTTTTTGCGCCTAGTTGTTTTAGGTAGGGGATCAAAGACTGATCAATGGCTATGGATACGTCTGAGTGACTGACTACGAAACGCTCCAGCCACCTACCAAGCTTTAGGAGCAGCGAATTACGCCACATACCCCGCTCTATTTTCAGGTCTGTCTGAGCGTCAACCACATAGAGGACAGACTTTCTGCCGGTTAAGAAACGAAGGATTACCCCTATCAAACCTGTGTAGACCTCATGAGAGATAGTAACACTATTTCTCACGAGTAATCCTCTTATCGTAGCTAAAATTACATAGGAAGGATATAACAACTTAGAGACGGGTATAACCGGCATAACATGATAGACAATGCCGCTTCCATCAATTTCACGCCTTCTATGTTTTCGCCCATAGGAAGAGGAAGCTATAATTGCGTGTACCTCATGATTCATGCTAACAAATCTTATGGCGAATTCCTTCATCTGCGAGGCTAAACGAGATTGAGGGGAGAAAATACAAATCTTCAAAGCGCGGGACCTCTACCCCTTATAGCTTCCCCTTTAAGCCCTCAGCCTTAATTCAACCTATATAATGCTATGGATTATTAAAATCCTAAGCTATAATGGCTACAGAGATTATTTTCTAAAAACTGAGAGGAGACTTTTTATCATCGACAAGCAGTTGTATTGACGTGGACAGCTACCTGAATATGAAATTAGGCGCATAGAATATGGTTACTAAGGGCATTATTCCGAGAAAATATTACAAAGAATATCAAAGTATGGAAGGGCAAAATAAACTCTACGAGGCAGAGGGACATCTCAGAAGAAGAGAAAAAGTGTTAGAGGTTGTCCATAAGTTCGCTGAGGGAGATATCTTACTGGATGTGGGATGCGCTGAAGGTTGTTATTTGAAATTATTTAGAGACCTTTTTAACTTCCTCATCGGTCTCGACATTTCTCTCCCGCTTCTGAGAAAAGCGGGAAAAAACGATAAAACAGATTACATCCATGGGGTAGGTGAGACCCTCCCTTTAAAAAATTCTAGCGTCAACCTGATTCTTTGCTCGCAGGTTTTGGAGCACGTGATAAACCCTTCGGCGATTCTGAGCGAGATGAAAAGGGTATTGAAGCCGGATGGGTTACTGGTCTTGACCGTCCCGGTACCCTATAAAAGTGAATTTTGGAGTAAAATTAGACGTAAATTCTTTGTCTTGAGAAGGATCAGGGTAGCCTTCATCGCGGATAAAAAGCATCTAAGGTCATTTTCGCCCAAAGAAATCCTCAGTTTGATGGAGGAGAATGGCTTTAGCGTGATTGAAAGTTTCTTCTCCATTAAGGTCCTACGCGTGGATTTTCCTTTTGCCAGAACATTTTATAGTAAAATCTTGAAAAGAAAAATATGTGAAGACATATCAAATTCTGTACTAGTCTGTCGACGGACGGCTTAGTAAAATTGCTTTATGAACATGACATCGGTCAAACATCGTTCTCTTCATGTGAAAGAGAAAAATATCCGTGGAGATAACCCAAAAAGGCGTAGAGTCTGATTGTGAGATACAGGGGCCAAAGCCAGATGCACCGTTTCTTTACAGCAATATCAAATCCCCTAATGGGCGAGAAAAATAACATTTTGAGAAAACGCAGCATATTAATTGACTTATCATATTTTTTTACTATGTTAGAGTAAACGCCATATCTGTAATAATGCCGAAGCTCTTGGCATACCCCCTTTCTCAAATGTAGAGACATGACGCTGAAGTCGGTTTTCCATTCATAGCCCGCTCTTAAAGCTTTCTGAACCAGAATGCTATCGACGCCGGCTGCTGCCTTTTTTATCTTAGGGAAACCGCCTAGACCACGGAGAAGGGTGGTGTTGAACATGGTGTTATCTAGAGATTGGGTGGAACGTCCAGTTTTAATCATCCTCTCCGTCCGATATTCTTGGAGCTTTCTCAGAATAGGATGATCTGGGAGACGTATCCCTTGTGCAGCAAGGACTTTATGCTTACCTAGAACTTGAGGCGGTATTTTCTCCCACCAATCTTCAGCTAGAACTATGTCTCGTTCAAACGATATGAAGTAAGGAGTTTCAACATGTTTTAGGGCTGTGTTGGCGCCGTCACTGAGACCGGCACCTTCGTTTTTGTAGACACTCCAACCGAATGACTTGGCTATTTCCACGCTATCATCTATGCTGTGATCATCAACGTATATCCGCTGGTTAACAGAGCTGAGAGGTATAACTTCATTAATGCGGCTGAATACCCGAGGCAAGGACCATGCACCATTTTTCGCCCACATCACTATGTCAAACTTCAATTGCATCGCCTCCAACAGTTTAGAGCTTGGCTGTTTCTCCTCGATACAGTCTCAAATATTTTTCCGCCTCTTTTTCCCAAGTGTATTCTTTTTGAACTCTATCTCTTCCCATAAGCCCCATTCTCTCCGCCTTCTTCCTGTCGTGGAGAAGATTGTCAACAGCGGCCGCTAATTGATCTACATCACCAAAATTGACCAGTACACCGCAGTCCGGGGTCACGATATCTCTAGGTCCACCTGTATTGACAGCTATCACCGGCCTAGCAGAGGCCATAGCCTCCAGCAACACTGCACCGAATGGTTCAAAGAGAGAGGGCAATACGAAAACTCTGCAACTTGCGTAAATTTTAGGCATGTCTTGATGAGGAACTTTACCTAAAAACCGCACATAGGAACAACCTTTAGCCATTTCTTTCAACCGACGCTCATCCTTTCCGCTTCCTACGATATGAAGACTGATATCTTTATGGGATTTATGAAGATACTTAACCGATTCGATGAGATGTTGGATTCCTTTTTCTATTTCAAGTCTGCACACCGTCAGAATAACCTTATCTTCAGGAAGCCGTGTAGGCTTAAAGTGCTCCACGTCTACCCCTCTTGGAATTACCTGAACCTTACTGTTAGGCAAATCGAATTCTTTGACGATACATTCCTTCACGGCCTGAGAGGTCACTACAACCACGTCGGCATGCCTGCATGCATCTCTCTCCATCCGCCAAGCTAAAAACCTAAAGGGCTTGAGCCTGAGTAAGAGTTCAGCTGGATGTTTGACTCCTAAAGCAGCCAATCTTGAAACAAGCTGAGATTGAACCATCAAAGGACGGCTCAAAGACGAGGAAGAACGAAATTTATTAATAATTCTAAAAATGTAGCCGGTGGTGGAGAAGCCGTGAACCACATCGTATTCAACCACGTTATCAAGTTTTAACAATGGATAATATGGTGTATTCCTAAATCGGCAATATTCAACCTTTAAGAAGTTGATGCTTTCTCTGCCAGAGAAGTTTGAGGCATTACAGAAATCGACCTTACATCCTAAGGCCCCTAAATTATCCGCCAATTTCTGGGCGTGAATGTCGCCACCAAAAGCCCTATTGTCCCAAGCCGTATATCGACCCAGTAGAAGAACCCTCAAATTTTATTACCTTGTAGATTCGTCAATTCAAGACGGTTTGGCTCTTAAGTTTTTCATTACTCGATTAATATACTATTAATTTAATATATAATTTAGTCATCTCTTTGCCTTCAATATGCCCAACCTTTTTAGGAGATCTCATTAATAAACAACGAATTAATTTTTAGCTTTGTAAAACCACATTGAATGTTTCCTCATCTTAATTTGAGTTGGTAAACAGGAGATTAAAGGCATGGTAACTCTCGATGTAGGCTGCGGCAGGAATAAGCGGAAGGATATTGGCGTTGATATAGATCCTATCGTCAATCCAGATGTGGGGGCAGACATGCATTATTTACCATTTCAAGAAAAATGTTTTGAACAAGTTTACCTATTCCATACTTTTGAACATAGTGATAAACCTCATACCTTGTTGAGAGAGCTTACAAGAATTTCTAGAAGATATATAACCATAATAACAATAGTCGTCCCTAATTTAATAGCCATACCTTACTATTTTCTTTTGCCGAGACTAGCGGGACGCAAAACTGTTTCTAATCCGCTTTATGATGCCGGGGGAGAAACAATACCATAGGCATAGAAAAAGGTATACTCCTTTTTCATTATACAAGCTTCTGCGAAAGGAAGAGTTTCAATTGAAAATAAGGACAAAACCACGATATTTATAGTGGAAAACGTAAAGATAAGTTAAGGAAGCTGATGGGAATCGTCAATAAGGTGGCATCCCTCAGCAATGAGATTGAAGCAATTATATATTTGGAGGGTTTATAACCTATATACCATTAAAAGAAAGTTTAAAGTAGTTAGACGAAAGCCATGAAAGTCCTGTGGTTAACTCTCCATTATACGCCTGAAAAACCGATAGGAGGCGTTAACAGATTTAGTATAGAGATAGTGGAAAGGCTGAGAAAACATGTTAACGTTGAAGTCGTCCATAACGGAAAACCATAGACTGGAACTTTTCTTTGGATGGTAAGAGCATCAATGAAACTTAAAGACTATGATGTCATTCACGCGGCTAATTTTAGGGCAGCAATGCCGCCGATCATCGCTAGAAAGAATTACATCCTAACCCTCCATGACATCGCTCCTATGCGAATGTATCACTTCAGAGGATATCTTCAAAAATTAGCTGTAAAAAAAAGCTATAGGAATAACAACCCCGACAAAGGCTATTATAGAGGCCCTGGGAGTTGTGATGCCGAAGATGACTGACAAGGCTAGAGTTGTCCCTAACGGGGTTGATTGCAGTAAATTTAAACCGCTTGGAATAAAGAAACCGAAAAAACCGACTATCGGCTATGTGGGAAGAAAAGCATCCTACAAAATTAGTCTTATCCCAAAAATGCTGAATTATTACCGGAATGCGTTATCTTGTTGAACGATAAGGTCTTAGATGATAATCAATTATGCTATTTCTACAACAAATGCCATGTTATTTTAGTTCCAAGCCCGCCCTATGCTGAGGGGTTCTCTCTGGCTTCAGCTGAAGCATTGGCATGCGGGACACCGGTGATAGCCACAGATATACCAGCCATAAGGGAATCTGTAGGTAAGTATGCTTACTATGTTCCCTACAAAGCAGAGGCGTTTGCTGAAAAAGCTTGTTGGATTTTTAAAAATTATGAAAATGCGAGAAAAAAGCCTTAGAGGGAAGAGGATACATCGAAAGGAACCTAACTTGGGATAGAGCTACTGGCATGTATCTTAAATTCTACCAAGAGATTATCAACAAATAGTTAAGTGTTTCTTCAATTAGCAAAGAGACTTCTTTCACATTAAGCAGACGATTAAGGCCCTACGGAGAAGGGTCATAGAGTTGTAAGCGTGGGAATTCAGATAGGCTTAAAAATTTTTCCCGCCTAAAGCTTATGAAAACATAAGGATATTATATAAATAGAGGCTTGCTACCCTTTAGACGAAGATCTCAGTGGCCGTCCGACTCTGCGAAATAATGGAGCAATGAATATGAAGGAGAAAACGAAAGTTTTGATAACGGGCAGCGCGGGGTTTGTGGGCCGCCACTTATTCAACTATTTGAAGACTTCCCAAGTGGATGTCGCAGGCATAGACGTTAAAAGAACGAATTCTACTAACTTTGTATGCGACGTTACAGTTCTAGAAGATGTTAAATCAGTATTTGAATCCTTTCAGCCGGACGTGGTGGTTCATCTGGCAGCTCTTTGCAATTCCAAAGAAAGTAATGAGAAGCCGTATCCATACTTTCACACCAACTCGTTTGGAACCTTGAACGTGATTGATTGTTGTGTTAATTATAATGCAAGGGTGATTTTCATGTCCAGCGCTGCTGTTCTCGGCAGTTCATCTAAATTTTTACCCATCAGCGAAGATAACTGGCAGTACAATCCCCAAAGCGGCTATGCGTACTCTAAGGTTTTGTCTGAATACATGATATTCCATTACATGGCTAAAAAAGGGTTGAAGGCAACAATCTTTCGGTGCTGGGATTTGATAGGAGAAGGGTTGAGAGGCACCATTCTGAACCTTTTAGCAGCCAAAGTGAAGAAAGAGGAGCCCATCACCCTCTACTGTTACGGTGAGCAGGTGATGGATTTCAACTACGTAGGAAACCTCTGCGAAGCCATACGCAGCGTCTTGATGAATCCCTCCTCAACGTTCGGCGAACTGTTTCACATAGGAAGCGGGCAGCCTGTCAAGTTAAAATGGGTTGTGGAAAAACTGATCCAGATTTCAGGCAGTAAGTCGAAGATAAAGTTGGCTCCTCCGAGGCCTAATGAAATACCCGTCAACTCTTATCCTTCAATTACTAAAGCTGAGAAATATTTCAACTATAGACCCTCAGTTAACATTGAGGAGGCCCTTCGCAGAAGCCTATTTTAGCGTTCTTTTCATCAAGGCACAACCGGATTTGAAGTGGCGTCCATGAAATTATGGGTGGATGTTGTTCATCCTAAGGATGCATGGCTGCTAAAAGCGTTGCTGTTAGACTGTAAATTTGAAGAAGTATACGTGACATCTCGGAGAGGCTTGGCAACGTGCCAAGTTTTAGATATGCTTAAAATCTCGCATACTCCGTTCGGGAGATACGGTTATTCCGTGAGGGAAAAATTCATGTTTGGGGTAGAGCGGGAAAAAACGTTGGCTGGATTTATTGAAAGCCATGGCAGGCCGGATGTTTTGTATGCTCATGGATCCGTGGAGGCGACGCGGGTGGCTTTCGGTTTCGGAATTCCCATGGTGCATGCAAATGATACTATAATAAACTTGTCGGTTTTGAGGCTTACAGTTCCGCTTCTCGATTCTTTGGTAACACCCAATTCCATCGAAAAAAAATTATGGGAAAAATTTGGCATAGCGCCTTCTAAGATAATTCAATATAATGGCACGGAGGAAGTCTCCTACATTAAGAGGCGGATTGCCGAGGATGTACCTTTAGGGATTGACATGTCGGAGAAGGAACTACGCTACTCAGTGGTTTTAAGGGACATTGAAAGCGATGCGTCGTACGTTCGAGTCTACCGCGAGAAAATCAAAGAACTCCTAAGCATGTTGGCTGAAGATTATCAGGTGATTTTCCTTCCACGTTACACTGGAAAAAAAGCTGAGTTAAAAGGGGCGGGAAACATCATGGTTCCGAAGAATGTTTTAAACGTACCTCTGCTCGTCCGCCTTGTTGGGGCAGTCATATGCAGCGGAGGAACGATAGCTAAGGAAGCAGCTTTGCAGGGTACCCCTGCCATCAGCCTCCATTTTTTCGACCTCATTGGTAAATATCTGAGTAAAAAAGGTTTTCCGCTGTATTATTTGCCGAACGTTAAAGAAGCGTACAAATTGGTCTGCCGGATCATGGGTGAAAGGGTAGAGGTAGGAGAACGGCTGAACGCTTTGGAGGACCCTGTTCCACATATTATAGAGCAAGTGCACAGGTTATCGGCTCTTGGAAAAAAGTAGAATAGTTGTAACTGGAGCGAACGGTTTCGTTGGCATCCATACGGTAGAGGCCCTTTTGGCAGAAGGCTATAGGGTTTTGGGAATAGACCTATCTGGCGACAGACTTGAAAAATTCGATTCCCACCCGAACTTTACCTTGAAGAAATTCGACATACTAGACCCAAGGCTTTTTAAGCTTATCCGTCCGGGGGACAAGGTACTTCACTTGGCTGCCATATCCACGTTTGATGCAGCTGGCGCAAACAGAAGATACGCTCTAAGGATGAATGTGGAGGGAACCATAAATGTTGTAGACGCGTGTATAGCAAAGAAAGCTGAGCGTTTGGTCTATGGTTCAACAGGGAATGTTTATAGACAAAACGCGCGGGTTCCCATCAGCGAAAGAGAAAAACTGGGGCCGAGCGTTGATAGTGATTACGGATGGACTAAGCTTCAAGCTGAGCAGTGGGTTAGGAATAGCGGCAAAAAGCTTCCCTACATAATCCTCCGCTACGGCTACATATATGGGAGGCATAAAGAGGGGGGTGCCATAGGGAAATTTCTTCAGAGAATCAAAAAGGGGGAGCCCCCAGAAATATATGGAGGCAGTCAAAAATGCGACTTCATCTACGTGAAGGATGTTGCCCGCGCAAACATACTGGCCTTAGAAGCTCAGAAGCTTAATAAAATATACAACATAGGCACAGGTAGGGCTCTTTCCATCAGAAAAGTTTGCAACCTATGCTTGAAGGCTCTAAACTCGAACTTGAAGCCGGTTGTAAAGCCGCCTAGAAGCTTTGACGCTCAAAATTTTGTCTATGATGTCAGGCGAGCGGAGAAGGATCTAGGGTTCCGAGCTAGGTACAGCCTATGGGAAGGCTTGATGGACATGTTGGAAGACGAGAAGAAAAACCAGCCTTAAACATTTGGCGTTAATTATTCGGGTTTCCAGCTTGGAGCGAAAAGAGATATTAACCTCGTTTGGGGAAGAATAATTAGGCTGGGAGGAGAAGAAGGGGTTTTCATGACTTCACATCCGAAGGACATTATTCCCACAGGGATTGAAGGGTTAGATGAGATTTTGGGAGGGGGTCTCCCTCAGGGCCGGAACATTCTTGTCATCGGCGGCCCTGGAACTGGGAAGACTATTCTCAGCGCTCAGTATCTCTGCAACGGGATATCCATGTTCAACGAGAAAGGCCTTTACATTACGTTGGAAGAGGATGTTTCATCCCTGAAGAGGGAACTTTCAAAGCTTGATCTAAACTTTGAAAAGCATGAGAAGGATGGAATGTTGAAGATAGTGGATTACTCTATTATTAATTACATGCCTCAAAGAGAAATTGAAGCTGCGGTGAAATTTCTGAGCATGCCTGCCTTCAAAATTTCAAGCTTGTTGGAGGTTATTCGAAACAGTTGCAGAGACGTCGGCGCCAAAAGAGTAGTCCTTGACTCCCTTTCCGCGTTAACCTTCCAAGAGCCAGAATTGGTTAAGAGGCGGCTGGCTACCATGCTTATTTTTAAAACTTTCACGGAATTAGGCGTCACCGCCCTCATCATTTCTGAGGTGAAAGCCAACTTGCTAGAGCGGGAGTTTATCTTTGAGGAATATTTATCCGACGGAGTTATTGTCATGCAGAACATTCGGAGAGAGGATGTGACGGCTAAAAGCATTCATGTGGAAAAAATGCGGGGAGTTTCCCACGACATCCAGCCGCACCCGTATAAAATAGACCAGCGAGGGATCACTGTCTTCCCGAAGGAGAAACTGTTTATCACTCCTTAATGTGGAGGAGACAGCGAGCATCGGGCAGTCCCGTTATTTTTTGGGGGAAGGGAGTGTTTCCGGGAAAAGGGAGATAGGCTCCTTAAGTTTAACATAATTTTTTAATTATAAATTTATATAAAAGATGCGCAACAATACATTAATTAAATAAAAATATTATTATATATTAACTTTGAATAGGAGCATTTATTCATGAGCAGGGTCACATCAGTTGAATTAGAAGAGGAAGACGTAGAGTACATCGAAAGACTGATGCGAGAGGGGCGAGTTCGGTCTTTAAAAGAATTCGTTGAGATGTGCGTTAAATTCGGGAGACAATACACTTTAGACCGATGGCAAAAGGGTCTTTTTGACATAGGACCTGTTAGAATTGTTTTCCTCCCAAAAAAAGCCCTAGACCTGTTGATAGAGCGGGTGGAGCAGGAAGACCACAGGGACCTAGGTAGGGAAATGGGGGAAGTCATCAAGTCTTTCGCTTTGTTTCAGTTTCAAACCGACACTACCAAAGACTGGGATTCCGCTTTGGAGATTATGTCCAACTTTGGCTGGGGACAATTTTCGGCTACGGACAGGGACTACATTCAGATTGTTTCTCCAGCTCTACCTTCCAGTTTGATGAAAAGTTACGTAGAAAGTGTTTTGAACGTTAAACTTGAACCCATTCAAATGAAAATTGATGTGCAAGTGTTCCGGATTTTGAAAGACTGACTAATGGCAGCGGATTTTTTCCTACATTCGACTGTTTTTTGTATAACGGCATCTGTTTTTATTTTTAATATAATTTAAGTTATATTTGATTTATTTTCAAATAAAAGCCATATTTGAATATTTTTTTAATAAAGAAATTTAAAAACGGCTTATTATTTAAAAATAATAACAAAAGTTAAATAAAAGACCCAAATTTAAGTTATTTACAGCAATAAAGTTGGAATACCCCTGCTATGGGGTGATTTATTAGTGAAAATTTTCAAAGAGGGGTTAAATCCTCTCTACCATCTCGGCGGCTTGATTATTCTCACCTCCATGGCGCGAAAATTTCCTTCTATCGGTTTCTTTAAGGTTTACAAAAGCATCAGTCGAGTGAAAAAAGAACTGGAAGCAAAATTGACTGCGGAATTAGACGGCCCTTTAGTGTTGAGTTTCGACGATTTGAAGGATAGAAAGCTTCTGAAAGATAAGTATCTCGCCTATGCCAGTTTTCTGGCGGCTATAAGTTCGTATCCTATCCTTCACAGAGTCGCAGGGAACGATGTTGTGGATTCCTCAATTTTTTCGAAAACAGCCATGATGACCGGGATAAAACTGTTGGACAACATCAACGATCAGTTCCATGATTTTGAACAAGCTGAAGCATCTCAGCAGAAATATGAAGAAGCCTTAACCAGGCCTATCTTCTTCTTAGAGAGCATTGAGGGAAGAAAACTTTGGCTGGCTCGAGCTGAAAACTCGGCTTACGCCATAACGAGGTGGGCCTATCATAGGCTGCCATCTCCGCTTGAAGACTTGAAGACCTTTAAGATTTTTGTTGCAGATGTTAAAGAGTTCATAGACGCGCAGATCAGGTCTTTCTACCAGAAGAGCAACCTCTACAGTCTCTCGGGGTTAAACTTTAAAGACTATTTAAAGAAGATAACCGCCAAAGCTTCCGGGACCCTTTGGGTGGATGTGGACCTATGTTTTTATGAGGCATCAACCGGCGGATTGGACGGCGCTACGCTGAAGTCTCTGGAGTGCATCAACCGGGGCATAGACCTACTGTTCCGGGCGTTGATCATCTGGGATGATGTAACCGATCTGAAAGACGACTTAAGGGACTCCATCGTCAATTCAGCCATGATGCTTGGGCTGGAAACGGGTAAGGTTTCCCTCTCCGAGCTTCAGGGAAAAGCAGCCAAAGTTATAAAGACCTTGGAGGAACGGGGAGTTTTGGACGACGCCATTCACTTAGGTAACCTGGTTTTTCTGAGTGCTGTTGAACAGATGCGGGAGGCTGAAAACCTGAATCAAGATATCGACGTGGAAGCTCTCGTCTATTGTGCGAGAGTTCTGAGGATGTTTCTTCTGAGGAAGCAAGTGGAAGAAAAGAAAGATCTACGAAGCCTACGCTTAGTTTTCCAGTCTTTTGACAAGTTTGAGAATTTTCGCTCCGATATCCCCGATTATCTTTGGTCCTATGGTAAGTTTGTGATAAATTAACCTCAGGCTAGGGAAATCAAGCTTTCCTAACCAAGAAAACGCATTCCCGGTCTCCTAAAGCCTTGCATTTTATTTCATCAACGAATACCGGCTCTTTGGCGACTTGGCAGAGGGCTCCTATCAGGGTCCCGGTAATCATGTTGCATAAAGGTTTTTCGCCAACAGCTCCTTCGCATTCGAAGCAGTCGCCAACTATAACTTCAAAGCTGGAATCAGTTTTCTTCATGGTTTTGCTTTTAAGCCCGAATCCTATGTGTAGAGTTAAAGCGGTTACTTTGGGTAGGTAGTTAAACTCAAGTTTAACCCAAGGTGTTTCCCCGTATTTTTCAAGCCTTTCAATGGTGGTAACCCTGGCTGCAAGTTCGTGGATCAGCCGCTCAGTAGCTTGAAAGACCTCCGCGGGCTCCCTGCTGTTTGGGAAATAGTTGTTAAGGACTATTTCGATACTCTTTCTAAGCCCCAAAAGAGCTTCAAGAGGAACTTTACGCGGCTTCCTGCCTAACAGTCTTGAAGAAAGTGAGCAGGGAAGCTTTAAGGCCAGTTTAGAGATTTTTTTTATGCCGCCTATGGTTTCAACATCTTCTTTATGTTCCGCAACTCTTTCAAAGCCAACGGCGCCTAGAACAGCCCATCTGGATAGCTTATCCAGAATTTCGTCGAACCTGTCGTAAAAGAGCAGCTTCACGTCAGTAAGCCGCATGTTGTGAGTTTGGGTTAAGAGAAAATAATCCACAGGGTTCAGTTTTTCTATAGCATCTTTACGCATGATTATTTTGAGGTTTTTGATGTTGTTTTCCAGATAGACCCTTTTCGCTCGAGTTTTTTCCTCCAAGGATGCGGGGAGCTTGTCGGTGAATTCATCTTCAAACTTGATGAGCAGACGGTTGCCTCTCACTACGTAGGGGAACTCCTTGGCGTAGAACTCAGGTTTACAAGCCTTCAAAATTGAAAATTTATGTGTATAGCTTCCGTCGACTTGCCCATAGCTCAGGATAATTGTGCCATGAAGCAGTGTCTGCGCCTTCTTTTCGAAGGTGGGAAAAGTCCCCTTGGGAAGGGTTAAGAATTCTAGGAGAGGCCTTCCCTGAACTTGGGAGGCGAGATGCTCCAAGAGCTTTAGAATCACGGTTTCCTCGTAGTTGATGAGGATGTAGGGTAGATAGTGATGAATTATCACCCCCTCACCGACCTCGTTTCTTATCTCCGCTATACGAATGCTGAGTTCTGAAAGCGCCTTCACGCCGCCTATGTTGATTGCTTTAAAATCGCTGAAAACCGGCTGGTGGGTGAGGAGATAGACGGGTTTTGTCTCCGCGAACCTGGAGAGAAGGTGGGTGAGGAAAAAAAGCGACTCGTAGTGTCCCTCATCGAGGACGAAGATCATGGAGCCTTTGCCGAGGGCGGATATGGTGTCAAAGACTTCATGACCTGTTTTAAAAAATATTTTAATTCACCTTTAAATTTATTTATATATTTTTAAACTACATAATATTCTTAAATATTACAAATATTTAAAGATATTGACTTAACCAAAAAAAATAAAACGAAACCGATAGTCATATAAAGTTTATTTTCTCCTCAAAGGTAAAAATATCTTCAATATGAGTTTCAAAGCATACAAGGCCGTCGTTTTCGATATGGATGGAACCCTGATAAAGGAGCAATGCTGGGAGATCCTCCACCGCCACTTCCACGTAGACTGGGAAAAGACGCAAAAATTTATTGAAGAATACGCTCAAGGCAGGCTGAGTTTCGAAGAGCTGGTAAAGAGGGAGATAAAACTGTGGGAGAAAGACGGGAAACTACCCTACATCAGGGAGATAGATGAAACCCTCAAAACCTACACCCTGACCAAAAACGCCAAAAAAACCACGACTCAACTCCGTCAGGCGGGATTAACCTTGGCCCTCGTGTCCTACGGGCTGGACATCCTGGCCTACAGAGTAGGCAGAGACCTGAAGATAGACCGCATCTACGCCAACACTCTTGAAGTAGACGCCGAGGGCCGCATCACAGGAAACCAGTTTAACAGAGTTGAGCTGGGCGGAAAAAATAAGATAGTCAGAGAGCTGGCCTTAGAGCTTGGAATGCCGCTGTCAAAATTCGTGGTGGTAGGAGACACAAAATATGACCTAAGCATGTTTGAGGGGGCGGGGTTGAAGATAGCTTTTAACCCCAAAGACAGAGAGCTGGGAGAAGCAGCGGATGTGGTAATTCGCTCAGATGACTTGGAGCGGATCCTAGATTTTATCCTTTAGACGGCTTTAAACTGAGCCTCGCAATGATCGCCTCTCCAGCCTTTACTTTATCCCCTGGTTTGACAGCGAGCTTCAGGTTTAAGACTTGGGGAACGACAAGGTCTACATGGGAGCCAAATTTAACTTGCCTATTCTCTGGCCGAGGTTAACGGTTTCGCCCTCACCCACATAGCAGTCTATTCTCCCCACGATGAAGGCTGCAATTTGAACGACTACCACCCTGAAGCCTGTTTCATGCTCTAGAACTAGAATGTTTCTCCTATTTCGAAACTCAAACTCTTCTCGGCCTATGCGGAGAAGCTTTCCCTCTCTTTTGGAGACTTTAACAACCCTTCCAGCGATGGGCGCTCTGTTTACATGAACATTGAAAGGAGACATGTATATGCCTAAAATGTATCCTGAAGACATCTGAAGGTCTTCATCCCACAATATCTCTTTCAGGGGAATCCTCCTTCCACCTTTCTGAGTCCACAGAATTTCCCCTCGTTCAATCTCTCTCACATAGACAATCCTCCCGTCCGCAGGGGCTACGATTACTCCCTCGTCCGCAGGAGGCATCCTTTCCGGATCCCTGTAAAAATTAACCAGAAACAGGGCGATAACCAAGGCTAATATAAGGCCGATAACCCAGAGCGTCGACATGCGGCTGAACTTCA
This sequence comes from Candidatus Hecatella orcuttiae, assembly GCA_002011035.2. Taxonomy (GTDB): domain Archaea; phylum Thermoproteota; class Bathyarchaeia; order Hecatellales; family Hecatellaceae; genus Hecatella; species Hecatella orcuttiae. The sequence goes on along the minus strand of MTLY02000003.1, from coordinate 522,938 downwards.
CCCAGCGAAAGCGATGTTAGGCCTCCCAGCCCTATTCCTTTCGGAGACTTTATCTAACATTCAGCCTTTAATAGGTTTTAAGGTTTCCAGTGGAAGAAGTTTAAACCCTTTATAAGCTACGTCGGTGTGGGCATCTTGGCTGTTAATCTGCATATTCACATCCTCCTCTTTGAAGCGACTATCTCCCGCATTTTAGAGGAGGTTGAAGAACACCTATGTCAAGTTTTCTTTGGTTCTCGATGTTCAATCAGCCACGGCGACCCCAGCCTTTTGGAGAAAAGCTACAATAGGGCGAGAGGCCAGTACCATTCTTCCCGGCTGCTAGCCCAAGTTGGGAAAGTGGCAGAAAATCTGAATGCTCACCGAATATTGGCCGTGGTGCCCGTCGACCTCTACGTTCCCGGCCTTAACTTTATCTTTGGAGAAGCCCAATGCCCGGGCAGGCTGGCCATCATTTCAACCCATAGACTTAGACCTGAATTTTATGGGAAGGCGGAGGACGGATCTCTATTCCTTTCTAGGGTTAAAAAAGAAGCTACCCACGAGCTGGGGCATACCTTAGGTTTAACCCACTGTAGCGATCCCACGTGCGTGATGTTTTTCTCCAACAGCATCCAAATGACAGACAGAAAGAAACCTATCTTCTGCCCAGTTTGCGAGAGACAACTGCGGGAAAACATGAGCCGCTTAAGGTTTCTCACCGCCTATAACACTCCGCCGGGGTAGGTTAACGGCCATATCATCCAACTGGATGAATAGAAGCAGATTAACTGAACTTGGAAGAAAAGGTGATTGAATAAATGCCGAAGCAGAGAAGTCTATGGAATTAGGCGTCGTGAGGCCGGGAAGAATAGGTTCCTCCTGCTTCTTAGTTTTTCCTTTTGATGGGGAATTTTTTCGCAGCCTTTCGCTTGACCTCAGCTCCGCAGATGGGACAGGTTTTCCCTAGGAAGTCGGCTTTAAACCTTTTTTTGCAGGCGGGGCAATAGGTTAGCCACTGGATTTGAGATTTTATCCCCTCTGCAAGAGGCGCGTATTCCAAACCCAGATGGTGGGCTACGTTTTGAACAGCATAATCTTCGCTTACGAGAAGAGGCTTGAGCCCTTGAGATTTCAACTGGAGAGCAAGAGCAAGGATACTGGAATCGGTCTTAGAAAGTTTAAGGAAATCCCCTGTCTCCTTGGAGGCTTGGCGGACCTCGTCGAGGAATTTTTTCGCAGGGGAAGAAACCCTCAGTCTTTCAAGGCTTAGGATTGAAGAAGACGATCGGAGCCAATTTTTCAGCTCGCTCATGACTTCGGGAGTTGTAACTGCCCCCTTGTTGGAGGAGGCCGAATATAGACCCATGATAAAGGCGGAAGCGTCTAAAACTAAGGGACCGCTCTTTCTCTGGAAAGAGGCTTTCCTGTTCAAGCTTTTCCCTTCCTTTATTCCCGGTTCTCCTAAACAGTTAAAGCTTGAAGATGATTATTTTTAGGCAAGTCTCCCTTTTAGGAGTTGAGGAGAATCGGCTGGGTGGGGTGGATGTTTAAAAACATCGCCATCATAGCGAGACCTGACCTAAAAGAGTCCCTAGAGCTTGCTGTTCGAATAGCGGATTTCCTCCGGGAAAAGGGATTAAAACCTGTCTTCGAGGCGGAGCTGGCCTCCCTGCTGGGAGTCGAAGGCATCCCTCTCCGCCGGATGGAAGGCGACATGGCGGTGGTCATAGGCGGGGATGGAACTGTTCTGAGGGCGGTTCACGGGTTATGTTGCAGGATGCCGCTCTTTACGGTGAATATGGGGAGAGTGGGGTTCTTCGGGGAAGCGAGTCCTTCGAAGGCCATATCCATCTTGCAAGAGATTCTGGAGGGACGATTTATCCAAGACAGCTGCTTTATGTTGACGACGAACCTCGAGCTTCCCAACGCCCTCAACGAGGTTCACATCGGAACAGAGGCTTCTCAGCAGATGGTGGATGTAGCTGTCTTCATCGACGGAGTGCTCATCGCCCACGATAGGGTGGACGCCATCTTGGTGGCGACATCTCGGGGGTCATCCGCTTACGCATTGAGCGCTGGAGCTAACGTGGTAGACCCTAGGCTTGATGCCTTTGTCGTCGCCCCCATATGCCCCTTATCAAGGAACTTCATACCCCACGTAGTGCCTTCTGATGTGGAGGTTACGGTGAAGCCGGAGTCTCCGGCTGAGCTCATTGTCCTCATCGACGGCCAGATAAGGAAGAAAATAGGCCGGGTTGGGGAAGTTAAAGTTAGGAAGGCTGAGGAGAGCATAGTCTTCCTTAGGACAAGTCAGAATTTCTATGAAAGGTTGAAGCGGAGGCTGAGAATTTCTTCTGTGGATTAAAGCTTAAGCTTAATTACTCCCCGCCTATTAACCTTAAATGAACTAGGGTAGATGAGCGATGAGCAAGCCTGTGGATGTAGGCTCTATCAAGCCTGGGCAGTATATGATCATAGACAATGAACCCTGCAGAGTTATAAGCTTCGAAAAATCAAAACCCGGCAAACACGGTTCAGCCAAAGCAAGAATCGTGGCCGTGGGACTCTTCGACAACGTTAAAAGAAGCATCGTAAGCCCGGTGGACGCTAGGGCGGAGGTGCCCCTCATCGACAAGAGAAGCGGCCAGGTTATCTCCGTTGGCTCTGAAAGTTTTCAGCTCATGGACCTTGAAACCTACGAGGTTTTCGAAACCGCTCTACCAGCGGAAGAGGAGCTTCGAAGCAGCCTGACTGTGGGAGCAGAAGTTGAATATTGGAAGATCATGAACAGGATTAAAATCACCAGAGTGAAAAGTTAGGCTTCCCCGAGGGAAAACCCAAGCTGGGAGGACAGCCGCTCCATGGACTTTGTTCAGCAGATGAAGATAGTTGCCAACATTCAAGTCTCCCAGCTGGTGGAGGCCATGCGCTCCAGCGGAGTTTTGGGGGCTGGGAGAGTTGCTAAGGCGGCTGAGGTGCTGGCAGACCTGCTGAAGGACCCTGATTATACGGTTTTCCTAAGCCTCGCCGGGCCTGTGGTTCCCGGCGGCTTGAGAAGCGTGGTGGCCGAGCTCATCAAGAGGAGGGCGGTGGACGCCGTGGTTAGCAACGGCGCCAACATCACCCACGACCTCGTGGAGGCCTTAGGGTTCAGACATGTCAAAGGAAATCTTGCAGCCGACGATGTGAAGCTGGGGGAGGAGGGAATAGGAAGGATCGGTGACGTGTACGTGGAGCAGCAAGCCTTTCAAGCCTTGGAGAAGGAATCCTACCGGCTTCTAGACCGTCTGTTGCAGGAAAAGACTGAGAGAAAGTTAGGGGTCTACGAAATCTTGGAGGGCTTAGGCCGGCTGTTGGTTGACGGGGATTCACTCCTCGCCGCTGCCTCCCAAACCGGGGTCCCGGTTTTTTCCCCGGGTATTTACGACTCCATGCTGGGTTTACATCTTTGGACCTACGGGCGGTCTAAGGGCTTGACGGTGGATTTGGCGAAGGACATGGACCGGATGGCGGAGCTTGTCTTCAACTCCAAGAAAATTGGAGCCGTGATCTTAGGAGGAGGCATGCCCAAGCACTACGTCCTAGGAGCCAGCATGTTAAAGGGGGGAGTTGATGCGGCTTTGCAGATCACCATGGACAGGCCTGAAACGGGAAGCCTTTCAGGAGCCACCTTGGAGGAGGCCATATCATGGAGGAAGGCTAAACCTGAGGGCAGCCTAGTCACGGTAACCGCGGATTTCACTATCGTCTTTCCTCTGCTGGTCGCCTACGCTCTGTCTAAGCTTCCCTAGGTAGGAGGGAAAGAATAATACAGAAGAATGCTCAATTTCATCTTAGACGCATCCTTCTCTACGGTGCTGGTTGAGCTGAGCTATGGTCTTAGAGCGGCTGAGCGCTACTCTGCAAGATTCTGTGAAGAAGCTTCTCAGACTTTCCATAGTGGATGAGAAGGCGGTTAAGGAGCTGGTTCGAGACCTTCAGAGAGCCCTCCTCCAGTCCGATGTGAACGTGGAACTGGTTTTCGAAATATCCCGCCGGATTGAAGACCGCGCCCTCCAAGAGGAGCTCCCTCCAGGAATTTCCAGAAAGGAACATGTGGTCAAGGTGCTCTACGATGAGCTAACCCGGTTTCTGGGGGAGAAACCTTCTCGCATTCCAGTAGAAGCGGGAAAAACCAACGTGCTCATGCTGGTGGGAATCCAAGGCTCCGGCAAGACTACCAGCGCCGTCAAAATCGCCCGTTTCCTGAAGAAGAGAGGAATAAAGTCCGCCCTCGTCTGCGCTGACACCTACAGGCCGGGGGCTTTAGCTCAGCTTAAGCAGCTGGCCGCTGCCGCCGGTATTCCCGTCTACGGAGAGGAGGATGGAAGAGACCCTGTCAGCATCGCCCTCCGGGGAGTGGAAAATTTCCGCCGGGAAGGCTACGAGGCTATTCTCGTGGATACGGCTGGGAGACATAAGGATGAGAAAAGCCTCATCGAGGAGATGAAGAGCATAGCTGAAGCCGTAAAACCTGACCAGATCATGTTGGTCATCGACGGAACCATAGGCCAACAGGCGAGGGTTCAGGCTCAAGCCTTTCATGAGGCCACAAAGGTAGGCTCCATCATGGTGGTCAAACTGGACGGTTCCGCGCGAGGAGGAGGCGCCCTTTCAGCCGTAGCGGCTACCGGCGCCCCCATAGTCTTCTTGGGCACAGGGGAGAAAACGGAGGACATCGAACTCTTTGAGCCAGCTAGGTTTGTGGGCCGCCTTCTGGGGATGGGAGACATCCGAGGCCTCCTCGAGAAGGTTAAGGAAGCCCAGATAGCCATTCCGGATGAAAAGGCCAAGGCTTTTCTATCGGGGAAGTTCACCCTGACGGAGATCTACGGGCAGATTGAAAGCCTTAGGAAGCTGGGGCCTTTGGGGAAACTCCTCAAAATGCTGCCGGGTTTAGGCTTGGAGATAACAGACTCCATGGCTGAACTCAGCGAAGAGAAGATGAAAGCATGGAAGGCTGCAATCCAGTCCATGACCCCCGAGGAGAGAGAGAATCCGAGAATCCTCAGCGCCTCTAGGATTAGGCGGGTGGCTCGGGGGTCTGGGAGGAGTGAAAAAGAGGTTAAGGAGCTGGTTCAGCAGTTTGAGCTGATGAGGAAAATGGCCAAGACCTTGAGAAGGAGATACGGGCCTCTCAAGATGTTTCAAAAAAGAATGTTTAGGAACCTCCAATCTTAAAGAACTGGGAGGACTCCCTTCGATTCTTCGGGAAGGCGCTTATCTGGCGTTTCCCGTGAAAAATATAAACCCCTGCCGTGATGACATAGAATCTTCGGAGATGAAGGAAGTGGGAAAGACAGCTTCAGGTGTTAAGTGCAGTGTGCCGGGGTGTGGAAATCAGGCTGTCAGGTCTGTTTCTCAGGCAGAGGTTCAAGCTGCAGGTTTGAGCACCCGGGAGACTAGGAGGGCGTACCTTTGCAGGGACCACTACAAGGAGCTGAAGAAAAGGAGAAGGGAGAATAAAAGAATAGAAAGATGGAGGTATAAAGCATAGGGCTGGAGGGCTATCCTACCACAAATCCTATATAGGGGCCGTTCTCTGAGAATCAGAGACTGGAGTGTTGTTTTAAACTCCGAGAAAACCTTGAAGGCGTCTGCCTGAGGAGCGTCAAAGCTGTGAGAGTTCTGCTCATCCACGCGGACCGTTTCCAGTATGAAGTGAGAGGCAAGGCTCTTAAAGAGCCTGAAAAGGCGGAAGGCCGAGAGGCTCTCTCCGTGGGGGAGGCGCTGATAGCTTTCTGCTCGGTGGAGAAGGGAGACGAAAAAAATCCTGAGCAAGTTGTAGATAAGACAGCTGAATCCATCCGAGAACAGGCTCGAAGGCTGAAGGTAAACCTAGTTGTGGTTTACCCTTATGCCCATCTGGCCCAAGACCTAGCTTCACCGAAGGCCGCTGCTGAGCTTCTGAGAAGGCTGGAGTCCAAGCTGCAGGAAGCCGGCTACCCGGTAAAACGAGCTCCCTTCGGATGGTACAAAAGCTTTGAATTGAAATGCAAAGGCCATCCCCTCTCCGAGCTTTCAAGGACCATCTCGCCCGAAGAAGCTGAGGAGGAAAGGCCTGAGGCTGAGTACATTTACAAAGTGCTGACACCCAGCATGGAACTCTACGCCCCAGAAGACTACGGCTTCAAGCCCGGAGAGGAAAACTTCAAGGCCTTGGTGGAGAAGGAGGCGTTGAAAAAGGAGCTTGCCGGAGGAGGTGAACCCCGCTATCTGAGCTACTGCAAAAAATTTGGGCTGGACTGGGAGTCCTTCTCTGACCTAGGCCACATGCGCTTCGGCCCTGAGGCTACTTTTCTCTTCGAGATGGTCTCCGACTACGCGGACCGGGTTTCATGCTCCCTAGGCATCCCCGTCTATAAGGTAAGGGGCACCAACATGTTCGACCTTTCGGTGCCCCCGGTGAGGGAGCACGCTCAGCTCTTCGGTGGGAGGCTCTACCAGCTGAAGTCCGGGGGAAGAGACCTCTTGTTGAGGTATGCTGCCTGCCATCAGCAGTTTGCCATGATCCGCAACTGGACCATCAGCTACAAGGACCTGCCCATGGGCGCCTATGAGCTGGCGGACAGCTACAGGCTGGAGCAGGAGGGGGAACTGCTCCTCTGTTTTAGGCTTAGGAAACTCCACATGCCGGACCTCCATGTCTTCTGCCGGGATATGAGAGAGGCTCAAGAATACGCCTTGAAGATTCACCGTAGAATCTACGAAGAGGTGGAGAAGCTGGGGCTGGATTACGTATCATTATATAATGTAACGGAGGAGTTTTTTGAGGGAAACAGAGATTTTTTCAGAGAACTGCTGTCCGTGGAAGGAAAACCCGTACTCCTCTGTTTTGTCCCCGGAAAATACTACTGGGTTCTGAACGTGGAATACAATATAATAGACGAGCTGGGAAGGCCCCGGGAGATCGCCACCTTCCAGATTGACGTGGGGAACGCTCAGAGATTCGGAATAACCTACGTAAACGAGGAGGGGGCGAAGGTTTACCCCGTCATCATTCACTCCGCACTTCTCGGCAGTGTGGAAAGATACCTTTACGCCGTCTTCGACTCCGCCGTCAAGGCTCAGACCGCGGGGAAGCCTCCGCAGCTGCCCTTGTGGTTGTCTCCAACCCAGGTGAGGGTCATACCAGTGTCTAGAACGTACCTCGACCTCTCCATGGAGGTTGTGGAGTGGCTGGAGAGAGAAAACATCAGAGCGGATTTGGACGATGGAGATGAAACCTTGCCTAGGAAGGTGAGGAAAGCTGAAACGGCGTGGGTTCCCTACACGCTGGTGGTGGGGGAAGAAGAGGCTGCAAGCAGGATCTTCAGCGTCAGAGCCAGGGGAGAAAAGCCGCTGAAGAAAATGAGCCTAGAAGAGCTGGCGGCTGAAATTAAGGAGAAGGTAAAGGGCTACCCTTGGCGGCCCTTACCAGTGCCGAAAAGGCTGAGTGTGAGACCGGTCTATTAGCCTTTTCGGCTCTACGCAAGCTTTATGGGTTTAGGTTTCTTCTACGAAGCTCAGCCAACAGCGGTACTCAGGGTTTTTCCCTTGGACGATTTCCTTGAATTCCCTCTGAAGCCTCACGGTGATGGGGCCGGGTTTCCCTGTTCCTATGGGCTGCCTGTCCACCTCCCTGATGGGAGTAACCTCCGCGGCGGTTCCTGTGAAGAAGGCCTCATCCGCCTCCCGCAGCATCTGCTGGGTGATGTCCTTCTCCTCCACTGTGTAGTGGAGGTTTTCCGCTATCCTCATCACGCTGTCCCGGGTTATGCCGAGGAGGATGCCTGCCTCCTCGGGAGGAGTCTGCAGGCGGCCGTGCTTGACGATGAAAATGTTCTCACCTGGGCCTTCGGCGACGAAGCCCCGGGAGTCCAGCATGATGGCTTCATGGTAGCCTCGGTTCAGGGCCTCCACCTTCGCTAGGATAGAGTTCAGATATTGGCCTGTGGCCTTAGCTTTCAAGGGGAGGGCGTCGGAGGCGATTCTCCTGTAGGAGGAAACGGTGGCTCTAACTCCGTTTTTCAAGCCTTCCTCGCCAAGGTAGACTCCCCATGGCCAGGCGGCTATGGCTACTTCCACGGGGCTGGTCAGGGGGCTTAGGCCCATTTCCCCGTATCCTCGGTAGGCTATGGGCCTGATGTAGCATTCCCGGAGGCCGTTGGCTTTTATCAGCTCCTTCACCGCCCCGGCCAGCTCCTGGAGGGTGTAGGGTATCTTCATGTGGTAGGTTTCCGCTGAGTTGAAAAGCCGCTGCAGATGCTCCTCCAGCCGGAAGACCGCCGGGCCTTGAGGTGTAAGGTAGCATCTCACCCCTTCGAAAACGCCGCTGCCGTAGTGGAGGGCGTGGGTGAGGATGTGGATTTTGGCTTCATCCCAGGGGACCAGCTTCCCGTTCATCCAGATGTACCGTGTCTTCTCCAAGGGCAATCGGGGACACCGCCTGCGGGCTTTATACCAATATTTTAGGTAGAGATTTAAAGCTTCAACTCCAGAAAGACGCTGGGAGGCCGTCCCTTGGGGTCTTTGGTAGGTCTCTTAAGCTTGAAGGGTGAAAATGTTTACAGCCTAATAGTGGAGATGCTGAAAACCTTGGCCCACCGAGGACCCAGCCGAGTTTGGCTGTCCTTTGGGGGGAGAGTGATCCACCTTTCGAAACGGCTGGACGGCGTCGAAGCCCATGAAACCTCTTGGGCGATAGGCGGAAACCTCATGGAAACCGACGGTGTAGACGGCTTAGAGCCTCGCTTCTCCAAGCCGGGTAGGAGGCTTCTTCTGGCTGGGGCTGGCAGCCTCTTCGCCGTCGAAGGGTTCCCCCCTCCACCTTCCCCAAAGGGGCATTCATGGAGCGAGGTTTCGGAAGCCTTTCAGAGGGGATGGGATGGCAGCTTGGGAGAAGCTTTGGGGAGGGTGATGAGGCGACTTTACGGTAGCTACATCCTAGCCGTGGCCTCGGAGGGGAGGATAGCCTTCGGCAGAGACCCCGTGGGGGCGGAGCCCCTTTACTTCGGAGTCAACCGGCATCTGGTAGGCTTCGCCTCTGAGGGAAAAGCCCTTTGGAAAGTTGGAATAGGGGAAACCAAGGCCCTTCCCTCCGGCTTTGTAGGCGAAGCCTCCTCCTCGGGGTTAAGAGTATTCGAAGCCTGCAAGCTTCCGGAAAAGAGAGCGGAGGTGACGGAGATGGAGGAAGCAGCGGAGAGGGTTCACCGTCGGCTTCTCGAAGCCTGCAGGCTGAGGGCTGAAGGCTTAAGGAAGGTGGGGGTGTTTTACTCCGGAGGCTTGGACAGCTCCCTCATCGCCCTAGCCCTGAGGAGGCTGGGGTTGGAGGTCACCCTCCTCGTCTCAGGCTTGGAGGGAAGCAGAGACGTGGAAAGCGCAGAGGAGGCCGCGGGGAGACTGGGTCTGAAGCTCAAGATTACACCCTTCGACCGGAAGGATGTTGAAGCCCAGCTGGAGAGACTGGTCTACTCCATCGAACGCTGCGGGCCGATGGATGTGGCAGTGACTCTTCCCCTCTATTTCTCATCTCAAGCTGCAGAGGAGGAGGAATTGAAAAACGTCTTTTCAGGTCAAGGCTGCGACGAACTCTTCGGAGGATACCACCGGTACCTGAAAATTCTTCAGGAGAAGGGATTTGAAGGGTTGGAGAAGGCTTTGTGGCAGGATGTTCAAGGCTTGGCCGGAAGCCTAGAGCGGGATAACATGGCAACCGCGGCGGGAGGTGTAAGAATCCATTTTCCCGCGGCGGACCTGCGGGTGGTCGGGGAAGCTGGGAGGATTCACCCCCGATTGAAGGTTTCCAGTGGAGAGGACAGGCTGAGGAAGCAGGTTCTCCGAAGGGTGGCTGAGAAGATGGGAGCGCCGTCCTTCATCGTTAAGATGCCCAAGAAAGCTGTGCAGTATGGTTCAGGCAGCCAGAGGATTCTGAAGCTTCTGGCCCGAGAGAAGGGGGAAACGGTTAAGTCGTATTTGGCGGAAGTCTTCCAGAGAGTATACAGCCGGGCCTTTGGAAAAGCGGAAGAAGACAGAGGCGGGAGCAACTGAAGGTCGTCGCCGTAATCCCTGTTAAGAAAATGGCCAACATCAAAAGCAGGCTTAGCCCTACGCTTAGCTCGGAGGAGCGAAGACAGTTGAGCCTGCACATGCTGGCTGACGTGGTGGAGGCTGCGGAAGGGACCCCAACCATCCAGAAGGTTCTCGTAGTCAGCCCTGACGAAAAAATCTTGAAATTTTCCCGGAGACTGGGCGCCGCTGTTCTGAAAGAGAGGGCGGAGGGCGGTGTCAACCGAGCTGTTTCCAAGGCGCGGAAGTTCTGCTCGGAGGGGGGAACCTCAGCCATGCTGATCTTGCCTTCGGACATTCCCCTCCTATCTTCTGAGGACTTGGAAAGAATCGTGAACATGGGGATAAGACAGCCGTCGGTTGTTCTTTCACCGTCCCTTCGGCTGGACGGCACCAACGCCCTTTTACTGAATCCCCCCGGCATCATACCAACCTTCTACGAGCATGACAGCTTCCGCGCTCATCTCCGAGAGGCTTTGGGGAAAGGAATCAAGGTGGGGGTCTACCTTTCATGGCGCATCATGTTGGACTTGGATGAGCCTCAGGATTTGGGCTTCTTTCTCCAAACAGCCGGCAGCACGCAGACCCACCGCTTCTTAGCCCAGCGAGGTAAGAGCGGTATATCCTTAAGTCTGGGTTAAACTAAAAATCTGGGAGAGGTAAACCTCATGCGCATAGGCGTCGCGACCAAGAACAGGGAATCATGGTGCTCCCGTAAAATACTGGAAGCCTTCCAAGCTAGGAATGTGGAAACCTTGGCCTTCAACCTCTCCGAGGTGGTGGCGAGGGTTGGGTTTAAACCCTTCTTAGAAGCCGGAGGCTGCGACCTTTCACAGCTGGGAGCCTTGCTGGTCAGGCCCATAGGGCCTGGGTCCTTGGATGAGGTCATCTTCAGGGTGGACATGCTTCACAGGCTGGAGAGGCTGGGGGTCCCCGTCGTCAACCCCGCCCTCGCCATCGAAAGGGCGGCGGACAAGTATTACACCCTAACCCTGCTGGAAGACGCAGGGCTTCGAGTTCCTCGAACGGTGGTGACCGAGAGCCCCCGGGAAGCCTTCAAGACTTTCCCCCAACTGGGCAGCCAGGTGGTTGTGAAGCCCATCTTCGGCTCCAGGGGGCTGGGGATCACCAGAACATCCGATGGGGAGGTGGCGGGGAGAATCTTCAGGCATCTGGCCTACAACCACTTCGTCCTCTACCAGCAGGAGTTCGTGGAGCACGGCAGCCGGGACATCCGTTGCCTGGTGGTGGGGGACAGGGTTCCCGCAGCCATGTACCGGGTTTCCTCGGAATGGAAGACCAACGTCAGCCGCGGAGGGCAGCCGGTTCCCTTCAAGCCTGAGGGGGAAGTGGAAGACTTGGCTGTGAGGGCAGCTAAGGCTGTGGGCTGCGAAGTAGCGGGAGTGGACCTCATGGAGAAAGAAAATGAAGGCCTGGTCGTCCACGAAGTTAACAGTCAACCCGGCTTCCGGGGGCTGCAGACTTCCAGCGGGGTGGACATTGCCGGGGAGATAGCGGACTTGGTTTTGGCCAAGGCCAAGCGTTAAGCAGATGTAGAGGCGCCTTCTGCGCGCAGGGTTTTTATGATGAATTCAGCCAGCGTCCTCTCATCCCGCCGGCTGGCCATGATGATGTCGGTGGGGATGCATTTTATCTTCAAGCTTTCTATGGCGTTCTTCAACGCCTCATCCCGGCGGTCGATGAGGAAGACATCTAAGAAGTCCCTATACCGTTCAGCCACCGTATAGGCGGAAACCTTAAGACCTAACCCGGCCATCAGCCTCCCAGCGGGGCCGCTGACAGGGCTTCCCCCCACGATGGGCGACACAGCTAGGACCGAGGCTTCTGTCTCCCCTAAGGCTTTTCTGACGCCGGGAATATCCAAGATGGGTTGGATGCTGGTGATGGGGTTAGCCGGGCTGAGGATGACGGCTTCCGCCTCCGAGATAGCTTCCACCACCCCATCCGCTGGCTTAGAGTCCTCCACGCCTTGGTATTCCACCTTCAAAACTTTGGGCTCCGCCTTCCGCTTAACCCAGAATTCCTGAAAATGCATCCATCCTTCTGAGGTGTGGACCACGGTCTCAATCCAGTCGTCGGAGGCGGGGAGAATGCGGGCTTTAACCCCTAAGGCCTCGGCCAGAAGCCGAGTGGCCTCAGAAAGCTTCAGGCCTCCGGCTAAGAGGGCTGTGCGGTGAATGTGGGTGGCTAGGTCTCTGTCTCCCAAGTTGAACCATGTCTCCAAACCGTAACAGGCTAGCATTTTTTGGGCGTTGAAGCTGTCCCCGGCGATGCCCCAGCCTCTCTTCTCGTCGGCGACACCTGCCAGGTTGTACATCACCGTGTCGAGGTCTGGGCAGACGATGAGGCCGTAGAGGCGGATGTTGTCTCCCACGTTGACTATGACGGTGAGGTTTTCTTGGGGAATGACCTCCGCCAAGCCTCGGATCAGCTTAGCTGAGCCTGTTCCACCGGCCAGAACCGTCAGGCTTCCGGGTTTCCGGCGCAATTCAGGTTCAACTCCTTTTCCACCGAGGCGGCTGGAAGTTTTATTATAGCTTATAGCTTTAAGGACTTTAAGGCCCTTAAACTATTCCAACCTTCAGGAGGCGCTTCCGCTGGCCGGTGTTGTTTCTTCCGTTGACCGCTGGGTTTTTCTGGCTATCAGCCTTTACCTGTCCTCCCCTCTGGCCTACGAGATATTTAGGGAGCTGACCATTCTGGGCTCCATCATCCTCTGGGCTTCGGTGGCCACCGCTCTTTTCGCCGCCGGGAGGAGAAGGGAAGCCTACCTCCTAGCTCTAGGCCTAGCCATCTCCATCGCCACGGTAGCCGCCTTCAAGCTGGCCTTCTTCCGGCCGAGGCCTTTCGCCCCAAGCGCCACCGCCTCCGGAGAGTTGGTGGGGGAGGCTGCCTCCAGCTTCCCCAGCGGCCACACAGCCAGGGCTTTCTCAGCCGCCACCGTCCTTGGCAGAAGATTTCTCCGGGGGAAGATTCTCCTATGGTCTGCCGCCTTCATCGCCGGCTTCAGCCGGGTGTATCTAGGCTACCACTGGCCCACTGACGTGGTGGCTGGAGCCTTTTTAGGGTGGCTTTCAGGGCTTGCAGCCCTCCGCCTCGAGGGCTTTTTCCGTGGAAGGGGTGTCAGGTTTTAAAGTAGGTTAGAACCGTCCTCAGGACTGCCTCAGCGCCTTGGTGGAGGTTTTCTACTTCTTCATATTCATCCTTCACGTGGGCTTGTCCGTGGGTGGTGGTGCCTAAGCCTATGATGGGGACTGCGGCCCTGTTGTAGAAGTCCGCGGCGTCAATCCAGCCTTTGGAAACGACAGGTGTGCTTCTAAGGCCCATTTCGGCCAAGGCTTTTTCCGCAGCCTTGTAGATGGGTTCTCGGAGGGAGAGCAAGTAGCCTTTCCTCCGGTGTCTGAGCTTTAGACGGAAGTCTTTTTCCAAGGTTTTTTCGGCTAGGCGGCGGATTTTAGCCTGTATTTTCTCCATCTCCTCCCCGGGTAGGCCTCGGTAGTTGACGGTGAGCTCACATAGGTCCGGAATTCGAGTAGGCCAGCCGTCGGTGTTCATGGTGGTGACACTGGCCACCGAGGAGGCCTCCGCGGGCTTTTTGATGGAGGGATACCGTAGCTTCTGGAAGGCTTCGATAAAGTCCACCGCCCTGTAGATGGCGTTGACCCCCAACGACGGCTCTGAGGAATGGTAGGCCTTACCCAAGACTTGGAGGGTGAAGTTCTGGATGCTTCTGCACCCTACCACGATTTCCGCGGCTCCCTGGGGCTGCCGAAGGCAGGTGTCAAGGCATACGCCTGCATCAGCTTTCAGCCTCTTCATGACCTCCTTTCTTGCGCGAGTATCTCCTGACTCTTCCTGTGATGTGAAGAGGAAAACAACTTTCCCTTCCAAGTCTTTCCGAGATAGAACTCGAGCGATCTCTAGCATGGCGGCTGCGCCTGACTTGTTGTCGGATGCGCCCAAACCGTAGATCCTTCCACCCACCAGCTTCCCTTTGTAGGGGTTGAAGCTCCATCCCTTCCCGGGGGGAACTGTGTCCAGGTGGGCGTTGAGCAGCAAGGTCTTCCCTGAGCCCATCTCGGCTTGGACGTTGAAGTGGGAGTCTGTTTTGGGGGTGAGCCCCAAGGCTTCCAACTGTCTTGAAACCTCGGAGGCTATTGCCTCCTCTGAGCCGGAGAGGCTGGGTATGCGGACTAGGTTTAACAGGTTTTCGATTAAGTGTTTTCTGCTGCACAGAAACTTAGCCATGCTTTCACCTGGAGAAAATTCAAAAGATAGTGAAGAAAGAGACTTAATAAGCTGATTGCCCAGTAAAGGGTAGGATATATCCTTCTTTTTTAGCCTGTTGTTTGCTGGTTTAGACCTATCCGTCCTAAATAAGCTGGTTATGCTTGAGCTGGAGGCTTACTCGAGTTCAGAACTTCTCTCGGTTACGATGTGATGGGCGTGGATGACGTCGCGGTCAGTTATAATGCCCAGCAGTTTTTCCGGATGCTCTCTGTCCACAACAGCCAGCCTATCGACCCCTCGCTCATACATTTTGTCCAGAGCTCTGTGCACGGTTTCATCCGGGTATGTAACCGCCAGCTTCTGGTTTGCCGCCTGCAGCACAGTTACTTTGTCCCTCATGTCGCGGGGTATCTTCAAGACGTCGTCGAAGGTCATCATTCCGATCAGCCGGCCTTTGTCCACCACTGGGTAGCCCATGTGGCGGTGTTTTCTGAGGACCTCCATAAACTGGGAAACTGTAATGTCAGGGGGAACAGTGACTAGTTTGGTTTCCATGACTTCCCCTACCTTTATCAGGTCCAAAGTGTCTATCCTCCTTCTTTCCCTCAGCCGCACTCCTCTTCTCTCCAGTTTGAGAGTGTAGATGGAGGAGCCTCGGAGAAGGAAGGAGGAGATGAGGAAGCTGGTGACGGTGGAAAGCATGAGTGGGGGAAGTAAACTCCAGTCGTTCGTCATTTCAGGAATCATGATCATGCAGGTTAAAGGCGCTCGGGCTGCGCCGGCGAAAAGAGCGCCCATTCCTGCGAGGGAGAAAGCGTAAGGGTATTGGATGATCTCCGGGGAGATGCCGTGAAACACAAGGCCTAGGAAGCCGCCTAACATGGCGCCAATAAACAGCGACGGAGCGAAGATGCCTCCGCTGCCCCCTGAGCCGATGGTGAAGGAGGTTGCGAAAAGTTTCAAGAACCCCAGCACCAGCAGTAAGACCAAGGGGAAAGTCCCTACAAGCGCCAAGTCTATGCCTTCATATCCCACGCCCATTATTCCGTAGGTGGGGAACAACATTCCAATGCCTCCGGTTAGAAGCCCGCCGACGGCGAGTTTAAGCCTTGGCTGAAGCTTAAGGCTGTTGAAAAGGTCTTCCACGGCGTAGAAAATCTTAACCCAAAGCACCGCCATCAGCCCGAAGAACAGTCCCAGCAGAAAGTAGAAGAATAACTCCGCCGGATTCGTGAAGGGGAGAGGCGGAATTTGGAAAGCCGGGTTTAAGCCAAAGAATATGCTTGCGACAGCCGCTCCAACAACCGAGGCTAGAATTATGGGCACAGCGTCCAAAGGGCGGAATTCACGGTAGAGAACCTCCATACCGAATAACGCCCCGCCTAAGGGTGCGTTAAAAGTGCCTGCGATGCCCGCTGAAAGGCCGCAGATGACGAGGAGCTTAACATCGCTCTCCTTCAGATGGAAGAAGTGCCCCAGAAAGGAGCCGAGGGCGGCGCCAATCTGGGCTATGGGGCCTTCTCTGCCTGCGCTGCCCCCGGAGCCGATGGTGATGGAGGAGGCGATTATCTTCACAGCGGCCACCCTCTTTCTTATTCTCCCACCTCTGAGGTGGATGGCCTCCATCACCTCTGGCACTCCGTGGCCTTTAGTTTCGGATGCGAACGTGAAAACAATCGGCCCGACTATCAGGCCTCCGATGGCGGGAAGAAGAATTATTCCAAGGTTAAAGCCGTTCACCCTGAAGGAGATGAGAGGAAGCAGAAGGTCGAAGAACGCCCAGTGGGTGAACCCTATCATGTATCGGAAAAAAACCGCTCCCAATCCGCCTGCCAAGCCGGCTACGATGCCGAGGACGTCTAGGACTCCAAGCCTTTCTACGTGGGCGGGTATATGGAACCTCTCTCTCAACCGGCCGATCATGTTCCCCGTCGCCCTCTGCTGGCAACTACCTTTTTAGATCTTTACGCCTATCTTCTGAGCCTCTAATGTGCACTTTTCAGAAGTCGTTCTAAAAAAGGATTTTAAGGTTAAAATTTTTTTGGTCCCAGCCTTATTTCCTGCTTTAAACTTGAAGAAAACTAGACTTCCAGCTTTTTTTGGAGAATTTCTATGAATTCTTGGCTTTGTTTGCTTATCCTCCTCCTTATCAAGTCGTTCATCAGAGGGGCGAGAGGCCCTCTGCCTTCCATGAGTATTTTATAATGTATCTTTACCTCCCCGGGGCCGGACTCGAGGTTCATAGTCCCAGAGAGCTCCGCTTCCTCAGCAACGCCCTGAAACGTCACACGTTTCTGGGGGACAAAGTCCGTGACTGTAGACTTCATTTTGATGGTCTTTCGGATGAACCCAAGCTTCACCTTCAGCACCCATTCAGCCGTCTTTTCATCCAAAACCCTGACCTCCTGAACATCTGGGAAACAGGACCCTAACCTCCTAGGGTCCACTAGAAAACTCCAAACCCGGTCCAGCGGCGCCTTGATGGTGAAGGTCGCTTCAGCCTCCGGCATAGGGCACAGTGCACCTTCTAGGTTACGAGGCTAAGACTTTCGCAGGACATCGTCAAATTTTATTCCGAAATCCTGCAGGATAACTTGAGCGGTAGCTCTGCCTCCGCCGGCCACACCAGCGCCGGGATGGGTGCACTCACCAGTTAGGTAGAGTTTCCCCACAGGCGTCCGGTAGTTCCCTAGGCTGATGAGAGGTCGGAACATGAAGGTCTGTTCTAGCGTCGCCCGCACGCCTGTGAGGTCTCCGTGGAGAAGGTTGTTGCTGGAGATGACTTCCTCCACGTCCACAGGAGTTGTTATGAGTCTTCCGAGGATGTTTCCGGAGCCCATGTTGGTGGTATGCTCCCTTATGGATTCCAGTACGCTGTCCGCTACTTCCTCCTTTATTTCCTTCCACTGGGAGGGCCCTCCGTCTCTGAGGTTGTAGGGCGCGTAGCTGATGGCGTAGAGGGAATGCTTCCCTGGAGGAGCCCGGGAGGGGTCCAGCTTCGACCAGCAGACCACGTTGGGGCATGGTTTCTCGGGGGGCACCCTCCGGAAGACTACGTCTTGGAAGAGTTCCATCATATCTTCTAGGGACCAGGATATTTCCCAGTTGGCTCCTTCGTTGACTTCTTCAACCTTGAAGCGGGGAGCCTCGTTCAGCATGTAGGTGGTGTTGATGCCTGAGAAGGCAGACTGCTTAACCCGTTTAACCCTCCGGACGAAGCCGGGTTCGAGATGCTCCTCACCCACCATGTTGAGGAACAGGGGCTTAGGGTGAAGACATGCCACCACCGCTTTCTCGGCTCGAAGCCGCCGGCCGTTTTCCAAGATTACACCTCGGGCTTCCCCGTTTTCCACGATCACTTTTTCAACAGGGCTGTTGGTCAGGATTTTCCCTCCATAAGCCTCCACGCATCTGCCCAAGGCTTCAGCCAGGGCGCCTGAGCCGCCTACAGGGCAGCCCATCCCGTACACGTGCATGATAGGGATCATGATGAAGAGAACTGAGCCTGTTCCGTTTTCCCACGGGGGAAGCAGCAGCTCGGAAGCGTAGTGGAGAAGCAAAGCCTTCACCCGGTCGTCTTCAAACCATTCGTCAACGATGTCTCCGAAGCTCATCATCATAGCCCTCAGCAGCTCTTGCCCGTCAGGGCTTTGCTCCAGCTCTGAAACGATAGCTCCCAAGGTGGGGGGAGGATTGTACATGCCGGGCAGGATGGTTTCTAAACACTGGATACCCCACTGGGCGAACCTGCGGTAGGCTTGAGCGTCCTTTTTGGAGAGCTTCGCCACCTGTTTGACGGTTTTCTCCACATCCCTGTAGATGATCATGCTTGTCCCATCTGGATAGGGCCCAGCCATCTGAACTTCGGGGATGATGTACTTCAACCCGTATTTGGCCTTCAGCTGCAACTCATCGTCCACCAGCAGAGGGTTGGGTTGAATGTCGATGTGGTTGGTGGAAGCCCAGTCTAGTTTGAACCCGTTGACCTCCCGGCAGCTGGTCGCGCCGCCGATCCAAGGATTTTTCTCAACTACAAGGACGCTGAAACCGGCCTTCAGAAGATAACCTGCCACTATCAGCCCGTTGTGTCCAGCTCCGATGACGATGATGTCCGCATGCCCTTCAGACATTTTTTAGCTACACTCCTCCTTTATTTGATTATTCAAAAGAGGGGCAATACGTATTTAGTTTTTCCGCTTATCTTCATGCAAATAGCCCTCTACCTGAAACGTGTGACTTAAGCTTTCCGGCTGAAAAAGTTAGAAAGAAAGGCTCGGCAAAACCGGCTAGAGGGCTTTGAAAGCGGAGTCCCATTCTCTGTAGGCTTTGAGGAGGTTTTGGGATACGCTGGTTTTTCGCTCTGAGAGAACCTCTTGGAGATCATGCCAAGTTATGGCTCTGGGCTTGGCTTGGGGGTTGGAGGCGGAGCCGTTGTTTTCGAAGAACTCTCTGACCACTTTTATCTGAGCTGATTGGAGGAGATCTCGGATGTCGCTTCCGCTGAAGCCATCCATTCTTTTAGCCAAGTCCTCCACGTCAACTTCCGGGGCTAGGTTTAGCTCCCTAGCGTAGATTTTGATCATTTCCAAGCGGGCATGATGGTCTGGGAGGGGGACGAAAATCCTCTTCTGGAAACGCCTCACAAAAGGCTCGTCTAAAGCCCAAGGCTTGTTGGTGGCTCCGAAAACGTAGACGTAGAGGTTTCGGTTTTTGTCGAGGATTCCGTCCATTTCTTTGAGGAACTGGTTTCGCGCCCTAGCCTCTCCGCCTACTTCCTCTGAACGGTAGGCCATGAGGGAGTCTATCTCGTCGACGAAAATGATAGAAGGCTTCCCCTTTGCGGATGAACTTCTGGCTTCCTCAAAAATTTTAGCCACGTTTCTCTCCGACTCCCCCAGCCACTTGGACATTATCGCCGCTGCGTCCACACAGTAAAAGTTGGCGTCGATTTCGTTGGCCGTGGCAGCGGCTATGAGGGTTTTACCGCAGCCAGGAGGCCCGAAGAGCAGGATGCCTTTAGGCCAGCCTAGGGGAAACAAATCCGGCCTCTTAACAGGGTAGACCACAGCCTCGAGGATTGCTCTTTTGGCGTTTTCTAGGTTTGCAATGTCCTCCCATTTAACTCGAGGTTTCTCCTTCAGTTTACAGTCGACGCGGCCGGTTGCCGCTGTGGCTTCCGCAGCTTTTTCCTCTTGCCCTCCCTCTTTTTGAAGCTCCTTGATCCTCTTCCTGTAGGCTTCTATGCGGCTCATGTAAATTCTGTTCTGGGGAACGTTAGGGTAGAGGGAGCAGAGTTTAAGGAGAATTTCTACGGCATGCTGATACTCGGAGGCAGCCATTCCCCGGGCGCCTTGGCTGTCCATCCGCACGGCTTCAGACGCATGTTTAACCGCGTAGCGCTCCAGTTCTTCGAGGGCGCTCATCGCTAACAGTTCCCCCGCTAGGCTTCAGCCTAGGTTTGAACTCGAATTCGGCCCTCTTCCTCAAGTTTAGCCAGGGCTTTCTGAACAGATTCCATGTCAGCGTTGAGAGCCTGAGCGCACTGGCTTAGATTCAATTCTCCACCGCATTCTCTTATGAAGTCGTACACTTGCTCTTTCAACTGTTCGAAGGGAACTTCCTGGATGGGGGTAGGAGGCTCAGCTGCCTCCACCGGTTTCTCTTCCTCGAAGGGTGCTGGCTCCGGAGAACCTCCGACGGTTAGGGCTTCAGCTTCAGGGCTTGGGGGTTCTGGGGCTGTGAGGGGAGGTTCGGGGAGCTTGGGGTATTCTTCTTTCACCTTCCGCTCGGCTATGGTTGCTGCTTCTTCAAGGACTTTCTTGGCTTCGGAGGAGGAAGCCTCTAAATTGGCCATGTGCTCCGGGGTGGTCCCCACCTCTAAGAAGGTGTTGTTGAGGAAGATGTTGATTTCATCAAGCTCTTGGGAGACCTCGGGGATCACTCCCTTCAGGTTTCCCCGGGTTTCCTTTACGATGCTCAGCACCGGGGCCATGTGAACCATGACGTCGCCTACTTCCTCGATGGTTTGAAGTCTGAGGATAACCTTCTCGAGGGCCAGCTGGCTGCTTAGAACGATTTTAGCCATGTTTCTGATTTCCACACATTCATTGGCGTAGATCACCGCGTGGGCTGTGTCGTTGTTGGCCTTGGCGCCTATGCATCTCTCGAACATTTCCCGGTCTCTTTGCTGAAGCTTCGCCGAGGTCTGCTCTAAGCGGCTCAGCTGAGTTTCCAGCCTGTAGACTGCTTGGGCGATCTTCTCTTTAAGAGGTGTTCTAGTGAAGTGCATTTCTTTCGCCGCCTTTAGGGAAGGGAGGACCTTTCGAAGGAAGGACATTTAGAGAGAATCCCTCATCTTCACTCTTCTACGGTTCACCCATTTCTGCTTGCGGGAAGTCGAACACCTTAACGGAGGGGCTTTTCTCCTTCTGTGGCTTCACGTTGAGCAGTAGCGACGGCGGGGAGGTCGGGGAATTTCTCCTTCATCCTCTCTTCAGCCACAAGAGACGCTTGGTTGAGGATGGCTTTTGACTCTTCTCCAGCTGCTTCAGGTGTCCATGAAACGTTGGAGGCAGCTCCAGCCTCAACCATCATCCCGTTGAGCATCTCGCCGATGGAGCCGAGTTCGTAGGAGACCTCGGGGATCACTCCAGCTAAACGTCCTTTGAGGCTGTGGACCACATCGCTCACCGGGGCCATCTGGGTTAGGACGTCTCCAAATTCCTCGACAGTTTCCAGCCTCAGGCTTACCTGCTCTAAGGCTAACTGGCTGAGGAGGATTATCTTCGCCATTTTTCTCACTTCGGCGCATTCGTTGGCGTAGATGGCGGCTCTGGCATCATCCTTGGCCAGCTCGGCGGCAACGCATTTTTCGAACAATTCACGGTCATGGCGCTGAAGCTTGGATGCGGCTTCTTCCAGTTTTCTTTGCTGAAGTTTAAGCCTGAAAATGGTTTGCGCTATTTTTTCCTTGAGCGGTGGACCCTTGTGAATCTTTTCTTCAAACCGCCGGAACACCGACCCGCCTTCTGGTTTACTCCAATTTTTGAACATTTTTCCCGGCTCACCTTTAGATAGAGCACTCAATCCAGCGTAGTACCTTAAATAGGGTAACTCCAAAAAGTATTAACCTTGTAGAAATGAAATGCTTAAAAAAAGCCGTGTTGAAGAGGGGCTTTTACAAGAAAAACTCAACTCCTGTCTATTTTGCGGCGAGGTTTGAAGTTTAAGTACATTTCGATCAGCGTTTTCCGTGACTCTGAATATATAAAGTTGGCCTTTGAAGGGCGGATTCCCCGGCGTCGGCAGGGGTTATATGGTTTCGATCTCTAATTCCATGTCCGCGGGCATGATTCTTTTCTGAAGGTCTAAGAGGATGATGCCTTTCCAGTGTTCTTCCCTTTGAACCTTGTAGTCTAGGGAGTTCACAATTCCTTCGACGAATCTCAGGAGTAGCTCTGTGTGAACCTCCGTGTGGTTGGGAGCTAACACTCGCAGGGTGAGGTTTTCCTCGTCTTTCTGGATCAGCTCCACCTCCGTGATCTCCCAGAAGCAGGTGGTCAATATTTTTTTCAAGGTTTCCAAGGGGTCTTGAAATTTGGCTGAGAGGTATTTTCCATACCATAAACCCGATGTGTACCATTTCTTGCTCAGGTCTTTGTCTATGCGGGAAAGCTTCTCAATACAATGGTTTAGGATGTCGAGGGTGATGATCACCGCGCCGGCCTTTTTCATGGTCTCCATGAGGCTGTAGTATTCCACCACTTGGGTTGGAGTGGCGTTAAGCTCATCAGCCTTGATAGCCTGTTCGAAGATTTCGTTAACGAAGCCGTAGACAGTTGTGCCTCGACGGTTGGATATTTCGATAACCTTGTGAAGGAGGTCGCTTCTCACAGCTATGAATTTTTTGTCTTTTTTAGGCGCAGTCGTGGTTTTACTCCCTCCTTTTCACGAAGGTCAAGGATATTATCCCCCGGGCCAAGTCCTTCCGAACTGGCGTGTAGTCGAAGGCTTCCATGAAGCCGGATAGGAGAGCGGAGAGGAGCAGAGTGTGGGAGGCGGGACACCGGGAGCCTATGCATCGGAGGTAAACTTCCTCACCGTCCTTCGTGAGGGAGAAATCCGAGGCCTCCCACAGAATGGTCCTCATGACTTTCTCGATGAGCTTTAGAGAGTCTTGATTGGAGTAAAGGGTTTTGAAGTATTTCCCAAACCAACCTCCCATGTCCCTCCAAGCCTCGCGGAGGGCTCGATCGTCCTTCTGGAAGACTTTTTCCAGAAGCCCATGGAAAAGACTTTCCGGCGTTAGGTTGAAGCCGGCTTCCTTCGCCGTCTTGAGGATGAAGTATTCTTCCACTATCTGCGGCAGGGGGACGCCTTTCTCTTCGGATTTCAGCAGCTGCTCCAAGGTTTCGTTGATGAAGGCGAAGAGAGTTAGGTTTTTTCTTTTGGCTATCTGAGCTATCTTTTTAACCAAGTCTTCGCGGGCTGCTAGAAGTTTCCTGTTCAAACCTATCTGAGTTTAGTTATCTGAAGGGGAAGGCTAAAAGGTTTCCGCTGGAAGCGGTGGTCTGAAAAAAAGGGTTGTTCACAGTCTTGATGTAGGAATTTAGGGCTGGGAATGTCTTTCCTCCTTATTTGAGCACGACCTTGCGGGCGATGGTTACCACGGAGATGATGGCGGCGACTGCGGCGACGAGGGAGAGCACAACGGCGACCATGACGTAGACGGTGAGACTGGAGACAGCTGTGCTGAGGGCTCGGGTTTCATCCCTCAGCTCGGAGATGCTGCCTCTGACTTCGGAGATGCTGCCCTTAACCTCTGAGATGCCGCCTTTCACATCCGAGATGCCGCCTTTCACATCGGAGATGTCGGCGCGGATGGGGCCGATGATGTCCTCGGCTTCTAGGGGTGGGGGCGGAGTGTAGACAATGGAGACAGCGGGGGATGAGCCCACGTTGCCCGCAGCGTCAACGGCTGTGGCTTGGACGGTGTAGCTTCCCGCGGCTGGGAGGGTGATGGTGGCGCTCCAGGAGCCCTCGCTCACGCTGACTGTTTTAACCGCAGCGTCGTAGGTTAGGGTTATCTCGGTGATATCCGGGTCGTCGACGGTTCCGGTGACGGTGACGGTGGCCTCGGTGGTGGCGGAGGGCGCGGTGACGGTCAGCTGGGGGGCGACGGTGTCGACTTGGAAGGTGGCGGTGGCTTCACCCTTGTTTCCGGCTAGGTCTATGCCTACGGCGTGGACTTGAGCCGGGCCGTCGTAGCCTTCCATGATGGTGTAGCTTCCGCTCCAGCGGGCGGGGTCTTCTGGGGAGGCCGCGGCTTCCACGGAGGCAGCCCATTTTCCGTCGATGACTAGGGGAGCTCCCTGCTGGTTGACGTGGATGACGGCGGATTGGAGGGGTTCGTCGGCGGTGAGGGTGATGGTGAAGGTGTCAGCTTTGCCGTAGACGGCCTTGAGGGGCGTGAAGTTGAGGGTTAGGCTTGGAGGCGTGGTGTCCACCACTCCTCGGAGGGTAAAGGTGGCGGTGGCGAAGGCGCCGCCTTCGTAGGCTTTCACCGTCCAGGTGCCTGTGGGGTCTTGGGCGGAGAAAGTGTAGATGTTGGCGGCGGAGTAGGCGCCGGCGGCGTCGGCCTCCGCTTGGGCTATGGCCACCCGAACCCCGTCGGGGTCGAACAGCTGAAGAGACACCAAAGCGTTGGCCGCAGCTGTACCGCTCACCGAAAGGCTGTCCCCCGGCTCGTAGGTGTCCTTATCCGTGGCAACCGTGGGGGCGGCGAAAGCCAAAGGCAAAACTGCTGCGGCGACGATGAGCACAACCGCTAGGATACCGGCGGCCAAGAGGGTGTGAAGGGAGGGGGTTTTTTCTAGGGTTTTATTCAACAATCATTTCACCTAGGTGAGCTTGTATGTGATCCACTATACTATCTGCTAGGTTATATTACCTTAACCGAGGAAGTGTTGAAAAAAATAAAAAGGGGGGTTTTGGGTTTGGGTTTAGGCTTTGGGTTTTCTGGCTAGGCTGGCGGCGCTGAGGGCTATGGCTATGATGGCGATGATGATGGCTCCGTAGGTCAGCCCCATGGGTGCTGCTGGACCGGCTGGGCCGGCAGGACCCGGTGGGCCCGGTGGGCCTTCAGGGCCGGCTGGACCGGCTGGGCCGGCTGGGCCTGGAGGGCCTTGGGGACCTTCAGGGCCTGGAGGGCCTTGGGGACCTTCAGGGCCTGGTTGGAGTTCGATGGCGGCGAGTTCGGCTTGGAGGGCTTCCAGTTGGCTGGTGAGGTCGGCGATTTGGGCTTCGAGTTCGGCGACTCTATCTTCTACCGGGGGCGTTATCTCGGAGACCAGTTGGAAGGTAGTCTCCGCGGTTATGCCGCCTTCGTAGGCTTTCACCGTCCAGGTGCCTGTGGGGTCTTGGGCGGAGAAAGTGTAGATGTTGGCGGCGGAGTAGGCGCCGGCGGCGTCGGCCTCCGCTTGGGCTATGGCCACCCGAACCCCGTCGGGGTCGAACAGCTGAAGAGACACCAAAGCGTTGGCCGCAGCTGTACCGCTCACCGAAAGGCTGTCCCCCGGCTCGTAGGTGTCCTTATCCGTGGCAACCGTGGGGGCGGCGAAAGCCAAAGGCAAAACTGCTGCGGCGACGATGAGCACTGCTACCATAAAGAAAGGTAGGGATTTTTGGGGTGTCATCGGGTACATTTTGGGTCAGCTCCTTTTACGAGGTGGCGGTCACTGTGGCTGTGCTGACTTCTGATAGGGGTGTCGGGTCTGTCCAGCTGTGCCAGGCGAAGACTTCGACGGTGTAGTCTCCGGCTTCAGCCGGAATCCACGGAACTCCGAAGGTGTAGGTGGCTCCGGCTGGGACGGTGCCGCTGATGAAGCTGAGGCTCACCACACGGCCTGCGGCGTCTTTGACCTGGACGATGTAGAGCATGGCTTGGTCTTCAGCGGCGCTGTTGGTCATCTCGGTGGACAGGAGCACCGTGGTGCCCACGGTGGCTGCGGCGATGGGGTTGCCGTTGACGTCCAGCAGAGACGGTGCACCGGCGGAGATGACAACTCCGGGCGCAACCGGGGTCACCGTCAGGGTGGCGGTGGCCTTAATCCTCTGTGCCAGACCGTCGGCGTTGGCGGCGTCGTCGTAGACCGCTGTGATGATGTCGCCCACGGCAGCCTGCAGCTTGGTGCCTTGGGATGTGCCTGTGGTGAAGGTGAAGCTCTCCGAGAATACTCCGGAGTCGACAGCTGTCTCGGTTAAGGTCAGCCTTATGCCCGCGGGGTCGGTGCTTGAAGTTATTGCGATGTTGGCGGATTCTCTGAGGGCTGGTTCAAGGTTGAGGTCGGGGTCATTGAGGGTGACCACAGGTGAGTCATCCATGGTGTAGGAGGCCATGTCGAAGCTGAGGATGCCTGTGTTGTAGGTGACCAAAGCTGTCTTCCTGACGGCTACATCCAAGTTGCCCGCGGCATCCGCAGCGTCGATGTAGACCACCGTCAGGCCGTCGTCGTCCGCAGCCTTCAACTCGTCGGCAGCATCGTTGGTGGCTGCTGCCAACGTGATGATGGCTTGGAAGACGCCTGTGTCAGGCCCTGTTTCTGTGAGGGTGAAGTAGATGCCTGTGGGGTCGCTGGTGGTGAAGGCTCTGGCTCTTTCCGTTGTTTCATCAAGTTCGTCGTTGACGAGGGAGTTGACGTTGAGGTCGGGGTCGGTCACTGTGACGGTGACCTTTCCTCTGGGCGTGTAGACGGTCTTGTCCAGTTCGAGGGTGCCTGTGGTGGCTGTGATCGTCGCTGTAGCGGTGATGGTTATAGCTCCTCCGCCTCCGGCTGTGGCCGCGTCTCTGTATTGGACGGTGACCGTGTCGGCGCGGGATACTAGAAGGTACTCGTCATTTGTGGCTTGGGTTTCAGACACGATAATCGTGTCGGTGAAGACGTTGGTGTCCCAGCCTGTTTCTGTGAGAACTATGACCTCGCCTGTGGGATCCGTGCTGCTCTTTATCAGGACTTCGCTGTCTTCCAGTGTGTCGTCACCGTCGTCGGGAGTTGTGTCCGCTGCTTCCGGGTCAGTGTTCAGATCTGGGTCGGTCAGGGTTATCGTTATCGTATCGCCGATGCTGTATTCGGATTTGTCCAGCGACAATGTCCCTGTGTTAGTCCTAACTGAGGCTGTGTCTTGGAGGGTGGAGGTGCCGCCTGCACTGTTAGCCGGATCGATGTATTTAACGTAGAATGTATCTCCGGCTGCTTCGAGAACAGTTGCGTGGCTGAGGTCTATTCGTATCTCGAAGACTCCTGTGTTAACACCCGTCTCGTCGAAGTCGGTTTCAACCGCAGCACTATCTTCGAACTGGTGTTCATCTTCAGTGCCAGAGGTAAGAGGCCAGCTTGTGCTGTAGAAGGTCAGAGCTGTGTCCGCCAGACTGTCGAAGGCGTCGTCTACCACGTAGGCGTCAGTGTTGAGGTCTGGATCGGTTAGTTGGACTAGGATGGTGGTGTCCGGCGAGATCACCGACTTGAGGATGTCGATGGACCCTGTCTGGCTTCTGAAGGTAGCTGTGTCAGTCACGTCCACGGCATTACCGGCTGCATCCACCGCATCGGTGTAAGTTACAGTCACTGTTCCGCCGATGGCAACTTCCACCGTCGGAATGGTGCCAGCAGTTCCTGCACCGTCTGTGGTGGTGAACCGGAACTGGCCGGTGAAGACACCTGTGTCAGGTCCCGTCTCCAAGATCATGATGGCGTGGGGAGCGTTCTGGTCAGCTGCGCTGGTGACATCCAGCACGTTTAAGGAGTAGTATCTCTCCCGAGCGCTGGAGTCGGTGTTCAGGTCCATGTCCGTCACGGTGACGGTAGCTACGGCGTTGGGGCCGTAGGTGTCCCTGTCCAAGGCAACAGTTCCTGTGTGGGTGACGAAGTCAGCCGTAGCTGTGAGGTCCACGTTCGTCCGACCGTCCGCCGTGTTGGCGTCGGTGTAGGTTACGGTGATCGTAGCTCCACTGGCCACTTCGATGATGGGGTCGTTGCCAGCGGTGCTGTCGTCGTTTGCATCTCCGTCGTCTAGGACGAAGGAGAACTGGCCGGTGAAGACACCTGTGTTGACGCCTGTCTCATCCATGTCCACAGCGTAGTTTCCTACAGCAGCCGGCAGGTCTACTGTGACTTTCAGCACGTTAACGTTGTTAACCTCGTCAGCGGCCTCCGCGTTGAGGTTAAGGTCTGGGTCAGTCAGGGTTATGGTAGCCACATCGTTGATGTCGTACTCCGCCTTGTCCAAGGTCACGGCGCCTGTGTTGGCTGTGACCACGGCGGTTACCACCACGTTGTCTCCTCCGGCATCGTAGGTCACCGTGATGATGTCTCCTACTGCTGTTCCCGCAGGCAGCGCTATGGCGTCCTCAAACACGCCCGTGGTGGGACCTGTTTCAGTCATAGTCTGGACGCCTACAGCACCACCTGTGGTGGTGGCGAGGTTCAGCAAGGCTGCGGTTGTCTCCGCAGCTGTGGGGTCGGCGTTCAGGTCTACGTCCTCTACATCGATGTTGACAGTAGCGCCTAGTGGGTACTCTTCACGGTCAAGGGTAACAGCGCCCGTGATGGCACCGTAGCTTACGGTCACAGAAACATCCTGGAAGGGATCTACATCATGGTAGATGATCGTAACAGAGGTCACACCTGCATCAGCAAAGTCGAACTCTTCAACGACCTCATCAAATTCGCCCAACTCTGTGACGCCATCACCGTCGTCATCAGCATTCGGTTCGTTAGCGCCGAGGTTGGCTTCTTGGTTGGGCGGATTAGCTGGACGGCCTTCGTTTGTAGGAGTATCAAAGGCGTCGTCCACGATCCACGCAACCCAAGCGCCTCCCACTATTTGATAGAGGTCTATGGCTACGCCGTTTACCTCAACACTGGGCATTCCAGCAGTGGCAGCGGCGATATCTGGGTCTGTGATGGTTATCTGAAGTAGGTTGTCGCCGCTGAACCTGTCGGATGATACGGTTATGGTTCCCAGGGTGCCTGCGTGGGCTTTGGGTAGGACGATGGGTATGGCGGCTAGTACTCCTAGGAGGAGTATGGCGATGGTTGCTATGCCTAAACCTTTTTTCATGTCGATATTCAAGCCTATGGTATTCATCTTTTTCTCACACTCATACCGTTAGATATTTCCAACCTCAAACTAGCCCTCCGACAGTATATATACCTTAGCTTACATTTTATATACAAATGTAAACAAAAAACAACAAAAACCACCCTAAACAGCCGCCTGAAAAACCACAACACCCCAGCCCCAGAGCAGAGTCCCTAAAAGTGCGCGATAGTGGCATATGGTGGCATAGGTTTTCGGCGGAAAGACGCCCTTAAACTTTCTGAGAACACCTCGCTTAACCCTTCAACAAGAAAAGTTGAACATTCCAGACCCTACGGACTCACCCTCCTACAAAACCAGCAGTCCTGAAAAACCTTGCAAAAAACTCACACCACACAATCCAACGGGCGTAAAGCTTAATAGAGCGGAAAACCGCGTTCAAAAGCGGGGATATTTTTTTGGGCATCACCCACCTCGAAGGAACCGTGAAGGGCCCGGCTGGAGAAGAGCAAGTGCGCTTCCTCGTCGACAGCAGCGCAACCTACTCCCTACTTCCCCAAAAAGTATGGCGGAAAATCGGGCTGAAGCCCATGCGGGAGCACACCTTCACCCTAGCCGACGGAAGCGCGATAACCCGGAAGGTTTCAGAATGCTACATCATCCTTCCCCAAGGAGAAGCCCGCACCCCCGTCATTCTAGGAGAGGCGGGTGATGAGGCACTGTTAGGCGTGGTCACCTTGGAAATTTTGGGACTGGTCCTCGACCCCTTCAAACGCACACTAAAACCCATGCGAATGCTCCTAGTCTAAGTTTCCATCCGAGACAGCGGCTTCACGTTTCCCTCCAGCTCAGCCAAGCCTCAAACTCTCCGAGGACGCCCAGCCTTCCCCTTCGGAGCCCCGGCCTTCAACTGAAGCCCCAGGGAAGCCACAGCCAAGACCACGGCCACAGCCGCCAAAGCCAGAACTCCCCGTATCAAACCCTCAACCCCAGCCACCTCACCGGCCAAGTCGTCCACGGCGTCCCCCAACGCAACTACCTGAGCTTCCAGGGAAGCAGCCTCCGAAGAAAGCTCAGCCACCCGGCTTTCCAAAGCAGCCAGCCGCCCGTCCTCGCCCTCGGGGGCAGGGGGCTCCGAAACCCGAAGCCTCCAAAGGGCTCCGTCGCCTGTGCCAACGGGGCTTCCGAACCTAGCCAGGTACAGGTTTCCCAAGGGGTCGAAGGCGATGCCGTAGACCCTCCCCAGGTCGGAGAGGACTACCTCCGGCTCCCCGCCCTCAGGCTTCAAAACCTTCAGCGTCCCCGCCTTCTCGGTGAAGTAAACCCAGCCCCGGCCGTCCACAGCCACGTCGTAGGGGTTCCGCAGCCCCTCCAGCAGGGTCAGAGGCTCCGCCGACCCCGGGGGAAGCATCCTCAGGGCTCCGTTGCTCTCCGTTCTGTTCCCAAACTCCACCCAGTAGACACTGCCAGCTCCGTCCACGGCCACTCCGTAGGGGACGTTCAAACCCTCCACCAAGGTTTCAGGCCGCTCAGCCCCGGGGCTCAGCCTCAGCAGCGCCCCCTCCACCGACCGGATGGTAATGTAAAGGTTGCCGTCTCCGTCCAAGGCCAAGTCCCACATCCCCAAGGTCTCCTCCACCACAGCCTCAGGCTCCGAAGCTCCGGGCCTCAGCCTCCAGAGCACCCCTTCAGCGCCCTCCACCACGTAGACGTCGCCTTCAGGCCCCACTGCCACCCCCGGCGCGGAGGTGAGGTTGGAGAGCAGCGTGGAAACCCGGCCGTCCGCCCAGTATTTTTTAAGAGCTCCCTCCAAACCGAACTCCGTGAAGTAAACGTTGCCCTCCTGGTCCACAGCCAAACCTGTAGGGTGATTCAGCCCCTCCAGCAGAACTTCGACCTCCCCTTGGAGGGCGGCTGCGGAGGCCAAGGCCGTCAAGCTGCCGAGGGAGAGAAGGACTGCGAAGAAAAAGGGGTAAAACTTTCGGAAGCCTGAAACCTGCAAGGTTGCTCCGCCTCCCATAAAGCTGGGGAGCTGAAAAAGTTTTCGGAGTCCAGCTCTGCTACTCTATCAGAGGCTTCAGCCGACCTTTGCCCAACTCCAAGCTGCTTACCCCCGCCTCCCGGGTTTCCTGAAGTTTCTGATACTCCAGAGCCTTCTTCACCAACGCCTTCACCCTCGGCGTGTCCTCCATGCCTGAGAAGAGGACGATGCTCATCATGGTTTTAGACTTGGGAAGCGGGTAGTCGCCCACCCTCAGCTCCGCGTTCACGGCAACGCTCTCCAGCCAGCTTCGAGCATGATCGATGCCGGCGCGGCTCATCTCCCGCGGAGGCCCGGCTACCATGAACAAGACCCGGCGGGCCTGCTTTATGTCGCACTCAGCCGTCAGCTTCCCCGTCACAGCCAGTCTTATGAGCTCGTGGATGTCCACTTTTTTACTCCACAGCCCACCCAGCTGGACTTCCGAATGGCCTAGGACAGTGAACTGGCGGATGGTGTTCATAATGTCGGAGGCGTCTACCACCTTGGCGCCTATTTTATCCTTAGCCGTGACCTCCCCGGCTCCCATCAGCACAGGCAGAGGCTTGACCACCTGGTGGTTCATGGCGTCGTAGCTGGCTTGGATGGGCAGCCCTTCCCTCCTCCAGAGGTTGTTGTCGAAAAGAATGATTCCGTCCGCCTTGTCTTTGAGGGAAACCAGGCTTCTCGCCGCGTTGTAGCACATCAGGCCTCCCTCATCGTCGCTGGGCAGCACTCCGAGGACATAGACAGGCTCCCCGTAGCTCTCCTTCAATGCTTTAACCAGCACGGGGGTTCCCCCTGAACCTGTGCCCCCGCCAAGCCCGGCTATCAGGAGGAAGGCGTCGATGTCCAAGTGCTCCCGCTCACTCAGCACTCTCTTGATCATCGGATGGTCTTTTTCCATTATTTTAGCCGCCAGCTCGTTGTTTAATCCTACTCCGTGGCCTTTCACAGCGCTCTGCCCTATGAGGACCCTGTGCTTCTGGGGGATGGTTCTCAAGCCTATGAGGTCCGACTTGGAGGTATTAACAGCCATACAGGAGGCCACAATATGCTTGTGTCTTCCCCAAGTATCATAATGGAGGAGTAGGTCGACGATTCTCCCGCCAGCCTGCCCTAAACCTATGGTTACAAGCTTCAAACAACTTTAGCCTCATATCGATTAATTCTCAAGAAGAATATAGCCTTCCCCCACATATAAAAATCTACGTCTCAAAACGTCTGCGAAAAAAGGGGGAAACCGGCCTCCCAAAAAAAAGGGGCTACTTCTCCATGTCTTCAAGGCCGTGGTGGGCGTGGACGGCTCTGAGCTTATGCCTCACGATGGTGTTCTCCAGCTCCTCCCTCAGCAATTCGAAAAGTTCTTTTTGAAACTTCAAGAAACGGGGTTCTCCCCTATTCCTAGGCCTCTTAAGGTGGACGGGGACATTGCACTTAAGTCTAGCCGGCTTCGAACTTAGGACAATAATCCTGTCAGCCATCTCTATGGCTTCCGTCAGGTTGTGGGTAACAAGCAGGAAGGTTTTCTCCGTCTCCTCCCAAAGCTCCAGAACCTCGCTTCTCAAAACCTGCGCCGTAAATTCGTCGACCGCGCTGAAGGCCTCATCCATCAGGATGACCTCGGGGTCGACGGCTAAGGCCCTTGCAATGCCGACTCTCTGCTTCATCCCCCCGGAAATCTCTTTGGGATAAAGGTTCTCCAGACCCTTCAATCCCACCATTTCCAGAAGCTCGAGGGCGATTTTCCTCCTCTGAGGGCGGGGGACTCCCCTGGCTTCAAGGCCGAATTCCACGTTTTGAACCACCGTCCTCCAAGGGAAAAGGGCGAAGGATTGGAACACCATGCTTATCTTGGGATGAGGCTCCTCGATGCTTTCACCCCTAAGCCTGACCTCCCCGGTGGAGGGCGCATCTAAGCCGGCGATGATCTTGAGAAGCGTGGACTTCCCGCAGCCGCTGGGCCCGATGATGCACACGAACTCTTTGTCGTGGACGTCGAAGGTTACCTCGTGGAGGGTGCAGACTCTCTCCCTACGATGGGGGAAGTGCTTGGTTACCTTCTCAACCTCCAAGCACACGGTCATTCATGCCACTTCCTGATGTAGTTCTCCAGCCGCTGGAAGACAGTCCTGTCAATGATGATGGCTAAGCCTCCGATGGCGAAGATGCCGGCGAAAGCTTGGGTGAGAGACTCAGCCTGAACGGAGTGGTTGATGAAGAAGCCTATGCCGTGGATGCTGGCTATGATTTCTATGGCTAAGACTATTTCCCATAGAAACTCGTAAGCCAACCTCACCCCAGTTACGATCTGAGGCAAAACAGCGGGGAAAACCAGCTTGGTGTAGACTTGGTATTTTTTCGCCTTGTAGATCTCCGCCACATGGAAATAGTCTTGAGGAATATCTTTCACACCCTCCCTCACGGTGAAGAACACGGGGAAAAACGCCACCACAGTGGCCATGAACACAGCGGCCGCCATCCCGGGGCCGAACCAGAAGACTATCAAAGGGAGAAGCGCCAGGTCAGGCAGCGCTCCCACTATCATCACCAAAGGGGTAAGCGTGGAATCAACCCGAGACTTCAACCCCGTCCCGATGGCTAGGGGTATGGCGAAAACACTGGCTATGATGATGCCTAAGACCAAGTTGGCCATGCTGTGGAGGATAAGATAGACGAATTCAGGATTGCCTAGGTTGGTGAACAAAACCGCGAGGATCTCAGAGGGGGAAGGCGCGAATTTAACGAAAAACAGGTTCAGCCTCGCAGCGGCCTCCCAGCCTGCGAAGATGGCTCCTAGGGGGAGGAGGAACAGGAAATTGTCTGCGGCGGCCCCGTTGGAGCGAGAAGGGGCGTTGGAAGAGCGATGCTTCATCCTCCGTAAGAAACCTGAGAAAGCCATCGGGAGTCCTTCCGCATTCTTTCATCAAACTGAAGAATCACATAAAAATTTACGGAGAAGGACGGATGAAACCTTTGATGAAACGATGAGAAGGTGGAGGCGAATCCTATCTTCGCACTTAGCATAAACCTGTAAAAAAATCGGGAAGTCTTGGGGAAAAATTAAAGACGTTCCAATAAAGAATTTCCTTCACCGAATGAACTCTCATGAAAGAATTTTGATTCGCAACTTTATAAACTGCCAACGGCATGAAGGGGAGGGAAGGGAAAACATAAAGAATGCTTAAGACCTGGTAGAAGCTGGAAAGGGTTTTCCTCGGTTTTTGATCCCTCTCCCCCGCAACCGCAACTGAAGCAGCGGGTTTCACTCGGGAAGACGCTTACCAAGGTTTTCAAAACATTTAATAGCCTGTTACTACCTTAGCTTGCCGAACTGGGAAAGGGTGAATGTTTTCTCTTTGCCTAGAAAGGTGCTGTTGGACTCCAGCTTCCTTTTTCTCCCAACTCATAGGAGAATAGATATATTTAAGGAACTGGAGAGACTTTTATCAACGAAAGTCGAACCTGTGGTTTTGCCCCCGGTGCTGGAGGAGGTTGAAAAAATAGCTTCCAACTCTGAGACCGGCCTTGGAAGAAAGGCCGCCCACGCCCTGAGAATAGCGGAGCGCTGTCTGAAGGCTGATTTCAATAAGCTCCCCGGAGAGTCTGTGGACGAGTACTTGGTCAGGGCTGCGGAAGCATTAGGCTGCCCGGTGGCCACAGGGGACTCGAAGCTGAGAAGGCAGCTTCGCGCTAAAGGTTTACCTGTTGTATTCTTGAGGGAGAAGACCCGTTTGGTTTTGGAGGGGTATGTAGCCTAAATGTTTGAGCTTGTGAAATGCCAAGACATCGTCAGGATTCCCCCGGAAAAGTTCAGCTCCGACCTGAAGAAGGTAGCTGAGGAGGAGTTGAGCAAGAAATACGAGGGCATCCTCAGCAAGGACCTAGGCTACGTCATCGCCGTCACGTCGGTGGAGATATCCCCGGTGGGCAAGATTCTTCCCGGGGACGGAGGCACCTACCACACGGCAACCTTCACCCTCCTAAACTACAAGCCGGAAGTTCAGGAGATCGTCGAGGGGGAGGTGGTTGAAATCGGGGACTTCGGCTCCTTCGTGAGAATAGGCCCTGTGGAGGCTCTGCTTCACATCTCCCAGATAATCGACGACTACGTGGTCTACGAAGAAAAGCAAGGAACCCTCCTGGGAAGGGAGACCCTTAGGAAGCTGGCCAGCGGGGATAAGGTTCGAGCGAGGGTGACAGCCATCAGCATAGCCAAAGGAGGCTCCAGCGGCAAGATAGGCATCACCATGAGGCAGCCCTATCTGGGGAAGCTGGAGTGGATCAGGGATGATGTTAAAAAACTGAGGGAAGCGGAGAAGCGAACTCCGCAGGCGGAGGGGAAGAAAAAGTGAAGGAGCGAGCCTGCGTCAAATGCCACCTCATCGTCTACGGCAACATCTGCCCTAACTGCAAGGAGTCTAGTCTCTCCGACGACTTCACAGGAGTTCTCATCATCCTCGACCCGGAGAAGTCCGAGATAGGGAAGAAGATGGGAATCACCAGAGCGGGAAGGTACGCCCTCAAAGTCAGGTAACTCCGGGTTTTCTCCGCCCTGCTGAGGAAAATTTCAGGCAAGGTTTAGATGCCCGTGGAAGCCGCTGCCTTAATTTTTACCGTCGGAGTCCTCATAGGCACACTGGGCAGCATGCTGGGGCTGGGAGGAGGATTCCTCTTCGTCCCCTACCTTCACTTTCTCCTCGGCCAGTCTATCCATTCGGCTGTGGGAACCTCCATGGCATCCAACCTTTTCACCACCTCCTCAGCCACGCTGAGCTACTTCCACCAGAAGCGCGTAGACTACAAGCTGGGGCTCCTCCTAGAGTCCGCCGCGGCTCCCGGCTCCTTTCTGGGAGCCTCCCTAACCGGATTCTTGGAGCCGACGGTTCTGCGCACAGTTTTCGGAGTTCTCGCCGCCTACGCGGGGGTCAGTATGCTGACGGGATTCAGCCTTTGGAGGAAGAGGATATTCCCCGCTAGGCTGAGCCCTAAGCCGCTGTTGTGGAGGCGGCTGTTTGTGGACGGAGAGAACAAGAAGTTTGAATTCACCGTCAACGTTGTCCCCCTACTAGCCGGAGGGTTCGCCGTAGGCCTCCTTTCAGGCATAGCCGGTATAGGCGGAGGGCTTCTTAAGGTGCCCTTGATGACCTTGGGTTTAGGCGTCCCTGTCCACGTGGCCATAGCCACCTCCAGCCTCACCAGCCTCATCACCTCCGCCTTCGGAGCCGCAGCTCACTCGACTCTAGGCCACGTCAACCTCCCCCTCACCTTAGCGCTGGGCTTAGGCGCCTTTGGAGGAGCGCAGGTGGGAGTTAGAATTTCGAAAAAGGCCGGGGCGCCGGTGCTTCGGAGGATTTTCGGCCTCGTCCTCCTCCTCATAGCCTTCAGAATGCTATGGGTCGGCTGAACTTTCCCGTTATATCATAGTGGAGGATGGGTTCTAGAGCCGCCTACTAGTTTCTTCCATTTTTTCCACTTCTCAGGTTTGGCTTTAACCCACCAACCGGGAACTCTGACCTTCCGGTATTCGTCTACATCCGAAAAGTCGAAGGGTTTCAAGTCCAACACAGGGGAGCCGTCTAAGGCGTCCAAGCCTCGAACCTTCAACACACAGTCTTCCCTCTCCAAAAGCTCAACCAAGGTCAGCCCCAGAGGATTAGGGCGGCTGGGGGAGCGGGTGGCGAAAACGCCCAGCAAAGGCATCTCCCGGCTTCCCCAAGGGTGAACCTTCAGTTTGGGAGCTTCTCTGATTTTGTGAAGCCAGTAGATGACGTAGAGGTGGGAGAAGCCCTCCAAGCCTTCCAGCCCCGCCGAGTAGGTTTTTTCTAAAACAATCTCCGAGGTTAAACTTCGATCTTTGACGGTTCCCTCCTTTTGGGGCGAACGGACGAAGCCTATGGGTTTCAGGGGGATGGTCTTTTCTTTAAGCGGCCTAAGCCTTTTTTCCACGCTGCCCAACCTGCGTCCTCCATGCTTATCGGAGGGTGATGAACCCATAAATAATTCAGGGTTTCCAAAAAACTATAATATCACCGCAGACCCATCCTACTGGAGAAGCACAGTTAGCCGCATTGCACACTTCGCAGGAGGGCAGGTGAGATGGTGAAAATTCTGGTCTGCGATAAAATTCATGAAGAAGGCCTAAACCTGCTGAGGGAGGCTGGATTCGACGTCGACGAGAAACTGGATTTGAAGCCTGAAGAGTTGGAGAAGATAGCTAGAGACTATGATGCCTTGATCGTGAGAAG
Source organism: Candidatus Hecatella orcuttiae (assembly GCA_002011035.2). Lineage (GTDB taxonomy): Archaea > Thermoproteota > Bathyarchaeia > Hecatellales > Hecatellaceae > Hecatella > Hecatella orcuttiae. The sequence continues at coordinate 486,254 of MTLY02000003.1, read as the reverse complement.
CAGAACGAAAGTCACCAAAGACGTGGTTCCTGAAAATTCTAGGGTGAAAGTCATAGGAAGAGTGGGGGTGGGAGTGGACAACATAGATGCGGAGGTCATCAAAAGGACGAAGGTGCTGACATCCCCCGAAGCCGTCACCGACGCCGTAGCTGAACTCACCATAGGCTTGATGATCGCTGTGGCAAGGCAGATCCCCTTAGCCGACAGCGCCCTCAAAAAGGGGGAGTGGCTGAAAAGTAAAATAATGGGCCGTCAGCTTCAAGGCCAGACCCTCGGAGTGATAGGCTTCGGCCGGATAGGCTCTAGGGTGGCGAAGATCGCCAAAACCTTGGGGATGAATATTTTAGCCTACGACCCCTTCATGAACGAAGCTGCACTGAAGGAGGTGGGAGGGAAGGCTGTCTCCTTGGAGGAGCTGCTGAGAAATTCAGACATCATAACTCTGCACGCTACCTTGCTTCCGGAAACCTACCACATGATCGGGGAAAAAGAATTCGCCATGATGAAGGACGGCGTGATCATCATAAACATAGCCAGGGGAGCGCTCATCGACGAGAAAGCCTTGTACAAAGCCCTGAAAACCGGCAAGGTCGCCGGCGCCGGGCTGGACTGCCATGAAACCGAGCCCCCCACCAACTTGGAGCTGGCTAAACTTCCCAACGTGGTCTGCACTCCCCACATAGGCGGACAGACTGAGGAGGCTCAAAGAAACGCCAGCGTTCTGATAGCCCACAAGATCATCGACTTCTTCAGAAAATAGAACCTTCAGCCCTTCCGGCGGCTTCGCTTCTTGTAATACTGCTTCAGCTTGAAGCTTTTGAAGTAAAGGCATTCTTTCGGGCTGATGTGAGTTTCCCTCACGTTCGCTTTCTCCCTGAGGGTAACGGGCGCCCCCCGAATGATGACCGCGGGAGTTCGCTCTCCTGTCTCTCCCATCAGCAGGTTGGCGGCGGAGGCTAGACTGTCAGCCACAGCCGTCCGGGTGATCAGTAGAGGCTTACCGTAAAGGTCCAGTTTCCCTCGGCAGTCTTCCACGGCGTTAAATCCAGCGACCCCTAAGGCTATTCCTGTGATCCCCAGCCTTAAGGGAAGGGTGTGACTGTCCACGATGAGAACCCCCACTTTTTTACCGGTTCGAAGGAAAAGCTCGCCTCTGATCCTCTCCGCAGCCCTTTGCGGGTTTGAAGGGAGAAGGACAACGTGGCCTCGAGGAGCATTCTTATGGTCGATGCCCGCGTTGGGTAGGAGAAGGGAGTCCTTCAAGGTGAGAAGCGCCCTGTAGACGCCTCCGTACACCTCCTCCGCCTCTCCCATGACCAACTCCACGAACCCCGGCTCCAGAGAATATTTTTCCGCCAGTTTTCTAGCCGCCTTGGAAGCAGGCTTTTCATCAATACGAATCACCCGGCCTTCCGCGTAGGAGAGAACCTTTGAAGATATCGCTAGGATGTCTCCCTCCTGAAGCTTTAAGCCCTGCTTCTTCACGCTGCGAAGTAGAATATCCACAAGGTTATCTTTGGGGCGGATTAGAGGGGTCTTTACACTGAAAAGCTGCATGGGCACAACCCTCTACGGGGAAGCGCTTCCCTCAGCCTGAGTCCCCAAAAGGGTATGTTCTTCTTCAAGCTTCAATAACTCTCGCAAAACCTCAGCAAGCCTCCAGCCTTCGAAAGGAGCCCTCTTTATTTTTTCCATAAACCCATTATACTGAGCCAAGGTACCCAGCAGAAGAACGTCCACAGCCTTTTCGCCAAAAACTAGGGCGGACTCTGGCAACGCCGCGTCGCCTCCTACTGCCAACATTTCCTGTTTCACGAGCAAGGCTAGAGGAGTTGGCAGGTTCTTCACTTTTATCGCCCGAAACACCGCCTTTTGGCTTAGGGCTTCCGCACCCGCAGCCCCCAGCTTTCTAATCTCTTCCGCCATATCATCTTTAAACCCTGCACCGGCCACCGTTTCCACCTCGATTCTACCGGAGGCTTTAAGGGAAACTTTCCTCCTCATGGATTCCGCCATCCTTACAGCTTCAACGGTAGCCGCTACGTCGTGGGTGCGGATCATGTGGGCGCCATTGTACACAGCTACAGCCTCCGAGGCCAAGGACCCGTAAAGTCTCTGTTCTGGATGCTCTTGCCCCAGAATTTTCCCGATGAAAGACTTTCTGGAAACAGCCACGAGGATAGGTCTCCCCAAAGACCTCAGCCGAAATAGGTTCCCCAACACGTAACAATCCCAGAGATACCAAGGATAGTCGGGAGGCCTCAGAAAACCTATGGCAGGGTCTACCACCAGCTTCTCCAAAGCCACACCCTTGACTTGGGCGATTTCCAGACTTTCCTTCAAAGCCGCTAAGATTCTCCCCACCGGCCCGCCTTCTCCCGGTTTTCTTTCACAAGCAGCCAAGTAGGCGACTGCCCCATATTCGGCTACGATGTCCGCCATCCTACCATCCCATTTGAAACCGCTGACATCATTGATGATGTCGGCTCCCACGTTAAGAGCAGCTTCAGCCACCTCGCTCAGGCGAGTGTCGGCGGAAACAGGCACGTCCACAACAGCCTTCACAGTCTTAATAGCGTTGACAAGTCTTTCCTTCTCCACAGCCACGGGGATTTCCTCAAATTTCCGATAGGGTGCCGTGGACACGGCTCCTAGGTCGATGGCTGCTGCTCCCTCGCCCACCATTTTTTCAGCTTGGAAGGCGATTTCTTCCCGGGTCAGCTTTATCGACCCTTTATAGAAAGAGTCCGGGCTTACATTTATCGCCCCGATGACGGCTACTGGAAAATTATCGCCCACTTCAATCCCGCATATCTTCGCTTCAATCATGAGAATTCAAAACCTCTACACTGATAAAAAGAGAACTGTTTACACTCTCCCCAGGGGAAGAACTTGCAGAGAGAATTTTGACTGAAAGGCCGTCAATGAGCGCTTCAATTTCATTAGGCGAAACTTTTAACTTTTCTCTGGGAAACGTTATTTCGTCGAAAGACCTCCTGAAATGGTTAAAAAAATAAGTACAAGGCTACCTACGTCATGAATGCGGGAATGAGCGGTAGATGTTAGATGAGCCCTGGATTTAAGGTTCGCCACCCTTTACTCGATCTGGAGATTGCGGCGGAGGAAGGAAGCAGGCTGAAATTTCACGAAGAAGTCTTGCCGAATCTTTTGGGCAAACTGACAGAAGTCATCAGAGCCGACGGATGCATCAAACATCCCATCATCGCAGATGCAAAGACACACATTATCTTGGACGGCATGCACAGAGTGGCGGCTGTGAAAAACCTTCACTTCCGCTACATCCCCGTATGCTTCGTAGACTATTCCAGTGACTTGGTGGAGATTGGCAGATGGTATAGAATGGTCACCGGCTCCGCGGAAAATACTTTGGAAATATTGATTTCGACAATGGAGAAACTTGGCTTTACAGCTGAGGAAAAACCGTTTGAACAGGTGAGCAGACTTGTGGAGGGGAGAAAGGCAACTTTAGGTTTGGCGAATTGGAGAAAGGCTTTCGCTGTTCAAGGCCAAAAAGAAGCCACAGTCAAAGAAGCCTACGATGCTGTAAAGCTGGCGGAAACACAATTCAAGTCAAGAGGCTTTAAAGTCACCTATCACACCGAACAGGATGCGGGAGAAAAGATCAAACTCAATAGGGTAACCGCCATGATGATGACTCCTCCGGTTACCAAGGAGGAAGTGGTGGAAACCGTGGAGAAAGGTCAGCTTTTCGCTCCAAAATCAACCCGGCATATGTTTCCTGTAAAATTCGCCTTCGTCAACATTCCCATCTCCTGGCTGAGCGGTGAATTAGAATTGGAGGAGGTTAACAGAAGAATCGTGGAGCACTTGGCTAAAAGGCAGATAGTGCATTTGATTTCCCGAAGGAAAACCTCGGCAGGCCGCTACGCTCCCGGAGTATACGTGTTCAAATAACCCGCCAGCTTCGTCGAAAAGAACAGGGAAACTTTTATGAAAACCTTAAACATAGTTTGTTCAGAAAGAAGGGGGATGGAAGAAAATTCAGTATTCTTCCATTTGGTCGAGGTTTAGATTCAGGTTTACCATTTCAACCTTTTCTGCTTCAACTTCATGTTCTTCCAAATCGTACAAGACAGCATCACTCCTTGGCAGGGGGGTTCTTCCTAGGTCTTCGGCGACGAGTACGGGGATTACTTTCATCTATCTCACTCCCTGAATGTGGTGTTATAGTGGAGGCTTATGTAATATATAATATGTATTTAAATTGTATTTAAATTGAAATACGAATGTTCTTTGCTTATATAAAGAATTCTATGCAAGCGTTTTTCCAATAGCATCGAATATGTCAAATATCATACTTCGAAAATTTTGTTTTTAACATTTCTGTAATCCATTACTTTCCCCAGCAACCAGTCGCATCCCTTCAAGTCTAACTGAAAAGCTTCATATCAAGCCTATTGAAGCAATACAGCCTCTAAATGAGTTGAAAAAGTTTCTACAACCCTTACCTCAAGAAACCTCCCCAAAAGGTTCTCTGTACTCTTCACGGCCACAGGCTTGTAGGCGATATTCCGTCCAATCCAAGAGTCCCCCCTCCCCTTTTCCTCTACAAGGATCTCCCCCTTCCAACCCAGCCATTTTCGGTTTTTATCCCAAGCTATGTTTCTGCATATTTGCGCCAGTTTTCTGGTTCTTTCCTTAACCTTCCAGGAGGGAAGCGGGTTCATCTCTTGGGCGGGTGTGCCGGGTCTGGGGAAAAATTTTGAAACATTGACGATGTCGGGTCTGATCTCCTCCAGCAACCTAATGGTCCGGCGGTGGGCTTCTTCGGATTCCCCGGGATGTCCGCATATGATGTCTGTGGCTAGAGTTAGCTGGGGAAATTTTCGGCGGAATTGGGAAACGATGTCTCTGAACTCCTCCACCGTGTAGCCTCGGTTCATCAGTTTCAAAACTTCATCGTCGCCGCTCTGAAGGGGGATGTGGAGAAATTTGAAGACCTTGGGGCTTTCGTAGGCTTTCAGCAACCCTTCTAGGAAGGAGTTCGAGAAGCCGCGGGGGTTCACCATGCCTACGCGGATGAAAAACCGTCCTTCGACCTTGGTTACGGCTTCTAAGAGGGTGGGAAGGTCTACGCCTAGGTCTCTGCCATAGCAGGAGAGGTCTTGCCCTGTAAACCAGAATTCCCGCCGCCCTAGCTTCACTTCCTTCTTCACGTATTCAACAACATCCTCTATAGGATAGCTTCTCAGCCTACCCCTAGCAAAGCGGACGCAGCAAAAGCTGCATGCGTTGAGGCAGCCGTAAGCTACGGGTATTATAGTCCTGACGGGTGAGGTTGAAATTTTAGGTAGAGAAAGAGGCGGTTTCCAGCCTTTCTCGAGGAGAACGGGTTTTTCCCCCATCTCAACCTTTCTAACCAAGTCGACTATTTCAGTCCCGGGAGCCGGCCCTATAGCTCCGTCGAATCTGACCTCCTTTTTCAGCCTCGGGAAATTGATGAGAGGCAGGCAGCCGGCTACTACCAATTTTTTGCCGGGAGGCACCTTTTGAAGGAGGGTGAGGGTCTTGTTTTCAGTGGGAGCCTTCACAGCGCAGGTATTGTAGATGACTATTCCCGCTTCGGACGGTTGAGGGACAAGGGTGTAGCCGGCTGCTTGAAGGCATCCGGCGATCCTTTCTCCGTCAGCCATGTTGGAAGAACAGCCGAAGCTTTCTACGTAAACCTTTGGAGCTTCTTCCACGGCTGCCAGCTTGGAAACCTCCCGGTCCATCGGTTTGCTCCCGGTTTTTTGTGGGCGCAGGAGCCGCCTGTGCTTTCAGCCTCCCCCCGCGGGCGGTAAAATTGCCAAGGAGGTTCCGTTTTTCAACCGGGTCTTAAGCCCTTCGAGAAGGTTCACGTTTTTCCCGTCGACGAGGATTTGCAGGTAGGACCTGAGCTTCCCTCCCTCAAAGAGGTATTCTGCGAAGGACGGCCCGTAGGTTTTGCAGAGTATTTCCAGAAGATTTTCCACGGTGGCGGTAGGGGGGAGGGTGAATTCTTCGTTTCTCTTGCCCACCATCTCCCTCAGGGTTGTGAAGAACTTGACGTTAACTTTGATGGGCTCCTCTGAACTCTCAGGCTGTTTTTCGCTTTTTCCCCTTTCTGAAGCCAGCTCGGACACCTACCTTTGACGAGAAAGCCGTGGGTAAAACCTTAGAGTGGATGGGGGTTTGGCTGTTATTAAGAATTTCGTCCCTGAAAAGGGAGGGTTAGGTGCCGAAGGCGAAGTATGGGGCTGTTTTCCTTTTAATTTCGACGAACTCGTTGAGGCATTCGATTTCATCCCTGCTTAGGATGTTTTGGTATTCGCTGCGGAGAAGCTTAACATGGCTTTCGGGAACATCCACATACAGGATGTCTTCCTCCCGGATGTGGCGTCCTACTGTGGGCTCCTTCATGGAGACGGCTACCTGCATGCCCTTGGATGCTTGTGGAATGGTTTCGCCTTTATCCTGTATTTGAACGATTTTTCCAACTTCCACCCCGTTGGCTCGGATGATTGGGGAGCCGGATTTAACCGTTCCAGCTAGGACCTCCACTCCGAAGATGGCGGGTTTGCTTCTGCGGAAAACAAGGCCTTTGAGCACCTTCAGCTTAGCCGGCCGCCACAGAGATTCCAAGGCTTTCCGGGTTTCCCTCTCCTTGAGGCTTCCCATCCATTCTAAATATTCTTCCAGCAACCCGTAGATGACGTTGTTCTGAAATATCAGCACGCCTCGCTTCGAAGCCTCCTCCGCAGCGTCGGGAAGAACCTTCACGTTGAAGCCTAAGACCACACCGTAGGCGGGCTCCTCAGCCTTCACAACCTCCGCTTCCACCACGTCTCTTCTGGATATGTCTCCCACATCCGCCAGTCGAACGGGGATGTTGGAGGATTCCAGCTCACCTACCAAGGCTTCCAAAGAGCCGAGGGTGTCCGCTTTGAGGACTACGCCGACTTTGTCGGTGGAGATTCTCACCCCCTCTATTTCTTCCCTAACCTTAGAGACCAACTGCTCCGGGGTGGAATCTTCGGAGAGAGCATAGAGGGGGCTTCCAGGCAGGGCTTCTTCAAGTCCCGGGGCCACTATCTTAACCCCTGCGGCGGCGGGAACTTCTTTGATTTTCAAGAATTTTTCCCTAGGGTCTCTTATTTCGTCCAGAGGCTTCGGTACAAGGATGGCTCGAACCTTGGTGGTGAAAACCTTCTGCTTACCTCCCACCACCAGTGTGTCGTTTTCTCGAAGAACTCCATCGTAGATTATGGTGTTGACGTTGACACCGAGCCCGGGGTCTTCCTTAACCTCTAAAATCGTGCCGCAGGCGCCTCCCTCAGAGACTACGAGTCGCTCTTTCATATATTGCTGGGTCAGCCCCACCAAGACAGTGAGGAGGTCGGGCAGCCCTTCTCCAGTTTTTGCGCTTACCGGAACTATCGCCACGTTTTTTCTAAAGTCCCTCACCCGGTCAAATCTTTCCCCGCTCAGCTTAAACTCAGCTAAACTCCCCACGATGAAGTAGATTTTTTCATCCAAAACCTTAACAACAGGCAGCCCCATCTTCTTCACGGACTCAAGGAAGCTGCCTCCCTCCGTAGACCGCCAGCCGGGAACCATGTCGAGTTTGTTGGCAGCAACCACAAAGGGAGTTTTTCGAGCCTTCAATATATCTATGGATTCCGCTGTCTGAGGCTTCACTCCCTCCATGAGGTCGATGACGAGGATGGCGATGTCCGCCACCGAGCCACCTCGCCTTCGCAGGTTGGAAAAAGCCGAGTGGCCGGGGGTGTCTATGAAAAGCAAGCCGGGGATGTCTATTTTGAACCGGAAAACCTCCAACAGCCCACGGCAGATGTCAGCCAGAACCTGAGCGGGAACAAAGCTGGCCCCTATGTGCTGGGAGATGGCTCCCGGCTCCCGGGCCGCTACAGCCGTTCCTCTAATTCTGTCTAGGAGGGTGGTTTTCCCGTGGTCGACATGACCTAAGACGACGACGATGGGCTGTCGGATGGGCAAGGGGAACCCCGCCGGGGTTTGCATGGGGAAGCACTTCAGGATTATAAAGCTTCAAGCCGCTTAATTCTCCGCGAATGGAATATTTATAAACCTAGCTCAAATAGAGTTAAAGTTAGATTTTACTGGCATAGGCTGAGTGACCATGGAGCCTATTATAATCGCGCCTATGGCTTCTCTCGCCGCCTTAGGTTTCGTCGGCTACCTCGTCTGGAGCATCCTAAAAGAGGAACTGGGGAACCCTCGGATGAGGGAAATCTACGAGGCTATCAGGGAAGGAGCTCAAGCCTACCTCAGCAGGCAATACCGCGCATTGCTAACCCTCATGGTCATCGTAGGTGTGGTGCTGGGTCTAGCCATCAACTGGAACACCGGGGTTTCCTTCATCGCAGGAGCCTGTCTTTCCGCCTTAGCGGGCTACCTAGGCATGAACGTGGCCGTCAAGGCCAACGTCCGAACGGCCAACGCTGCCCACAGGGGCATAGGCGCTGCGTTGCGGGTAGCCTTCAAAGGCGGAGCTGTGATGGGCTTGTTCATGGTGGGATTAGCCTTGATGGGCGTGACCGTCTTCTACTTCCTCTGGACCGACCCTATTCTCTTCGCAGGCTTCGGCTTCGGAGGAAGCCTTGTAGCCCTCTTTGCCAGGATAGGGGGAGGAATCTACACCAAATCCGCCGACGTGGGAGCGGACTTGGTGGGGAAGGTGGAGGCGGGGATACCGGAGGATGACCCTCGAAACCCGGCGGTGATAGCCGACGCCGTGGGGGACAACGTGGGGGATGTGGCCGGGATGGCTGCGGATCTCTTCGAAACCTACGCTGTGACCATCATCGGAGCCATGCTTTTGGGGGCTTTTCCGGTCTTCAACGCTCAGAGGGTTACCTATCCGCTGCTTTTGGGAGCTGTTGCCATTTTCGCCACCATCGTCGGCACTTTTTTTGTGAGAATCAGGAAGACTGGGAGTCCTACTTCAGCCATTCTCCAAGGGATAGCTGTCACAGTGGCCGTATCCATCGCCGGATTCTACATTCTGACCGTCTACACCGGGATGGGCATGGGAATCTTCTACACAACTATCGTAGGCGTGGTGATCGTGGTTCTCCTGGCTCTTCTAACCGACTATTATACTTCCTACGAGCACAGCCCTGTGCGCAAGGTTGCGGAGGCCTCCCAAGCAGGGCCGGGAATCAACATCATCTCAGGCTTGGCCAACGCCATGGAAAGCACCATCCTCCCCATCCTCGTCATCTGCGGAGGCGTCATAGCCGCCTACTTCCTAGCCGGGGGAGGTGTGGTGGGCTTCTACGGCGTGGCCATAGCCGCCATGTCCATGCTTTCCGTCGCGGGGATAATCGTCTCCGTAGACGCCTACGGTCCCATCGTGGACAACGCAGGGGGAATAGCAGAAATGGCTGAACTGTCCCCCGAGGTGAGGGAGGTCACCGACGCCTTGGACGCCGTGGGCAACACCACCAAGGCTTTAACCAAGGTCTTCGCCATCGGCTCAGCGGGGCTGGCGGCTTTATCCCTTCTCTTCGCCTACGTCCTAGAAGTCGCCAAGTTCGGCGGCGGTATTTCCTTGGACAATCCCGTCATCAACATCATGGACGCTAGGGTGCTGGTAGGTTTGCTGCTGGGTGGAGGGATCACTTTCATTTTCTCATCCCTCTGCCTCAAAGGCGTGGGCAAGGGTGCCTTCCGAATGGTGGAGGAGGTCCGAAGGCAGTTTAGGGAGATTGCAGGCATCATGGAGGGAAAAGCCAAACCGAACTACGGCCGATGCGTAGACATAAGCGTCCGCACCGCCTTGAGGGGGATGGCTCTCCCCGGCCTTTTAGCCGTTCTGTCACCCATCCTAGTAGGCTTCATATTGGGCGCTGAAGCTTTAGGCGGCTTGCTCATCGGCGCCATCGTAACCGGGCTGGCTTTAGCTCTCTTCATGGCCAACGGCGGCGGAGCTTGGGACAATGCCAAGAAATACGTGGAAACAGGAAAGCTGGGAGGAAAGCGGTCGCCAACCCACGCGGCCACAGTCATAGGGGACACGGTGGGCGACCCCTTCAAGGACACAGCAGGTCCGGCCATTAACCCTATGATTAAAGCCATCAACATGCTGTCGGTGATCTTCGCTCCCTTGATAGTGGCAGCGCCTCTTCTCTTAGTGCTCTAACAGATTTTCTGCCGAAAAAATATTTCGCGGGGTTAAAGGAGAAATCATCTGAGAAAAACTGCTTTTCAGCCTTTCTCAAGTCACTCTAAAATAGGCTGTTTCCCCTATCACGATAGGTGAGCCTTTGAAGCTGGCTTCAGGGATGATAGTGTAGATGCCGGTCGGGTCATCAGCTCCTATGTAAACCTCAAACATCATCTCTCCATCTTGATTGGTTATTCCTCTCAGGTCTGCAAACACGTTACCTTCTGGGTCGTAGATGATGAGGATAACTTCAGCTCCTTCAAAAACAGCCTCCTCCTCATGGACATGCTCCTCTACCACAGCCTCCTCCTCATGGACATGCTCCTCTACCACAGCCTCCTCCTCATGGACATGCTCATGAGGATGCGTACTGACCTTGACGTGGATGTACACAAAAGAGTCTCTGGAATAGGTTTCGCTATCCGTCGTGACTATCGGTTCCATGTGTGGAAACTCTTCCGCTTCCCCCACTCCTACAAGTGAAACGTATCCTTGGAAGGCGGTGAAGCTTAGGATCAGGAGAAGAAAGAAAACCAAAGGCGGAAATTTCAACAACCGAGCTAAGACGCTGTTTTTCATCTCTAACCCTCCACTATGAACAGTCCCCTCATGTAGTGGTGGAGGGGGCTGCATTGAACTGTACATTTAAACATGTAGACTCCCTCTTCCTCAGGTGTGAACTCCACCACCACCTTCTTTTCCGGATTAACAATCTTCACGTCGATGTCAAGGCCTTCGACAGTGAAGCCGTGGGAAACATCCATGCTTATGAGGACCAACCGGACAGTCTGCCCTTTCTTCACGGTTATGACTTCGGGGTCGAAGCCTCCGCTTTCCTTGATGCTCATCCTTACCACAATCTCGTCCGGCTCCCTCGGCATGAAAATCCCATCTGCCAAAGGAAGGAAAAACGCGGCCACAGCGACGACTACCAAGAGCAATGCAATGCTTTCCCACAACAGTACAGTTTTCTTCATCACTTCATTCACCCCGATATAATCCAGATGAAAACCAAGGCGGCAAGGGTGTGCAAAACACCCATGACCGTTGATGCTCTCAGAGCCTTAGCGTGGTCGCCGAAGAGTCTCACAGCGATGTTGTAGGTGCTGTTCACCGCCAAAGCTAGCCCTACAAGAACAATCGGTAGCTGGAAGTAGGGCAGAAAATCCGGAAGGATTGGTCTCCATGCAAACCGGGTTCCCAGCAGATTCCAACCCCACCCCAGAGGATCGGAAAAAGCCGTTAGGGGATATGCCCAGTTAACGGTTACGAGGGTGATGGCGAATGCCAGCCAAAGGAACAGGCTGTAGGGAGTCAAGGCGTAGCTGAAAGAGAGGAAGACTTGTTTAGGTGCGTGTTCAACATCGCCGGCAGTCTTCTTCGCCAGCCAAGAGAAGGCGTAGAACAGGGCAGGATAGCCTACTAATGCAGTGCCACCCACTATCACCGCCCATCCGAACCAGTTGCTCAGTCCTTGGAAAGAAGGTGTGAGAAGTCCTATGGTGGCCAGGTTAGCTCCGAAGATATTCCCCATGTTACCCCAGTCTTTAAACCAGAAGTAGGGGCCGAAAAAGACCAGCTGGTAAGTGATGACCAAGGTAAATCTGATGAAATCCATCCACGCCTCATCAAACTTGTCCTTGGCTTTGGTTGCTAGGTTAGCTAGGTCTTGGCCTATCATCCTCAGCTTCAGCGTCATATTGTCTAAGGGACAAGATTTGAGGCATTCAAAACACTGACCGCAGTAGGTGTTCTGGTCGTTGCCACCCGGATAGAGCACCCAAGGGCAACCGTAGCCTTTGGGACTTCCACCGATACACTCTTTAGCCACATGCTTATCGCAGACAGTTTTATTCCGGCATCTAATAGCGAGGATCGAAGCGTTAGAATGATGGCCTATGTATCCGCCCGCCGGACAGACAGAGCGACAGAAATATCTCCGGGTAAAAATTGGATGTAGAATCAAAGGGAGCACTATAAGTATGAGGAACAAAAACCCGGTCACTACGGGTCTTGTGACAAGCCAAGGAACGATGAGAGATATTCCTAAGAAACCGAAGGCCGGTATCCACATGTTGTTCAAGCTTTTAGGCCACTTTTTTCCCAAAGACAGCCACTTTCTCAGACTGTGAACACCGTAAAGTCTTCTTCTTGCAAGCCATTCTCCGAAAGCCGGTAGAGGACAGACAGTGCACCATAGTCTTCCAGCAAAGAGTATCATAAATTCAACAGCGGCAAACCAAAGTATCCAGACTACCGCTATGGAGAAGTTCTTGTTTCCTGTTGGATTACCGAAGAATGCTGTTGTTAAGACGATCATAAAGATCAGAAGGTTTGGCCAGATGAGTGCAAAGTGGATACCCCTCCATTGGAGAATCTTCTTCAAAATAGGCCCTACGATCTTAACCCTCAGCAAGTCAACATCCTTGTCAAGGGGAACTCCCAGCATTCGGTTACTGGGCCCTCGGCTGATGTAGAGAGTGGTGGCCCCGAACATGCCTAACGTTAAGAAGATGAAGGCTGGGAAAACATAATTGGGCTCCACGAGTATGTCCGCAACCATGAATGGATGCAGAGGCCCGCACGTTATCGCGCATCTTATCTTCAATTTACCCGGTCCGTCGAAAATTATCGGCCCCACATCCACGACTTCTCCCGGGGGGATGGTTACGAAGTAATCGTAGCCGTCGATGTAGAATCCGTGGGTGACATCCGCGCTCTTTATCCTGAAGATTACCTCCTCTCCCAGCTTTACGTGAATGATGTTGGGTTCGAAGGTGAACCTTTTCGCGGTGATCTCTATGATCTTGGGTGAAGAATCAGCTTCAGCCAGCCGGCCGGATTCTTCTTCGACTGTTAGGATTATTTCGCTCATCCGCCCTGTTACCGGTAGGGCGTAACCAAGAATAACCAAGGCGATGACGATTACGGCGACGGACAGCAGATGATTTTTCTTCATTCATCATCCCTGAGGGCTGAGCCGTAGATTATGCGGCCTATCTCCTCAAAAAGCTCCGGGGTTGACGCCCCAAAGAAATCCTCCCTAAGCCAAGCCACCTTCTTCTCTCCCTTGAGAAGGTAGATGTCAAAGCTTGAGGGTTGAAACCTTAAACCCCGCCTAGCTGCGAAATCCTCCACGGTTTTTTTGACCTTTGGATTAAACCTGAGTCTTGCCTCATCGTTCAGATGCATTCCCAGGATAAGAGGGTCGAAACTGTAAACTCTGTTTACGCGGAATCGTCCATGTCTAAACTCAGGTAACTGCATCTGGATCTGATGTTCTTGAAGCCCCTCCTTTTTTCCAGCTTCGACGTATTCAACCGCCTTTCTGAAAACTTCAGTCAATCCTTTTCCTTCCACTTGACCTGCAGGAGGGTTAGCTACCTTTTGGTATTCCTCCCAGAGTAGAGAGGACATGGCTTGGATTTCCTCCTTAAAGCTCAGACCTTCACCCGAGAGCGGGTTATTCCTGGAAGATTCAAGCTTGTTCCAAATTTCCTCCGCCAGCTTCATTCCAGCTTTCCAGATTCGATTGGCATCCTCCACGTCGGAGGCAAATCGGAAGCCTGTCCTTTTCAGCGTCTCGTAGAGAAGCAGAGAACCTGCATAGGCGCATTCGCTTCTTTTACTGAGGCCTGCCTTCCAAGCTTTGTGCACATAATCAGCCATCGAGAAGAAGAGGGAGATTACATCATCCTTAGCCAAAGGCTTCCCTTGGCGATGTAGCTTTAAGGCTTCTGCCATCATCCTAAGCGGGGAAGGTTTTGCTGTTTCGGAGGCGGGAGGTATTTCCGCAGGGCTGTCGCTCAAATGTCATCCATCTATTATAAATTTGTTACAAATTAATTATAAATTCAAGATATTTAGCTTTTACGTCTATACAATATTTTAACTATATAGACATATACACGCTGACCTGATGGGAAGGCGTTTTCACCGTCTTATAAGGCTTAAAAAGATCAAAAGCGCCGCTATCTCAAACGTTTCCGACAGAAGATGGAGAGGGATGTGCAAAGACCAAGCGAAAACAATCTGAAACAACATGGCCACGGCGAAGAGAATGAGACCTAAGTTAAACCTTGACCTTATGGCCCTATAATTTTGAATGAAATAGTAGATAATTATCAGGGTGATGGTTATTTGAACAATATGAGAAACTATATGCACACCACTCTCTAAAGTCATATCTGTTCAACCTTCCTGATGTCTTATACGTTGATTCACCCTTTCTTTTTATCTATCCTTTGGAGGCGATTCCATATTTCCTTGAAGAGCTCCCAGTTTGACTCAATCTCTGGGGAAAGAAAATAAACCGCCCCGTATTTACCCCCAGCATTGGTGAGGATGTTGTTGTCAACCAGCAGTTCCAGATGGAAGCGGATAGCCCTGTAGTGTAGTTGAAGAAGCTCAGCCAGCTGATTGGCGTTCAAAGGCCTCTCCTTCAAGGCGAGGATTATTTTTCCCCGGGTTACCCCTCCCCTCGTTCCGGCTATCATCCACCAAAGTGTACGCTTAAAGGCGCTGGAAAACACGGTGAACCAACATCTCGGTGATGAGGTCTATTAAAATTTAAAAAATCGCTCCTATTAAAGTGTCGCTGCCGGTGGGCGATGAACCCAGCATTTTAGGTGAGATGTAATTTTTACAAGTCGGAAGGTTTGTTAAAGGTCTAGGATTTCTTCCGGAGCGAAGAAGATAGCCGTCTCTCTCCTAGCGTTTTCCTGACTGTCCGCAGCGTGGATGGCGTTCTTAGTGACGGTTAACCCGTAGTCTCCCCGGATGGTTCCCTTCTCAGCCTCCGCAGGGTTGGTCGCTCCCACCAAGGCTCTGAGTCTTTGCACAGCACTTTCCCCTTCCACCACCATGACGAAGATGGGCCCGGAGGTGATGTGGCTTAAAAGTTCCTTGTAGAAGGGTTTTCCCACGTGCATCTCGTACAGTTTTTCCGCCTGCTTCTCAGTAGCCTTGACGAGTTTGGCGGCGCAGATTCTGAAGCCCTCTTGCTCAATCCGCCGAAGAACCTCTCCGACGAGGCCTCGGGCAACGGTTTCAGGTTTTAGTATGGCGAAGGTTTTTTCCACCATCAGCCTAACCTCGGCCTTTTTCCTTCTTTCCGTAGTAGGCTGTCCATTTGAGCTTCCTCGAGTCCCTCCGAAGGTGGAGGGAGCTTTTTCGGCATTTGCTGGAGCAATACCAGAGGATGGTTCCGTCGTTTTTAACGTACATCAAGCCGAATCCTTGGGGAAATTCTCTCCCACAGAAAGAGCATGACCTCGGTTTAGGCATCGACTATCCCTAGGTTAGGATATTCTTTTGGCTTCCCGCTCAGTCTCTCTCAGCATCAGAATGTCCCCTGTCCTAACAGGGCCTCGAACGTTTCTTGTGATCACTCGACCTTTGTCTTTGCCTTCGAGAATCTTAACTCTGACTTGGATGACCTCTCCCGTCACTCCGGTTCTCCCTACAACCTGAACAACTTCAGCAGGGGTGTTTTGCTGAGCGGAGCTCATGGAAGCTTAAAACCTCACGCTTTCTTCAAGGTTTCCAGTTTTTTGATGAGCTCGGAGAGCATTTCCTTGGATTCGCCGGGCTCAACGATGGCGACGGAGGCAGCTCTGACGTTGATTCCGGAGGCTTCTCCCAGCTTTTCTTTGCTGGACACGTAAATGTAGGGGATTTTCCTCTCTTCGCAGAGAAGGGGCAGATGGGCCACGACCTCAGGGGGCTCTACGTCTTCGGCTATGAGCACCAGTTTGGCGATTCCTCTTTCAACAGCCTTGGTGGTTTCGTTGGTTCCCCGTCTGATCTTTCCCGTGTCGTTGGCTATCCTAAGGGCTTCATAGGCTACATCTGCCAGTTCTTTTGGCACGTCAAACTTGACATAGAAGGCTTTTGGCATTCGCCTACACCCTTATAATGGTATGCTAGATTTAGGTTAGGAACCCAGTTTATAAGCTTTTGCGGGTTAATCGAACCGCTTCAGCTATTTGTGAGCGTAGAAGAAGGTGAGCTGGGGAGCTACAGCATCCACCCTGGCGAATCCCCATCTCTCCAGTTGAACCATTTCTCCCACCTTCAACCCTTTACAGGCTTCCTCGGAAAACCCTTCAATCCTAGAGCCATCGGGCATGACCATGAGGCTGGGAATGTTGGACGCAGCGGGCAGATAGTGAATTATGGGGACGTGCCCCTTCTGGGCCTCCTCATGGCTGGTCCCGGTGAAGCTGGCCAGAGCCTTGCCCTCTTGGAAGGCTTTAACTTGGATGTTGAAGAGGTTTTTCAGCCGGAGGTAGGCTCCGGATGTGAAAAGCGGGCGGTCGTTCCCGGAAACCAGCAGCCGGATTACTCCCTTGTCCGGTTTAATTTCAAAGGCCCGGAAACCTCTTTCCGGGTGCTCAGGGTGGAGGGGGTGCACAGCTTTGAAAGGCTTCTCAGCCCCTGAAACTTCGAGGAGGAAGGGTTGGGCGACGAAAAAGTAGCGGTTAGCCACGGGGTCCAGAATCCTGCGATTGTGAGAGTAGAGGGTATCCCAGCTTAGAGTAATGTCCACAGGCTTCAGGCCTATTTCTAGGATCATTTCCTCGATAGCCTGAGGCTTTATGCCTCTCCGCCGGAGGGCGGCGAAGGTGGCCAGTCGAGGGTCGCTGTAGCCTTCATAGACCCCCTGTTCGACTCCCAGCTTAATCTTGGACTTGCTGAGGAGGACTCCCTCTATCTTAAGCCGGCCGTAATGGATGGCTGTGGGATAGTCCCACCCCAGATGGTGGTAGAGGTATCGCTGACGCTGCTCGTTGGTGAGGTGCTCCTTACCCCGGATGACATGGGTGACTCCTAAGAGATGGTCGTCTAAGCCGCTGGAGAAATTGTAGAGAGGCCAAACTCTGTAGCGATCTCCCACCAAGGGGTGAGGCGTCTTCCCGGTGTCCACGATCCTCAAGGCAGGCCAGTCCCTCACAGCGGGGTTAGGGTGGCTGAGGTCGGTCTTCACCCTCACCACAGCCTCCCCCTCGCCGAATCCTCCGTCGAGCATTTTCTCCCACCTGTGAAGGTGGGTCTCGGGGGGTTGCTCCCGGCAGGGGCAAGGCTGCCTTGCTGATATTTTCCGCCTGAAAACCTCAGGCTGACAGGTGCAGACGTAGGCTTTTCCTTCTTCGAGAAGTTTTTTTGCGTAGATGTAGTAAAGGCCGAGTCTTTGGCTTTGAATGTATTCTCTATCCCACTTGCAGCCCAGCCAGAGGAGGTCCTCCCTTATGCTGTCGTAAAACTCCAGCGACGGCTTCTTCAAATGAGGGTCCGTGTCCTCAAACCTGAGGAGGAAAACACCGTGGTACATGCGGGCGTAACTCCAAGACAGAATTATGGCCCGCGCGGAGCCCATGTGGAGGACGCAGTCAGGATTGGGGGAAAACCTGGTGACAACCTGCGGGTATTTATCAGCCTCAGGAAGAGGAGGCAGCGCCCGCTCCTCCACCTTGGGCTTAGCTTCCAAAAGTTCAGGCCACGTTTCCTCCAAAATTTTTTTCTGCTCTTGGAGGGTTAACCTGTTTACTTCCTCCACCGCCCGTTTGACTTCGCTCAGAACTTCTAGGGCTTTTTTCTTGTATTGGGGCATTTCCCCCAAAACTTTGCTTAACACTGCTTGGGCGTGGGCCTTCCCCCTGTGGGTGTAAGCGTTCAAAATGGTGTATTTTCGGATTAAACTTTCAAGCTTCTGGTGTTCCCGGTCCTCTGACAAAGGAGCATCCCTAGGATTCCATTCTTTAAGGGAAGTTTCACCTTCATAAGCTGTTTGGTGAAGCCGCCTTCTCGGAAATCCGCTGCCAGAGGCGGCTGTTTCACCCTCCCAAATATTGGTCCATGATTTTCAGCGCACAGTATCGGCCGCACATTTTACACATAACGGTTTCCCCGCGGATCTGCCTTCCCTTTTCCCCTCCGTCTAAGGCGTGGAAGAACTGGCCTTCCCAGTCCTGTTTTCTTCTGTGAAGGCCAATGTTCCTATCGGCTTCGGAGAGGCCGTATTTCACGGTGTCCCCGATGTGGGCTGCAATCCTGCAGGCTAAGACTCCCTCCTTGACCTGTTCCACGGTGGGTAGGTTGAGGTGTTCCGCTGGGGTGATGTAGCAGAGATAGTCTGCCCCAGCTCCCGCGGCGAGGGCTCCTCCCACACAGGCTGCAATGTGGTCGTAGCCCACTGCCACGTCCACTGGCAGAGGCCCTGCCACGTAGAGGGGGCGTTGGCCTGTTATTTTGTTGAATTTTTCCACTGAAGGGGCTATGTTGCCGGCTGGGATGTGCCCGCCTAGACCTTCTATGATGACCTGCACTCCTCTCTCGTTGGCTTTCTCCGCGAGCTCCGTGTTCATGTGGAGTTCGTCCATTTGAGGCTCGTCAAGCTCATCGTAGACTGAACCGGAGCGCATAGTGTTTCCTAGGGAAAGCACCACATCACGGCTGTGGGCTATGTCCAAAATCTCGTCGAAGACCTCTAAGAAGGGGTTTTCCCTTCGGTGGGTAAGCATCCACATGGCGGTGTAGGAGCCTCCCTTTGAAACAATCCCCATGATGCGCTTTCTCTTCCTTACCTTTTCCAAGGTCTCCAAGGTGAAACCGGGGTGGATGACGATGGAGCTTATGCCTTGGTATACATCCCTTCGGAGGACTTTTAGAATCTTAGAAAGGCTCATCTTTTCAAAGCTTCTGCATTCGCTCAAAGCCTGATAGATGGGGACGGAGGAGACGGGAACGGTGGTCGCTTCAAGGATCTTCACCCTTAGGTAGGCGAGGTTTCCTCCCATGGATAAATCCGAAATGGTATGGGCTCCGTATTTTTCCGCAACCCGGGCTTTCTCTATCTCTTTTTCCTCATCCACAGCGTCGGAAGATGAGCCTATGTTGGCGTTCACCTTAGTGCGCAGCCCTTTTCCAATCCCCAAGGGTGAAAAACCAGGGCGCTGCAGAATCACAATCCTACCTTCCGCAACGCCTTCCCGAATGAACTTCTCTGAAACTCTCTCAGATTTCGCAACAGCCTTCATGGCCTCGGTGATGAGGCCCTCTCTTGCCTGCTCAAGCAGCGTCTTCACCGCTCATCCCTGCAGCCGACTCTTTTGAAAGAAAAGTTCTCCTATTTAAAATGAGGAGGAAAACAGCCGCCCTGAAAAAGCTTTTACAAAAATCGGTTTATTTTCTTTCAGGGTTAATTTTAATAACCTCCCCGGGGGATACTGTCAAACTAACACCCTTCAGCATTTTATAGGCCTATACAGCTTAACAAAAAGAAGGATGCTGAACAATGGTCGAAGAGAAAACAGCGGAGAGGAAAACCGACCACATTCGAATATGCCTCACCGAGAACGTTCAAGCTCGAACGACAACCACAGGCTTGGAAGATGTGCATCTGATCCATGACGCCGCGCCTGAAGCGAGGCTGGAGGACGTGGACACAGCTGTCCAATTTTTCGGGCATAAGCTCTCTTCACCCATTCTCATCTCCGCCATGACGGGGGGAACCAGGGAAGCTGCCAAGATAAACGCCTCCTTGGCGGAAGCAGCGGAGAAGACAGGGGTAGCCATGGGGGTAGGCAGCCAGAGGGTTGCCCTTGAAGACCCATCCAAAGCCTACTCCTTCCAGATAGCTCGGCAGAAGGCACCTCACGCCTTTTTGATAGCCAACCTAGGCTGCGCCCAGCTGGCGAAAGACTATGGAGTAAACGAAGCCTTGAAGGCTGTGGATATGATTGAAGCGGACGCCCTAGCTTTACATCTCAACCCCCTCCACGAGGCGGTTCAGCCCGAGGGCCAGACAGACTTCCGAAGGGTTCTGAAGAAGATCAAGGAGCTCTCCCAGTCCATCGATATACCCATCATAGCCAAGGAAACGGGGGCCGGCATCTCCGCGGAGACAGCTTTGAAGCTGAAGGAATCAGGCGTCCGGGGAATAGAGATAGGGGGAGCTGGAGGAACCAGCTGGGCTGCCGTCGAATACCATAGGGCGAGGAAGATGAAAAACATCCGACACCAGAGGCTCGGCCAAGCCTTTTGGGACTGGGGTATCCCCACCGTCGTCAGCCTCGTGGAGGTGCGGAAAGCCACGGACTTGACGGTGATAGCCACGGGAGGTGTCAGAACCGGCATGGATATCGCCAAAACCTTAGCCTTGGGGGCTCAATGTTCAGGAATAGCACGGCCTTTCCTCAAGCTGGCAGTCAAGGGCTCAGAGAGGGTTGTCCAAGAGTTAAACCTTCTCACCGCTGAGTTGAAAATCGCCATCTTCTTGGTAGGGGGAAAGTCCGTCATGGATCTTGCAATGAAGCCCTTGGTGGTTACCGGTAAAACAGCGGAGTGGTTGAGGGTTAGAGGTTTTAACCCAGAAGCCTACGCGAAGAGGGGGGAAGCAGTTAGGTCTTGAGGGCGGCTAGGGAGCAGTAGCCCACCACCGCTGAAAGGTCTCCTGTGACATCTCCCGACGTGGCGTATTTGAGGAGAACCCCCTTTTTGGCTCCGAGAAGTTTAGCCGCGCACAGCATGGCCGCCGTCGGCCCCACGCCGCACATGGAAATGCCCAAACGGTGGACTGTCTGGAAAAGCTCCTCTTCATTCAGTTTTTTCAACGCCTCGATGGCGACTTTGTCCTTTCTTTCAGCGGAACTCTGAGGCTCGTAGTGGGTCATGTCGCTGGAGGCAATAACTAGAGCGTTGGTTTCCTTCAAAGCCTCCGCCACCGCTTTGCCCACATCTAAAGCTACCTCCAAGTCTTGAAGCATCATGCATATGGGAACCATATCAAAGTTGGAGCCTAGAAAATACTGGAGAAAAGGCAGCTGAAGCTCGATGGAGTGCTCGTAGAGGTGGGCTTTGTCGTCTATGTCAAGGTATGCCGAGCGCTTCTGAATAGCCTTCGCCGCCGAAGAGTTTACGGGGACATCTCCCAAAGGAGTTCTCCAAACCCCCTCCACCATGAGGGAAACAGCGCTCCCCATCCCCGTATGATTCGGCCCTAGGATGACAACTGTTTCCGGCGGGCCGTCAGCGGCTAGAGCAAAATAAGAATGAGCCGCAATAGGGCCGGAATACATATAGCCGGCATGCGGGCATAGGAGTCCAACAACATTCCGAGAACCAGCTCGAGAGAGTTCCGGGACTTTCCCCGGGCCCAGCCTGTGGAGGAAACATTCATTTTCAATCTGCTTCTTAAGGGAAGCGGCTCCCCCAGCATACCATGACCCTGCGTTGTAAGGCTGCCTTATCTTCGACAAGAGTCCAGCCACCTATTTGGAATTAGGGAGTTTGCCCTTAAAAACCGCATGCCTTGCGGGATGCGGTAACACTTAGACCGGCTCTTTAAAGGGAAGGACTCCAGATTCCGTTAAAAACGGTTGGAGGGGAGTAGGCCTTTAAAAAAGTTTTATTGAGGCCGCTGCCTCTTTTTTTGAGAGAAGGGGAGCTCATGGTTTTAGCCTTTGTCATGGTAAACGTAGAACCGGGCACGGAGAAAGAAGTTGCGAAAGCCGTCACTGAGTTGAAAAGCGTTAAAGACGTGTACTTCGTCTACGGCATCTACGACCTCATAGCGAAAATAGAAGCGGAAACTGACGACGAACTGAAAGATTGCATAGCGGAGATCAGAAAACTGGAAAACGTAAAAAGCACACTGACGATGACCGTAATATGGAAGGCTTAGGCTGAAGACTCCTTTTTCATCTACAAACCGGCTAGCCGTCGGAAAAATTCTTGAACTTCTGGAACGCCTCGCACAAAAAACTTCGCCTTAGAAGGCCTTCTCCTAGCCGCCACGAGGATTGTAACTCCATCGTCTAAGGCTTTGAAGGCATCTTCATCCGTTTGATCATCTCCCAAGTAAATGGGGAAGCCGGAGTTTTTCATGGCCTTCAAAAGCCAGCGAACAGCCGCCCCTTTATCCCAAGCCACATCAGGCCTGATTTCAAATACCTTTTTACCCTCGGTGATTTTGACCTCCCCAAAACCGCGGGTTACTTGGAGAAGAGCCCTTTTCACGGAGGGGATTTTTTCTCGGGAAACTAGGCGATAGTGGAGACTGGCACTTAGCCCTTTGTCCTCCACCATAACCCCGGGCACCCGGCTTAACCGGCTCCTCAATTCCCGGCAGATTTGAGCGATGACAGGTCTTGCCGCCAATGCGCTGGGGTGCCTGAGAGTTAAGCCGGGGCCTTCTATTTCTAGGCCGTGGTTTCCCGCATAGTATACGCCTTTCACGCCAACCAATTTTTTGATGTCCTCCAAGGCTCTGCCTGTTATGATGGCGAGGGTGAAGTGGGGATGGTGAGCTAAGGAGTTGAGAAGCCTCCTCATCTTCTCCGGCAGCAAAGCCAGTTCAGGCCTATCGACTATAGGCGTTAAAGTGCCATCATAATCGCTCAGGATAACTGCTCTTCCTCGGGTTTTGATAAGTTTCTCGACATCCGGCCAATGAGCGAACAGATACCGCATGAGGATCAGGCGTCCTCTATATGGAGAAGTACGTTTAAGCTTTAAGCTCTGGGAGATTCTTATCGACGGTAGGTTTAAAAATTATCTGGCAGACCCGTTTTTGAGGGCTTCAACGCTTACGCGTCAAGAAAAATCCTCAAAAAACGTTAGGTGAACAAAGTTTAATTGTGAAAATATCGATCCTCTTAAGGGTATCTTGCTGATTTAAACCGATTCAAAGGAGCCTATAAAAATTTGGAGGAACTTGAGCCTCTAGTTTTCCCTTACGCCTTCGAAGTTACGGAGAAAGGACAGAAAAAAGAGGCTTCAAAAGAAGTTGAAATAGCCTTTCTTTTTTTGAGAATATGGTATGAATGGCTGGGAATAGATGGGGAACGGCCATTAATTGAAAAGTTCAAAGAGAAAATTGGGAAAAAACACTCTAAAACTGTTAAAAATCTGAGCGTCACCAAGATTTTCTATCCTCTCTGGGCTAAGCCTTGGAAAGATGAAACATGCCTGATCATTGAAGGGCTGGGAATCTTCCACAGCATCATAGACTACGATGAACTGCCAGACGTAGACAGTTTCCTCAACGATATCAAAGAGGTTAACTCCGCGGAAGATTATTTGGCAAGCCTGAGAAAACACCAAGTTACCTTTGCATGTTTTAGGGGATCCAGATCCTTCGCCGTTTCAGGGCTTGTCCCCCATGAAAGCTTCGTCTACGACCTCCAACCCTGCATGGCCCATTTTCGAAGGGAGGAAATTGCAAAAGCTGTATCCCTACCTCCCAGAGTATCCTGGGAACAGGTGGAGGAGATTTTCAACATTTTCACGAGAATGTACGCGGATGCATCTGAGGGTATCAAGAAACTTACCTCCGCCAAAGACCTTTTAGTGCATCAAACCTACCACTGGAGTCTACGTCAGATCGAGAGAATCAAGGAAATCGAGTCGGAGTTTCTCCCCTCCATAGAGAAAGAAAGTAAGACGGTTGAAACTAAGCTGGCTAAGCTATACGATAAATACCAGTCTCAGGTTACTGAGGTTGAAAAAACTTTAATTTCAACCCTCGACATGATGGAAAAAGACTCCTATAAATTGGAGGGGGAAATCAGGGAATTAAAACAAAAAAGAGAAGAATACAGTAGAATTTTATCTGAACTGAAGCCTCAAAAGGAAAGACTTGAAAGGGAACTTAAGAAAACCCTTAGCCAGCAAGATGTCTTATCCACGCAGTTGCACACCCTCACGATGCGGCTTAGTGACCTGAAAATGGAATACTCAAAGCTTCAAGGTCTAGTGGAAACCCACAAGGGCGGTAAGAGGGAGGAAGAGATAAGAAAGCCGTTGAAAAAAATAGAGCAAGAAATGGGGGAATTAAACCAAAAGATCCTTGAAATCCGTCAGGAAACTCGAAAAAAAGAGGAAACACGGCAGAAGGTTCAATCCAGCATAAGTGAGATTGAGCGGAGAATATACGACCTGAAGGAGAAGATTGTTGAGCTCGAGGAGTTGGAGAAAGAGAAAAGAGCTCACTTAGCGTCCCTCCCTAGGGAGATGGAGGATACTCGAATACGGGCGGAAGAAGAACATCAAAAAATTGAGAAACACTACCGCTCGCAGGTTAAAGACCTTCAAGCAAAAGTGCCTTTCCTTAAGGCTGAGATGAGGAAAAAAATCAGGGTTGAACAGAAGACCATCTATGAAATGAAAAAAAGGACGGAGGAAATAAGAAAACAAATTGACTGTTTGATAGAAAGCCAAACAGCCTTCATTGACAGCCTTCAGAAATACGTGATAACCACCAAGGGAATGAAGGTTGCTGAAACAACAGTTCTTCAGATTCCCTTCTACCATGTTTGCTACGAAACTTCGGAGGGGATTTCTGAGAAGATCTATCCGCCTATGATCGGGGAAACTGTAAAAGAAGCCTTAGGTAGAAAAAGAATTGTTTTGAAGCCCGCAAACGTCGGCTTTGAGAAAATTTTGGGGGCGAAGCTGCTGGAGGCCTTAAAGTGCGATGGCACCCTTTCTTTTGAAGTTAGAGAAAGCAGCTCCGTCGTCGACCTTGTCAAGGATAGCGAAACCCTGAGAGTTCTTTACGAGGGATTAGACCGACTGTCTTCAGCGAGACTGATTTCCAACAGTCAAGCTCAACAGGTTAAGATGGCGTTTACCCCGTATCTTAGTCAAGGCTTGAGGCCTGACTATTTTTTCCAGTTGTAGCCTAGGATATCTTCGTAAAGCTCTATGTTGTCTTTTACACCTCTGGCTACGCTGTAGTTTCTCTCATAGATTTCTCTCGCTCTCCTTCCCAGCTTTTCCTTAAGCTCTTTATCCGACAGAACCTTCACCAAGGCCTCAGCCAGCTGGGTGACGTTGCCTGCTTCAACCAGGTATCCGTTGACTCCAGGCCATATTTGGCTTTTTATTCCCCCCACAGCCGAGCCGATGACGGGTTTACCGAAGGCCATGCCTTCAGTTATCGCTAAGCCGAAACCTTCCATGATGGAGGGGAGAACAACGACGTCGCATGCTTTATAGGCTTGCATGAGGTCGCTTCTGGAAATGTGGCCGGTGAATATCACGTGATCTTTCAGATTCATTTCATGTATGAGGCTTTTCAAGCGCTCCTCATACTGCTTTTTTTCGCTGGCTTTAAGGACATCCTTGGTCATGGACCCGTTCCCCACAAAGACGCATCTCACATGGGGCTCTTTTTCCAAGATGCGAGGCAAAGCTTTTATCAGGATATCTTGACCCTTAAACTGGTCGATCCTGGCCACGCAGAGGATGATTTTTTCCTCCCGACTTAGCCCGTATTTTTTGCGGAAGCGGCTGACCTTTACTTTTTCCACGGCGACGAAAGGGTAGATGCATCGGACTTTATCCCAACTGAGGCCGCTTTGAAGGGCTGTGGACACGTAGACCCGGGTCGACAAGACTACGCGATCGTATTCTTGCATGTGTTGAACGATAAACTCCCGCCATCTTTTCGGAACCTCCTCGGTGAAGGGAATATGCCAAGTGAATACTTTGGGGATTTTCAGCTCCCGGAGCATAGACCCCATCAGGAGGACTTGAAAATCGTGCACGTGAAGAAGGTCGAATCCGGTTTCATCATAAAGCTCGCTGATCTTATCGGCGAACATTTTGTTGATGGCGAAATACTCGTTGAACCCGTAAAGATGCTTGTTTATCAGCTTCTCTTCAGAGCTTTCTTCACCGTGGAAAACTTTCAGGATCAGTTCTTTAAACCGAGTGTACCCGGAAACAATCCGCGGGTCTAAAGAGGTTTCCGGAACCCTGTAAACTTTGATGTCTTCCACCACGTCTTTGGCCGGAGCTTTCAAGGGGCGAAGGTGAACGACGTAGAGCTTATGCCCCTGCTTCCGCAGTTTCCGGCCTAACCACAGAAGGTAGTAGGAGACACCTCCTGCGTAGGGATAGAAAGACTGACTCACCGCGCAGATTTCCATCCTACTCCTTACCCTCCAATAATCATAGACAGCTTCAGTTAAGAACTTGACTTTGTGAACTTCGCACTCATCATTCGATGTTTACTGCTTTCTCTCTAGTAACTCAAAAAAATTATTTTCCTGGAGCGCTAGAACGCCTTCATCAAGGTTTATCAGACAACTTACTGCGTTGGAGAAGAAGATAGATCAAATCCATGGAGTCACGACGAGGAAAGTTAGGAGGGAAGTCATACGTGCGAGGTCGTTGGAGGCCCCAAGCACATCGCCGGTTATGCCTCCGAAGTTTCTGTTCGAAACCGCCACCAATACGAGGGCTGTGATGATCCCGGCGGCCAAGAGGAGCAGACCTCTTCCTCCAAGAAGGGGGAAGGCTATACCAGAGGATAGGAGTAGACCTCCTGCCAAGCGAAGTTTCCGGCCGCGCCCATGCATGGCTTTGATGAAGAGGCTGCTTAAACCCTCATGAGCCGGTCTGCCGGCCCAAGTGCCCACTACCATGGAGAGTTTAGCTGAGACTTCAGCCGCAACTAAGCCCCGCAGCGCCTCTAAGCCTAGTTCAGAGATAGCGAAGGCGGTAATCAGGATGACGACGAGACCTAGGACCAGTCCCCCTGTACCGGTTTGACGGTCGTGCATGACTTGGAGTTTGCGCTCCCAAGAGCCTTGGGCCATCAAGCCGTCTCCGAAGTCCAGCAGTCCGTCGGTATGGTGGAGGCCTGTGAGCAAAAGGATGAACCCCATTGTTACCATCCCTACGAGGAGAGGGGGAATGGCATGAAACAGAGCCCATGCGAGGAGACCGGCTGAAAGGCCGATGAAGCCGCCTGCCAGAGGGGATAGGAACATGTAGCTGGCGGTTCGGTTTAGAGATTGCGAGTCTGTTTTAACAGGGATGACGGTGAAGAAGCCGAAGATGTCCCTTATCGCCTTCAACCATTCCATGGGGTTTCATTTCCTTCCTAGGAGAGCCGTGTACATGTTCGACGAGACGCCGGCTACGAGGCCGCCTATGGCGTCGTCGGAGAAAGGCCCCAGCTTTCCGAGAACGCCGGGTTTAGCCTTGTCGAAGCGGACGAATTCGAAGACTCCCTTACTTCCGGCAATGTAGTTGCTGATGGCCATTCCTAAGATTTCGTCTGCCAACAGGTTTACCGGGTCTTCCCGGAAGATTTCCCCCGGCATGCCGGGGAGGAGGCTGAGGCTGCCTTCTTCTTCAAGCCTCAGCCCCGCCATCACCAAGGCGGCCACGTTCACGTCGGCTAGGGCTTTGTCGAAGCCTTCTTCTAAGATCTTTCTTATTCGCTCCTTAGACCCCATGCTGGGATGGTGAACGCAGAGCCTCATGGCTGTTTGAACTAGGCGGTTGAGGGTGATTCCTCTTTCTTTAAGCCTTTGGATGAGGGGGCGGTGGGGGACGAGGCCGTTCTGCCTTAGGACTGCCTCCTTCACAGCCAACTTGACCGACCGGCCTACCAGTTCACCGAGCTTTGTGGCGGTTCCCGCATATTCGATGAGGGCCCCTCGCCCCGTGTGGGCGACTGCCAAGGCGTCGCTGGTGGTTCCGCTGGCCAGCTGGCCTGAATATTGGCTTCTCACATCCAGCTCCCTCAACGCCACAGCCTTGGCTTCTGTGGCTGTTTTCACCACTCCCACCATGCAGCCTTCGCTGAGGTTGCCGTCGACGAGGAGGATGATGTTGATGGTGCCGGAAGCCGCTGGGTTAACGGGTCTGTCGCCTGCCGTGGCGGGGTTGGAAAGCCCAGCGGTGACCAAGGCGTAGACGGTGAGCTCTCGGCTTCTGTGAGTTATGGTAGCGGCTTTTCTCACGTCAGCCGCAGTCATCAAACCCACCACGGGCTCCGGTAGATTCAGCCGCCCAGCTACTTTTCTGAGGAATTCTCCGGGTTTCTTGTAGTGGAAGTTTTTGGGGACGTGGTGGTTGATGATGGCTTTGGCCTTGCGGATTCCCCCGTTTAAAACAGCTGAGCTTAGGACGGTGAGCAGCCGTTTAGACTCTAGGATGAGGGTGCCTTTTTCAAGGCGGCATCTCACATCTTCGATGGGAGTTTTTCCTTCGAACTTCACGGGTTTTTTCATCCGTTTCACCCTATGACTGTGATAATTCCCACAGCAACGGGGATAACCACCAACCCGATGAAGAGGTAGGCGGTTAGCTTCATAATGCGGAGAGACCTGAAAATATGCTCTGGTTTAAGAGGGCTGGCTCCGTCGCCGAGGGCGTAGAAGCCCGGCTTCTCCAACCTAACACCCAAGGCTCCAGCCATGGCGGAAAGAGGCCAGCCTGCGTTGATGCTGGGAGTTCTGCTTCTGTCCCTCCGCAGGGTTTCCAAGGCCTTCCGCCAATCCTCCCCCAGAAGCCCGGCGGCTAAGACCATCAGAAACCCTGTCAGCCTCGCCGGGCACCAGTTAGCCCAAGCGTCCAACCTGGCGGGAAAAAAGCCTAGGTTAGCGTACTTGTAGTTCCTGTAGCCCACCATCGAATCCAAGGTGTTAACAGCCCTGTAGGCAACGGCGGCGGGCACGCCTAGGAGGGCGAAGTAGAACAGAGGTGCCACCACCCCGTCTACGGTGCTTTCTCCCACCGACTCGACGGCGGCGGATATGACCTGCTCCTCGTTAAGCTCCGCTGTATCCCTGCCCACAATCCGCGAGACCAAGCGCCTCGCTTCCCCCAGCTTCCTCCGCCTCAATGCTTCAGCTATGGGAAAGGCATGTTCTTCCATGGCTTTGATGGCGAAGGTGAGTTTGAGGAGGACAGCCGCCGCCACCGTGTAGGCTGCTAAGCCGAGATGGTGTTTGGCCAAGGCTAGGGCGAAAAAAACCGGAACCGCGAACAGAAGAGGACAGGCTAGGGCTAAGAAAACGCCTCCCAGCTTTTCAACACGGGGACTTCTACCTCCCAGTTTGGGCTCTAAGGCCGCTGCGAATTTTCCCATCCAAACAGTGGGGTGAAACCTAGCAGGAGGCTCCCCGAACACGTAGTCGACCAGTAGGGCTAAGGCTAATATTCCGAGAGGAACACCCAACGGTAGAGTTCCAGGGGAGGCCATGTTCTTCAGCCGCCGAGGGGAGGCAGTCCCACTATTTCGCAGACTTTGTCCATGTCCACATGGTTTTTAACGGTTTGGGCTAGCTTTTCTAGGTCCCGCTGCCAAGCTTTCCAGACGCTTCCCCTAAACCGGTTGAAGACAGCGCCTTTCCGGGAGGATAGATAGGTGAGGAAGGCTTTCCGGATGGGGGGCGCGTCGAAAAGGCCGTGGATGTAGGTTCCGATGACTAGCCCCCGCCTGTCGGTGACGCCTTCCAGCCTTCGCGCAGGCTTTTTACCCAACCGGGTTATTCGGAAAGCCGGCTGAACGTCTTTCCCCAGATGGGTGGTGCCCATGTGGATTTCGTATCCGGAAAAGCTTTCACCCTTAACCGCCCCCAGCAGAGGGCCGTCTCCCACCACCTGAGCCGAAACCTGCCGGGTTGTCTTAGCGTACGCTCCGAACTCGGTGACCACGTCCAAGAGGCCTAAACCTTCCACGCATGTGGAAGACCCGCCTTCGATTCCTTTTTCGTCGACGACGCGTTTTCCCAGCATCTGGTAGCCTCCGCAGATTCCTAGGATAGGGGTATGGTCCTCCAACGCCCTTCGAATGATCTCAGCGGCTAACCCGGAGCTTCGCAGCCAGAGGAGGTCTTGAACGGTGTTCTTCGTCCCCGGGAGAATGATGGCGTCAGGCTTACCCAAGGCCTCAGCGCATTCCACGTAGCGAACCTGAACCCCCGGCTCCAGTTGGAGAGGGTCGAAGTCGGTGAAGTTGGATATCCTAGGCAGCCTGATGACGGCGATGTCCAACACTGGGGAAGCTGAAGGGCGGGTTTCTTCTAGGGAAACGGAGTCTTCCCCCGGCAGCAGCAGGCCGGGGATGTAAGGGAGAACCCCCAGCACAGGCTTCCCTGTGAGGGCTTCCAGCTGCTTCAGGCCTTTCTCCAAGAGGCTCAGATGGCCTCGGAACTTGTTGATGATGAAGCCTCTGACCAGTTTCCGGTGGCGAGGCTTAAGAAGCTCCATGGTGCCTACCAAGTTGGCGAAGACGCCGCCTCGGTCGATGTCGGCAACCAGCAGGACAGGCGCTCCCACGGCCTCCGCGGTGCGCATGTTGGCGATGTCCACTTCGTAGAGGTTAATCTCCGCAGGGCTCCCCGCCCCTTCGATGAGAACCAAATCGTATTCAGAAGCCAGCCGGTTGAAGGAGGCTTGGACGCCTTCCCAGCCTTTGGTGAGGGCGAAATCCCTGTAGTATTCTTCAACCCCCATATCCCTGTAGGGCTTGCCGTGGAAGACTATCTGAGAGGTCATGTCGCCTTTGGGCTTGAGCAGGATGGGGTTCATGTCCGCGGAGGGTTTAACCTCGCCGGCGAAGGCTTGGAGTGCCTGAGCCCGAGCGATTTCAGCTCCGTCCTCGGTGACAAAGGAGTTCAGGGACATGTTCTGAGCTTTGAAGGGTGCCACCCTATAGCCGGCGTCGGAAAAGATCCTGCAGAAAGCGGCGACCAGCAAGGTTTTACCGCAGTGGGAGGAAGTTCCTTGAACCATCAACGTTTTGGCCTTCATTTTCCCCGATCCTCCTCTGAGATTCGCCTTAAAATTCGAAGCAGCTGGCTGCGGTTGGGGGCCCCGGGCTTGTTTCTCACCTTTAACAGCTCGGCGAGCACTCGTTCAGCGATTTTAGGCTCATGAATCCATTCGCAGCCTTTGCAGCTCCAGACGGTTTTCCCTGTCTGGCTATTTTTCACCCATAGGCCTCCCTTGGACTCGTCCAAGCAGGGGTAGAAGGGACAGAAACACCATGTGCAGTCATGGCCTTCCCTGTGGCAGGGATAATAGGGGCAGGTCCTGTCAGGGCCTCTGAGCTTCCCTGACCGGATGGTTTCTTCCACGTAATCCCTGCCCATAGGCCTCATGGGTTTTTCAACACCTTTCGGAGGGCTTCCAGCAGCCTCAGGTTTTCCCTCCGACTTCTCACCGCCACTCGAACGTGGCGGCTGCTTAAACCTCGGAAGGAGCTGCAGTCCCTGATCAGGATACCTTGTCTCAACATTTTTTCTTTAAGCTGCGCTGCTGTTAAACCTGAGCCCTCTATGTCGATGAGAATGAAGTTGGCTTCCGTGGGGTAGACTCTCAGGTTGTTGAAACCTTTAAGCTCCTCCATCAGAAAAAGTCTTTCTTTTTGAATGAGCTCCCTAGTCTTCCGCGGGTAATCTTGAGCCTTTAAAGCTTGAAGAGCTGCGGCTTGAGCTAAGCAGTTAACGTTCCAAGGTATCTTCAACCCCAACATGGGTTCGATGATTTTTTTGGAGGCAAACCCGTAGCCTATTCGAAGGCCGGGCATACCGTAGAACTTGGTGAAGGACCTTAAAGTGAAGAGGTTAGGATGTTTTTCCACATTCCCTGACAGGGAGAAACGCTTCCCGTCTTCCACGAAATCCATGCAGTCTTCATCCAAGAAGACTAGGATGCCCTTCTCCTCCGCTTTTTCGATGAGGCTTATCAACTCTTCCGCAGGCATGAGGGCTCCGGTAGGGTTGTTGGGGTTGCACAAAAAAACCATAACAGTTCGGGAATCCACCTTCCCCAAAATCTTGTCGACTTGGAAAGAAAAATCTTCCCCCGCTTCTACGAAAACGGGTTTACCTCCAGCCTTCAGGACAGCGGCTTCATACTCCCCAAAGGTAGGAGAGGGGATAACCGCTCTGCTGCCTTTTCTCAGAAAAACTTGAGCGAAAAGGTGGATAAGCTCCGTGGAACCATTGCCTAAGATGACGTTTTCGGAGGTCAGGCCGCCCACATGCTGGGCTAGGGCCCTTCGAAGCGCCGCGGAATCTGTTTCAGGATAGAGGGAAACCTCCCACAGGCTGGCTTTAACAGCTTCAAGGGCCTCAGGCGGAGGCCCTAAGGGGTTTATGTTGGCGCTGAAATCCAGGAGCTCCCTAGGGTCTAGGCCGTATTTCTCTGCTACCTGAAAAATTTCTCCACCGTGCACACAGGGTTTCAGACTTGCTACTTCGGAGGGAGGCTTCAATGATACTACCTTCCAGAAAAATTTTATATATTTAGGTTTATAAAGTCTTGGATAGATTATCCAACCAGTGATTCAACCATGACTTCCCTAAAAATCCTATTCATAGGCGTGATCATAGCCGTCATCGTGGGAGGCGTCGCAGCGGCTTTTTGGCAGTATGCCACGCCCATCCAGCCTTCCGGCCCCGTCACGGTCACCGACGACCTTGGGAGAACAGTCACATTGACCAGTTACCCCCCGGAGAGGATAGTCTCCTTGGCGCCGAGCACCACGGAGATACTCTTCGCTCTAGGTTTAGGGGATAAAGTAGTAGGAGTGGACACCTACTCTGACTATCCTCCGGAGGCAGCGGACATAGAGCCAAAGGTAGGAGGCTTCGCCAACATCAACATCGAAGTTGTGGTAGGCTTAGAGCCGGACTTGGTGCTGGCTACAGGGGGAGTTCAGGAGAAATTTGTAGAACGGCTGGAGGAGTTGGGCATAACGGTCATAGCCTTGTCGCCGCAGGATATGGAAGACATACTGAACGACATAATTTTGGTTGGAGAAGCCACGGGGAGAGAGGAGGCTGCTGAGAAGCTTGTGGAAGAGCTGAGGC
Organism: Candidatus Hecatella orcuttiae; assembly: GCA_002011035.2. Classification (GTDB taxonomy): domain Archaea; phylum Thermoproteota; class Bathyarchaeia; order Hecatellales; family Hecatellaceae; genus Hecatella; species Hecatella orcuttiae. The sequence goes on along the minus strand of MTLY02000003.1, from coordinate 453,419 downwards.
AGAGGATCGCAGCCATAACCGAGAAGACAGAGGCTATACCCAGAGAAGAGAGGCCGAAGGTTTACTATGAGGTTTGGCATGACCCTCTGATGAGCGCCGGGCCCGGCTCCTTCGCCCACAGCCTCATCGAACTGGCGGGAGGAGTTAACATCTTCGAAGACGCCGCGACCAAGTATCCGGAAGTCAGCTTGGAAACAGTGCTGAGCAGAAATCCCGACGTGATCATCATCACGCCTCCAGACGCTCCCATGCCGGGGGTGTCGCCTGAGGAGCTTAAAGCCAGACCCGGGTGGAGTGAAATAGAAGCTGTGAAAAACGACAGGATATATCAGATTCACCCCGACCTTCTCAGCAGGCCGGGCCCAAGGATCGTGAATGGGCTGGAAGCCTTGGCTAAAGCCATTCACCCCGAATTGTTTGAGCAGTAAGCGTCTAAGTGGCCAGAAGGAGTTGAAATTGGAAGGCAAAAAGATCGGAATAGTGCTGGATGAGCCGGCTTGGCCTGACGGAGGAGACATCTACTTCCATTATGTTAAAAACGTGACTGGCAGAGTCAGCAAGCCTGTTCCCCGTTCGCATAACGTCATAAGCTGCTTCGGCGACAATAAAACGGCCCGGGAAAACGCTGAATGGATATGCCTCTCCAAGGAAAGGAAGGCTACAAGGAAAGAGGGGCAAGGCTGGTTTTACTGCGACTGGATATGCCCGAGTAGGGAGAAATATCGCTCCTATCTTTTGAAGCTGATCGCGCAAACTTCCAGCGAAGAGGTAGAGGGCATCCACCTCGACTGCTTGGGTTTTCCGGGAGAAGAATACTGCGTCTGCGAAGAGTGCAAAAGAAAATGGAGAGAGAGCGGGCTTAACTGGGTTCGATGGCGGCAGCACGTGGTAAACGAATTCGTCGCGCAGGCTTCTGATCTAACAGACAAAGAGTTCTCAGTAACCCTCTATCCAGACCCCTTCCATCCTGAAAGGTTCGGTTTAGACTTAGACTTTCTCTCCAGCCATGTCAGCTTCTTCGTCGTCCCCATCTACGACCGAACTTATCTGACCCTCTACTGGGTTGAAATTCTAGCCAACGCCTTCAAGAGGAAGCTGAAGAAACCTTTCTACATAGGGCTCTACGCCAAAGAAGCGGAGACAGGAGCCCTTACCAAGGCCGCTCTTCTGGCATCCCGCTATGCGCAGGGCACCCTTCTCGCCTATGATCCGAAAAAAGCTCAAGAAGTATTGAAGATTCTGAAGCGGAGACAAAGCCAAATGGAGGGGAAGATGTAAAAGACATGTTCAGGGCAGCCTTCCAAGCCTTCGCCGGGCTTCCCACTGCCATCAGATGTCTTGGTTGAAAAAGCGTTGAAAGAAGGCCGAGACTATCTTAAACGGTTTGCTTGGTGGAAGATCTCCACTGTCCTCCTTTTTTTAGCGGTCTTAGGGACCATTATCTTCTCCACAGCCATAGGACCTGTTAAAATCCCCTTTTCCCACGTTTTCCAAGTCATCGTCCGGGAGCTACCCTACTTGGGAGGACTGGTTAAAGGGAGTCCTCCCTCCGACGTGGAGAGGATCATCGTCCTCCACGCTCGACTCCCGAGAGTGTTGGGGGCGGGTCTAGTGGGGGCGGCGCTGGCTGTAGCAGGGGTAGTCTTGCAGGGTTTGCTCCGCAACCCCATGGCCGACCCCTTCGTGATAGGTATCTCTTCCGGAGCTGGTTTGGGCGCTGCTTTAGCTATAGGCTTCGGCATGGGAACCACGGTTTTAGGGGTTCTGTACGCTGTGCCCATCACAGCTTTTCTCGGGGCTCTTGTTACGGTGTTCGCCGTCTACAACATTGCCAAGACCGGGACGAGGATTCCCATGCTGACTCTATTGCTGGCGGGGATAGCGGTCAGCAGCTTCCTTTCGGCTATTATTTCTTTTGTCATGATTACTGCGGGGGAATCTCTTCACGCCCTGATCTTCTGGCTTCTAGGAGGGTTTTCCACCACCAACTGGAACCATCTGAAGATCGCTTTCCCTCCTATTGTTTTCGGCATCCTAATAATCTACATCTTCGCCCGAGACCTCAACATCATGCTGCTTGGAGAAGAGCAGGCTCAGCAGTTGGGGGTGGAAGCGGAAAAGTTGAAGAAAATCATGCTGGTTTTCGCCTCCCTGATAACAGCTACAGCGGTTTCCTTCAGCGGCATCATAGGCTTCGTCGGCCTGATCATTCCTCACATAACCCGGATCCTCGTAGGCGCCGACCACCGCTTCCTGATACCCGCCTCAGCACTCACCGGCATGATAGTCTTAATCCTATCCGACACGGCGGCTAGGACAGTGATTCAGCCCACAGAGCTGCCTGTGGGCGTGATCACAGCCCTCTTCGGAGGCCCTTTCTTTCTGTACCTCCTCCGTAAAAGGAAAACCGTCGTCGGCTGGCATGGAGGCTGAAAGCATGGTCACACTGAATATCAGCGGAGTCACATGCCATTACGGCTCCGTTAAAATCCTCGAGGACGTAACCTTTTCGGTGAAGGGCGGCGACTTCGTAGGCATCCTAGGCCCCAACGGTTCAGGTAAAACAACCCTTCTCAGAGCCATCAGTAAAACACTGAAGCCTCGTATTGGAACCATCTTCCTGGACGAGGTGGACGTCTACTCTCTGAAAAACGTGGAAGTGGCGAGAACCATGGCAGTGGTTCCCCAGGACACCAGCCTAGCCTTTGACTTCACCGCCTTGGAAGCAGTCTTGATGGGGCGGAATCCCCATCTCAGCCGTTTCAAATTTGAGGATGAACAAGACCTAGCCGTGGCCAGAGAAGCCATGGAGTTGACGAGCACATGGCATTTGGCTGATAAACTTCTCAGCCAGCTAAGCGGCGGGGAAAAGCAGCGGGTCATCATAGCGCGGGCTCTGGCTCAGGAGCCTAAAATCCTCCTCCTCGACGAGCCTACAACCCACTTGGACATCTGCCATCAGATAGAGATAATGGATCTGTTAAGGAGACTTTCCCAGCAGAGGAAACTGGTGGTCTTGGCGGTGTTCCACGACTTCAACCTCGCAGCCAAATACTGCGACTCAGTCGTCTTGCTGAAGGATGGAAAAATTTTCTCCATAGGCTCCATGAAAGACGTGTTAACCGGTGAGAACATCAAGAAAGTCTACGGAGTCAACGTCCTCGTTCAAACTCACCCTGTAACAGGCTCCATTTACGTGATGCCTGTTTCCACCTCCAGACCTGAAGCTAAACAGCCTAGAAGGTTGAAGGTTCACGTCATCTGCGGAGGCGGCTCCGGGGTTTCGCTACTCAACTCCCTAGTGGACCACAGGTTTAACGTCACCGCAGGCGTCCTCAACCTTTTGGACAGCGACCATGAAGTAGCTGACATGTTGAAAGTTCCAGTGGTGGGAGAGGCGCCCTTTTCCCCCATAACCGAGAAGGCCCAAGCGGCTAATTTAGAGATGGTGGAGAAGGCTGACGTCGTCGTCTTAACCGATGTCCCCTTCGGCTACGCCAATATGAAAAATCTAGAAGCGGTGAAATGGGCTCTGGAACATGGGAAGCTCATAATAATGATTGAGGACACACCCATCAAGGAAAGAGACTTCACGGGTGGGAAGGCGGAGGAACTCTGGAGGGAGCTGAAGAACGGGGGAGCCACAACTGTTTCCAGCGTGGAAGAGGCGCTTTGCCGTCTCGACGAGTTTGAAAAGGTGAAAGATTAGATTTTTTTAGATTTTAACCTTCAAAAGATATTTGTTCCCTAGGACGGTTTATGCAGGGATACGTCCTTTTATCCTACGGGTGAATTTCATCTAGGTTGTCGATTCTGTTGTATTTTCTGGCAGCCAGCAGAATGGTCACAGCAACCTGTTCGCTCATCTTCCCAAGCTTGGATACGTCTTCGCAGTATTGGCGATAGGATCGGTGTTCTTTGAAGCCTAAGTGAACCTCCCGGATGCTGAAGCCGTGCATGGCGCATTCCAACAAGATGGCTATGTCAATGCCCCATCCGTCTGGAAGGTCTTGCTCCAGCACTTTTCTCCAAACTTCCGCCTTCGCTGCAACCTCGCCTGTCAGAGGCTGCTCGTAGTGCTCCAGCTCAGGGAAGAAAATATGTATAAGCCTCTTAGCCACGAGCTTGGTCACGGGGGCATCCCTCAGAGCTCGGAAGTAGGCGCCTCTGACCATGTCGTATCTTTCAACGAGAAGAGTATCAACCAGCTTATCAAGCCAGCTGCTGTCCAAGTTTTCAATGTCCGCGTCCAAGAACACAATGATGTCAGCGCCGTCTTTGAGAGCGGTCTTGATCCCTGTCTTCATAGCAACCCCTTTACCGGGGTAAACCCGCCTTTCCTGGAGCACGACTTTAGCTCCGGCTTTTTTCGCAGCTTGGATAGTATTGTCAGTGGAGTAACCGTCCACCACCAAGACGGCTGGCTTGTACTTGCTTTTCTTAACAGCCTCAACACATTTTCCGATGGTAGCTTCCTCGTTCCTAGCGGTAAATATGACGGTGACTTTAGGCTGAACAGTTTTACTGTACGCCGCTTCGCTCATAGCCGAACTCCCAAATTATTTTAAAAAGGGCGGCATATTTATACTCCCACCCATATTTAATTCTCACCTACATCACGCCCACAATATGTTTATGGAAAACTGCGAATCACCGTCTCCCAAAGGCTGCTTTGGTTTGCGACTTCCGGAAAAACGCCTCTTTTAGCGTTCATGATTCGCGGTCAGCTGCTTATTTTTCAATCAGCTCTAAGAGCTCTTCAGGTCTTCGCAGCACCGTCAGGCCTTTCATACATCGGAGTTTCTCCACGTTCTCCGCATCCACTTCTCGAACGGTTATTTCAAGTTTCTCTCCAGTAGGTAGAACGGTGACAGTTGTGCCGGCTTTCTGGTCTACAGGCAGAATGAACACAGGTATACACCCCTTTAAAGCTTGGGAAACAGCGTTGGTCACCAGAGAGTCAGCGATTCCGTGGGCTACTTTGGCCACAGTATTAGCGGTGGCCGGAGCGATTAGGAGGAGTTTGTATTTTCCTTTCTGAAGAGCTCCTGCGATGAAAGGCTGGTTGGGTCCTTCTTCAAGGAGGGGATTCGGAGAAATTCCCCGCAAAGCATCCCATAGGCCGTACCATTTTACCACGTTGACAGCTGCCTTGGACAGGAAGACGGTTACTTTCAAATCTTTCCTCTTCACCAGCTCCCTTATGACCGATATAGTTTCTTGGAGAAAATCTCCGGACCCGCTTATGCCCCAAGCAATCTTCACAGCAAAACTTCCCTCCTAGTTTTTTAGAGGTTCTCAGCTATTTAACCTGCCGACTGCCAGTGAGCTTTTGGATAGCCTCCGCCAGCTCCCGGATGGTTTTCAGCGAATAGTCTTGAGGGTGAGCGAAGACCACATACTTAACGCCTAACATGGCGAGCTGGGCGATGTAGTCACCGAGCCGCTGGGAAGGCATGGATATGGAGAACTCTTCCAGTATATCGGAGGGAACGTTGAGGGCCTCTGGGCCTTGGTTTTGAGCCTGCAGCAGCCGCATTCTCTCGTAAAACCCAAACCTCTCCATGAGAGCCTTGGAGGCCCCTAAGGCGACTAAGGAGGCAGCTTTCTCCATGCGCTTGTAGAGTTTTTCTTCAAAGTCTTCGAAAACGTAGGCGGGGGCGAAAACCCCCACTTTAAACTCCTTTCTCATTCCCGCTTCTCTGAGCTGTTCAAGACCCCATCTTATCATCCGTGGGGAGGCGAAGTTCAGCTGAACTCCGTCGAACAAGGCGGCTGCCTTCAACATCTTTGGACCTTGAGCTCCAACCCAAATTGAACAGTGAACTTTCTTTTCGCGGAGGATCTTTTCCACCTCAGCCTTAGCCTCCAAGATACGCTGGGGAACCGCCTTCACCCCCGCCAATTGAACGCCCACCTGGCTGAGAAGCTTTTTGTCCCCAGGAATCAAGCTGAGTTCAAAGCGTTCTCCGTAACGTCGGATCAGGGTGAGAAGAGCGGCGGCTATTTGGCGGGGAGAATGAATGAAGGGCGTGAGCCCCAAGCCGACGGTTACGCTGCCTGTGTGGAAGGCTACAGCCGAGGCTGCCACAGGCCCGAAACGCTGGGTGACACCGTCGCATATCCAGAGGCATTCGAAGCCCAAACGCTCCGCTTCCTTGGCTTTCTTCACAACTTCGCTGAGGGGGATGTTGGCGTTGATGTTAAGGCAGTACTTCACAGAAGGCTCCCCCAAGCATCCACAAGGGCTGTGACGGAGGCTTTCCAGTCTCTTCCATAGGGAGGCCCGAAGACAACCTCGTCCACACCGTTTTCCCTAAAGGAGCGAAGTTCCCCGCAGACTTCGCTGGCGCTTCCGGAGACGGAGAATTCTTTTAAAAGTTCCTCGGTCACCAGCCCGGCGGCTTGTTGAACGCCATCTTTCAAGACGGCTTTCCGCACAGTTTTCACCAGCTCCCGGTCTATCTCCGACATCTCCAAAACTTTTTCCGGAACGTCGGCGGAAACCACAGCCACAGTCTCTCTGGCCAAGGCTAGATCTTCCTCCCTCAAAATCAGCAGAGTGGGCATCCAAACTACGATGGTGAAGACCTTGGGAAGCTGAGGTCTTTTCTCCAGTCCCTCCTTAACCAAGCTCACGGCTGTTTTAACATAGGACTTGGGGCCGCTGAGGATGACACCGTCAGCCAGCTCGCCTGCCAGCTTCAGCAGCCGAGGCCCTCTAACTCCGAAAAATATGGGAATCTCCGCACGGCCTCCGACTTCGTAGCCGTTGAGCGGAAACAGCCCTCGAGAGGTAACCTTTTCCTTTGACCACATCCTCCTCAGCAAGCTTACTGCCTCCCGTAAGATTTGGGTTGGGTTGGAGAGGGGGATGCCTTTTTTCTCCAAGTCACGAAGGCCTCCGATGCCCAAGCCGAGTCTGAACCTGTGGGGAGACAGTTCATGGAGAGCAAGGGCGGCTCGGGCGAGGGTGGAAAGGTTTCGAATGAGGGGGCTCGTGATTCCTATCCCCACTAGGGGGGTGGTGGTTTCCAGCAGCGGGAGGCTGGTCACGGTGAAGATGTCGTTAAGCCTGTCGATGTCTTCCCCTATCCAGATTCCGTGAAGTTTCTTTTTTTCCGCTAGAGAGAAAAGCCAGCTTCCTCTTTCCACGGGGTTACCTGTAGTGATACCTAAGTCTAGGTGCAACCGGTCTCCCAGCCTGGCAGAAAGCTGAGGTCAGCCTGAGGGAGCTCCGTGGGATACGGCGTCCTTGTACAGTATCTCCCACCAATCTTCCTCTGTGATGGTTTCCCTGTTTACGATCTGCTCCATGATCTCCTTTATTGTCTGGTGGTGTCTCTTTTCGTCGGATAGAATGTACTCCAGCAGAAACTTTACCTCCTTGTTTTCGGTTTCCTCGACGATTTCCGCGTATTCGTTAAGCATTTTCTCCTCAAATTCGATGTGCTTCTGAAGATTCTCCTCCAGCATGTTCCTCTCATCATCGGAGAGAGCCGTAGGCTCTGAAAACAAGCCGATGAGGGCGTTTAGGATGTCAGAATGCTTCAAGGAGTCTAAGGCTATTCCATGTAAAAGCAGTTTGACCACGATGTTTTTCATCTTCGCCACCGTTTGGCTTAGGAATTCAGCGTTAACCCTTTCAAACTCTTCCTGTTTCCGGAGTTTTCCTAGAAGGTTTTCCATCGAAAGATCCCTCTTCCAAAACTTATGTTGATTAAGTTAGCAGCCCATTTATGCTTTGTTGAAAACATTCCCCAAGTTTTTCAATCACCAGTGCAAATTTAACTATAGGGGGAGAGCCCCAAAGTTAAGCCTCCTTGAGGTTGTTTTTCATGAAGGTGAGGTTCATCCGGAAAAGGGACGGCCGTTTGGAAGACTTTAACCCGGCCAAGATAACCCGCGCCATTTACAGGGCCATGGCCGCCACGGGCAAAGGCGACGAGGCTGCTGTGGAAAGGATAACACAGCGAGTTTTAACCGATGCGGAATCCCGCTTCGACGAGGGACACATACCCTCCGTGGAGGACATCCAAGACTTGGTGGAGTCAGCTCTGATGAAAGAAGGCTTGACCGAGGTGGCTAAAGCCTACATTCTATACCGGCAGAAGAGAGCGGAGGTTAGGGAGAGCAAGAAGTTTCTGGGCGTCACCGACGATTTGAAGCTCAGCGTCAACGCTGTCGCTGTCTTGAGAAGGAGGTATCTTCTCAAAGACAGGAGAGGAAACGTGGCTGAAACCCCCAGTCAGATGTTCAGAAGAGTGGCCAAGGCCATAGCCTCCGCGGAGCTAGGCTACAAAAAAACCGCTGAAGAAATGGAGAAGCTTGAGAACAGCTTCTACAAGATGATGGCGGGGTTGGAGTTTCTCCCCAACTCTCCCACGCTGATGAACGCCGGCACAGAGGTGGGTCAGCTTTCAGCATGCTTCGTCATCCCCGTGGAAGACTCCATGGAGGGCATCTTCAACGCTGTCAAGTACATGGCGTTAATCCACAAGTCAGGGGGAGGCACAGGTTTCTCCTTTTCCAAGCTGAGGCCTGCGGGCGACGTGGTTCAGTCCACCATGGGGATAGCCTCCGGGCCTCTGTCCTTCATGCGGATTTTCGACGTGTCCACCGATGTCATCAAGCAGGGGGGACGGCGGAGAGGGGCCAACATGGGCATTCTCCACGTCAGCCACCCTGACATCTTGGAGTTTATCACCGCCAAAAGCCGAGAGGGTTTTCTGGAGAACTTCAACATCTCCGTGGCCGTGGACGACAGGTTCATGGAGGCTGTGGAGAAGGATGAAGACTACAGCCTCATCAACCCCCGGAACGGGGAAGAAACGAAAAGGGTGAGGGCTAAGGCTGTCTTCGACCTCATGGGAGACATGGCTTGGAAAACCGGAGACCCAGGCTTGGTCTTCATCGACGAGATCAACAGGCATAATCCCACACCTCAGCTGGGACCCATTGAAAGCACCAATCCCTGCGGCGAGCAGCCTTTGCTGCCTTTCGAGTCTTGCAACCTAGGGTCCATCAACGTGGACAGGATGGTGGAAAACGGTGACTTCGACTGGGATAGGCTGAGGGAGACTGTGAGGCTTGCCGTACAATTTTTGGACGATGTCATCGACGTGAATAAGTATCCTCTACCCCAAATTGAAGAGATAACCAAGGGCAACAGGAAAATCGGCTTAGGTATCATGGGCTGGGCTGAGGCGCTCATCAGACTGGGGGTTGCCTACGACTCCGAGGAAGCTTTGAGGCTGGGGGAAAGGCTCATGAGTTTTATATCCCGAGAAGCCCGTCAGAAGTCGGTGGAGTTGGCGGAGGAGAGAGGTTCTTTCCCAAATTTCGAAGGAAGCCTTTGGGCTGGGAGGGGATTTAAAGCCCTCCGCAACGCCACCCTCACCACCATCGCCCCCACGGGAACCATCAGCATCATCGCCGGGGTGTCCAGCGGCATCGAACCTCTCTTCGCCATATCCTACGTCCGCAACGTCATGAGCGGAACCAAGCTTTTGGAGGTGAACCGCCTCTTCGAGGAGACAGCTCGTCGCAGAGGATTCTACAGCCGAGAACTGATGATGAACCTAGCCAAGAAAGGTTCTTTGAGGGGGTTGGGGGAGGTTCCGGAGGATGTGCGGAGGCTTTTTGTGACGGCTTTGGACATCGACCCCGAGTGGCATGTGCGCATGCAGGCCGCCTTCCAGAAGCACGTGGACAACGCCGTCTCCAAAACCATCAACCTCCCCGCGGAGGCCTCCGTGGAAGAGGTGAGAAAAGCCTTTCTGCTGGCCTATAGGCTGAAATGCAAGGGCATCACCGTCTACCGTTACGGGAGCAAAAGGGAGCAGGTTCTCAGCCTTCGCCCCTTGGAAGTGAAACCTTACCTTGAAGAACCTGTCACGGTGGAGTCGGAGTTTGCAGGCGGATGCCCCACCGACAACTGCCCTCACTAGTCTCAGGTTCAGCCTGCCACATACCGGTTAATCCTCGAAGTCATAGCCTTGACTATTTCTATGAGGGCGGGGTTTCGGTAGTCCTCTATTCGGCCTTGGTCGCAGAGGAGGGAAAGCTCAGGGTCCAAGGGCAGGGCTCCCAGGAAAGGCACGGCGGCAGTGCGGGCGAAGTCTTGGGCGTGAGAAGGCCCGTAGAGTTCGATTTTCTCTCCGCATTTAGGGCAGCGAAGGTAGCCCATGTTTTCCACTACTCCTAGAAGAGGAACTCTCAGCCCCCTAGCCATGTTGACAGCCTTCATGACCACCATCCTAGCTAGGTCTTGGGGGGTTGTAATCACCACCACACCGTCGAGGGGAAGCGACTGGAACACGGTGAGGGGGGCGTCGCTGGTGCCCGGGGGAAGGTCCACCAACAAGTAGTCCAAGCTTCCCCACAGGACGTTGGTGTAGAGCTGGCGGAGGGCATTGTGGATGAGGGGCCCCCTCCAGATCACAGGCAATTCCTCGTCCCCCAAGAGAAGATTCATGGAAATGATCTTTATCCCAGACCTGGTGAGGGCGGGGCGAATGCCCGAAGGATTGACCTCCGCTCTTGCGACGCCGAAGACCTTAGCTATGCTGGGGCCTGTGAGGTCTCCGTCTAGGATGCCTACCTCCAAGCCTGCTCTTTTCAGCTCCACAGCTAAAAGAGCTGTGAGTGAAGATTTTCCAACGCCGCCTTTCCCCGAGGCTATGGCTACCATGCGGCGGATCTCCCCTTTTGGCAGTTTCAAAAGCTTCAGCCTTCGGTCGGGGATGAATCCGGGGGGCAGAACTTTTCTACGTTCCTCCTCGGTCATGGTCACAAAGTTAACTCGAACGGCTTTTACTCCCTCCACCTTCCGCACGGCTTCTTCCACGCTGGTTCGGATGGTGGCCACCATGGGGCATCCAGAGACGGTGAGAGCGAGGGTTATTTCCACCAAGCCGTTTTCAATTTTCACATCCTTGACCATGTTCATCTTGACAATGCTTACACCCAGCTCGGGATCTAGGACCTTTTCCAAGACTTCGAGGATTCTCTCCTTTGAAGGCTCACCGTGATAGGTCATGGCCGCGCTGCCTCCAACTTCACCCACTCAAACCTTGAAGAAACTACTCTCTGCAACTTATTTATTGACATCGTGGGATTAGGATTGAGGGCGGAAGACCTAATCGCTATAATCGGGGAAGTGGACTGTAGGTTCATTTTTAAAAGTTTAAATATAATATATAATAGATTTATAATAAATTTATACATCAACAAAGGGCAGCAACTCGGTGAAAAAAATGACTACCGGAAAAATATCAGCAGTCTTATTGGTCGTAGGCCTAATTGTCGGCATCGCTGCTGGGTATCTGATTACTTTACCGCAAGTTACCGGCTTACAGTCAGAGCTGAATGTGGCTCAAGACGACCTGGCAAGAGCTCAACAGCAACTGGAAGATTTGCTGGCGAAAACAGCGGCTCCTAAACTGCCTGAGGATGCTGTGAAGTTATCAGAACTCGTACCTATGATGGGGGAGCATTGGGCTAGGCCTCAAGACTTACCCTTAGGACCCATCTACCTTGTCCACGATGAGGAAGTCATAGGGGTTGAGTTCATGTTCACCCAAGAAATGATGCAAGAGCTAACTATCCCAAGCCCCGAGGGGGAAGAGACTTTCTTGGCGCTCGGTTTGCCTGAGTTGAAAACCTACGTGGACCATGTAACAGTGGAGTTTCTGCCCCAAGGCCACCCCGGTTTCGAAGAACCCCATTACGACGTGCACATCTACTTCATAACGCAGGAAGAGCGGCAGGAACTGGTTCCCCACGAACATTAAAGCTATCTAACCGAACTCCTTTTTTTGGCGATTAAGCTGATAGAGCCTTATCATAGACCTTCAAGATTTTATCACAAACAGTGTTCCAGCCGTATTCCTGCGCAACCTTCCTACCCAGCTCTCCCATCTTTTTGGCCAACGCCCTGTCCGAAAGCAGAGTGACCAAAGCGTCTGCAAGCTGGGAGGCGTCCCCAGCTTCGACAAGAAGCCCCGTCTGCCCGTCAAGGACGACGTGAGGGATACCTCCGACCTTCGTCGCCACGATGGGTAAACCGCAGGCCATGGCCTCCAAAAGAGTGATGCCGAAGGCTTCGAAGAGGGAGGGAAGAACAAACAGGTCGGCGGCGGCGTAAGCTGAGGTAAGCTCCTCGTCGGGCATGTAGCCTGTGAAAACCACATGCGAGTCGACTCCAAACTGTTTGATCAGAGATTCTAGAAGACTCTTTTCTCCGCGGTCAACTCCGACGAAGACGAACACAGCGTCGGGGATGGATTTCAGCACCTGAGGTATAGCCTGAACCAGATATCGGACTCCTTTCCTCTGGGAAAGATGCCCCACAAACAGCACCATCAGACCGCTTATTCCGAATCTTTCCCTAAACTCCCAGCCATCAGGTAGGTTCGTGAATCTTGAAAGGTCAAGGCCGTTAGGGACCACGTGGACTTTTTCCTCTTTGACACCGAAGTTTTCGACCAGATAGGTTTTCGTGTAGGGAGAGACCGCTACGATTTTCTTGGCAGCCTGAAACACCGGCCGTGCCACGGACCTCTCGTAAAGCATGCGGGCTAGACGCTCTTTCCTGTCCAAGTAGGCCCAGTAGGGCTGAAAATGGGGGGTGATAACTAGGGGTTTACCGCTTAGTTTGCTGGCGAGGGCCGCCATCTCCGTGGTGTTGTAGAAGTGCCCGTGAGCGTGGACGATGTCAAAGTCCCCATTCATCAGAGCCCGGAACATGGATGGGATGAGGAGGTTTCTGAAGACTTTTCCCCAAGCTCTGAATCTACGAACTTTGATGCCGTCTATGTGTTGAAGGCCGCAGCTGTACGACCGCCTCCAGAATAGGTCCCGGTCGGAGGCGAAAACCGTTACGTCATGCCCTCTCTCCACCAGCTTTTTGCATAGATGGTAAACGTGAACCTCCACACCACCGTCCAACGGAAACTTCTGCCTAACCTGAACGATTCTCATCCCTGTTCCCGTGGCTGTGTGAAGGGATTATCCCGATTTTCTACGTATATGCCTTTCCCTCAAACCTAAAGCCTCTCGCCCTGAGCGAGGACATGGAAGGCCGGCTAGGAAGCTTTCGCTTCAAAAGGGGAACTGCCCTGAAGCTTGCATCCTCCTGCCCCACCGTTGGAATTCAAGGAGGGGAGAAGGTTATTTTTCGTTATACATTTATAAGAGAGCGGTTAATAACTCAAACAGTTTTGAGGTGTACTCTTTGGCCCATGAATATCCCTTCATCCCCGGGGCAACCACCGTGGGAGTGGTCTGTAAGGAAGGTGTCATCCTCGCGGCGGAGAAGAGGGTTGCCTACGGCTACCTAGTCCTGAGTAAGGCTGGGAAGAAGGTCTTCAAGCTAACCGACAAGATAGGCGCAGCCTGCGCTGGGATGGTGGCTGACATGCAGATGTTAGCCAAGGAAGTCGCCGCCTACGCGTCCCTCCATACCATGGAAACCCGGCGGGCGGCCTCAGTTAATGCTGTGGCTAAAGTCATGGCCAATATTCTTTTTGAAAGGAGGCTTTTCCCCTTGCTGACCCAGACTATCATCGGCGGTGTTGACGACGAAGGCCGTCGAATCGTCGTCCTCGACCCCTTGGGCTCCCTCATTCCAGACAAATATGCTTGCGTGGGCTCCGGGGCGGAAATCGCCACAGGTGTTTTAGAGTCCAGTTACCGGGAGGACATGACCCTCGAGGAAGCTAAGGAACTTGTCATCCGAAGCATCAAAGTGGCGACGGCGCGGGATATTCAAAGCGGCGACGGAGCTGACTTCCTTATCATCACCGGCGAGGGTATGAAAGAGGAGGCTGTTGAGTTAAAGTAGCCTGTTTCCGAGGTTTACAGCTACGCGGACTCCTACCCCTGTGAAACTAAGCCAAGTTAAGCCTCTTCTCGGGAAACTCATTTCAATCCCCAGTGTAACCGGTAACGAGCATGAGATAGCTGCGTATGTCTCGGATTTTCTCTCCGACTACGGCCTCAAAATAGAAACCGTGGAGGTCCCAGGCTGCGGCCCCAGCATTCTAGCCTCCTTTAGAGGAGGCTTCCGAGAAGGCGGGCTGCTGCTCTACGGCCACTTGGACACCGTGGAGCCTACGAAAGGTTGGCGGTGTTCCCCTTTCAAACCTGTGGTTGAGGGAAGCCGGGTCTATGGGCTGGGAGCCTGCGACATGAAGGCGGGAGTCGCGGCCATCCTTTTGGCAGCCGGCCGCTTGGCTGAGGCTGATTTCAAGGGAAACCTAACCGTCGCCCTCGTCAGCGATGAGGAGCTTTACTCCAGAGGATGCGACACTCTCATTCGCCTTCGAAAACTTAAAGGCGTTCAGGCCGCTGTTTCCGCTGAGCCTACAGGGCTTGACTTCATGGACATCGCTCGGAGAGGCCGAGTTGTTTACGACATTTCAATTCAAGGTTCCTCGGCTCACGCAGCTCTGTTGGATAAAAGACATGCGTCTAACGCTGTGAGGGAGGCGGCGAAGCTTATCCTCGCTCTAGATAAGCTGCCTTTAGATGCGGGGGGGTCGGTTTCCGTTTTATCCGTAAACGGCGGAACTGATTTTTTGACTGTTCCTGACTCTTGCAAGTTGGTTTTAGACCGCCATCTAGGAGTGGATGAGAAGGTGGAAGAAGCTTTAAGCCAGGTGAGAACCTTCATCGAAAACCTTCACCTTCGAGCGAGGTTTCAAGTTAAACTGTTCAAGAGGCCGACTCCCTACATGAAACCTTACAGGATAGGGGAAAACGAACCCATCCTTCAAGCTGTGGAGCAAGCCTGTTTGAGGGTCAGAGGCAAGATTCCCCGGAAGAGAATAGGTCTTTCTGTTGGCGACGAAAACTACTTAGTAGGCAGAGCGGGGATTCCGACCGTGACCCTAGGACCAAGAGGGGGAAACGAACATGGAGCCAACGAGTATGTTGAACTTCCCTCGGTAGTTGAGGCGGCTAACATTTATCTAACGGCTTCCACCATATTTCTAAAAACCTGAGAGGAGTTTATTAAAAGCGAGAGAAAACACCGTCAACTGGGAGGTTGCAAATCTTTCCCACCATTTACGAGGTTGACCTCTTCAGGGAGGAAGGTCATGTTAGGAGGAAATGCCGTTCCTGCGGCCGGCATTTTTGGACCCTAGACCCTGAAGGAGCCTACTGCGGAGACCAACCTTGCGTCAGCTACGCCTTCATAGGAAGGCCTGCCACCAAGAAAAGCTACAGCCTAACTGAGGCTAGGGAGAAATTTCTATCCTTCTTCGAACACCGCGGCCACCGGAGGGTGTCCAAGTATCCTGTGGTGGCTAGGTGGAGGGACGATGTCTACTTTGTAGGCGCCTCCATCTACGATTTTCAACCTTGGGTTACCGAAGGTTTGATGCCTCCGCCCGCCAACCCCTTGGTCATATCCCAGCCTTGCGTGAGGTTCACGGACATGGACCTCGTGGGTAAGTCGGGGAGGCATCTGACCAGCTTCGAGATGATGGCCCACCACGCTTTCAACACCCCGGAAAGACGAATCTACTGGAATGATGAAACAGCCCGGTACTGCTACGAGTTCTTCACCCGGGAGATGGGGATCAACACGGAGAAGATCAACTTTGTCGAAGACATGTGGACGGGAGGAGGCAATGCAGGTGAAGACTTGGAGGTAGTCGTGGACGGAATAGAGGTGGCTACCCTCGTCTTCATGCACTACAAAACCTCGGACAGCCAGCTTATTCCTTCTCCAAACCAGACCGTGGACACAGGCTACGGGCTGGAGAGAATCGTCTGGCTGAGCCTAGGAGCTCCCACAGTGTACGACGCCGCCTTCCCCACCGTCATCCAGAAGCTCTACACGTTGGGAGGCTTGAAGCCGCCTGAAAAAGCCATCTTGGCGGAGTTTTTTAAACTGAGAGGGACGCTTAACTTTGAAGAAACAAACCTCAGCTCCCTGAAAGCTCAAACGGCGGAAAAATTCGGCATAACGCTGGAGGAGTTTGAAAGAACATTAAACTTGGCGGGGGCTTTCTACGCTATAGCCGATTTCGCCAAAACTTTAGTTTTCATGCTGGGAGACGGAATCGTTCCCTCCAACGTTCAAGCCGGCTACCTCGCCCGCTTGCTCATCAGAAAAATCCTGAGGATTTTGGCGAACCTTGAGATGACAGTTTCCTTAGAGGAGGTTCTGAGGCTTCAGCTGGAGGAGATAGCTCAAGACTACCGCGAATACCGCGAGAGAGCGGAGGTAATTTACGACATGGCGAGAGTTGAAGAAGCCAAGTACAGGGAAACCTTGAAGCGGGGAGAAGTCTTGGTTAGAAGATTGGTGGCTGAGGAGAAAGCTAAAAAAGCCGCCCGCCTCTCAGGAGACGCTCTTTTGAAACTCTACGACTCCCACGGGCTGACCCCTGATTATGTGGCTCAGATCGCTGAGAAGGCAGGTGTTCAAGTGTTCATTCCCAAGGACTTCTATGGACAGATAGCCCGCCTCCACGAGAGCGCTCCTAAGGTTCAAGCTGAGAAAAAGTGGCCGGAAAAGATGGAGGAGGAAGTTAAAACTCTTCCGGAAACCCTTCCCCTCTACTACCAGAATTCGTATCTTCGAGAGTTTGAAGCCCGGGTTTTGGCTGTCTTCAACCGGCAATACGTCATTTTGGATAAGACAGCCTTTTATCCTGAAGGCGGAGGCCAGCTGGCCGACCGTGGAAACCTACGGTGGAAAGGCGGCGAGGTGGAGGTGGTGAACGTTCAGAAAATCGGCGGTGTGATCCTCCACCAAGTGAAAGGGAACACTCCCCCTCCCAAGACCGTGGTTCGGGGGGAGATAGACTGGGATAGACGGGTTAACTTGATGAGGCATCACACCGCCACCCATATCATCTTGGGCACAGCCCGAAAAATCTTGGGGGAGCATATCTGGCAGTCTGGGGCTATGAAGGACGTGGACAAAGCTAGGCTGGACATATCCCACTACGCAGGGCTCACCGCCCAGCAGGTGGACTGCTTGGAGAAGCTGGCTAACCGGGCGGTTATGGATAACCTGAAGGTTGAAACAGCTTGGCTTCCGAGGGAGAAAGCTGAAGCCCGATACGGGTTCAAAATCTACCAAGGAGGAGTCGTCCCTGGGAAGGAAATAAGAATACTGAAAGTGGGTAACTTGGACGCTGAGGCCTGCGCGGGGACCCACTGTAAAACCACAGGGGAAATCGGCCTCATAAAGATACTTAAAACCGAGAGAATCCAAGACGGGGTGGAGAGAATCATCTTCGCAGCCGGAATCCCAGCCCTTCAACAGGTTCAAAGAGAAGCCTCCATGGTGAGAAGAATAGCCGAACTGACAGAGAGCCCTGTGGAGGGTTTAGAAAAAGCCGTGGGAAACCTCCTGACTGCGGGAAAAGAAAGCCGAAAGGAGATAGAAAAGCTCCAAGGGCGGCTGGCGAAACTGACGGCTTCTCTGCTTCTCCCCAAAGCTGTAGATGTTGGAAAAATCAAGGCTGTTCACTTTTTCGCCCCGGAAATGACCGTAGAAGAGATGATTAAAACAAGCTCAGAATTGGTTAAAACCGAACCCACACTGGTGGCAGCTCTTGCCTCGGTTCAGAACAAAGCGGCGCGGTTCGTGGTCATGGCCGGAAGTAAAGCCGTCGAAGCTGGAGTTGATGCAGGTAAAACAGCAGCAGCCTTAGGTTTGGAGGCTGAGGGAAGCGGTGGGGGAAAACCCTACCTCGGACAGGGAGGAAGCTCGAAGCCTGAGCTCATCCCCCATGTTTTGGAGAAGTTGGAGAGCATCATCCGCAAGCAACTGGAGGTCAGACACGGATGAGCTGGGAGAAAGTGTGGAAGGCTGTGGAGGAAAAATGGCAGAGCCGGTGGAGGGAAGCTAAGATTTTCGAGGCTGACCCTGACCCTTCAAAGCCCAAGTTTTTTATAACTTTCCCCTACCCCTACATGAGCGGTCCGCTTCACGTAGGTCACGGCTACACCGGCTCCAGGGTGGATGTGATAGCCCGCTTCAAGCGAATGCAAGGCTTCAACGTGCTTTTCCCCTGGGCGTGGCACTGGACTGGTGAAACTGTGGCCGGAGCCTCTGAGCGAATCAAACTTGGAGATGAGAAGTTCATCCAAGCCTTGAAGGTTGTAGACCGGGTTCCTGAGGAGGAGCTGAAAAAGTTCGCCGACCCGGTTTACATGGCCAAGTATTATACCGAATACAACAGGGAAGCGGTGAAGAAACTGGGCTTGTCCATCGACTGGAGGAGGGAGTTTCACACCACCTCCTTCCACCCTTTCTTCAGCCGCTTCGTGGACTGGCAGTACAGGAAGTTGAAAGAAGGCAACTACGTGGTCAAAGGCACCCATCCGGTTGTTTGGTGTCCCAAATGTCAAAGCCCTACCGGGGAAGCAGACAGGCTGGAGGGAAGCGGTGTAACCCCCGAAGAATACGTGCTGATAAAATTCAAGATGAACGGAGCCTACCTTCCCGCTGCTACCTTTAGGCCTGAGACCATCTTCGGGGCGACGAACCTCTGGCTGAACCCGGAAGCCGACTACGTGGAAGCCTCTGTAAACGGGGAACACTGGATCATCAGCAAAAGAGCAGCGGAAAAACTGCGGGAACAGTTGAGAGAAGTTGAAATCCTGAAAGAGTTTAAGGGCGCCCAGCTTCTCGGCAAAAAATGCCTCGACCCTCTGATGGGGAGAGAGCTTCCCCTCCTTCCCGGCTGGTTTGTAAACCCGGAGGACGCTTCCGGAGTTGTTTACAGCGTTCCAGCCCACGCCCCCTACGACTGGCTGGCTTTGAAAGACCTGCAAGAAAACCCAGCCATGCTGGAAAGGTTTGGAATGAAGGCTGAAAATGTGAAGAGGATTAAACCCATTTCCATCATAAAGGTGGAAGGCTTCGGAGAATACCCAGCTTTAGAAGCCGTAGACCGGTTGGGGGTGAAAGACCAAAAGGACCCTAAGGCCGAGGAAGCCACCCAACTCGTCTACAAGAGAGAGTTTCACAAGGGAGTTTTGAAGGAAAACTGCGGCTCCTATGCGGGTCGAAGCGTCGCGGAGGTGAAAGAGAGACTTACCCAAGAATTTAAGGAAAAACAGATAGCCGACGCCATGTACGACCTACCCCAGCCTGTGGTCTGCCGCTGCACCACTCCCTGCACCATTAAGATTCTCCGTGACCAATGGTTCCTAAACTACTCCAACCCCGAATGGAAGAAAAAAGCCCGAGAGCTTTTGTCCAAGCTGCAAGTCTACCCTGAGGATGCAAGACGCTGGTTTGAAGCTGTCATCGAATGGCTTCACGACTGGGCTTGCGCCAGGAAGACAGGGCTGGGCACCCCACTGCCTTGGGCTTCCGACTGGATTGTGGAAACCCTAAGCGACTCCACGGTCTACCCAGCCTTCTACACAGTGAACAAGTATATCCAACAGGAGAACATCGCCCCCGAACAGTTAACCGAGGAAGTTTTCGACTACATCTTCTACGGAAAAGGGAAACTCCTTGAGACGGCTGGAAAGGTAGGACTACGCCCTGAGACTCTGGATGCCATGAGAAGGGAATTCCTCTACTGGTATCCTGTGGACCTGAGAAATTCGGGGAAGGACCTCGTTCCCAATCATCTCACTTTCTACATTTTCCACCACGCGGCGTTGTTTCCCCCGGAGCACTGGCCTAAGGCCATCGGGGTCAACGGGTTCATGCGGGTAGAGGGGGAGGAGATGCACAAGTCCAAAGGAAACTTCATCCCCCTGCGGAAGGCTGTGGAGGAGCATGGAGCTGACGCGACTCGGTGCGCTGTGCTTTTGGCCGCTGAAGGCATGGACGACCCGGACTGGCGGGCCAGCAGCCTCAAGGAAGTGAAAGCCCACCTTCAAGCCTTCCACAAGTTCGTCCTCGCCGCCCGAGCGCTGAGGGGGAAAGAAACTCCGGGGCGGGTTGAGAGGTGGCTGATAAGCACCCTCAACAGGCGGGTGGAAAAGGTTACCAAGGCTTTGGAAGCCCTGAAGACCAGAACTGCCTTGGAAACAGCCTTTTACGAGGTGTGGAACGACCTCCGCTGGTACATGAGGAGGAACAGCCTTTTCCATCAGCCTACTCTGAGGGAGGCCGTGGAAGTTTGGATTAGGCTGCTGACGCCTTTTATACCTCACACCTGCGAGGAAGTATGGGAAACCATGGGGAAGAAACCCTTCGCAGCGACCCTTCCCTGGCCTACCTGCAGGGAGGAGAAGATAGACGCGGAGGCTGAGGAGGTGGAAAACACCATCAAGATTATGGTGGAGGACACGCGGCACATCCTCAAAGTCACGGAAATCAAACCTAAAAAAATCTGCTACTACACCGCGGAGCCGTGGAAGTGGGAAATCTACCTAGAAGCCTTGAAGAGGGGAAACCTGAAAGAAAGAGGAACACTAATCAGGGAGTTGATGGCGAGGCCTAGCCTCCGAGAGAAAGGAGCCTCCGCCGCCAAGTTTGTAAACAAGACCTTAGAGGCGGTGGTTAAGCTGCCGGAGGAGATGCGGAAGAAGAGGCTTCTCCTCGGTAAACTGGATGAAAAGGCGTACTTGGAGGAGGCTAAGCCCTTTCTGGAAAAGGAGTTCCGCTGCCCCGTGGCTGTTTACAGGGCAGATGACCCCGAAGCCTACGACCCCCAGCGGAAAGCCGCGCTTTCAGAGCCCTACAGGCCGGGAATCTACGTGAAATAGTTTGTGGTTGAAGATTGGAGAAAAGGATCAAAAGCGCCATCGAAGATTTTAGGCTGTTCTCAGACCGAGGCTACCGGAGGGATAGCATTCTCAGATTCGTCGGAGACAGGTATCAGCTGACAGGGAAAGAAAGACTTCTTCTCCACCGCTGCGTTTACGGAAAAAAGGAAGCGGCTGCGCGGAGGAGAAAACAGGCCGACGTTAAAGCTGTGAAAGGTCGAAGGTTGGCTGTGGACGGCTACAACAACCTGATAACCTTGGAGAGCTTCCTCCAAGGCAAGCTTCTGGTTTACTGCGATGACGGGTTTATCCGAGACCTTTCGGAAGTCCACCGGAGATACAGGATCAACCCAGCGACCGAGAAGGCTTTAAACCTGATGGCGGAAACCCTGAAAAGCCTCCGAATCGGAGCGGTTAAAGTGTTCTACGACTCCCAGCTGAGCCGCAGCGGAGAATTAGCCGCCCTCACCCGGAGGGTTCTCGCGGCATGGGGACTCGAGGGCGACGCGACGGCTGTTAGAAGAGGGGACACCTCCGTACTGGCTTGGTCTAGACTGGCGGCTAGCAGCGATTCAGTCATCATCCAGAAGGCGTGGAAGGTGCTGGACCTAGCTGGATTCATCGTGAGAAAAAAAGCTCCAGATAAGGTAGTTCGACTGAACAGGCTGTCTGAAGAGGCTTTGGAAAATCTTCTAGCCTAATCGGACCAAAAGTCCTTCGGGGTCAGAGGGGACATCCGCCTCAGTCTCTCCACCACGCCGGGTATGACTTGGACGGCGTAGTCCACATCCTCCTCCACCGTCCACCTCCCCAAGGTAAGCAGCAAAGAGCCGTGGGCTTCCTCGTGAGCCAGACCTATGGCCTTCAGGACATGGGAGGGTTCAAGGGTTTTGGAGGTGCAGGCGGAGCCTGTGGAGGCCGCTATGCCTTCCATGTCCAAGCTTAGAAGCATGGCTTCTCCCTCAATGTAGCTGAATCTGAGGTGGACATTGTTAGGCAGCCTCCGAGTAGGGTGACCGTTCAGATAGGACTCCTTTACCTGCTCAAGGATGCTTTTGATAAGCCTGTCTCGAAGCCCGCTGAGCCGTTTTCCTTCAGACCCCATCTCCTGCCCGGCGATTTCCGCAGCCTTACCCATTCCCACGATGTTGGGAATGTTCTCCGTTCCGGACCTTAACCCTCTCTCTTGGCCTCCTCCGAAGATGATAGGTTCGATTCTCACCCCTTTGCGCACATACAGCGCTCCCACTCCTTTAGGGCCGTAAAGGTCGTTGGAAGAAAGGGATAGAAGGTCAACTTGGTCTTCGACTACGTCGATGGGTATTTTCCCGTTGGCTGCCACGGCGTCCGCGTGAAAGTATACTCCGCGGTCTCTGGCGATTTTCCCTATCTCCCTGACAGGCTGAATAGTGCCTATCTCCCCGTTGGCGTAGGCCAGAGAAATGAGAATGGTCTTGTCGGTGATCGCTTCTCCCAGCTTCCCCACGTCCACCACCCCATACCTGTCCACGGGGACGTAGGTAACCTGGAAACCCAGCTTTTGAAGATGCTTAGCCAAGTTCATGATGGAAATATGCTCGGCGGTAGAGGTGATGATATGGTTTCCCCGGTTTCTGTTTCGATAGGCCACTCCCAGTACAGCTAGGTTGTTCGACTCTGTCCCCCCGGAGGTAAAGATGATTTCCTCAGCGCTTTCCGCTCTTATCAACTGGGCAACCCTAGACCTAGCTTGTTCTAAGGCTTCCTTGGATTCTAAGCCGAAACTGTGAACTGAGGAGGGGTTGCCGAAGGTTTTACCGAAGTAGGGTTGCATTTCCTCAACAACTCGAGGATCTACCGGTGAGGATGCAGCGTAGTCCAGATACACTCTTTTCAAGGAAACTTCCCCGCGAAGGCTGAACGGTTTTCTATTTCCATGAAACCTTAATAAGCCCTTCTTTTCGCGAGGAAAATAAACACTTTGATCCAGAATCTTATAGTAAACCTCATTCAATCTTCTCTTGAAGGGGATGTTTAAGGAAAAACCGCTTTTTTACTCGATATTTCGGGTAAAATCCCGTTGAAAACGTCGATAAAGGCTTTTGCCAGCGTTCTTTTTTACACGTTTCTTTTATTCAACAAGCTTAATCAGCGCTTCATTTAGTCTAATATGTATATCATTTCAAAGTTTAACGCTCCCCGAAGGTCTTTTCAAGCCCATTTAGAAGTTTATCCAACACGTAAATCTTAATTTTTATTTCACTGAAGACACTTGCGGTGAAATCGTTGACCGTATGTCCTCGATGTAAAGGAGAAGAGTTGAACATCAACAAGTCGTGGGATGTAAAGCCCAAATCCGGGAAAGGCAGAGCCATGCGAGTCACCCTATACGCTTGCCGAAGCTGCGGACATAAATTCAGGAAAGCCGTAAAACTAGAAGAGACACCCGCTGTTTCAGAACCATCACCGATGGTGGAAGTAGCAACCACCGGCGAAACAGCCATCTCCCCACAGTCCAACGACGCGCCTAAGAAGGAGTCCTTCTTCGATAAGCTGAGAAGACTGTTTTAAATCTCAGAAAATCTGGGAGAGATGACAGTTGAGTCTTCAATATGAAGCCCTTCAAAGGTTCATAGGGAAACCGGCGAGGGACACCTACAGACGGTACATAGGCTACGTGGTAGGTGTGACATTAGACCCAGATGGGCAGCTTCATTCGGTGGGAGTTGACCGAGGAGGAAGCTTTGAAGAGTTCTCCAGAGCGCAGATAATAGTCGAAGGCGATACGTTGATTCTAGTGCCTTCATGGAAGATTGAAGCGGAAAACTTCAAAAAAGACAACGACTTAACCCAGCGTCGTTTTCGAGCGTTGGATGAGCTTTTGAAGAGCCAGGAGATCCCAAGCCATGTCTACGAAGAACTTTGCCAGCAATATAAAGACTCTTTGACCAAGCTTGAAGAAGCCCATAAAAACCTGATAGAGTCTCTGAACAGAAAAATCTCCGACTTGGAACACCATGTTAAAAACTTGGAAAGATTTCTAGGCCACCTCAAGGTTCAGCATAAAACCGGAGAGCTGGGCGACGAAACCTACAAGCTTGCCAGCGACTACTTGATATCGGTGATCAACAGCACGATAAACGAGAAGAGAGACATAGAAGCCACCTTAAACTCTTTAACCGTCCCCCAAAACCAAGAATATCCGAAACTTGAGGTAAAAGAGGAGAGAAGCCCCGCGGAACCCCTCGTCGTACGTCTCCAAACTGACGAAGAGTGAAACATTCCGTCTTGAATATGTTGCAGATGTTCGCGCAAACCAAACATCCATTTTTTAGGCTTTCCTAGTATCCCCGCGGAAGTCGGGGGAACTCCATGTCTCTTTGGTTAGCTTTAAAACGTTTCCAAACCACGTGGGTTAAGGTTAAACTCATAATCGGAATTCTAGCCGTCGTTGTAGCGGATTTCATGGTTCTGTCCATGCTGGTTCAAGGGTGGGGCGCCGTCATTACAGCGGCTTCCATCCTCATCTTGACCATCGTAGCCCTCTCAGCTACCATGCTCCACCTAGCCGACCGGGTTGACTACGACCTAGGCGTGTACAAGGCGTTGGGCGCCACTAGGGAGACCATTACCCTCTCTTTCATGATCGAACTCTTCCTCACAGGGCTTTTAGGAGCCCTTCTAGGGCTGCTGGTGGGGGTAAGCCTCCTAGTTCTGTTGCCGGCTTTGCTGCCTTTGAAAGGCTGGAGCCTCCTGACGCTGGCAGAAGCCTTGGGGTTCGCTCTCCTCTTCAGCCTGCTGGGGATTTTTACGGGAGCCGCTCTCGGAGCATATTCTGTGTGGAAAAAATCTCACCGAATGACTGCGGAGATATTTGCCCATGTCGAGTAACTCCGCCATCCGTGTGGAGCATGTGAGGAAAGTCTACGACGGGCATGGGAAATCTTTCCCAGTGTTTGAGGACGTATCCTTCGAGGTGAAAAAAGGCGAATTTCTCGCCGTCGTAGGCCCCACCGGATGCGGGAAAACGACCTTGATAAACTTGGTTGCAGGTTTGGACAGGCCTCAAGCTGGAAACATCTACGTCGACGGAGTGAACATAACGAAGCTTCCTGAGGACGTTGTTTCAAAGTTAAGGCGGAGAAAGCTGGGGGTTGTCTTCCAAGTATCTAACCTCATCCCTTCTTTAACGGTTTACGAAAACCTGGAACTTCCCCTAGTATTTTTGGGGATGAGCCGGGATGAACGGAGAAGACGCGTGGAGGAGGTTTTGGAGAGCTTCTGGATTTCTAACTACGTCCACCGGAAGGTTGCAACTCTCAGCGTTGGAGAAAACCGCATGGTATCCTACGCTAGGGCGATGATTTCCGATCCTGAGATTCTGCTTTTAGATGAACCCACGGACTTCCTCGATCCCCTCACCGAGGATATGATGGTAGCCTCTTTCAAGGGAAAAATCCTGAAAGGAAAAACCCTACTGGCCACAACGCATAGAAGAAAAATGGCTAAACTAGCCGATAGAGTCATTAACCTTAAGAAAAAGTTGCCTTGAAGGCTTCCGGCCGCGTTGTCGTCTCTTCGGTCAGACGTTGAGGTTGAAGGCTTCCTTCAGCCCTTTGTAACGGTTTCTCACCGTAACCTCCGTGACACCCGCGGCTTCAGCTATATCCTTTTGGGTT
Organism: Candidatus Hecatella orcuttiae; assembly: GCA_002011035.2. Taxonomy (GTDB): domain Archaea; phylum Thermoproteota; class Bathyarchaeia; order Hecatellales; family Hecatellaceae; genus Hecatella; species Hecatella orcuttiae. The sequence continues at coordinate 428,058 of MTLY02000003.1, read as the reverse complement.
TCTTTCTCCCCTGTGAGGACGCAGGCGATGTAGAGGGCTGCAGCCGCCAAGCCTACGGGGTCTTTGCCTACGATGGCATTTTTCTCTTCAGCTTCGCTGAGAAGCTGAATGGCCTTGGTTCGCGTTTTCTCCGGAATGTTGGCCTTCGTGGCTATCTTGGAAATGTAGTTCCTCGGGTCAGGAATGGGCATCTTCAAGTCTATCTCCTGCAGAAGAAGACGGTAGCAGCGAGCTATGTCCTTCTTTTTAACCCTGCTCACCGAGGCTATTTCCTTCAACGAACGCGGCTTTGAGTACGCTCGGCAGGCTGCGTAGAGGGCTGCAGCTACGATGGCTGATATGGAGCGCCCTCGCACCAGCCCTTTATCTAAGGCTTTTCGGTAGATTTCAGCCGCCTCTTCTTGGAGATCTTCGGGGATGTGAAGTTTATCCGCAAGCCTGTCCAGTTCGGCTAAAGCTTGGAGGAGATTTCTCTCCACAGGAGACTGGTACTGGGTTCTGGTCTGCCATTTTCTGAGACGGAGCATCTGCCTCCGGGTTGGCAGGTCAACCTTCCTTCCGAAGGCATCCTTGCCAACCTTGTCTATCACCGTAGGTAAACCTTTATCAGCTTGAAGGATGGAAACGGGTCCACCCACCCGGCTTTTCCCAGCTTTCTCCTCCGGGGTGAAGGCTCTCCACTCAGGCCCCCTGTCGTAGGATACCTCATTCAACACCAAGCCGCAGTTGCCGCAGACAACCTCGCCGGTTTCGCCACTCTCCACTATCAGGGTGCTGCCGCATTCGGGGCAGCGGGATTCCCTACCGGCGCCTACTTCTCTTGACGATGTTTCCATCTGCACGTTTCACCTCCGTCGTCATCGGTCCTTAAAACTCCGTTCCCATCGAGAAATAGGAGGAGCTTATATAGAAGGAGCCTCGACTTATTCCTTAAGTCATAATCTATACTTCTAATATATAAACTTTTCGTATAAAAGCGGTGATAATCCTCGAAACCTAAAATAAGCTGTAAAGGCTTGTCTTAACCTTTAATATAGCTATTGCTACCAAGAGCCTTCTGCCATAGATTTTTAAGAATCTAATTCGAATGATGTATGTTTAACTCTGGGAAACTTGAAGATGGGTAAGGCTGTTTTCATCGCCCGGGATGTTGTTCAAGGCCTTGTGGACTACGCTCGCCACTTACACCCAGAGGAGGGGATTCTCTTGCTGAGGGGAAAGCTCTCCAAGGATAGGATTATGGTTGAGGAGATCGTCATACCCCCCTTCGCCAGCCGTGGAAGAGCCTTTTCAAGTTTTCCCCTCTTCACGCTTCCCATGGACGCTTCCATCGTAGGGGTAGCCCATTCTCACCCCTCCGGGCATCTGAAGCCGTCGCCTGAAGACTTGAACAATTTCTACGGGAGAATCATGGTCATCGTGGGATACCCTTACCGTTTCGAGGATGTAGCCGTCTTCAACCGGGACGGTGAACCTGTCAAGTTTGAAATTCTCTGATTTCACTCAGCCTTTTAGGGCAGTATTTCAGGGGTGACCAGCCACTGGATAGACCAGCAGCCGCGCTCATCCTTCTCCAGACATAGGATGCAGCCCGTCTTGAAGGCCACAGCCCCTCGGCCCTCGTCTCCGCAGAGCAGTAGACCTGCAAGCTTACCTAGGTGGGGGAGGTGCCCCACCAGCATAAGGTTCTCCACGGCTTCGGAGAGGCGGTTTCCCCATACCTGAGGGTCAGCTGAGGGCTCAAAGCCTTCAGCCGCCTCCACCCCTTTCGGGGGACGAAGATGTTCGGCCAGGATTTCAGCCGTCTGCTTAGCTCGCAGTTTTCCGCTGTGGAGTATCTGCCCTACGGTGATGTGCAGGTGTTTCTCTGCGTATTTCGCCACCTTTCTGATGTCTTCCAAGCCCTTTGGGGACAGGGGCCTCGACGGGTCTTCCTCCTCCCGCAGGGCCTCGGCATGCTGAACTAAATATACCCTCACCAGTAGCACCCCTGTTTATTAGAGAAGCCAGCGGGTTAATTACGGTTTTCTTTCCTGTTAGGGATAGCTGATGCGAAGGAGGCTGTTCGCCTGAGTTTTCTGAGCCCTTCGGTTGAAGCTGAATTAAAAGCCGTCGAATAATTATGTTGCAGTAGAACGCTGTCTGCCGAATAGGAAAATTTCCAAGGCCAGGAGAATCCCTAAGCCGACTGCAAGGAAGCTGAGGACCGTGGGGGTGCCAACGGGTTTAGTGGAGAGGGGAACCTCCGCGTTTTCCCTCAAGACGGTGGCCTCTCCTTCCTCCCTTACCAGGGGCTTTCCTGTAAGGGGGTTTAGAAGATTCTCCACAGGAGCTTTGTCGTCGGTGAGGACCCTTCCCCCTTCCAGTTTGAAGCTGGGTTCCCAAAGGTGGTTAGCATAGCTTTGGATGGGGACTCTGACGAAATGAAGCTCTTCCGCTCTTTCCACTAGGGTTTCTTGGCTGAAATTCTTCTCCGCCTTCACGGCTACGATGATGATGTTCTGAACGAGGCTGGGCATCCCGGGGGATAGAGGAAACAGGTAGATTTCAGGGAAAACCTCAGACATGGTGGCCAGTTCAGCCTTCAAGATGCGGGAGGCATCTCCCTCTAGGGATGAAATGAAGTTTAAAACCACAACCCCTTGAGGCTTCAGGTCGCGTTCCATCTCCCTCCAGAATTCAAGAGTCATGAGGTGGAAGGGAATGAAGCTCTTATCGTAGGTATCCATGACCACCAAGTCGTATTTCTTCTCGGAGCTCGCCAAGTAAACTCGGCCGTCTTGAATGTAAACCTTCAACCTAGGGTCCGGTTTCAATCCGAAGTACTCTTCAGCAACCCTGACAACTTGAGGGTCTATTTCCACTACATCCACTTTCACCCAGTCATAGTCTTCTAGGAAGCGCTTGGGCCCTGAAAATCCACCTCCCCCGATGAAGAGCACATTCTCAACCTCGGGGTTGAAGAGAAAGCCCAAGTGGAAAAACCCGGTGTAAGTGTATACTATACGGCTGGGCTCCCTTAAGTCCATGGCGCTGTGAAAATTGTTGTCTAAGAGAAGAGTTCTAACTCCAGTAACGTTGTTGTCCATAACCACGATGTGATGGTAGGCGGACTCCCCCTCGAAGACCACTCCGCTGGCTTTCACCGGAGCGGTGAAAGCCATGGCCAAAGCCAACGAGATCACCACCACAGCGAGAGACTTGCCTCGGTTGGTAAGACTTAACGTTGAGACTGCCATAAGCCCGATGCTCACACCGTAGAGAGTCTTGGCAACCCCCAGCTCCGGGATGAGGACGAAAGCCGTAAGAAAAGTCCCAACTATACTGCCCGCGGTGGAGAGAGAGTAAAGGTTCCCGGCTAAGCTTCCAATCTCCTTGAGAGTTTTAGCCCCCAGCCTTATGGCGTAGGGGGAAACCATCCCCAGCAACCAGCTGGGTAAGGCGAGGAGAAGAACCGTGGCCGCTAGAGGGCTGAATCTTTCACCCATCCTCAGGGAAAGGGCGAACTCGAAAACCATAGGGGCAAGGGTATTGATGAAGAGAATGTAGACCCCTGCGGAGAAGATGATAAAGGCGAAAGCCTGGAAGCTCGGCCTTCTGTCAGCGATCCTGCCGCCGTGGTAGTAGCCGAGGCTTAGGGCGGCGAGGACGACGCCTATGAGGCTTCCCCAAACGTAGAGGGTGCTACCGAAATGGGGGATGAGAAATCGGCTTCCCAGCAGCTCCAGAGCCATCACCATGGCTCCGCTGACGAACACTTGAACCCTCAAAATCCACATAAGCCGCTTCGCGGAGGCCACTACCCGGCTACCCTCTTCTCTTGAAGCGTGAAAGTTGAATTTGAAGATTATCTTGGGGGAGAGAGCTCTTTAGAAAGAGTATTAGGGAGGAAGCCCCCAAACTTAACCTGAGGGAGAACATATGCCCATAAGAGCCTTCGTCCTAGTTACCACCAAACCGGGCACCTCGGAGGAAATCGTCAAAGCCCGACATATTCGAGGTGTGAAAATGGCGAACTCCGTCTTCGGCAGGTTTGACGCTGTGGTGGTCATCGAAGCTAAAGACTTGCAGGAGCTGTCGAGGATAATCTACGAGATGGTGGAAAAAACTCCCAACGTAGTCCACACGGAAACCCTGCTGACCATGTTCTATCCGCCGGAATGACCTCATGAAGTGCGTCGAAGACCTTCAGCCGATGCGGGGAAGGTAGAGGGTTATCACCATCAGGAAGTATATGAGCAGCGCTGTGACGTCTGCGATCAGCGTGACCAGAGGCCCTGAGGTCACTGCAGGGTCAACTTTGAAGATGTAGCTCAAATAGGGTATGACGAAGCCGATGCCTATGGCTGTTATGGGGATGAGAAACATACTCGCGGACAACGTGAAAAGCAGCATGAGGTCGTAGACCCCCAACAAGGCGGCCAGCGCTGCCACAAACACGGCGAGGATGAACCCTATGATCGCGCCTGCTCCTAAGTCGGCTAGGAGAAAATGCGCGGCGACGCGGCTAGTTCTCATCTGCCCCAAAGCCAACGCCCTGACGATTATGGTAGAGCTTTGCGTGCCTATGTTACCCCCTGAATCCATCAAGACCGGGATGAAAACAGCGATCAAAGGCAACGCTGCGATGGCGTCTTCATACTTTTTTATCACACTTCCGGAAACGAGCACACCGATGATCACGCAGATGATCAGCCAAGGGATTCTCGACTTCACCATCATTGAAAGATCTTCTAAACCCGCTGCTGGAAACCTAAACTCCAATCCGAGTATGCCGGCCAGCCGGTAGATGTCTTCGTCGCTTTCCACCCTCATAGCGTCCAGAATGTCGTCGGCTGACACGATGCCCAAAAGCTTATGATTACGACTTAGGAGAGGCACCGCGCAGAGGTCATTTTTGATGATGACGGAGGCCACCTGCTCCACAGAGCTGTCCACGTATGCGTAGGCGAAATTTTTCCTCATGATATCCTTCAGCTTAGTCTGGGGGCTGGCGGCCAGCAGTTCCCTCATGGTCAGCAAACCTTCAAGCCTGCCCTCTGAGTCGACAACATAAATATTGTAGGCGATTCTTGCCTCATGCACTGTTTCACGCCATTTTCCTATTCCTTCCTCCACGGTCAGATCTTGGGATAAGGCAACATACTTGGTGACCATGAGCCTGCGCAGCGTCTTTTTCCGCTCAGCTTTCTTAACCTCTTTTCCCATCCACATTCCCAGCCTTGCAACGACCTTGTTTTCACAATCTCATAAAAACGCGGGGACCATTCATTATAAAAAATTTCTCACCTTTTCAAAAAGAAAAACCGTCCGGCTAAACTGACAGTGAAGAGTTGAAAGACATTAGGAAACGATTTTTTCCAGATTATCGCCTTCGATTCCAGCTCTTATTTCTCGGGCGATCCTCTTTCCCATGTACATTTTTTCCCCATGTTTCAGATACGAATAGGGGGAGATGCCAATGCCTACGTTTGCTCCTGCGACTATTCTGGCGGATATTTCGAACGTGACTATGCGTAAGGCATCAGTGACAACCGTCTCCAAGCAAAACGGCCCTATGATCCCCGGCGGGGCTATTTCCTCAGACACCTTTACTACGCTGTCGCCCATCCTGAGGATTTCCGAAAGTAGCGATTCCCTCACAGTCAAAGGGATGTTGCCAACCACGGTGTAGGTGGGATTCAGTCCAACTTCAAGCTGCTCCCTCGCAGGTATTCTTCCAATACCGTCTATCGCAGACTCATACCGCCTGTCTATGCCCAGCAGCTCAACCTCCCCTACCACTAGGGAGCGAAAGTACAGAGGGTAGACGTTTACACCGACAAAATACTCCTGCAGATGAATCCTGGCCAAGTCCTCTTCCTTTAAAAGCCCTTTTTCAACCATGTCTCTCGCCTTCTGGTGAAAAGATTGAGGGGAGCTTGCGAGGAAATAGCCTCTTCCACCTTTGGCGCCGGGAAATTTTACGATGACTAAACCCTCTATGTCCTCGGGGTCTTTGAATATTTTAGGCAGATTCAACCCAGCTCTCCCAAGCCATTCCCTTTGCTTTTCCCTGTCAGCCTCCCATAGGAGTAGCTGCCTGTTTCCAAACAGGGGTAAACGTAACTCGTTCATCAGGTCGCCGGTGCTGATGTAGGCGGTGAAGGAGCCGTGGGGAACTAGAATGGTGTTCAGCCGTCTTAACTTTTCTTGGACATCATCGTTTAACAGATCTCTAAAGCCCTCCACCACGAGGATATCATCTGCCACAGGAAATCTCTGATAAACAATCTCATCGCCCTTTCGGCAGATGCAAACTGTTCGAAAACCTTCCTCTTGAGCGCCCTTGAAAATGTTAAGCGCAGAGTGAGAGCCGAGAGTGCCTATGGAGATTTTACCTTTATCATAGCTTCTCAAAACCTCGTCTATCTCATCTTTAGAAATCATTCCACCACCACCCAGTTTAAAAGCGGGAAGCTTTCACCCATATCTTCTCTTTTCCGCTGTTTACGCCTTTTGGTGAAATTTAAACCCCAGCCGCAAAAATGTCTTAGGTAACGATGTCTTCAAGCCGACTTTTTTTAACCGCCTGCTTAATCTCCATTGCAACTCTTCTCCCCGGGCCTATTTCTTTTCCGTATTTGTACTTCATGTACGGGGAAGTAGGCTCTACGCATGGGCATCCCGGTATCCTGGGGCTCACATCGAAGACGCAGAATTCTAGGTCTTTGGTTATAGCTCCCTGCAGAGCGAAAAGCCCTATTATGCCGGGGGGGTATTCTTTTTTGCATACTTCGACGAATTTTTCCCCAGCTTCAAATATTTTCTCCAGCTGCGATTCCCTCATAGTAGCTCCCATATGCCCTATCTCTATGTTTTGCGACGGTATTCTCGCCTCCAACTGTTCCTCGGCAGGTAGGTCTAGGACTCCGTCCAAGTTGGTTTGAATCCTTCTGTCGAATCCGAGAAAGTCGATTTCGCCGGTTATCGGTGACCAGAAATAGTTGGCGTTGAACTTCGCCCCTATCACGTACTCTTCTATCACAGCCTCATCCAAGTCTTCTCTGTCGATTATTCCTTTTTCAATCCTCTCCTCAGCTTTTCTTTCAAATTCTTCGGGGGTTGAAGCGTAGAAGAAAGCTCTCTCCATTCTCCTTTTCTTTTCAGGAACCTTCACTATCACCAGCCGATCTATCTCTTGGGGGGATCGGAATGTTTTGGGTGTGCGTATACCTGCTTTTTCCAGCAGATAATACTGATTTTTCGCAACGTTTCTTTCTTCGCTTCTCAGAATGTACCTGTTCCCCAGAATCGGAACGGAAAACTGTTCTTCTATGTTATCATATCCTACATAGACCGAGAAAGACCTGTTCGGCACGAAGATGGTGTTCAATTCCCTCAGCCTGTCTTGGTTTTCTCCGTTGACGACGTCGGAGAATTTGTCTAAAAGCAACATATGGTCAAACAGGTTTTTGTAGTATTTCGTGTAGGTTCGGTCTCTTCCTTCTTGACAAACGACAACCGTCTCAAGCCCTTCCTGTTTGGCTCCGTAGCCGATCTCCAATGCAGAATGCGAACCTAACACTCCTACTCTGATCTCTTCGGGGTTGTAGTCTGCTACGAGTTTTTGGATGAGTTTACGGTCCATCATTCTCACCCAGATATTCTCGGTATTCCTTCACCGTGTCCGCGAGACGAGGCGCATCAAACAAGTCGAGTCCCGTGCATTCGTTCGCCGTTGCCATGTAGAGGTTGCGTATGATCCTCTTCAATTTAGGGTTCAACTTCGGCGGCTTGGATTTGCATATGCTTTTCCAGTTTTTAATCCCTTTGGCGTCGGCTTCTTTTTTCGCTTCCTCTACGTCTCTGTACCATTTCGTTTTTTTGTAAAACTGCCTTGCAATCTCCTTGCTCACGTGCAAACCTTTGTAGGTGAATCTGCACTCGTCCAAGGTGCCGACCACGTCCACAACCATTAGTCTCCTGCGGTTGTCGAATGCGAACTCGATTTTTCCATCCTCGTTGTTTAGGTTAGCTTTTGCAGCGATCTCGCTGATTAGGCTGTCTATGCGGAGCAGCTTGTTTTTGACCTCCTCCATCTCCTCGTCGGTTAAGCCAGCTATTTCCTCGGCCTCCGGCCAGGTGACGTATCTGTCTTTTTCCTCCAACTTCGTGCTCACATCGAAGATGGGTTTTTCCAGTTTTTCCCCCGGCTGGGGATAGTGATCTAACCCAAGGTCTTCCGGCTTAAGCCCCTGCTTCAACCTCCTGAAAACCGACGACCCTTCCGGCAGCCCGTTTCGGTATATTATTTCCAAGGGCAGAAGGAAATTGGTTAAGCTTGGGGTGAACATGCTGTAATCGTATTTGAGTTTCCCCTCCTCTTTGTAGGAGCGAGGGCGAAGCACGTTTACGAGGTCGATTTCCATGACATTGACAGGTTTTTCCAGCTCGCAGGTTTCGACGAGCTTTCCCTCGGTTGTTACCAGTCCCCTGTAATGCGTTCTTATCCCGTCTTCCTTCAGCTTCTCAAAGCAGTAGGCGCCCATCACGCAGAGAGCTGCACCCTTCATTTCGATTAAATCCGGCATCTCCCCCCAGTCGAAGACCGAGTACCGATCGGAGAAATGGAAACGCCCTATACCCATCTCCTCTCTCGTCGGCTTCTTTACAATTTCCAGATCCTTTACGCTTCCCATCCATATCCTCCCGTTTCTTAACTGTCTCCATCAACCGGCAGCAAGCTTCGGTCTACTTATTATTAAAAAGATAATTAAGTGTATTTTAACAACATAACCGCCAACTGCTGAACATATGGCGAGGGAAAGAAAACCCCGAACTCCCGAGGCTCAGGCTGAAAAATAGGGTGAGAGACCCCCTCCCTACTCACAGCCTTTCTGCCGGTGGGCGGTGAAGGCTAGAAGAGGGTTATGAGGGTCTCAGTGTGGGTTACGTTGGGATTCTTCTCGATGACTTGGTAGATAACCTTGGTAAGTTCCTTCAGGTCTTTGGCTTCGATGACGATGACGGCGTCAAATCTGCCGTAGACGGAATCTGCCACCTTCACTCCTTTAACTTTCCTCATGGCCTTAACAGCCTTCAGAACCTCCTCAGAGGTCCCGGGCTTGGCGGTGATCAGGACGTAGGCTCTCATGGGTCTAACCTCCACCATAGGTTCCCTGTCAGAGAATTTAAACAATTAGGGAAGGCTTGAGACTGGCTGCGACTCCACGGATGGAGGGCAGCCTCCTTACGGCTTAACTTTTCATTCCCTTCAAACTTTCGCCTCCCTAAACGGTTAAGTATAAACGTGGAGGTATATCTATGCGGAATAGCTGAACAGGTTTTAAAATGTCCGAAAGATACGGCCTGTCCAGATGGATTTCCAAACGTGCCCAGCAGCGTCTAATTCGAATAATCACAGGCTTAGCGATCGTGCTGGTGGCATGGACGGTTCAAGATGAAGTTGTATGGTTTGCTTTGAACATCATGGAGTTCGGAGAACTCTACATACGCCCCATCTACTTCTCCCTTCTAGGAGGACTGATCCTCGCCCCCATCGTCCTCTTCCGAGTGGACTTCAAACATAGGAGATCCGTCACTTGGTGGGCGGTTCGGCTAGCCCTAAGGGCGATCCGGGAACGCGGCGCCATGGAGGCTGTACCAGCCCACTACATAGACTTCAAAGTTTTCCAGATGCCGAAGTTTAAATTCGCTGCCTGGCAGGCTACCAAAGTTGTAATCGGAATGCTGATGCTCAGAAACCTGTTTCTCGGCATGGCCGTGGCTGGAATGACACAAGGTTGGAATCCTAATCTAGGCCGAATCTGGGAAATTTTCACGCTGCCCTTCGTAGTTTCCCCGGGCAGCTTGGACAGCGCAGCCGCCCAGATGACGGTTATTCCTCTCCTACCCGCTCTGACCCTTGTGGTTAGGCCGGTTCTTTGGGCAGTGGGAGCCCGGCTGATCATCTTGGTAGGCGTAACAGAGATTATTAGGGTTGCTACGCCTTCCGTGAGAGAGTTGGGCGGGGAGCGGCTGCAGTTTCGCTGGCGGGTTTCAACCATCGAAGCGTTGATTGCCATAGCGCTTTTCTGGTCCATGGTCAACGTGTTTTTCTCAGCCTACATCGACTACAATACCAAGTATGCAGTCGGAGGCCTTGGAGCAACCGGTGTGGCGTTCACTCTTTTAGCCTACATGGACCGCGCTAAAGGCAGAGGCTTGAGAGTGATAGCGCCGCGCCCTATTCTTACCCGCTTTCTAGCCATCATCATAATACTGCTGGTTGTAAGTTCCATCATGGCCGTTAACCACAGCATCGCCGACGCTCGAAAGGTTGAGTGGCGGGGCCCCTACACCCTCCAGCAGATTACGGTGAACCGCGAACTCGCGGAGCTGGCTCATCCTCAACGGGGAGTAAGGGAGATACCTTATAACGTCAGCATCGTAACGGTTGCCAGCGACCAGATGGACGCCTATGTCTCAGAGCACAGAAACTTGCTGAGCAAAATACGCCTTTGGGACCGGGACGCTGCCTTCGCAAAGTTGAAGCCTGAAATCGGGCCGATACCCTACCTGGACTATGAGGATTCAGACATCATCCGCTTTCACGGAAATCTCTATTGGAGCGCTTCCATGAAACTCGTCCTGCCTCCCACAGTGCTTCCAGAGGACAGATGGTACAATGAGCATCTTGTTTACACCCACGCCCCCATCGGCTTCCTGCTTTTAGACGGCCATGAAGGCGTGATCGTGGACACTTCGCAGTTCTTCAAACAGCGGAAGATCTACTATGGCGAAGGCGGCCTTTTCAAGGAGGTTTGGGCAGCCTATCCTCTCGAACGCTCGAAAAGCGACGAGTTAGGGGGTCATTTCTACGACCGCGACAAGCCCTCTGCCTATGTGGGCGGAAAGTTAGGGGGGTTGAGTGTTCCGCCGCCTTTAAGCTGGTTTTTCGATTTCATATTTTTCCTATCCTACCGTGACAAAACGATTCATGTGCTCAGGTATAGGGATGTCTATGACCGGATGAGTCTGCTCTTCCCGTATTTCGTGTATGAATGGGGAGCGAGACGGGTGGTCTTATACGAGTGGATGGGGAAGCGTGTGGACATGCTTCCGGTGACAGACGGGGAGCGGACTTACTACCTCATGCCCCTCATCGTCAGCCTTGACACAGGAAAAGTCCCTTGGAGTGTTCGAAACCCTTTCATGAGGCTGGTGGGCTATGCCCTCATCGACATATACACGGGGAGCATTAGGCTGATAGTCCTTGGAGACGACTTTTTCAGCGACCTGTTCCGGCGGACTTACTCAGAACATGTCACCGCAGAGGTGCCTGAGTGGCTTGAAAAGCAGTTAAGATATCCCAAGGAACTTTTCGAGTGGCGGGTGGACATGTACAATACTTACCATGTCACGGACCCCAGAACCTTCATCGAAGCCAAAGAATTCCTCGCAGTGCCTGAAGGGCTGGACACCTACTACATCATAGCTCAGCCTCCGAACTTCGAGGAACCCGAATTTGTCGGCCTCCTCTCCTTGGAACGTCGAGGCGCCATAACGAAGAACCTAGTCGGCTACATCCTAGTGCGAAACGATTGGCCTTACTTGGGTGAGATGCACTACTACCGGGTGGCTGAGGATGCGCCGATAAAGCTACTGGGCCCCTCAGGGGCTATTGAAACACTGGAGAAAGACCCTGACTTCCGCGTTCTAAGAACCCTCCTGCGCGACCCGCGTGTGGGAGACAACATCCTTTACAGGGTAGGCGACCATGACGTCTATTTCATCCCCATCTACACCGCCCCGGCAGCCGGCGAAGCGGTGATCACCGCATTGGGCAAAGTGGCCTGCGTGGGAGCCTACTTCACAGCCGAATATTATGTGGGGCTGGGAGACAGCAGCGAAGAAGCCTTCAAAGCCTTCCTAGCCAAGCTGCCGGGAGCAGAGCAGCCCGTTGTGGTGGAGGAGAAAACCTTGGAAGAAAGAATAGGCGACATATTAGACCTGTTCAAAAGCAACGAGGTGAAGAACATGACCGTCGTGAAGCCTGAGGCGATAAGCCCGGATGTCACCTTCCATGAAGGGGAAACCTCCTACCTCTCCTCAGACCAATGGAGCCTAACTAGGGGGATGATCTTATCCTTCATACAGCAGTGGGGCTGGGATGCGAATAAGGTGCTGATGTGGGTTGAAGACTCCACGGTGAACTTCGGCATCCTGATATCGGAGGGAGGCGTGGTGGAGCTTCACTACATATCCGTCCACCTAGCCTAGCCGAGAACCCATCCCCCTGGGGAGTTGAACTTAATTCTTATATTCATTTTATCCTACACTTAAAGCGTAGCCTGAAGCCCCGGAGCAGATGCCCCGGTTCCCTTACGAAGCAAGGGCGGGTAGGCGCAGCCTGGTGGCGCGTGGCCTTGGTAAGGCTAAGGTCGCGGGTTCAAACCCCGCCCGGGGCTCCAAACTTCAGGTTCGGTTCCTCACCCATTTTACTTATGGGTGCTGGCTGGAGATTAAATTCTTTATAATTTTCTCTTTTAAATGCTGTTGGGCTTAGATTAACAGGTCATAGATGTTTGCTGGAAACTACTAAAACTATGATGATAGAACTATCAATACGCCCTATGGCGGTTGTATTTTGAAAACGCAGGTCTCGTTCCCTGTTGCTTTGCAGCGGATTTCCGAAACTTTTATCTCTTTGCCGACGATTTGGCTTATGACCCCTTCTAGGTAGCCTCTCAAGAAGTGGCAAACAGGTTCTTTGGACCTCTCATGATACTCCGCCTCGAAGCTTTTAGTTATAATAACTTCCGCTTCGGAAGGTTTCATTCTAAATTCCATGTTCCCCCATCCCTCCTTTTGCTTGTAGCTGGTTATGACTTCTAGCAAGCTGGGTCTATTAGGATGTTCATCCAGTAAACGCTTGGTTGAATATATGCCATGGCCTTTTCCCATCTCACTTAAGATTACAACTCCCCCGGAGCCAAAACAGTCCTTTAAAGCCTTCTTGAAATCCATGAAGGCCTCAAGAGGTATGCTGATCGCTTTATTCTCTCTAAAAAGTGAGAAAAACTCGATGATCTCCTGTTCGTATCTTAAATTTTTCATCTTCATTTGCTCGTTACTTTGAATATTGTGAATAATGGAGGTTTTATTCATTTCTAAGACCTATAATCTAATGATTGTCGGATACTCAAAAACTTGTGTTTGTCAGATATCATAGTTACAAGAAAGGGAATGTTTTTCAGCCTTTTAAGATATCTATGATTTCATCAAATCTTCTCGCCACTTCCCTGCCTTTCTCGGTTATGGTGTAGTAGGTTTGAGCTGGCATGGATTCGGTGTTCACTTGACGTGTTACGAGTTTTTCTTCCAGCAGAGAGTTCAGAGCTGAAGATAAAGCCCCTCTGCTTGGAACATGTTTAGCTATGTCCCTATGCCTCACGGAGCCGGCTTGGAATATCAAAATTAGCACAGCTACGGTTGTGGTTTTTCCGATTTTCTCGATCTTCAAATCCAACATTCTCTTATTAAGGGTATTAAATCGGTCATCTGTCATAAAGTAGTGTAACCTTTTTAAGTTACAACATCGATAACAATGTTAAGGACATTATTTTGAGTAAAGAACAAGAAATTGTACAGAACCTAAGCGAGTTCGGCTTATCTGGAAACGACATTAAAGTACTGGTTACACTAATAAAATATAGCTCAGACCTAACCGCAAACCAGTTAGCCCGTCGGGCAGGAATCCCTCGGCCTGAAGTCTACCGCATACTTAAGAAGCTTGAAGGACGGGAACTTATCCAGTCTTTATTGGAACGGCCTAAAAAATTTAAAGCCGTTAAACCTGAGATGCTTGTAGATTGGTTATTAGCGGCTGAAAGAGAAAGAGTGAACAGAATAGCATCTAACAAAGCTAGGCTCGTCGACGCTCTGAAAGCAGTAAGTGAGGAGAAAGAAGAAGAGAGAGAAGAAAGAGAAGGCATACAAATTTTGACTGGAATGAAACAAGTCTATAGTAAAAAGATCGCATTATGTAAATCGGCGGAAAACAAAATAGACTACATGGTGCCAGGGGCAGGTCTTTATCTGGCGGAGTATCATGGTCTCGTTGACATATTAAGAAAATGCTCTCACAGGATGCCGGTGAGGATACTTACGGAGGTTGACGAGACAATCATCCGCGAGGTTGAAATCTGCAATAAGTTTGCAGAGTTAAGACAAATTTCCAGAATCCCCTTTCACACGATGATTATTGATGATAAATGGACCATTGTCGGAATAGCAATAGACATGGAAAGATGGCCATCGAACTCTTGCTGTAGAGATATATGGCTGAACAGCAAAGGTTGGACAAGGCTATACCAAAGATTCTTCGAGGAAATGTGGAGCTCAGCGGACCCCTTTAAACTTGTGGATACCCTGTTAAAAACAAAACTTCCCCCAAAGAGGACGTCAGCCATGAAAGGAGAGACAGGCTTATGGCTTGTAGACGCAGAGTTCAACACTACATATGTCAGCCCAAGGACTGCTGAGATGCTCGGATACACATCAAAGGAGATGGTGGGCAAGAATCTTGAGGAGTTCTGCAGTCAGAGATGGGGAAAAATTCTCCATAGCATAAAAAACAGGCGGAAACATAGGTTCGATGAAGTTCATGAATTTGAGTTCCTGAAGAAAGGAGGAAGCCCTCTGAGAACGTTCATTTACACTACCCCCATCGAAAATCAAGACAACCAGTTCACTGGAGCCGTACTAATCCTGAGAGAAAAAGAGTTGTCAAAAATATAATCGTATTCTTAAGATTAGTCTGCTTTGAATTAATAAAACACCTTCATCAAGCGTTTATCAGCCTTACCCATATTTAACATAATTCTTCATCGATTTCACCGATGCCATTCGGAATCTTGACAGGTTTCTTAAAAACCCTGCATAGCCCCGTAGTCCGTGGTAAATTTAGAGTAGCTGTTTTTCTCTGGCGAAGTTGCTGAGGGGATTCTTTCTTTCGTCGAACCAATCATTCTCAGCCATACGTATACTTTCTTGAGGGGGTTGGAAAGTCTTTTCATTTTCTACTTTTTGGTCGGGAAAAATCTCTGCAGCCTTTCTTCTGGTATTGGACGAGTTATCAAGGAGACTACGACGAATGCTATCAGAGAGAGGACTACACCAATGGGTATGTAGAAGGGATATTCAGGCCATGGTGTAGGCAGGGGGGGCGCCGATTCTCTACCACTAAATTTTTTAAACGGATAATTGGTAATGATAAGATATGGATAGTTATCAGGGGAATATTCTTTGCATAGACTTAACCACAGGGCGAATACTCCGGCAGCCATTGGATTTATCTGTTGCTAGGAGACTGGTCGGTGGAAAAGGGCAAGCAGCAGCGATATTGTATAAGGAGCTACCCCCCAAGGCTGATCCCCTTGGCCCTGAAAACATATTCATATTCAGCACAGGGCCTTTGACAGGTACGCTGGCTCCAGCTCAGAAGGGCATCGTGGTCTCCAAGTCCCCCCTCACGAGAACCTTTTGCGACAGCTATGTTGGGGGCTATTTCAGCCAGGAACTAAAATACGCCGGCTACGATGCCTTGGTGCTCACGGGGAAGGCTGAAAAACTCAGCTACATCTGGATCGACAATGAGCATGTGGAAATCAAAAACGCCAGCCACCTTCAGGGTCTTACCATAACCCAGACCGCCCTTGCCGTCAAAAAAGAGCTCGGCGACAACGAGGTGAAAACAGCGTGCATCGGACCGGCGGGAGAGAGACTTGTCAGGTTTGCGTGCGTCGGCTGTGACTACCGGCAGGCGGGGAGGGGAGGCCTAGGAGCCGTGATGGGCTCAAAGAATCTGAAGGCTGTGGCCGTTCGAGGAACAAAGCCTGTGGAGGTGGCCAATCCAAAGGAATTTGTGAAAGCTGCGAGAAAGCTGCACAAGGCTCTGGTTGAAAGCGAAGCTGTGCGAGCGACGTGGACGGAATACGGAACCGCGGGGTCTGTGGATTTCGCCAACTCTGAAGGTTTCTTCCCGACAAGAAACTTTCAAGACGGAAGCATCCGGGGGGCGGAAAAGCTTTCAGGCAGAATTCAGTCCAAGGCCGTCCGCTTTAGAAAGGTTGCCTGCTTCTCCTGCCCCATTCGATGCGGCCACCTTCTGATGATAAAGAAAGGCCCCTACGCGGGTACCGTGGTGGACGGTGTGGAATATGAAACCACCGGCCTGCTGGGAGCCAACTGCGGCATCACGGATCTGGACGCTGTGGCTTACGCAAATTACCTGTGCGATGAACTGGGGTTAGATACCATATCCACCGGCGGCGTCATAGGTTTCTTCATGGAGCTTTTTGAAAAGGGAATTCTGACCTCGGAGGATTTCCAAGGGGTTAACCCGAAGTTTGGGAACTCCAAAGCTGTGCTTGAGCTTGTTGAAAGAATAGCCCGCCGAGAAGGGATAGGCGACCTGATGGCTGAAGGCGTAAAGCAAGCTTCGGAAAAGATAGGCGGCCGAGCGTTAGATTTAGCTGTCAGCATCAAGGGGCTGGAGACGCCGGCGTGGCCTCCCAGGGGAGCCCCGGGAATGGCGCTGGCCCTAGCCACAGCTGACAGGGGCGGCTGCCATGAGCGGGGATGGCCGATCGCGTACGAGGTTGAGGGAATCCCCGGACCCTCCGGCACCGTGGAGCGGCTTTCGCTCAAGGGTAAGGCTGAAATCGTCAAGTGGGAGCAGGATTGGCTTACGGCTGTTTGCACGCTTCCCTGCTGCGATTTCAGCCGAACAGGCCTTCAACCTGAGCACTATGCGGAGTTGTTGTCGCTGGCCACCGGGTGGAAGGGAGGTGCAGATGAATTTATGAAGCTAGGTGAGCGTGTATGGAATTTGATCCGCATGTTTAACATTCGCGAAGGCTTTACGCGGAAAGACGACTGTTTACCCAAGCGGTTCACCGGGGAACCTCTGCCTTCAGGGCCGGCCAAGGGGCACAAAGTTACCTCCGACGACATGACTAAGCTGCTCGATGAGTACTATGAACTGAGAGGGTGGAACCGAGAAGGCGAACCTACGAGGGAGAAGCTTATCGAATTGGAACTTACCGACCTAGTAACGTGAAGGAGGTGATGCTTATCTCCATCCGCTTGTTGATTGATGGCCAAAAATGCACCGACTGTAAAACATGCGAGCTTATCTGCTCATTCAAAAAAGCCTCAGTGTTTAATCCGAAAGTATCCAGAATCCACATTGCAACAAGCTATCCGCCTACTCTCGTGTATCCTGTTGCGTGCATTCAATGCGAAGAAGCCACCTGTATTCAAGTCTGCCCTGTGAAAGCACTCCAAAAAGATGAGAAAACCGGGGCTGTTATACTCGATGAGGAAAAGTGCACAGGCTGCAAATTGTGCGTTGAAGAATGTCCATACTCGGCGATAAGGATGAATGAACCACGTCGAAAACCGCTGATATGCGACCTATGTCAAGGTTCTCCGGCATGTGTTGAATGGTGCCCCACAGGCGCATTAACAGTTAAAAAACTGGGCGCATAATAATTAGTAAAAGTTCCTTGCCACTTATTATTGAGGCGACATGCTTTTCTCCAGCGAAACTGCCGACAGGAACTCCTTTTCTCGCCGAATTATGATTCTTAACCATATCCGTACTTCCTCGAGAAGACCGAAAACTCGTTTCACTTATTTTTTGATCGAGAAAACTCAACGAGACTATGATGAACACCACTAAATTAGGGGACTACATCGATAAGTATGTAGAAGTGATATTTTCAGGCCGCGGTGTAGGCTAATGAATTATTTGCTACATCCGCGATAACAAGTTGTAAAGTGAAGACAGATGCTAGTGATTTTGAAATAAAGATCCAAAAAGAGGGTGAAACATTATGTTTAAAAAAAACTTTAATATAAAAAAGTAGGGGGTGCATAATTTTGGAACTAGATAAGCTCTATAATGCGATCTTAAATCAAGATGTTGAGGGCGCTGTTAAAATCGCTGAGGCTTGTCTGAAAGCAGGTATTGAACCTTTAAGGGCGTTGGACCATGCCTCTGAGGCTATCAGGCAGGTAGGAGATCTATACGGTAGGTCAGAGATATTTCTTCCACAAGTAGTTCTTTCTGCCGAGGCCATCAAGAAGGTTGCGGACGTTTTGCTTAAAAAAGTGCCTAGGAAGAAAAGAGGTGAAAAAGCCAAGTTCATAATCGGTACAGTTGAAGGCGACATTCATGACATCGGTAAGAGTATAGTGGCCACGATGCTGGAAGCTCAAGGATTCGATGTCATCGATCTAGGTCGAGATGTTGCTGCTGAAAAATTTGTAGAGGCAGTTAAAAAGCACAAACCCGCATTTGTAGGTTGTTCCGCTCTCATGACCACAACCGCCATCGCCCAAAGAGAGGTAATTGATGCTCTGAAGGAAGCAGGAGTTCGTGATGACGTTAAAGTAATGGTGGGCGGAGGAGCAACAACCGAATTGCATGCAAAAGAGATCGGCGCCGACGAATGGGGTGCCGACGCAATGGATGCTGTAGTTAAAGCTAAAAGACTCCTTGCATCCCGCACTTGCCTTCTAAAAAAATGATGCTCACAAATAAAAATAGAAAGGAGGTGAGAACGTATGCCAGAACATTTGACGAGAAGAGGCGATGGTAGACTGATCACCATGACGGGTAAACAGATCAAAGACGACCTAGAATTGGGTTCAAAAGACGCTGCAGAAAGGGCGAAAATACCCGAATTAACCGGCGAAGATCTGGAAACATTATATGAAATTATCATCGACGCCAATAAGGTTGTGGCTGTAAAACATGGATGCGAGGTCGTCCTGTCCGCTGATGCAGGAGGCTCGACTTTCTGGATTGACTCTGGCACTAGTGGATTAGGTATGCCGATTGAACGTTCCATTGCTCAAGGAGCGCTGTCTGAAAGGGTGCTTGGACTTGATATACTACAATTTCCTGAATCGGATGGAAGCTTTAAGCCTGCAAAGGTAATAGTGAGCTATTTGGCGAATGTTATCCACAATACTCTGCACACGTCGATCAGTCCTCTAGAATTCATGGCTATGCCCAACTTAGGCTATTTCTATAAGCCTGATGGTCAATGGCCTGAACCGATCTCTCTGATCAGAGAAGGAAAGAACGACGAAGCGAGGAAATCTATGGAGGGCGCTGCTCGAGAATGTCATGATGCCATAATATATGTAGCTAAACATCTCAGAAGAGTAGGCGTGGATGGAATAAATATCGATACAGTAGGAGCGGCGGGAGATCCTGACTTTTATGCAGCCCTTACGGCTACAGAGTCATTGAAAAAGGTGTACCCCGACCTAGCTGTCCAGATGGGTATGGCTACCGAGGCTGTACACGGATTTCACACGGAATTGAAATATGCAGGAGAACGTTTGGCTGGAATGTGGCCGCATCAACAACTTAAAGTAGCGGAAAAAGCGGGTGTCGACATATTTGGACCTGTGATAAATACAAAACCCCACCTCACTTTCCCATGGAATCTCTCCAGGGCGGTTACGTTTACCAAGGCATGCGTGAGAGAAGCGACTATCCCTGTTCACCCCAACATGGGAATGGGTGTAGGCGGCGTGCCCATGTTAGAAACACCACCGTTGGATACAGTAACTAGAGCGAACAAAGCTATGATCGAGATAGCCGGCGTCGATGGCATTTAGGTGGGTGTCGGAGACTGCATTGGAATGCCCATTGGGCATCTGGTAGCCGGTGGCATAGGCAGCATCAGAACATCAGGCGACCTGATTGGTAGGATGCAGTTGCAAAAGAAAATGAGACTACCTGAAGCGAAGGATTACGTCGCTAAAAAGCTAGGTGTCTCCTCAATAGAGCTTTGTGATGAGTTTACTATGAGAAAGCTTAGGGAAAAACTTGACATCGGTGTTATAACTGGTTTACCGGGTGCAGCGAAAGGACTCGAAGCTAAAGTTAGGATCGCTGAACTGCTCGGCATCAAAATTAATTGTGTAGAACGCCTCGAGAAACTCTCGAAAGTTTGAGCAGTCTCCGACAAATCAAAAATCCTGCCAACACCGCAGGCAGATCAAATGAAATGAAGCTCAGCAATGCGCAGGGTTAACAAATTACCTCCCCCTTTCTTCTTTGAGAGAAATTTAACCAAAAAATTATTCGGAGTCTGTTGTCTATCTTGAAGTTAGGTTTGATATTTTTCTCAATGCTTGTTGTTTAAGGGGAGTTTGTCCATTGACTTATGCCGAGATATGCATCAAGCTGCACAGTTCTAAGTAGAAAATTGATGGTATAGACAAGATAAAAGGCAAATTGGTAAAGAGAGAGCCTATTTTTGTTATGAATAGAAATAAATTAATTGCGGCACATAGACGATGCCTTTTAACTGAAAAATTAAATAAAAGACCCGCCTCTACCCCCTGTCGAAAATGTTAAATAAACATCGATTGTTAAATGAAAACGGTGAATTTACGTGGCATTGGCTGAAGAGGATATATATATTAAAAACACCCCAGCTTCAAAGGCGTTTTTCGAAAAACTATCTCAGATTATTCCTGGAGGAGTAAATACAGCTATCCAATTCTTTAAGCCCTATCCGCTTTACATGGCAAGGGGAAAGGGCGGCAAGCTATGGGACTTAGACGGAAGAGAGTATGTAGACCATTGTCTGGCCTACGGAGCCATGACTGCTGGTCACGCTAACCCCATCATAGTTGAAGCGATAAAAGAGCAGGCGGAGCGGGGGACGTTGCTGGGATTTCAAGGGGAAGGGGCCGATGAATTGGCGAGAGAGATAATGAGAAGGTACCCGTATGTTGAGATGCTCCGCTTTGCGAACACGGGAATGGAAGCAACTTTCTATGCCGTTAGGCTTGCCAGAGGAATCACAGGGAGGACTAAGGTGGTTAAGATGGAGGGCTCCTATCATGGAGCAAACGATGTGCTGCTGATAAGCGATAAACCCAGAAGACGCATCCTGTTAGGATCGATACATAACCCTGCATCCACTCCCGACTCGCTGGGCACACCGAAGGAGAACGTCGAACAGACCTTGGTGGTTCACTTTAACGATGCCGACGGCTTGGAAAGAGTGTTGAAAAAGCATGAAAACGAAGTTGCGGCGATAGTAACCGAGCCTGTGCTTACCAACAGCGGGATCATAACCCCGGAAAAAGACTATTTCAGGGAAGTTAGAAGGCTTTGCGATGAATATGGCATTTTGTTAATATTGGATGAAGTTAAGACAGGATGCAATCTAGCTGAGGGGGGCGGAAGCCAACTCTACGGTATTGAACCCGACTTGGTAACTTTCGCCAAAGCCATCGGCGGCGGATCACCTCTGGCCGCGTTCGGCGGAAAGAGAGAATACATGGAGATGATAACTCCTTTGGGCGGTGTTGTGCACTACGGAACCTATAACGCCAATCCTCTTTCAACAGCTGCAGGCTTAGCCTGCCTGAAAAAGGTATTAACCTCTAATGCCTATGCGAAAATTAACAACCTTGGCGAGGAGTTGTACAAGGGAGTTGTAGACGCCATAGCAGATACAGGTATAAAAGCCGCTGTGGGCAGATGCACCATGATGGGATGCATCTTCTTCGGATTGGACAAGGTTCCAAAAAACTACAGAGAAGCTTCAGCTTGCGACGCGGCGATGTGGAATAAATACTGGATCAACATGTTGAATAGAGGAATAATACCGAGCGGTTCAGCATGGTTTGAGGAGTGGATGGTTTCGGCGATGCATGAGCCGGAAGATATACAAAAGACCATACAGGCTACTTATGACACTCTCAAAAATATACGGGGTTCGTAAACCAGAAACAGCGGCATCGCGACAAGCCTGCTACTTTCTTTGACCGCCCCTTATACAAAGGTCATTTGAATTTTATTCCCAAGTCTTCTAATTCTTTTTTCACTTTCTCGTAGATAGCCTGCCATTCTTTGGAAGGCTGAAGCGTAGTTAAGTCCATACACTCGGTAAAGCTTTTACCAAGAGGCGGTTTTTGAATTTTATCTTCGAACTTTGCTAATAATTCTTTTATCAAGTAATTGGCATTTTCCCTTTTAATTCCAGCCATGGCATGGGCGACTTCGCAGCTGAGCCTAAATTCTAACGGAGAAATGTAATCTTCCTTCCCAGCTCTCAAGGCCAAAGGACCACAGTGAAAATCGTATCCTGCAGCCACCACACTTATGGTTTTCGCTGCCCCCTCATAGAGAAGCATTTCTGTGCAAGGTCCTGCTGCGGCAAAGTGGTAGCAATACTCTATTGCGTTGACGTTCCGGTTCATGGCGTTCAAGAATAAATTAGAGGCCCACATGGTCTTCCTGCCTGAGCTTGTTCCAGACCAAATATCGATTGAGTTACCACCGCTTAGGTCTGCTCCCAGCAACAGGCATTCTATTTCCTGAGCAACTGAGACTAAAGCAGTGCCTTCCGGTCCACCTGCGATTCCGCCTAATAGAGGAGTGGCATCATACATCAGGTTTACGTCGCTACATTTTGAAACGAACCATACTTTCGTCATGATATCGTAGTTGATTTTCAACTCGTTCATGCAGCTTACGAGAAGACAGTCCCCTCTCGTAAATCCTCCATTAAATATAGAAGCGATGAATCCAGCTGGACTTAACCCTGTCATTCCTCCAACAATGGGAAGCCCTTCTTTACCAGCCTTTCTGACTCCCTCCTTGGCCGATATAATTTCATATCTTGATGCAAGAACTTCCAACGGAGAATGCAGTTTTACCTCCATCCCTCCATATTTCGTAATAGTTGGAGTCCAGTAACCTTCTGCTAACGGTTCTTGAACGATGGATTGAGCTATCACGCTAGCCAAGTCCTCTGATATAGGCATTCCGCTGGGGCCGGGAACAAGCCAAGGTATCTTTTTGTCTTCTGCTTTTCTCTCAGTTATTTCTCGGGATCTCTCACCTTGCCCGATGGTTATTTTATTTGGAGCTGCTTTAAGTCCTTCTTTAATTTCATCCTCAGAGAACTTTATCAACCTACCTGTGTCCACACACAGAATACCTACATCACACAGTAACTTTTTCCCCGCCTCAAAAACGTCGTCAGCTAACTTGTCGTCAGTTGGAACGGGCTCTTCCGGATTGTAATTAATATCATATTCCTTTGCTAGTTCTCGAAGTTTTCTGGGCAAAAGCTTTTTGTCGAAATATTCCTCCTCCACTATCGGACCATCTTCAGTCCTCCTATAAATTTCATCTAACGAAAGAATCATATGAGGCGTATCCTCCACTTTTCATAAACACTAATGGAACATAGTTTGTTTTAATCTTTCCATGTTTTGGCCTTTTTCTTGACCGATTATTTTTATATTCTTCTTCCTGTATATATCAGTAATGGTCCGATAAGATGAAGATCGATGTTGAACTGAAAAACGTAACTAAGAAATTCGGAGATGTTGTTGCAGTTAGCGATGTTTCCTTTCAAGTGGAAAAGGGACAATTTTTTTCTCTCTTAGGGCCCTCCGGATGTGGAAAGACTACTATACTCAGAATGATCAGCGGCTTTGAGAAGCCAACCGAAGGGGAGATACTCATCGAAGGAGAACCTATGGCGGATGTACCCCCCTTTAAGAGGCCTACAAACCTAGTCTTTCAGAGCTTAGCTCTATTCCCTCACCTCAACGTTTATGAAAATATAGCATTCGGATTAAAAATAAAAAAAATACCGGAAAACGAAATCAAAGCAAGAGTTAAAGAAATGTTAGACCTCGTTAGACTTCCAGGCTATGAAAAGAGGAAAATAAGCCAATTGAGCGGCGGCGAAAAACAAAGAATTGCCATTGTAAGGGCTTTGGTTAATAAACCAACTGTATTGCTTCTAGACGAACCTTTGGGACCATTAGATCTAAAACTTAGGGAGGAAATGATTGTCGAGCTGAAGAGAATTAAACGTGAAGTCGGCACTACCTTCATCTACGTCACTCACGACCAAGGAGAAGCTCTAACGATGTCCGACAAAATAGCCGTAATGAAAGCCGGAAAGATCATGCAGATCGGCTCGCCTATCGAGATTTATGAACAGCCTAACTCTGAGTTTGTGGCTAATTTTATTGGGGGAACTAACGTTTTCAAAGGGAGGTATGAGAATGGGGCAGTGGAAGTCGATAATCTGGGGAAAATCACCGTCACACCTGAGTGTCAGCTATCCAAAGGATCAGTCTTAGTCTCCATCAAGCCGGAGAAAATTTTCATCGGAAGAAAGTTAAACGCGTTGGATAATATATTCGCTGGAGAAGTTAAAGAGGCCTATTATCAGGGCCGAGTCGTCACCTACAGAGTTTTGCTGGAAAATGGTTCCTCCATTTCAGTTGTAGCGCCCAGTCCCGGCATGGAAGGCATTTTTGGAATTGGGGAGAAGGTAAAAATCGGTTGGAATAAGAAAGACTCCAAGTTGATAACCTAGGCTAAATCCATTGGAGGCCATTGTCGAACGGAAGTGGTAATATGAGTATAAAGAAATCTTTCCGGAATTTTTTCACGGCACAGACCAACTCAAGGTTAAAAGATCTTTTGCTAGTTCTACCCACTTACTTATGGATTATCATCGTATTTTTCATTCCTGTTTTTTCAGTGTTAATCTTGAGCTTCGCTGAATTAAGTCCTGTGACAAGAACTGTTGTTAATTTTCCCGTACTCAGCAATTATGCAAAACTATTCATCCGAACGGATTATGCCAGACTTCTACTTCGAACGTTTTTTATAGCGGTTACCGTTACAGCTTCATCCGTTTTGTTCGCGTATGTTGTAGCCTATTTTATAGCCTTTAGAGTTTTAAAAAATAAGTATACTGTTCTATTCCTGTTTCAAGCGCCTTATTTTGCCACCTATATGCTGATATTGCTGGCTTGGCGGTTGATGTTAGGCAGCACAGGAGTAATAAATTCATTGCTCCTATATTTCGGCTTAATAAGCGAGCCCATCAAACTATTGGGGTACAACCTATTTTCTGTTTGGCTGGTTTTAACTGCCACATGGTTTCCCTGGTTGATTCTGCCGATATTCGTGTCGCTGGAAAAAATAGACAGAGTTTTGCTGGAGGCTTCAGACGATCTGGGCGCTTCGCCCATTACAACATTCCTAAAAGTTACTTTTCCCCTGAGTCTACCCGGAGTTTTCGTAGCAGTTTTGTTCGTGTTTATTCCGACGATGGGAGAATTCATAGCTCCAGCAGTAGTGGGAGGCAGAACCGGAATATTGTTTGGAAACCTGATCTACGATTTCTTCCTCAAGGGGTTTAGGTGGGATGTAGCCGCGGCTTTCACTGTTTATCTGCTGATTATAACTTTCATAGCGGTCTTCCTACTTTATCGGAGAATCGGCTTCAGGAAGCTGATGGAGAGTCTCTAAAATGACGAAATCGAGTATAATGTTCATTGTCGTACTTGGATTCTTGTTGATACTCACATTTTTCCCCATCGCCATACTGTTACTGCTATCCCTCAACGAAACTTCTACTCTGCCCTTAAGAAACTTCCCCACCCTCAAATGGTACATCGAACTTCTCCGATTTCCAGCCGCTATAAATGCCGTTAAATACTCCCTCATGGTCGCTTCCGTTACCACGGGAGCCGCTGTAATCTTCGGAATCTGCGGAGGGTATGCACTAGCGCGCACAAACTTCGCTGGGAAAAAAATTTTCACAGGGCTCTTGCTGATGCCCATGGTGACACCTTACATCATCATGGGTTTCAGTTTGATGTCCTTTTTATTAAAAATGGGGGTAAACCCATCGTTAATAGTCATCATTATAGGTCATATTCTAATCACCATACCCTACACTACCTTGGTCTTAACCTCCAGATTCATAGCTCTTGACATAAGTCTTGAAGAGGCTGCCATGGATTTGGGCGCGGGTAAATTCACCACTTTTCGGAAAGTAACGTTGCCTCTTATAATGCCAGGAGTGGCGGTGGCCGCCATTTTAGCCTTTATCATCTCGTGGGAAGATGTTGCCCTCGCGGTTTTCCTTGCCGGGACAGAGCAAACAGCGCCTGTGTATATTTACTCTTTGCTGATGAAACTGCCAAAATTCGTGCCAATCTTAACGGCTATGTCCTCCATCATATTGTCTTTTGCCATCGGACTTGCGTTTTTGATGAGGATGATCGAAAGAATATCAGCCTGAAGACGCCAACTCAAAGCTAGGCATTTGAGAAGTTGACTTTAGTTAGAAAAATCAGAAAAACCTAGTCGAGAGTTTTCCGGGTTTCTACAGTGACAGAGAGACTTATAAATAGGATCCTAAATCATGAAGCAATCAGCTTGACCCCTGCAGTCCGCAAATTACGCTTGCAAATCCGGCCCAACAAAAAATCTTAGCAACATCGTTCAGTAAACCGTAATATTTATATATAATCTGAACCGGAATAATAAACAGCCGCTTTTAGGAGAGATATATAAAAATGAGTAATGAATCTCGAAGAAAGGCCCTGAAATACGGCATCGCCGCCGTGGTTGCGGCGGTGGTGGCCGGTGTGGGCGGCTACGCCGCTTGGCAGGCCACAAGGCCCGCTCCAGCCCCAACCCCGACACCCGCACCAACTCCTACGCCAACTCCAGTACCACCACCGAAAGCTAATGAGATAATAGTTTGGACGTGGGCTGGGTATGATGTTGAAGAACTGTGGCTTGCGTTTAGGGAAAAACATCCGGATGTAAAGGTATCGCACGTCATTTTTCCTGATGAAGATTCAGCGTTGGCAAGGATAGCGATTGGAGATAGGTTTGACGCCTCCAACTTCGGCGGCTATTGGACTCATTTCAAGAGATATTTGGAGTTTGATGCGCTAGAGCCGATAGACTTAGATTTGATACCTAACTACCAAGATGTACATCCTTTCTTTAAAGCACTAGTTGAAAAATACGGCAGACACAACGGCCAACTCTATATGCTGGTGACGGATATGGGAATGACTTCGATTATTTACAGAAGAGACCTAATCCGGGATGCGGGATTACCAGAGCCTGACAGTTGGTCGTGCTTGTGGGATCCAAAATATGCAGAGGTAGGAACGGCCATGTACGATGCTCCTTCTGAAATTGCTGGGCCTATGTTCGACGCATTGTTTACAGTGGAAGAGTTCAAAAATCCTACTGATGACCAGATAGAAGCTTGGAAAGATGCGGTGATGAAAGCGTTTAAGCAAGCAAAAATTATCTACGATGACCAGTATGAGCTTTTTGCAAGTCTTAAAGAAGGCGAAGTAGCCATTGCAACCATGTGGACGGAATTGTACGCTGCAGGGTTGGCTGAAGGTTTGGACGTGGTCTATCTGGGGCTTACACCTGGAGCCAATTACAGGACGGGAGAGGCTCTGTTCATCTGGCCTTACGCTATGAATGTGGGAGAAGGCTCTCCAGAAAGAGGAACCTACGAGCTTGCCCATGACTACATAAATGCCTTCTTAGATCCTCGAACAGGCCAATTTCTGACCAACGTTTACTATTACGCATCCACGAATGTAAAAGGATGGGAACTGGCGGACCCCGAAATAATAAAACTGTTGGGATTGGATAAACCTGAAGACCTGTTGGAGAAAGGAATCTTCTACAACTGGGAACACCCAGATCCACCGATATGGGACAAATACTTTGAAGCATGGACAGAAGCCAAAATAGCTGCTGGAATTTAAAAAAACCATCCACCATTCGGCAACGGTTTCGTTCGTCCCGGCTAACTTGGTATGGTAAAGAACCTGCACAAGTTAGTCCACATGATAGTATTAACCTTGCGATGAATTCAAGTCCGCAGAGTCCACAGATACCTAATGTAGGCAGTTGGTTTAGAGTGAACATGATCAGTCTTCAACCACCTTAATGGCTCCGAGCCTATGAGAAGCATGATTGCTGAAGAAAATCCTCGCGGGAGAAGCCCTATCCCAGCCGGCCAGAGTATACATCAACCCTCAAGAACTGGAAGACCACCAACTGAAAGCCCTCAGCCAAGCCCTGAAGGAGACGTTAAAATGGGTGCCGCTAGTAGACCGATGAAAAAAGTACCTATTCAGCTCTAGAATGGTGCGGCCGCCGGGATTTGAACCCGGGTCCTCAGCGTTCTGCCTCCCAAGGTTGGCAGGCTGATGTCCTAACCAAGCTAGACTACGGCCGCCCGGCTCCTTCTAGGATTATGGTGGAACCTGATTTAAAACTGTTGAAGATTTGGCCCAGCCTTCACCGGGCTTTGCCTATCTCCTCCACAGCCTCGGGGTTGCTGAGGGTGGATATGTCCCCCGCCGGCTTCCCCAAGACCACCGCCTTCACCACCCGCCGCATGATTTTGCCGCTTCGGGTTTTGGGGAGGTCGGAGACGAACCACACTTCCTCAGGCCTCGCCAGCTTCCCTATCTCCCGGGCCACATGCCCCCTCAGCTCTTCCCGCAGCTTCTCCGTGGGCTCCACGCCTCTCTTCAAGACCACGTAGGCGACGATGGCTTCTCCCTTCACCTCGTGGGGTTTCCCGATCACAGCGGCCTCAGCCACAGCCTCGTGGCTGACGAGGGCTGACTCCACCTCGGAGTTGCCTATCCGGTGGCCTGCCACATTGAGGACGTCGTCGGCTCGCCCTTGGATCCAGAAGTAGCCGTCCCTGTCGATGCGGGCTACATCCCCCGCCAGGTAGACGTTGGGGTACTTGCTCCAGTAGACTTCCCTGTATCTTTCAGGGTCCTTGTAGAGGCCGCGGAACATAGCGGGCCAAGGGGTGAGGAGGACGAGGTTGCCTCCTTGGTTCACCAAGGGTTTTCCCTCCTCATCGTAGACATCAGCCGTCCACCCGGGCAGAGGCCTTGTAGCCGAGCCGGGCTTCAGGGGGGTGATGGGGAGAGGTGAGATGCAGAAGCTACCCGTCTCCGTCTGCCACCAGGTGTCCATGATGGGGCAGCGTTCCCCTCCGATGTGCTTGTAGTACCACATCCAAGCCTCGGGGTTGATGGGCTCCCCCACCGTGCCCAGCAACCTCAGGGAGCTCAGGTCATGTTTCGCAGGCCACTCTTCCCCATAGCGCATGAAAAGCCTGATGCTGGTGGGCGAAGTGTAGAGCACAGTCACCCCATACCGCTCCACGATGGACCACCACCTGTCAGGCTTCGGGTAGTCCGGCGCGCCCTCGTAAAGCACTGAGGTAACCCCCAAAATCAGAGGCGCGTAGACTATGTAGCTGTGCCCTGTGACCCAGCCGATGTCCGCCGCACACCACCAAACATCCTCATCCTTCAAGTCGAAAACCCATTTGAGGGTGAAGGCTGTCCCCACGGCGTAGCCTCCGTGGGCATGAACCACCCCCTTGGGCTTTCCCGTGGTTCCGGAAGTATAGAGGATGTAGAGGAAGTCGTTGGCGTCCAAGATCTCCGTCTCACATGTTTTCTTCTGGCCGTCTACCACCTCATGCCACCAGAGGTCCCTTTTCTCATTCCAAGAAACCTCGCCGCCTGTCCGCTTGTAGACGATGACATGCTCCACGCTGGGCGCCTGTTGAAGAGCCTCATCCGTCTGCTTCTTCAAGGGAACGGTCTTCCCCCTCCTGTAGAAGCCGTCGCAGGTGATGACAACCTTCGCCTCCGAGTCGTTAACCCTGTCTCTCAAGGCGTGGGCGCTGAAACCGGAGAAAACAACGCTGTGCAAAGCTCCTATCTTCGCGCATGCCAGCATGGCTATGGGAAGCTCGGGGATCATGGGCAGATATATTCCCACCCTGTCGCCTTTCTTCACCCCCAAGCTTTTCAGGGCGTTAGCAGCCTGGCAGACTTTCCCATGCAGTTCAGCGTAGGTCAGCTTTTCCCTGTCTCCAGGCTCGCCCTCCCAGATGTAGGCGACTTTGTTCTTTCTCCAACTCTTCACATGCCTGTCTAAAGCATCGCAGACGATGTTGTACTCTGCGCCCAAGAACCACTTAACCCAGGGGGGGTTCCACTCCAAAACCTTGGTGTAGGGCTTAGACCAACCTACCAGCTCCTTTGAGATTTCACCCCAAAACCACTCTAGGTCTTTGGCCTTTTCCAGCAGTTCCTCGTAGGTCTTTATGCCGTGAGCGTCCATCCACTTTTTGACATGGGTCTGCTCCACCAAGTCTTTTGGTGGGTGAAAAATTCTCTCTTCTTTCAGCAGAACGTCTATTCCCGTTTTGGAGGGAGGCATTACCCGACGCACCTTCAGGCTCTTTATATTTTTTAAAAAATACATAAAGTTTTAGGCCCACGTCCGTATGAGTCAAAAGAACACCAGAAACCCCGCCGGAATGCCGGGGGAAGCTTTCCCTTGAAAAGCCTCACATTGACCGTAGCGTTCGCAGCTGTCGCCCTGCTACTCGGCGTCTACGCAGCACTATCCTACACTGGCGGAGCGGTGGATGAAGAACAAAGCCTGGAAATAGCCCGGGAGTTTTTGCTGAACAGTCCCACCTTTCGATTTGATGGCATGGAGGAGACTCTCAAGCTTGTAGAGATCGTGCGCTCCGATGCCCCCGGCCGTTGGGAGTTTGTGTTCTCCTTCCACAGCCGACATGCCGGCTATGGGGACCGAACCGGTCAAGTGCTTCTTCCGGTTGTAACTCCCCACACAGCGCACATCACCGTGGAGAAAGGCTGGGTTGTCTCCGCTGTCTTAGACGGCCGATGGGACATGCTTAGGCAGGAGATGCTTGAGAAGTAGAGAGGCTGGGAAAGATAGAGCTACGCTGCCCAGCCGTCCTCAGCCTACTTATGCGTCTTCGATTTTCTCAAAGTTTCCAGCCTTTTCTCCGGAAGCCCTATGGCTGTTTCGTAGGCGGAAATGATCCTCGAAGCAGCCACCCACGCCTCCAGACTCTGCGGGTCGATGCAAGCCGACCAGTCGGCTGTTTCTAGAACAGCCTTGGAGAAGCAGCCGTGGGGGAAGCCACCTACCACGACAGCCGGGCGGGGTGAGGCTGAGAGTTCCTCCGCGACCTCCAGGGGAGTCTTCGGATTTCCTTTCCGGGTTAAAGCAACCAAGAGAGTGGGCTTCACGTGGGCGACAAGCTCCGGGAAGGAGAGGTTTTCAAGTTTTAGCAAGGTATCTTCTTCGGGGGGAACCCTCCCCGCCTGAAAGAGTTGCTCCATCAGCCCTAGGAATCGATTGTAGTTCCTAGGAAGCCTCAGCTGAGGGTTAACGAAAATGACGCGGTCGTCGTAGGTGTGGACGTAGGTTCGAAGAAGGCCTGCGAGGTTGAGGGGGGAGCCCAAGGCTTCTAGGAGAGTTAGGTGCACGATGTCAGGGCGCCCTCTTTTTTCCTTATCCTTCAAGCTTCCCATGGCTCTGTAGTGGTAGGATTTATCCAGCAGCTGGACTTCGGCTTTTTTCCCCAGCCTACGGGAAAGAGCAACAACTTGGCGATGTCTCCTTATCTCCGGCGGGATAACCTCCAAGGCTGCTTCAGCCAGCAGAAAAGTTAACAAGCAGATAACCTATAATGGAACAGATGTTTTCTTCTATAAAATAACTCCGCTGGCTTCCAAGGGGGTGGCTTGACGAAGACTCCTAAAGGCGAAACCAAGCAGATTGCCCGGGAAAGAGTCAACATCTTGCTAAACTTGGCGTTAGAGACACACCGCCAACATCCAAATCTAGCCCAGCGTTATGTTCACCTAGCTCGGAAGATAGCCATGAAGCACAAGGTCCGTCTGCCCGCCCGTTGGAGAACCATGGTCTGCCGGACGTGTAACAGGCTGCTCATTCCAGGCCTGACCTCTAGGGTGCGAATTCAGGAGCGGAGGGAGCCTCATCTGACCATAACTTGCCTGCAATGTGGCCGCATCAAACGTCTTCCCTTTAAAAGCGGGGGGCGGCGGGCAGACAAAAAGTTTAACTTGAAACGTTTACCGTAATACTTTACATCCATACATACTCGGGAAGGGTCAGGCTTGCCGTCGGTGTACGATGTTCCTCCAGAGCTCTTGATAGAGAAGCTCTCCAAATATCTGATGGAGAATG
The DNA here is from genome assembly GCA_002011035.2 of Candidatus Hecatella orcuttiae. Taxonomy (GTDB): domain Archaea; phylum Thermoproteota; class Bathyarchaeia; order Hecatellales; family Hecatellaceae; genus Hecatella; species Hecatella orcuttiae. Next base: position 396,083 of record MTLY02000003.1, on the reverse strand, counting down.
TGGAAGAAGTCAGTCCGCCCCCTTGGGCTGAATACGTAAAGACTGGAGCCCCCAGACAGAGGCCGCCGGACAGGGATGACTGGTGGTACGTTCGCTCCGCCTCTGTTCTCCGAAAGCTTTACGTGAGAGGCCCTGTAGGGGTTTCCCGGCTTAGGCTGGAATATGGCGGAAGAAAAACAGGTAAAAGGAGGCCTGAGCATTTCAAGAAGGGAAGCGGAAACATTCTGAGAAAAATCTTCCAGCAGCTGGAGAAAGCCGGCCTAGTTAGAAAAGAGTCTTCGAAGGGAAGAGCGCTAAGCGGGAAAGGGAGAAGCCTCCTGGACAGGCTGGCTGCGGAGATTAAGGAGGAGATGAAAAGTCCTGAGAGGTGAGATGGAAGTCTTGTCCGTCGACGATGAGGAGCTTGAAAGATTGAAGCAGCAGAGGATGGTGGAGCTGCGAAGACAGGCAGCGGCTGAAGAGGCGAAGGTTCGCGCTGAAAGTGAAAAGCAAGCCCTCCTCAGGGTTATATTAACTCCTGAGGCGAGGCTGAGGCTCAGCAACATTAAGATGGTTAGGCCTGAATTCGCCGAGCAGCTGGAGAGGCAGCTGATTCAGCTGGCTCAGTCCGGGCGGGTTCCGGCTCCCTTGACAGACCAGCAGCTGAAGGAGCTTCTAAGAAGACTTACCTCCACCCGAAAAGATATAACCATCAGGAGAATCTAGAAGGTTGAATAGCCTTTGACAAGCCGCAAGGTTTTCCCCAAAAAACTGAGACTGTCCAAAGAGTTGAAGGCAGCGAAGCCTGTGCCAGCTTGGATTATGGCTAAAACCAAAGGAAAAGTCAGGAGAAGCCCTGCTCGAAGACATTGGCGGAGGACGAAGATAAAAATCTAATCAGCGGGCGTTGTCTATGGCTGAAGATTCTTCTAAACCCAGCGAAGATGAAGCCGAGGAGCGGGAGGAGGAAGAGGAAGAAGCTGGAGAAGAGGTTGAAGAAGAAAGGCTCTACGTGGTGCCGTTTGGCAGAGTGTGGAATGCCCCCCGACCTTACCGCACTCCTAAAGCTGTAAAGGCCTTGAAAGACTTCATCAAAAAACACATGAAAGTTGACCGGGTGCGGGTTGACGGTAAGCTAAACCAATTCATCTGGGGGCGAAGCATCGAAAAGCCTCCCAGAAAAATAAGGGTCAGAGTGACCAAGGACAGGAAGGGTGTAGCCACAGCCTACTTGGCAGAGGCTGCCCAGTAGGGTTAAACCCGGTTTTCAGCTTCCCAAGGATTCAGCTTCTTCCGATGTTACGTAGCTGTAGCCTACGCAGTCCACAAGCTCCAAGCCCTCAAGCTGAAGCTCTAAGGTCATGGGAGTCTTGAGGATTAAAGTGAAGTGTTTTATGAAGTCTTCAATGGTCTTGTTGCCGATGTTAGTGTAAGTGATGCTCCTCAGGGAGAGACTTTGAGCCTGGTTTTTAACCACAGCCAAAACCACATGCCTGCTCAGGTCTCGTCTTTCAAGAAGTTGTTTAAGCTGACCTTCCAAGTCTGAGGTTTCGCAGTCGAAGAAGATTTTCTTATCCAAGTAAACCCATTTCCTGAGGGTTCGGAGGTCGTATTCCAGCTTCCCCAAGTCTTTTTCCAGCATTTCAAGATATTTCTCCGTGGAGGTTATTCCAGCATTCAAACTTTCCACCTTTTTCGCTGGGTTGAAAAGAAGCTGTTGTGGTTTTGGCTGGCAGCCGTTCTTTGAGCCTTCTACCCGGAGACCGTTTATTCGATGGCGATGGGCTCCCCTTTCGGTTTCTTTTTCTCCTTCTTCGCCAACGTTACCTCGAGCACACCGTTTCTGTAGGTGCTTTTAGCTGTTTTCGGATCTACCTCCTCAGGCAACTCCAGCTCCTTAAAGTATTTCCTTTGAGGGTTATCCACGTGGATTGTCAGCGTGTTTGAGGTTGCGTGAAGCTTGATGTCGGTTTTCTCCACTCCGGGAAGCTCGGCTATGACCTTGATGTTCCCGTCGTCGGAGATCACGTCGACCAAGGGCTCTCGCTCAGTCTTTATGTCTAACCCCGGGCCTAGACCGCCCAGCTTAGGCCTTGCGGACGGCTTGATGTTGCCGAACTCTCTGATCACAGGCTTTCCATCCGGGCCTATGGTTACGGAGTACCCGTAGACCATGGGGCCTATTTCTCGGATGGTTCTTCCATCGGGAAGCTTGCGTTCCCTTATCATGTCTTCGGGGATGTTTTTGAAGCCTTTGAACAGGTCTTCCATCATGCGGTCTATTTCCTTCATCATGTCTTCGAAGCCTTCATAGAACCATCGCCCGAACCCTGGGAAGGGAAACCTTCTGCGCTTCCACCATTCAGAAAACTCATCCCACGACAAGTTAACCGCCTCCAAGAGTTTTCATATCCACAGATGCTCATAAACATTTATGGAGAAGTTCCCAGCTGAAAGCCGGCGGGGTAAAACCTTTAGCTTCCCAAGGGGACGGAGATCTTGACTGCGCCCCCCTGGGAAGGGGGTGGAAGCTGTGTGGCTGAACCAACGGTATGAACGCTACCTCTCCCAAGTGGAGCACATGGTGGAGAGGCTTAACAAGCATCTGCCCAAGACCCGTAAAACCTTAGGTCAGCTTCTCCGGGAGGAGGAACCCTCAGTGGAGGCTGTGGACGGAAGCAAAATCTGCTTCCGACGGCAGGACATCGAAACTGTGGCTAAGGTGATGCCTGCCGAGCTTCACGGCTCCCTCTTTCTCCCCATCGTGGTTGTGAGAAGACTGGAACTGGGGAAGGGCGTATACTTCATCCTAGGGGGCAGAGCTGAGAAAGCCTTGGTCAGCAGACTTTTAAACTTGGATGAAGGGGAGAAAGACCTCTACCTTTATAGGCTTCAAGTCTTCGAGCTTCTCGGTAAACTCAAATCCCTCCTCACCATCGCCTTCGACCTACCTCCCACAGCAAAGCTCAGCTGAATTTTAACCCCAGGGGAGGGTTAGGGGAGATTTTTTCCTAAAAGTCTAAAGCGTTGGGTGGCGTTTGCTGTTTGTTAGGCTAAAGCTTTTTACACCGTGCCCTCCAATTAAATCTTAAGAGTGATGTTTCCTAGGATTTCGGGAAACATCGGCTGGAAGCAGGAGCTTTCCCTTGTCCGGCAAGAGGCATGAGAATCTCGAATACGAGATCCTTCGGATGATCAAGGAGAAAGGCCAAGAGGGGATCCTCCAAAGCCAGCTTTGGAAGCTGATAAAGGCCACCAGCAGGGAAGGCTCTCGGATTTCCATGAGACTGGAGAGAGCGGGGCTTGTTGAGAGGCAGCGCATCCTCCACGAAGGCAAATGGACCTACAAGCTGGTGGCCAAGAAGAAAGCCATCACCGTGGACACCCTCATAGAGCTGCCCTGCGGCTTCTGCTATCTCCAAGAAAAATGCGGCGCCGGAAACCCCCTTTCCCCCTGCACATGTCCAAGGCTGAACCAGTGGGTGGAAAGGGAGGCTGGGAGAAAACAGGATGGGTAGAAACTGGAAGCAGGAGAGAAAGAGGGATTTTTACTACAAGAAAGCCAAAGCGGAAGGCTACCGTAGCCGAGCGGCCTACAAGCTTCTTCAAGCCAACGGAAAATACAGGTTCATCAAGCCGGGGGATAGGGTTGTAGACCTCGGTAGCGCCCCAGGCGGCTGGCTTCAGGCAGCCGGCCGGCTGGTCGGAGATAAAGGCGAGGTGCTGGGCGTAGACGTGAAACCCGTCGCCCCCCTGAAGGCGACTAACATCCGGTTTATGGTGGGCGATGTCTTAGACCCGAGTCTTCCCTCCAAGATTCTTGAAGCTTTCAAGACCAAGGTGGATGTGGTCCTATCCGACGCTTCCCCCAACATTTCAGGAGTCTGGGAAGTCGACCACGCCCGGCAGATAGAGCTGGCTCAGGCTGCCTTCACCTTGGCTAAGGCAGTCCTCCGGAAAGGGGGCGTTTGCATGGTCAAGGTTTTCGAAGGCCCTCTGACCAAAGAGTTTCAAAGGGAGCTTAAGCAGGCCTTCGAGGTGGTGAGGGTTTTCAAACCCCAAGCCAGCCGGGCTAGAAGCTCTGAGCTCTACTTCCTAGGCCTAGGCTTCCGTGAGGACTCTTCTCAGCAGGTCTAGGGGGGCCTCCGTTTTCAAGCCTAGGGGGTGGAAATGGGTTCCCGCAGCTGGGAAGCCTAGGGTTCGGAGCCTCTGAAGCAGTTTAGCGAAGGGAGGAGGAGGGCATTTCCACAGCTCGCAGAGCCGGCTTACCACGTAGTAGCCGGGACCCCTATCGGCTTCTTCTCCGATTTTTCGGAGAACCCCCTTCAAACGGTGCATCTGCCTCAGCCTCATCTTTCCAAGAGCTTTGAACATCGTCTCCAAGATTTCTCGGCTCCAGAGTTTCCCTATCCACAGAGGCCCCGCGTAGTCTAGGGGGCTTCCGCAGTTTTTGCATCGAGCCTCCAGCTTTGGGAAAAGACCCGGAGCCTGCCGGCGGCTCAGACATCGAAAGCAGTGGTGAAAATAGCCCAGCTGGCTGAGGCTCCGGTCCGCTTTACCGGCTCCTCTTTCCATCGCCAAGTAGGCTCGGACGTAGTGGTCGCTGGAATGGGTGAACAAAGGCTTAAGCGCGATGTCCACCCTGGCTGCCGTGAGGACTGCGGAGCCCACAAGGATTCTGGCCGCCAACTCATGGCAGTATTCGGTTCGGAGGGGTTTCGCCCCGTAACGCCTCAGGCAGGCTTTTGGGTGAACTCCGCAGAGGGGAGCCATATCGGTGGCGGTAAGGGCTAGAACCCCTCCCGCCTTGAGGGCTCTCAAACTCGAGTCCAAGTAGGGTACGGGTGAACCGTAGGGGTCCACGTCGATGTAGTCAAAACGGCTGCCGGGTTTCCCATGGCTGCTGAGGAAGACATTGGCGTCCTCTCGGGATACTTCGACCTTAGCTTCAACTCCAGCCTCCCTTACGTTAAGTTGAGCTAGGGCTGCGGCTTGGGGGTTTAGGTCGTTCACCCACACTTTTTTCACCCTATCCACTTCGAGGGCGAATCTGATGCCTCTCACCCCGCAGCCAGTTAAGGGCTCGCATACTTCCAGCTCTCTGGAAGCTGAAGTTCCGAAGGCTTGGAGGAAGAGCACCGCGAAGTCTCTGTTCAACTCCATGACGGGGTTGTAGAAAACAGGAGCCTCAGCGGACCCCGGGCCTTGAGGTTTAGGCTTGGACGCGGGAACCATGAATCTGGCTTTCCCTTCCTCCGCCCACATGGTGGGAAACTCAAGTTTCATCGCCTTCAGCCTTCCCTTCGAGGTCGGTCAAACTCCTAGAAGGCAGCTGCTCCTCCGCTGTGGCTGCCTATACTTAATTGGTAGGCAGAGATTTTGAGGTTGCTGTTAAGTTTTAATATTCGAAACTTATCCTAGTTCTAAGCGAAAAAATTTCACCTTCGCGGAGCCATAACCTTGGCTGAAAAATACGACATTGTGGTGGTGGGAGCCGGGCCTTCTGGAATCCTAGCGGCAAAAACAGCCGCGGAAAAGGGGTTGAAGGTTCTCCTCCTAGAGCGGGGGAGGCAGCCCGGCGACAAAAGCGTGGGAGGCGAGTTTCTCCCCATCAGCATATTCCAGAGGTTCCCTTGGATGAAGGAAGGCCCGGTGGAGAGAGCCATGACCAAGTGGGGCTTCCATTTTCTCCACGAAGATAAGCTCACTGAGCTCAAGTTCAGCCGCCGAAACGGGGAATACGGCTTCACCGTGCACAGACCCAGCTGGGATAGGTGGACTTCAGGCTTTGCGGAGGCTGCAGGAGCTACGCTGAAGACCTCCACCCTCGTCGAGAACCTGCTCTTCGACAAACAGAACCACGTAGTAGGCGTGGCGGCTGAGGGGGGAGAGAAATTCTATTCCTCAGTGGTCATCGGAGCCGACGGCTCCAACTCCACCGTCGCATTGAAAGCAAGCCTCAGGTCTAGGTGGCCGCTTAACGCCCTCGCCCTCTGCGTCAAGCACACCTACCTCCTGTCTGAGGAGGAGATTACTCGGAGGTTTTGCGACGAGAACGATGGCGGAGAGTTGAAGATATTCCTCAGTGAGAAAATCTCACCAAAAGGCTACGGGTGGATTTTCCCGTCCAAAGAAGATTTCTGCGTGGGAGTAGGCTCCGCTCTCGACGTGCTCGAAGAAAGCATTGAAAACCGTCTTTCAAACTTCTTGGACTTCCCCCTAGTAAGGAAGCTGACCCAAGGCGCTACCGTGTTCCAGCACTCTGTTCACACCGTCCCCGTTTACGGTCCTCAGGGGAAAACCTACGCTCACGGCGTGCTCCTCGTCGGAGACGCAGCGGGTTTCGTCTGCCCTATGGATGGAGCAGGCTACGAGGCAGCTGTCTTCTCCGGTAAACTGGCTGCGGAGGTGGCGGCGGAGGCTTTAGGCGAAGGCGACTGCTCGGCTGAGGCCTTGGAGAAGTATGAAAAAAAGTGGAAAAAAAGCTGGATGGGCGGGGATATAGACACGGGAGCACGGCTGCAGGATTTAATCTTAAACGGCATAGGCATCGGCAGGCTTAGCAGGCTTCTCTACGAACTCGGAGCCGCTCTCAGCAAGCATGGAAGCTACCTGGACAAGTCTCACAAGGAGTCTTTGGCGGAATTCCTAAGCCAAATAGAGGACCTTCGAGGTCTCTTCTCCCAGTAAACAGCAAACCAGCCGGCTTGGTGGAGGGGTTTCTCTTTTACCCTTTAAATTTCTCCACCACCTAAACCTACTGGAAGGATAAACCCTCACGGGGGACATGAAGTGGGCGGAATACTGGACGCGGCTCAGAGACTGCTGGAAGAATACCGCCTCTGCGACAACTGCCTCGGAAGACAGTTCGCCACCTTAGGCCATGGGATGGACAATGCGGAGAGAGGCCGGTCGCTGAAAAACACCCTCCTCCTAGAGGCCCACAGCATGATTCAGGCAGAGGATAAAGCCGGGGTGAGGCTTCTCAGAAAACTGGCCGCTCACGGCATGTTTGAAGCCGCCGCGCAGACCCTTCGGAGGCTGGGGGTTGAAGCAGGAAAGGGGAAAAAAGAGAAATGTCAGCTCTGCAGGGGAAAAATTCAAGAAATCCCCCAGCTCGCAGCGGAGATTGCTGAAAAAGCCAAGGAGTTTGAATTCAACACCTTTCTGGTGGGAGCCAAGATTCCCGCTCAGCTTCTGGAGGCGGAGGACTCGGTAAGGGCGCGGTGCGGGGCGGAGTGGGGGGAAAGCATGAAAAGCGAATTCACCCGGGAAATCGGGAAGACCCTGTCGAAGCTCACAGGTAAACAGGCGGACTTCGCCAACCCGGAGCTCGTGGTCACAGTCTCCCCCTTCAAAAACGAGTTCACCTTGAAGGCTAACCCCCTTTTCGTTGAAGGTCGATACCGGAAACTGGTCACGGGGATCCCTCAGTCCCGTTGGCTTTGCCGAAGATGCGGAGGCAAGGGCTGTAGCTTCTGCGGGGGCACAGGTAAAAAATACCCTGAATCAGTTCAAGAAATCCTAGAAGCTCCCATCTTGAAGCTGACGGAGGGAGAGGGCGCTGAATTCCACGCAGGAGGCCGCGAAGACATCGACGCTCAGGTTTTAGGCAGCGGAAGACCCTTCGTCGTGGAGGTGAAAAACCCTCGAAGACGCTTCATCGACCTTGAAAGAGTTAGGAGGGAGGTGAACGCAGGGGGCAGGGTGGAGGTTCTAGACCTCAAGCTCGCAGGCAAAGACGCTGTCAGAAGGGTCAAAGCGGCAGAGGCAAGCCCTAAAGTCTACCGCTTCCTAGTAGAGTCAACAGAGAGGCTGACGGAGGAAGACCTGGACGCTGTGGAAAAAGCCTTCACAGATAGGGTTATCCGACAGCTCACACCCAGGAGGGTGCTCCACCGGAGAGCAGACAAGGAGCGAGAGCGGCGGGTCTACAGTTTGAAAGCTGAAAAGCTTTCAGACAGCAGGTTTGAAGTAACCCTAAAATGTCAAGGCGGCCTCTATGTAAAAGAACTGGTGGACGGGGATGAGGGTAGAACGACTCCCAGCATCGCCGAGGTGCTGGGAAAAAAGGTTAAATGCCTGAGGCTTTCCGTGATAGATATCGGCGGTGAGGAAGATGAAGTCTAAGGGCTACCGGTCTAGGACGAGGAACCTGCTGAGAAAGCCTCGGAGAAGCCGGGGACTCAAACCTCTGGGATACCTGCTGAGAAAATACAGGACAGGAGACAAGGTTGTGCTCTCCATCGACCCTGCGGTGCATAAGGGACAGCCTCACCGGCGCTACCACGGCAAGGTTGGGGTAATCCTCCAACAGCGAGGGAGAGCCTACGTGGTTCAAGTTCAGGATGGAGGCAAAACCAGACAGATAATAGCTCGGCCTGAGCACCTGAAAACCTTCGAAAACAAGGTTTAGGGGGAAAGCTAGGTGCCCCTGAAAATTTCGGAAAACAAGCTTCTCACCCACGCAAAGGCGAGGGAGATACTCCGAAATCTAGGTCGGGAGTTAAACCAGTTTCAGAAAAAAACCTTGGAGTACTTGGATGTCTTCTCTAAGGTTAACGCGGAGGATGCGGAAAAGCTGGTTGAAGAGTTGGTGTCCTCCTTTGACCTCGAGGTCAAGGAGGCTGTTCAGATAGTCAACTGTATGCCTGAGAGCGTGGAGGAGCTGAGAGTTTTCTTCCCCCGGTATAAGCTCATTCCAACCGAGAAACTCCAAGAAATGCTCAGCCTCCTAGATAAGTACAGAAAATAGCTACGCGGAAATGCCGATAGGAGAACACTTCCCCGTCCGTTTCCAGCTATTGCTGAGGGGAGGCTGCCTGCCTATCTGAACGGGGGGCTGTTAATTTATATATTTTCAATAGGCTGATTTCATATTTGAGGGGCTTTAATGGAAAAACGCCGCTATGAGGAAATGGCTTTCGTCCTAGATTTCCTCCCGCGAGGGAAAATGTTCGGCCGCGAATTTGTAGCGGAGCCGGTGGTTCAGTTGGTGGGGGAGGACTATTTCACCCTTCTAGAGGCTACTCTCAAGCCGGGGGTGACTGTCAACCTCCACGAATACCTTCACATAGGGAAGGAGAAAAGAGATAAAGTCAACCACATCCTCGGCCGGATCAGCTACGAGGAGTTGACCTCCACGGCTAAAAGCGAGCTTCCCTACGTGGTGGAGGAAATCGTCAAAATGCAGGAGCAGAGATTCGTCCAGTTTTTCAACACAGCCCAAGCGGTCACCCCTAGGATGCATGCCTTCGAACTGCTCCCAGGCATAGGGAAAAAATACATGTGGCAGATAGTGAACGAGAGGGAGAAAAAGCCCTTCGAAAGCTTTGCGGACCTTCAGAAACGAACCTCTGTGCCCGACCCCCAGAAGGCGGTGGTGAAGAGGATTATGGAAGAGCTGACCACCACTCCCAAGTACCGCCTGTTCATCCGTCAACCCTGAGGAGGCGAGGCAGCTCTCCCCGCAGCAGGTTAAGAGACTTCTCCAGCAGTGGAAGGTCAGGCCGAGGAGGAAGTTCGGCCAGAGCTTTATGGTAGACTGGGAAACTCTGACTCGGCTGGCTGATTATGCTGAGCTCCAACGCGGCGACGTAGTCTTGGAGGTTGGGGCTGGATTCGGTTTTCTCACGGAAGTCTTGGCTGAGAGAGCTGGAAAAGTTATGGCTGTGGAGTCTGACCCCAGGCTTTGCGGTTACCTCTCCGAGAAATTTAAGGACTGGGGAAAAGTCGATCTGAGACGGGGAGATTTCCTGAAGATGAACTTGAAGGGCTGCTATAACAAGGTTGTTTCAAACCCTCCCTACTCCATAGCGTCCCCCATGGTTTTCAAACTGCTGGAGGAAAGCTTCGAGTTGGGTGTCTTCACCTTTCAAACAGAGTTCGCCAAGAGAATGGTGGCTAAGCCGGGGGAGAAAGCCTACGGAAGGCTCTCCGTCATGGTCTACACCAAGGCGGAAGTGGAGCTGCTGGAGCCTGTGCCCCCTAAAGCCTTTTACCCCAAGCCCCAAGTGTCCTCCTGGATGGTGCGCATCAAGCCGAGGGAGAAGCCTCCCTTTCAAGTGAAAAACTGGGGCGCCTTTGAGGAAGCTGTGAGGCTTTTGTTCACTCAGAAAAACAGAAAGCTCAGCAAAGCCCTGCGGGTGGTTTCAAGGATGAGGCCTCTGAGCCTAGAGAAAGCCCCCTACTTGGAAAGGAAGGTTTTCACCCTCACCCCTGAAGAGCTGGGAGAGGTCTCAGATGCCATCTTCGCCTGAAGGCCGGTGGACCTTCACCTACAGCGGCCTCACCCTCATGGTGCCAAGCCAAGTCTACAGGCCGAAGGAGGATACCTTCCTCTTGGCTGAGAACCTCCTCCTTCAGAGGGGTGAAACGGTCTTGGAGGTAGGCTGCGGCTGCGGCCTCATAGCCCTCCTAGCGGCCCGGAAGGCAGCTCGGGTTGTGGCCACGGACTTGAACCCTTTTGCGGTGGAGGCAACCAAGGCAAACGCCCAAGCCAACGGTTTGGAGGCCCGAGTGGAAGTTAGACAGGGCGACCTCTTCAAGCCGGTTCGGTTTGGGGAAAAATTCGACTTGATAGTTTTCAATCCTCCCTATTTACCTTCTGATGGAAAGGAGCCTCAGGACTGGTTGAGTAGGGCTTGGTGTGGAGGTAAGAAAGGCTGGGAAGTGACGGAGAGGTTTATCAGGGAGGTAGGCTGCTTCCTCAAGCCCAGGGGAAGGGTTCTCCTCGTCCAGTCCTCCCTTGGGGGAATTGAAGAAACCGTGCGGAGACTGCAGGCGGTCGGTTTCTCCGTGAGGACGGTGGAGGAGAAGCGGTTCTTTTTTGAGACCTTAGTCTGCTTAGAAGCTAGGCTTATTAGCCAAAGTTAGCTACCTATCTTCTGGCCTACCATGCCTACCAACCTTCCCGCCAAGTGCACCCAGCTGGAGCGAGAGTATCGAGAGGCCAAAAGCCTGGAAGGGAAAATCAGAGCTCTCGAAGCCTACATCGGGTCTATTCCTGAGCATAAAGGAACCATGAAGCTTCGGTCCCATCTGAAAACCAAGCTGGCGAAGCTCAGGGAAGAACTGGAGAACAGGAGGCGCTCCAAGGCTGGAGCCAGCGGGAGGACGGCCTTCGACATCAAGAAAACAGGAGCTGCCCAAGTCCTCATCCTAGGCCTAACCCAGGTTGGGAAAAGTCAGCTGCTGAAAGCTCTGACCAACGCGGCGGTGGAGATAGGAAACCGGCCTTACACCACGCTCGCCCCCGTGGTGGGGATGATGCCCTACCAAGACATTCAGCTCAGCTTGGTGGAAGCCCCTGCCATCATGGAGGGCGCTAGCGAAGGAAAAGCATGGGGCCCCCAAGTCCTAGGTTTGGCCAGAAACTCCGACGGCATCCTCCTAGTGCTGGCGGCGGACCAAGACCTCGGCTTGCAGCTTCAAATCCTCCTAGACGAGTTGAAGGCTTTCGGAATCCACCCCCGCAAAGGGAAGCAGCCTAGGATAGATGTGCAACCCACCAGCTCAGGCGGGGTGAGAGTTTTCTGCGCCAACAAGTTTCACGGCAGCCTAGAGAATGTCCCCCGGCTGGCTGCGGAGGAAGACGTCAGGAACGCTGTCATAAAAATCTTGGACGAAGCTTCGGAGGAAGACGTCAAACTGGCTCTCTCCCAGAAGACCGTGCAGAAGCCGATGCTGGTAGCCGTAAACAAGGCGGACTTGGCCTCCTCTGAGGATACGGGAAACCTCCCCCTATCTGAGGGGGAGAATCTTCCCCTCATCCAAGTCTCAGCCAAAGAAGGAGGGGGCTTGGAGGAACTGAAGCGAAGACTCTTCGACTTCCTCGGCATCATGAGGGTTTACCCTCGAAGACCCGGCCAGCCGGAGCCGGATAAGCCGCTTATCCTCAGGAGGGGTGAGAAGGTTTCCGACGCGGCTTCGAGAATCCACACCGACCTGCGGAGAAGGTTTCGATACGCCAAGCTCTGGGGGCCCTCCGCCAAGTATCCGGGTGAAAAGGTGGGGCTGGACTTCCCTCTCCGAGACGGCGACCTCATCGAAATCTACCTGAAATAGAAGACTCACTTCGGCTGGGAGGCTAAGTCGAAGCGGGGGAGGGCGATGCCCTGTTGGCCTTGATACTTGCCGTCGTAAGGTCTTCCCAGCGGGGAGGTCAGCTTGGCGAAGACCACGTGGGCGAAGCGGTCTCCGCTGTAAAGCCTAACCGGGAAGGCGGAGCCTAGGATTTCGATGGTGATGTTTCCCTTAAAGCCTCCATCGAGAATGGTAGGCGGCAGGAGGATTCCGCACCGGGCGAAAGTGGAGCGCAGCTCCACGAAGCCCATGAGGTCTGAGGGTATTTCCACATGCTCCAAGGTGCTTACCAGAACTTTTTCGTTGGGCTGAATGGTGAAGGCCTTCGCTTTCTCCACAGAGTAGAAACCTTCTATCCCCGGTGTTCCCCGAGTGTCCAGAATCCGGCTTGAAGGCCTCAGCCGGGCTATGGTGTCCCCCAAGTGGAGGTCGACACCGTTCTCGCGGAGAGTATCCTTCTTGAAAGGCCTGATCACCAGCCGCCTTTCTCGGATATAATTCAAAAGGTCGAAGTCAGAGAGAATCAAAGGGCAACCCCTTCTTAACCCTATCAATAAAAATTGGAGTTTAATAAAAGTTACATTGGCGAAGGTTGAAAGATATATCTTATTATCGGAGCTCTACGTAGTTTGGTTGAAGGATTATGAGCGAAGAAGCCGTTATGTGGGTGGAAAAATACCGGCCTAAAATGCTGGATGAGGTTGTAGACCACAAGTCGGTTATCGAAAGCCTCAAGGGCTTTCTGAAGTCCCCCAACACCATGCCTCACCTCCTCTTCGCCGGGCCCCCCGGAAACGGAAAGACCTCCGTGGCCCTTTGCCTAGCTAGGCAGCTTCTTGGCCCCGGCTGGAGAAACTACGTCCTCGAACTCAATGCCTCAGATGAGAGAGGCATCCAGATGGTCAGGGAGAGGATAAAAAACTTCACTAGGCATGTCCTCGGGACTATGGCGAAGGTTCCCTTCGGCTTGGTCATCTTGGATGAAAGCGACCAGATGACTGCAGAGGCTCAAACTGCCCTGCGGAGGATCATGGAAGCCAACAGTCGGACTTCCCGGTTTATCCTCATCTGCAACTACTCCGGCAAGATCATCGAGCCCATCCAAAGCCGCTGCGCCATCTTCAGGTTCGCTCCCCTGGCGAGGGGGGATGTGGAAAACTACCTCCGCTTCATAGCCAAGAAGGAGAAGCTGAACCTCCAAGACAGCGGTGTTGAGGCTCTCATCGAGCATTGCGGTGGGGACTTGAGGAGAGCTGTGAACACCCTCCAAGCCGCCGCCACCGTAGGCAGGACTGTGGACAGGAAAACCGTCCTGCAGGTGATGGGGAAAGCCGGCTCCGAGGAGATAAGGGACATGCTGGGAAAGGCTTTGAAAGGAGACTTCCTGGAGGCTCGGAACACCCTCTACACGCTCATGGCCACCTATGGGATGTCGGGAAGCGACATCATCCGGCAGGTTCACCGGGAAATCTTCAACCTGAAGCTTCCCCCCAAGGCTCAGATCGAACTGGCGGACATCATCGGCGAATACGACTTCCGCCTGGTCGAAGGAGCCAACGACGACATCCAGCTGAGCGCACTGCTGGCCCAGCTGGTCAAATACGGCTCTCAGCTGGGGGAGAAGGCCTGAAGCCCGCCGAGCCTCAGATGATGTGGGTGGAGAAACACCGGCCTCAAACCCCCGAGGAGGTCGTGGGCAACGAGGAGGCTAAACTCAAATTTCTGTCTTGGCTGAAAAAATGGAAGCCGGGAGGTAAGGCGGCTCTCCTCCACGGGCCTCCAGGAGTGGGGAAGACCGCCCTCGTCCACGCGGCGGCCAAGGCAGCTGCCTACGACCTAATTGAGATGAACGCCAGCGACGCTAGAACAGCGGAGAAGATCATGCGCACCGCAGGCCATGCGGCGTCGGAGTCCTCCATCTTCCAGTTTTTCTCAGACTCCAAGGGCGTCCTCATCCTGCTGGACGAGGTGGACGGCATCTACGGCCGCGAAGACCAAGGGGGCTTGGGGGCGATCCTCAAACTGCTGGAGGAGTCAAAGGTTCCCGTCGCCCTGACGGCCAATGACATTTCGGACATGCGGCTGAGGGAGCTGAAGAACGCCTGCCTCACCATCAGGTTTCAAAAGGTCAGGCCTCCGGTCATGGTGGCTTGGCTGGAGGAAATCTGCCGGAGGGAGGGTTTGGAGGCGGAGGAGGAAGCCCTCAAGCTCATCGCAGCCCGAAGCCGGGGGGACGTTCGGTCGGCTGTCAACGACCTTCAAGCCTTGGCGGAGAAAACCCGAAGCCTCCGGGCTGTCGACGTGGAGAAGCTGACCGCCAGAGACCGGCAGCTCTCCGTTCAAGAGGTTTTGGGGGAAATCTTCCTGACCAACAACCCCCTCTACGCTAAAAGAGCTCAGGCGGAGGCGGAGGTGGACCGCGACCTCCTCCACCTCTCGGTGCATGAGAACCTCCCCTACCAGTTCACCGACCCTGAAGACCTGGCAGCCGGCTACGATGCGCTGTCCCGCGCCGACGTCTTCTTCGGCAGGGTTAAGCGGACTCAAAACTGGGGGCTTCTCAGCTACGCGCTGGAGCAGATGAGCATGGGCGTCGCCGCTGCGCGGAGGGGAAAATACACCCCAGCCGGCTACCGGTTTCCCCCCAGCCGGATTCTCATCCTCGGCAGGACCAAGGCTCAGAGGGAGCTTATCAAGGAAATAAGCGCCAAGATAGGAGTGAAGTGCCATGTTTCCCGCCGGAGGGCCGCCGCTGACTTCCTCCCCTACCTGAGGGTGATGTTCCAGCACAGCAAAGAAGCCGCCGCCGCTCAGCTGGCTTCCTGGCTGGGCCTCGACGAGGCTGCTGTGGCCTACTTGAAGGGGGAAGCCGCTAAGCCCAGCTCCGCGCCGGCTAGGGGGAGGAAACCTGCTGGGAGGCGGGGAGCCCGGCGGTGAGGGGGAAGCGTCGATGGTGAAGAGGATAACCCGAACAGGCATTAAACTGGCCTTCATGGGGAAGGACAAGTTCATTGAGTTGATGAGAGCCGGCCTAGGCTACGACCGGGCAACCCGGACTTTCTACATTGAAGACTTGGAAAACTTCGATAGGATCAAGGCTTTGCTCGTTCCGCTGCTGGGGGAGGAGGTGGAGTTCGCTCAGACCTGCTACCTCTGCGGCGCTGTTTTCCCCTGCGGTGTCTGCGAGTACGCAGCCACCTGTCCCAGCCGGGACATTCCCACCTACTGCCTCTGCAAAAAATGCTACAGCAAAACCAACCTCTACCAGCGCTACATCCAAAAAACCAAGGAAGAGTTGTCTCGGATCGGTTAGAGTTTTATTTCTACTCCTACGGTTCTTTTGACCAAGTCCATGACTGAGGGAACCTTCCCGGGGATGGGGCCTTCTTTTCCGGGGATGGTTATCACCGTGGGGTAAACCCTCTTGCCCACCTCTTCGATGACGGGTTTTATTTCTTCGGCGATTTTTTCGGTGACGATGATGACGGCTACCTCCTTCTCCCCAGCCAGCTTCCTGAGGGCCTCCGCGGCCTCCTTGGCTGTTTTGACGCCGTAGGCTTTTTTGACTCCAGTGACCCTGAAGTAGGAGGCCACGTCGGGGTCGGCTACCACGGCTATTTTTGCCACTTCCCGTTGCTCCCTCCGCTTAGAACTGTTTGAGGATGTCCTCCTTTTCCATGAGGATGCCGCAGTGGTAGCACCGTAGGGTGACGCCGTCGGAGACCTCCACGTGGAACACGGCCTTAACGGGCTCCGGGCTGTTGGTGACGCAGGCAGGGTTGGGGCATTTCAGCAAATCCTTGACAAGGTCAGGCGGCTTGACCCTCTCCTTCCTCAGGACTTTGAAGTTTCTGATGATGTTGATGGTGGCGTTAGGCGCGACCAAGGCTATCTCTTGGACTTCGGTGGGGCTGAGCTCCCGGCCTTCCACCTTCACCATGTCCTTCTTTCCCAGTTTCTTGCTGGAGACATTCATCAGAAGGCTTACCACGTAGCCCTCCCGGCCTGTGATGCCCAGAATCCTCAGCACCGCCAAGGCGGTTCCCGCGTCGATGTGGTCGATGACCGTTCCGTCCCTGATTTTTTCCACCCGAAGCTCCTCGCTGACCACTGCGGACACGGACTCCAAAGCTAAAATAGACTCCACCGATCAATTAATAAATGTATGTCCCCGCGGCATAGGGAAGGAGGGCGAAGAGAGCCGTGGAGCTGAAAGGCCGGGACATCATCTCCATCAAAGACTTCACCCGCGAGGAAGTAGACCACATCCTGAAGACAGCGGGGAAAGTGGACCACATCCTAGGGGAGAACCTCCGACCCCTCTCAGGAAAGTTCATGGGCCTTCTCTTCTTCGAACCCAGCACCCGAACCAGGCTCAGCTTTGAGGCTGCCATGAAGAGAATGGGCGGAGGCGTCATAGGGTTCAGCGAGCCGGCGGTGAGCTCTGTCAAGAAAGGGGAAACCCTCGCTGACACCGTCAGGACGGTGGAAAACTACGCCGACATACTGGTCATCCGCCATCCTCTGGAAGGCTCCGCCAAGTTGGCAGCGGACTTCGCCTCCATCCCCGTCATCAACGCCGGCTCCGGGGCTGAGGAGCATCCCACCCAGGCTTTCCTAGACCTCTACACCATCTTCAAGGAGAAGGGCAGCGTCGACGGGTTGAACATAGGCATCCTCGGAGACCTCCGCTACGGTCGGACGGTGCATTCTCTCACCTACGCTCTCTCCCTCTACGATGTCAACCTTTACTTAGTCTCTCCTCCGGAGCTTCGAATACGGAAGGAAGTCCTGCAGGCGGTTCGAAACAGGCTGAGGGTGAAGGAGTTCAGCCGGATTGAAGACGTTATGCCCGAGCTGGATGTGCTCTACGTCACCCGCATCCAGAGGGAACGTTTCCCCGACCCAGGAGAGTATGAGAGAATCAAAGGCGCCTACCGCATCGACAAGGCGGCTTTGGAAAAGGCTAAGGAAGACCTCATCGTCATGCATCCCCTCCCTAGGGTGGATGAAATCCAGCCGGAGGTGGACGAAACCAAGCATGCCCTCTACTTTAAACAGGTACGCTACGGCCTCATCACCCGAATGGCTCTCCTAGGCTTGGTTTTAGGAGCCTTCTAAAAGGCTCGGCCTAGTTTTTAAACCGCCAACACCCCCTCTAACCTATGCTCAGGCGGCTGCGAAGGTAAGGGCCATGGAGGAAAGCCGGCAGCTGGAAGAAAAATTCGAAGGAATGCTCAAAAACCTCCAAGCTTTAAAGGGGGTGGTGGTCGCTTTCTCAGGCGGTGTGGACAGCTCCCTCGTGGCCGCTACAGCTAAGAAAGCCTTGGGCGACAGGGTGCTGGCCGTGACCGCTGACTCCTCAACTCTTCCCCCGGGTGAGTTAGAGGAAGCCCGAAAGGTGGCGGAGGCCTTGGGCATCAGGCACAGGGTGGTGAAGGTCGACGAGCTGGACGACCCCCGCTTCGCAGCCAACCCTCCCAACCGCTGCTACTACTGCAAAAAGCAGCTCCTAGAGGCCCTGAAAAAAATCGCCCGGGAGGAAGGCCTCGACGCCGTGGTGGACGGCACCAACGCTGAGGACCTTCAAGGGCACAGGCCTGGGGCGCTGGCCCTCCGGGAGGAAGGCGTACGCAGCCCTTTAGCCGAGGCAGGCATCACCAAGAGGGAAGTCTATCTGCTGGCTGAAATGCTCAGGCTGCCCACCGCGGGAAAACCGTCGATGGCCTGTCTTTCTTCCAGGTTTCCCTACGGGGAGAGGATTACAGCCGAAGGCCTCAGGAGAGTGGCGGAGGCTGAAGTTTTCATCAAAAAAACCGTGGGAGTCAAGCAGCTGAGGGTTCGAGACCACCAAGGCATAGCTCGCATCGAGGTTGGAAAAGAGGAGAGGCGCCTCTTCTTCGACGAAGCCCTCATGGACAGGGTGGCGGAAGGCTTAAGGAAGCTGGGCTACCGTTATGTGGCCTTAGACCTAACAGGCTACAGGACGGGAAGCATGGACGAGGCGCTGAACCCCAGCAGGTAAGACCTCCGAACTGGAGGAGCGGATACGAAAAAATTCTGACTTATTTTTCTTTAGCCATCTGCTCTTTGCCTGAGCCGCGGATGCAGTAGTAGTCCCATCGGAGGCCCATGTTCTTCTGAACAGGGCATCCCGCTGTGCAGAGGCAACCCTTCTGCTCTTTTATCACACTGCTTCGGCCTAGGATGCAGAACAGCAGTTCCTTCTCCCCCGTACCGGTGTAGGTGGGGCATTCGCCGCAGAAGCTTTCGCACATCTTCCGGCTTTCCTCCATTTTCGCCTTCAATTCCTCGGGGCTCAGCTTGGCCATGGCCTCCAAGACCTTCTCGTGGGTGGTTTCTTCACCCATAGCCTTCACCTCCTAGCGGTGGACTTCCGCCGTCTTCAAAAAAAAAAGTTGGCTTATTTGAAGTCGCAGGGTAGGTTTTCCAGCATGTCTTCGAACATTTCCTCATGCTCAGCTTCTTCGCTGAGGATGTGCACGATGAGCTGGTAGGTGATGTGGTCTTTGCCGAAGGTCAGCTTGGCGATTTCGTTGTAGGCCTTCATGGCGCATTCTTCCCCCTTTAAGGCATCTTGGAGAAACTTCCTCAAGTCGGTGAGCTTGTTGGGAGGTTCCAGATATTTGCAGTGGGCCAGCTGGTTCCACTGGTCCGGGTTCTTCAGGGGGGTTCCCCCCAGCTCCAGTATCCTCTCCGCCAGCTCGTTGACGTGCTCCCGTTCGTCGTCCAAGGCTTTCTTGATGGCTTCCTTCACCACGGGGTTCATGGTCTGCTCAGGCGCTAGGGAACCGTACCAGTACTGAGCGATGGCCAGCCATTCGTCGGCTATAGCCCTGTTCAACTCCTCGATGAGGGCGTCGACGTCTAAATCCGCTATGACCCTTGAAGTTTTACCCATACAAATCCCCTTTTTAAGAACTAATATTAGGGTCGGATTGTTATAAATAGGTTGCCTTGGCCTGAAGGATTCAACACCCCACACCGGATAAAGCTTTATCTACTGGCGGACGATTTTCTAAAAGTAAAGGAGGAATTTTGTTGAAAGAAGATAAATCCTGCGAAGGAGACCTCTTCTGCGGAGTCAACAAGCCTAAAAACCCAGCTCAGATGACAGACTTGGAAAAGAAGCATACCCCGGTAATCGAGGCTCCGGATGTGGTCAAGAAGGGGGAAATGTTCAACGTAACCGTCGAAGTAGGGAAACTCATGAAGCATCCCAACGAAGCCGGCCACTACATCGAATTTATAGAACTCTACGCGGGGGACACCTTCCTCACCAGAGTTGACCTGATCCCCGAAAGAACAGCTCCAAAAATAACCATCCCCATCAGCCTAACCCACGCCCACCCGCTGAGAGCCTTCGAACGGTGCAACCTTCACGGCACGTGGGAAGGGACCAAAGAAATAAAGGTAGAATAACCGCTGTCGAAGGGGAAACCGGGAGAAAGCGGTGTTCCCCGCCGGTTTATTTTTTTAGCATGAGATGGGGGATTTCCCCCCTGAATAGTGTTAACGGCTTCTTAACCGGCTGGTAGGATTTTTTATCGCCGGCGTGGCGGGTTAATTTTAATAAGGCGGCTGCTTTTTCTTTTACAAAAGATTTCGAGGTTTCCGGACGTGCAGTATTATACTACTTCCCAGCTGGCCGATATCCTGAAGGTGCGCACTGAAAGAGTTACGGAGCTGGTGTCCAAGGGAGTCATCAAAGGGTCTAAGAACAGCACGGGGCATTGGGTTATCCCTGAGACTGAGCTACCGAAACTCAAGCAGTACATTGAAAGCAGAGCGAGAATGGCTGGGAAGATGAAGGAAAAAGAGTCAACCTTCAAGCTTCCGGTGGGTAAACCATGCCCGGAGGCGGAAGAAATAGAACCAGACCTATACCAGTGCCCCAAAACAGACTGGCTGAGGGTTAGAAGCCAGGCTCCCATTTGCATTCCCTGCCAGCCGAAGCCGCAGACTCAAAAGACTTGAACAATTCTCCCATCTGCTTATTTCGCTGGGATCCCGGTTGGGACGCCGGTTTTAGCTGCAAATGTTCGAAGGTTAATTAATATCTTTGCTATTTTTATGTATTGGGGCGTCTTCTGGGGAAGATGTTATCCATCCGTCAGAAGCTTAAGGCTTTGAGGAATTTTTCCGGGAACTTTAAGCAATATTTCCAGATGGCTAAAGTGGGGGAGATTGCTCGAAGATACTTCGTGTTGAACGCCTTCGACGGAGCCCTAATAGTGCTGGGGGTGGTGCTGGGCACCTATGTGGCCGGGGTCACCGACCCCCACATCGTCATCAGCGCCGGCCTAGGAGCCGGCTTGGCCATGAGCCTCTCCGGAGTTTGGGGCGCCTACATGGCGGAGAAGGCTGAAAGAAGCAAGGCTCTCAAAGAGCTGGAGAGCGCCCTCTTCACAGACCTTAAAAACTCTTTGTGGGGCAGAGCCTCCCGGGTTGCGACCGTCTGGCTGGCTTTTGTGAACGGGATTTCTCCAGTGGCTGTAGCCTTGGCGGCCATTACTCCCTTTTTCTTGGTAAAGTTAGGTCTGCTCGGTTTCCAATTCGCTGTTTTTCTCTCGCTAGGCACAGCCTTAGCCGTCCTCTTCGCCTTAGGTATGTTTCTGGGGAAGATCTCCAAGGAGAACATCTTTGTTCAAGGAGTCAAAATGCTTTCGGCGGGGGTTCTGATAGCCCTGATCCTCTACTTCGCCGGTTTAGTGCTTTAGGGGGGGTCTGAGCCAGTAGGCATATATAGCCTAAAGACTTTTTTCCCTTTGTATATTTTCATCAGTACATGGTGAAGGAAAATATGAAGAAAAGCTTGCACTTAAAGGTTAAAGAGCTGAAGACAGGTCTAGGAGTCTTCAGAGACCTGGAACTGGTCTTAGGCAAAACCATAACAGAGCCTTGGGAGGAACCTCAAGGCCCCACCCCTTTTCCCTCCGCCGTCGACCTTCGAGATTGGGACCTTAAGCTTCTGAGCCGCTACAGGCCCTTCTACCTGCCCTACTGCGACCTCTGCTGCCTTTGCACCATGGGAAAATGCGACCTAACCCGGGGAAAGAAAGGCGCCTGCGGGCTGAACCTGGCGGCTCAGCAGTCTAGAATCGTCCTGCTGGCCTGCTGCATGGGAGCGGCCACCCATGCAAGCCACGCCCGACATTTGGTGGAGCATCTTTCAAAAATCTACGGGAGAGACCATCCCATCCAAGTGGGAACCGGAGAGGTGGAAGTGGAGGCGCCCATTCTCCGGCTGGTCTGCGGGATCAAGCCTAAAACCTTAGGGGATTTGGATGAAGCTTTGGACTATGTTGAATCCCAGATAACCCACTTGCTCTCCGCCACCCACACAGGTCAAGAAGGCGACGCGCTGGACTTCGAGTCCAAGGTCTTCCACGCAGGGATGGTCGACCAAGTGGCTATGGAGGTGGCTGACATAGCTCAGGTTTCCGCCTACCCCTACCCTAAGGCTGACCCTGAGGCTCCCTTGGCAAATATAGGTTTTGGAAGCGTCGACACTTCTAAGCCCGTCATCCTCGTCGTCGGCCACAACGTGCCCCCCGCCGCCTACATCATGGACTATCTCTCTGAGAACAGCCTCCAAGGCTCTGTGGAAGTAGCGGGAATATGCTGCACCGCCCACGACCTCACTCGGTACAATTCCAAAGCTAAAATCATCGGCCCCATCTCATGGCAGCTTCGCTTCATCCGAAGCGGCATCCCCGACGTGGCGGTGGTCGACGAGCAGTGCATCCGCACCGACCTCCTCTCCGAGGCGGAGAAGGCTAAGGTCCCCTTCATCGCCAGCACGGAAAAGCAGTGCGCGGGCCTGCCCAACAGAACCGGCGACCCTGTCGACGAAATCGTGAAAGACCTCGTGGAAGGGAAGACCCCGGGCGCCTTAATCCTCGACCCCGCTAAGGTGGGAGAGGTGGCCGTGAGAACAGCCATAGAGGTAGCCCCAAAAAGGAGAAAGTTCGGAGCCCTTCCCGGGCAGGATGAACTGGTGGAGTTGGCTAAAAAATGCACAGAATGCGAGGAATGCCGGCGGGCGTGCCCCAACGACCTGCCCATCCCTGAGGCTGTGAAGGCAGCGGCTTCCGGGGTTCTCACCGGGCTGGCTGACCTTTGCGCCGCCTGCATTGGCTGCGCCCGCTGCGAAGACGCCTGCCCCCAGGAGATACCCATCCACAGCGGCATCGTGAAAGCTTCGGAGGAGAAACTCAGAGAAGAAGCCTACAAGGTTCGGGTTGGAAGAGGCGCCATTCAAGATGTGGAAATTCGGAAGGTCGGAGGGCCTCTGGTTTTAGGGGAGATACCCGGCGTCATAGCCTTGGTGGGCTGCGCCAACTACCCGGGTGGAGGGCGGGAGGTGGCTGAGATGGCTGAGGAGTTTCTGAAACGCCGGTTCATCGTGGTCGCCTCCGGCTGCGCCGCCATGTCCATCGGTATGTACAAGAACGAGGACGGTCAAAGCCTCTACGAAGCCTACCCGGGGGTGTTCGACGCTGGAGGCTTGGTCAACGTGGGCTCCTGCGTGGCTAATTCCCACATAGCTGGAGCGGCCATCAAGATAGCCAGCATCTTCGCCAGACGGAACCTGAGGGGCAACTACGAGGAGATAGCCGACTACATCCACAACCGGGTGGGCGCCGCGGGCATCGCCTGGGGGGCCATGTCCCAGAAGGCGGCCTCCATCGCCAGCGGCTTCTGGAGGCTGGGGATTCCCGTGGTCGTAGGCCCTCATGGCTCCAAGTACAGGCGCATGCTCTTGGGTAGGAAGGAAGTGGAAAGCAACTGGTATGTCTACGACGCCCGCACGGGGGAGAAGGTCTACGTGGGCCCTGTTCCCGAGCACTTGTTCTTCACGGCTGAAACCAAGGAGGAAGCGTTGGTGATGCTGGTGAAGCTTTGCATGAGGGCGAACGACACAGCCAAGGGGCGGGCGATAAAGCTGGCCCACTACGTGGACTTGCACAAGCGGTATTACGGGGTGATGCCCGACGACCTCCATCTGCTAGTCCGGAAGGAGACGGACATCCCCATAACCCTCAGAGACGAGGTCATGGAGATCCTGAAAGCCGAGGGCTGGCGGGAAAGAGAGACCCCCGACCCCACCCTGCTGGAGAGGCTGGCGAAACCTAAGGAGGCCCGGTAAATGATGAGAGCGGAACCCTGGCAGAAGGCAGAAGTCCCCGGGCCTTTGAAGGCTTCAGTCATCACCAAGCCTGAGGTGGTGGTGGCCATGGTCAGAAGGGCGAGAAGGCCGCTGCTCATCGTAGGCCCCGAAGCCTCCCAAGCCGGCTTAGGCGACAGGCGCCTCATCGACTACGCGGTCCTCATAGCCAAAGCTGGGAAGATGGGGGTGGTGGCCACCGCTCAGACGGTGGGAGAATTCCTCAAAAAAGGCTTCCAAGGCGCTGTTTGGATGCCGGCCATGGACATAGCCAACCGGCTCTGCGACCCGGGGTGGAAAGGCTTAGACGGAGCCGGCCGGTACGATCTGGTCTTGGTGGGAGGCATCCATTATTATGTGGAATGGGTCATACTCTCCGCGTTGAAGCATTTCGCCCCCAGCCTTAAGACCGTCTCCCTCGACCGTTTCTATCAACCCCACGCCACCTGGTCCTTCCCCAACCTCAAGGTGGAAGAATGGCTCAAACAGCTGGACCTGGTGGTAAGCGGCCTGGAAAAAACCGGCGGCTGAAAAAATCCATGGCCATGGATGGCTGTGCCATAGAACGCCTCACGGCCTCCGTCGCCAAGAAGGAGATACTGTTAAAAGTTTAGGGGCGGTCTTATTTTTGATGGTTGCCTTTGGCCGGGCCTACCCTCCTCTTCATCGGACATGTTTCCCTCGACCGGGTCAGGAATCCGTGGGGGGAAAGGCTTCAGCTGGGCGGGGCTGCCCTCTACGCGGCGCTGGGCGCTAAGGTTCTCTACGACAGGGTTAAGCTCATCTCCGCGGTGGGGAAGGACTTCAAACAGCTCAGCTTCCTCCACTCTACCTTTCCCGGCTCCCTCATCAGAAGAGTAAACGCTCCCACCACCTCCTTCGACATCAGCTACGACCAAAACTTTCAAGCCCGCTACGACGCGGTCAGACTGGGGGCTGGAGCAGCCATCAAGGTAGCGGACCTCCCAGCCCACTGGGTCAGCCGGGACGTTTACGTCCACCTAGCCCCCATGCGGCCTCAGAAGGTGGAGAAATTTGCGGCGAGAATCAGGAAGCTCTGCCCTGAAACCTGGGTTTCCATCCACAGCTCCCCCGATTACTTGGGGAAGGCTGAAAATAGGCGAATCCTGAGGAAGCTGGCTGAAAAGGCAGACCTCATGGTGGTCAACGACCAAGAGGCCTCAGCCTTGGCTGAAACAGGCAGCCTCACCTCCGCCCTCTCAGCCCTCAAAGCCAAAAGGCTCGCTGTGACCCTAGGCCAGATGGGAGCCATCCTCGTGGAGGAGGGACGGATGCAGATGATTCCCGCCCTCAGCGGGTTGAAGGCGACGTTGAAGGATACCACCGGCGCCGGGGACACCTGGTGCGGCACCCTTCTGGCAGCCTACGCGCTGAGCCGAGACTGGACCAAGGCGGTGGTGGCCGCCTGCCTCATCTCCGCCGTGAAATGCTTGGGATGGGGCTTCGAAAGGCTTAGGAGGCTGAGGCTGAAAAGCCTGGAGGACATAGCCTACCACGTTCTGAAGCTGAGGGAAGGCACCGTCCAGTCGGTCTTGGAGGAATTCCTAGGCGAAAAGCCTTAGGTTTTAGCCTCCGCCTCCCCCCGAACTCGGCGGCCTAGGCGGTGGAGATACGTCCTCTTCTCATCCAAGATGTGGAGGACCGTGAATCCGCGGCGAGCCAGCCTGTCGGCTATGAACCTCCGATGGCATCGAAACCATAGGGCTTCAGCGCACATGATGGCTGCGGAGGCCTCAGCCGCTGTCTCAGTCACCTTCTCAAGTCCCGTCTTGAACTCCGGGGTCTTCAGATGCTCACGGTAGCCTCCCTTCCTGAATCCCCCCAAAGACTTTCCCAGCCAGAGATAGCGGATACCTTTCCGGGGGAGCACTGCCTCCAAGTTTTCTCTGTTGAAATGGGGAAACTTCTTGGAGCCGGGAAACCTGCGCACGTCAACGAGGACGCGGACACTGTAGGCTTTGAGAAGCCTCAGAAACTCTGGAAGGCTTCGAGTGGAATGCCCCACGGTGTAGACTTTCAACAGCCGCTTTCCCAAGTTGTTTTTAGAGTAGCCTCTCAAAAAAGTTTCATCCCGGAAAAGTTGAGCTGCGCGAGGGCTGAAGGGAAAACTTTCATCTGAAGGGGAGGAACGTGCATCCCCCTTTTATCTTCATCTGCCAGCCTATCTTGCGCAGAAAATCCACGGGAGAGATCTTCCTCCCCTCCGCCCTGGTTTTCCCAGCCTTGAGGGCTTGGAGAACAGCCTCCCGGCTGGCTTCCTCCACCTCCACCAGCGTGTAGGCTTTCCCGATGGTCTCGGGGATATGGGAGTCGCTCCCCCCCACCTGGGGGAGGCCCAGTTCCCTCGCAGCCTGCACAGCCTTCCGGATGGTAAGGGGCAGAATGGATGAGGCGTTGATAGCCTCCACGGCGTCAGGCTTCAGCCGCCTAATGGCCTCGCCGTTTAGGCTTCTCTTCAGGAAGTTGAAGGGATGGGCCACCACCGCCACACCTCCCAGACGGCGGATTCTGTCAACGGTGTCGGATGCGGGGAGGCCTTGTGGGATGCGCGCTGAGACTCCTAGGCCTAGGATGTGGCCTTGGAGACTGGAGACTTCTATGCCTTCGAGAATGAGAATGGAGGAGTGGGAGGGTATCTCCTTTAAAGCATCAACGGTGTCGTGGTCGGTTATGGCTATGCCGTCCAGTCCCGCCTTCTCAGCGGCCTCCACGGCTTTTTTAAGGGTGATGACACTGTCCCCCGAGTAGACTGTGTGAACGTGGAGGTCGAGTTTAAGCTGCATCAGCGTATCTTGCTCCCTGATTTCACAGCCCTGTCCGGAGTCAGCAAGGCGAACTTCCCCGTGCCGTCGTCGGCGGCCAGCACCATGACCTCAGAGTGGACGCCTAAGATTTTGACAGGCTGAATGTTAGCCACCACCGCCACCAGCCTATCCCTCAGCTCCTCAGGCTGGTAGCACTCGCCCAAGCCGGCTGCCGCTGCTTTCACACCCTCCTCTCCTAGGTCTATCTTCAACCGGAGAAGCTTCCTCGACCCGGCTACCGGTTGAACATCGACGATCCGGCCTACCCTCAAGTTTAGCCTTGAAAGCTCCTCCGCTGAAATCCTTTCCTCCTTTTTCCCAGCCTGCTCCAGTTCTTTCAGCTTTTTCTCCACCTCCTCCAAACTTGTCTTCTTAAAGAGAACTTTAGGTTTGCCCAGCTTCTGCCCGGAGGCTAGTTCTTTCCGGAGTTCATCCCAAAGTTTCCGGGACTCCCCCGGTTTTACTCCGAATTTTTCCAGAAGCACATCCGCCGTGGAGGGAATGAAGGGCTGTAGGAGGATGCCTAGGGTTTTCACAATCTTGGCAGCCACGTAGAGGGTGGCCGCTGCCTTGGAGGGCTCTGTTTTCACGGTTCTCCAAGGTTCTTTGTCGTTGACGTACTTGTTGGCTTTCCGGGCGAGGTCCATGACGGTTAGAACGGCGGCTTGAAGCTTAAACTGCTCCAAGTTTCTTTCAAACTCTTTCTGCGCTTCTTTGGCAACCTTCAACATTTCCCCGTCGTAGATGTCCAAGGCTTCAGGGGTAGGAATTTTTCCTTCAAAATGCCTGCCAATGAAGGTCAGCGTCCTGTGGACCAAGTTTCCGAAGGTGTCGTTGAGGTCGGAGTTAACCTTCTCCAAGAAGGTGCTCCAGGAGAAGCTGGTGTCCTTGACCTCAGGCCTTATGGAAATGAGGGTGTACCTCCAATAGTCCGCTGGGAACATCCGCAGCGCCTCATCGATCCAGATGCCTATCCGGCGGCTTTTGGAAAACTTCTGCCCCTCGAACATCAGGAACTCCGTGGAGTTCACCGTCCAAGGAAGGTTGTAGCCTTCCCCCGAAGCCAGAAGGAGCGCAGGGAGGATGATGGTGTGGAAGGGAATGTTGTCCTTCCCGATGAAGTAGACGGTTCTGGCCTCCGGGTCAAGCCAGAAATCCCTCCACCGGTCCTCCTGCCCCAGCCGCTGGAAATGCTCCAAGGTGGCGGAAACATATCCCAAGACCGCCTCCATCCACACGTAGATAGTCTTACCCTCCGCGCCTGGGAAGGGAGCGGGGATACCCCACTCCGTATCCCGGGTTATAGGCCTAGGCTTCAAGCCCTCCCGGATCAGGTTCAGGGAGAAGTTCCGGGCGTTCTCAGGCAGGCGGGGATTCTCCTTGACATAGCTTTCCAGTTGATGGGTAAAGCGAGGCAGGTCGAAATACCAGTGCTTGGTCGTCTTAGGGCTGGGGGTTTCCCCGCAGAGGGCGCAAACCGGCTCCACAAGCTTGGAGGGATCCAAAGGCCAGCCGCAGGCGTCACACTGGTCTCCCCGGGCGGCTTCGAAGCCGCAGCGGGGGCATTTCCCCTGAATAAACCTGTCCGGTAGAAAACGGCGGCAGC
Organism: Candidatus Hecatella orcuttiae; assembly: GCA_002011035.2. Classification (GTDB taxonomy): domain Archaea; phylum Thermoproteota; class Bathyarchaeia; order Hecatellales; family Hecatellaceae; genus Hecatella; species Hecatella orcuttiae. The sequence goes on along the minus strand of MTLY02000003.1, from coordinate 368,398 downwards.
GGGGGCAGTGGGGGAAGACCACCTCCTCAGTGAAGATGTAGCCGTTGGAGTAGATTTTTCTGAAAAAATCCTGGACGAACCTGATGTGGACAGGGCTCTCCGTTCGGGTGTAGTTGTCGAAGGAAAGCGCCCACCTTTCAAACAGCTTCTTAACCTTCCGGTGGTTTTCGTCGGTGAGCTTTTTCGGGGGAATCCCCTGCCTGACCGCCTCCAGTTCGATGGGGGTTCCATGCTCATCCGAGCCGCTGACGAGGACCACGTCCTCTCCCTTCATCCTCAGGTATCTGGCCGCCACATCCGCGGAGAGAACGGAGCCTATGATGGTCCCTAGGTGAGGCATGTAGTTGATGTACGGCCAAGCGGAGCCGATCATCCACCGGGCCAGGTTTCATTCCCCCTCAACGGTCGGAGAAGCCTCCACCTAAGATAGAAGGAAACCTACTTTTAGTGTTTCCCCTCCCTTGAGAAAAAGGCAACCCTTCAACCTTCCCAAGTCAAAGCCAAGACAGTCATGTCCGCGGCTATGAGAACCCTGTACAAGGGGCTGAGCCTTCGGAAGGCTTGAGGATTATTGCAGCGTAAAACCAGATAGAACAGAGCCGCTCTGAGGCTTAGGGGCAGCACGGCGAAGATGGGAAAAGCGGGTGAAAAACTGAAGACATGGTAGAGAGCCGGATATGCTGCCGCAGCGCCCAAGACCATGGCCGCGAGCACCCGTCTGGCTCTGTCGAATCCCAAAGCCACTGGGAGAGTTTTCTTCCCCCCTCGGAGATCCCCCTCATAATCACCCATCGACCCCATCACTGCGCAGGTAGCCAGCAAGGCTAAGAGGGAAGCGAAGACTAGGCTGTCGAAGCCGAGGCTCCGCGCCATCAGCGACGCCATGACATAGGGAGCCGCAGAGCCTGAAAGAGTATAGTATGCAAACGAGCCTAAGGGGCGATTTTTGAAAGAGGGACCGTAGCTGTAGGCTAAAACGTAAATAAAGCCGAAAGTCCCCGCGGCGAGGAAGTAGAGGAAATCCAGCGCAAAAGCTGCAAGAAGCCCGCCTCCGAAGAGGAGAACGAACAGCGCCTGAAGGAATCCCCGCGACACCCTTCCGGAAGGCAGCGCCCTCCCAGGGACGTTCACCCTGTCCACGGAGCAATCGGAGAGGTCGTTGACCACGCTGGAAGCCATGTGGAACAAGGCCATGCTCAGGGGGAAGAGGAGAAACCTCCACAGCTCCGAGGTCAACCCTACCAAGACAAGAGAGGCAGCTGAAGAGGCCGCGCTGGGCAGCGTCCGCTGAACCCTCATCGTCCCCAGCAGCAAAAGCAACGGCAGACCTGGCTTCAATTCCCACCAGCACCTAAGGGTTAAGACCTCGCTTTAATACATTATCTCACTTCACAAGGGATTCCAAAAAGGCAGATTCGCAACTCAAAATCAAGCGACAAGAATTAATTTTATGATGAAAGCTACTTTTTCTAGTATCTGGCAGAATCCGTCCATCCTCAAAGAAACCTGCCGTATCTATACCCCTAAGCGAATTTCTGGTATAAGGCAGCCCCTTCTAGGAACATTCGAAGCTGGAAAAACTTCCAAAAATTATTCCTATTTTCAGGATACTCGGTTAAGCGTTGGTTGGCGAACATGGCTAAGGGTAGCCCTGTTACCACCGAGGTTGCTTTATAAGCTATTTAACGCTACATCTAAAGGATATTGTTAGCCGTACTAAAAAAATATTCGGATCTAATCTTTTATTTTTAACTAGTTACCAGTTCGTAGTCTTCTTCAGGTAGAGAGGGTTTTACCGTCTAGAGTAGTTCTTTATATAATTTGAGGTTCATGGCCGCCGTTTTATCCCAGTCTAGGTTTTCATCCACATACTTCCTTCCTTCTAACGCCTTTTTCCTTGCATCATCATAGTTTTCGATTACCCACCTAATTTTTTTAACAAACTCTTCGACTTCATATCTGCTATAAAATGCATAACCGTTCACGATTTCTCTGATGGCCGGATTATCGGTCGCTACAACCGGTGTCCCGCACGCTAAGGCTTCAACCGTTACGAGCGAAAAACCTTCAGCATATGGCGGGCTTGAAACAAGAATTAAATGACATGAGTTATAAAAAATGCAAAGCTGAGTGTCGTCAAGATCTCCTTCAGCAAATTTAAACCTGTAATAGGATGGAAGTAATCTGACTATCCTTGGAATAAGACTAACCTTATAAGCTGCCCTCCTACCCACATAACCTATGGTTGGTTTTTCAGATTTTTCCTTTAGGATGGGTTTAAATTTTCTACAATCAACGCCATTAGGAATCACCCTAACCTTATCGGCGACGTTGGGTGCTTCCCTGAGTAAGGCTTCTCTAACGGCGTTCGTTGGGGTTATTATGGCCGCAGCCTTTCTAGCCGCCAACCTTTGGAGATAACCTCTAAACTTATACATTCTCATGGGCGCTACATCATGGAAGGTTAAAACAAATTTTTTCTCCGCCAAAGCCGGTGGCAACGCTGCTCTAAAATTTGCTGCATGTATTATCGAAGGCTCATCCTTCTTTAACTTTCTTAGTTTTAGGGCTGTTTTTAAAACCCAGATGGAGGTCCCAATCCAAGGTTTTCCGTCGTGAATAACTTTAACGTCGATAAATCGTTTAAGCCTTTCCACCACTTCCACGCTATATCTGTTAACGCCTCCCAGCGGCTTCTTAGGTGTATAGTGCAGTGTTAACCAGAAGAGGTTCATGGTTCCCCGCCATCACTTCTCCGGGAAGACATTAGACTAAGTTATGAATGCTTCACGATCAGTTAGTTCCCGCTTCTTCTAAGTATATCGTCGCTTCGACTTCGTCGCCAAAAACCACTGAAATTTTACTTAAAATTCCCATCAACATCCTCATGCACCTTCTGTAATACCAACGTGACTTCGTCTTTACGCTTAATCTAAACCCTTCCCTCTGTATAAACCTGTAAAGTGAAAACGGAGTGTAAATCCTTCTATGTCGTGCTGAAGGAGATTGCCCAACACCATAAAGCCAACTTCTCACAGCATTCCATCTATGAGCAGTTATTAAATAGATGGCAAAATAGAAAAGCGCTAAAGCGTTTGGCACGATTATCGTCACTTGCGTTTTAGAAACCCTCGTGAGTTCTCTCAGTAACAGTTCAGGATTACCGCTATGCTCAAAAGCATGAGTAATAAAAACCTTGTTAAAACTTTTATCTTGAAACGGCAAGTGGTGCATGTCGGCAACGACGTCAGGTTTAACCGTTGGGTCTATGTCAACGTTAACGTCCCCCTGCTTACTTCTACCACAACCCACGTCAAGGACTAAATTCTTACCCATGCTCCCTTTACCTCTATTTAATTAAAAATTTAAGCTTTTTAACCAGTAACCACCACGACTATCAATGCTTAGAAATAAGTAAGGCTTAAATTATCTCTCTACTTTTAAGTTCTGTTAGGTTCGTGATAAATTTGAAGGTTCTGCTTTTAAATCCCCGCCGCTTTCGACGAGGAGAATTCCTCTAGACACTTTATTAAAGTCGGTAGCCGTTGGAGCTTCAGTATCTTCTCGGATGAAAAATGTGAAACGGGCCATTACTGTCCATATTCTTTCTATCTTGGTTATGCAACAGCTTTGCTTAAACGTGATACGGACGCCGATGTCAAGGGTATCGATGGTGTAGCAATGGATTTAACACGTAAAGAACTTGTTAACGTTGTAAAAAAACATAACCCTGACCGAGTTTTAATCGAAACACCGACGATAAGTTTTCCCTATGATGTTGAACTTGCTCGAGAAATTAAGGAATAGGTAGGATGCTATATCGTACTTACGGGCACACACTCCTCGGTCTTCCCACGTGAAATCCTAGAAAGATATAACCACATAGATTTTTGCTTGATAGGAGAATATGAAGTTACCTTAAAAGAACTCGTAGAGACCTTAAGCAAGGACGGTGTAAATCGGCTTAAGGAGATAGACGGCCTAGCGTTCAGGGCTAACGATACCGTTACAGTAAACAGAAGAAAACTTCTGGAAAATCTTGACTATTTACCTTTTCCAGACAGAGATGATTTTCCCGTCGATAAGTATCATGATTTTGAAGTCGTCGGCTCTTCCTGCCCACAAATGTGGACTTCATGAGGCTGCCCTTTTCTCATGCATCTTCTGCGTACCTAGGCATGTAATCTTCGGGACCGAGAAGCCTTGCAGTTAACAAGACTAAGACAAAAAATGTAATGCGTCCAAACATTCCGAAGAAACCTGAAACTAAAACATCCATCATTGGCCGTCTCAACAGTCCATCCTCACCAAGAAAACTATGTTTTTGGCTTTAAACGTCGATAATCAACCTTTTGGGGCAGATATCTACCGTGAAAAAAGTTTTCTTTCACGGAGTATTTTTAACGTTAAATCAATTCAGGCAACCTTCAGTTTAGATGTGAAATTTATCTTTTCCCTTTTGTGTTTAAAAACTTTACAAAAATCGAAAATTATTATGCTGAGCTTGAGAACCTGTTGCGACTGGAAGCTTCTTGTTGCTGTTTTTCAAGAACCATTTTTGCAGATCCATAGACGGGAAAGCTAATTGTATGACTTGTTAGGGACTTGCGCCACACCAGTATAGGTGCTAGCCTCATCCCTCCAGCGGAAAGGTAAATAAGCTGCCCCTAGAAAGAGTTTTCCTGACGTGAATAAGACCGTCGTCATCGACTGGGAGGTCGTCGACAGCCATTGTCAACTCCTATGTCCTGTACCTCCTGAAGGAGTTTAATAACTCTGTCTTTTATCTATCGGCCTATCATGAGCCTTACATTCAACAATTATCTTCGAAATGTGTAAAGGAGCTTTGTATTCAGCATAAACATCTATCTGATGTTCAACTCCTGATCTACCTTGAAATTTCACATCATGCTTAACCTCATAACCTTTATGAGCAAATAAACGAGCTACCGACTTCTCGAGTTCGGCTCCTTTTTCATAAGTACTCAACATGCCTCATAAAAGAAAGAAAAAATAAACATAAAAATATGTCTCCATTCAGAAGTCGAATAAATTCAAGGAAAAGAAAGGTTGAGGAAGCCTACGACGCCTTGGATCAGCCTATTTTTTGAGAAGGTTCACTGTTCCTAGAGCGAGGGTTCCCGCTGTTAGTCCTACGGTGAAGACCACCAGCATCCCTGCGCCTACCATCATTAAAACCGAGGAGGCCAGAGCCTCCGCGAGGCCGATCAAACCCAGACTGGCAGCCCAAGGGATCAGTAAAGATTTAAGGCATCCGGTTTTCGGAACGGCACCCCAACGCCTCCTCACAGCCTTCACCAGCACCCAACCTACCGGGAAGAAGTATACGAGGCCTATTAGGGAGCTTGCAACCAGTCCAGTTGCCACTATTCCCAGTTCAGGGTTGAAGCTGAAAACCGAATTGACCGCTGTTGAAACGTGGAGAATCCCTAGAAGCGGTGTGATCAGCATCCTTCCCACCGTTTGCAGGGCGCTGTGGCTCCAGATCACGCCGGCCACCGTAGGACTCCAGCTATAATAGAAAGCGTTGAAGACCTCCATGAAACGGCTTCCGGCGAACGTTGAATAGACCGTGTTCTCCCTGAAGCCGCGGAGAAACTGAACCTCAGCTGCCAACTCCGACCCGTAGGTGGCGGTGGCGATGACGCAGCCTTTATCCACTACTTCAAAACCAGCCGGGGAACTCATCGCTCCCTGATACTGCTCGTTGCCTTCCCACCGAGCTGTGATGCTCCAAGAGCCGCCGGCATCCGGGACATAGACATCGGTGAAAGACCCGTCGGAAGCCGTGGTCACTGTTCTCTCCACGACCACGTCTCCAGCTTTCATATAAGCCAAGTAAACCTCCACACCCGGGACTGGGGGCGAAATCAACCCTGACACGGTAACCGATTCGCCTTTATCGATCTGCGTCGGGGAAACTGAAACGGTGATTACACTTGCAGCCTTGGTGACAGTGATCGTCTCAACGAGGCTGTCAACCTGAACTTCGTATACTCCTGCTGTGTCCCAAGTTAGAGTGAAGGATACAGTCTGCGATGCACCCCCAGCCAGCGTAACTTCTTTTTCAGCTTCAACCACTCCGTTGACCTTAAGTGTCACAGTAGCCGTGCCTGTTTCTTCTCCTATATTCACCACATCCACCGTGACGGTTATTTCCTCGCCTACCACTACGTCGACTGGGCTGATTTTGAGGTTACCAACCTGAAACTCTTTCGGTGGCGCCGGTGCAGATATGGTGAGGGCGTAGACTATCTCCTGCAGCCCCGAAGGCATGGTAAGCTGAAGTTGCCCCTCAGTCTTTTCCAAGGCCACGGGCACTTGGTTTAGGCTGATCAAGGTGAAGTCCCTTGGGAATGTTATGACGGCCTCTACAGGGGTGTTTACGGTCAGAGTCCATGTTCTACCTACGCGGCTTGTTAAATCCAATGTGTCATAGGTGATCTTCACCCTCCTCGCTCCCAACGTGTCGACTGTGACCTCGCCTTCAGAGAGGAAGTAATCTAACGGCAGCCCATCTTCGTCGGTAATGAGTAGGTTTTCAAAAGTGCGCCCGAATAGCGTAACGGTGATCCTCGGATAAGCCACGTCTACCTCGAGAAGGTATTCCACATGGACGAATCCATCGCTGTACACCGTCAACGTTAGGTCGACGGGACTGTAAGGCTCTTGAGCCTGAGCGGACGGAAGAGTCTGGACGGATAACACCAAGATCAGGAGGATAGTTAAGGAAACACTTTTCCTCATCAAGCTAGGCAAACACGTCACCTTCGCTAATTATTCCTGATTTTCATTTATTATTATTTTTCTATTTGATTAAAAAAAGGGACTTGGGGCTTGCCTGCTTCGCTAGGCGGACCTCTGCCTTGAGACTGCTCTCCAGCGCCCTCCGGCTGCCTTTCTTCTGCCTGTTTTCTAGCTTGCTCTATAAGTTCTTCCGCCTCCTCCATTATCACCTCAGCCTGCGCCATGAGGTCCGAGGCCGCATCGACGTCCCCTTCATCTATATGCTTCAAAGCTTCTTGGAGAAAGTCATAAGCTGTTCTGAGGGTGTTTTCGATTCCTGCAACATCCACGCCTCTGCCTTCCAAATCCGTTAACTTCTCCCAGAGAAGGGAGATGGTTGCATTAAGCTGCTTAAGGGCAGCCCTGTTTCTCATAATCTCCTCAACCAGTTCTCGGGCTTCTTCTCTCGCCTCCTCTCCTTCTTCCCTCTCCACCAGCTCTACGACTTGCTCCAACAGGTCTTCTGCATCATCTGCAAGGTCCTCAGCTTGATCTATAGCTTGGGACGCATCCTCAATTTCTTCTTCTTGCAGGTGCTCCACGGCTTGGGATAGGAGATCCTCAGCCCTCCTTAAAGTCTCTTCAATTTGGTCGACGTTTATGTCTTTGGCTCTGGCGTCTTCCAGCCTTTCCTTTAAGAAATCGAGCGTCGCGTTGATTCTTTCGATGGCGACTAGGTTCTCTGCAACTTCCGGTTTCGCTCCTCCGAACTCCTCGAGGCTTCTCTCAGCGTTCCTCCTCACATCTTCGAGTCCTTCTATAGCATCTTCGATATTCCCCGCCTGCAGAAGAGCTCTGACTTCCGCTACCCGGCTTCTAGCATTCTCTAAAGCCGCTTGAGCCTGTCTTATGCCCTGCTCTGCCTGCGGTGGAAGGACAGCCGGCAGCCTGCTGAGCACATCTATTCTCTCTTCCAGCCTTGCCAATCGTTCTTCGGCTTTTTCAAGAAACCTCTGAGCTTGAACTGCCTTGTTAGCTTTTATTATAGGTCGAACCTCTCCCATGGCTTTTGCAGCTGTACTGATGGCCATACCGATATGCCTCCCTGCCTCGTCAACATCCCCTGCTTCCACAAGACTTGCTCCCGTGCTTAAGATGTCCCTCGCCTCATCTATGATTTCCCAGATGGCTGAAACGTCGTATCCGAGTTCTTCAGCCTTGTCCGCCAAGCTGTCCAGCTTGTTGATGAAGGCTTCAGCCCGCTCTCTGGCCGCCGTCAACCCTATGGCTTCGTAGGCTTCTCTTTCCTCTGGGGTCTCAGCTTCCTCTACATCCGGCGCTATTTCCAACGACACTTCTTTGAATATTTGCATAGCTTGAAGGGCTACTTCTTTAGCTTCCTCATAGCGGGCTTCATCCCTCAGTTGAACGGCTGTAGCAGCCAGCGAAAGCCCCTCTTCATATTTATCTTTAGCAACATCCGGTATCGGTATTCCTAGGTCTTCAAGCCTGCTGAAAGCCGCTTCCACATAACTCTTGCTCGCTTCGAGGATTTCTAAAAGCTCATCAACAGCGATACGCTGGTCTTCTTCAGTCTGCGCCAATCCAACGGGAAGAAGGCTCGGCAGCGAAGAGGACATTAAAACTGCTAGGATGAGGAAGGTTACCCTATACTTTGCGAGCACCATTCTCAAATCACCTAAATTAGTTTAGGTCTTACTCACTAAATAGGGATGCTCTGAAACGGAGTGAAGACACTGTTTCACCTCGTTTCACCTTTAACCTCATACTTTGATTTAATCCGAATGAGGTTTCGGCCGCCGATTTTGAGAATTTCCGCCACACCCTCCCTTTCCAAGCGTTGCATCATTCTCCATACGGTGGTTTTGGGCAGCTTGAACCTTTTACGAATCTCCCCCTCGAAGGCTTCACCGCCGCATTCGGCTATGAATTGAACAGCCTCACGGTCCTCATCTCTAAGCTGGGGATTAAGCCTGAACAACTTCTCAACATCTATAGTTCTCCTTTCCCGCGAGACTTCTGCCGGCTTAGGTTTCTTCACAAGTCTGAAAGCCAACATAGCGAGAGCCACTCCTAGCGCAGAGATCCCGATCCACCAGTAAAGGATCCTTCCCCCTGCTAGTGTGGGGAGAGGCGTAGGAGTGGGTGTGGAGGGAGGTGGAGGCTTGGCGCTTTCAGCTGTGATCCCCGCCTTGGAGGCCAACTGCTCAGCCTTCTCGTAGTTACCTGCAGAGTATTCATCTTTTGCTTGCTGCAGGAGGATTTGAGCTTCGGCTAAACCAGAGGTTCTTCCCTCTTGCCGTGCATTTTCAACAGACGATTCACCCTCAACTATAGCTGCTTTGGCTTTTTTCGCCGCGGCCTCAATTTGGACAGCTAGGTTTTCAGCTTGGGAGGCCAGCTGCTCAGCTTCAACGTATTGCTCACGGCTGAAAGCTTCCTTTGCCTCTTGGAGTTTGGTTTCCGCGTCGGCGACGATGATGTTTTGAGCCTTTATTTCTTCAATCTTGTTTTCAGCTTCATTGATGAGGATGAGGGCGTGCTCTCTAGTTCCGGTGACTCCGACAACGTAGGTTATCTCTAAACGTCCAGCCGGCATGGTTAACAGGGTCTGTCCGTCGACACTCCTGATGGCCACAGGTGTCTGACTTAGGCTGATGATTGTTGCTCCCCTTGGCAGAATTATGTTGGTGAGAATGGGCGGCTCGAACTCGAGGACCCATATTCTCCCCGACTTGCTTGTCAGGTCGGAGGTGAAGTAGGTGATCTCCGCAGCTTCAGCTCCAAGCGTATCGATTATCACTTCCCCATCGATTCCTTCATAGTCCAGGGGAACTCCGTCCTGATTCACAATTATGACTTCTTCGAAGACATTGCCGAAGAGGCTTACGCTTATCCGTGGATAGGTTACATCCGTTTCGATGCCGTACTCGACTTGAACAACACCATCTCCGTAAACTCTCAAAACCAGCGTGGAAGGCGTGTAGGCTTGTTGAGCCAAAGCAAAGGGAAAAGCTGACAAACTGAGTAGCATGAGAAAGACGGGGACCACCCACACCAGTTTTCGGTCCAATGATGTTCTCACGACTTTTTTTGTAATACATCGTATAACATATCTATTTAAAACCTACCATGCGGATATAGCGTCTGAAGCCATTGTTCTAGGTCTCCTATCCTCCGAGAATCTGAAATTGAAGAGGCTCATCCGAAGCCATTTTTAATCTAACGCCCAGAAGACTCTCGAGGAATCCTCTCAGGAAATCCCGAGGCGGTAGCGGGGAGGCAACGGTGATGATGTCATTAGTTAGAACGTAGTTACCCCACCCCGTAATGGGTTCAACCTCCCTAAGCATTGCATTCCAATCCTTTCTTTTAATAGAGTCTTTTTTGAAAGAGTATTTGATGTAATTTTTGAAGCCTTTCCCTACTTCCCTCCCAGCTTTATATGGGTCATCTGCGTGCTTAAATATAATTTCAAAGCTTTTTTTGGATAAGGCCCCTACCCTAATGCCATGAAAGTGCCAGACACCCCTGTCCCACATGTAAAAGGAATATTTCAACCCTAATTCGAGACATTTGCTGACAAGATTCGTCAGGGAGTCGACATAACCGGATGAAACTACATCCTCAACTTGCCTTACCAGATTTTCATTCAACCTCACAGATATTATTCTCTTAACGATTCACTTCACCTCACGTTACCAGTCAAGAGTATCATCTCTTCCCAAACCACACTCGCCGAGGACAGGCGTCCGTTTTGCCCAATTTGGGCAAACATGCTTTTAAATATTAAGAGAACGACATATCTGGATTACTGCCTTTCTAAAAACCAGATATAAGAGACACGTTTGCGCCTCAACGAATAGCGAAGATGAGGAGTTGGCGGGCTCATGAACTAAACTTAACGCGCAACTTTAATACGGCCACCCATTTTTGTGGCCGTTTCGTCTAATAGCATCGAACAGAGCACTCTATTCTGTATTCTGTACCAGTACAAGATTTTTTAAAAAAAAAAGTTGTTTATGGGTTTGTCTGCGTACCTGTTACGCTTTCTTCAGCGTCCACTAAGCCGTAACCGTAGAAGTTGTCGAATCCGGAGCTGCCAAGGTCGTCTGCAGTGTCCCTTAGCAGAGTTCGAAGCTCACTGGGCTGAAGAGCTCCGTCCCCGTTTGAATCGTAGGCTGTCAGCAGTTCGGTTTGATACAGGACTAGGGCTATCGTGCCTGATACATGAGGTGTAGCCGCAGAGGTCCCGCTATGTGTTTCATAGGATCCGTCTTTCCAAGTGGAACGCACGTCGACGCCGGGGGCTGCAAGTTCAACCTCCTCGCCTTCTGAGCTCCATGTGGGTGTGCTGTCATCTTTATCTGTGGCCGCCACAGCGATTACGCTGGAATATTTAGCCGGATAGAGCACTTCGTTTGTGCTACCGTCACCGTCACCCGAGTTCCCTGCAGCCGCGACTAAGACCAAGCCCGCCGCATAGGCGTTATCACACGCATCATGAAGTGCCTGCGAATCGGAACTTGACCCCAGACTCATGGAAATCACATGCATACCGTTATCGACAGACCAGTCTATCCCTGCGATGACATCGCTGACGTATCCGCTTCCAGTCCTATCCAAGACCTTTACACCGTAAAGCCAAGCTTTCGGCGCAGAGCCTATAACGCCTATTTCATTCTCCACCGCAGCGATTATGCCTGCGACGTAGGTTCCGTGACCGTTGTCATCGTCCCACTTGTTTGGGTCCGGGTCTTTCCACCAAGGTTTGGAGACGAAGTTAACTCCGCCCTTGATATTTTCCTGCAAATCAGGATGATCTTTGTCGATGCCTGTGTCAAGAACTGCAACTTTGATCCCTGAACCCATGTTCGCCCCTTCGTCTGCAACTAGGTCGCCGTCCGTATCCCAAACTAGGTCAGCGTCTATTCGGTCAACGCCCCATTCTAAGGTTTCCGGAGGCTGTTCCTTTTCGCCTCCGCCAGCCCACGGCGGCCTGCCAACGACGATATCTCTCTCCACGTATGCGATTTTCGGGTTCTTCTCCAAAGCGTCCACGGCTTTCTGAGGCAGCAGAGCCGCTATTCCGGGGATTACGTCGTAGGTGTATTTTATGTTTCCACCATGCTGCCTAATAAAAGCCGGATCTGGTCGGTCTTTAAAGACGACTATAACCTGTATTTTCTCCGCGGGGTTCGTCTTCGCTGCAACGCCCGTTCCCACAACCAGAAGGCCGGCCAGCATTAGCATGGTCACCATCAAAATCGACGAAAGTATTTTTCCATTCATCAAACTCGCCTTCCTACTCTATACTCGTGAAGGGATTTAAATATTACGTTGTAATACAGCTGAACCCCAGCATAAGCCCGTCAAGGCGTTAAAAACAAAAACGAACACTTGGAGAAGTATTGCAAGGCGAGAGCTTGGTGGGGTGGGGGAGATTTGAACTCCCGACCTCCCGGGCCCGAGCCGGGAATCGTAGACCATGCTGGACCACCACCCCTCAAAAGTCTTTACAACTTTTTCCTCATATATTCTTAGCTTCTACCCTTCCATCTTTCCAGCGAAGTTAAAGAAGCTGAGGTCCTCGGAAAGAAATCTTTCAACATTCTCCGGGTGAAGGGAAAATTACTCCCTATGAGCCTTTCCCTCGGTCAGGCTGCGTTTTCCTTTTCCCTCAGCTCTTGGAGGATTTGCTGAGCCCTGTCCATTCTTATCTGCCGCTCCGCCACCATTCTTTCAGCCACCAAGTCCACCAGCTTCCCTTGGGCCCCCGCAGCGATGGCCAAGTTTCTCGCGTGGAGAGACATGTGACCTCTCTGAATGCCCTCGGTGGCTAGGGCCCTGAGGGCTGCGAAGTTTTGGGCGAGTCCCACGGCGGCCACGACTTCACCCAGCTCCCGAGCTGTTTGGACTCTTAGGATCTTCTTGGAGATGCGGGCTATGGGGTTGGACACCGTTGCTCCGCCTACCAAGCCTACCGCCATGGGCAGTTCGATAAACCCTTCCAAGTGGCCTGCCGAATTTTTCTCCCATCTGGTTAGTGGGCTGTAGCGGCCGGTTCTGGCAGCGTAAGCGTGGGCGCCTGCCTCCAACGCCCGAGTGTCGTTGCCTGTGGCCAAGGCTACAGCAGCCACACCGTTCATGATTCCCTTGTTGTGGGTGGCGCAACGATAGGGGTCTGAGGCGGCGAAGGCATAGGCGTCTAAGATGGCTTCCACCACCTCCTCTCCCCCCACAGCCTCTCGGTCCATGACCACTCTCGCCCTGGCCAGTCTCTTAGTTGCAAGGTTGGAGACTATTCTCAGCCTCACCCGGCCTTGGGTAAGCCGCTCCACCAAGGGAGCCACGGCTTCAGCCATGGTGTTAACGGTGTTAGCTCCCATGGCATCCCGACAGTCCACGTAGAGTTCCACCACTACCATAGGCCCTCTGAAAGTTTCAACCATTCGAACTCCCAAGTCCTTGGCTCCTCCACCCATGCGGACTAGAACCGGGTCTTGGCTGTTGGCCAGTTCGAGGATTTTTTCCTTTTCAGCCTCCACCGCCTCTTTAGCCTTCAGCGGGTCCTTCACTCCCATCAACTGAATCTGCCCTATCATCACAGGGTCGGTGCTGGAGGTTTGGAAGCCGCCTCTGACGGCTGCCAGCTTAGCTGCGTGGCTGGCCGCAGCGACCACGGAGGGTTCTTCGATGGCCATGGGCACTAGGTAAGGTTTACCGTTGATGATGAAGTTGACGGCAACTCCCAGAGGCACAGGCATGAAGCCTACTACGTTCTCGATCATCCTCCCAGCCTGCTCAAGAGTTAGGGCTCCCTCCGCGGAGAGAAGCCTCCTTTCATCCTCACTGAGACCTGCGAACTCGCCCACAGTTTGAATTCTTTCTTGGACGGAGAGCTTGTAAAACCCTGGCAGGATGGAGCTTTTCACCAAGTTAAACCCCTTTTAAGAAGATGCTATATCCCATAAACCAGCAAAACTTCTTCCTAATAACCTTATTTCTGGATAGTCTTCATTTTCGAAGCTTTTGGTGGAGTTCAATTTAGCCTAAAGCTGAAAACTTTATAAGAAAAAAGTTCAGTCGGTTTCCCGATTTCACTTCACAGTTACGCAGGCGCAATTGACGTGGGTGCACACCTTGGTGGAGACGCTTCCCATGATAGCCCGGGAAAATCCTCCCAAACCCCTACTTCCCAAAACCACCATGTCCACGCCTAATCTCTCCGCTGCGTTGATGATCTCGTCAGCAGGGTTTCCTTGGGCGCAGATACGTTCAACTTTTTTTATCCCCGCAGCTTTAGCCTTGACTTCAGCCTCCCCCAGAAAACCTCCTGTCTGGCAGACTAGGTTGAAATACTCAGAGACAGGCACCTTTTCAATCCGAGCGAACTCTTTAAACTCCTTAGGCACACCCTTCTCTTCTAACACATGGATCAGATAAAGTTCAGCCTCCCATTTTTTAGCCAAGTCTACCGCCAAATCCGCAGCCTTTTTGGAATGCTCCGAACCGTCCACAGCGACCAAGATTCGGTCCACAGACTTAGACGAAGGTTTCTCCTCCAAAAGGAAGTCAACCCCAAATTTGCCATTTTTGATCTGCACAATTCAATTTAAAGGTTTTCGTCCCTTAAAGGAGACTGCAGGCGCTGGAAAAACCTTCAGCCTCGCCTGTTTGAGGCCCTTCCTTTGGAAAGGAGACTAGCGGTAGCTTTTCGTTGGACATTCAAAATTTTTAATGCCACCGCGGTTGCGGTGATGGCTACCGTTGAGCTGACAAACAATCCTGTCGCAGCCATCATGAGAAACTCGGAGGCAACCAGTTCACCTACAAGGATCAGGGAGGCACCCAGAAGCCAAAGCATTGAGACAGGCTTCAACAGGCTTCCTAGGGCCAGGGTTTCCTTCTTCCTCCTCGCAGCGTAGAGAACCAGAGCGGTTGGGGGGGCAAAGTATACAACTCCTATCAGGGCGCCGGCTACAAGCCCGGCTACGGTGATACCAAGTTCACCGTTAAAGCTGAAGACGGTGTTGGCCGCCACGGCCAAGTGAAGGATTCCGATGAGGGGGTAGAGAAAAACTTTCACCACTCCTTTAACAGACGGGTGGGCCTCTATGAAGCCGGCCACTGAAGGACTGAAGGAATAGTACCAAGCGTTGAAAACCCTCATGAACTGGGCTCCGGCGAAGGTTTTGAGGGCGACGTTTTCCCTGAAACCCCTCAGAAATTGCACTTCCGGAGCCAGCTCTGAGCCATAAGTGGTGGTGGCGATGATGCATTTTTTCCCTTCAGCAGAGGGAGTCGGTGTGGGGGTGGCTGTGGGTGTGGGTGTTGGCGTGGGGGTGGGGGAGGGGGTGGGAGTAGGCGTAGGGGTTGGCGTAGGCGTCGGAGTTGGAGTAGGCGTGGGTGTAAGGGTCGGGGTTGGTGTAGGTGTAGGTGTCGGCGCTGGGAGTGTGAACTGAAACTTGGCCTCGGAGAAAATGCCTCCTTGGTACACTATCACCCTCCATTCTCCTTCCGGATCGTCCTCTTGAAACCTGTACACCTTCGCCACAGCGTAGGTTCCTTGGGAAGAAACACGGGCTTGAGCAACACCTTTCAGGTTTCCTTCAGGGTCAAGAACTTGCAGAGAAACCAGCGAATTCGGCTCAGCCGTGCCTGTGACGTTGAGGTAGTCGCCGCTTCCATAGGTTTCTTTGTCGGTTTGAACAGTGGGAGCTTGAGGAGTTGAATACGCCACCATAGGTAGCGTTAGCAAGAGAAGTAAAATTCCGAGGAATACCTTTCCCAGAGAGGGTTTAACCATGATACTACCTCCCCCTGTAACCGTATAAAACCGTTTTCCAGAAACCGGTTTCAAGGGTATCTCAGCCTTCAACGGTTTAACCTAGGTGAAAGGCTTTTTAAATGTGGAAGAAGACTTTTTAGGTGGAAGTCTAAAATAATAGACAAAGTATAACTTAAGACTGAACAGCTATCTTTCGATGTTAAAGGATCTGAGACCCCATGGTTAAAAAGCCTAGGACAGGAGTCGACGTTTTCAGCGCCGTGGCAGCGCCCATCAGGCTTCAGATCCTTAAACTCCTTGCAACCCGTGGACCTATGACTTACAGTGAGATCATGGAATTCCTAAAACTTGCGCCCACTAAGGATGCGGGGAAATTCGTTTACCATCTTAAAAACCTTCTCTCCACAGGCCTCGTGGGCTTGGAGAAAGGGACGAGGCGGTACCAGATAACCGAGCTGGGCTTGAGGGTTAACAGTTTCTCCCAAGAGCTGGCCGAATACGCCTTGAGAAAAGCAGGGCGGTTGTTTGTTCGGACCTCCCGGTATACCATGGAAGAATTTGACCGGAGCAAGATTGCCCTCTCCCTCGTTGAGGAGGCAGGGGCTCTCCCTGAGGTGGCTGATAAGATCTCCGCCGAAGCTGAGGAGCGTATGCTGAAACTTCCCATTACCTACCTTACAGCGCCCCTCATCAGAGAGTTTGTCAACGCCATCCTCTTGGAAAAGGGCCTGGAAGACTACCGTCACAAGCTTACCCGGTTGGGAATGCCTGTGCGGGATGTGGAGAAAACCGTTGCCAAGGCAGCTGAAAGAGGATTGACCGTGGAACACGCCCATGCCGCGGCTGGGAGCCAAGTTATGACGGAGTTCATGCTTCTCAACGTCCTTCCTAGGGACCTAGCCGACGCCCATCTTTCAGGCCAGATCCACTTAAGCGATTCCGGTTATTGGGTGCTGAGGCCTCAGAGCATCTACCACGACCTCAGACCTTTTCTTGCCGGGGGCTTCAAAGCTACAAGTCACGCTGCCCCTTCGCTTGCGCCTCCTGATAGTTTCTCGGATTCCCTGCTGATGGTTGAGGGGTTGATAGACGCCTTCGGGGGAGAAATTTCAGGACAGCAAGCCTTCGACTATTTCAACATATTCTTAGCACCTCATCTTCGAGGAATCCCTAAGGCGGAAGCTCAAGCGGCTTTGAAGGGCTTTCTCACCCGGGTAGCATTCAAAAGCTTTGGAAGCGGAGGGGTGACTCTCGGTTTAGAGGTTTTCATCCCTAAACGTCTTAGGGCGCTGACAGCTGTCAGACGAAGCGGCGGAAAGGAGGAATATCAAAGCTTCGAAGAAGAAGCTCAGACTCTTGCGAGCCTCCTGCTGGAGGCAGCCTTGGATTTGAGTTCAAGAAAACCTCTCTTCAATCCTCGGCTGGTGTTAAAGCTCAGGGCTGGAAGTTTCAGCAAAAAATGCGAGGAAATTTTGGTTAAGGCCCATGAGCTAGCCGCCAAATACGGCGCCATTTACATAGCCAATTTAACCAAGGAGCCAGAAGAAAACTCCAGCTATCTGGCCAGCGGGGAGAGGATTGGAGGAGAGTGGACAGGCGACTGGGAGGTAGATACGCTTCGGACGGGATGCCTGAACACGGTAGCCTTAAACCTACCCCGGATAGCTTATGAGGCTAAGGGAAACGACTCCAAGTTTTTCAGCTACTTGGAAAAAGCAGTTAAAACAGCAGTTAAGGCTTTGGAGATAAAAGGAAAGGAAATAGAGGACCGGATGAAGCAAGGACTGCTGCCCAGTCTAACCCATGTGGAAAGCGGCGAAGCCTATTACAGGCTGAATAATTCAGTGAAGACCATTGGCATAGTAGGTCTCAACGAAGCTGTGAGGGTTCATGTAGGCTACGACATCTACGAGGAGCTTATGCCTCAACATTTCGCCGTTCGGCTGGTGGAAAACATAGCCAACCTCGCAGCCGCCATCTCCGAAGAAAAAGGGATAAGGTTAGCTGTTTCGCAGATCGTAGGCAGTGAAGCTTCCTCACGCCTAGCAGAGTTGGATGGGAAAAAGTACGGCTGGGAAATGGTTAATGTTCAAGGTGGAAAAGAACACCCCTACTACACCTATGTTCCTCTCCTTCCAGAAGAATCAGCTCTCCCCCAAGATGAAAGGCTGAGGATTGAGGGGAGATTTCATCCGCTGTTAAAAGGCGGCCATTTCACCGCCGTCACCTTAGAAGAGGAAAGATCCCCTCAGAAGCTTCTTAAACAAACGGTTAACCTCTGCGAGAGCTTCGGCCTCAGCTTTTTCGCCTACGATTTCCCTCTCACCTACTGCGGGCTATGTCAAAAAACTTTCAGAGGCTACCTGCACCGCTGTCCTTCCTGTGGCACAACCCAGATAGACGTTTACGCTAGGGAGTCAACCCTCTATCTTCCCCTTCAATGGTGGACTCATGGAGGGAAATTGGAAGCCTTCAAACGTCGCTGGTGAAAAGATTTCCACGCACACCACCAGTTTGAAGGCAGTCCGTCTGAGCCTTTCAAAGGCCGCATGGCTGCGGAGAAAGTTATCGGGTGAGGCGTATTGACAGATTTCATACGAAACAAAAAACAGCTCATTGAAAGGGAAAAAGTGGAATCGGAAGCCCGCCGTTTAGCTTTGGAAGCCATGGAGGCAGCTTTAGCTTCCGTAAACCCTCAACATCTGCTCAGAGGTCGTCTGAAATTGGAAGGAGACTTCCTCAGGATAGACCATCTTTCCGTCGACTTGAAAGAGGTTGAAGGGATCTACGTGTTCGGCGGCGGTAAGGCTTCAGCTGCCATGGCTGAAGCGTTGTATGAGGTTTTAGGCGATAGGCTCACCGAGGGAATTATCGTGGCACCAAAATATCAGGAGCGAGCGTTCCGCACAGGCCCCATCTGGCTGGTGAAAGCCGGGCATCCCATTCCCACGGTTGAGGCGCCGAACGCTGTGTCTAAAATGTTGGAGCTCGCGGACAGGCTCGGTGAAAGGGACTTGGCCTTCTGCTTGATTTCCGGAGGGGGATCTGCGCTCATGGCTTCGCCCACGGGAGGAGTAAGCCTTGAAGAGAAACAGGACATCACCCGAGCTCTCCTCAAATCCGGAGCCACCATCCATGAGATTAACACCGTGAGAAAACATCTCTCCCAGGTGAAGGGAGGCCGGCTGGCTGGGAGGATCTATCCGGCTGAAACCGTGGGGCTCATCATCTCCGACGTGGTGGGCGATTCCCTTGAAACCATAGCCTCAGGGCCCACCGCCCCTGATCCCACCACCTTCAGGGACGCCGTTGCCGTGTTAAAAAAGTATAGGCTTTGGGACAATGCCCCAGAAGCCGTCCGCAAGACTCTTGAAGAAGGGGTCGGAGGCCTGATCCCTGAATCGCCCAAACCAAGTGAAGAGGTCTTCCGGAAAGTTCACAATTTCATCCTCGGAAACAATGAGTTGGCATGCCGGTCTGCTTCGGAATACCTGAACTCCAGAGGAGTGGAAGCTTCGGTTCTAACCGTTTTCCTCGAAGGCGAGGCACGGGAAGCTGGCAGGGTGATAGCTGCCATGGCAAAGTATTTGAAGCCTAAGCCGGAGGCAAAAGACAGGTCAATAATTTTGGGAGGAGAAACTACCGTGAAGGTTAAAGGCGAGGGCAAAGGCGGGAGAAACCAAGAGCTGGTACTTTCGGCTTGCAGACTTATAGAAGGAGTCAAGGGTCTGGCCATCGCAGCCGTGGACACCGACGGCGTTGACGGCTACACTGAGGCTGCTGGAGGAATCGTTGACGGCTACACCCTAAGCCAGGCGAGGGAGGCTGGATTGGATGCGGACTTTTACCTGCAAAACAATGATTCTCACAGCTTTCTGGATAAACTCGGAGATACCATTATGACGGGGCCTACGGGGACGAATGTAAACGACCTCATCGTAGCTGTGCGGGTGTCCTCTGAAGGGGGCTGAAGGGTGCGGACGAAGATCGTGTGCACCATCGGTCCGGCTAGCTCCTCCTACAAGGTTTTGAAGCAGCTTGTTAAGGCAGGAATGAAGCTGGCCCGCCTAAACTTCTCCCACGGAACCCACCGGGAGCATGGAAGAGTTATTGAGCTGATCAGGGGGATATCCCACGAGTTACATACGCCCATAGGAATAATCCAAGACCTACCGGGCCCGAGGCTGAGGATTGGGCGTTTCAAGGAAGGCTCCGTCCGGTTGACGGAGGGGGCAACGTTCACCTTAACCACCGAGATGGTTGAAGGGGACTCCCATAGGGTCTCCGTGAATTACAGCTCTCTCCCTCAGGAGGTGAAGAAGGGAGATAAAATCTACCTAGCTGACGGAACCATCAGGTTGGAGGTGGTGGACACCGACGAAAAAAATGTAGCGTGCAAAGTTGCAACAGGCGGGACTTTGCACTCAGGTAAGGGGATGAACATTCCCGGTTTCATGGTGAAGATGCCGCCTATTACGGAGAAAGATGCGGAGCATCTGGAATTTGGGCTTGAAAAAGAAGTGGATTTTGTTGCCTTTTCATTTATTCAAAGCTCCAAGGACATCATCGCCGCGAAAGAGCTTATCAAACGGAGGAAGAGTAAAGCAGGGGTTATCGCCAAGATCGAGCGAGCCTCCGCCTTCAGAGATATCCGCAGGATCATTAGGGAATCTGACGGCATCATGATTGCGCGCGGCGACTTGGGGGTGGAGATGGATGTGGAAAACATACCCATCTTGCAGAAGCAGTTGATCCGAGACTGCAACCTCCACGGTAGACCGGTTATAACGGCAACCCAAATGCTCATGTCCATGGTGCAGAATCCTCGGCCTACAAGGGCGGAAGTAAGCGATATAGCCAACGCTGTTTTCGATGGCACCGACGCTTTGATGCTTTCGGAGGAAACCGCTGTGGGAAACTATCCGGTGGAGGCTGTTAAGGTCATGGCCCGGGTGGCTGAGACCGTGGAGAAAAAACTTCCCTACAGGGAGATCCTAGCCCAACGCGAATCCTCGGCCAAACGGACACCGGAAGATGTGATCAGCTACACCGCATGCCGGCTGGCAATAGGCTTGGAGGCTGCGGCCATCGTGGTCCCCACCCGGTCCGGCTCAACCGCCTACAGAATATCCCGCTACAGACCGCCCAACCCTTTGTTAGTCTTCACCGCAGACCCTTCGCTACAGCGGAGGCTCCTCCTATCTTGGGGGGTAGAACCCTATTTAGCGGAGGAACCCATGAACAGCGACCTCATCCTCCGGGAGGCTAAAAGAATCTTGGCGAAAAAGGGTGATGCGAAAAGGCTTAGCCGCATTATCCTAGTTTCCGGAGATCCCAAAAGCAGAGTGGGCACCACCAACACCATCAGGGTTGAAACCGTGGCATTAAAATCCAGTTGACCGGGAGGCCAAAAAAGGCTGAATTAAGCCTAAAATAGGCTCTGTCTCGCCGCAGCTCAGCCAGTCCCTACCGGCAGATGATGCACATGTCGTATATCATGCCATCCGTCTTGTAGAGGGGACATCGCTGTTTTCCGTAGTCCGGGCATAGACGCTTTCGGCTTTCCACCTTTCACACCCTCACTGTTTTCTTCGCGGCTAGCCAAGCTCAAAACAGAAGAGGTGGTGGGAGTAGATAAATCCTTTCCTCCACGCCGCGAAACCTCCTCAGCATTGACTCGTTAAGTCCTAAGTGTGAAGCCCTCACTTGTGGATGGATAGGAATCTTTGAATCGACCTGTCGTAGATTTTTTCAACCTCAGGAGGAAAGAAACAGCCCGGTAACTCGCCCTTTTCTCGATGATAGAGGAGACACTGGCAGCAAACTCCCTTCCTACCGCAAGGCTCGTAGGTGCATGTGCAGTTCTTCAAGTTCACCTCAACGTTTGAGCAGTCGACCCTCGCCACCCCAAACTCACCTCAGCCTAGCTTGGTTAATTTCTCCTCCCTGCCTATTTTAGGCATTGCCTCTCCCGCCGCGGGGAAGAAAAATGGGCGCTGCACATAAGAAATGGCGCCGGGGAAGGGATTTGAACCCTTGCGAGCCTCAGGAGGCTCACGGGCTATCTTTTGCCAGCGGTTCAACTCAAGGCCCGCGCTTTTGAACCCTTACCCTCCTTCAGGTTAGTCCACTCAGCCTTCGGCCCGACGGCTGTCTTCCCACAGCCTCGGAACCCCGGCAGTGACCCCGGCTAAAAGACTTCCTTATCTAAGACGGCTGGAAATTATAAACCTTCACAGGGAAAAAACCGGTTAGAATATTCATAAAAAATGAAGAAAGTGAAGGGAACTTAGAGCAGCGACTTACCTTGTCACATCGGAGGCATTCCGCCGCCTCCCAGTCCTCCTGGTCCACCGCCTGGACCGCCGCCTTTCGTTTCAGGAGGCTTCGTCTTAGCCGCTGCGATGACGTCGTCGATGCGGAGGATCATGCAGGCTGCTTCCACGGCGCTCTTGATGGCTTGCTCCTTAACCTTCGCCGGCTCGAGGACGTTTAGCTTCTCCATGTCAGCTGCTTTCCCAGAGAACACATCTACTCCCACGGAGAGGCCCTCAGGCTTGTCGTGTTGGGCTCTTAGGTCCACTAGGATGTCTATTGGGTCCATTCCCGCGTTTTCAGCCAGAGTTCGGGGGATAGCCTCTAAGGAGTCAGCGAAGGCTTCCACAGCCAACTGCTCCCGGCCGCCAACTTTGCTTGCGTAGCTCCTGAGACGTTTAGCCAACTCCATCTCCAGAGAGCCTCCGCCCGCCACGATCCTGGGGTTCTCGTAAACATCGGCCACCACGGAAAGAGCGTCGTGAACGGCTCTTTCAGCCTCGTCGACGAATCGCTCTAGGCCTCCGCGGATCAGGACGCCTACCGACTTGGGGTTCTTGCAGCCTTCCACGAAGACCATCTTGTCGTCTCCGAACTTCCTCTCTTCCACCAGTTCAGCTGTACCCAAGTCTTCCTTTTTCAGGTCGTCAAAGTTGGTGACGATGCGGGCTCCTGTGGCTCTTGAAAGCTTCTCCATGTCAGACTTTTTAACCCTCCTCACAGCTAGGATGCCCTGTTTGGCTAGGAAATGCTGGGCGATCTCGTCGATGCCTTTCTGGCAGAAGACCACGTTGGCCCCAGTGGCAGCAATCTTATCCACCATCTCCTTGAAAATTCTGGTCTCCTCGTCCATGAAGCTCTTCATCTGCTCCGGAGTCTCTATGTTGATCTTGGCGTCAAACTCTGTCTTCTCGATCTCCAAGGGGCTTTCCAAGAGGGCTATTTTCGCCTTTTCCACCCTCCTAGGCATACCGCTGTGAACCACTTCCTTATCCACGATGATCCCTTTGATAAGCCGGGTGTCAGTGAAGCTTCCACCGTGCTTTTTGGTTATCTGGATTTGCTCAACATCGGCAACCCACTTGTCTCCTCGACGTTCGGCGATGAGATCCACTGCCTCGATGGCTAGGTTAGTCACCAGCTCCTTAGACAAGGCCACTGACTTGCTTCGGATGGCAGTGGACGCCACCTTCTTCAAGGCTTCTTTATCTTTGATGTCCACGCCTTTGGCGATGCCGCCCAACTCCTCCAAGGCCTGAGCGGCCGCTTTCCTGTAGCCTCCGACCACCACGGTTGGATGAATGTTCTGGTCCAGCAGCTCTTCAGCCTTTTTGAGCAGTTCGCTTGCCAGAACCACTACGGTGGTGGTTCCGTCGCCGGCGATGGTATCTTGGGTCTTAGCCGCCTCCACCATCATCTTGGCGGCTGGATGTTGGACGTCGATTTCCTTGAGGACGGTGGCTCCGTCGTTGGTTACCGTCACGTCGCCGAGACTGTCCACCAACATCTTATCCATGCCTCTGGGCCCGAGGGTGCTCTTTAGAACTTCTCCGATGATTCTCGCTGCCATGATGTTGTTTCTCTGAGCGTTTCTACCCCGGGTTCTCCCGGTTCCTTCTTTCAGGATCAGTACCGGAACACTTCCTGCGCTTGCCATCTTTTTACACCTCCATCTTGGAAACCTTAATCAAATTCGGAGCTTTCTTCCCCTCCGGCGCCTCCGCCTTTAGGCGGGGTTGACTCCTTCATCTTAGAAGCGGCAATAACATCGTCGATACGGAGGATCATGGCTGCAGCTTCGTGGGCTGAAGTTATTATCTGCTCCTTCACCCTCAAAGGCTCCAACACCTCTTGCTTCTCCAAGTCTGCCACCTTCCCTGCGAAGACGTCGACGCCGTACCATTTTTCACCTTTCTCATGCCTCGACCTGAGCTCCACTTGGATGTCCAAGGGGTCTGCGCCTGCGTTCTCAGCCAAAGTCAGCGGGATACTTTCAAGCGCGTCGGCGAAATCTAAAGCAGCCAGCTGCTCCCTGCCTGTGAGAGTTTGAGCCCAGTTTCTCAGCTGGGTGGAAACCTCTGCTTCAAAGGCGCCTCCTCCCACGACGATCTTGGGGTTCTCCACTACGTCTCTCACCACAGAAAGAGCGTCGTGGATAGACCTCTCAGCCTCGTCGGTAACTCTCTCAGTTCCGCCTCTCACTAGGATGGTGAGGGACTTGGGGTTCTTGCAGCCTTCCACGAAGGTCCACTTGTCTTCTCCCAGCTTCCTCTCCTCCACTAGCTCAGCGGAGCCTAAGTCTGCCGACGTTAAGGCGTCTACGCTGGTGACGATTCTTCCACCCGTGGCTTTGGAAAGCTTCTCCATGTCAGACTGCTTAACCCTCCTGATGGCTAGGATACTCCGTTTGGCCAAGAAATGCTGAGCCATGTCGTCGATGCCTTTCTGGCAGAAGACCACGTTGGCCCCAGTGGCAGCAATCTTATCCACCATCTCCTTGAAAATTCTGGTCTCCTCGTCCATGAAGCTCTTCATCTGCTCCGGAGTCTCTATGTTGATCTTGGCGTCAAACTCTGTCTTCTCGATCTCCAAGGGGCTTTCCAAGAGGGCTATTTTCGCCTTTTCCACCCTCCTAGGCATACCGCTGTGAACCACTTCCTTATCCACAGCTACCCCTCGAATAAGCTGGGTGTCGGTGATGGAGGCTCCCGCCTTCTTCTCCACCTTCACGTCTCCGATGTCCACTTTGTATCCTTCGTCAGTTTTCTGGGCGACTTGCAGAATGGCTTCCACAGCCAAGTCTGCGAGGTAATCCCGATTCTCTGAAACCAGCTTACTGGCCATGGAGGTTATCGCCACCTTCTTCAACATCCCCTTATCCTTTGGGTCCACTGGTATGGCTATCTTCCGGCCGAATTCCAAGGCTTTCTCTTCAGCCTTGCTGTAGCCGTCGACGATGAGGGTGGGGTGAACGTTTTTATCGATGAGAGCTTCCGCCTTCTCCAGCAAAGCCCCAGCCAGCACCACGACGCTGGTGGTTCCGTCGCCAACCTCTTGGTCGGTGGCCTTAGCCGTCTCCACCATCATCTTGGCGGCTGGATGTTGAATGTCCATCTCCTTCAGAATGGTGGCTCCGTCGTTGGTTATGGTGGCGTCGCCGAAGCTGGAGATGAGCATTTTATCCATGCCCCGGGGGCCGAGGCATGTCCTAATGATTTCAGCCACAACCTTGGCGGCGGTGATGTTGTTCCTCTGGGCTTCCCTTCCCTTCGTCTGGGTTGTTCCCTCTTTCAAGATCAGTACAGGTTGACCGGATTCAGTTACAGCTGGAATTGCTTGAGCTGCCATTTTTTCAATCCTCCTTAACGCTTCCCGTGATATTATTCTATTTGCGAGAGGTTTGAAATTAGGATGAAATATTTAAATTTTTCCTCAAGATTCCACCGCCTAGAGGGTGTTGGTGGCGCTACTCCTCTCCAGTAGAGTCGATCATCTTCGGTACCTCGGGCTAGGTGTTTAAATTCATAAAGCAAGCCAATTTAAGAAAATAGAAGGGAGAATAGATGTTATGGCATATAAAACTCCACGAGAACTATGACTGGTTAATTTCGAGGCCATAAACCACTGACCGGTAGGTTAATTTTAAATCTGTAAACTGCCATAGACTGGCTGGTTGAAGGTGAAACCGCTTGGAGAACACGGGTAGAATCCCGATAAAGATAACCGTCAAAGGCCTAGGGGAAAGCAGAGGAGAACTGGCTAGGTTTCTAGCCCCCCAGACGGTGGCAGCCATCCTCAAGGCGCTCCCTTTAGAGGGTAAGCTGGCCGTATGGAAGGAAGAGGTCTACTTCACCACTCCCATCAAAGTGGGGCTGGAGAAGGAAAAGAAGACGGTGGAAACAGGGGCCATAGCCTACTGGCCTGTGGGAAGCGCCCTCTGCATCTTCTACGGTGAATCTCAACCCTACAGCCCCGTGAACGTGGTGGGAAAAGTCACCGAAAACTTGGAGCTTTTCAGGTCTGCCAAGGAAGGCCAGATAATCCGAGTGGAAAGGCTGGGAGACTAACTTAGCTGGCA
This sequence comes from Candidatus Hecatella orcuttiae, assembly GCA_002011035.2. Taxonomy (GTDB): domain Archaea; phylum Thermoproteota; class Bathyarchaeia; order Hecatellales; family Hecatellaceae; genus Hecatella; species Hecatella orcuttiae. The sequence goes on along the minus strand of MTLY02000003.1, from coordinate 342,446 downwards.
GCAGTGGGCTTGTAGATTTTTAGACGCTCGCAGCCTCTCACAAGGCTGACGAGGCCTCTTTTTTGGAGGCTTTCCAAGTAGTCCTCAGCCATACTCACCTTAATATTGAAGGCTGAGGCTAAAGCCGCAGGTGTCACCGCTTTCATTTTCCCCAGCTCGGAGGTCAGGGTTTCGTCGTCTACCTCAGGGAATCCATAGGTTATGGAAACCTTTTTGGAGGGGGCAGGCTTGCCTTTCTTCCTCCCAGCTTTTTCCTTTTCTTCCTTGAGCCTTTGGGCTTTCTCCATAGCGGATAATCCTTTCTTCTTGCCGCCGCCCATCTCGGCTCCCTCATCAATAATATGTTAAACTCTGATATAACACCTCTACTGCATAAGGTTATCTCCGCACAGCTTTCCAGCGGACCCAACCCCTTGACCTTCAGTTTTCAGGCTCTAGTAAAAAAGGGTTTACGCCTCAGTTTTTGTGGTTTTTCTGAACCTGTGGCCGCTTTCGCATGAATAAATGGTCACCCGCATGGCTGGGCCTTTCTTGGTTTTGGGTTTCACCTCCCAAGATTTGAGCACCATCAAATCACCGCTTCCACACGTGGGACAGCCTGAAATCGGTGTTTCCTCAGCGATGGAGGGCTGAAACTCAACCGTCCTCAAATGTTCTCCGTATTTCAGCTTATAATGAAGGAGAGGGTGAACTCTTTTCTTTTCATCAAGGGTCTTCCGGTGTCTGATCCCTGCATCCATGAGTTCTCTTATTCTAGGGATGTCATAAATCCCGGAGAGGAAGACTATCCCCATGACCTTATCTGACTTAGGCAGAGGGAAGTCGCCGCCTCTGACCTCCGCTCCTTTCAAATTGGCTTCATACCAGCGGACAGCCTCATCAAACCCGTCCTTACTCAGCTCGCTGGGAGGACCTGCGAGCATCAGAAGGGCTTTTTCAGCGCTGCCTAGAACACAGTCTGTGGACAGTCGAGTGACGGCGTCCTGCAAAACGGAGCGGCATTTGTCTTTCGGATTAAGCTGATCGAATTTGCCTTTCTTTTTGAACGCCAAGAAACCCCTTCGCGCCGAGGCCTCAGAATATCCGAAGACAGTGAAACCTTTCAATGAGTTCAGGATGTCGGAGGCGTCCACTACTTTGCTGCCTACCATCGCCGGAGTTTTAACTTCTCCCGCCCCCAGAACCAGCGGGAATATTCTGACGATCATATGGTTCATGTGAGAGTAGCTTTCATGAATGGGCAGTCCCGGAGTCTTCCACCTGTTGTTGTCAAATAGAATTAAAGCGTCCACTGTTTCATGCAGCGACATCAGACTCCGGGAGGCGTTTATGGCCATCAAGCCCCCTTCATCATTGCTGGGCAGGATGCCTAAAGCGATCACAGGCATGTTGTACATCTTTAATTCCTTAGCCAAGATGGGGGTGCCCCCTGACCCGGTTCCGCCCCCAAGTCCAGCTATCAGAAAGAAGGCGTCGATGTTCTCGGTGTTAAAGGCTCCTCTTTCTCCTAAGGCTTTCTTGATGTAACTCAGCTCTTTTTTGGCTATTTCCGCCCCCGCGTCGATGTTAGCTCCTGCTCCATGGGCTTTGGAATAACTCTGACCTATGAGAATTCTGTCCCTAGGAGGGATAGCCTTCAATCCTCTTAAGTCCGACTGCGAAGTGTTGATGGCCAAGCAAACGGGGATGTTCCTTCCATGAGCTTTCTCATGCAGGAGGTCATAATGAACAAAGAGGTCCGCGATTCTCCCCCCAGCCTGGCCTAGACCCACCACGGCAAACTTCAACCGGTTTAACGCTCCTCAAGTCCAGAAGAATAGGAACACTCTCCCCTTAAATAATCTCCGTAAACTCTTCCCGCCGTCCTTTCGGCTGGGCTAGCAAAATCTTTATAATTTTCCACGCGTTATCTACCAACGGCGTTGTCCCTTGTCCGCCACCATGAAGCTTCTCACCGTCAAACTCCCCGAGGCCTTGGTTGAGGGGATGGATGAACTCATCAAAGCCGGCATGTACTCCAGCCGTAGCGCAGTAATGAGAGCTGCTGTGAGAGACCTGCTGAAAAACGAGCTTTGGCAAAAACAGGCACGCTAAACCTTGGAAAAGGGGCTTCCGCCAGCGGCTAGAAGAGTTGAGGAGCCACTTTTAGCACAGTGCCACGAATCTGCTCTGCAACGGCCTCCGGCTCCTTTGCCGTGAAGATAGTCCTCCCCACTATCAGGTACCGGGTTCCACTTTTCATGGCCTCCTCAACCATGCCGCCTTGAAATCCTACTCCCGGAGAGTATATGGGAACCTCTTTCCCTAAGAGGCCGTCGACTTCTGAGATTATCTTAGGCCTAGTGGCTCCTACGACAGCTCCGTCTGCCTTCCACCTCCGGGACCACTTGGCGAAAAGCTTGTAGGCAGGCTGCATTTCGCCTGTTTCAGGGTCTTGCGTTTTTAAGCCGAAGACCTCTTCAGCTCCGGGGTGGCTCATGTAGACGAGAGTTATGATCCCTTTCCCCATCTCCCGGGCTAGGGTGAAAACGGGCTCCAGTCCTTTTTCCCATCCCGTGTGGGGGCTTACCGTGAGGGCGTCGAAGCCTATTTGGAAAAAGTTTTCAGCTATCACCCGGTTGGTGGAGCCTATGTCGTTGAGCTTGCAGTCCATGATAGCGGGGAGGTCGAACCTGTGAGCCTGCTGCACAATCTTCTCAACTCCTCCCCGGAGGCCTAGGGGAAGTGTCAGATGCCTGTTGACTTTCACAGCGCAGATGAGGCTGGAAAGCCTCTTCACTAAGTTCAAGCTTTCCGCCAGCAACCTTTCAGGGCTTAGACCGGTGAGGTCGAGGGCTAAAACGATGTTGGACTGTTTCCTCTTGGCGGAGGTTTGAATCTGGTCTCGGAACAACAGCGGATCACCCGGGAAAGAGGGGCATGTCCTCCACGTCTATGATTTTGGCGTAGAAAAATTTGGGGTCCCCTGTGCTTCGGCTGTAGCTGATGGATTCCCCTCCGCTTCGGGATGTCAGGTAGCGGAGGAAGGGCTCATGGGATGCTCTTCCCACCCGGATGTAGAAGAAGACGGGTAGAGCGTTGCTTTCATAATAATGCTCGAAAGGAATGCATACTCCTAGAATGCGTCTTCCATGCCGTCGAAAATGCCAGATGGGGAAAGCCATGTACTCCTTGGAGGAGACAAGATAGAGAAGGCGCATGAGAGAGTAAAGACTGTCCAGCTCGACACCCAAGGGCTGGGGAGGATGAGGGAACTTTCCTTGGAGGGAGGCCTTAAAAAACTGGGGGGCCTCCCGCAGTTTGATTATGGGAGCGTAAACGTACCGAGTGTCTTCGATGTTGTCGGTGAAGAGGCATTCTTCCCCTTCCCCATTGCTCCGGTAGGCAAGGAAGGAGCTGGGTTTCTTCCTCAGAGGGATATAGGCCAGAAGGGGAATATCCCCCTTCCAAGACATGTACACGGTGAAGGCGCTCAGGATGTATTTTTTCTCGTACTTGAACTGCCACAGCAAAGGCGGGGAGTCGGTTAAGGCTAGAGCAAGCCTCGTGAAGTCGTCTAGACTCTTAACCCTCACGGCCACAGGCGGCTTCGGCCCCTTCAAGAAAATCTTCTCCTATTAAACTTGAAAGGGAAGTTGCATTTAAGACTAATCCGAGCATTTTTCTATGGGGGAAGGGAATGCCTGTCAAGGTAGGATGCTGCGGGTTTCCCGTCTCCAAACCCAGGTATTATGAAGCCCTAAGCTTGGTGGAAATCAACTCTACCTTCTACCGTTACCACAGCCCCACCCTGCTCTCCAAGTGGAGAAGGGAGGCCCCCTCAGGCTTCGAGTTCACGGTGAAGGCCCACAGAGACCTAAGCCACACCCACCGCCTAGAATGGAAACCTGAAAGCGCTGAAGCCTTCCAGCGCATGGTGGAAACCTGCCGGATCCTAGGCAGCCGTGTTCTCCTCATCCAAACTCCCGGCTCTTTCCGTCCTACTCCGGAAAACTTGAAAAAAGCTGAAATCTTCTTCAGGAAGGCTAAAAGAGACGGTCTTAACTTGGTATGGGAAACCCGAGGCGGAGAATGGTTTAACCCCGAACTCCAAGCTGGGCTTGCAGCCCTCTTCGAGAAGCTACAATTGGTTCACTGCGTTGACCCTCTTCTGGGCCACCCCCCTTTTTACATCGCGGACAAGGCCTACTTCCGCCTTCACGGCTTGGGGGAGCGACTCTACTACTACCAGTACTCCAACGAGGAGTTGAGAAAGCTAGCTGAAGCTGTTGAGAAAACAGCTAAAACAGCCCCCGTCTACGTTTTGTTCAACAACCTCTCCATGTACGTGGACGCTCACCGCTTTCAGGCTTTTCTGAAGACAGGGCAGTTTCCTCCCCTCATGGACTGCTTCGGCTTGGAAGCCTTCGAAAAGCTGGTGGAAAAAATCAGATACCCGATAACCAGGAGGAAACTATCGGAGACGGTGGGCTGGAGGCTGGTGGAGACTAAACGAGGCGAGCAGGTTCCCCTAAGTGTTCTTCTCGAAAAAATCCCTGAGAAAAACTTTGAAAGCTTGAAGAAGCTGTTGGGCGCTGCGAGGAAGTTTCTGGATTTAGATTAGGATGAAATCAGGGTTACGGTGCGGATTATTCCGGGGACCTTCCGGAGAGCCGTTACGATTTCGTCTAACTCTTTCAACGTCGACGTCTCCAACCTCACCACCACGTCAAATTCTCCGTAGACGGTTTTAGCCTCGGTTACTCCTTTGATCTTCTCCAAAGCGGCGCTTACGTCGCCTTCTTTCCCGATTTCAGTTACAACTAGAATGTAGATGATCCCCACTGAAACCACCCATAGACACTGTTAAGCTAATGGTGGTTTTAATATTTAAAAACTTAAGCCAAGCCATGAAGCTTCAACAGCGACTAAAGTGCATCTAGAATGTGCTTAACAAAATATTGAAGAAACCTTCGGTCGCGGGAAAGCTCGGGATGGAAGGCTGTGGCTAGGAGGTTTCCCTGCTGAACAGCCACGATCTTTTCCCTCCACCTTCCTATGGCTTCATTTTCCCCCCAAACTCTCTCCACCAGCGGGGACCTGATGAAGACACCGGGATAAGGGTCTCTTCCCAGCAGCGGAATGTCAACAAGGTCCTCGAAAGATTCCCTCTGCCGCCCGAAGGCATTCCTCACCACCTTCATATCCATCAACCCCAAGAGGGGTTGAGGGAGAAGGCTGACTTTGGCGTCGTAGACCTCTTTAGCCATAAGGATGAGTCCGGCGCAGGTGCCGAGGATGGGAGTTCCTTTCTCCGCTGCTTTGACGATTTTTTCCGCCATACCTCTCTGCTGGAGGAGTCTTCCGATGGTTGTGCTTTCCCCTCCGGGGATCACCAAGCCGTGGACGTCTTCTATCTGGGCTTGGCGTTTTATGGGGTAGGCCGCTCCTTTGAGCTTCATTTCTTTCAAGGTGGAGTTGAGAGCTTCCACATGCTCCGCGACAGCGCCCTGAAGCCCTATGACTCCTATCTTCAGCTCAGGGACGGAAGCCATCTTAGCGCCCTCTCGTCTGCATCAACTCTTCGGGCTTCAAGGCCTTGATGTCCAAGCCCGGCATGGATTTTCTCTCCACCACCATCCTGGAAGCTTCAGCGACTACTTCAGGGTCTTCCCAGAAGGTTGTAGCTAGAACGATGGACCTAGCCCTCTCCAAAGGGTCCTCAGACTTGAAGATGCCGGAACCCACGAAAACCCCGTCGCATCCCAGAGCCATCATCAAAGCTGCATCTGCGGGGGTGGCTATGCCTCCGGCTGCAAAGTTCACCACAGGCAACCTGCCCAGCGAAGCGGTTTCTTTGACGAGGTCAAAGGGAACTTGGTAGGCTCGAGCTACATCGAGAAGCTGTTCGTCTCCTGCCTTCTGGATCTCCCTTATCCGTCCCATCACTGCCTTTACGTGTCTCACCGCTTCAGCCACGTTTCCCGTTCCAGCCTCCCCTTTGGTTCTGATCATGGAAGCGCCTTCCGCTATCCTTCGGAGGGCTTCCCCTAGGTCTCTGGCTCCGTTGACGAAGGGCACAGTGAACGGCCACTTGTCAATGTGGTGGTGCTCATCAGCCGGGGTTAAAACCTCGCTTTCGTCGATCATGTCGACGCCTATGGCTTCGAGGATTTCAGCCTCCATGTAGTGGCCTATCCGGCATTTGGCCATGACGGGAATGGTAACGTGGTCCATAACTTCCTCAATGGTTTTCACATCGCACATTCGAGCGACTCCTCCTGCCTTCCGAACGTCAGCCGGGAGCTTATCCAAAACCATAACCGCCACAGCCCCAGTCTCTTCCGCCACTTGAGCCTGCTCCACGTTGGTGACGTCCATGATAACGCCGCCCTTTTGCATGTGGGCGAAGCCCCGCTTCAAGGTTACCGTTCCCCGTCGGAGGCCAGATTTTTCCGCAGCTTCAATGATGGTTTTTTCCAACAATGATCCCAGCTATATTTAGTTGAGAAAAGATAAAAACTTTATTTCTCTGAGTTTCATCTTTCACAGCCTCTGAAAGTCTTGAGCCAATTCAGCCAAGGGCTCACCTACCACCTCAATGGCGGTTAGGCTGCCGAGGCCTTTCTCCGCGGCGCGGCGAATGTGGTATATCCTCTCAGGCTCGAAGCCCATGATGCGGGCTGCTGTGGCATCAGCGGCGGTTACGTTTTTACTGGCGATGATCAAATCCATCTTAACAGGCTTCCCTTTGACAGGGCCCCCGTCCTTCAGGCCTACGAAGCCGTCTATTACGGTGAGCGCTGGCTTTAGGACGGTGTTAACGTCTACAACCACCTTTTCGATGCCTTTGAGGTGGTATTTGAACTTAAGCTTGTCCGGAAGCAAGCCGAACATGTTCTTCAAGCCGAGGGTTACCCCCGTCTCAGAGTGGGTTTTCAGCTTAGCAGCATTGACGATGTGGCTTTCAGCCACCAGCTTGGGAACTTTTATCTGAGGGAGCACCTCAGGCGAGTCTACCGGCAGAGTGACTTTCTCTTTGAGTTTTCTGAGGTTGAGAAAAGGAACACCGTATTTCTCGCAGAGGTTAAGTACCCCTGTTACTTTGGCGGCCTTCGCTGCGTTTGTGATTGTAGCGTCAGATTCCACCACATAAACCTGCTCATCTGTCTGCTGGAAAGTCTTGATCAAGGCCTCCACCACAAGGGGATCAGTGGTTGTGCCTGTGTCCCATGTCTTTACAGCGATGAAGTTTACTTTGATCAGAACAGGCCTGCCGGAGATCTCCTGAACTCCTCCCAAGAGTTTAAGGGCCTTCAGCACCGTGGATATAGAGCGCTCTCCTCTGACCACAGCAACCTTGAAGGCCGCCATAACCGGATTTCCTCCATTACACCCTTAACCATTTGTTTTCCTTAAGCCGGCTTAGACGCGGAAAAGTTCCTTGGCGGCCTCCTCGTAGATTGTCAAGTCGCTCTGGCTGAAGAGGGTGAAAACCACCTCGTCCAGTTTATCTTCTTTTTCCAGAAAATCTTTAACCGTCTTCAAAGCAACCCGGCTGGCTTCCTTAATGGGGTAACCGTAGGCTCCTGTGCTGATGGAGGGGAAAGCCACCGTTTTCAAACCTCGGGAAACTGCCAGTGCCAAGGAGTTGCGGTAAGCCTCCGCCAAAAGGCGAGGTTCCCCGCTGTTTCCCCCACGCCATATTGGCCCCACGGTGTGGATGACGTACCGAGCTTTAAGGTTCCCTCCGGAGGTGATGACTGCCTTTCCTGTGGGGAGGCCTTCAGGCCACTGGGAGGCTCTAATTTTCTTGCATTCTTCCAGTATCTTCGGTCCGCCCTTCCGGTGGATGGCTCCGTCTACTCCGCCGCCTCCCATGAGGCTGGGGTTCGCCGCGTTCACAATGGCGTCGGTTTCCTGCTCGGTTATGTCTCCGCGGAGAAGGCGAAGCTTAGCCTTGCCTACCTTCACCTCCACGGTAGGATGCCTCCTTGGGAAGGGTGGGACCTGCTACTTGAGAGCTAGGTTCGCCAGCGTTTCCTTCCTAACCCTTTTAGCCGTCTCTTTTCCCACCAGTTTCTCCGCCAGCTTTAAGGCGAAGGGAAGCGCTGTAGCCGGGCCCTTGCTTGTTACGATGTTCCCGTCGACGACGACTAGGTCCCTCCGCACAGGTTTACCTCCGCCTTTTTTAAGCTCCCCTTCCAAGCCAGGGTAAACCGTGCACTTCCTGCCTTTGAGGACCCCTGCATCGGAGAGGACGGTGGGGCCTGCGCAGATGGCTGCGACGAGCTTACGGGATTGGAAGGCATCCTTAACCATCGAAAGGACTTTGGGGGTTTTCCTCAAGTTTTCGTATCCTGGAGCTCCTCCGGGGCATATGACCGCGTCGAAGTCTTTCACAGACACCTCGTCGATGGAGCTGTCGGGGACGACTTTCATACCATGTGCGCCTTCGATTACCTCCGGCTTCAAACCTGCCACAGTTACCTTCACGTTGCTTCTTCGGAGGACATCGATGATCGTTGAAGCTTCTATTTCCTCGAATCCTGGAGCTAAAAACACCAGCGCCTCAACCATAAATCTCACCTTAAACTATCAGAGAAATGCTCCTTCCCCAATAAATCTGTTTTCTTTCAAGGGCGTTCCCCAACGTTATCGGCGAAAACGAGCAAGGTAGTCTTATGGCTCTCGGCTTAGGAAAAATGCAAGAAAAGCCTGTTTCCATTTTAAGTGAGCGGAAAAGCTTGACTTACTCTCGCTTTACTTTTTCTCTTCACCCACCAAGCGAGGGCCGTTGCTAGAATGAACGTCACCCCCACTACAAGCCAAACCGAAAGGATGCCAGAGGATTTCGAAGGCTCCAGGGCGGACAGGTCATCGGAGCTTAGGATGAGGGTTGTAGAGCCCTCCGTCGTAAGTTGAAAGTAGCGTTGCTGTACAGCCCAGAGGTCTTCTCGGATTTCCTCGGAGTCCAATGTTTTCATCATCCGACTCCAAGCGTCATGGAACTCCGCAGCGTCTTCCTCCGAATCCCATGAAATCTCCCACACGAAGAGGTAGCGTTCTCCTTTCTCATAGTAGGTGAAACGGTCTCCTCCCCACCCCTCAGCCGCCTCCGCAGCGTCCTCCAAGGGGATCCACGTACCCAACACCACCAGGATGAAGTGCTCTCCAAACCTGTCGCTTCTTTTCTGCTTCCACTCCGGAGGCAGGGGAGGAGAGGAACCATCAACTTCAACGGGAGGTTCCTTTGAAAAATATTTCTCCGGATGCATCACCTGCTCAGTGGTGACAGGTGGACTGCTGTAGGCTTTGTTCACCAACTCCCAGCCTCCCCTCTCGAACAAGGTTTCCACGAAATCTTCGCCGTAGTCGTAGGGAAAGCGCAATATCCTCATGAAGGGAAGATCTCCGGAGTTGGATGCTGAGGCGGAGGCTAGGAAGCCCGCGGGAAGCAAAACAGCGGTTTCAGACGCTGGCAAGCTTTCGATTCTTTCCATATACTTTCCAGCAGTGAGTTCAGCATCTCCTTCGATGAGAGCAGCCCAGGCCTGCTTCTCGTCGTGTTTCTCTTTTTCGAGAATTTCAAAGTGTTCACCCTGTATTATGTGGGTGACTTCGTGGGCGAGGGTTCTCTCAGCCCAAGCTCCCTTAGGGTCGAAGTTCTCCCTCACCACGAAAATGTCGTTTTCTATGACTCCGGCAGCGTAGTCTCCTGACCATTCGACGAGAACCTCAGCTAGGCCGGCGTCTTCGGGGAGGAGAAACAGCGCCTTGTATATGTTTTCCTCCACTTTTATCTTCTCAAGGTTTGCCTCCACGTATCTTCGGCCCCAGTTTTCCCGAGCCCATTCTGCGCTGATGATTCTCAAACTAACTTCCTCAGGTGGAGATAGACCTCTCACTTCTTCGATTCCCCCCAGAACCGCCTTCAACAACTCCTCCACCTTCTGTCGATATTCCACGTCGGTTAAGGGCGGAGCCCCATTCAACTCCCCGAAGTTTGGCATATTCGCCAAAAAAGCAGTGGAAAGGACTGTCAAAATGAGGAGGGAGAACGGTTTGCACCCGCCTTTCGGCATTCTTCCTCCTTCTCCGTCATTTAAGTGAAAAATGTCTTAGTTGAGGAAAAGAAACGGTAGCGCGGGTTGGAAGCCTCAGCCCTTCACGACGCCTAAGGGCGTCAGCCTCACAACCTTAGTGGCTATTCCCAGCTGATGGGAAACTTCAGCCACCCTGTCCACGTCCTTGTAGGCTTCAGGAGCCTCCTCCGCTATCACCCTCATGCTGGCCGCTCGGATGAGGATGCTTCGCCTTTCCAAGGCTTCCTTCACCTGCGGGCCTCCAAACTTTCGGGTAGCCGCAGACCTGCTCATGAACCTCCCGGCTCCGTGGGCAGTGGAGCCGAAGCTCAGCTCCATAGCCTTCTTGGTTCCCAGAAGCAGCCAGGAACTGGTTCCCATAGTCCCCGCGATGAGGACAGGCTGACCCATCGCCCTATATCCGGCGGGTAGAGCCGGGTGGTCTGGTGGAAAAGCCCGGGTGGCGCCTTTCCTATGAACCCACACAGTCCGCACCTTTCCTTCCTCCACCATGTGTTCCTCTTTCTTGCAGATGTTGTGGGCTACATCGTAGATGACTTCTAAGCCTAACTCCTCCGCAGACCGGCCGAAAGCCTCCTCAAAAGCTTGGCGAACCCAGTGAGTTATGCATTGGCGGTTGGTGAAGGCGTAGTTCACCGCGGAGGCCATAGCCTTGAAGTAGTCTTCAGCCTCAGGGCTCTGCCCAGGGGTGCAAGCTAGCTCCCGATCCGGCAGCTGGATGCCGTATTTTCGGACAGCCCTGTCCATGATGCGGAGGTAGTCGGAGCACACTTGGTGACCGAAGCCCCTGGAGCCCGTGTGGATCATGACGGTGACCCAGCCTTCATCTTGGAGGCCTAAAGTCTTCGCAGCCTCAGGGTTGAAAACCCTGTCGATGCGCTGAATTTCGAGGAAGTGGTTTCCGCTGCCCAGCGTCCCCAGTTCTGGGGCTCCGCGACTTTTGGCGGTGTTGGAGACCTTAGAGGGGTCTGCCCCTGGCATGCGTCCGCTTTCTTCGCAGCGTTTCAGGTCGTCCTCCCATCCGTAGCCTTTTTCCACAGCCCACTCGATGCCTTCTCTGGCAACTTCATCAAGCTCATGGGTTGAAAGTCTGATTTTGCCCTTGCTTCCCAAGCCTGAGGGAACTTTCCTGAAGATCAGTTCAAGAAGCTGGGGAAGTTTAGGCCTCAGCTCTTTCTCCGTCAAGTTGGTCTTCAGAAGACGTACTCCGCAGTTGATGTCGTATCCGACGCCTCCGGGGCTGATGACACCTTCCTCGTAGTCAGCGGCCGCCACCCCTCCTATGGGGAAGCCGTAGCCTTCATGGCCGTCGGGCATGGTTATGGCGTACTTGTAAATCCCAGGCAACGTAGCCACATTGGCGCATTGGAGAAGAGTTCTGTCGGTTTTCATTTTTTCTAAGAGGAAGCTGTCTGCGTAAACGATTCCGGAAACTCTCATTTCAGGCCTATACTTGGGTATTTCCCAAACGTACTCTCCGATCTTGCGGATTGGAATCTCCGCCATTTTCACTCCTCCCAAAAGCCTCTGAATCAATCCGTCTGCTTTCTCACGCCGTCAGCGTCCAGGCTGTTAACAGCTCTACCATAAGGACTCACCGGAGTAACTTAAGCTTAATTGTTTATATGTCGAAAAGAACCCTGAGCTCCACCCAGCCGTCTTCCTTTTTGACCTCCATCATATGGTAGGTTACAGCTTTAATCTCCACTTTAGAGGGATGCCTCCCGAGGTCTAGAGGTTCACCGAAGGCAGAAGCCCTCAGCCTCAGAGCGTCTTCTCTCTCGACTATCTTGTCTACTTTAAACCGGGAGAAGAGCAAACCTTCTACCTCGTATTTAACCAGCAAGGCTTCCAGCCAGTTGTAGAGAAGCTCCTGCGGGTCTCCTCCCTCCGCGGAGACTTCAACCTCCATTTTAGGCTCTACAAGCTGCAACTCTGTCATAGCTTCGAACATGGCCTTGGCAGCGTTTTCAAAAGCCTCCTCCAAGGTTTCCCCGTAGGCGGCTACGTAGATGTCGCTGGCATGCTCCAAGAACTCAAAGCCTTTCCTGCTCTGCTTCAACCCAGACCCCTGAAAAGCCTATAACCTATGCCTCAAAGCTCAGCAATAAAAACATGTCCATCTTCCACGGCTACAACCCATAAGTTTATCATCCAGTTGAAGACCAACAGAAGTTTGAGAAAGCCATGGCTGAAGCAGACGCTGAACTGGAGCGGCTGAAGCTCAGAAAGCTGAAAGAGCTGAGAGCGAAGGTCGAAGCCTCGGAGGAGAAGCCTTCTCCCCCGAAAGAGACCGTGGAGCCCACCCCCCTTCAGATCGTCATGGGGAGGCTGACGGGGCGGGGAAGAGAACTCTTAGAGACGGCTTACCAGCAATATCCAGACATCACAGAAGAGGTGGTTGAAAACCTGGCTTTGCAGATAAAAAACGGTCGGCTCCGAGGCCCTGTAACCGCGGGGATGATAATGCAGATTTTCAACCTCCTCCGCATGCCCCTCAGACCCAAGACTCGGCTGGTGTTCAAAAAGCACGGTGAAGCCAAAACCCTAGCTGAACTGCTCAGGGAAAAGCTGGGCTAGACCGAAAAAGGCCTTTTTCGGGGCGATTCGCAGTTCGGTTAAAGATTATTTGCCGAAGTGGAAGAGGGAGCGGGCTTGGCTGTTTTTGCTTCCTACCCACTGCTGGTAGGCTTCGTCTAGGCTTTTGCTTGGTATCACGTGTTTTCTCACGTAGTCGACATGCTCCCTGACCAGTTGGACGATTTTCTCATCGGAAACATGAGACCTCGTTAACTCGTTTTTCAACATCTCCAAAGGCGTGTAGAAATAAGGGAGGTCTAGAAACTTCTGCTTAACTTCCACGTTTCTTTCCGCCAGCTCATCCCTCAAGCCGCGGCCCGGCAGACCTGTGACGCAGGCGGGCTTTTCGTATTTTGAAGCCATGCTGGCGATGAATTCCGCCTCCTCCTCAACGGCTTCCTCCCTCAGTCTTATTTCATCCTCCAGATGGCTTCTCCAAGCGGCAGCGTCAACCTTGCCGGTAGCCGCCGTCCTCAAGGTCATGAGGGCTGTTTTCTCAGCGCTTTTGGCGGCTAGGTAGTCGTAGGAGGGGCTCTCGTAACAGTGGAAGGCGAGCTCGGGCTTCATGCGCCGCAGATGTTTAAGATTTCTCAAAATTGGCTCCGCGTAGTACTCCCAGCCGCCGGACGGCTCCTGCACCAGTTTGGATTTTTTGATCTCAGCCAACACATACTCGTAGGGCAGACCCTCTGCCAGTTCTCTCACATATTCCTCTAGGCCTCTGGAAAAGTTCAGGAAAACGGAGTCGCAGGGAAGCCTTTCCAGCTCCCGCGCCAGTTTGGCATGGGACTTTCTAAGCCTTGGAACTGCCATCAAGGTTATCGAGAGTTCCATAGCCAGGATACGCTGGAATATTTATCGAATAAATTATTGAGGCCTCCCACATTTAAGTTTTCACTCTGCCATGTCCCTGAGGAGGCCAAGGAAGTCAGATTTGAGGTCTTCAGCTTCTCTGCCGGCAAGCGAGTGTTTAAGAAAAAGGTTTTCTCAGAAAATTCAGGAACTCTTTTGTCGTAGCTACCAGCACGGCTGTTACCGCTATCAGGAGATTTTGAACAGTCAGCCCCCAAGCCTCCACCCGACTGAGGATCAAGGCGGTTAACCCCACCATGACAACGCTGAGGCTGAAGCTTAGTAGGATTTTCTCCTCCAACTCCAGCTTCTTCAGTCTGCCGGTGCTTCTGAGGAGGTTGTAGCCGGGAAGGAAGAGCATGTACAGAAATGCTAGGAGGAAGACAGCTCCCTCCCCGAAGCCTATTTCCAAAGCCATAAGAAAACCCCCCACCGGCCAAAGTCGGCTTCAAGCCTAATAGGTTTCTCAGGCTATAGATTAAATATTTAATATTTTTAGACTACAAACTTTCGCTTAACCCACAGTGAAGAGCCATGGGTGAAGGGTCGAGGATGACTGCGGGGCTGATGTTGAAACTGGCCGCGGTAGTCGCCCTTTTCTCAGCTCTCTCCTACGTGGGAATAAGCCAAGTGGTAGAGGAAGCAGACCCTTGGCTTGACCCGGTGGTTACCGAGGGCGAACTGGAGGCAACCCGGTGGATCAGGGGGAACACTGAAGAGGATGCAAGGTTTGTAGCCGGCATCTTCGGAGGGGAGCTCATCATGGGCATGACCACCCGGATACCTTTGGTTGGAGGAGACTGGGCTAACGCTCCGGACCCCGTGGAGAAGATGCTGGCTGTGCATCGAATTTACCGGACAGACTCCGCCGCCGAAGCCTACGAGCTGGCGGTGGAGCATGGGGCTGACTACGTTTATGTTCCTCTGAAAAGGTCTGTGCACTCCGGTTTGGGGTGGATCTATCCTCAGGTTGAGAAGTTCGACGACTCCCAGTATTTTGTCCTCGTGTATGAGAATCCGGAGGTTCGAATATACAGGGTGAGGCCGGTAGCCCCATGAAAGCCCTCAGACCTCTGCTCCTCTTAGCCTTGGCGGCTGCGGCTGCGTGGTATAGGCTGAGGGTTTTCAGCGGGCCTGTGATCCCCATGTACGGCAACACCATGTACCACATGGGCATCATCAGGGCGACGGTGGACTCAGGCGTCTACCCTCTTGAGGAACTGTCCTACGGAGGCGGCTTCAGAGGGCTCTACGTTCCCCTCTACCGGATTTACGTGGCTTCCCTCAGCGTGGCCACCCAGATAGACCCCATGACCCTTTCGGCTCTGGTAACAGTCCTCACAGCCTCATTCACGGTGGCGGCTACCTATGCTTTGGCGAGGAGAGTGTTCGACAGCCCCTATGCTGGGCTCTGCGCAGCTTTCTTTTTCGTGGTTTCCCCTGAGTTGACCATCTATACTGCGAGGGCTTTCCCTGAGCTTCTCAGCCTGCCGCTGGTTTTGGTGATGCTGTACCTCATCAACGCGAACTACCGGCTTATGGCCGCGGCGGCCGCCATAGCCACAGCCCTCACCCATCAACTGGCTTTCTCCGTCCTTGTGTTGACCCTACTCTTCTACTCGGTAGCTCAAGCTGTCCGCAGGGATAAAGGCGGGCTTTTAACCGCGCTTTTGGCTCTGCTGACGTCTATAGGGGCGTTTGCTCTGTGGCTCATCCACTTGGTGGGGGTTCCCTTTCTCATGAGGCTTTTCCAGTTTGTGGGGCTGGTGGGGCTTTCCCCAGGTTCACCGGTGGACTTGGCTCTGTTTTTCAGAGCCGGCTACGTGGTGGTTCCCTTCTTCTTCATGGGATTGTTTTTCACGCTGGCCTCCCCTTTGGAGGCTAGGCCTAGGTTGCTGGTTCTGTCTTGGTTTGCCGCTACTTTCCTGCTTACCAAAAACGACCTGCTGGGCTTCGGCCTTCTCATGGATAGGTATTTCACGTTCCTCGTTCAAAGCATGGTAGTGATGGCTGGTTTCGGAGCCTACACCGTTTTAACTAAAACCTTTCACCTGTCTTCAACCCTGTTTTTGAAGCTTAAATCCAGCCGTCTCCCTGCCTCGGCTGGGAATAAGCATTAATGTGGGTGAAGGACAATACTGTGAACATCTCCCGCTCGCTGTTCCCCGGCGACCTTCCACTGGAAGGGGTTCCTGCGCAATGTCGCTTGCATCCCTCTTGGAGCTGATGAGGCCTTGGCAGTGGTATAAAAACCTCCTGATATTTGTAGCCATAATCTTCGCTAGGCAGCTGGGGAACATTCAGTTTTACCCGCCGTTGCTGACCGGCTTCCTCTTGCTCTGCCTTATCTCCAGCGCTAACTACGTGATAAACGACCTCGTCGACTATTCTAGGGACCTTCAACACCCGGAAAAACGGAGGAGACCGCTTCCCTCAGGCAAGGTCGGTAAACCAGCAGCCATGGTCTTGGGTGCCGTTTTGGCGTTGGCCATGCTGCCGGCTTTTTGGCTGAACGTCCTGTTCGGGGTTTCCGCCTTGATGATCTTCCTGACCTCTCAGCTTTACTCTTTCTTTCTCAAACGGCTGGCTTTCGTGGATTTGATGACGTTATCTTCCAACTACGTTTGGCGGGCTGTGGCTGGAGCCTTCCTTATCGGAGCCGTCCTTTCTCCTTGGTTGATTCTGACGGCTTTTCTTCTCGCTGTGTATTTAACCATCTGTAAGAGGCTGGGGGAAGTCTTGCTGCTGGGGAACGGAATTCGTGCGCAGAATTCCGCTCTCAGCCACTACACACCCGACCTACTCAAGGGTAATCTGACGGTCATTTCCTCGGTGCTGATAGTTGCTTACGGAATCTACACCTCCACCGTCTTCGACCGAAGCTTCTTGATGATAGCCACCTTTCCCATCGTGATCTTCCTGATCCTCCGCTTCAACCACTTCGCCCTCCAAGGCCATCCTATGGCGCGGAGGCCTGAGAAAGCCTTCAAAGACAAACTGCTGGCAGCCGGGCTTTTCGCATGGCTCATAGTCACGATTCTGTCTCTCTACCTTCCCCTAGGCTAGTTTTTGGAAGAGCTTCTCATATTCGGCCGCTGTCTTTTCCACACCGAAGAATTCCAGAAGCCGGTTTCTGGAGAC
The DNA here is from genome assembly GCA_002011035.2 of Candidatus Hecatella orcuttiae. Classification (GTDB taxonomy): domain Archaea; phylum Thermoproteota; class Bathyarchaeia; order Hecatellales; family Hecatellaceae; genus Hecatella; species Hecatella orcuttiae. The sequence continues at coordinate 325,788 of MTLY02000003.1, read as the reverse complement.
AGTAAACTTAGCCGGGTGTTTGAGGACGGCTACGACGGCTTGGGCTAGGGAAACCTCGTCTCCGGGCTTGGCAAGGAGGCCGCCTCCAGTCAAGGCCACGGCGTCCCTAGGCCCCGGCAGGTCGGTGGCCACCACCGGGGTTCCGCAGAGTAAGGCTTCCGCTTGCACCAAGCCGAAGGTGTCCACGGAGATGCTGGGGAAAACGAAGACATCGCAGGTGGAGTAAAACTTTAGCAGGGATTCGTGGTCCAGAAAGCCTAAGAATTTCACGCGGCCGGCCATTCCCAGGTTTTCGATGAGAGCCTCCAGCTGGGGTTTCACGGATTCTTTTTCCCCGCCGACCATCTTCTCCCCGATGCCGGCTAGGACGACCTTCGCTTCGGGGATTTCCCGCAGGATTAGGGGTAGAGCCTTTATCAGGTACTCTAGGCCTTTTTCAGGGGCGAACCTTCCTAGGTTTCCGATTATTTTTTCCCCGGGTTCTATTCCGTTTTTCTTCCGAAAATCCTCGGTGTCGGCTATTCTCCTGAACCGCTCCACGTCCACAGGTGGTGTGATCTGAACACACTTTCGCGCATAATTCTTGACCTTCGAAGTTTTCATATGTCCTAGGGAGTTCACGACGATGCCGTCGCTGAGAAAGCAAGCCAGCTTGAGGGATAGGTAGTAGAGCTTCTCCACCACCCAGAAGAGGGGGCCTTTCCCTCGGGCTAGGTCTGAGTGGTAGGTGAGGTACAGCCTCTTACCGCAGAGTTTAGCCATCACCCCCAGAAGGCCGCTTTCAAAGAGGGGAACATGCAGGTTGACAGCGTCGCTGGACCGCATGTGTTTGAGAGCCTCCCAGAGGAGCCGAGGGGCAAAGGCTCCTCTCTGAAACTTGAACAGCACTGGAACCCTGTGCACGGTGAGGCTGTTTCCAGTCTCAAGCCTCCGCAGCCCCTTAGTGTGCTGGGACGTGACCAGAGTCAACCTGTGGCCGCGTTGGGAGAGGCCTCTTGCCAAGCGTTCGATGTAGGTGGTTATGCCGCTGACGTAGGGCAAATAATACTGGGACACTAGGAGGATTCGCATGGGGTTCCCCTGGAGGGTACGCTGCCGCTGTCCACCTGCTTAGCTTAGGCTGTTACAGGCTATAGATGCCTGTTAGTGGGATATTACATTTTTATTTCCCGAAAAACTTTTGTTGGTTTAACCCTACACCAAAGGCAAGAGTGTAAGTCATGTTTGCGACTGATATTCTGAAAGAAGAGCACAGGATGATCAAGCGGATGCTTAAAGTCCTAACCGCAGCCGCCCAGAAACTTGAGGGAGGCGAGGAGGTCTCCCCAGCTGTCTTTGAGGAGGTCATCGACTTCATCAGAACCTTTGCAGACCGCTGCCACCACGGTAAAGAGGAGCAAACCTTATTCCCCGTCCTCGAGAGACGCGGCCTTCCTAGGGAAGGCGGACCTACAGGGACGATGAGGATGGAGCATGAGCGGGGGAGAGAATTCGTGAAGGCGATGGCGCAGGCTGTGGAAAGATATCGAGGCGGCGATGAGGAAGCTAAACATGCCATCGTGGCCAATGCCAGAGGCTACGTGGACCTGCTCACCCAGCATATCTCCAAGGAAGACGACGTTCTCTACCCTTTGGCCGAACAGGTTCTGGGGAAGAAAGAACATGTGGAGTTGCTGGAGAAGTTTGAGGAAGTGGAGAAGACGATGGTGGGGGAAGGAAAACATCAACAGTACATAAAGCTTCTGGAGCGGCTGGAAAGAGAATTCCACCTAGAACCGGGAGAAGCATCCCATCATGGACATCAGCGATGAAGGCGCGAAGCCGATCTAGCCTAATTTTAAATACTGTTGACAAAATATTGTAACCAGACTGAGGAAGCCCAGTCGGGTGAAGGTATGACTCCTAAAGAAAGATTTATGAACGCTTTGCTGGGCCGGGAGGTTGACAGAGTTCCTGCGCTGAGTGTAACCCAGACGGGAACCTTAGAGCTTATGGAAGCTTGCGGTGCCTTCTGGCCTGAAGCCCATGTGAAAGCTGAAACCATGGCCACCCTAGCTTTGGCCGCCCATGAAATAGCCGGCTTCGAAGCGGTGCGGGTTCCCTTCGGCATGTACGCGGAGGCAGAAACCCTAGGCTGCACCGTCGACTACCATGAAGGAAAAAAGGACTTCACGCCCACGGTCACCAAGCCTGTGAGCGATCCCAGCAGCCTCCGGGTGCCCTCGCCCACCGAGGGCAAGATGGCCGTCATCGTGGAAGCGGTGAAGCTTCTCAGAAAAAAAGTAGGTGACGATGTTCCCGTCATCGCCGGAATCGTGGGCCCCTACAACCTGGCGGGGACCGTTCAGGGTTTCGACCTCCAAATGAGGCTTATCATAACCAAGCCGGAAGAAGTGGAGAGAATCCTTGAAATCACTTGGCAGGTGGCCGCTGAGTTCGGCAACGCCCTAGCTGAAGCGGGGGCGGATGTGGTGACGTTCCTAGAGCCCATAGTTTCAACCATCGGCCCGGTGTTCTTCGGCAAGTATGCTTTGCCCTATCTGAAGAAGGCTGCGGAGAGCATCAAATGCCCCACCGCCCTGCATGTCTGCGGAAACGCCACGCCAATCCTCCGGCAGATGGCTGAAAGCGGCGTGAAGGGCCTCAGCATCGACCAGAAGGTCAGCGTCAAGGAGGCGAAGGCGCTGGTGGAGGGCAAAACAACCATCATAGGGAACGTGGACCCTGTCAAGACGATGATCGAAGGGAAACCTGAAGACGTCAAGAGGGAGAGTAGGAGGATCATCGAAGAAGGCATCGACATCTTGGCTCCGGGATGCGGCCTCTCCCCCTACACACCCATCGCCAACATGAAGGCCATGGTTGAAGCTGCGGAAGAATACGGCAGAAAAAAGGTCTAAGCCAAGCTGATTGAGAGAGTTGAAAGCCTAAAAGGTAGACAGAAACCCCTTTACACGGCTTCTACTCTTTCTATTTCTGGAACTTGCTCCTTGAGGGATTTCTCCACGCCCATTTGGAGGGTCATCTGAGACATAGGGCATCCGGCACAGGCTCCGGTCAGCCTTACCCTGACCACGTTGCCCTCCACGCCCATCAGCTCGATGTCTCCACCGTCGGCTTGAAGTAAAGGCCTTATCTTTTCAACAGCTTTTTCCACTTTTTCTTTCATAGACATTCCCATCACCAACGTTATTCGTGAAAGATTGTTGGAAGGATATGGAATCCTCCTCATATAAAGTTATCCAAGCTACTCCTTAGGCTTTGAAGACGGCTTTCACCTCTTCGGCAAAACGCCTAAGCATAGAACCCCGTTCGGGAAGCGGCCCTATGGGCACGAGGTTGAAGCAGTTGATTCCCAAGCTTGAATATTTTCGAATCAAGCCCACATACTCTTCCGGGTCAGCGTCGGGGGGGAGGTAGTTTTCTCTGATTTTTTCAAGCGGCCTGTTTTCAACCTGAGCCAGATGCCTCAGCATATCTTCAAAATACCGCTGCATCTTAGGGTGGAAAACGTAGAGACCCATGTGGAGGGCTATGTTCCCGAAATTTCTGCCTACGTTTTTGCAGTGTTCTTTTAATACTTCTACTTTTCTTTTAACCTCCGCCTCTGGGAGGTTAAAATATAATTGAACTTCATCGGCATGTTTAGCGGCTATTTTAAGCAGTCTTTTTTCGCCTGTGCCTCCGATGAGGATGGGCGGCCGCGGCTTCTGAACGGGTGGGGGAAGATTTTCCACCCTTAAAAGACGGTAGTATCGCCCCCTATGCGTGGTTTCCCTGTTCTCCAGCATGCTTTTTATTATCTGAACTTCCTCCTCGAAGCGTTGGAACCTTTCGGCTGCAGGGGGAAAGACCCCGAAGAAGGCTTTAAACTCCTTCTCATACCAGCCTGCCCCCAAGCCTAGGGTCAGCCGCCCGTGGGAGATGATGTCCACCGTGGTGGCTGCTTTAGTCAATACCAATGGGTTTCTGTAGAGGGTGCAGGTTACAAGGGGGCCTATCCTTATCTTAGCCGTCACCGCCGCGAGAGCCGCCAACGCGCTCCAGCATTCGAGGGGATAGCCGGAATTCGGGTAGAAGGCTTCTCCCATGGGATAAAAATGGTCCGTTACCGTGAAGAAATCGTAGCCCAGACGTTCCGCCTCCAAGCAGAGGGCTTGAACGTCTTCGAAACCTAAACCTTCGAGGGCGGTGTGCACGCCAAATCGGAGGGGTTTGCCCATGATTTTTCCATCCCGGGAGACTTTTCATATTTTACGGTGAAAAAGGAGCTTCCGCAGCGTGGGCAAGGGTTGTCCCTCGTAGCCTTTCCGAGCATTTGGCCGCAGCTTGCACATTTGCAGAGGGGCTTAAGCCCTGTTTCCAACGTTTTTCTTCCCGGAAAACCTTCCGAAACAGTCTGAGGATTGCTCTCCGTTTTCATAAGGATTTCACGACCGAAGCTGGCTGGCGGCTCTTGGGCGGTTCAGAAAGGTTTCAGCGGGAGGGTAGTGAAGATTCAGTTCGTCGCGTGGTCATCATTTCGCTTCGGGACGATCAGTCTGGGACGACCTCATCATCAAGAACCTTATTTGTCCCTAGGATATTTAAACATTGGTAAAAAGACGCTTATCATCTTTCCGTCAAGAGGGTTTTTCAGGACGGCTTCCTCCCATGAAAAGGCGTCTCTTCAAGAGAAAAAAGAAGTTTTGGAAAAAGAAGAAGCCACCGTTGGAGGTTAAGGAGAGGCCGTCTCCTCTCCTAGTTTTCTATTTAATGCTGATGATCCCGGTGCTGCTCATCATCTTGATCTATGTTTGGATGCTGAAGCTCATTCCCTTCCTTTCCTCTCCCTAACCTCGGATGAAGGTCTTCAGCTTCTTGAAGTCCTCCAGCATTCTCCGCCTGATCTTAGGGAACCTCATCCCAGCGGAGGGGTGGTAGGTGGCGAAAAACATCCTGCCATTCTTCTCGACGAAGCCGTGGGTTTGAGAAACCTTCTCAGCCCCCAGCAAAGACCGAAGGGCCACGTTGCCGAGGAGGACTACGAGTTTTGGGTTTACAATTTCCAGCTGCCTCTTCAGATAAGGCAGGCAGGCTTCCACTTCGCTTCTCTTAGGCGGCCTGTTTCCTGAGGGATGACTCTTCAACACCGAGGTGATGAACACGTCCTCCCTTCTCAAACCTGAGGCCTTTAAAAGCTCATCTAAGAACCTCCCCGCTCTACCCACGAAAGGCCGGCCTAGCCTGTCTTCCTCCTCCCCTGGGCTCTCGCCCACAAAGAATATTTCAGCATCCTCCTTTCCCTCCCCGGGCACGGCTTTCCGTCTCGTTTGGTAGAGGTCGCACTTTCTGCAGGAGGCTATTTCTTCGCTCAGTTTTTGAAGCTCCCTTTTTTTATCCATCCTCCTCTTCCCAAAAACGTTTTTGAAGCAAACTGCGCGGGAAGCCCGGATAGGCTGCGGACTCCGTCTCCCAGCATGGCGGAAGAACCGGTATGAAATTTATGTCTTTTTCATACTTTTTTCAGGCGGCTTCCAGTTTCTCTAGGATTTCCTCAGGTTTCAGTCCCCGTCGGGAAAGTTTGACGACTTCCCTCAGCCCCTCTAGGTAGTTTTTCGCGCTTTCCGCCACAGTCTTTACGGCTTCCTCCCCAAACCTCGGCCCCCTACCAATTCCCGGGCAATCTTGAGCGGGCCTTACTTCTAGGATGGGCTCGTCGCCGTAGATGACCCGGCTTAGGAGGAAGGGGTATATCCGGCATAGGGAGGGTTTAGCCCCTAGGGGGTGAAGCTGACATTGGAAGTTTTCTTGGAGGAAGACGCATCGGCCCCTTTTTCTTTTTAGAGTGAAAGGTACAGCGCCTCTCCTGTTGGGTTTAACCTGAACGAAGTCTTCCACCTTTTTCCCGGCGGCTTTGGAGATTTCCCTTATATCCTTCAGGGTTAATTCCCTTTCCATCCTGCAGCAGAGGGCCTCGCAGGCCTTGTAGGCGCACTTCCACCGCTTTACAGGCTCACCGACCACGAGGAGCAGAATTTATAACCCCCAAACGAACCTTTAGGCTTTCAGTTAATTAGTTGAACCCTTAAACTTAACCCTATCTAATTCGGGCCCGGAGTGTTACCAAAAAATTCAAAAACTTCCAACTCCCCATCTCCATAAGCCGCCTCGGAGGAGGAGTGGGTTGGAAAAAAGCCCGAGACCTGACAAAGTGCTGGACGCCCGCGGCCTCACATGCCCTGAGCCCGTCCTCAGAACAGCGGCGGAAGTCGGAGGGATGGCTGAGGGTGAAGTCTTGGAGGTCATAGCCGACGACCCTGCCTCGGAAGAGGATGTTCGAAGCTGGGCTAGAAGGACTGAAAATGAACTTTTGAAAGTTTGGAAGACAGGTAAGGATTTTCACTTTCTCATCAGGAAAACTTCCTAAATCCCGGGCGGCCTTCGGGTCAAAGAGCTTTGTATTTCTCGTAGAACTCCAGCAGGAGCTTCACTTTCTCCGACTCGGTGTTGAGGGCTAGGACCTTCATCTGCCCGGAGATCTGCTCGTAGGCGAGGATTCCTTCCCTCACCAAAGGCTGGATGAGCCTTGCCACCGAAGAAGGAGAGCAGTTCAGAAAACGGGAAAGCCCAGCTTGGTTGAAGACCTTGTTGGGGTTCGCCAGAAAATACTCCAACAACCTCGTCTGCGTCTTGCTGCCGAAAATCCTCTCCAGCAACCCCGCAGCCCCTCTTGGGTTTATTCTGAAAACCGACCTATATTTAAATGGAAGCCTCTCCAGCCCGCCCTTTCACCGGGAGGCGGAGATACGGGTGCCCACCTTCAGCCCCATCACCGCCTTGACTAGGTTTTCAGTTTTCCTTCCGTCGATGAAGTAGGCGGGTATCCTCGAACGGTCTAAAACCTTCAAGGCCAAAGGGTCCAGCTGGTAGGATCCTGCCCACAGTCTTTTCTTCATCGCCATCTCCAGCAGCTGGGCGGTGGAGGCTTCCTCCAGTTTTTCAGCCTCCTCATCCACCTTAGGGTCCGCGGTGTAGATTCCGTCCACGTCGCTGGCGATGATGTAGCAGTCCGCCTTCACAGCCTCCGCCGCCAAAGCCCCCACAGCCATGGTGGAGTGGCCGGGTGTCAAGCCGCCCATGACCACGATTTTCCCCCCTTGGAAAAACTTTTTCAGCTCCCCTAGAGTGGTGGGGGTTTCGGGAAAAGCGTAGTCGTCGAGGGCCAAGGCCAGCAGGCGAGCGTTCATCCGGGAGGCTTCGATGCCCAGCTGGTCGCAGGTTCCTTCATCAGCTCCCAGCTTCCGGGCTAGGTTGATGTAGCTCCTCGCCAGCCCTCCGCCTCCGGTGACGGCGAGGAGGCGATGTCCTTCGTCAGCCAGCCTCTTTAAAACTCCAGCGTATTCCCTCAGCCTGCGAGAGCTGGGTTTCTGGGGGAAAAGAAAGCCGCCCAGTTTGATGACCAGTTTCAAAGGCTGTCCCTTCGCTTAGTAAACTAGAAGCCTTTAGAATAAGAAATTTCCGCTTCCCGGCCCATAAACCTTAAAACCCATGAAGCCGCATTATGGACTGCTGGTGTTCACCGGGCTATGAGTTAGGGAATAACCTGTCAGGAAATCAGCCGACGGAAACTTTTCCAAAAGCCGAGCGTTAAGGGCGTGTTTTCTGGGAAGCGGTTTTCCTATGACTAGGATGGAGAATACAGGTAAACAAAGCCGGTCCGTGGGCGTTTTCAAAGCCAAGAGGCTGCTGGAGGACTTGGCCTCCAAGGAAGGCCGCCACACCGAGCTTATCACCCTCTACATTCCCCCAGGCCGCCAGGTCAGCGATGTCATAGCCAACCTGCGGGAGGAGTACGGAACCGCCTCCAATATTAAATCTCGGACCACCCGCCACAATGTCCAGTCCGCCATTGAGAAAGCCATTCAGAGGCTGAAGCTCATAGACCAAGTGCCACCCACCGGGCTGGCGCTTTTCTGCGGAGCCGTAGCCCAGGGGCCCCCGGGCTCAGAGAAAATGGAGCTCTACGTCTTGGTTCCCCCGGAACCCATCGGCGTTTACCTTTACCGCTGCGACTCCCGTTTCCACCTAGAACCTCTCTTCGACATCCTCAAAGAGAAGGCTACCTACGGGATAATGGTCATCGACGGAAGCGGCGCCACCTACGCCATCCTCAGGGGTAAGCGGCTGGAAATTGTCAAGTCCATCAGTTCAGGCATTGCCGGCAAACACCGGGCCGGCGGCCAGTCGGCTCGAAGGTTTGAAAGGCTTAGGGAAGTGGAGATCAACGAGTACTTCAAGAGGGCGGCCAGCTATGCTGCTCAGATTTTCTCGGACATCCCTGACTTGAAGGGTATCATCATAGGAGGCCCCGGTCCCACCAAGCAGGATTTCGTCGAAGGCAGATACCTCCACTACACGCTTCAGGACAAGGTCTTGGCTGTGGTGGACACGGCCTACGTGGATGAGCAGGGGGTCAAGGAAGTCATGGCCAAGGCCCCTGAAATCCTGAAGAACGTCCGATATGTGCAGGAGAGGGAGCTCGTCCAGCAGTTCCTCGGAGAGCTGGGCCGAGACTCAGGCTTAGCCGTCTACGGTGTGGAGGAGGTTCGGAAACATCTGGAAGCCGGCTCGGTCAGGGTTCTGCTGCTTTCGGAAGAATTAGACCTCCTCGCCGTCACCGTGAAGTGCTCCGCCTGCGGCTTCTCCGAGCAGCGAACTGTCAAAGAGGGGGAGCTGCTCAGCCTAGAGGCTGAAACCTCCAAGAAACCCTGCCCCCGATGCGGCGTCGCCGCCCTTCAACTGGGGGAGAAAACAGACCTCATCGACGCCTTAACTGAGCTGGCGGAAAAGTCCAATGGGGAGGTTGAGATGATTTCGACTTCCCACGAGGAGGGAGAGATGTTGCTGAAATCCTTCGGAGGCGTCGCCGCCCTACTTAGATATAAGGCTTAGGCGGTTTTTTGGTTTAAAATTTAAATATAACAATGTTATAATTTACACCATCCTTCGAGGGCAGGGACCATGAGAAGGGATTTAGTTTGCCGGGACCTCTGAAAGAAGGTTTACTGTTAACGGGAAAGCATTCCTTATGCTGGTTCTTTGGGGAGCTGTTTCCCTTCTAGTTTTACACGCTGTTATCAACACCTCTTTCTTCCACGATTCCGCCGGTGTTTTTCAGGGCGGCGCTCCTCTTTCCGCCGTCTTCGTAATAACCATAATGCTTATACTTGGCTTTTCCTTAGGCATGGCAGGACAGAAGTTCACCGAAGCCTTCCGTTTCGAGAAGGGGAAGGATAAGTCTGCGCTTTCCTAAGGGCTGATGTAGGGTGCTGCCAGCTGCCTCCGGGGTTGAAGTTTCCCCTATTCTACTGGTTTTCATAGGCTTCACGGTGGGCGTGGTCGGAGGCTTCATAGGCATAGGAGGCGGCTACATGGTGACTCCCGCCCTCATCGTCTTCGGCTTCCCCGGGCATCTGGCCGTGGGCACGGACATCACCCACATCTTCGGAAAATCCGTCATCTCCAGCATCAGACATTGGCACTTGGGCAACGTGGACGTGAAACTGGGCCTCCTGACGGTGGCGGGCACCCTCCTAGGCATCGAGTTGGGTGTTCGGATTTTGAACCACCTGAAGGGAACTGGCCTGTCAGATGTGGCTGTGCTGGGCGCCTCCTTGGCCATGCTGGTGGGCATCGGGTCGTTCATGGCGTGGGAAAGCCGTAAATCCATCAAACTTCTGGACAAATGGTACGACGAAGGAAAACCCCTCCCCTCGGAAGTTTACGCCTCCGGCCTTTCCAAGCGAATCCGTTCCCTGGAATGGCGGCCTATGGTGTCTTTTAAGGCTGCGAAGGTTTCCGCCTCCTTCTGGGTGGTCCTCTTCCTGGGCTTTGCCACCGGAACCCTTTCCGGGTTCTTCGGTGTGGGCGGAGGATTTCTGAGGACCCCGGCTCTCGCCTACGGCCTCGGCTGCTCCACCTTCATGGCTGTGGGCACAGACCTTTTCATCATGAGCCTGTCCGGAGGTTTCGGCAGCCTGAGGCATGCCATGAGCGGCAACGTCGACCTCACCGCCGCCGTCATCATGCTGGTGGGCGCGGCGGTGGGGGCGCAGATCGGAGCTCAGGCGACACGGTATGTGCGGGGCCCTTCCATCCGATTGATCCTTGCTTACTCCATACTTTTGGCTATCATCGGCGCCGCCCTAAGGCTGGGCTACGTCCTCACAGGCAGGGTAATCGAACTGCTGAGGCTTAGCGCTGTTGCGTTCACCTTGGGGGAGATGACACTCCTCGTGTGCACTATCATAGGGCTGATGGTCTTCGGACTCCTCGCCCAGAGGGGACGTCCTGTGCCCCGGAGGCTCAGGTCTCTGGTCATCAGCCCAGCCCAGCCGGCGGATGGGCTGCCTTTAAAAGAAAGCTAGGAGGGGAAACTGTTGAAGATATCCGGTGGAAAAGAGGCGGGGAAGATGAAGGATGAGGAGTTGGAGGAACTGCGCAGAAAGTTTGAAGGTCAGCCTCCCCAGCAGACTCTCCGGTGGGCGTTGGACAGGTTTTATCCGACCATAGCCTTCGCCTGCAGTTTCGGAGCCGAGGACATGGTCCTGTTGGACATGATCTCCAAGATGACCCCCCGGATGAGGGTTTTCTACATCGACACAGGCCTCCTCTTCAAGGAAACCTACGAACTGATAGAGAAGGCTGCGGAAAAATACGGCATCAAACCTGAACGATACGCCCCCGAGCTCACCCTCGAGAGGCAGAGGGAGCTCTACGGTGAAAACCTCTACCAGCGGAACCCGGACTTGTGCTGCCAGATCAGGAAAGTTGAACCGCTGAAGAAGGCGCTGGCGGGGCTGGAAGCTTGGGTGACGGGGATAAGGCGGGAGCAGTCGCCCACCCGAGCCAGCGCAGCCGTGGTGGAAAGGGATAGAAAATTCGGCTTGGTGAAGGTGAACCCCCTCGTCCACTGGACTTTCAAGGATGTTTGGAAATACATCACCGAAAACCATGTTCCTTACAACCCTCTCCACGACCGAAACTACCCCAGCATCGGCTGCACCCTGTGCACCACACCCGTGGCTCCCGGCGAAGACCCTCGGGCTGGGAGGTGGAGGGGTAGGGACAAAAAAGAATGCGGTCTGCACCTCTGAAACTTTCTCAGGGAAGGCTTGGTTTACTCCCCATGTTGTGAGACGGCTTTTCGGCCGAAGGTCAGATAGCCTGTGTGGGCTACGGCTAAGGTTTCAGGCCGTGTTCTCCCCCTTTCCACCTGATACCTCCGGGTCATGCACTCCACCGTTTCCAAGTCCACGAATCCATGGTGGTTCAAGACTTCCACGGTTTTCACCACTTGCTCAATGGTGGGGCTGAAGGAGGCGAAGGCTCCGCTGGGTTTCAAAGCCTTGAAGGCGTAGGGGACCACCAGCCAGGGGGTGGCTAGGTCTAACACCACAGCGTCTACCTGGGTTTCCTCGATGCCTTGGGTGACATCCCCCTCCTTGAGGGTGACAAACTCCAGGAGGCCTGTTCTCTCCAAGTTTCTCCGCGCAGTTTCAAGGAACTCGCCGTGGGTTTCGTAGCTGTAAACTCTGCCCTCCGGCTTGACGTAGAAGGCTAGAAGGCTGGTTAAGGCTCCGCTGCCCGTGCCGGCTTCCACAACCCTGGCCCCTGGGCCTATGTTGGCGTAGACCAGGAGGAGGGCCATGTCCTTGGGGTACATGACCTGCGTTCTCCTTGCCAGCTTCCGGAGGTAGTCCCTGAGGGTGGGCTTAAGGGCTACGAACCGGGCTCCTAGGCTGCTCTGGATGGGGGAGCCGAAGGCCTTGCCTATCAGGTCGTCGTGGGCCAAGTAGCCTTTGTGGGTGTGGAGGGTGCTGCCTCTCTTAACCCGAGTTAGGTACCTTCTTCTCCCATCCAAGTATAGGACCACGTCGTCGCCTTCTCGGATTTCCTCGCCCAGTTCCGCTGCCTCCCCTATTTTCTAAGCTTGTTCAGGGGACATGAAGATACCGGCTTCACTTGCCTCAGGAGCCACCGGGGCTGGGTTGCCTTTCAGAGCACAGTTTTACAAAGTTTTCTAGAACAATGGAGCCTTCGTTTCCAGCTGCCACCTCGGGGTGAAACTGAACTCCGAAGAGAGGTTTGGCCTTGTGTTTCACAGCTTGAATCTTGGAGGTGGGGGAGCTGGCGTGGTTTTCCAGAGGCTCGAGGAGGGAGAGAAGCTCATAGTCGTGGTCCTCGTAGACTGTCAGCTCCTTTCTCCCGGGGGTTAGGGGGAACTCTCGGAAAAAGCGGAGGGTTACCACTCCCTTTTCCGCCTTCTCCAGCCTCCTCATCCTGGAGCCGTAGCAGTAGCCGAGAATCCTCAGCCCGAGGCAGATGGCCAAGGTGGGGAGAAGTGTGGAGTTCAGAAGCCGCCTGTACCATTCTAACATCTCCCTGTACCGGCCGCCCGGGAGGACTCCTCCGGAGATGATGACGCCTTGGTAGTTTTGAAGGCTGAGGGGCTCCATGGGGGTTTTGACATGGTAGGAGAGGCCGCGGTCTTCGAGAAAGCCTAAAAGCTGCTCCAAGGTTTCACTCTTATTGTTGAGGACCAATAGCTTCAAACAGCGCCCCCCTTGGAAGGGTGGAGGTTCAGCCTCCGTAGTTTTCCACAGCCTGCCTGAGCCTCTCAAAGGCTTGGGTTAGGTTTTCCTTGGAGGCTGAGTAGGAGATTCTGATGCGGCCTTCTCCGCTGGGGCCGAAGGCTACCCCCGGACCCACCACCACGTGGGCTTCCTTGATGAGGTATTTCGCAAACTTGAGGGAGTCCTTTTCGACAGCGGAGACATCGGGGAGCAAGTAGAAGGCGCCTTGGGGTTTGGGGCATCGGAAGGCAGGCAGCCGCTGTAGGGCTTCCCAGACCAGCTGTCTTCGCTCCGCGTATTCCTTCAGCATCCGAGCCACGTAGGGTTCTCCCTCCCTCAACGCGGCCACGGCTGCCTTCTGGGCTATGGAGTTGGGGCAGACGTTTCCCGCGCCCTTCACCCGGAGGATTCGGGAGACCCTCTGCCCGTCTCCGGCCACGTAGCCTATCCTCCACCCGGTCATGGCGTAGGTTTTGGAGAAGCTGTTGAGGATGAGGGTTCGCTCCGTCATCCCCGGGAAGGCGGCTATGCTGAGGCTTTCCGCTCCGTCGTAGACGAACCTGTCGTAGACCTCGTCGGAGACCACATAAAAATCGTGGTCCACAGCCAGCTCCGCCACAGCTTTGAGGACGTCTTTCCCGTAGACCATGCCCGTGGGGTTGCAGGGGCTGTTGACCACCATGAGCTTGGTCTTCGCCCCCACCGCGGCTGCCACCTGGTCAGGCTCGAGGGTGAGGGTGTCTCTGTTCAGGGGAAGCGTCACTGGCTTTCCGGAGGCCAGCTTGATGGCTGAGAGGAAGGGCGGGTAGTAGGGTTCGGGGAGAACTACTTCGTCCCCGGGGTCTACGAGGCTTAGGATGGTGAGGAAAATGGCGTCGGAGCTTCCGTTGGTTATGAGGATGCCTTCTTTGGGGTCTATGTCCAATCCTTTTTCAGCCTTCAGCCTTTCAGCTATGCCTTCCCTCAGCTCGAGGATTCCCCGCTCCTCGGTGTAGTGGGTGAAGCCTTCGTCCATCGCCTTCTTAGCCGCTTCCACGATGGGCAGAGGCGTGGGGAAATCAGGCTCCCCTATGTTGAGGTAGATCATGTCCCGGATTCCCAGCTGGGCGGCGTAGTCCTTTAGCTCCCGGTAGAGGGGCCGGGTGAGGGTTCTGCCTCTCTCCGCCATTTCCTTCAAGGGGCTTTCACTTCCAGTTTTGGCTCCGCTGCCAACTGGACCTTATAGTGGGCGGGGAACGAAATTAAACGTTTCCCTTCCCTGCGAGCTTTCAGGAACCTTTTCGGCCGAGTGTTTTACAGGTGTTAAATAGCAACTTATAAGCCTCGGAGGGGTATAAGCTTCGGTTACCCATGTCTCGGAAGCCCAGCCTCCGGAGGAAGGTTCGGGAGAAACTGGAGGTTTGGAAGGAGGTTTTCCCCTCCATAGGCTTAGCTGAACTCTACAGGCTTACCTGCAGACTGAAGCGCCACGCTAAAATCTTTTCCTGCCGGCATGAAAACGGGAAGGTAACCCTCATCCTCGGATACCGGACGGTGAGGGACAGGGTCAGCACCAGAGTTCTGCTCTCCAGCTGGGTTGGGAAAAGAACCTACCAGTCCATCAGACTTCCTAGGTTTAAACCCGCGAAGATAAGCTGAGCCCTTGGAAGAACCCCCACGCCGGCTATACCATATTTGGCCAAATATGGTATAGCTTTTTTTTTGGAGAGACAGAAACAGACAGCAAGCCGGCTGCCCGGCTGCAACCCTCAGGGGTGGGGTTGGTGGCGCCGGGGATGGGATTTGAACCCATGAGGCTCCAACGAGCCACAGACTCGCTGCCTCAGCCGGTTAGCAGGCTTGGGCTCCCTTCGCGCGGGAACTGCGCCCTACCAGGTTTCCCAACACCCTTTAGGGGTGCTTCTAGGCGACCCCGGCGCGATTAGATCAGAGCCGCCCTGAACCTTAAAGTTTTTTGGGCCTAGGCTTGGAAAACTTCAGCTCTGTGGTGGGGCCGGCCGGAGTTTCAGGGCTCAGCCTTCGCCTGCGCCCTTTTGAACCGGCGATCTGGTGGGCCCAAGCCACCAAGCATAGACCAGGCTAGCCCACGGCCCCAACGTAGCATATTCAATTTTTTGATTCTTCAGGAATGTGGATTTTTCCGGGAGCATTACCATAAACCCTTGAGGCGTCGTCGTTCATCCCTGTGTGTCGGCGGTGGCGGTCTAAGGCTCCCTGGATGGTTGAATAAGGCTTATTCAACCTTCTAGCTGTTTCTCTCAAGTTACCACATTCCCGGTATAGCTCATATACTTCACAGCAATTTAAAGTATATCTCGGAGTCTTGGTTAGGGCTCGTTCACACTCATCCAAGATGGCGTCGACGGTTTCCCCTCGTTTTTCTTCATAGCGTTTTCTCACGTCGGGAGGGAGCCACAGGTAGAAGTCATCCGTTATTATGCATGAATGCCAAGGGTCCCCCCACACTTCCTCGGTGTACTCCCAAACCTTAGCTTGGCGGATTAGGCCGTCATCGGTTTTGAAGATTTTAGCCTTGTACCAGGAAAGCTCCTGCACCGCTTTTATGCTGTGAAGCTTAGGGCTGGTGATGATCACACCGTTACAGATGGTTCTTATGGTGTCGAAGAGAGAGGCCACAGCCTTCACCACCCCGTAGCCTCCCTTCTGAAACGGAGTGTACTTGGACAGGTGGACGCCTACGTCATCGTAGATTACCAGGGGGATGCGTTTGCCGTGTTGCCGAGCCCACCGGAACAGGGCGATGGAAGGGCGAACGTCGAAGAAAAGCCGGTCTAAGACTAGGTCCCAAACTTCTTGGTCGGTTAGTTGCGGGTGGAGGCTCCGGTAGACTTCCCAAGCTATTTGCAAGGAGTAGGTGGTCTTGCCTACGCCTTGGGGGCCGATGATGAAAAGCTGCACGTAGCCATGGTTCTTATAGGCTTGCCGGAAGAGGCTGGCGGCGGCTAAGCCCTTTTCCTCTTCAACCTCCTCTTCAACCACTTCCAGTTTCACCATCTCCTTGTTTGCGGGGCGGTGGGCCATGGCCAAACCAAGGGAAAAGGGAGGCCGACCCTTGGCCCTTTTTGGAGGGCCGCCTTTCCGCCTAAATTAGGTTGCAAAGCCGTTCGACCAAAGCCTCCTTTCGTCGATATTGGGACTTGGTGAAGTTTTCAAGAAGGGTGAAAGCCAAGTCCCTCCAAGGCTGCTCATACCTTGACAGGACCAAGTCCACTAACTCATGTTTGAGGGTCTGTTTGGCCTTTTTAAAATCTTTAGCATAAATGCGGACAGTTCCCCCTTTCACTTCACCGTCGTTTTCTTTTCCGTCTTCCGTCGGCATCCATTCTAGGCGTAACTCACCTGGAACTAGGCCTAGGCTGCGTTCAAGCCTCCGCAACTCTCTCCGCAGCCTTTCCTCTTGGGCTTTAAGAGGGCCTTCCAAGCGGTAGTTCCACCTGAACGGGTTTCTTTTTGCGGGGAACGGGGAGCACAGGGGTGATGACCGGGTTTTCCTCACAGGTTGGGCAAGCGTAGACGACGCCATATCGGGTGACATACCTCCAGGCCCGTTCCCTAGGCTGGAGGGGTCGATGGCAGTACCGGCAAACAGGGGGCCCCTTCCTGCGGGCTCGGAGGGTGATTTTAACCAACCTCTTCGACACCATCACCTTTTCCTCCGCTTCTTGCGTTTCCCCTTCTTTTTCGCCGGCTTCTTGCCGGCCAAGAAGGCGTTCAAGTTTTTGAGGGGACCCCTCATTCCCTGAAACGGGTCGCCTATGTAGTGTCGGTATTCCTTGTAGCGCCATTCAGGCAAGAGTGTCTTCTTAGTTTTCCCACGTCGGGGGGGAAACAGGAACAGCGGTGGAGGACGGCGTATCCGTCTTCTCTCCCATGGGCGCTCAACCTGCATTTGAACAGTTTCAGCAACCTGTCTGAGAAGCTGCCGGGGCATGACGCCTACCCTCTGCCCAGGGGCCACCTTAAAACGGGGAGTGGGCGTAACCCCGACGGTGGGCCTCTCCCTCATCCTGGGGAAGATCTCTTGGGCGATGTCGGCGGCGGGGGCCTCCTTAGGTTTGCGGGCGGGTTGGCGGGTTATCTTTGTTAAGGGGCGTAAGGCGCGGTCCACGTCGACATTAAACCCGACGGTTCCCCTTTCGAAGAGTTTCCCTCTTTTTCTCATGCGGAGGATGGCGGGGTACGGTTTGGGGTAGGGTTTAAACTTAGGCTTGCGGGTGGGGGCTACGCCTAACTTGGTGGGTGTTCGGTATTCGGGTGGGAGTTTAAACCTCCCCTCCAACCGGGCCCACATGTCGGTTCCCTTGGGATACGTGACCCGGGGTTGGAGGTAGGCTTGGGCGGCTAGGATGGGGGACCACCGGGCGAAGGGGTCCACGGCTTCGACGGCTTTCTCCATGACCGAGGGAGGCGGGGCGGGTATGGCTTCATAGGGCCTCCCCGGTGGAGGCGGGGCTAGGAAGGTTTGGCGGCTGGGGGGAATCGGTGTTCGAGGTTTGTAGCCTACTTCCTTGGTGAACTCTTCTTCAATCTTCAGAATCTCCCTAGCTCTAGGTTTGACGGGGGTCCATCGAAACTTAGGGCCTAAGGTTTCTTGTAGACCCCCTACCCTCTTCCAAGGCCTCATCGCTATGGGGACACCGCGCATGGTCGAGGGAACCTCCGCCACCAACCGGATTCTGCCCTTCTTAATTCTGAAGATGA
The DNA here is from genome assembly GCA_002011035.2 of Candidatus Hecatella orcuttiae. Taxonomy (GTDB): domain Archaea; phylum Thermoproteota; class Bathyarchaeia; order Hecatellales; family Hecatellaceae; genus Hecatella; species Hecatella orcuttiae. The sequence continues at coordinate 308,449 of MTLY02000003.1, read as the reverse complement.
ACTCCGTCGCCTGGGTTGGAGGGACTTGGATTCTACGGGTTTTCCCCAAGATTTTGGGAAATAGGGAAACCGCCTCTTTGGATGGGATTACATCAGTTACGTCTTTGGCTGTTATCACGAAATATTCTGGAAGCTTGGCCTGCCGCTTTGCGGTCACCTCGATGACCCGTAAATGGCTAGCCAAGGGAGGCCTGTACCCTTCAGGAGGGACCACTTTAAGGTCTTCCACGCCAAGCCTCGTATAGGGGATTTCCCGGAAAGTTTTCTGAGTTCTCTTCGGATACCCCACCCTCTTAACTAGGGCCCCGGGGACTCGTTCAACGTATCTGGTTGTGGGAGGAACCCTTGGTCTGAAGGGAGCCCTATAATATTCAACTATTTTGCCTATACCTTTGGAGGTGAGCCTAAGCCCTTTCTCCAAGGGTTTGCTTATTCCATACCACAGCGCGGCCTCGTAGAGAAGGGAGCCCAACGCGTAACCCCGCATCTCAGGTTTGAGCAGCCGCCGCATCTCCTTGGAAAGGACGGGCCTAACGGTGGGGCGGTAGCCGGTGATGGCTTCAAGTTCTTTCTCGGTGGGGGGAACGCCGACAGCCAACCTCCCCAAACCTGGGAGGGCTTCAGGTGGAGGTTCGGCTAGGGGTTTTCCAGTTTCCAGAACCGATGTGAGGACCGCTTGGAAGGCTGTGGGGGCGTAGGGCTTCGGCGTGTAGGGTTTTTCAAGTTCAGGGACGACTTCAAACCTGAACTCAGGCCTGTAGGCGGCGACGGCTTCCAGTTCTTTCTTCGAAATCCTCCCCGTGACGGCGCGGGCTTCTAGGGACAGGAATTCTTCAGGGGCAGCCTTCACCCTCACGGCATAGGGGATGGGGAAAAGCTCTCTTCCCGTGACCGCTCCGTGGATGTCTTCCACGGTTCTAACGATGTTCTCGGTGATGCCGTAGACGGGCGCGGCGAAGGCCTTCTCATACTCGATTATGGACCTGCCGAGAAGCTGGGCGGCCTCCCTTTCAGGCCGGTAGCCTGTGACAGCCTCAAACTCCTCCTTGGTCGGGGGGACCCCTATGGCGTAGGCTCCGAGGGCGGCGAACTCTTCAGGAGGTCCCTCAAGCTCTCCCAGCATTTTCTCTAGGGCGAAAAGCTTCTCAAGCCGCTGCTCGGTTAAGGATTTGGGCAGAGAAGGCGGTTCAGCGAAGACGTCGGGTTCGACCATGGTTTCCCCGGTTGGGGTTTCAAAAACGCTGGTAAAAGGCCGGGCTTCCCTGTAAGTGGTGAAGGGAGCCGGGTAGGCTCCGAGGGGGTGAACAGCCAAAGGTTTGCGGGGAATTTCCACATAACCTAGGATGGGCGCGTCGGGGTCGAACACGGTGTCCTCGATGGTTTTGAAGATGCCGGGGGCTAGGGGGATCGCCCCCTCCCTGCCTCCTAGGTCCGCTGCCAATTCGGCTCTTGGGCCTGATACCAGTTCGGCGAAGGCTCGGGCTTCCGCCTCGGTGGCAAACCGCCGCTCAGGATAGCCTTCCACCACCCAATAGGTTTCACCGGGCTCCTCCACCTTGTAGGCTAGTTCGACGCCTTCCGGTGTTTCCCTCAACTCCGGCTCCTTGTAGGGGGTTCCCGCTAGGAAGGCTTCGACTTCCCGTTTGGCTTTCGGGGTGAGTTCAGCTTTCAAGGCGAACACGGGTACGCCAGTGGGTTGGACTATCCCCGCTACGGGTTCAACCACCCTTCTCCCGCCTCTCGCAGCCACCCGGGCTCCGTAGACGATTTGGACCCTAGGCTCTCTGCCTGTGGCCAATTTCACATGCTCCCTAGCCGCCCGGCGGGCAGCCTCTTCCACGGTTTCGCCGGGGGCGAGGCCTGTGACGGTGACGGCTCTCCCCGCTTTGGGGCCTCCGCGGATCTCGATTTTCGTGGCTAACCGTTCAAATTCTCGCTGCTCTTTTTCCGCTGACCCGTAGGTTTCGTAGCCTCTAGGACCCGGCGGGGGAATCGCCACGCCGCGGGGCGTAAGAATGGCCGACCGGCCCGGTGTCCCTGACCACCGGTAACCTTTGGGGAGTTTGGAAGTGTCCACGTAGGCGACGGCTGTTAAGGGTTCGCCGTTTTTCTTTTGGGCTTCCTGTTGGCTCATATTTTCAAGCCCCTCAACTTCCTCAACTCGTCGGCGATTTTCTCAACGCTTTTTGCCATGGCGTCGACGGAAACGAGGGTGTGCAGGGTGATGTTGAAGGCCTCGCCTTCACTTTCCAGTCTGATGGACACCCAAGGGAATGGCCAGGGGCCATCTGCGGCGTAGCTCGGAACCGCTTCCTCAGTTTGGAGGGTTTTCTTTCTCTTCATCTTTTACACCATGAACGTGAACATGAAAAAGGGAGGCCACTACGGCTTTCCCTCCCTTGCTCTGCCGCGGCGGCGCGGACACTCTGGGAGGCGGGCATACCGGCAGAAGGCTTCCCTTGAGCAACGCCCGTCGATGTCTGTACTGTGATTTGGCAGGATGGGACACTTCAACCAGTTTCAGCCTCCCTAAAAGTTTTAATTTGAAGTGTTTCGAGATTTCCTTCAGAATGTTTCATTTCGTTTTTTGATTTAATTTCTAAGCTTGAATTGGTTTTTTGAACTAAATTGAAAGAGTTAAGATATTTCAGCAAAAATTCAGTTTTTATAACATCACCTTTGTAGATGAACTCGTAGTTGAATGATTCTTTACAAAGTCCTTTTTGCGTGAAATAATTTTTTAGAGAATCTAACCACATATTGAGGATGTCTTGGTCAAATAAGCCCACCAATCGATTACTGAAGTAATTTGAAACATTTTCAGCCTTATCACTGTCTATGAGGATATACCGCTTTCTTCTACGGTCCGCCTCGTCGGTCGCCTCTTCGATCAAGTTCAAATTTAGAAGCTCTTTCAGTTTGCCTGAAAGGTTGGAGGGAGCTATGGGTTTTTTGAAAACTTCGGAATACCTTTCACGTATGGTTATTGTGTTAAGATTAATGCCTTCCTCACTAAGGGGAATAAGGACCTTCTCATATAGTTCGATGGCCCCAGCGGAGATCCCCATCCGGGTAGTTTTGATAATTTGGCTCCAAAAACGGTCGATCGCCAAGAAATCATCCAAAGTTGTGATGGTGAACTCCCATAGCTTGTTGATTCGAATCTTAGGCCTGTCTTCCTCGTGTATGATGCAATTGCCAATTACGAAGCTCAGGTATTTGTCGAAGTCCCTCATGTCTCGGGCTAAATTGTGGGGAAACCACACAGCCACCATTTCAGCCTGAGGGGAAACAACATTTACGCCGGAACCTATTTTTTGAGCTATCCAGTCCCGGATAGCTTTAAATTCTAGGTCCTCTTGGGGTAAAGAGGGCATGCTATACTTTTTCGCGGTGACTTTATGCGCTTCGGCGAATTTTTCAATGGATTCATTCGGGGTTACGGTTATGCTCCGGGTGGCCAAGTCCTCTAAATAATCCTTGTCTGTCGTAGCACAGATCATGGCAGGCCAGTTTTTCACCACAATATTCTTGGTATGAGTCTCACTTTGCCCTCTTGGGGCTATGCGGTATTCTATTTCCACTTCATCATGGCTTAGGATAGGCCTCAGCATGTTGAAGGTGTCTTCGCTTGGGCTTTCAAGGAAAGTTAGAATAACATTTTTAAGATCTATCAGATACCGGCTGCGTTTTAACTTGCTTTTATATTCCTCCCAAGCTTCAGGGCCATCTTTCTTGGAAACAGTGGGGGGCTCGAGGATGTTGCCCTCCTCATCGACCAAAACAGCCCTTGGGTCGTGGATTAGAGCCTTGGGACTTATCCCCCCTAAGTTCCATTTACATTTCTTTGGGAAAGCAGCTAAGGTATGCTTCACAATATATGACTTGCCAATACTGGAGGGGCCCTTCAAAAACAGGTTTAAAGGATTGTCGGTGAAGGCGGAGAAACCCACCCTGGCGATGGTGTCAACTAGGGGATCATCCCACTTCACCTTATTTTGAACGTAGGGGATAAAATGGTCATAGTAAAAACTAGTCATGGTCGTTCCCCTTCAAAAGCCGGGTGAATTCCTCAAATTTCACCCTCAAACGTTCCCGCTCCTGCTCCTCCCTATCCACAGCTCCCTTCCAAACTTCGGGAACGATGTGCTTCGCCACCGATGCTCTAACCATCCGCTGAAGCTCGTCAGGCTCTATGGCGTCAAGCTCCCAGCACCCATCCCCATATCGGCTGATGTAGCCCTTGCTTCGGGTGTCCGCCCGCTTGGTGGGGTTTGGCGGCAAACCGTATTTTTGAACTTGTTCATAGGTTAGGGCCACCCTTTCCACGTGGATTTCGAGGCCGTTACCGTACCTGTCAAAGCGCTCCTGAAGGTCCCTTGTCATATCCAAGCCGCTGGGGTCATGGTCCGAGAAATGCAATATTACGACCCACCGGTTGGGTAAGCCTTCAAACCGTTTCACCGCATCCCTCACGTAGGTGAAGCTTGAATAGCCCCGGCTCGGTGCAGTTCTAACCCTAAAACCGTCCACAGCGTCGCTGATTATCCGGGAAAGAGCGTCTTTCTCCACCCAAACTTCCACATAGCAAGGTTGACTAGCCCATAGGCTTCGACTGTAGCTCATCCACTTGGAGGAGAAATCCTCCATAACGTATTCAAGAAAGTCGTCGGGGCTGTCCCATGTCCACCCTTCGCCGCCTATCGTTTCCCTGCTCCGATCCTCGATGACGTCTTCAGGAATGTCGCCCCGCTCCCTGGCTTTAACCAAGATTTTGCTGAGCATGTTATAGGTGCTCTTCGTGTTGGGGATGCTGGGATGTTGGCTAATCAACCGGTAGTAGATCTGCCGCAAAGTGAGGGCCATGGAATACTGGCTTATGATACCCCGCGTCCAACTTACGATGCTCTCATACTCCATGCTAGGAGCCCCCAGCCTGCGGCGTTTTACTCCGCTCCAGCATTTTACTTAGGGTCCATCGTGCTGCGTTCTTAATCTGAGAAAGCCTTTCCTTTGTTCTCCAGTTTCGCACATACACCTCTCGCAGAATTCCCCCCTCTTCATCGATGTTATAGCTGAACAAATCGGTCGGTCCTATCTCCCCCTTCATCGCCAATTCGGCATCTTTCGCCACCATAGCTTCCAAAACCTTAGCTACAAAAAACGAGCCCCAAGGAGGCGTGGAAAGATGAAACTTCTGCTGAGGCGTAAGGAAAGCTTCATCATGTTTAACGGTTAAGATGGCCAGCGGAACATCATTTGCTTTAAGCTCTGTTATTTCGCCCAAATTATTGGCTGCCAACGATTTTTCAGCGGCGGTTTTAACCTCTGCGGAAGGGGTAGGAGATGGTTGCTTGGTTCGGCTCTCTTCGAGAAACCGGTCTATGAATGTCTTAATCATAGCCTCGGGGATGACCGCTCTGATAGCATTTCGTTGAGCTTTGGAAACAGCCTTAGGGAGGGCAAACACGTCTTCTTTGTCGCCGATTTTTTTGGGTTGGACCGCGGCTCCCCAACGCCGGTTCCCTCTCACGTGGTCAGTCGCAGAGCATTTGGCTAGCCAAAAATCACCCTTATCCTCAACGGTTAGGTCGTCTACGCTGATTGAACCCAGCCGCCACGCTATCTCCTTTACCCCTGACCATGAAAGCCCAACTACACGACGATCACCATGCTCGAACGAGTAGACGAATTCATCCAGGTAGGCCCCCTTCAGTTCCGCAATAATCTGGTCCTCGTCCTTCCTCTCCATGATGGCGAAAACATCCTCTCGTGGAGAGGGTGTGGGGGTCTTTTCGCTCATGATTCACCTTTCACCTCTCTCAAGCCGTATACAGTCCCCCCAAGCGTGTTTTTGGGTTGGAGTTTCTCCTCAAGAAGAGTTTTAGGAAGGTTCTCCGGGAGAAAGAATATCCATGATTTGCTGGTCTTGAAGCCGGCTATTTGGCCCTCAATTAGCAACTGTAATAAGTGGTTCAAGGCAACTGACCAATGGGCGATGCCGGCTAGTTCTTGAATTTTCTTTACGTCTAGCGGCCTCTCAGCCTTTTTGAGTACTTCTAAAATCAAAGATGCACAATCTTTTCTGTTCAGCCGTCTCGACCCCCCTCTAAAAGTTTGGGATTTTGAAAAGTCCTTAAGCTCGAGTGAACAAAGGAAAAAAGCTTTCGGAGGACAGTCCTTTCACTCATACGGATCGCGGAATGAAATTATTGGGCCGCCCATGCCCGATCCAACCGGAGTACAAGTCCGCGATCACCCTCATTACGTAGTTAGTAAAGATAGGGAACTTCATCGATTTTAAACTTCTGATCGAAAATTTTAAAATTTTCTCGAGTATTTGACTAAAATTTTAGACATAAATTTTCTAAAAAAATAGGGTAGAGGGAGGTTTTAGATGGTGGCTTGGGCTTTAACCTTGCCTAGAGCGTGCAATGCCGCGTTGTCTAGGATCTCTTTGAGAAGGCTGTTGATTTCGGCTTTAAGCTCCGCGGGCTTCCTCCCAGCTTCTATCTGTTTTCGAACCCAAGCCAAGGTTTCTAGAGCGCCTAATACATAGTCGTTCAAGGCCCTTTGCTCACCCCCTTTTCTTTGCCAAGTTCTTCACGGTGCAACTCAACCAAATTTAAGAGGGCTTTTCTTGGCCACTTGTAGTCGCGGTATTCCTCCAGAATCCTCGTTAAGAAATGGCTGTCATCCACGTGGAAGCTGGGGTCGTAGAACAGGCGTTTGAGTTCCTCCCAGAGGCCTCCGGGAACGGAGACGTGCAGGTCAATTGGGTTCAGGAATTTTCTTTGCACATAGTTTTTCTTAGGCAACCCTTTTTCTCACCCCCATACTTTTACCCATCTCTCTTGTTATACGGAGTATATCCGCAATTATAATTAGGGATACACTTATATTTAAGTATAACCCTTGTATAACTTATGAGCATGCCAATAATGTTAAAGGTCAAGGTTACAAGAATAGGGAACAGCCTACGAATGACCATCCCAAAAGAAGTGGTGGAGGCCCTAGAGATAAAAGAAGGCGACTTGTTGGGTGTAACCGTTACCGACGGGGATATGCTGGTTAAAAAACTCTAAACCTCAACAGCTTTACCCTCGCCAAATTTTTGGCTAGGGTCCCCTCTCAACATCCTTTGCTTTGAATGCGGTCCAAAAATTTGGTCAGCATTGAACAAGGATGGACACAACTTTTGAGAAAGCCTACTTAGCATAGGGTGGCTCGGGTTCGCAATCGCAATATTCGACGTTTTGGGGTGGTTGAGGTCCAGCAGGGAATACGTATCCTTTACGGACTTTTCCGCATTTTGGGCATCTATCAGGTTTTTCCATTTTTTCTCGAGAAGTTTAAGGAAAAACCCTTTAATAAACGTAAAGACATGAAAAAAGCCTAAACAAGATAGAGCACTATATATAGTTGGTAACCTAAATTGATGGAAATTCTTTGGGCATCTCTCCTTTCGATAAGTCTAGGCATAGTTATCGGATTTTTGGCTTCCATAGCTCATTATTCTTGGGTACAAAAATATGAAAAAACCGAATTAAAGCGACGTATAAGGGAAGAACTTGAGATTATTAGAAGCGACATAGCCTCAGACTTAGAAAGCGGGTTTACCGGCGGTCGCAACTATCATAGGGAGATCTATTCATATTTGACACCGGACCTTGTTCGGAAGTTAGATGCAAAGACTTATAGAATCATTAGGAATACGTACGATGAGACAATTCATGGACTTTCTCATAGTCCAGACCCCCCGATGGGCATATCCATGTTGGATTTCAACAAGAAAAGGTTCAAAGAAGCAATTGAAATCATAGATAAAGCCATCAAACAATTGAGGTAAGCGAACCATCTAGTTTAGTTTCCTACATTTCCTTGATTTTATGGGTTTCACCGTTTCAGACCTCCACAGTCACCACGTAGGGGTTTTCCAGTGCCTAACAGAGGGTATTTGGGGGATTGATAGGCACTAGCTGGTGAACGCCGGCTTTTTCCATTCCGGGGAGTAGGTGATATGCTTGAAGGCTCCGGGGAAATGCAGATTCAGCTTTATAACTTGCGTATCGGAGAAGGTTTAACTTTCCATTTCTTTGAGGGGTATACTATATTCTAGGGCGATAAGATGTTCTCCTAGGGGGTTAGAGTCTTGGTTAAAGGTGATCATTTTCGCGTTGCCGATTCGGCGGGTATGTTTGACGATGCCTAGGCTTTCGAGTTTGGCCATGGTCTTCCAGAGAGTTTTCGGGGAAATGCCCGCATAGTTGGCTAATTCTTTGAGGGAGAGGTCGTAGCCGCGGTGGAGAATGAGCACGTCCAGCACCCGGCCTAAGGGTGTTTCGAAGAGGCGGCTGAACGTTCCTTCTATCACAGGTTTCCTTTCCATAGCCGGGTACCTTCATGTTAGTTAGTTGGTGGTTGGCTATATAAGCATTACTGAAAATACCTTTAAATATTACTTTAAGGTAAAGTACTTTATGAGAAAACCCTCCGAGGATGAACGAAAGGAGATCAGAAGGCTCATCATCGAGAAGCTGGTCATGGGTAGGAATTGGGGTAGAAACTACATAGCGGAAACCGACATTCCGAAAGGTTTGCCTAAATGTTACCCTACCAGCTGGTATAAGGATGAGGTGGAAAAACTCGCTAAGGAGGGTTTACTTCAAAGGTACAAGAAGCCCCATGAGGACATGTTTCTGCTCAATAAAGAACGGAAAAGAGAGATAGAGACCATCGTTGGGGGAAAAGTCCCTCCTAAATATTAGGCGGATTTTCTCACTAGGATCCTGCCGTCTCTTAGCTCCTTAACCATTTCCCAGCCTTGGTTCAGGAGGTCGACTAGTTCCACCTCGCGGACTATGCGGTGTTCCAAGCCGCTGCCGTTGGGTTCTTGCTTCTTGGCCAGTTTCATACCCCACAGCTCTCGAACTTTGGATTCAAGGGTCTCCAGTTCCTCGTCTATGGTGAGCGGCCTTTTCATCTTCGCAATCTTGGGGCGTAGAAGCTCCTCTAAGTCGACGCCGTAAAGCTCCTTCATGTCGCGGCGTAGCTGTTGACGTCGGATTTCCTTCCATGCTTCCTCTGTAACCTGCACGGTGGCCCTTGAAAAGTTAGCCCTCATGTAGTTGGCCGCAATCTCTCTCAGGTCTTTCTTGTCGAAGTAGCTTTCCTTCGACCCCCGGAGCTTGTGGCCCATCAGGGCTTCAGCCATGTCGTCTTCGATGTTGGCGGCGTAGAGGACCTTCCTGAAGCTTTTTCGGAGGGTGTGGGTCCAAACGCCTCGGGGGTCTAGGCCTATGCTTTTCGCCGCCCTCTTCACCACTTCTAAAACTCTAACCTCGTCGATGCCCTCCTTGGTAGCCTTGCTTGTCAGGGGGGCGAAAACAGGGTCCTCCGGCTTAAGCTCTCCCTCCTTGGCTTTTCGCTCATCCAAGTAGTCTCTCAAGGCTTGGGCTGCTTCAGCTTGGAGGAAAGTGTAATAGTAGGGGAGCCCGTAGCCGCTTAGTTTGGTGTCGATTTCGTTGGTGATCTTCAAGACCGTGGGGACCTTTATTTCAGGGTAAAGTTGGTCTTTGACCAGTCCATAGGTCCACCGGCAGAGGCAGCCCACCCGGACACCGCTCTGGAAAAGACACAGTATAATGGCCTTGTTCCTCTTCTCCGGCAGGGCGTCGACCATCCGGTAGATTTCCTCCTGGGTGGGGGTGATTTGGGCATGAACTTTCTTGGAAACCCTCTTCACCTGCTCCGCCCTCTTGAATTTAAGCTCCTTGTCGTTGGCCTCAAAGAAACCCTTCAAGGCTATCTGAATCTGCTTGGCCATGGTAAGCTTACCATCCTGCACAAGCTTCCGAACCACCCCCATGACCGCGTGCCTAGCCCTGTCTACTGGAAGCTTAACCAACCTGCCAGGGGACAGCCCCGTCTCCTTGACCACCGTCTCCAAACAGCGCATGTAGGCTTCCCGGGTCTCCTTGCTCCTGTAATTGTCTATCCAATTTCGCACCTGAGGGTAGCCCATCAACGCGGAATAGCTGTGCTCCTGCCTCAGAAAACGCCCCTTAGAATCTCTTACCCTGGACACTTCTCCTCAAAAAATACTCTTCGCAAACCTCTCTAATAAAGTTTATGCTACGGTAACATCGTAAGTTAAACCAGGCTAGCCCACGGCCCCGAGGGGACGGCCCTCCCTAAACAGGTTTTAGGTTCAACCTTTTTAGTTTTGACGCTCCCGCGCTAAAACCTTTCAACTGGAAGGAGTGTAGGCGTGAGGCGCCGTAATCTGTTTTTTAGGCAAAGTTTAAATTTCTTTCTAGGAAAAGATTATTGGTCAGTAGATTGAGTTATTGGTTTTTTGTTTTAGCGGTTTACATTTTGAACATTTGCTTGTGGGCTGGTTTATTCGGATACTTCGTCAAACAGTTTAAAGTTTCCACTGGGGAATTGAGAAGCCCCTTTCTTTTCATGGTTATGGCATCCCTTTTTCTGACGGTGCAGGAAATCTATTTTTTCTTAACCGTGGCAACCAATCCGGGTCAGGCTGCGGTTCTCCCAGCCCGATGGTATCCGGGAGTTTTGAAAATATGGATTGGCCCCAAAATACTCTTGACGGTGATCGCCCTAAGCTTGATTGCCATGCTATGGCGGGAGCGTTCATCGTTGAGCAGGGCCTTCAGGCATATCAGTCTGGATTTGGGAATATTCCGCGGACTTCGGGAAGGGCTTGAGCGAATGTACCAGCCGAGGGCAGTTTCCCTCATGCTCTACCGAGCGGGGAAGGAGGCGGGAGGCATCTTCGCCAAAAAGGTGGCGGAGAAAGGCTTCGCAGGAAAGGAGTTGTTCAACAAGGTGGTGGAAGCCACCACAAGTTCGGGATGGGCAAATAAAATTGAGACAGCCTCCTTCGAACCTAAGAAAAAAGCTGTCATCCGCCTCCGTGGCAGTTTTGAAAGCGTCGAGCGAAAGTCCACGGAGCCTGCTTGCGACTTCCAACGCGGTTTTTGGGCCGGATTGCTTCAACATCTAGAACCTGACATGGTCTGCCATGGGAAAGAAAGCCTCTGCGAAGCCAAAGGCGACCCCTACTGCGAATTTCAGATAAACTTCTTCGAAAAGCCAAAACCCATGTAGACAGGAGGGGCCGCATGTCAGAAGTTTTTCCCGGAGCCCGTAAATTAGTGGAAGGCCCTATTCCCAGCGGAGTGCTTCTTCTCGTCGGCCCGCCGGGAGTTGGGAAAAGCATCTTCACCAAACATTTCATCCGGAACAGTCTGAAAAGAGGGGAACAAGTTCTCTGCGTTTTAACCGATGAAAGCCCGGAAACGTTCAAGGCGAGCATGAATTTCATGGGCTTCGACGTTGAACCTTACCTAGCGGCTGACAGATTGAGACATGTGGACTGTTACACTAAGCGGTTTGGTTTTGAATGCGCCTGCAAGTATTTCGTGGACACGCTTGCCAGCCCTTCTCAGTTAAGCATAACGTTTGAGGAAGCCAGAAAAAACTGGCTTGGCTTCAGAGTTGTTTTTGACTCTGTTTCCACGTTGGCTATGGAGGCGGGGCCTGGGACAGGCCAGAAGTTTCTGCCCATCCTCTTGGCTAGGATAAAGCAGAGTAAGGGTTCAGGCCTCTTCACTCTCGAAAGCGGCATCCACGACGAGCATTTCATGAATTTCCTCCGCTTCATCTTCGACGGGGTTTTAGAGATGAAAATGGATGAAAAGGGAGGAGAGTTGAAAAGATACCTCCGCGTCTACTCCATGAAAGGCGTCAAACACAGCACATCGTGGGTGCCGTTCAAAATCACCGATAAGGGCATAACGATCTAAAAGACTGACATGGGAAATTTTTAGAAACCGTGAAACTCAACCTTTCAGTTCCTAGGGAAAAATTAGGTTCGACCGCCTCTGGGTCCCAGCTGGTGATTCCCACCGGCTACCGCCCAATTTTCGCTCGTTGCCGGCGGTATCCTCCGTCTTCGCAGCATACTAGGGCGGGTTTCACTCAGGGTTTCAAGCCCAGTCCCCTGAGCGAAGCCGTTCGAGGTATGCTGCGATATCGACTCTTACCTGGCTTGGCAAGGCTTCCCCCACCAAGCCGGTAAGAAGCCGGGCTTCCCCGGCGGCCTAGCTATAGTTAAGGCGGACCCCCCATATATGGCTTGTCGCCTCTAAAGTGGGAAAACCTCTTCTTTGGACCCGGTCCGCGGCTAGAATTTTGTCTAAACTAACTTTTTATATATTTACATCTAAGAGGTTAGATTAAGACCCCCTCCGCTCGCAAACCTCGGCAAGGCAGCGTGCTGCGCTGCTTTTTCTGAGGGCCGCCATCAAAAAATGGTGACAGCTCAGCGTAGGTGAGAGGAAAAGAGAAATGGTTAAGCATGAACATTTCGCCGTCAACCCAGAAGGCCGGCTGACACTGGACGGCTACGACTTGGTGGAGTTAGCTGACAGCTACGGCACACCCCTCTACGTGGTCTCAGAAGCCCGCATCCGCGAAAAGTACCGGCAGCTTCACAGCGCTTTCCGCGGCCGCTACGAAAAGGTGCTCATAGCCTACGCGGTCAAGGCCAACTTCACCCTAGCAGTGGTGAGGATACTGGCGCAGGAGGGCGCGGGAGCCGAGGTTCTGCCGGGAGGTGAGGTCCGCATCGCCCTCTCAGCCGGCATCCCTCCGGAGAAGCTGGTTCTCACAGGCAACAACAAAACCGGGGAGGATTTCACCCAAAGCCTCAAGGCTGGCGTGGGCTTCATCGTTGTCGACTCTCTTTCGGAGCTCAGAAAGCTAGATGAGGCAGCGGGAAGCTTGGGTAAAACCCCGAAGATAATGGTGAGGGTGAACCCCTCCATCCAGGTGCCGACTCACCCCTACATTGCTACGGCTGTAAAAGAAAGCAAGTTCGGGGTGGACATTCCCAGCGGAGCCGCCTTCCGAGTCTACGAAGCCGCTCTGAGGATGAAGAACGTGGAAACCGTGGGAGTTCACTTCCACATCGGCTCCCAGATTCTCTCCACCGAACCCTTCACCGAGGCTGTGGAGAGGGTTCTGGACTTTGTGGAACTCCTGAAAGAAAAGCTGGGCTTCACCCCCACATGCCTTGACTTCGGAGGCGGCTACGGCATCCCCTACAAGCCGGAGGACCCTGCCCTAGCTCCGGAGGCCATAGCCGAGGCCTTGGTGGGGGCGTTGAGGCCTAGGCTCAGCCGGCTGGGGGAGCCTCTGCTCATCCTCGAGCCGGGGAGGTGTCTGGTAGGCGACTCGGAGGTTCTCCTAGCCCGAGTGGGAAACGTGAAGGACACCCCCGCCGGCAAGTTTGCCTCCGTCGACGCCTCCACCAACCTGCTCCCCGGCATCTTCACAGAATTCAACCGGCACTATGAGGCTGCCGTCGCCAACAAGGCGGACAGGGCGGAGGAGGAAGCCGTCCACTTCTCCGGGCCTCTGTGCTTCGCAGGGGACATCCTCGCCAAAAACCGCAGGGTGCCCCGGGTGGAGGAAGGCGACATCATAGCCTTCCTAGACGTGGGAGCCTACTGCCAAGTGGCCGCTTCCACCTTCAACGCCTACCCCCGGCCGCCGACCCTGCTTCTCAGCGAGCATGGCGTGGAGCTTATCCAAAGACGGGAGACCTACGAAGACATCGTGAAACGGGACATTCTACCCTCGAGGCTCACCGAGCCCTAGCCCCAGAAGTTTGAGGAAACAAGCCTACTTCACCCTCAACAGAAGCAGAGCCGCAGCCATGGAAAGGGCAGCTGCGTAGGCGAAGGCTGCCGCTGGGCTGACATACTGCCAGAGCGCTCCTGCAAGGAAGTTAGCTGGAAGGGCAGCGAGGCCTACCGAGGTGTGGAAAACCCCGAGGGCTGTGCCCCTCAGCTCCTTCACGTCGAAGTCCGCCACGAAGGCCCTCTGGTTTCCCTCCACCAAGGCGTAGACCGCCCCGTAGAGGACAAACAGGGCGACGTAGGCGGGCAGGGAGCTGAGGGCGGCGAAACCCAAGCAGACGGAGGCGAAGAGGACGTACCCGGCGAACAGCACCCCTTTCCGCCCTATCCTGTCAGAGAGCACCCCGAAGGGAACAGCTAGGGTGGCGAAGACCACGTTGAGGAGGACGTAGAGCAGCAGCGGCACGGCCACAGCGGCTCTCCCCGCGAAGAGCTCCTGAGCTCTCAGAATGAGGAACATATAGCTGAGATTTCCCATGGCGAAGACTGTGGCCGCGGCGACGAAGAGCTTCAAGTTCCCCGGCAGCCCGGCTAGGCTGAGCTTAAAGGTCTTAGCCTGAGGCTTAAACCTCCTCTCCCCCACAAAGTAGAGGGGAACCAAGGAGGAGAAGGCCACCAAGGCCGCGGCCCAAAGAATCGGCCTCAGCTCCCAGCCCCAAAACCAGTAGAGGAGGAAGGCTGAAACCGAGCCTAGGATAGCCCCGGAAGTGTCCATGGCCCTGTGAACACCGAAACCCCGCCCCCTCACCCCGGAGGCTAGGGACTCAGCGATGATGGCGTCTCGGGGAGCCGTCCTCAACCCCTTACCCACCCTCTCCAAAGGCCGGAGGACTAGGATGTGAGCCCAAGTTGTGGAGAGGGGGAAGAAAAGCTTAGCCGCCGCGGAAGCCGCGTAGCCAGAGGCCACAAAGGGCTTTCTCCGCCCATACCGGTCAGACCAGTAGCCTGAGAAAACCCGGAGGACGCTGGAGGCGCTCTCACTCAGCCCGGCTATCAGGCCTACGGCCAGCCCGGCGCCGCCGAGGGAGACGATGAAAAGAGGCAGAATGGGCATGACCATTTCGCTGCTGACGTCGGTGAGGAAGCTTACTAAACCTAGAAGGAAAACGTTGAAATTCAACCCCAAGAGCGTGCGTCTCTCCACACCAGCGCACCTTCTCCTATCCAGCCGCACCCACGTCTAGGCGACGGGGTGAATTTCTTTCACCCCATCTATTAGAGAAGGGTAGGCAGTAAAGTTATCCCGTTGGATACGGGAGAGTGAAAACTTTTCAGCCTCCGAAAACAGGGCTGAGGGAAAATTTTTCTTAAAGCTTAACTTTTATCTGAATGCGGTCCATGAGCTCCTTATACCGGTTTCTGATGGTGACCTCGGTGACATTGGCCACCAAGGCCACCTCCCTCTGAGTCTTCCTGTTCCCAGCGAGCACCGAGGCTATGTACGCCGCGGCGGCCGCCACGCCGGTGGGGCCCCTTCCACTGGTCAGGCGGAGGCTGCTGGCGATTTCTAGGATGGTGGCGGCTACAAGCTCGGCCTTCCCCATGATGGAGAGCTGGTTGGAGATCTTGGACACGTATTTGGACGGGAAGATGGGCGGAATGAACTCATCCAGCTCCTTGGCTAAAAACCGATAGCAGCGGCCGATCTCCTTCTTCCCCACAGGGGTAGCTTGGGCGATCTCATCCAGCGTCCGGGGGATGTTGCATTTCCGGCAGGACATGTAGATGGTGGCAGCGGCTACACCCTGAATAGACCTGCCCCTGATAAGCCTCCTCCTCACAGCCTTCCGGTAGAAGACCGCGGCTGTTTCCAGAATACTCTTGGGGAGGTTGAGGGATGAGGAAATCTTACTCATCTCGGAAAGGGCGAAGGCGAGGTTTCTCTCTGAGGCATCCGCCACCCTAGTCCTCCGCTGCCATTTCCTCAACGTGAAAACCTGGCTCATCTGCACCGGGGAGAGGTCCCGGCCGGAAGTATCCTTGTTATGCCAGTCGATGAGAGTGGAAAGCCCCTTGTCGTGGATCGTGTAGGTAAGCGGAGCCCCCACCCTGGTCCTTTTGGCTTTTTGCTCATCGTCGAAGGCCCTCCACTCCGGGCCTGTGTCGGCGATTTTGTCGTCGAGGACGTAGCCGCAGCTCATGCAGACCAGTTCACCTTGGTCGTAGTCGCTCATCAGCCTAGGGTCCCCGCACTCCGGGCAAACTCTGTTTTTAACTAAAACTTTTTTAGACAGATTTCAACCGCTCCCCTTTCCTTTTTCGCTCCTTCTTTTGGTCGCTTAAAAAGAGAGTTTTTTCATATCCCTTGGGGAGAGGTTGAACGGGTTTGACGGAAACGTAGGGCGACGTCACAGGTCCGAAGACGTCGAAGACGGAGCCCACCAGTTTAAGGTCTCCGTCGAAAACTTTTTCTCCAATCTTAGGGTTAACTGAGGCTTTAACGATCACATTCCCTGTAGCTTGAGAAACATGTAAAGTCTTCCCAAGCTTTCTCAAGTCATATGATCTCCTCAAGGGAAAATTTGCGACAGCAAAATACCAACAAACTTCGCATTTAAACTTATCGTTCAAGAAACCTTTACGGCCATTTCGTGGTTGTAAAACATTTCAAAACTAGTAACATTCTCTAGCCGTCTTTTATCCTGTTGCGAAAAATTTTTCCACCATGTGGTGAGGGCGATAGCTTATCTTCGCCCTCCTGAGACCTTCGCTGCCCAGGTCTTGCTCCCGGTTTACGTAGGTGAAACCTTGGAGGACGTTCTTGCAGAACCACTGGTTTATCAGCTGGTAGAGGCCTCTTATCTCAGGGTTGGCTTTCTCAAAGTGCACCACCGCAGTGTTCTCGTTCAGTTTTTCCCCGAGGGCAAAAGCCTCTAAGCAGCCGTCGACGTAGATGGCTCCCCCGAAAACATTCAACTCCCCGTAATGGGTGAAAACTTCTCGGATGGCTTAGTTTTCCCCCGTAAGCCCCGGCTCCGCTTCGCAGTGCTTCACATTGCACCATCGGGTTTGAAGGCTGAGGCAGTCGCTGAGAATCTCTGACGTGAGGGCCTTGTATTCGCACTTGTGGTTCGAAAGGCATTTCTGGATTTCCTTCCGTTTACTGTAAAACCTCGGGCCGGGCAAGTTGACTAGGTCGCTGACTAGGTAGACGTAGTCCCAATCGGCGCGGCTTGACGTGATCTGGAAGCCCTTCCGCCTGAGCTCCTCCGCCTGAGCCGAGGTTAGGCCGTAGAATTCTAGGGT
The DNA here is from genome assembly GCA_002011035.2 of Candidatus Hecatella orcuttiae. Taxonomy (GTDB): domain Archaea; phylum Thermoproteota; class Bathyarchaeia; order Hecatellales; family Hecatellaceae; genus Hecatella; species Hecatella orcuttiae. The sequence continues at coordinate 291,473 of MTLY02000003.1, read as the reverse complement.
TTCACCCCCGGCCAGAGATTTCAACTCCTCTACCACGCTGGAAAGACTTCTCCACCCGATGGGAGGGAATAAAAAATATTTTCCCCGATGTTTTCTCCGGACGAGGAGAAAGTCGTCAAGCTGGGAGAGGAAAACCTCTTTAGATCCCCGCCAAACGAAAAGGTTGGTGAAAGTGTGCTCGGAAATCTGAGGCTGGTTTTCCCGGAAGGCCTTCTCCACCATCGCCCGATCGCTCAGCTCCAAAGGCTTGAAAGCAGGGAAACGAGGCAGTCCGGCTGAGTCCATTTATAACTCCACACCTTAAATCCGCGTCACCGTCAGCCTAGAATTTTTCGCCACTGACATAACGTGAAGGCTGAGAGGGTTAAATATGAAGCCAAGCAAAGGGAAGAGATTTTCAACGCACCTTCAGAAGCCTACTGCACATCAATGCTGAAACGGAGAAAACGGCCATGGCTAAGAAGCTGGGAGTACCTCCAGGGAATGCGTCTTGAATATATCCCACTAAGAAAGGGCCAAGGAAGGTCCCCGCAAAACCGCAGGTGAACAGGATGCTGAAGCCTAATCCTGCTTTCTCCTCTGGAAGAAGCTCGGAGGTCGAAGCGAAGATGACTGGAGCGTAGAAGGCGGAAAATCCCAGCAAGACTACTGCTGAAAAGAGCAGAGGAAGGGAGAGGAAGGCGATGAGCGTGAAGGAAACTCCCATGAGAGCCATCGAGAGAGTGATGAATATTTTTCTCTTCCCCAACCTGTCGGATAGGGTTCCAACCACGGGATTTAACGGTAGAGCAGTCAGCATCAAAATGCCCGCCATGAAAAAAGCCAAGTGGGCGGGGACACCTTTAAGCTGGAGGAAAAAGGTTCCAGCCCAAGTAGAATAGGCTATGGTCCCCATGTTGACGAAACACCAGACTGCCCCCAAAAGCCACATCTGCCTGTTCCAGAGGCCCTCGAACATCTTGGCCGCCGAGTTTCCCAGCGGCCTATCCTCGAACAGAAGAATGAAGACCGCCGTGGACGCTAGGAGGAGAAGGGTGGAGGCTGCGAAACTGGCTCTCCAGCCGTAGCTTGCCGCCACCAGAGGAAGGAAGTTCAAAGCGACCACGGTGGCCACAGGCATATCCAGTCCTTTGATGCCCATGGCTTTTCCCCTATGTTTCCTAGGAAACCAAAGAGGCACCATGGCGAAGCTGATGATGTTGATCAAAGCGCCGCCCACACCCAAGATAGCCCGCCCCAACCCCAGCATGAGAAAGGAGCCGCTGAGAAAAGTGACAAGACCCCCCAACGTGCAGAGGGCGAGACTTAGAGCGCCGACTTTTTTAAGCCCCCATTTGAAGATAAAAACCCAAGCGGGCAGCGACAGGAAGATTCCTGCCAAGGTCACCAAGGACATCAGCAAGCTGGCCGCGGTGTACGACAGCGCAAACTCTTCCATCACCTGGGGGATTATGGGTGGGTAGGACTGAAGAGCGAAAAGGTAGGAGAAGGCGGTGAAAAAGGAAACGAAGAGAATAACCCACTCTTTTTTCATGGCTGTTTCAAACCAGCAGTTAGAGAGGCTTATTTAATGTTTAGTAACGGATATACTCTGCGAGGCTGAGGCTGCAAAGCATTTCCTGTAGGCCTTGTGAAGTCTGTCAATCTTTCTTTTGTCGATGTTTCCCTTGTGATGCCTGAAACCACCTTGAAAGCCTCTGGGAATATGGAGAGCCTCATGGATGAGGGTTTTCTCTTTTTCCTCCTCGGTTAGTCTGTCGTATCTTTCTGAGATTACCTCCAGCACGTAGTGCGGTTCAAGGCCTAAGGCCTGCTGCCAAATTCTCGGAAGCCCGTAGACTCGGGCGACGGTGTACCGGCTTTTCGAGCCTTGACTCCGGAAGAAGCTGATTTTGCCACAGTCCACATGGCTGAAGCCTAGCTTGGTTACGATGTTCTCGAAAAGTTCTCTCACATCCGGCGCGGCGTAGTACTTGATGGAGCCCATGACTTTGATGCGTTGTTCAGGGAGCATTTATAGTTTAGCCTCGGGGGAGCGAGGTCTTTCCAAAGATATAATTACTCCGTTCTATCTTAGTCCATTGTATGCTGCCGCTCATCAACCTAGCCGGCTTCCTCATCATAAGCGTGGCTGTATGGTTGATCACTGCTCTTTCCGTCTTCTTTGCAGCCCGGGTTGTCGCGGGCAGCAGGGCGACCTATCCTCAGGCTCTTGCCTTAACCCTTGTCGGCGTCGTGGTCATCAGCCTCTTCTCTGTTCTCTTAGCAGCGCTTTTCACCCCCATCATCGGAGGGTTCTTGGTCTTCATCATCTGGCTGGCGCTCATCAGGTCGTTTTTTCAGACAGGCTGGCTGGGGGCTTTCGGCATAGCGCTTCTGGCTGTCTTTATGCTGGTGGTGATCATGGTGGCCTTAGCCTTCGCCTTCGCCCTGATAGGGATACCTTTCCTCCACCCGCCCATATCGCCGCCTGCAAAATTCTTTTGAGCCGTTACGTCTAGAGAATCAGCAGCCTGATTTAGGTGAATGTTGAAGCTCAACGGAAAATGCGGTGTACACATGGGCAACCCCAGCAGAGAAAAGCGGACTGAGCAGAAAAGCCTGCAGATCGCCATCGGCGTAACCGCGGGAATCATGGCGGTTGAAATCTTCGGCGGAATAATATCTGGCAGCCTCGCCCTGCTCAGCGACGCGTCATGGACACGAGGTTCGCCGTCAAGCCGATTACGGCGACGATGATCATCTCAACGGTGCGAACTTCGACGGGAGACACAAACCGGCGGTAGGCCTCGTAGAAGATGTAGAAGGTTACGAGGATGAGGGTGATGCCGTTGGCTAAGGCGGATAGGATTTCCACCCGGTAGTATCCGAAGGTCTTATCCCAAGTGGGTGGCTTGAGGGCCATCTTCCCGGCTAGAAGGCAGAGGACCAAAGCCAAGAGGTCGGTGAGCATATGCCATGTATGATGAGCTTGAACGTTAAGGCAGCTTTCCTCCACGTGCTGGGCGACGCCCTGTCCTCCGTGGGGGTGGTGGCTGCGGGGATTCTCATGTATTTCACCGGCTGGTATTACGCTGACCCCCTTCTCAGCGTCGCCATCGCCTTCATCATCATCTTCAACACCGGGCGGATGATGAGGGAGGTCGTCCACATTCTCCTCGAAGGGGCTCCCCGGAAAATGAACCTGAAGGAAATCGACCGAACCATAAAGGGGATTGCGGGGGTCAGAGACGTGCACAACCTCCACGTCTGGAGCATCACCTCCTACATGCACTACCTGACCGCCCACATCGTCGTCGATAAGCGGCACCTGAAAGACAGCGAGCAGATTATGAACAGCATCAAGGCGGAGATGGAGAAAAAATACAGGATCAGGCATACCACCCTGCAGATGGAAAGCGAAGAGTACAAGGAACTGGGCGAGGTGCACGGAAAAGCCGAGTGAGGGAAAACCATGCTGTATCTTGTCTACGCAGGCATCGCCGGCGCCGCCACCATTCTCAGCGGGCTTCTCCCCCTCCATCCGAGGGTGAAGTTCAACCTCAGGTACGTGGTCGGCTTTGCTTCAGGCATCGTCATAGGCACAGCCCTCTTCGAGATGATCCCCGCCGCCAACCCCGCCGGTAACTGGCTTATCATAGGGCTGGGCTTCTTCTCCTTCTACCTCATCGAAATGGCCGTCACCATCCACACCTGCGGAGAAAAAGAATGCAGAATCGAGCGCATAGGACTGCCGGCGCTGCTGGGAATCACCCTAGACAACCTCGTCGACGGGGTAGCCATAGCCGTGGGTTTTTTCACCAACCCCCTCTTAGGGCTGTTCATAGCCTTGGCTGTGGTGGTCCACGAGGTGCCCCAAGGCTTAACCACCACCGTGGTCATGAAGAGCGAAGGCTACAGTTCGGTGAAAATTCTCACTGTCCTAGGCGTCGCGGCGATGCTCTACCCAGCGGGCGCCTCCCTTTCGGTTCTCCTTCCCGAGGAGGTTTACGGGCTTATCATCGCCTTCGTGGCGGGAGAGTTCCTTTATATTGGCGCAGGGGAGCTTCTACCCGAGGCTCACAGGGTTCTCAACGTTCAGGTGGTCTTGATGGTGATCCTAGGTGTAGCCGTCATCGCCCTCTTAGAACTGGCCTCAGGCCTTTAGGCTGGATCATCCCTCAGAATAGGTGAAAATCTCTGGAGTGTTCCCACCGCCGGAAGCATGGAAAGACAGCTGACCCTAGATCTACATATAAACTTCCCGCCTTTTCAGATCTCTTACAAGGAGGAGGTTTAGTTGGGTTCTGAAAAATTCGATCTAAACATCAGCCTAGACAGCTTCCCCGACCCCTTGCTGAAACGGGGCGCCGAAGGCATTTCCCTGCTCAGGATATTCAGCGGGGTGAAGTGGAAAGACTTAGGAGTGGGGAGAGAAGGCATAGGCTACAGCATTGAAGAAATGACCTACCTGAAAACCATCATCTTCAACATGGAGCCCGCGGGGCTGGGGAAAGTCAGACACGTCCACCGCATGTGAGGAGGCTGAGGTTTTGGAGCTGGGATTGAAAGGGCGCACAGCTCTAGTGACAGGGTCCAGCAGAGGCATCGGAAAAGCCATAGCCCTAGGCCTAGCCCAAGAAGGAGTGAATGTTTCCATCTGCGCTAGAAACGAGGCTCAGCTGAGGGAGGCCGCCGAGGAGCTTCGCTCCGCCGCTGAGGCCTCGGTTTTGGCGGTTCAGGCCGATCTGAATAACCGCGGCGACATAGAAAGGCTGGTGGCTGAGACGGTGAAGAAATTCGGCAGCGTGGACATCTTGGTCAACAACACCGGGGGGCCTCCTCCCTCCACGTTTTCAGAAACCACGGAAACAGCTTGGAGAAACGCTGTGAACTCCTTGCTGATGAGCGTCGTCCACATCTGCCATAAGGTGATTCCTCGCATGCAGAAGCAGCGATGGGGGCGGATCGTCAACATGGCTTCCTTCGCCGCCAAGCAGCCTGCCGAGCGGCTGGTCACGTCCAACGCGGTCAGGGCAGGGATCCTCGGCTTGACCAAAACCCTCTCCAACGAGCTGGCTCCCTACGGCATCACGGTGAACAGTGTCTGCCCGGGGTGGACACTGACGGAAAGAGTTCAGCAGCTGGCCAAGGCGCAAGCCGAGGAAACAGGTAGACCCTACAAGGAGGTTCTCCGAGGCTGGGAGGCAGGCATCCCCCTGGGGCGGATGGCGCAGCCTCGAGAAATAGCCGACGTGGTCGTCTTCCTAGCCTCGGAAAGAGCCAGCTACGTAACCGGGGCTGTGATCCAAGTGGACGGCGGATTCATCAAAAGCCTCATCTAGCCCCCGCAGCCAAGGAGGCCATTTCCCGGCGCAAGGCCTCTAAGTCGGTGACGGGAACCCGGCAGGTGAAGGCCTCGCAGATGTAGACGGTGGGCTTTCCGGAAAGAGACCTCTTGCTCTCTAGGAGAGGAATCATTTCCACAAGCTCCCGGCCGGCATCTTCTTCAGGAACGGAGACTACAACCTTGTGGGGCAGGTAGTGGCGGCTGATCTCCGCGGCGAATTCTTCACCCCCGGTTGCGCCGCGGGGACTTACGAGCACGATCTGCATAGGGTTGCTTAAGTAGAAGTCTAGGGCGCAGAGCATTTGCGTGTGCGCTGTGGGGTTTTCTTCCAGCTGCGTGGAGAAGGCCTTGAACACGTTTCCGGCTAGGGTTCGAAGGTCCTCCCTCCCCGTCAAGGCAGCAAGTCTTAGAAGGTTTGAGGCGGCCAAGGAGTTACCGGAGGGCATGGGGCCGTCGTAGGCGTCCTTCACCGGCAGCTTCAACCCTACATTCTCCTCGCTTCTCAGGAAGAATCCTCCCCCTCCCCGGTCTGAGAAAACCTCCACCATGACCTCGTTGAGCCTGAGGGCTTCTCGAAGCCATCGAGGGTTGAAGTCAGCCTCGTAAAGGTCAAGCAGCCCGAGGATGAGGCAGGCGTAATCCTCCAGCATTCCCTCCACAGCCGCTTCACCGGCGCAGTAACGCCTCCGCAGCCGTCCCTGTTTTTGGAGGTTATTTAAGATGAAATCTGCAGCGGAGGCAGAGGCTTGGAGGAAACGCTGCTCCCGGAGCACTTGGTACCCGTAAGCCATGGCGGCTATCATGAGGCCGTTCCACCCGGTGATGACCTTGTCGTCCACAGCCGGACGGGTCCGCCGGTTTCTGGCTTCCAGAAGCTTCAACCGAATCTTATGCATCTCCTCGGAGGTTTCCTCATCGTCAGCTCGGCCGGCCAAGTAGAGGATGTTTTTGCCTTCAAAGTTTCCATGCTGGGTGACGCCGTAATAGCGGCAAGCTGCTTCTCCCTCCCGCTCACCTAGCACCGCCTTCATTTCTTCCACAGTCCACAGGTAGAAGGCGCCTTCTACGCCCTCGGTGTCAGCGTCTATGGCGGAATAGAAGCCTCCCTGAGGGCTGGTCATTTCCCGCAGCACCCACTCCAGCGTCTCCCGGGCGACTTGGGCGAAGAAGGCCTCGCCGGTGGCTTGGAAGACCTCCAAGTAGACCTTCGCCAACAGGGCGTTGTCATAGAGCATTTTTTCGAAGTGGGGCAGCCAAAACCGGTCGGTGGAGTAGCGGTGGAAGCCTCCTGCCAGTTGGTCGTAGATGCCGCCCCTCGCCATGGCTCTGAGGGTCTTGGCCGCCATGCTCAAGGCTAGGCTTTCCCGTCTTCTGAAGTGGTATCGGAGGAGAAAGGAAAGATGGCTGGGCATGGGAAACTTGGGAGCCCGGCTGAACCCTCCGTAGGTTGAATCGTATTGAAGTACCAGCTGCTCGTAGGCGCCGTCTAGAAGGCCCTCGGAAGGTGTCTCCTTCCCCGGTTTTTGCAGATACAATCCCTGCAAAGCTTGAAACATCCGCTCCGCGCGGCTTTCAATCTGCGACCGTTGCACCCGCCAAAGCCTCGCCACGCTCAGAAGCACCTCCTTGAAGGGGGGTAAACCATGCCTCGGCTCCGGGGGGAAGTAGGTTCCGCCGAAGATGGGCTTCAGGTCTGGTGTGAGGAAGACATTGAGAGGCCAACCTCCGGAGCCTGTCATCAGCTGAACAGCCTTCATGTAGACTTCGTCCAAATCTGGCCGCTCTTCTCGGTCTACCTTTATGCTGACGAAGTTTTCGTTGAGGATTCTGGCTGTTTCCAGGTTTTCAAAGGACTCCCTCTCCATGACATGACACCAGTGGCATGCGGAGTAGCCGATGCTTAAGAAGATGGGTTTATCCTCCAGCTTGGCGCGTTTTAAAGCCCCCTCATTCCACGCTTGCCAGTTTACAGGGTTGTAAGCATGCTGGAGCAGGTAGGGGCTCTTCTCCCTTATCAAGGCATTGGGAGTCCTTTTCCCGTCATCTTCCCCTCTCTCAGAGGACAAGTTAGCCTACCTCTCTAAACCAGATGAATGCTAGAAAACATGCAGAGCACAGCCGGGAGCTCTAAACCGGCTGCCTACTTGGCCGATGACTGGGAGTCTACTCCAGTTTTGCATGTTTAGCCTCAAACGCTGCTTGATAGGTGCGTTTGCCAGCTTTAACCTTGAAGCTCAACCCCCGGGGGAAAGTCACTCCGGTTAAGCGCCTCCAAGCCTTCCCGAAGTCGTCTTCCCTGTCATCCATCCAGCACAGCACATAGGGGCTCTTAGCCGGCGAGATAACGTCCACATCACCCATGTAGGTGAAGAAATCGGTTATCTTCCCCTTGTACGCGCCGGTTTTATCGCTTCGATTCACCGTCAGCCTTCGAGCTTTAACCACGGCGAAGGGCTCAGTTTCAGGCTTGCTGAGTTTCTCCCTGAAGAACACTATCACAGGCTTCTCCCAAACAGCTTCCATAAAACCATCCCAACAAGGCTATTCCCTGCATCCGATATTAACCTACCTTCAACAGAGCCTCCACGCCGCAGAGAAGCCGAAGCGGAAACTTTTAAAAGAAATCCCGTATACCTCCCAAAAACCTTGAAATGGATGTGACCGTCATGAGCGGCTCTTCTGAGGATGTCAAGTGGGGGTGGGAGAGCTTCTACAGAAAATACGCCCCCGACAGGCTGCCTTGGGAAACCGGCAAGCCAGACAGCAATCTAGTAGAGCTTGTGGAAAAGGGAAAAATAGCCAGAGGACGCGTCCTCGACATTTGCTCCGGCTTAGGAACCCAAACCATATACTTAGCAGTCCAAGGCTTCGAAGTCTACGGAATAGACATCTCCCCCACCGCCGTCGACATGGCGAAACAGAGATGTAGAAAGAAGGGAGCTGTCTGCCATCTTACCGCCGGGGACGCTGCGAACCTAAAGTACCCAGACGGTTTCTTCACCTTCATCTTCGACCGAGGGTGCTTCCACCACATCAGACCTCAGCGTAGAGAGAGGTTCATCAAAGGTCTCCACCGGGTGCTCGCGGAGGGGGGCCGATATTTCATGACTTGTTTCAGCTGGCGGAACGGCCCGGCTTGGAACCACTTTAAGGTAAGCGACATCAGAGGATACTTCTCCAAGCACTTCCGAATACTGGAAACCCGGGAAGAATCCTTCGTGGAAAACGTCTCCGGCCGTAAACTCTACTTTCTCTCCTTCCTTATGGAGGCCAAGAAAAAGGGAAACGCCGCCCCAGAATCATCTAGGGATTCAAGCACGCTGAAGCGGAAACCGGCTACTGGCGGGAAAAGATAACACATCCAATATGTTTTCAGACCCCTCAGCGAGGGGGAGGGACCTCGATTAATTCAATATCCTTTTCTACGGCCGCCGTGCCTTTCCCCTCTTCAACCACGCCGACTTGGTAGGCGGGGATACCCCGCTTTTCAAGACTGCGAACGAACAGCTCTCTCCGACTTCGTGAAACAGAAACCAAAACCCCTCCCGAAGTTTCCGCCGCCTCTCCTTTTTCTAAACCGTAGCCGAAGAGCCGAGAGAGCTCTAACGTTCCTTTGATGACCGGTATTCGGCTGATCAGAATGTCCACCCCACTCCGTTTCGCCATGGTCTTTGCTTGGCCTAAAAGGCCGAAGCCAGTGATATCCGTCGCTGCGTTAACCCCCACTTCCAGCATGGCCTCCGCCGCTCCCTTATTGGGAGTGGACATGAGCTCCGCTGCGAAGTCTCCCACGGCTAAAACCTCATCCTCCGACAAGACGGAGGTTATTTCTTCCTTCATCTGCGCCAGACTCCTCACAGCCCCCATAGCCGGCTGGGTGCCGAGGGGCTTAGTCAGGAAGAGAAGGTCTCCCGGTTTAGCGGTGGAGTTACGGATTATCTGACTGGGGGAAGCCGTCGCCGTAACAGCAGCTCCTAGGAGAGGCCAGGGATTTATTATGGTATGACCCCCCAATATTTGGGCGCCTGTCTCCGAGCAGAAATCCCGTATTCCCCCAAGGGCCTTTTGCATGGTTTCTCTGGAAACCTCCAAGGGGAACCCCATTATAACCAGCAGCCCGACGTTTTGAACAGCACCCTTCACATAAACATCACTGGCCGCATTGCAGGCGGCAATCTTCCCGTAGAGGTAAGGGTCATCCACAATGGGAGTGAAAAAGTCCAAGTGGGTCACATAGGCGAGATCGCCGCGAACCCGTATAGACCCCGCATCGTCACCAGGCCCCAAGAGAAGGCTTCCTGACTCGGGGACGAACATCCCAGAGGCTTCAAGCAAGGACTTCAAGTCCCGCTCTCCAAGTTTACAGTTACACCCATGCAGCTCCGCCATCTGTGTCAATCTGTCTGACGTCATACATTATCTCTCCTTTTACGGCTGTTCAAACTCCCTCCGTCTACCTCCACACCCATCCACTTTTGTAACGCTAGATTTTTCTTTCAAGAATATTTAACACTCATTAACATACTCACTTCCTGCGCATACTTAACCCTATCTTTTTCTTTTATCTCTTGCCAACTATGAGCCGCCAGTCTGCTACAGTCGGAGGGACTAAATTAGGGAGAAATGATTTGGCGCCCTGGCCGGGCTTCTGACTTTTTGTTAAAATCCCAGCCGGGTAACAGTTTCACTCTCCTCTACCCTTTATGGCCTTTTCGACTGTCGAACAGGCTGACGCTTGGCGAGTCTCAGACCTCAGGGTGCTGGGCGGGGCCCTGAAGACGAGGAGGCTCCAGCGTCTGAGCTCTCCGCCGGCCGTGGTGAAGGCCAGCCAGATGCGGAGCAACGGCTTGGGCGTCCTGCCGGCCAAGGTTTTCTCGGGAGAAAAAAGCGGGCGGGCTATATTCCCAGCTGCCGCCGCAGCTCGAAGACCCGCCTGCTCAGCCGGGCGTACTGCTCGAAGACCACGGCCTTCTCCAGCGGCCCCCGGTAGTGGGCGTAGACCCGGGGCAGGGCCTCGTCCAGGTTGCTCAGCTCCTTCTCGTCGCCGCCCAGCTGGGCGTAGAGTTTTCTGAGGGCGGGCAGCTCCCCGCCCAGCTTGGCCCTCAGCCGCTGCGCCCTTTCGCGGACGGAGACCAGCTCGGCTAGGAGGGCCTCCCTGTCTCGGCCGGAGGGGCGGGGGTGACCCTGACCCCGGCTGCCTTCGGCTTCGGCTATGGCCCTCCTGGCCTGCTCCGAGGCCCAGTGGCTGATGCTCCGGTAGCCCAGCGCCTTCACGGCTGCTTCGAGTTTTTCCCCTACTTCCGCCTTTCCAAGGTATAGAGTCATCTTGGTGTAGTCTCCCATGGCCCTTCAACCGAAAAATGTGTGACAGTGTGACTGTACGACAAGTCTGGCCCGGGGGGTCGTCCTTGATAAGCTAATATGATTTTATAATTTTATAGAACTATACCCCCTCCTATCCCACAGAGGCCGGCCTGAGGGGCCTCGGGGAAAAGCCCTGAAACAGCCTCAGCAGGCAGAAAAAAGCCCAAAACAGGCCTAAAAACGGGGTGTCCGATTATTTATTGTAATCGGTCAAAAAATGTGGGTTATCCTACAATTTTTTTTAAAATTTGAATTTCCGCTGAAAAATAAAGGCAGCCCGGCGGATTCAGCCCTGTCTTTCGATTTTAACGTCGACTTCGACTTTTCTGCTGATTTTCTCTCCCAAATCTGCTTTGAGGGCTTGCTCAAGCACCGATTCGACCAAGCCGTGGACATCGGCGCCGTATGTCACTTCATCCAGGATTTCCTTCACCTGCTCCTCGGTGGGTGTCACACCTGCGGCCTTCACCCGAAAAAGTGGAACGCGAATTGAAGGCCTACATAAAAGAGCAGGGGGTGATGTCTGCGCCGTGCTTCAAACCTTCGTGGACAACGCGAAAGACGGCTGCGTCCCTAGCGTCGCCCACCAGCATCTTCCTGATGGAGGGCGTCAACTGGCGCGGCGGAATTCTTCGCACAGGCTCCCTGAACCTGCGCCCCCTTTCCACGGCGAATCTTCTGCGCAACACTTCCACCCACAAAAAAAGGGCTGCGTAAGAAAATCGGACAATTTTTCTCTCAGGTGGGTTAAGTGGGCCCTCAGGAGCCGGGCGGCGAAGCGGTGGAGCGGTGGTTCGAGAGGCTGGCCGGGGAACACTCCGGCAGCCCCAACACCCGGCGGGCCTACGGGCTCTGGCTGCGAAGGTTCTGCGGGTTCGTCAAAATGTCCCCCGATGAGCTGGTGGAGCGGCGGCGCCGGGAGCTGGAGGCGAAGGATGAGGCCGTCCGGCGGAGGATGGAGGAGCGGCTCACAGCCTGGTTCAACCACCTCCAGCGCAGGGAGGGCCTCCGCCGGAGCTCCGCCGCGTTCGCCCACGCCGCGGTGCGCAGCTTCTTCACGGCCAACTACCTCCCCCTCAAGGTGAAGGCTCCGCAGAGCTGGACGGAGACCGCCAGCCGGGTGCCCAGCCGGGAGGAGCTCAGGGCCATGTGCGACCTGGCGGACCCCCGCGGGCGGGCCTACGTGCTCTGCCAGGCTCAGAGCGGCCTCTCCGAGGCGGACCTGCTGGCCCTCACCTACGGCGCCGTCAAAACCGAGCTGGAGGCTGGAAAACGGCCTGTCTACCTGCGGCTGCGGAGGCAGAAAACCCAAGGGTGGTTTGAAACCTTCCTAGGCCGGGACGCCTGCAGCGCCCTCCAAGCCTACTTCCAAGAGGACGGGAAACCGAGCGCAGAAGAGAGGGTCTTCCCCATCAGCGACCGCACAGCCCGCCGGCTGGTCACAGGGCTGGCCGCCGAAGCCGGAGTCGACGGTCAGATAACCTGCCACTCACTCCGGAAGTGGTTCAACACCATGGCCAAGCTGGCGGGAGTCAACGAGGCCGTGGTCGAATACATGATGGGCCACAGCCTAGGCCGGCTGAGGGTCGCCTACTTCATTCCGCCGCGGCCGGAGCTGGAACGGGCCTACCTGAAAGCAGAGCCCTACCTATCCCCTTACGGACCTGAACGCCCTGTTAGGTGACGGGGTTTGGAGTGCCAGCACGCCGCTTTGCAACCCCGACGCCCAGCGAAGTGGTACTGGGGCTGAGAGGGTAAATTGAGGGTTCAAATCCAGCCGCCTGTAAAATGCCATCTACTCTGAAAAACTATTTACCAGTCACCTTGTGAGACGTAGTCGTAGAGTTTTTTAGCTAAAAACGTTCTAGATAAAAGGGGCTTTAATACGTCAAGGCGAGGAGGAAAAATGAGTGCTTTTGAAACTGAGCTTGATTTTGAGGTTGTAACGGAACCGTGGAATGAGCTGGGCGATGGAATGATTTTAAAGATTAGGAGGAGATTTTATGCAGGTAATGGATAATGAGTTCCCCGCAGATTTCGACGTAAGCGACCTAGTCGACAAAGAATTGGAGTTTGAGCGTGCGGGCGACGAGGTCAGGCTGAGGCCGAAGAAAAGGTAGCCTTCCGGCTTCGACGATGCTGCAACGTTATCTGTAGACTGCTTCTCTGTAGCCTATCTTTTCGACGTATATGGTCTTTGCAGGCTTGTCTATCTTGAACACGACCCTGACGTCGCCGACTCTGAGCCTGTAATAGTTTTCCCTCCCCTTCAGCTTAGCCAGGTCTGGGGCATGGTTACTAGGGCGAGGAGGATGTGGATGGCTGTGGATGTGAAGCCCTTCACCTTGAGGTCTTTGAGGCGGAAGAGCTTCAGCCGGGAGAAGCTCCGTTCCACTGCTGACAGCATGCGCTTCAGGGTCTTGCTGTTTCGGGCCTTCCACCCTTACGTCTCGGGTTTCTGGGTGTGTGGAGCTCTAGGTTGTAGAGGCTTCTGGATGTCTCCCTGAGGGCTTCGGAGTCGTAGGCAGCATCCCCGTAAGCATGCTCAGGGTCGGCCTCCTCCGCATCCTCCAAGAGGTTTAGGTACTCTTGACTGTCGTGGACGTTGCCCGGGGTGATTCTGAAGGCTACGGGCAGCTCGGTCTTAACGTCGATGAGGATATGGAGCTTATAGCCGAAGAAGGGCTTATCCACATCTGTATAGCCCCACCGCGCATCTGGGTCGCCGCGGAAGTAGGCCTTCACAGCCGAGGAGTCCACGGCAACCCATCGGCCCTTGGCCACACCAGCCTTCATGAGGCCTTGGGCCAGCTCCTCGAAGACACTTTGGAAGCCTTCAACTCCGACCCTGTGCTTGAACCTGTTCAGAGCCGACTGGCTGGGAGCCCCCCTATGGCTCTTAGGGTTTCGGTTGAAGCCGCAGGCCTCAGCCACATCCCTGTGAGCCGAGAGATACCCGGCCAGCATGGTCTCCGAAGGCACAGCCAGAAGGTGCATCAAAACCAAAGCAAGGAACTAGCCCTCACAGGGTAATGCCTAGGCCCAAGCCCGGAGTAGGAAACCTCAACCCCAGCCAGAGAAGCCAAATCGACCTTTGCGGAGAGACGCCTAAGGGTTAGGAGACGACTCATCAGACGCCAAAGAATAAAAGGAAGAAAAACGAATTATGCATTAACCTAATAATACTCAATGAAGTAATCAACATCCATGGCAGCCACCATGATAAGTCTTTAAACATGCATCTTCCCATGGAAAGTGATGAAAGCCTTAGTTTGGTAGGGTAATTCTTTAGATGTAAAAGGATTCCTCAACAAAATATCGCTGTATAGAACTCTCTATTAAGGATATTTCATCCTGATTTAGATCGTAGAGTTTATAGATTTTTTCATCTAGTATTTTATCCGTGGCTTGAATTTCTTGTTGCAACAGTCTTCGGTTATTAATTGCTCTCAAGTAATCATTAATAAGTTTAACCACAACTTTTTCATTTTGCCCCTCATTTTTGTGGAATTTAGCCAGGGGAATGTTCTGAATCTTGTACCAGATGTTTCCACTCCCAAGAGTTTTTCCATAATTTGAGACAGAATAGAAAAGGAATTTTCTAATCGGCTCATTCTCGATTTCGCATCTAAAAACTTCTACATCACTGTGTTGCTTTTCCCTGTTCCCGTCCTTCTCTATGTAGTCAACTTTTATGACTAACTGGTGCCCCTGTTCTTCAACTTTAAGAGACTTAATTTGTCCTTTCACATTAGATGGTATTAGAGGCGTTCTGTCACTACTATATTTTAGATAGTAATCTTTGAAAGTGGTATCTTTCTCCCGTGGTATACTGTTAACGCGCTTCTGGAAGTCTGTATCTATTTCCTTAATGCGTGAGGTGAGTGTTAACATTTTTTGGACTACTTCTGTTATTAGTTTCTGCTGATCAGGTGTGGCCGGATAGATTGGTATCTTTCCTACATAGTAATCATCGAAGTCCATCGTTCTAACCGCCTTGTTAAATATGAACGTGTACGTGAACCAAGAAACAAGTTTTGAGTTTAAGAATGCGAGGATATATTTGAGGTCATATTGAGGATCCGTCAAAATCGTATTTTCAACAGTATCAACATTGAGTAAACCTTCTTCATCTATAGTTGACATTATTATAATTCTATCCTTAGGCTTTAAGACATGGGCAATGATTCTTTGGGAAATAATCTTCGGCTTTCTCATATCAGTTATTTTCTTGCTATCCTCTTTTAAGGCATCTCGGTCGATGAATGTTTGTGGAGTTGCGTGATAGTATCGCTTGATATCATCACCTCTCAACAGAGGTTCTGAGTTCTCTCCCTGAATGATTGTAGCTTTACTTTGTACCGGTAGTCCTCTGAAAGTTTTGGATATTTCCTTGAGTTGGAAAGATTTCTTCATAACCTTTTTATATATAGTGAGAGAGTGCTGGTCGACATGTATAGGAAAAATATCTAGTTCTTTGCATAGGGAGAGAGGTATTGTATAAGTTTCAAGGATTCTTTCCCATGTTAAGCTTGTTCCCTTATAACTAGAGCTTTGCATTGGATCCTTTCGGCAAATGATTATTATTTGTTCAAGAAGAACACCCGGAAAGGCTTTACTGATATCAACGATCTCGATCAATCTGAGGTTTTGGAGAATAAATTCTCTCGTCGCCTTCCATTTTTCCGAGAACGTTAACGATTTAGGGATAACAAGTCCCATTGTCCCTAGAGGTTTTAGCAACTGAGTGGCGCGTTCAATGAACAGAGAAGCTGAATTCTTGTAACCTTTTGCTACTTGATAAACGTCAAAGAAGAAATCCCTCTCTTGTTGTGAAAGTTTGGCTCCATGAGGTGGATTGCCAACAACTACATCAAAACCCCCCTCTTTAAACACTTCAACATATTCTTTCTCCCAATTAAAAGGCCTCTCTAAACTCCAATCATCTCCGAAGTATTCTCTTAGCTTTTCTGATCCCGATATTAGAGAATTGCCGCATTTTATGTTGTCTCCAAGAATCAATGGCAACCTTTCACCCTTTTTTAGTGCCTTTAACATAAGGTTTACTGCTGCTATCTCTGCAGCCTGGGGGTCTAGATCAACACCAAAAAGATTTTCAATAACAATTCTCTTTTCTACATCTTGAATCAGGTTGCCATATTCAGCGATTGAGCCTAAGGCTTTTTTCTCAATAGTTTTATTATACCAATCGTAATATTCTTTCAGAGCGTCAAAAGCTTTAATTAAGAATGATCCCGAGCCGCATGCCGGGTCTAAAACTTTTATCTTAGAAACTTCCTCAGGATTTTTGCCTTTTAATAGCTCTCCTAATGTATTCAACAACATGTGTCGGAGTATAAAAGATCCCGGCCTTTTTTCTTGTTTCACGGCTTTCCACGATGTCTATGCCTTTTTCTGCCTCTTGAAGTATGTGCCCAATATAGTCTTCATAGATCGCCCCTAACACATCAGCAGAAATCAAGTCAAAATTGTATTTATAAAGTATTTCAATGACTTTTTCTAGTGTTTCATTGTCTATCTTCAAGTCTTCGCATTCGTGTTTTTCAAACAGTTTGCTGTTGTAGATGTCGTCGAAGTCTCGGAAGAGGCCTTTTAAGCTTCGCATGAAAGATGTAGGAAGCCCTCTAGTTTTCCACGCATCAAGCTCCTTCCATAAGCTGTCTGCACCTATAATGTTCCTATCCTCAGCAACACGAATAACGACAAGCCTATTGAGGATTCGCTGAACGCTGTCCTTAAGGTTCTCTCTCGTTAAAGCTGGGTTATTTTTGCTGATGTTGTCTATAAGATATCTCCTGCAGTCAAGCAGGTCTTCAAGAACTTCTACATCTATATCTTTCCGTATCCTTCTCTTTTGGTATTGGTCAAGAACACCTAAAGTAACACTTTCTTTGGAAAGCAGCCACAGCCATCTATTAAAATTATCTAAATACTCATGATATTTCAGTTTAAAGATCAAGCCGTCTTCGGGCTTTATCTCCCAAGCGTAGTAAAGTCGTATTTCCTCGAAATTGGTTAGGACAACCCAATCTGTTTTTAAATAGCAAGCATACCGCATAGCCTGTTCAGGGTAGCTTTCCTCCCTGCCTCCCTTTATGACCCGTCGGGTATCAAGATCTTCCACGAATTTCTTTAACTCCAGAACTATCTTGGGTCTCTTCTCCACATTAAGCGAGTAATCAGCTGGACCTGTTAACGTTCTTCGTTGCTCCTTCACTTCATCAATATTGTCAGTATCCCAGCCTAAGGCTCTGATAAATGGAATTATGAAAACCCTATTAACATCCTGCTCGCTGAAAGAACTTTTCTTTCCTTCTCTAATTATTGAGTCATATCTCTCAACCAACTCGCGGATTTTTTCTTCAGCCTGTTCCTTCCGCATCAGTCGGGGACCCTCAACTGATTTTAATGAGGGCTGAATTAATTAATTCTATCTTAGTTTTTATTGTATTTTGTTCTTCAAGCTTTTTCAGCTCTTTAGCTCTTTTATTAACCATCTCCTCCCAGAATCTGTTATTTTCGTTTCTCAACTTCGTTAGTTGAATCTCAATTTTCCTCTGTTCTTCTCTGTATTTTTCTCTGGCTTCAAATTCACGGCTGTTCCTTATTCTGCCTATCAGGTCTACGTATTTATCCTCCAATTCACGTTCCTTCAAAATCATGGTGTGTCTAATATCGTCGTAGTATGTTTCAATCTTGTTTAGCTCATCCTCGAAATACATCTTATTCTTCCCTCTTATCTTTTCGAGTTCAGTTTTTACCTTAGTGTTTAACTCGTTTACCGCCAATTGATAGGCCTCGTCGACTTCATCTGATTTAATGGCAATTTGGTCTAAAAGCTCGGTGCTATAAAGCCAATTAACCTCACCTGAGAGTTCTTCTTCATATTTCATATGGTCTAAATCGATCACAATTGGAATTAACTCTTCTTTCTTATCGAAGGATTCGAAAGAAACCTTAAAATTAAATAATATTCCTCTTAATCCACTGTATTTTTCAAACCCTCTAAGCGTATGTTTGCTTAGGTCTATCAGTTTTTTGGTGGTCAGTCCTTTCTTTTTGCATTCCTCAATCGCATTTTCGACTAACCTGTTTCCAATAGTGATCAACTCAATGTTTTCTTGCTGTGCAACTTCAGGTGAAAATGTAGCTCTAGCCTTGATCTTGCCTCTGAGAATTCTTCCTTCTACATCCTCTCGAAAGCGATTAGAAGTTACATAGTCAAGGTCATTTTTCAGAATAGAAGTAAATCCTGCATTCGCATGGAAGGCAACATTCTCTAAATACGTATGAATTGAACAATTGAAACAGGATTTTATCGTATGACCACTACATAGCTTACACACGCAATCCTCTATAAACCCATGAATATCTTTAGCTATTTCAAGCGGTTTTTCCAGCAATTCATAAAATCTATCTCGCTCTCTAAGGTAAAATTGACGTTGCTTCTGCGCAAAATCACTTATAATATTTTTAAACTCCTCTGGTATCTGGAATATAACTGCTTCTTCCGGCTCTAGATATCTAAAGTCTAAATTTTTACTCTTTAAATAGTTTAGGAAAAAACGTTTTATGACTATTCTCTCTTTCATTACTAGATTTTCAAGCTCAGTTCCCATCACTCGGCGATAAACTGAGAGGTCAAACCCGGCATAAACCCTTTCATCGAGGTCTTTAAGACCCTTCTTAAACTCTTCTCTTGCTATCTGTATCTTTCTGCCAAGCTCTTCGAAGTTCTCCTTCAACTCTTGGGAAGTCTTAGCCTTAACTAAGATTTCCATTATCACCCTCTCAAGATTGGCATCCTCGACTATATCGCCTAGTATTAGATCAAGCTCACCGATAACTTCCTTGAACAGTTGAATCTTTGTCTCGAGTAATTCTAACACATACTCTTCGATGGTTTCTTTAGTTGAGAAGTTGAATATTTTCACATTCTTCTCCTGTCCTATCCGATGAATTCTACCTATCCTCTGTTCCACTCTCATAGGATTCCAAGGAAGGTCGTAGTTAAACATTATGTGGCAGAACTGAAAGTTCCTTCCTTCTCCTCCACATTCAGTTGAGACCATTATCTGTTTGTTCTCACGCCATTGCTTAACTGCTTCATCCTTTTCTTCTACACTCATTGAGCCGTTGAATATTGCGACTTCATAGCCTTTTGAGGTCAAAAGCTCATAAAGGTACCTTTGTGTTGACCTGAATTCGGTATATATAAGAACTTTCTCGTTTGGCTCTTCTCGCTTCAACGCTTCGAGGGCCTCAATAAGTTTTTCGCCTTTGCTGTTCTTGGTGATTTTGCTTGCTAATTCATAAAGTTGATTAAGTTTTTCTAGCTCCATCTGAAGCAGAGTGAAATTTTTTGCGATATCACTTATATCGGCATCCTCATGCTCCTCAATAAGTCGCTTCCTTTTGTTGTCGTCGGTCAGCGTCTCATAGGCCTCTGATATTTCCTTAAACTTTTCCTCTGCAACATCTTTAGGTAGCGGCGAAATATCTGGATGGTATTCCTTTGCCAAAGTTCGATAAGCAGCTTTTATCTCATCTTTAGTGGCAGTATGATTTACGCCTAAAGCCTCAAAATATGGGTGGCTGATGCTCGTCAGAGAAGGTTGCTTAGGCACTATGTCATACTCTTTAGAGATCTTTACCAGACGTTGAATTCGACGCCCTAACGAATCTCTTATGGCGAAGCTACTACTACAGACCATTCTTTGCATGATAATGAGCAGAAACCCTCTTCCAGCTTTGTTCTGCTCCATAGCCTTCAAGTATTCTTGTTTGACATACTTTGTCACTTCGTCGTACAGCCTTCTTTCTTCCGGAGTCAACTCAAACGGAATTGTTTCACCAAAACGTTGCGTGAACCTTACACCAAAAACATCTTTTCTCCTGTTTCTAATCATTACTTTTTGGAGACGTTGCTTCAAATCATCAAAATTATTAGGAACCAAGCCTTTTGTATCGTCAACAAATCTCATCGAGAAAGAGTCATACGTTCCAAGTAGTTTCTCATCTATTAGGCTAATTAGATTATATAACTCTTCTAGCTTATTTTGAAGCGGAGTTGCGGTCAGAAAAAAGACGCGGTTTTTAGGTAAGTCCTCTAAGAGCTTATAGTTCTCGGTTTTCCTGTTCTTTAATTTATGAGCCTCATCAACTATTATAATATCCCAGTTGACGGTTACTATATCCTTCCGGTAACGTTGTTGTTTAGCTGTATCTATTGAGCAAATAACCTTGTCATATGCTTTCCAAATGTTTTCATGCCGTCTCTCTAGATTTTTCCTCGTTTCTTGATCATATATGACGAAACCTTCGTCAAATTTCGATTTCAATTCGTCACGCCACTGAGTTGTGAGTGACGCCGGAGTTAGTATTAGAATCTTCTTAATCTGCTTTCGACATAAGTACTCCTTAAGAATCATGCCGGCCTCGATCGTTTTTCCAAGCCCTACTTCATCCGCCAATAGGCTGCCGGACCTGATACTGCTCAAGACCTTATGGGCAACTCCAACTTGATGAGGCAATAGTTTTGCCTTTGAGGTTAACGCCGAGAAAGGATAATCAACATCTCGAGTAAGAGATAAATACTCTGCCTGGGTACGAAGGTCAAATGATAATGCATCTTCAAAAATGTTGTTCTTAAGTCTATCTAAAATTTCCAAGATGGGCTCAACCTCACCTTCAATTTAGTCTTCTGCTAAGTCTTTCTTCCAGAAAATGTGTATGCGCCCCGAGTTTCTGTATCCAATATCTTCCTTTGTAAGCGCTAGATGTAATAGTGCTCTCTGAGCAGTCTTATACGTTATTTTTAGTTTTTGGGCAATTTCATTAGGGGTTATTGGCTCTGAGCTAAGCATCTCATAGATTATTTTTTCGTATTTGCTAACCATAGATAGCACCAATCTATGGTACCTTTAATTATAAATATCATCAAAACTTAATATATCTATGGGTCAAGCCTTAGAAGAAGGGTTCCTTTAATGATTTCAGATCGGGCTTTCGCGTCCGACTTTGAAAATGAAGTTCGGTCTGCTTATCGCCAAATTAAGAATCGTGACATAGCTCAGGCAAATCTATTTGACAGCGATCTTCAGAGGATTGAAGAGCTTTTAGTTAGTTTTAAGCCCTTTCCATCAGGGTACAAATTTGAAAATGATTTTCTGATAGGGGCTGTTGATGGAAGTGGTATGGCTCCAGTAGTTCAATATGAGGATGTCTTCCTGTATCTAATAACTGTGGGGTTAACGGTTCACAATACGGGAACAAATGATGGTCGAATAATGGAGCTGAAAGAGTTAAGGAACCAAGGGTATATTCCTGATGGTGGAAGGTTAACCGTGGCCTTCTGGTCGTCTTTTGATGAGGATGTTCTATGGCAAAACTTTGTTGATTATGTGAAACGTGTCTATCTGATCAATGACTTGAATAACTTGTTGGTCCCATACTTCATCGACTATACAAAGGGTAAGTTAGATTCGGTTGACAAAATTTTAAGGAAATATGGAAAATCAGACATAAGCGACTTCGTTATCAGTCCACCAGTTCATCTTCCTGAGAGAATACTTGACATGCTTAGGTGGTCTGCGGAAATTTCGATGGCAAAGAGGGCGTTAGACTCGAACCTTAACCTAAAATACGTGATACTGGACACAACTCTTACTCTTCTCTTCCCGGCCAGATATGATTACCCTCACCTTCTCCATGATTATATGTTGAGGGATTTGTGCTTCAGGGCTCGAAAAGAAGGCGTAATTGTTATGGCTCTCAGTAAGTCTCATACGATCCCAGGTGGTGAGAAAATAATCCAACTTGCGAGAAGGAAGTATGGACCCGACGCTCACTGGTTTTGTAGGATTCCCGGAAATGATGACCCTGGTGGAAAGTTGAAAATATGTCGGAAGCGACGCATACCCCCCGAATTAGGTGTAACGTATCTTTTCAGCTTCACCAGCTCAATGCCCGCGTTTAGGGTGGACTTTGACCGTAGGTGGTGGGAGTCAAAGATTTATGATAATAACGCGGAAAAGATGCGAATGAA
Organism: Candidatus Hecatella orcuttiae; assembly: GCA_002011035.2. Taxonomy (GTDB): domain Archaea; phylum Thermoproteota; class Bathyarchaeia; order Hecatellales; family Hecatellaceae; genus Hecatella; species Hecatella orcuttiae. The sequence continues at coordinate 269,712 of MTLY02000003.1, read as the reverse complement.
TGAAATCAATATTTTCCGAGAGATAGACTTCATGTCCCATGACGCAAGATGGTATGGTTATCCTTGTCCTCCAGCTTTTGCACATCTATCCTGCAGCCTAACTAGAGAGGACAGAGATCTATTCTATGAGAGAGTTATCGAAATAGGTAAAGAAGAGGGTTTTTCTGAGGAATCCCTCTTAAATCCTAGACGAAGAATAGGACTTGAATAAAAATGAGTTTTGATATAGATAAATGGGCAGAAGGATTTGGTAGATTAGCAGAGAGCTCAGTCACAGAATTGGCTTTATCAGCCAAAAATGAAGATGTTGCCGTAGGCGAATTGTTCCTCATCCCCTCAACACGAGGAGGTCGAAAGAGAATCTTTCTGTTTCGCGCTATGGATTGTATAAATATTCTAAGACGGATAAGGGAGTTAAGCAAGGTCGCAGATACTCTTGTGGTAGAGGGAGATGCCTATCTAGCCAGCGCTGAGAAAGAGAAACTTCTTTACCTTACAGGGAAACTACTCGGATATGCTGAAGCTGGCGGTGAAGGTTCTCATTCATGGGACTTTAAAATGCCTAGGCGTCTTCCAGAACACTTTGCCATAATTTATCGGCCTATTCCTAACAAAAGTGACAGACCCATCGAACAGATCCTATCCAGTCAACTGAAAGGAGAGATCTTTGTAGGAAGCCTGTTAGCAGGCGAAGAGGTGTTAAATGTCAGAGTAAATCTGCCGTTAGAACACATCTCAACACATATAGGGATCTTTGGAACTACGGGCGCTGGAAAGTCAAATTTCCTCCTAGTTTTCCTAAAATCGGTGGTAGACTTTAACTTCAAGTCTTGGCAGAGTGGTGATAGTAAGAGAGCTTCAATGCTGGCCATAGACCCCCACGATGAGTTTGCTTTGGGAATCAGAAAATATGGGATACAGTCTATTGTAGACTCAATGCCTGATGAAGCGAAAAGAGAACTCTTCAAAGACTTTTATTACCTTACACCCCACCGTGAAACGGCAGCTGAGGCCGTTCGAAGGTTGTCATTAGATGTAAGAATTGCCTACCAAGAAATATTACCGCTGGACATCACCTCAATCATGGAAGTCAGCGACCAAATGGTCAGTTACATGAACGCTCTGTATGCACACTTCCACGAAAATTGGATTACCCAAATAGGTGAAGACTTTAGCGGTCGATATCCTGATGTAACAATAAATGCCGTAGAAAGGCGGCTGGAATTCGTGAGACGTTCAGCCATCTTTGTAGATAACCCAGAACAATCAACTTTAATAAAGATAATTGAAGCCTTGGAGCAGGGCAGAATTCTTATATTCAACACCAGCCTCCTTTCGGATTTAGAACAATTCCTCTCCACAACAGTAATCGCAAGGACCATTTTTGAATTAAGAAAGGCTGTCAAATCGTCAACAAATTGGAGCGAATTTAAAGCCCAAATTCTGAAGAGAAGAATTCCACGAACGTTTAGGGAACACTTTGTCGGAAATAAAGGGCAGTCCATAGCCAAGAAATATTACTCCAAAGATGAACAAGAAATGAGGAGAATAGACGAGTTGCCTCCCATTCTGATAACGGTAGAAGAAGCCCCATCGGTTCTGACACCTCGTATAATGAGGTTTGAAAACATATACAAGGATATAGCCCGACAGGGCCGAAAGTTTCGGCTAGGTTTGGCGGTTATTAGTCAGCAGGTTACAGCCCTGGATAACATTATCTTATCCTGCATTAATACACAGTTCAATATGTCTTTAACAAGTGCAGACGAGATAAGGGCAGCAATCTCTAATGCAAGCAAAGATATTACCGGCTTTGAAAACGAATTTAAAGTTCTGGGTAAAGGTGAAATCATTCTAACAGCAAGTTACCGAGATACTCCACTAGTCATCTATACACCCCTTTTCGACTCGCTCTATGAAAAGACTAGGACCCTGTATCAGACAAAGGCTGGAACTCCGGTAAGGTCAAAAACCGTGTTATAACTAATTAGGGAGGTATAAATTTTGGTAGTCATAGCTCATGTTTCCGATACCCATCTGGGCCATAGACCCGATGATGTGAGACCTGGAACAATAGGGCAAGAAGTTCGTCCTGTTGAGGACGACTTCTACAAGGCATTGGAAATGACTGTAAAAGAGATTGTTGACCGGAAAGATGAGATTGACCTCGTTATTCACTCTGGAGACTTATTCGATTCTCCATGGTCATACAATCCCTATCCTCCGCCAGAGATGGCTAGAAAAATTGTTGCAAAAGCATTTAGAGACCTCCAATCAGCAAACATACCCATTGTAATCATCGACGGAAATCATGGTCGTTACGTCGAATATAAGCATTCTACATTGGACGAGTATGCTATCGCCTTCGATAACACACGAGCTTTTACTTACTGGAGTTTCAGAGAGACATTCCGTGAAAAGCAACCATTATATGCTGATATAAAAGATGAAGTTAGAGTTTATGCGTTTCCATACATTGAACCATCAACTCTTGAAACCATAGGTTTGTATGAAGAGTACCAGCAGTGGCTCAAGAGCATAAAACTAGACAAAGACAAAATTAATATAGCGATAGCCCACGGCTCTCCAATTGATGGAACTCTTGACCAAACTATTCTAAATATGGAATTCGACTATATTGCCCTTGGACATGAACACTGTATGCGTCGCGTCACAGAAAAGGCATGGTTTTCTGGCTCGACGGAGAGATGGAAATTCGACGAGAAAGACCATAAGAAAGGTTTTCTCATCGTTCAAGCAGACAAGGATAAAGCACCGGATATTAGACAAGTCCATTTAACTCTGCCAAGACCTATGGTAAATGAAACGGTTCAAGTTCAGCTTGACGATTCTTCCCATGATATCGTAAAGAGAATCTTTAACCTACTGGATAATCTGGGCTTTAGAAAACCGTACGATTACGAAACGGCCGCGCGGGTAAGGATAGCATTAGAAGGGGAAATATCTGGTAGAAATGTGACCCAAATTTCTGAGGCAATCGACTATGCATATAATAAAGGGCTTTCAGACAGGAACCTGAATATAATTCAACTAAAAATTGGCCGACCACCCATAAAGGCTTCAACCTTACCACCCAGCATCAGTTATGTGGACATAGAGTATCTGATAGAAGATCCCGCGAAGGACTTCAAAAACTACATAGAAGAAAAGAGGAAAAAGAACCTCATTCCCAAGGAGTACAACCTAAATCTGCTGACTGAACTCTTCGTCGAGGCAATGAAAAAATGGAGGAAAAGTGATGAAGGTTTTAAGGCTTATCGCCGAACGGTTTAAGCCTTTCGATAAGATTGAGCTACCTTCTGGGGATTTCGCTCAGAGTCTTCCTGAAGGTCTCTTCGTTGTTGAAGGCTTAAACTCGAGCGGCAAGACCAGTCTAATAGAGGCAATTTTATGGGCTCTATGGGGAACACTTGCGGTTCCGGTTGAGAAACAAGACCAGCTTGTGAAAAAGAAACACTCTGAATGTAAGGTAACATTAGAATTTGAAGTGGGTGGTGAGGAATATCAGGTTATCAGAAGATACATGCGGGGAAAGACAGGTGCTGATGCGGTTTTGAGCAGACGTTCTGGCGATAAATTCGTAGTAATGGAAGAGGGTAGCGGACGTGTAGAATCTAAGCTTGAAGAATTAATGGGCATATCGAGAGAGAACGCATTGCACACTGTCTTCATCCGACAGGGGGAAGTTGATTCCCTAGCTACCGCACCACCTACACTGCTCCGAAGTATTATCAGCACATTGTTCAACCTCGACGAATTGGATCAGATACACTCCGATATACTTCTGCAGGATGAAAAAGCTTTAGAGAGGGAGATCCATGAGATCGAACGAGAAACGGCAAAGCTACCCGATAAAGAAAGGGATAAGGAACGACTTGAAGAGAAGATATCTGAACTTGAGGAACACAAGAAGCGGCTGGAAAAGAGCCAACGCGAGATTGAGGTTGAGCTTAAAAGAATTCCAGAAAAAGACACCATATCTAGTATCAAAGAGCTATTGGATAATGTCGCTCAAGCTGAGAAGGAACTAGGACATTTAGAGGAGAAGATCAGACGATCCACCGATGAAAAAGCCGAGCATGAAAAAGAGCTAAGAACTCTACAAGAAAATAAAGAAAAAGCAGAAGCGGATTTACGAAGAGCCACGGAAAAATTAGGGAACATACCGACCCTAGATAAAATAAAGGAGATCAATAGGCATCATGAAAAGATTGTTGAGCTTCAGAGCCAGATAAAGGAACTTGTAAAAGACGAGAACTTAGCACTAAATTTTAAGCCTGAGGAACACCCACACAGGGTTAAAGACGAGACTCCAACGGTAGAGAAACAGCTTCAGGAAAGAGAAGCCCAACTGGAAGAAGTTGAGAAAGAACTAGAGAAGCTTAAAGATAACATGGCTCTCCTCAAGGCAGAGGTCAAATTTAAAGAATTAAGTGCAGAGAGGCTTGAAAAAGAAGGCGAGTGCCCCTCATGTCTTAGACCGGTGGTCTCAGATGATGAAAGGAAATACATCCTCTCTAGGCTGGAAAAGCGGCTCAAAGGTATTGAACAAACGGTTGCCGAGATGTCGGAAAAGAAAGTACGGTCAGATAAGAAACTTAAAGACCTAAACAAAGAATGCAAAGCATTACGCGATCTGTTCTCAATCTTTAGGAGACTCGAAGGGATATGTAATAGGTTAATAAAAGAAAATAATTCCTTCACACACAAACTTGGATCCATCGGATTTCCATCCTTAGAGAAATTTTTGGAGACTTATCAGATCCAGAATATTGATGAACTAATTTCAGTGAGAGCTCTACTCGAAAGTGAAATAAAACGACTTGAGGGAGATTTGAAAGAGATTCCTAAGAAGATAGGTAAAGAGCAAAAAGCGATAGAGAAGGCGGCCACTGAAATCAAAGGAGACCTGGGAAAAAGGAACAAATTAATTAGAGCGAAGAAAGAAGCTACATCAAAACTTGACAATATTCTGGCTGACTTGAAATACGCAAGTGTTGAGGTGATATTAAAGGACTTTGCAGTAGACAGTCTTGAAAGCCTCAGAGACTTAAGGATTGCATTAGAAAGAGACTATCAGAATAATGCGGAGAGAGTTAAAGAGCTTAAAGCGGAAGTCAAAAAGCAGATGGAAGAGCTAAAATATTTAAAAGAGACCATCAGTCAGCTGAACCAAAAAGAGAAGGAGAAGAAAAAGAAAGAAGAAAGACTTAAACATGTTAGATACCTTCGGACAACCGTCGGCGGCTTCATATCAGAGTACATTATTCAGACACGCCTCTTCAGCGCTTTAAAAGATGCTACCAACAATTATCTTTTCGCTTTCACGACGGGCAGATATCAGGTTCAAGAGATATACTCAACATCCCATGTAGTCAGGGGTGGACGTGAAACTATAGGTGTAGACCTAACTTTAAATGACCTAATGGATGGTTTTCAGAAGTTTCGAGGAAACCTGAGTGGCGGCGATAAGGTCGCACTAGGCCTGGCCCTCCGAATGGCCATCTCCCGACTGATGGCTAGAGTTAGACCATTCAAAACAGAAAAACTGAGAGCACCGATAATCAACTGCCTCATTATGGATGAACCACTCGCCAGCTTGGATTACATGCGCCGTCCAAGCGTAATGAATAGCCTCATCCAGGATCAGTCATTTAGACAGATCTTTTTAATAACTCATACGCAACTGGAAGGAATCGACGCAAGTAAAGTCCATCGAATTCTAGTGAAAAGCGAAGGCGGCAACAGTAATATAACCTTCACACCTGCAATAACCCTAAATCAAGCTAATTAAAATCCTAGGGGATTTATCTTGTTGGGAAACGAGAAAAATTTAAAGCTAACCGAAGAAGAAGTCACTGAAATTGCAATTTCCCTAGCTTTTATGGTGATCGATGCTAAAGAAGACCCCCATGTTAAAAAAAGACTGTTAAGATTGCCACTGATGTAAAGACTTTACGCATCGGTAAGCCTTCCCTTCAGCCACCTTAGAGAGCTGGCCACAGAGTCAGCTTCGACCAGAAACCATGTCTGCTCCTTGTCCTCCGTGACCAAGAACAGCTTAGCCAAACCGCTCCCCCGAAAAAAGAAGCGACCCTAGCCTCGCAACCCGGGGCGGCTGGGTTGGGCTTCTCTGATGAGCTTCCGCCTCACCGGGATGCCCGCTTCCTCCACGGCCGCCATGAAGGCTTCGGTCTTTGCCCGGGGCGGCTCCGGCAGCCCGGTGAGGCGGCTGTCGTAGCCCACGTAGACGCAGAGGGGGCTGATGTCCTTCACCCACCGCAGGAGGGTGTCGGGGTCGAAGTCCATGATGGGCTCCACGGTGACCATCTTCCTCGGCCACCGGAGGGTGGCCATCGCGGCGTAGCGGGCTGAGGGAGGCGGGGCCTTGGAGATCGCCCTGCCCAGCTCGTCCCGGTTGGTTTCGATGGTCGTTCCCAGGATGACGTTGGGGGGGAAGCTGTCCTTCTGGAAGCAGGCGGGATTCTTGGACTGGATGAGAAAAGTACGGTCGGGAAGCTCGGCTATGCGGCGGAGGACGGCGGCCCTCCACTCGGGGCGGGCGAACGTCCAGTCTCCGCAGTCGCAGGCGAAGATAAACTGCCCGGGGCCTGTCCTGGGCAGCCGGCGGCTCAGCCTCTCAGGGTGGAAGTGGGGCTGGTAGCGGATGCAGCCCTCGCAGCCGAAGATGCGGCCGACCCTGGCCACTTGGCGTTGGAAGGATTTCTTGCAGTAGAGGCAGTCGTGCAGGCAGCCGACATACGGATTCCAGGTGTCCCGGGCCTCATGGTACATGCGCTTCGCAGCCAACAGGGGCACCGCTAGAAAAATCTTCGACAGCAAGCCTAAGGCGCTTTCCACGGTAATCCCCGAAAGAATCAGCGCCCTTAAATATGGTGGCTCTAAGAAGCCGCCGGCTCTTTTCCGCCGAGGCCCCTACAAGGTTCGAGGAGCACCCCCAACCACCTCAGACATGGGGCTGGAGTGCACCGAAAACTAGGCATACTCAAAGATTTCGAGGAAGACAGCAGATGGGTTAGCGAAGAATATGAGAAACTTACGCAAAAAATATGAAGGAAAAGCGGAACCAAAGTAATCTCTAATTCTTTTATCCCTTTATCTATGCTCCGACTTTAAAGTCCCCTCAGCTAGTCAAAACTATTATAAAAACGTTAAAACATAATAACTACTATTGGTGTTTTGATTACTTCAGCTTCACGCCAAGTATTTTGCTTACCTGTTCAAGAAAGTCTGCCTTTTTATACACGAGAATTCCTTCTGCGGCGTATCGTTCAAGTCCAAGATCAGTTCTAGATATGACTTTCATAGTCTTCGGCCATGTTGGAAAAGGTACTGTCTCATAGAAATCGCTCCCCCTGTGGCACTCAGAATAACGGAAGTCTTTTTTCACCTCAACAAACTTGCGGAAAGTTCTTGGAAAGAAAAGATCTTGAAGATCTCCGAGAAGTTCGATTACACTTTTTCCTTTGCCTCGTGCTCTCATAGCCTTTACATGTTCTCTTCCGAGCATATACTTCCTATGCGGGTCCCGTTCCATAAGAAGCTTCACACCAGCTTCTAGTTCTCTTCTAAACGCAGAAGGGATGGACATTTTTATGTCTTCACTAATCCCAACGTTAACGCTAAAATCTACGTCGCGGAGATCTAATCGACCATACTTTGTCTGAAAGACTTTAGGATGTTTCAATTGAGCATGCATCCAGTATTCGCTCTCTCTGTCTTTCGGTAACTCTCTTGCGTGATTTCTTTGGACAAGAGCATCTACGAATTTTGGGTCTGTAATCCTATAATCAACATCTAATAGAAAAGTGTCCTCCGCTTGCATGCCCCGAGTATTAATCTCAAAACCTTCTTCAGTAAGAAAGATTGCCTCGGATAGGTCTTGCAATGACCTCAAGGGTCTAAGCCTCACCCTAAGTGGTTTCCCAAAAGGAAACTTAATCTTTTGACTCAAGAATCCACCTGTGGCCTCGAAAGCGATAGAAAAGTGTTGGACTGATTCAGGGCAGAGCACCACGATCTCTTGGTTTAGGACTTTGTAGGAGCCTTTAATTGTTTCGTATATTTTCGACGCAGTCTTGATTATTTCCCCAACGCCTTTTTCCGCTAGAGCAGAACATGTTCCAATAATTGCTCCAATTTCACCAATTTCAACCATCTTCTTCCCTCCTTAAGGGACCCGCTTTCCAATCAAATAGCATGTGAATCGGCACTTCATCACTACCTTCGCATGTTACCGGGATAGAAGGGAGTTCAATAGGGGGATAGTCATTGTAGGCGAGATCAGTAATTTGAATGACTAGATGCATTCGTCCTGAAGTTCTTTTGGCTTTCAGTACATCCACCGAATTTACGAGAATGATTCTTCCCTCACCTATTGAATTTAAATACTCCATGAAGGTTTTCAGCTCAGTTATCAATTGGATATTCTTTAGATATGAAATCGCAACCGCTGAGACGAAGTTGTTATAAAAGCCTTCGCTTTCCTCGAACGCCCTTGCGAGACCATTAAAAACTGATTGAATTATTGCTTTCGTTTTACCGTCAAGAGTAATAGGCTGTTTCAATAAAGACAAGAATTTGTCAATTAGCGAAGAGTGTTCGGGATATTCGGACCTGATAACGTTTAATTTGATTTCCAAGTCGCACACAAATGCCTTTGCAAAATCGTCAATTCCTTGGGGATAATGTCTTTGGAAGTCCCCCTCACCTACTCCAACACTAATAAGCGCAGTTCCATCACCTAGATTCCTTATGCGAATCTTGTCACCAATCTTATAGGAGCGGGTAGAAGAATCATATTTTATGTTGAGTCTAGGGGGGACGCTTTCAAGTTTTAGGGCTGGCCTAAATAGATCAATTTCTCTCGTGAATCGTTCTATAGAAGAGTTTCGCAGATCTAAAATTTCGAATTGTACGCGTTCACGCTTTCTGAAGTCGACTAATATTCTAGAACAGAAGAGGATTCCTAAATATCCGTTTACTTCGAAATCGGTGATTTTAATAGAACGCTCATCAGAGATTTCAATCCCATCTGTTGGAACATTATAAATCGCCTTGACCTCTATTGTTTCTGGGTATCTGATGGATATCTCAACTTTGTCTAACTTATCCCAGATTATATGTGCTGGAAATTCGTCACCCTGAAGACATGTATCAGGCATATAGAGAGACTTTATCTTCGTTTTTCTCTCCGCTCCTAACGATTTCTTAATATGGCAGCGAGATTATACTGTTGCATTCTACCACTTTCCAGCTTTTTTCACCGCTAGAACCATCCTTCTGATGGCTCTTTTATGGTGCCCATTCTTACGTTCACTGGGACGGCGCCGGCCACCGGGTTTTCCCCCGTAACCTCTAACTCAAAGTTGACATACCATACATCTGGTTCAGATTCGGCTCCCTTGACAGCTTCGCCGATTGTTAATTTTACTATCCTTGTTCCGAATTTGTTTTCAAAATATCGACGGGCCAAATTTTTTGCATTATTTTCTTCACTCACACCCACCACCTTCCGGTTTTTCATTGTATATGTGGCTTTTTAAAAACCTTCTGGAAAAGGCAACTTAGTGACTCCGACATTCAACTGTAGCAACACTTACTGTGATTACTGCCCCCTGAAAACTGTTTTGGCTCGCTGAAGGATAGAGGCGGTTTCACCTCGGGACGCAAAAGTTTCCATGGTTTTTACATGGCTGTGCTGATTGGGGTTATTAGGTTGGCTGGAGGTGCCAGTGAGTAGTACATGGCCCAGTCCAGCCCCCAGCAAGTAAACTATCGTGGCAACACCTACGCCGAACAACGCCATACCGAAGAAAAAACAAGGCGCACTTCATTTACTCCGCTCCACAACCACCCTGTCCTCCGGGTTGGGCAGCTCCATGAACCCCAGGCGCAGTCGGCCTTGGAGGCGGCGGTAAAGCCTCTCAGCCGCTTCGCGGGCTTCCTCCACCGTGGGCTGTTCAACGGTGAAGGCGGCCATGACCTCTTTGGCCCCCGGCTCCAGGGAGGCGTAGAGGCCGTTGAGGGTGTCGTCCACGCCTTCGAAGACGGCTCCATGCCGGGCTGCGGCGGCCTGAGCTGCCCTTTTCGCGTCGAGGTAAGGGTCCGGGGAGCGGAGGTGGAAAAAAAGGCGGACGCTGAACTTCACGGCTGGTCCCCGAAAGAAAACTGGCCCCCGCGGCGGGCTTGCCCTGCCTTTCCCCGCCAGGCTGAGGGGCTGCTCCACTCGGCCAGGCGGCGGAGCTCCTCCCTGACCTGCTCTTCGGACATGTTAGGGTTCTGCTGCCTTATCCCGGCCTCGGCGAGGCTGAGGGCGTAGTCGCTGAGGTCGCTGACCACTTGGAGCGGGTCGTAGCCTTTCAGAGCCTCCGCGGAGGCCTTGGCGGCCCGCCGTCTCTCTTCACGCCTCTCCAACTTCAACTCCCTCCTCTTCGAGAAGCTTAACGGCCTTTTCCCTGACTCCCTGCTCCTCCGCCTTTCTGAGCAGATACTGCACGTCGAGGCGGCTTCCCTGCCGGGCTACGATGCTCCGGGCGTCCTCCAGGTCTAGGTCGCTGCCGAGGCGGAGCTTGAGGGCGACCAGCTCCTCCGGGGCGGTGAGGCGCATCGGCCTGCCGTCCACCACCGCCTCCACGGTCCGCCCCAAACCCTCTCCCGGCTGCAGGACTTTGACGTCCAGCCGGTAGGGGGAGAGCGTGTCCTGGACGGTGAAGTGGGTTTTCTCCTCCAAGGACCGCTCCACCCACTCCCAAGGGACGGTGAAGCCGCCTCTGTTCAGCTCCTCGACGAATCTTCTCAGCTTCTCCTCGTCGTGTTCCACCACCAGGTCCACGTCCGCCGTCGCCCTGGCCCTTCCAAAGTAGGGCAGCGCAGCTCCCCCCGTCAAGGCGTAGCTCAGCCCGCTTCTCTCCAGGAGCTCCAAGGCGGCGGAGACCACGTCTCTGAAGCTTCTCCCAAGCGGGGACTGTTTGAACCTTCGGGCTGTCATCCATGAACACTTCCCCTGTTTTCGCATATAAACCTGTCAGACATCCACGGTCAAAATTATGGGTTTGCCTCGGATGTCGCGGAGGGCTTTGACGTTGAGCTCGGCGACAGCCCTCTGCACGCGGGCTAGGCACAGCCACACCTGCCCTTCAGCGTCCACCTGAGCGTCCTTGACCACCGCATAGAGCCTGAGATACTGCACGGTGTATCCCCGAAACGTCCCCCGAAAAATGGGGAGGCTGGGGTTAGCCTTCCAGCTCCTTTTCCACAGCCTCCAGGCTGATGCCCAGCTCGTCGGCCAGCTGCTCGGCTCGGTCCCTCCGGCCTCGCTTCAGCCAAATCTTCACCCACGCCTTCTTAGCCCGCCTTGTGCCTTCGGGCTTGGGCTCGGGTTTTTCGGCTTTCCGCTTCAGGAATCCCGTGAGCCATCGCCTCATCTTTAAAATGTCGGAGACCTCGGGGGCCTGTCCTTCCTTTAGGTCTTCGAGTTTCCATCCGTAGGCTGCGTAGAGTTTGCGGTAGAACTCCTCGTGGACGGCTAGGGCCCGGTCTAGGGTGGCGAGGACGGCTTCGCCGGGTTGGGCTTTCACCCTCTCGGCCAGCTCTCTGACTTTGAGGGTTTCAAGGCCTCGCAGCTCCTCCAGGAGGCCGAGTTTCCTCAGCTCCTCGTCCAGACGGCGCATTTCCTCCCTGTATCGGTCAGCCTCCTCGCTGCGGCTCCACTCGCAGCCTCCGCCTTCTTCCTCGCCAGCCTCCGCCTCCTCCGCCTGCTCGGCGGCAGCGGCCTTGGCAGCCTGCTCAGCTTCTTCGCCTTCCGCCTCCAGCGGCTTCCAGTCGGTGTAGCCGTAGGACGGGTGCTCGCCGAAGGGTTCCTCGGCGACTTCCAGAACCTTCACCACCGGCAGCCCGTAGCGGCCGGCGTGGGCGTAGCTTTTCCGGCTGCGCTCCGCCATGACGTAGAGGGTGGCCTCCTGCCCGGTGTAGGGTTTCTCGGCGGCCAGCAGCCTGCCGGGGTAGTCCCCCTCCGCCGCCTCCAGGGCTTTCAGCAGCCTCCCTGCCAGCTGCTCGGCGTCGTCCTTGGCCGTGTCTCCGCTGCGGCTGAGCAGCCACCCTTTGCCCTTGCTCCGCCTTTTCAGCTTCACCGCCCCCAGGGGCAGGGGCTCCACGCCCTCAGCCGGGTCCGGGGTCAGCTTCAGGGCGGCTCTGCCGTCTTCCAGCAGCCTGGCCGCGGCAGACCGGGGGAGGGTGGCGATTTCACCGGCCTTGAAGCCTTGGGCTCCGTGGAACTGGCCGTCCTCGTCGTAGACTCCCGGGTGGCCCTCCAAGAGCCTGACCGTGACCCGGGGCTCGTATTCGCCTCCGATCCTCGGAGCCAGCCACCCTCGAACCGTCCAGGCGTAGTCCTCGAAGGTGAGGGCCACGGGCTTTTCGGTGGAGAATTCGACGGTGACCAGCTCCGCGGGGAAGGTGAGGAGGTCTTCGAGGAACGAGGCTCCGTAGAGGGCTTTGACGGTTCGGTTGGAGGGGCTGTGGAAGTCCAGCATGTATGCGCCGTGGCGGTCTAGGGTTTTCTCGTAGTCGCCTGTTTCGCTGAACGCCCTGACCAGGAGGGCGTTGGGCGTGGCCTTCAGGACCAGCTGGTCGCTCACCTGCCCCGCCTTCCGCACCGCGTCCAGCAGGGCTCCGCGCATCAGCCTCAGCCGAGCCTCGTGGGCCAGCTTGGGCTCGGGTGGGTCTGCCTCGTCGCTGGGCGGCAGCACCGGCAGGCGGACGGTTTCGCCGTCGAAGCTTACCGCCACATGTTTCTCGTCCACGGAGACGCCGACCTCCACGCCTTTCTTGACGCCTTTGAGCGCCTTCGCCAGGTCTGCCAGGTCCACGGCGAAGCAGCCGGCCTGGGCCACCGCGTATTCGGCGAAGGCCTGGGGCGTCAGCCTGCCCGCGGCCATGGCCACATGGCTGGGGTCCATGTAGGCGAACCGGAGGCCTTCGGCGTCGAGGGTGATGGTGGCCTCTCCGGCCACCCGCTGCATCCAGGCGATGAGGCCTTTGAGGAAGGGGCCGTCGACTCGGAGTCGCCCTTTAGCCTGCTTGGTCGGTTGGTCTGTCTTAGAGCTGTCCATGGGTATCCCCGAAGAGCCGCCCTCAGCTCCGGGAGCCTTAGACATCCGCCTCCAGCAGCCCTGCTCGCTTATCGGGCGGCGGCTGGTCAGGGTCCTGCTCGAAGCATACCCACGCCATCCTTAGGGGCGTGTTCTTCAAAGCGCAGCCTCGTCTTCTGAGGCAAGAGGCACATATCCTCTTATCCCACATCACCCTACCCCGAAAGAGGCCCGCTCGGGCTTGTGAAGGGTGAGGGCTCTCAGCTTCCTGTCGTAGCCGGTAACCTTGAAGCTGGCCGTGGCGTCCGGGTTCAGGTCGATGGTGAGGGTTTTGAGGTCGATGTCCACGGCTCCGCGGCTGGTGTAGATTATCAGGTAGTCGTCCTTGTCGGGGAAAACCCTGTAAACGCCTTTCCCCACCTCTTCAACCTTCAACCTCTTCCTCCTCCACCTTCACGACCTCCGGAAGGCTTTCCCTTACCCTGTAGCCTCTCCTCGCCAGCTCGTCCTCCAAAGCCATGAGCTCGTAGACGTCGTGGCTGCCGAAACACTCAACCACGAACACGGCCTCGTAGAGGCTGAGGTAGCGGCTCTTCAGCTCCTCGTCGCCCAGCTCCTCGAACACGGCGCATCCCCGAATTTTTCAGGTGAGCAGCCGTGGGCAGAACCTTCTCCGAGCGGCTCAGAAAAAGTTTCAGAGAGCTTGCGCCCCGGCGGAAGGCTGGGGGAAAGTTTCTGGTAAAGCACGGGCTGTTGAAGAAGGCTGCGGCCCCACCTTCCTTCGACAGGCTTTCCCCGAAGGCTTTGGAGGCTAGGAAAAAAATCTTCAGCTTCCTCTTCGTAAAGGACGAGTTTAAAACGAAGCCCGAAAGGCTTACCGTAGTGGTTCCCAAGCATAAGGAGAAGCTCTTTGAGTTCCTGAAGGCCTACACACAGTGGGACAGCGTAGGGAAGTGGAGGCGCGACGTCGAAGGGAACACGGTAATAACGGTGGTCTTCTACGACTATCCGAACGACGGCGTAGGCAAGGAGCTGGAGAAGGCTCTGAGGGAATACAACGAGGCGGCGGTGGGAGAAAAGGTGCCGGCTTTCTGGACGGAGCCGGTGAGCGAAACCAGTATATCTCCTCCTGAGGGGGAGGGTCCGGTGCCCAGGGAGCTTATTCCCTACCGCCGAGCTCTATCCAGCTCCGCTTGATTCTCTCAGTCTCCCGCCGCTCTTCTTCGCGCTGCCGTTCCAGCTTCCGCCTGCGCTCTTCCTCAGACTCGAAGAGGTGGGGGTTCCACTTTTTCTCTTCTTCCACGAACTTCCGCCAGTCTTTGGGTCTCAGCTCCTGGAGGATGGCCAGCCAGTCGTCGAAGTACCTCTGGATGAGGTGGTCGCACTTCATGCCATAGGCCCACGAGCGCGGGGGGTCTAGGACGCAGGCCTCAAGCCACAGCAGGTCGACGATGTACCAGCGGTCCTTCCACTCGGCTTTTTTGATCTTCTCCCTCACATACAGGCTCTTGGCGTCTTTGAAGGACTGGTAGCCCAACGGCAGGTCGTAGCTGTGGACCTCCTCGCTTTCATCTCTCTCCAGAAAATGCACCAACCTGTTTCATCCCCCGAAAAAAGGGTTGGGTCGCTCTGTTTAAGCTTTCACCCATTCCAGCACTTTCCTCGATCCCCGAAAGGAAGTTATAGATTCTTTAAGGCGGTTCTGTGAACTTTGTCATGATGACTTAAATATTTTGCTACCGTTATTAATTAAAGGAGATGATAAATGAATAAGAGGTCAGAAATGCTTGATGGCATTTTCTATGATGTACCTATGCCTAAAGGACTTACAATAGAACATTTAGAGAAAACACTGTTAGAAGTTAAGAAAATATTTAAGGCAATAAATGATGGCTCAGCAACTCATGACATTCCACCTCTTGCTCAATTAATTAGACATAATCAATATAGTGGCTTAGTTAGCGATTTTATGACAAGGTTGCTAGATAGGTTAAGCGGGTTTAAAAAACTTCCAAATACGGCTTTTCCAGACCTGAAGAATCCGACTACTGGCGTAGGAATCGAAGTTAAAGCTACGATGAGAAGCCCTTGGAGTACTGTAGGACATAACGTTACAAGCGGTTGGTTTCTTGTAGCTGAATATGACACAGATGATAGAGGACTACCAAGTTTTAGAGTAGTTTGGCTTGGAGAATTATCTGAAGACGACTTCATATGGCGTGGAAGAAGCGATGAAAGCAAGAGGACGATAACGGCTTCTGTTGAGAAAAAATCTTGGGATAAAAAGATGAAAAAAGTCTTTGAACGTAATCTTGGGAAAAGTAACTTAGCATCCTTCTTTTAACAGAAATTCTGTTAACACTAACATTTTACTCCCTTTATTTATTCTCCTTTCAAAGAGCCATGGGTCAACATTTACCCTCGCTAATTGAGGAATAGCTTTAAGGGCCATTTCATAATATTCAGGGTTAACCTCTATGCCAATACCGTCAAAACCTAGGGCTTCGATAGCCGCTATGGTTGAACCAGCTCCACAAAATGGATCAAGCACTTTTCCTTCATTAAGTGGCACTACTGCTCGTATTATTCTACGCATAAAACTTTGGGGTTTAAGTGTAGGGTGGGGTGCTATAGCCTCCTCCTCTTTGGGGGTTCTTTCACTCGGTATAACGTCAGGGAACGGTCTTCCGTCGGGTTCTCTTTTTAAGGCCCCGGACTTCCATTTTTTCAAGTTCTCCGCCACTGTTGACCCTTTCTCGATAGGTTTTCGGAATATCGCCCAAGGCTCCCAATGTGCTCTAGGTATCGTAGACAATTCCTTAAATTCTTCTTCTGCATTTTTGGGTCTAAATCCTCCCCTTAACGTTTGAACAAGTCTGACTATTACGCCTCTAGGCTCAAACCCCCCTTCTATGATGGCATGTGCAACCGTAGGAAGAAAAATTGGTGTTGAGGCTATTACAAGATGCCCGCCAGGTACAAGCACCCTATAAGCCAGTTTAGCCCAATTGTGAAAGAAGTTAAACATAATTTTATGATGTTCTGCCGAGAAAACTGTAAAGCGAGGTAATGGATTCCTCTCAACCCCCCCTATTTTAGGTGGTATACGCCATACCCCTCCGCTCCCACGTTTCATTTTCTCTAAGTTTTCACGTTTAAACTCTTCTAGACTGTAGGGTGGATCAGTAACTATGGCTATAAACTCGTTAGGTTCACATTTCTTCATCCATTCAAAACAATCCGCAAGATAAACTTTCCACATACTATTTTCCCCATTATTCAATTTCTCTTAATCTAGCTCTCTAAGGGAGTTTCTTCTCTTGCTCAAGCTTTGACCTCCCTAACCTTCTCGAGAATACCTTTTTCTGAAAGGTAAGCCATTATTATGTTTCTTAAAATTTCAGAACTTTTTCCTCCAAGCTTACCTTTAAACTCCTTTTCTATGACTTCCCAAACACCCTCAGGTAAGCAGACTAAGACTCTTTTCAATACCCTTGAGCCTCTCAAAGTATAATATAATATCCTTAGATATATAGTTTATGATGTTTCTGTGATACTTTCACTCGCTTTCCTCACAAACTGTTCGTACTCTTTCGGAGAACACGCTATTTTCTTCCGAATGGAAGTTTTCAGCCTCTCGACGTGCCTTCTGTCGGCGTAGGACCTGAAGAGTTTAGCTAAAGCGGTGAACTGGGCTTCATATTTTTTGAAGCTCAAGACTACCCCCGACGGTGTGGAACTTTCCTAACCCCGAAAGGTCAGGCGGCCGCCTTCCCTAAGCTTCCTCCACTCTGTAGACGCATCCAGCCCGAGGGTTGCTCATGCTGCCCTCGGTCAGGGCCGCAGCCGCCCTCTCCGCTTCCTCCAAGCTGTCGTAGTAGGCCGCCGTCAGCCTCCGCCCTCCAACCTCGGTGACCACGGCGAACCTGGAGGGCTTCAGAAACTCGCAGCCTCCGCACAGCCGCCGGGAGGGCCTGTCCACGGTTTCGAGGGAGTGCCCGTGCGGGCACAGCCTCAGACCCCTGTCTTCGACGAGGCTTTTAGCCGCACATTTCAAGACGGTTCCCCGGAAATTGCGGGGCTAGTGAAAGATGATTTCGATTTCGTTTTCCTGGTCAAAGGAAGACCGGTCTTCGACGTAGACGCCCTGCTTCCTGTCAGCGTAGTAGCAGATGCCCAGCTTCCGGTCTGAGCCCGTTCTTTCCAGCCTCAGCCTCCTCCCTGTCTTCGGATGGTAGACGGTGATGGTGTCGGCCACGGTCATCCCCGAAAGGGCCGCCTTCACGGCTCGATCTTCGGCTCCTCCATCACCCGGTAGCCGGGGAGATACTCATCGCAGACCTCCGCCAGCCTCCTGGCGTCGAAGGGCGGCTTGCCCTGTCCGTCCTTGCCCTTGAAGCTTTCCAGCAGCGGGGCGACGGCCCTGAAGACGGCGCAGATGTTGAGGTGGGCGCAGCGGGTGCAAGACCGACGGTCTTTCAGCTCGACGCCGGGAGGCGTCTTAACCTGAACCTGCATTTTGATTCTCCCCGAAAAACGCCGAGGGCTAAAGGAGCTTCAGCTCGTCGCGGACGCCGTTTCAGGCTCCAGCATCTGGATGAGGCTTTTCAGTAATCTGCGCCCAAAGTTTGACAGCGCATAATGAGAGTCGTGGGGCGTTCCAGGGGCGTCGATACCGAAGTTACGGGCTTCCGGCGTGTTCGGTTGGCTAAAGCCTTGATGGGTTCGATGAGTTCCTGGGGAAAATCCGTCTGAGCCATCACCGAGCCTCCTGGGGACGCATCCGTCCCCCCGAAAAAAAGGGTTCAGCGCACAGGGCAGGTCAGGTCCTCTTTTTGGGGTAAGGCAGAGGTTTCAGTCCTCTTCCTTTCCTGGTTACGTTGTAGATGTCCCAGAAGATTTTTTGAAGGTCGCAGAGCTCCGTTCGGGCTGTGACCATGGGCGCTCCCCGAAACGGCGAGGCTAAGGCTTAGGGAGGGCGAACACGATTTCGGTTTTAAGGGCTTCGTAGACGTCCCACAGAACCGCTCTCTCCAGCTCCCTGCTTCTGAGCCTCCGGCTGCTGAGGAGGCGTAGGAGGAAGCGTCGATGGGCGTTTTGCACGGCTCGCAGATAGGTCCAGGCGTTGAGGATTTGGAAGGGATTGGGCACGTGGTCAAGCGTAGGCTCAACCGAGGCCGGGTTTCTCACGCAGGTTCCCCCGAAACAGGCGGCACGGTTCACCGTGCCAGGGGCAGGGCTGCGTGGAGGACGTTGAACTGGTCGAGCTTGGTGGAGATGTCCGACTTGGCGTTGTGCCAGATGGCGGCGCTGACGGAATTGTAGGCGTCCCAGAGGGTTGCCTGGGGGCTGAACCCCTTCAGCGCCCTGCGGCCGTCTTCGAGGGTTTCGACTTCGATGAAGTCGGGCAGCACCCGGAGGGGCAGCTCCGACTCGGCTATCCGGCGGGCTACGGGTTCGCTGAGCCGTTCGAGGGCCATCCGCCGGTAGGCTTCCAGGACCTCCCGCCCCCGGTCCACCACCCTGAGGATGGTGTCCTGGAGGCTGGGCCTGTCCACCCTGAGCCTGGAGGTGTGGCGCTGGTAGACCCAGGCCAGCACCCGCCGCTCGTCGAAGGGCATGGAGTAGCCGCGGAGGCCCATCAGCACCATGTTGGCGCAGGCGTTTTCCGGTCTTACAGCCGCCCTTTTTAAGACTTCCACCCACTTCCGGGCGACTGTTAAGACTGTCGGAACGTGAAGGCGCCAACACCGAAGCCGCAGCTGCCGTCTATGCTGTTGTGCACGGCGAAGCCCAGGTGCACCGTGTCGACGCCCTCCACCTTCACCGGCTCGTCGAAGGCGTAGAGGGCGTGAACCTGCGTCTCAGCCCGGTTGTAGATGACGTGGTTGCCCATGGGGGCGAACCAGCGGCCTCGGAACTCGGTGAAGGGCTTGGCCCCCAGGGCTTCAGCGGTCTCGTCCGCCAGCTGGACAACCTCCTCGTTGGGCAGGAGGCGGTAGCCCCGGCCGGCTATCTGAACCAGCTGGCCTTTGCGGATGACGGCCTTGTAGCCGGAGGGCTGGCCTCCGTAGGCTATGGGCACCTCCACGATGCCGTAGCGCTCCCAGGTCAGGTCGGCGGCCCGGTCGAACCTGAGGCTTCCCACACCCCTGGCCGCCAGCTCCTCGGGGCCCAGAGGCTGGTACGCTGAGGCTTTGACGGGCTTGGGAGGCTCGACGCCTTCCCTACGGCCCAGGATGGTGAGGTAGGCCTTCTGCCCGGCGGTCAACCGGCCGGGGTCGGAGACACCCAGCTTCTTCAGGTAGGCTTGCTGGCTTGGGGTTAAACTTCGGCCTTCCATGGTGGTCCCCGAAAGGAAAAACCGGGGTCAGGTCGGCCTCAGCCTTCGCCTCAAGGCCGCCCGTCTGGCAGCCCGCCGTCGCCGCTCCCTTTCAGGAGCTTCCATGCTGAGCTTTTCCAGTTCATCCAAAGTCCACTGATGGCAGCCTCTGGAGGCGACGACGACAACCCGGTGGATGAAGTCGGGGAAGGGCTCGCCGCCTCTCCAAGTCCAGCAGGATATGTCCGCGGGGAAGAAGATTTTATAGGACGCCAGCTTAGGGTTGACGACCTCAAAATAGCTGACTGTTTCAGGGTCACCCCGCCTCTTCGAGGGCGTCTACGATGGCTTCTTTGTCGACGCGGTATTTTTCCGCCAGGCAGTCCAGGTAGGCGGGGTTGTCGCCCAGGGCCCACTCCCACTCGGTGAAGCCGCACCGGAAGCACCGGCTCCAGACTCCTCGGCCGTCGACGACCAGCCGGACGGTTTTCTCCCCCTCGCACTCGTAGCAGTCAGCCGAGCCTAAGATGGGCATAAAATCCCCGAAAAAAATGGAGCCAGCCTTTGGGGCCGGTGGGCTGAAACCGCCCTAAACCCCACGCCACTTTTCAGCCTACCTTAGTCGCTGGTTGAAGCGGGGTAGGCGTGGACTTACAGGGGACCCGGTTTCCCCGAAACTGGAAGCTTACGTCTCCGTCCACCGGTGGTTGCAGCGGGAGCAGTGCCAAAACTGGACAGGCCGCCCCATGGGGTCTAGCTCCTGCCGCATGTCCAGGATGGCGTTGGAGCAGCGAGGGCAGAGCTTCACGGTTCCCCCTCCCCGAAAGAGAAAGGGCCTGCTTCGGGAATCTGCTCCAAGGCTAGGTCTTCAGGCCTCAGCTGCTTGTCCTCCCTGAACCTGACCAACACCGGAGACTTGAGGCTGAAGAAGCTTCTGGGCTGCCGGGCTGCGTACCGGCGGCCGTCCCAGCGCCAGACCTGCCGCAGGCCGGGGTATACGTCGAAGCACCTCACCTCGGCTACGAGCACCGGCCTGACGTGGTAGGCTTCCCGGTCTTCGCCCACCGCGAAGTGCTTGACCAAGGCGTGGAGCCTCCGCCCGGTCTCCGGGTCGATGCCGCTGGAGACATCGCCCACATGGACCAGGTCGCCCTCCGGGCTCATCAAGGCCAGGCGGAGGCTTGTCACCACGCTTCCCACCCTCAGCCGCTCGGTCTTTTTGACGCCCACCACCGCGGCGTCCACGGTGAGCTCCGGCTTGACTTTGAAGCCTCCCCGGGGCGTCCGGGCTACGACGCCCTCGTAGCCGCGGCCCTCCACCCACTCCTTCCAGAAGGCTTCCGCCTCCTGCAGGCCGACCACCCGCCGGTAGGGCAGAGGCCCCGCCAGGCGGCTGGCTGCAAGCCAAGACTCCAGCCTCCCCCATCTGCCAGGGCCAGTCGTTCTTGACCCCGGCGCCGTTGACCGCCAGGAGGGTGAAGAAGCCTAGCTTCACCGCCTCGGGCTTCCGGGTCAGGGTCTTTCTGAACTCCGGCAGGCGGAGGCCCTCCGCGTACAGCTCGGCCAAGGCCTCCAAGCTTCGAAGCCTCTTGGCCTTGAGGGCCTCGGCGAACTCTCGGAGGCAGGGCAGCCCCCTGTGGACGGTGCCCCAGCGGTTCACCGCCTCGGCCTCTCCGCCCTCAAACTTCACCAAGGCCAGCTCTCCGTCGGCTTTCACCTGAAGCCACGTGTCGCCTGTAAACGGGACTTCCCTGAGACTTCGCAGAGCCTTCAGTTTGGGTTTAAGCTCAGCCACTTCCATGCTCACGGCTGTCCCCGAAAGGATGACCTCCAGAGGAATGGTGCACCAGAGTGTCGCACAGCCTAGAGTTATCATCGGGTCGCTCCCTTTGTGCTGGGTTTGGGTTTGAAGTTTATGGGGCCGTTGGGGAATAGGTCGAAAAGGTCTGCGTCGCATTTGGGACATTTTGTGTAGCCTTCGCCAGATTTTTCGTCTGAAAGGTAGGTTCCGGCAGACGGGTCGAAGACGTAGTATTCGCTGGTATCAAAGTAGACTCCGTTAAGGGGTTCACCGCATTCAGGACATTTAGGAGGTCCCATAGACATCTAAACCACCTCGGTAGTCCGGGGCACTAGGGTACGGCCAATCAACCCCGAAAGGCCGGGCGGAAACTTGCTCCTTCAGTTTCTCCGCGTATCCCTTTTTCACAGCCCCCTTCAAGGAGTAGCCGTGCGTGGCCATGTGCATCCTTCCCTTCCGTCCGCCGTGGTGAAGGTTCCGCCGCAGATTTTGCGGCGGTATGCGGTGTGTTTCTTGGGTGGGTTGAGCAGGAGCCTGTACTGGTCAAGCCTGAGGCTGATGAAGTCCCAGGCGTCCGCCAGCCGGGCTTCGCCCAGGTTGTAGGCTTCGAGCAGGTCTTTAACCCGCTCGAGGTCGGCTATGAAGGACCTGAGCAGCCGCTTTTCCGCCATCCTCGCCCCCGAAAACGCTGGGCTTGAATTTTCCGTCCTCGTAGTCGAAGGCCTCCGCGTAGGCTTCCCAGTGGGCTTGGCACATGGAGAGGCCGTTGCCGAAGAACACAGCAGGGCTTCCCCTGCACTCCGGGCAGCGGCTCAGCTGTCGGAGGAGCCCCCTGACGGTTCTAGCCCTCCTCACGTCGAACCCCGAAAGAGCACCGGGGGGCTACGCCGGCTCCACGGTTACCTTTATCCGGTCTCCGAGGCCGTATTTCTGCACGGCCCATTTTTCGATGTACACCGTTCGCAGAGTCGTCGGGTTTTCGCCGGCCTCCTCCCGGTAGCGGACAGTTCCAGGCGTCGTCTTCTCCTTCACAAACACGGCTACCAGAGGCATGGTCTTCCCCGAAAAACGGGAGCTCTCGCCTACTCCGCGGGCTCCCATATTTCCCTCCTGCCTCGAAACCTCCGCCCTTCGAAGACCTCCTCCACAATATATGCATGGTGTTGCAGAACGTAGCGGACGAAGTTTCTGTCCATTTTAGCCGTCTCCGGCAGACCAGTCCTCGTAACGATTTCAAGGTTTCCGCCTGGAACCTCCTTGACGGAGACGCCGATACCGTAGATGCTGTTGAGTGCAAGGAGGTGAGCTTTAACCTTCGAGGCGGACCCGTACAAAATCGAATTCTTGGGCTGGACGACGAACCTCGTCCTGAAAAAGTCGTAACGCTTCCTGCCCACGGTTGCTCCCCGAAAATAAGGGCGACTATTCCTCCTCTTCCAGGTTGACTGTTGTGCTGCACGACGGGCAGGCTGGCTCACGGTTTCTCTGCCGCAGTCGACGCATTTTCCCAAAGGCTGGCCCCCTCTTCCCCCGAAAAAAGACCCCCTCGGTTAAGGGTAGCTTTCCGGCTCGAGGACGATGACGGCGCAGCCTCTGCGCTTTATGACCCTGGCAGGCTCAAAGCGGACTGTTTCCAGGTACTCGCTGGCCAGCTCCATGAGGGCGGCGCTGCCCATCTTGTCGACGCCTTCGCCTGCCACCAGAAGCGTAGGCTTCCTCTTGACGCCGACGCGGAAAACCATGTCGGTCTGCCCCCGAGAACGGGGATAAACGGGGTTTCCGCCCGCTGCCCGAAATTTAGGCTAAGGCTTCCTCCAAAGCCTTGGCCTTATCCTCTTGGCCTCGCCTCCGGTAGATTTTAACCCACGCCCTGCGGGCTCTGAGGCTGGCTGAAGCCCGGTTTGGGGGCTGAAGCACTCCGAGGCCTTCCTCTCCGCGCCGCTGCCTTTCCCTTTCAGCCCGCTTCCTGTAAATCCACCGCTTCAGCTCCCGGAGCTTCTCCTGCTCGTAATCTGAGAGCTCCTTGACCTCGATTTCTGAGGGAACCCGGAGCCTGCCGCGGGCAACCTTACCGAGGAGGTAGGAGTAGATTCTCGTCCACTTCTCGGAGGGCGGCACGCTCAGGAAGGCCGTGTACAGGTAGGCCAGAGCCTCGGCGTCGCCGGCCTCCTCGACGGCTTCACCCTTCAGCCTCCTCAGGTTCTCGGCGAGCCTCTGTAGCTTTATCTCTGCGACCAGCCACTCTGGAACGGTGTCTCCCCAACCGCCTTGGTGGGTGATGATGGTGGGGGATAGCGCGAAGGCTAGGTCGGTGAAGAGCTTTTCCAATTCGTTCCCCGAAAAATAGGCGTGTCCGCCTCATCCGTCGCTCAGCTCCACCACGGCGTCGATGCCAACCTTTCCCTCCGCCATCATCTGCTTGAGTTTTCGCTGCGTTGCCTCCACGGCTTCATCGTGGTCTCGGGCTTCCACGGTGAAGCTTTCGAGGTCCACTACATACTCCTTAAGCTTCCGTTTCCCAGCCACGTCCAGACTCCCCGAAAAGCCCCTGGGAGCTCAGGACAGCCTGTATATTTTCACGTCCAAGCTTCCTTCCTTGAGAGCCTTGTAGCAGGCTTCGCACAGCCAGTAGAGGAACATCAGCCGGTAGCATGGCTGATTGGGCTTTGAGGTGCTCACAGCAGAATCCCATGAGGCCCCCCCGAAAAAGGGCGGCTACGGGTAGCTTTCAGGCTCCAAGACGATGACAGCCCGCTTCCCACGCCTGATAACCCTCGCCGGGAGAAAGCAGACCGTTTCCAGGTATTCGCCCGCCAGCTCCAGCAGCTCGTCTCTGCTCATCTTTTCCACGCCCTCACCGGCCACTGCAAGCGTCGGATTCCTCTTCACGCCCACACATAAGGACAACCCTGTCCCCGAAAGGTTGGAGGCTTAGATTTCCTCCAAGACCGACTGGGCCACGGGCACAGCCTCCCTCGGCTTCGCCTCCTGAGCCTCCACCGGCATCCAGTGGCGGTATTCGACGCGCTTCTGGGTCAGGGCCATCACCAGGATGAAGCGGCCGTCCTGGAAGATGGGGTAGATGAGGGCGTAGCTTTCCTTGAAGCCCCGGCCGAAGCTCAGCTTGCTCACGGCCATGGCGTCCTTGCGTTGGAGGTATTCGGCGAACTCCAGCAGCTGCCCTGGGGCGTCGGACCAGACCTCGTAGAGGCCTTCGACGAGGAACTCGCTGAGGCTGGTGGCTGGCAGCAGCTTCTTGACCTCCAAGACCTTGGTCCTGGGGAACGGTTGCACCTCCACCTCCCGGCCGTCGGGGAGCAGCTGGTAGTGGCGGACCTCGGCCTCCGGGTACTCCCGGCCCTCCGCGTCCATGTACGCCCAGTGGTAGGGTGTCGGCCGGAGGGAGACTTCGACGCCGCTGACGTGGCGGTGCACGATCTTCATGCGGGCCTCCACGTCCTTGGCGGTGAGCTTCTCGTAGCGGATGGGCGTTGTGACGGTGAACTCGGGGCTGGTGTACCTGAGGTCGGCTTTGAAGCCGTGGAACCGCCGGCCCTCCGCCTCCGCCTTCTTCAGCTCCTCGGCCACCTGCCGTCTTTGACCGGGCTTGGCGGCCTGAACGAGCACCTGCTCGACGACTTTACCCTTAGCCTTAGCCATCGAAAATCCCCGAAAAGGGGCCTACTCGGCAGTCAGGCCCTCTTCGGCCAGCCGCACCGCCAGCTCCTTCACCCTCGAAGCCAGGTCGTCCCCGGCCTTCTCAGCCACATCCTGGGCTAGGTCGTCCACCTCAACCCATGAAACCACGCTAACCCCTTCCCCGAAAAAAGGGCTCAGTCGAAAGCCTTCACCAGTCGGTCTTCTCCGGCTTTAACCCTCACCAGGGTTTCGCCGCACTTCGGGCAGACGGTCAGCATCCAGTTGGGCCTGGGGTTGAAGGCGTAGCCGCACCTGGGACAGCGCTCCATGCGGTGGTCCCCCCGAGGCAGAAAAAGGGAGGCCCACGGGGTCGGCCTAGTGGAACGCCCCCAGCCACCGCCTTATCTTAGCCGGCAGCCTGGGGACGACGCCCACCACGCCGTCTTCGTCCACCAGCAGCGGATAAGGGCAGTCGCCCAGGCGGATGAGCCTGGCCGTGTAGGCGTGGTTGCGGATGAGGACGGCCGACCCGCCGCCCTGCCGCTGGAAGGTCACTCCGCCGCGGAGCCGGAGGACCAGGCCTCCGTGGATGTGCAGGTCGAATTTGGGCACCGTGAAGGCTTCCATGGCTGTCCCCGAGAATTGAGCCAAAAAAGGAGGGGTTTGGACTAACGTCCGTATTTTCGGAGCTCGGCCGGCGACAGCAGCAACGTCCAAACCGCCCTGGAGCCGTCTGGAAGCTGCACCTCCACCCGGCACCAGGTGAAGTCTGGCGTGAAGCTGTCGGGCTGCAGCTCCTCCACTACTCGAACAACCTGCAAGGCCTTCACCCCGACAAGGGCCTGTGCATCCGGGTAGTCAGGGTGACGTTGGGGTTTGGCCATGCAAACCCTCGCCCCGCCGTGGACACGCCTCCCAGTCGCCTGGGAGGCTGGGCTATTGGCTTGGTCGCCCAAGCCTGCCCGGGGACAGACCTCGCTAGCCCCCCTTGGGGCCTACGAGACACCGCCTCAGACGCGGGGCTAAGCATGTTGGGGATTGACATGCTCGAGTTACCCGCAGGGGCCCTTCGGGGCAGCCCCCGCGACCGCAGGCTCGGAGCTTGGCGGTCCTCACCGCCTGCGGCTCTAGGGTTCTAACCCAGCCTCCCCTCAGCCGCTCACAGGCCGTCGGCTCTACCGCCGGCCTCGGGCCTCCGGGGAGGCTTCAAGGTTCCCTGTACTTCCGCCCCCGGGTTCACAGCCTTTTCAGCTCAGCCCCGGGGGTCGCCCCACCCGGCCTGTGCCTCTCAAGGGCACGGTTGCACCCGGAACCTGAGCCCCCCTGCCGGTCAGGCTTCTCCGGGTGGTCATTCCTTCTCCGGCCTCTTCACGCCGGACTGCGGCTAAGCCGGGGGCTGCCCGGCCTAGTTCCGCCCGTTCCTGAGGGCCAGCCAGATGCGCACCTGCTCCGCGGCCCACTCGTCGCCGCCTAGGGCTTCGAAAAGCCGCTCCGCTGCCGCCTTGAAACGCACAAAAACACCCCCTTTGAGACCTTCTTCAAAAAGGGTTTTGCTGAGAAGATATTTAAATATACCGTTTCTTTTGGCTCTAGGGCCTTTATTAAGGCCTGTTTTTGAAAAAGAAGGCTTAAGGTGGTAGGAAGTTTAAATATGTTCTCAGCAAAGCCTTATTCGGAGATGGCAGGCATGGCAACGGCAGGATTCGGAGGAGCGGTCGTCGTGCAGCTGGTCTGCGAGGTCTGCGGCGTAGCCTACAAGCAGGAGCGGCACTGGGGCGACTGGTGGGCTAGGCTGGCCCGGCGGTGCGGAGGGCTGCTGGAGCGGGGGCTGTGCGGCCGGTGCACGGAGCGGTGGCTGAAGATTGACAGCATAGACAGGCGGACGTGGGCAAGGGAGGGTCGGAAGGTCAAGTACGTGCATGGAGCAGGCTACGTGCAGGGCGTCTTGCAGGTCAAGCGGAGGCGGCCGAGGCTGAAGAGTTAAACTTATTTATTTTTTGTTTACTTCGTGACGCCTTGGCCATACTCGTCGAGGCTTCAAGTTTAAAAAGTAAATAACTGCTGTCAGGCAGTATGAACAGATAGAGGGGTATTCCCCGCCGGCTAATCTGGTCCATCCCCTTTAGTTCTGAGATGCTGATGCTACAACGTTTCAATGGAACTTTGGCGTCGATATAGTAGGTTGCACCATTTTTCTCCGCTATGAAGTCGTAAGGTTTTGAGCTAATGTCTTTTTCATAGGTTATTTTAAATCCGAGAGCTTTTAGAACCTGTTCAGCTTTAGGGTGGCCAAACTTTCTCAGACGCTTAATAACTTTGAGCGAGATTTTTGAATATTGAGGCTTGCTTTCTTTGTTTTTCATATTACATTCCTTACTTTCCAAGAATTTATGTATTTTCCTTGGCTCATCTTATGACTCTCATCCTCGTTTCCTTTTTCTCAAGGGGATCACTTATTGTCCAAGAATGTAAGGAAAGAAATTTTGGGGATGAGCAAGCTCACTTACAAATTCCAACTTACCCTCCCAAAGAGGGTCAGGGAAAGATTCGCTCTGAAAGAGGGAGATATACTCGTCTTCCTAGCAGAAGATAGCAGGCTAATCTTAACAAAGAGTACTGAATCCTAACCAGGCTAGAAGGACCCGATTTTTCAAGTAGCGAATGAGTTACTTGTTGAAGTCGGAGGCTTCTCTGACCTTCTGGGCTGCGCGCTGAAGGATGGGGGCGAGCTTTGGGGAGGCGAAGTCTTGGAGGGTGTAGCCTCTCCCGGCCACGTAGTCTCTGGCTTCCCGGGTCCAGGGGAGAACGGTCAGGTCTGCCACGGTCAGCGGGGCCATAGGGGGTCACTCGCCCTCCAAGAATTCGTCCACCGGAGGCGGTTTACCGTAGACTTTGACCTTCGGCTCCTGCGGCTCCGACCGCCCCTTCTCAGCCCTCTTCCGGGCGTCCATGCGCTCCAAGACCCGGCGCCAGGGCGGGCATACATAGCGGTAAGGGTCCTCCTTGGGAGCGGCAGTGTCGTAGTTTTCCCACTCCAAGCCGCAGACGGTGCACCGTTTGGCTTTCATGTCCCACCTGTGGCCTTTGGTTAAGGGAAAGTCCTCCGGTAAGGGCGGCAGCAGACGCTCCCGAGCCTCCTCCTTAGCCTGACGCCAAACAGCCTCGGAGGCGAATTCCTGAGCGCAGTCCAGGCAGACGATTTTTTTCACCCTACTATGCTGGGTTTCATACACGTTTTCGTGAAGACAGTCCTCTTCTGGTAGGAGAAACCCCTCCTGCACCAGCCGTTGCTTGAGGACCAGGGGGACCAGTTCCCACAATGTCAACCCGCCCAGTTTGGCGCCGAGCAACATCAAAGCACGGGTAAGAGGTTTATTGAAGAAGTACGGCATTAAAACCACCTAGAAGTACGAGATAATTCAATAACAAGTATCTAATGTTCACCACACTAGTACTACTAGTGTGGTGAAAAATACACAACCCCGTTTTGAATATTCTAGTGTGGTGAAGGCTGGGAACTATTGCTGGGTTGGTTGTTTTTCTCTTTCTTTGGTTCTTTCTTTCTCTTTTTATTGCTCAGCCCTCCCTAACCCATTCTGTGAAGTACCGGTAGGAGAAGTCTTCGGGGGGAAGCTCCTCGGGGCCCACCCTGATTTTCAGGCTGCCGCCTTCCTGCTTCGCCCTTTCAGCGGCCTTCTCCAGCCAGGCCTCCAGTCGGCTGGGCTGATAGTCGCGGTAGATTTTCCCCTTCATGTCGGCGAAGAGGCTGCCCTCGCTGCCGGAGGTCAGCGGCCTGACCAGCTTCCGCCTCCGGTCCTCCGCGGCCTCCCCTAGGTCGATCTAGTCTTATATCGGGTAGCTTTTCAACTGAGACGTTTTCAGAGTCGTAACGAAACCATCGCCGGTCTGTTGCACGAAACAGGAGTTGTCAGGGGAGGGTGAGATTTCTACTATTCCCTTGATATTAAAAAATTAGTAAACGATTGAGGGGAAAAACTCTTCGCGTAGTCGGGTTAGGGGTTGCATCGTAGACTACGTGGTGGTAGACCTCGCGGAGCTTCTTCCTTGCTAGATGGGCGGTTAGGCTGATTATTCCCTTAAAGCCGGTTGAAGGTGGAGTCTTGGATTAGGTTTTCTAGGTTTGGTATGACTTGAGAAGCATAGTGTATGGTTTTTTGAAGAAGTTTTAGGTAGGTTTTCTGGTCAACGGGTTCAGTTCCATGGGCCAGGATGGAGTTGTTTCTCTTGGAAAGGAGGTTAAGTAGCTCCTTATCTTCGGTGAGTTGTTTTCCAAAATGATTTCGTTTCTCGGCTAGGAGTTGGCAGGTTTTGTTGAGTCCTATCTTGATTTTTTGTTCCCGACCTTGCACCCCCCATTCCTTTCTCAGGTCTTGAGGCACCTCTTCTATGGGTAGATTACCAGCGTTGAGGGAGTATCTTCTTTTTAGTTCGTATTGGGTTAGAAATTCTAGGGTTCGGTATAGTCTGGCGACGGCGTCGTCGTATTTCTTTTCTATATCCCCTCTCCTTCTTGCGTTGTTTATGAGATCTGCAATGAGGTAGGGTTCGTTTTCTTGAGTGTGGAGTAATCTTCCGAGGAAGCTTTTGTTCTGGTTGCAGAGGGGGTCTTTCACGGTTTTTAGGTGGTTGAAGGCTGTGGAGTGGTCGAACTTATCCCATGCCGAGTAGGAGTTGGCTAGGGCTTTTAGGTCGGTTATGGATTGGTGGATTCGGGGGTCCGCGGTAGCCTTTTCTATTTCTTGGATTATGGTTAGCACGGCGTCATATTGACATTGGTTGAAGAATTTTTTTGCTGTGGATAGTTTCTTTTCTAAGATAGCAAAGTAGGGTCTGATGTGGTTTATTCTTTCGGTTCCTTTTTGGACTATTCCTCCTACTCGTTTGCCTGTCACGTAGTTTAAGCTGTCAGCCTCATGGAAGGTTCCAAGTATGATTAGTGCCCCTGTCATAGCCTTTGTTCCTGAAGTATAATCCACGGAGAGGATTGGGTAGGTTTGTCTGATTTCTCTGAATTTTTGGTTTAAGGTTTCGTAGATGTTTTGAATGTTATCCGGGTCTTCGATTTCTATGGTTTCATAATTTTGAGCGCCTATTTTCTGGAGGATATGGGGTAGGGTAAGCTTCTTGCTTTCCCGGGTTACTATGAAGTAGACCATATCTGGGTGACTTGCTTGGATGCTGTAGGTTATTCCGTGAGCTAGACTTTCCACAGCTTCTGAGGTTGGCTTGGCGCCGGTGCCAATCGGAATTATAAGTGCTTTTTTCATAGGTTTACGACCTTCTTGTGAAGATAACGCCTCATAATATGCTAAAAAAGTTTCTTGGAATTAACGAAACTGACAATAAGACAGGTGAGACCTATCAGCGAATACTATCGTCCTTTTTTCTTCGAGCAGCACGTTTTCCATTTTTTTCCTTCTTGAGCCATTGAAACTTAGCTGAGACAAAAGACATTCTTAAAGCCCACTAAGAGTTTCTGTAGTCTCCTCTTCTTTTGAGTCATTGAAACCGGCCTATGCTGGGTTATACAAACGCCCTACTGTAAGTTTCTGTAGTCTCCTCTTCTTTTGAGTCATTGAAACTCGGTTCGGCAGAAAACTTAACCGAAGCGAAAAAAGTTTCTGTAGTCTCCTCTTCTTTTGAGTCATTGAAACGTGGCGCCGAATGGGATACGGAAGATGCCTTTTTGGGGTTTCTGTAGTCTCCTCTTCTTTTGAGTCATTGAAACATGATTACTATAAACGGGTTCAGCAAAGAGAGATAAGTTTCTGTAGTCTCCTCTTCTTTTGAGTCATTGAAACCAAACAAACCCTTCGACATCCGAGTAAGGATCACGGGTTTCTGTAGTCTCCTCTTCTTTTGAGTCATTGAAACAGGTGGAAAGAATGAAATTCCCCCCCTCTCTCCCATGGTTTCTGTAGTCTCCTCTTCTTTTGAGTCATTGAAACGACTAGACTGGTTAATTCTGTAGCCGTATCCTTTAGTTTCTGTAGTCTCCTCTTCTTTTGAGTCATTGAAACAACTATAAAATAAAAATGGGAAGGAAAGATGACAAAAGTTTCTGTAGTCTCCTCTTCTTTTGAGTCATTGAAACCTTCCACCCGCCAGGCCGAAAAATTCGGGGAAGTGATGTTTCTGTAGTCTCCTCTTCTTTTGAGTCATTGAAACATGATTTTATGCTCGAAGCGGCTAATTATGGTATAGGTTTCTGTAGTCTCCTCTTCTTTTGAGTCATTGAAACACACATATAATTTTTTTAATTCTTCTTGGTTATGGTGTTTCTGTAGTCTCCTCTTCTTTTGAGTCATTGAAACATGTTTGTAAAGTATGGGTTCACGCTTGTGATTCACTGTTTCTGTAGTCTCCTCTTCTTTTGAGTCATTGAAACTGGATTTGAAAGAACATTTAATCTTAAAAAAACTTGAGTTTCTGTAGTCTCCTCTTCTTTTGAGTCATTGAAACCCTTAATAATGCAGTCGAGGAAATTCTTATGACTGCTCGTTTCTGTAGTCTCCTCTTCTTTTGAGTCATTGAAACTAAATTTCCAGTAGATGGAACTATTTTGGCTTTTGCGTTTCTGTAGTCTCCTCTTCTTTTGAGTCATTGAAACTGCCTCTGCCCGCAGGTAGGGCGTAGCGTTTTTCCACGGTTTCTGTAGTCTCCTCTTCTTTTGAGTCATTGAAACTTTAGCGTTAATCGTTGCTACCTTCACGTATTGGCTTGTTTCTGTAGTCTCCTCTTCTTTTGAGTCATTGAAACAGAAGTTTCCTTCGCTGTCCTGTATCAGGTCGCCGATGTTTCTGTAGTCTCCTCTTCTTTTGAGTCATTGAAACATTTACAAATTTTAAAATGGAAAATTTCATTCCTAGTTTCTGTAGTCTCCTCTTCTTTTGAGTCATTGAAACTACCAGCAAAGACAGCAAGGCGAAAAAATCTTCCAAGTTTCTGTAGTCTCCTCTTCTTTTGAGTCATTGAAACTGGGAGTATTTTTCAGCGTTTTCTTTCTACTCTTCGGTGAACAGTCTCTTTACATCAAGCCTTCGCGAACGACGGAAAACCGGCAGAGGGTATTTAACGCTGTTCACAGTTTCACCCGCCTCTCCCACAGAAGAATCATCGACCTACATTTTCCATGACTTCAGAAATATTGACCCTTCATCCTTCCAAGCATCTTCACCAATTATTAACTGAGTATGGCGATGCCGGGTTGGCAGCCCAGCCCTTTACGCCCTTCACCACCTCCACCTAGAACTCAGTTCCTCTCTACTCCTCTAAGGAGTCTCCTGACATATTTTTAACCCTGAGCTGGCCTAGGCCCATGGGCTTAAAGCCTCCCACAGCCAAGACCTCTAAAGCCGCCAAAGCCTTACTGAACACTTCAACCCCATCAGATCTATACCTGAAGACGCTTCCAGCCGCTACAGTGGGCAAAACCTCTCTTCTCCTGTCCTCCTTTAGCCTCCAACCGCTAAATCTACCTTCACCTACCCTTCGGTCTATCAGCTTAACACTGGGAAGTCTAGGAGCGCCCTCCTTGAAAATCCAAGTATAAGCCCTCCTAGCCGCAGCCACCAAAGTCTGACCTGACAAGTCTAACCCCTCCAGCAGAGCATCTGAAACAAGCCTTATGGCGAAATCCGCTGAGTTAAGCTTCGAAGCTCTATCCTCAAACCTTCCCGCATCTAGACGACTAACCTCGCTGATCTTAACAGAAACCCTGCCAAACCCCCGGCTTCTACCTCCCCCCAAACCCTCGTCGGGCAGAGCCTTCTCTAGAGTTGAAGTCAAAGCCTTTAAACAGGGTTCAGCCTTAGAGCCTACCACAACCTCCAAACCAAAACAAGTACCTTGAGCAACCACATCTCGGCTGTGAAGAGTGCCAAAAGGTTCAGCCTCACCAGGCAACCTAATCATAGCTGCGGCATAGCGACGCCGGTCTATAGCTGTCCTCGTGATCCGTGCCAAGTTTACCGGAGCCCTTGCAATATGTCCGCAAACAGAGCAAATATAGCCCTCATAAGGCTTAAGGACACCCCTGCATTTTGGGCATTCTTTAGGAGGATTAAAGCCGTTAAACCTTGTCTCCCCACAATCCTCGCAGACAAAGAAAGTTCGCGGAGTAGGGTAGTATATTCCACCTCCAACGCAACCCTCATGCCTAGGATAGGCGTTCCTGAAGAAAACCTCTGAAGCCCTATTCCCCTCATCCTGGAAAAGCTGGAAGTAGTCACAATCCTCTCGACTCGGACATTCCTCATGCCTCTTAGCATACTCAGGTTTAACGCAAACAGCCCTAGCCAAAGCTAAACCCACTGCTCCCCTGAGCATTGAGCCCGGAATGTAAACCTTGGTTCCCTTAACCACTCCAAGCCTCGGCTCAGCCCCCAAATGGAGAGGACTCTGAGCTTTCACCGTACCCCTAATCACAAAGCACCCCAAGGCCTGTTCTCTTATTTCCACGGTTCAACAACTTCCTCCGAAGCCTTCCCTACATAGAACTCCGCAGTCCTAACCCTAGCCCTGTCCACCCGGATACGAACCTTACCAAGCCCCCGAGAAGACTGCCCGCCTAAAGCACTATCCTCCACCGACCTCAAAGCAGCCTTCAACAACCCAAGCTCCTCATCGGTCAAGTTCTCAGCCACAATTTCCAAGCTGAAACGACTACCAGCCGGAACAGCCTCCAAGCTATACAGAGCCCCAGGCTTCACGGTGCCTGTCTCTCTGTCCAAGGCTATACCTGTCCTCCTAAGCAGATTCTCCAAGCCGCCAACCAGATGGGCATCCCTAAACTTCACTTTACTCGCCCTAGAAACTCCACCCTTCATACCAGCCGTACCGAAGATTTTGCAAATTATACAAAGACTTTCCTCTCCCTTAGCTTTCGACCCGCACATCGACTCCACAGTTGGAGCTTCGCATACTGCATAACCCATAGACCTAGCCAACCTTTCAGCTTCAGAGCGAACTCTACCCTTCAAGGAAGACCCCGGCACGTAGGGGTTTCCCTTAGGGTCTTTCAACACCGGAAGGTCCACGGTTTCCTCAAACTCAGCCTTCCCCGAGCCTACATGCAACGCTGTTAAGGCTTCGATTTCCCCCTCTAGGATCAGTCTTTTATCCAGTTTTTCAAACACCAATCTAACCTTTCACCTCCTTTCTCTTTTATTCAAACCAAACTTTCAGGTTTACGTACCTCAATTCAGGAACTCTCCGCTTTACCTCGCCAACTATTTCCGAAGCCAGCCTACCCCTGTCGGGAACTCTACCCTCAACGTTGACACTAAGCCTAAACCCATCACGGTCCATGAAAAGCTTAGACCCGCCAAACCGAAGCCTCCTCAAGCTGAGTTGCTCCCTCACTACTTTATCGATTTCTCCCCGACGCCGCCCAACAATTTCTATATCCTTCTCACGAAGCTTCCAATCTAAATAATCCGCCGCTACTCCGACAATTTTAGAAAAAATACGAGGGACAGCCCTACCTAAGAGGTCTTCCAACTTGGAAGCGAAGTCCAAGCTGAGTAAGGGTCGCCCTCCACTTTCCCTTGTCACCTGCTTCCTAATCCAGAAAAGAATGCCTTCCTTATCATGGGTCTCTGCATAACGTGCAAGCTGCTCCAGCTGCCCTTTCCTAACATCAGACTTCGCGGCTTCCTCAGCCAACCTGTTTGCTTCATGGTAAATGTTCAACTCAGAAATTTCTCACACCCCATTCTCTATGTTAAGCTATGTTATAACTTTTAAAAGTTCAAGCACATCCAAAAGCATACTCCTCTCTACCAAGCTTTTCAGCCAACCCATTTCCTCCCAACTAATTACCTCCCGAGCAAACTGTCTTCTCAAATAGAACTCTGCAGCGTCCTTAGCAAAGGTCTTCTCTGCTTGGATTAGACGGCTTAACTCCCTGAGCTGGGTTGAAGGCGTCTTCTCTCTTAACCTTCTCACCAAGTCTAACATTTCCGTTAGAGCTTCCCAGCTGTAAGGTCTGCCTGAAAGCCTTAGTCGCCTCTTACTGCTACCCTCTAAAGATAAGTCCTGCTCCGTGTAGCTGATGCTCCAAACTATTTCGTAGTCCAACCGACTCCTACCTGCAGTCTTAGCATTGTCTAAAAGCTTAGAAACGGCTTCTAAAGCTAAGTAGATCGGATAACCCTTTTTAGCGAGAACTACACCCGCAGATAAGGTTAAACCAGTCTTTCTTCTAAATACCCTCTCAGCCTCCAAGGCTACATCGAAAACCTTACCTCCGAGTAGAATAGCTAAGAGATCGTCTCCACCAGCGTAAACAGTTCTTCCCCCACTCTTCTCAACCAACTCTCTCAACTCAGACTCAAAAGTTCCGTGAAGAAACCTGCTAAACGAAGCCAGCCTAGCAGGAGTTGCATTTTTACTATAGTCTTCTTTGAGTTTTTTACCAGAGAACACTTTACCCACATGGTCTCCGTCCATCTTCAGGATACCGATAAATCCTTTCCCTCCACTCTCCTCATCCGCCCTAACCAAGCCGTCAATGTCTATACCTCTCTGCTCCTCTCCAAGCTGTCTTCTTTTAAGACACTTTTCACAAAGAAACTCCAATCTAGGATAGGAATCCACAGCCGCTTTATATCTCCCTGAAAAAGTTCCAAGCTCAACTCCGCAGACCGCGCAGGGCTCAGACTGAGGGGTGATGGGTTTAAACCCTAAAAGTGGTCTACCAGTTTTTCTCTCTCGTAAGCTCCAATAGGAGTCCTCCCAAATTTTACCGAAATTCTGTAGCTCCGCGCCCACACAAGATTTTAAAATAATTGTGATAGAAAGCTGCCCATGGGACAAATCCTCAAAAGCTTTCTCGGAACTCCGTCGAAGCCCCTCCGCTATCAAAGGTGGTGATAAAGCCAAAAAATTCCCCCCGCCTCGATAAAGAACACAGTCGGGACCAAGCCTCTCCTCGAAAACGTTGGCCGATGCCTCTGTTGCCTCCTTTATAATTCTGCTTCCAGCCGTCAAATCTGGCAGACGTTTGGAGGAATTGAGGTAGTTTTGAACCCTGTCCGCATCACCCCTAACTAAGACAAATTCGTAGTTCTCTAATTCCTTTCCGGGCTGGAAGCCTGAAAGAAATATGCATGTGGCTATGGCTGCCGTAAGCTTCATGTGGCTGAAAAGGTCAGTATCATTTATGGGAGGTTGAGTATAAGCCGGTATTTGAGAAAGACGACCGTTACAAAGCTCCTCAAACAGCCTTCTATAACCGGCCTGGATGTCTGAATGTAGTAATTCCTTGTTTGTCTCCAAAGTTTTTAAAACCTCAGCCGAAACCTCTTCCAGCTCCTCTGCATTAAAACTAAACCGACGTAAACCTTTGGATAGAATGTAGGAAAGTTCTATGGGGGGTTTAGGTCTCGGAGACCGCCGATAAGCTTCCTCAACCCTG
Organism: Candidatus Hecatella orcuttiae; assembly: GCA_002011035.2. GTDB lineage: Archaea > Thermoproteota > Bathyarchaeia > Hecatellales > Hecatellaceae > Hecatella > Hecatella orcuttiae. The sequence goes on along the minus strand of MTLY02000003.1, from coordinate 233,377 downwards.
TCAGCCCCGGAGGCAGCCATATCAGCCAGATGGACAATATGTTCCATAGAGGTTTTAGGATGAAAATCTTGATGATACGTCCTTGAAGCGTGATGCCTCATGGCTGAAATAGCCAACTCTTTATCAAGGACGTCTTTTAACATCTCATAAGTAAACTGGACATGTTCAGACCAGTCTTTGCCTCTAGCCCAACACCTTAATTTACCAACATCATGCAACAAAGCGCATAATTTTAAAAACCAAAGTTCTTCCAAAAAAGTAACCTCCCATGATATAACTCGTCTATCTACCTAAAAATGTTTAAAGATGACTTAAAATGTGAAAGCATCCAATGTTAGCTTCTATGCTGGTAGATATAGGCGTAGAATTTACCCTTCTCTTTGCTCGAACACCTCCCCCGTAGAAACTACGCCGACATCGACCAAATTCTCAGAGCCCTTCGACATGTGAAACTAGACAGCCTTTGAACGCCCAGCTACATGTTTCGCCTTACTTTCGCTAACCTCTCATGGTTAAGAGGTAGCGACACCCATCTGTTTATTTACCAGATTGGACGATCCCATTTCCCGTTTCTACATCAGAAAGAAACTGACTAGGCTTATCGTTGGATATTGTCACTTCCATGGATTAGAAGAGATGAAAAAGACCGTATGTGGAGTTGGATACGCCAGAGGCTCGACGGAATGGATTCGAGCATTAGAGAAGATTTTGAAAAAGGCTCTCATTTACCTGAAGAAGGCAAGGATAATTCTACCGCTGGAAGGAGGGGGGCTGAGGATCCGGTTTGACCGGTGCAGAAAAATACCGCCTCCTATCTATTCCTACACCTCAGAAGATCTTCCAAAAAATATCTCAGAAAGTTCTGGGCCTCTGCTAATGGGAGAGCGGATGTCCCTGAGCTTCGGGGTTGAGGCCTTAGATAGGCTGATCGGCAGACTGCCTGCCGGCTGCCTGACGGCCCTGCACGGGTCTACCTTATGCCATACCCTTTCGGAGCTACTGTGTGTGAGGGCCCAGCTACCAGAGGATGAAGGCGGCTTGGAATCGCCAGCCGTCTTCCTTGACGGAGGCAACATTTTCAATCCCTACGCGGTCGCGGAGTTTGCCCGCCAGCTTCACTTAAATCCGCAGGAGGCACTAAGGGGAGTTTGGGTTTCTCGGGCCTTCACCTGCCATCAACTGGTATCTCTCGTCACGGAGAAGCTCCCCCTACTACTGGACAGCCACTCCGCGAAGCTCATCGTCGTCTCCGACGCAGCCAACCTCTTCTACGACCCTTATATGGGTAAGGAGGAGCTTCACAGTCTCTTCAACCAGACAGTCCGGTTTCTCTTCCAGCTGGCTAGGGAGAAGAGAGCGGTCGTAGTGGCCACCCTCCTGCCTCACCCTTCCCAAGAGCGGAGAATACCCCTAACTCCCTACCTTCTATCGAGAAGCAACTACGCGGTCCGCATCACGGAGAAAGGCTCAGGCTACACGGCCACCTTGGAGAAGCCTGAAAGAGGGAGGTCGGTTAAGTGGAGAAAGACTTAACATCTTCAGCGCCGCGTTCGGTTGAGGTGATGGAAAACGGGTAGAACCGTACCCTCCCACCGGACAGCCTTAGAGGAAGAGTTGAAAAAATGGGAGAGATTCGGTAGGGCACTAAGAAAGGAAGACCGGGAGCTTTTTCAAGACATGGTCAACGCCTGCCGCTTTTACGCCTCAGCTGCTGGCGCGGCCACTAGGCCGGTAATAACGGAGGCCCTCCTCATGTCCATCCTTCTCTCCCACCACATAATGCTAAAAGATCTTCGGGTTAAGCTGGATGAACTCCTCAAGTGTGGAATCGACCAAAAGGGTTGAAGGCTGGCTTATCGACCTGTATCCCAGCCAACCCGGTGAGATGACTCTCTGGATAAAACGTAAGGAGGGGGGATGCGTCAGGCTTGTCGACAGGTGGAATCTAAAGGTCTACGTTGCAGGCCGGGAATGTGACCTCAAAAAGCTCATTCCGGTTCTAGCCGCCAGCAAATCGGTTGCAGGCTACAGGTTCGAACAGAAATACGTAAGACTGCAGGACCCGGAGAAGTCGACGGTGTTAGAGGTTGAGGTCCCGGACCGTCGAAGGCTTTCCCGCTTCGCCCGGAAGATTCTGCGCATTGGGGGATATGCCAAGTATCAGCTTTTCAATGTTGACATCCCTTCCGCCCAACTGTACCTCTATGAAAAAGAGCTGTTCCCCCTCGCCAGAATTGAAGCTCAGCAGACCGGAGAGAGGGTGAAATGGGAGCTCAAGAATTCTGTTGGGGATGAAGACTACGACCTCCCACCCTTCACAGCCTTGAAGCTTGAGGTAGAAGTGGAAGGCAGGGGAAAACTGCCCTCCCTCAGGGATCCCATTGGAAGGATAGCCCTCAAATCAGGCGAAGAAACCTTTGTCATAGACCGGGGAACCGAGGCTGAAAAACTACTTGGGTTAGTGGAACACATCCGCCGCCTCAGCTGTCTGAGCCTCTTTCTTTTATTCGCTGGTGAGAAATCGGGCAGGGACATAGAGGGTCTTCCTCAGTCCGGTTGATGATTTCTAGGACCTTCTCTTTGGTCAGTTGCTTCGAGACCAAGCCCTCTTTTACGGCCTGAAAGACTGCCTCCAGTGACACGTCCCTCAAACCGCTTACGTAGTCGACCTAACCAAAGGCCGCCATCATGGCCGCGGCTAAGACGCCCGGCTCCAAGCGTGGGGGGCCGTTCAACAGCTACCTAGTGGGTTTGTACGAGGATAAGAATTTGAGGCCCCTCTCCAAGGTTTCCAGCGGCTTGGAGAGGAAGGTGAGAGAGATCATCACAAAGTTGATTCCTCTGCTGAAGACCGGCGAAGACCGCGAATACGTCTACATCCAGCCCAAGATAGTGGTGGAGGTCGCCTACCACAGCCGAGTCAAAGACGGCCTTAGAGAACCCCGACTAGTCAAGGTTAGGTTCGACAAACCCCCGGAAGAATGCACCACCAACCAGCTCCCAAATCCCTAAAACCCCACCCAGTACCGCAGGGCCTCCGGTTCTGGCCTTTATAGCCCTCTTCGCCGCCACCTTACTGGGCTTTTTCTTTCAGACATTGGAGGACGTATTCCTCGAAGGCCTTCTGCCGGGCCAGTTCTTCTTTGAGGGCGGATACTTCGGCTTTCAGGGTTTGGAGGTCCCCCGGCGTCTTCCTGTCATGGTCGAGGGCGGCTTGGAGGTCCAGGGCCAGGCCGCAGCGGTGGCAGAACCGGGCCAGCGGCGAGTTTCTGGCGTGGCAGCGGCTGCACTCCTGGGGCGGCTGCTGGCGGCCGGCTTCGCCTTCGGGAACCTGGAAGCCGTGGGCCCTGAGCAGGGCTGGGTCGATGTCTCGGCCTGAGAGGTGGACGTAGCGGCGGGGCTGGCGGCTGCCCTTCACCCAGCCGAAGTATTCGTCCATCTGCTCCTCGGTGAGGATGTTGGCGTACTTGGTGGCCCGGCGGTGGCGGAAGTCGTACATGCGCAGCCTCCGCCTGAGGCGGGCTTTTTCGCACAGCCGCTTGAGGAGGGCGTTGGCGCCGACGTAGTCCAGGGGCCCGCCGTACCCGCCGTTCTGCCGCCTCTTCAGCCACAGGGGCGCCTCAGGCCTGCCCTTCATGGGGTGGTGGCTGACCCAGTTGGCCAGGGCTGGGGCGCTCTGGATGACCCGCACCCGCCGTTGGCCGGTTTTCCCGTCCACCAAGACCACCGCCCCGTACTCGTCGAAGACCACGTGGCGGAGGCGCAGCGTCAGCAGCTCCGCGGGGCGGCCTCCGAAGTCGTCCAGCAGCTCGACGAAGGCTCGGTCTCGGAGGTCTCCTCCCGCCGCCTCGGCCAGGGCGCGGACCTCTTCGTCGGTGGGCAGGTCTTCGGGAAGCCGGTTGCCGCCGTAGCCGGACCTGATTTTTATCCAGCGGACCTCCGGCGGGTAGCCTGCCTCCTCGTCGTCGCCGTGCCTCAGCCAACGGTAGAACCTCTTGATGACGGCCTTGTAGGACTCCTTGGTTTCGCCGGTGTAGCCGTTGCGGTCGAGCTGGGCTACGACCCTCCTCAGGTCCTCTCTGGCGGCCTCCTCGAAGGGTTTGCCCAGCATCTTGGCGACCTGGGGCAGGGTCTGGAGGTACTTCAGCCGCCTGGGCTTGCTGAGGCCTCCGCCCTGCAGCCAGCGGTCGAACTCGAGGATGGCCCTCTTGTGGGCGGGGAGCAGGTCTGGGCGGCGGTGGATGTTGGCGTAGTACCTCTCCAGCCGCCGGTCGTAGTCGTAGACATCGAGTCTGCTCGGCTTCAAGGCCCTAATAGAAGATCGGACATGTTTGGGATTTAAACTAAATGTTTGGCGCCCTGGCCGGGATTTGAACCCGGGTCGTACGGGCGATTCGGCTCCGGAAAGCCACGGAACAGCCGCACATACTAGACCGGACTCTACCAGCCGGATACGGCGTATCCCTAGCCGCATCACGGCTGCCTATACTACCAGGGCGTCATCCTTAGAAGTTAAAGCGGCAACATATAATTTTTACTGGGAAAAAGCCTTGCCTTGGGTTTTGTTATGGAAAGGTTTATATGGTTGGATAATCCAACCATAAATATGAAAATCCTAAGATTGAGAGGGCATAAACCCGAATATTTTGTGGCCTTGGACCTCTGGGAGGTTGATTCGCTCCTTAGGGTTCTGCCTCAAGACTCGGCGCTCAGGAAGCGGATGGCGAGTGCAGGGGTTTGCGTCGTTCTGATGGAAAAACTGGTGGGCTCCCCTTCGCCTGCCTGAAGGCTAAAAGCTTATAAGTTTACCGGCTGTTTGCTGATCTTGTCCCGCGGTAGCTCAGCCTGGAAGAGCTTCCGATCTTCACGGCGAAAGCCTTGAAGAGGAGATGCTGTAGGGTTTATCCTCTGGATAGGCCTGCCAGCCTTTCAGGCGCACAGAAACCGGAGTGTCGTCGGGGAGGCGAAGGACGACCCTTCACCTCGGCGAGTTCAAATTGGGAGCCACCCATGAAAATCCGACCCGCGGGACCACCATTTTTACGTCTTTCCGAGAAAAGGAGTTCCAAGCGCGGAAGGGCCAGCGTCAGTTTTCTATGTTGGAAATTCATACGATGAACATTTAGAAAAAGAGGGCTAAACATGCTGTGAAAAAGGCTTAAAATGGACTTTTTCTAGGGGATTTGTCTTTTTTATGAAGTATGAATGTACATCGTACAAAAGATTTATATACGATGTATGCGAACAAATAGGCGGGTGTCGGCTTACGGTCAAATTACGATTTAAAGTCAAGGGAGTCTTCTTCGAATGCGTCGGAACACCGCCCGAGATAAACGAGGTTATAAAGAGGCTGGTGGGGGGAAAGTATCTGGTGGAGAGTCTTCCAAGCGGAGGCCCCCCGTCACCACCTGAAGCCGAGCCTTCGGAAGAAATCGATTTGAAGGAGAAGATCCCCCAGCAGAAAAACCTGATCCTCTACATAACCTCCAAGCCTAATTTTGAGCACAATATCTTCGAGATTCAAGAGCGTTTTTTCGGTCAGAGGTTTGATTCTCGGGGAAGCCAAGCTAAAAAATACAACGCCCTCTACCGGCGTTTGGTAAGGGCGAGGGAGAAAATCGAAGAAGAGTACGGAGGAAGGTTTGAAAGCCGCTGGGTAAGGGGAGAAGGCGGCGAACTCTACAAGAGCTTCCGATTCGTCAGGGAGGTGGAAACCTCCAAAACAGCATCCTCACAGAGGCTGGGGAAAGAGGGAAATCCCAGCTCAGGAGTACCTTTCCTCCCCGAGAAAACACTCCCCCTCAGCTCCGAGAAAACTTCCCGAGAGGTTAGGTCTGCGGTATGACATTCGAAACCTCAGCCATCTGGGCTTCCTTTGAAGGGGGTGATCTTTTGTGAAGGGGGTGAAGGGTCAGACTGAGTTGCTGGTTAGGGAGCGTTGTGTTAAGAGTTTTTTGGATGTCATTGTGGCTTCTGTGCTGGCGGAGAGGCCTTCCTGGGGCTACGACATCATCGCCCAGATCCACGGCAAACTGCACGTCCTCCTCAGCCCCGGCACCGTCTACCCTGTTTTGCACTCCATGGAGGCGCGGGGCCTCGTCAGCCGGCGGAGGGAAGGCCGAAGGGAAACCTTCTATCTAACCGAGCGGGGAGCAAACTGGTTCGCCGAGGTCCTCGAAGCCTCCCGCCGTGAGCACGCCGACTTCCTTCAGAACTACCTCCAAAGAATCCTGGACAAAATATGAAACTGTGAGGAGACGCTTCTAACAGCGATTCAGTTAGGCTGTTCAGTTTTTATTTTCCACTACACGGCAGGAGCTCAGCTTCCAGTTTAGGGGAGAGTCTATTTTTTCAAGGGCTTTTTTCAAATCCATTTCAGGTTCTCTGCTTTCTTCTTGGGGTAGGTTTTCTTCAGAAACGAGAACTACGAAGGCTATGAGCCTCGGCAAATTCTTCACATTCCGTAGTCATTCAGTTAATAAAGGTTGTGAAAAAGAAGAAGATTTAAACATTATTCAGATCGCTTATCTATTCCCGCAATAAGCAGAGCCTCAAGATACAAGGCTGATTTCGATAAAGACCTCGTCTGGAACTTTAATCCGCATGATCCGCTTCATCAATCTTTCATTGGCTTCAACTTCAATGAGGCGTTTGTGAACTCGAAGCTCCCACCTGTCCCAGGTGGCCGTGCCTTCTCCGCAGGGGGTCTTTCTAGTTGGGCATAAGATCCTCTTGGTGGGGAGAGGAATGGGGCCTGAGATCTTTATGCCGATCTTCCCGGAAATATCTTTGATCTCGCGGCATACCCCATCAAGTTTATGGCAGTCGACGCTTGTAAGCCTGATCCTAGCTTTCTGGACCATCGGAGTAACGCCGGTCTTGTAGTTGATTTTAGCCTGCTTGGGTTATTTCTTTGACGATGCCGGCTGCGATGGTGGTGCCCATGTCTCTGATGGCAAACCTGCCTAGTTGCGGTATGTCGGAGTAGACTTCCAAGGCGACGGGTTTAACCGGTGTGAGCCTGACCAGAGCTCCGTCCCCGGTTTTCAGGAAGGCCGGCTTCTCCTCGACGGTTTCCCCGGTTCTGGGGTTGATCTTCCTGATGAGTTCTGTGAACTTACAGGCTATCTGGGCTGTGTGGGCGTGAAGGACAGGTGTGTAGCCTTGGGCTATGGACGTGGGATGGTAAACTACGATGATTTGTCCTATGAATTCTTTGGCTACCTTCGGAGGATTCGACGGATGTCCGCCTACTTCCCCTCTCCTGATGTCGCCTTTAGATATTCCTCGAACGTTAAAGCCGATGTTGTCGCCGGGAAGCGCTTGGGGAATCTTAACATGGTGGGTTTCTATGGTTCTGACCTCTCCCTTCACGTTCGCCGGCATGAACACGATGGTGTCGCCTTCCTTAAGGACACCGGTTTCCACCCTGCCCACGGGAACGGTGCCTACGCCTGTAATGGTGTACACATCCTGCACCGGAATCCTCAACGGCTTATCCACAGGTTTGGGCGGAACCTCGAAGTAGTCGAAGGTCTCCACCAGCGTGGGCCCCTTGTACCAAGGCATCTTATCGCTGAGTTTGTCGAGGTTATCCCCAGTCCAACCTGAAACCGGAACGATGGGGACTTTGGAAACATCGAAGCCCACGGTCTTCAGCAGATACTCCAGCTGCTTTTTGCACTCTTCGAACCTCGTTTGACTCCAGTTAACCGAAGCGTCATCCATTTTGTTCACCGCCACGGTAAGCTGGGTAATGCCTAGGGTTCTGAGAAGGAAGGCGTGCTCCCTAGTCTGGCCTCCTGCTTCCACTCCTACTTCAAACTCTCCCTTCCGGGCGGAGGAAACTAGGAGGGCGCAGTCCGCTTGGCTGGCTCCGGTGATCATGTTCTTGATGAAGTCCCTGTGGCCTGGGGCGTCGATGATGGTGAAGGAGTATTTGTCGGTTTCGAACTTGGTGTAGTATAGGTCGATGGTGACCCCTCGTTCCCGTTCTTCTTTGAGGCGGTCCATGACCCAGGCGAATTTGAAGGTGTCGCCTGCTCCTGTTTTCTGCGATTCTTCAGCGTATTCTTTTATTTCCCTTTCGCTGATTACTCCTTTCAGGTACAGGATGTGACCCATGCAGGTGGATTTCCCATGGTCTACATGTCCAACTATGACCATGTTGAGATGTGGTTTCTCAGGCATGATTACTCCTCCATTTCTCCTTTTTCGTGAGTGCTCTAGACTCCTCCATGCGTATTGCAATCATCTAGTTTTTCCATACATTTATAAAGCTTTTCTTCCAGAGGTCGCCCTCTCCCGTGGGAGAACTCTGTCTTCCAGCCCGGAAAACGTTTAAATCTGGGAGCTATCCCTTCAAAAAGAGAAAAACTCTAAGCGTGGGTGGCAGTTGAGCGAGAAAACAGCGGTACAGGAGGCAAAACTCTTCGGTAAATGGAGCTTCGAAGGCATCAAAGTAGAGGACATGGGCCTCAGCAAATACATTAATTTAAAGCCGGTAACCATCCCCCACTCCAGCGGAAAACACGAGGCTCAACGCTTCAAGAAATCAGAAATCTCCATCGTAGAAAGGCTTGTAAACCACCTAATGCGCCCCGGTAAAAACGCTGGGAAAAAAGCTAGGATAATCCAAGTAGTTAAGAACGCCTTCGAAATCATAGCCCTCAAGACTGGGAGAAATCCCATAGAGATTCTGGTTCGAGCCGTCGAAAACGCAGCCCCCTGCGAGGACACCACCCGGATAAGCTACGGAGGCATCGTCTACCATGTGGCCGTGGACGTGTCCCCTCAGCGGAGGGTAGACCTAGCCCTAAGGTTCTTAGCTGAGGGAGCTAGAAAAGCGGCCATGGGAAACATTCGAACAGTAGATGAATGCTTGGCGGAAGAGCTAATCCTTGCAGCTCAAAAAGACAGCCGCAGCTACGCAGTGGCCAAAAGAAACGAGCAGGAGAGAATAGCCCTAGCTTCCCGGTGAAAGTCTCTCTTAACGAGAGGGTTTCTGCTTTTTGCCGGAAATAAGCTCCTTGAGGGCTACTCCGTTCACCGTCAAAACCTGATAGCGGACTCCCGGCAGGTCTCCGTAGGCTTTACCCCTAGGGCCGCCTATTCCTGTAATTATAACCTCGTCGTGTTCATCGATGAAGTTGAGGGCTCCGTCTCTGGGGAGGAAGGCTGAAACCACATGGCCGTTTTTGATGAGTTGAACTCGAACGCATTTCCTCACAGCGCTGTTGGGCTGGCGGCTTTCAATGCCCACCTTTTCCAGGACGATACCCCGGCCCATTGGGGCTCCTTCTAAAGGGTCGGACTTTATGTCGAGGCCCAGCATCCTCCGTCGGTAAGCTCGGTCGCTCCACCGGGTTTTCTTCCGTTTAAGCCTCAGCTTTCTAGCAGCGAACTCTCCTGGCATTGTAGCACCTTGAAGGCTTTTGGCTGAACCGGTATGATCAAGAACAAATTCTATATAAGCTTGTTTGAAGACGCTGCCTCAAAGCCTCAGCGCGGTTCTTGTTTTTATCACCTTCATAAGGTCACTGCGGGTGATGATGCCTACTATTCGGCCTTCTTTCAAGACAGGCAGCCGGCCTACATCATGGCGGGAAAGCTTGATCATAGCCTCTACAGCCGGCTCGTCAGGCTTAACAGATATAATCCTCTCTGCGGGAGTCATAATGTCCCTGACCGAGAGCCCCCTCCAGCTTTCCTTAGGAAATTTCCGAACATCGTGCACCGTGACCATTCCCTCGAATCTGCCTCCTTGAACCACAGGGAAACCCCCGTGCTTATACCTGTAAAAATACTCTTCCACCACCTTTTCCACTGTTAGGTGAGGTTCCACTGCCACAACCTGAGGGGTCATGACGTTTCCCACAACCACGTCGGAGAGAGCCTGACCTATGATGGTCTGCCTTAAACTGGCTTCAGCTCCGTTTCGCAGAAACCATCCTATGAATATCAGCCACAAGCCGCCTATCCACGCTCCGAAAAGAATGACCAAAAAGCCGGTGAACATCAAGGCGTAGGCGAAGCCCTCTGACACCTTCACTGAAAGCCTCGTCGCAGCCACAAGGTCGTCCTTCCACTTCCAAACCTTAGCGCGGAGAAGACGCCCCCCGTCCAAGGGAAAGGCTGGGATGAGGTTGAAGACCCCCAGCAAAACGTTTATCAGAGCACCGTACTGCAGAGGAGCCACAAGTTCAGGCTTCAGATTCAGTCCAAGGGCCCCATACCACGCCACCCCCAGCAGAGCAGCCAAGCCGAAGCTGGACAGCGGGCCTACGAGAGCCATCTTGAACTCGAAGTCGGGATTGGGCGGCTCCTCCGCGATCTGGGAGACCCCTCCGAAAAGGAAGAGGGTTATCGCTGGGACGGAAAGGCCCTGCCTCTTGGCCACGTAGGAATGGCACAGCTCATGGAACAGAACTGAGGCGAAGAGGATGACGGCGGCCGTTGCCCCTATAACCCAGTAGAGGGCTGGGGACAGCCCGGGGTACTGTCGGGGCATATAACCTTGGGCCAGCGTCCAGGTGACGAGGGTGAAGATTACGAACCAAGTGTAGTGAAGCTTTATCTCCACCCCGATGATTTTCCCCACCCGCAGCGACATTGGGTCTTCCCCACGGTGAAGCTTGTCCTTCAATAGTTTAAAAGCTTAGACTCTCGGGGACGCGGAGGAAAGGCCGGCTCGCAGCGGACGCCTTCCCATCGGCAGAGTTTCTGAATTTTCCCCTCCACCTCCCGCCAATAGGCGCTGCGGGTGGAAAGCAGGCGGGGCACCTGCTCGGCTAAACTCGGCTTCACTTCCTCGAGGAAAACTCTGAGGGATTCCAAAACTCCGGGGTGCAGCCTCAGCCTGTCATAGATGAGGGAGCTCTTGGTGGACGCTGCCGCTTTCACAATGCAGCTGAGGTTGGCTTCGTCGTCGTTGACAAAGGGAATGATGGGGCCTAGGAAAATCCAGGTCTCCACTCCCTCGGATGCTAGGCTTTCGAGGGCTTGAAGCCTAGCCTCAGGGCTCGGTGCCTTGGGCTCAAGGCTTCGGGCTGACTCGTTCACAGCCGTCAGGGTGAAGCCCACGTCGAACCTTCCTTGCCTCAGCAGGTCTAAGTCCCTCAAAACTAGGGGGGACTTGGTTTGAATGGAAACGGGGAACCTGTAGGCGGAGAGAAGCTCCAGACATCGACGGGTGAGCCCTAGGCGGGCTTCTAAGGGCTGGTAAGGGTCGGTGACGGTGCCCACCCCTACTTGGCCTCTGCGTTTTTTCCTTAGGTCTTCTTGAAGTTTCTCCGCCACGTTTTCCTTAACTCTGATGAGGCTTCCCCAACGTTGGGCTAAGGCCTTGTCCCCCAAAAGGCTGGGAGAATAACAGTAAAGGCAGCCATGCTCACAGCCTTGGTAAGGGTTGAGAGCATAGCTTAAACCCGGCAGACCACTCGGGGAGAGGGCCCTTTGGCATAGGGTCCAGACGTATTCAGCGAAGCTCATGGGCTGCTCAGCCTTGGGGTGAAAAATCAGCCAGCTTCCTCTGAAACAGCGCCTGCCGGAGAATGACGCTCCTAGGAAGCCAAGCCTTGAGGGGGACAGACAGGTTTCTCATGGCAAAATCGAGAGCCTCCAGGAAGCTGGCAAATTTATGAGGCTGGGTCTTCAAGGCCTGCCGGACGCTTTCCCTCACATTCCAAACCCCCACGGGGAGAAGGTAACCGTTGCGGATCTCCCGCAGGATCAGAACTTTCGCCTGTCTTCGCTCTCGGCTGAGGGCTTCAGCCGCCGCCAGCCTAGCCGCGTAGTAGCAGCCGCCCACATCAGCGTAGGTTGTTCTCCCCCTGAATCCTTCATAGTCCCCCATCAGCTCCGGCTCCCGGCCTTGAGGGTTCCAAACCGTCCCAGGGAACCAAGCTTCGATCCATTCGAAGCTCCAAGCTTCGGGGAGAAAGATAGCGGTGAAGATGTTGTCCAAGTTTTTGAAGGCGTAAACCCTGTACTCGCCGACGGGCGGATACCGCCGCACCTCTCGGAGCAAGCTGAGGGAAATCGCTTCGTCCACTGCCGTGATGCTCCACCGGGTTGGCACCACCCGCCGTCTACCCTTGTCCCCGAACATGCCCAAACTGAAGCAGCGCTGGATCTTTGAAACAGGAACCCCGTCCCGATAAAGTTGAAGCACAGCCTCCCCCGCCTTTAAATCGTCATCGTAGTAGCATTTCTCCACGACCCTGTCCGCGTGGACGTTTGAAAGCCAGAAAGCCCTGAGAGGCGCAGAGGGCCCGAAGGGTTGAACTTCATCGCTCAGGACGATGGCTCCCTGAGGCTTCTGGGCGAAAAGGGCCTCCGCGTCCACAGGCCTTGCTGCCAAGGCCATTTCCTGAAGTTTCTCGAAGAGGCTGCCTCCCCTGAGAGGCTGGTCTGCGCTGACGGGGAACTTCCCCCTGACTAGGGTGCTTCTGAAGTTTACGATGTCCTCCAGTCCCCTTCCAATCCAAGTTTCAGGAGTGTCCAAGAAAGCCGTATCTCCATGGAAGGGAGGGATGAGAGGGCCTACGTAAACCTTGGGGTAGCCTATTCTCCCCACGAAGACGCTGGGAGGAGTGGACCCTTGAATCTTCTCCGAGTCGATGCTTCTAAGTTGGCCGAGCAGTTTCTCAGCTTTGACGATGAGGGGGCAGCAGCTTTTCCCGCAGAGCATTCTGCCTCCTTTGCAGTGCAAGCATAGGGACCCGTAGCTGGGAACACGGACCTTGAGAAATTCCCCTATCCTCCGTCTTTCCTCTTCAGAATAAGGTAGGTAGGCACTCAGCCAACTTTTCTCTAAAGATACCATCCTACTACAACATTGATAACGCTTCGGAAAAATTTAAGATTAGCCTTTCACGACAGGGTTGCTCAGACGATGACGATGTTGTCTACGCCGAAGTATCTCTTAGCCAGCTGCCTGGTTCGGGCGGCTTTTTCTCCACCTCTGCCTATGGCCATTCCTTTGTCGGCTTCATGAACCTTCACAACCACTATCTTTTTTCCGTCAAGCCTCTCCGTGACTCTTATCTCCTTGATCCTCGCAGGCATGAAGGCGTTTTTTATGAAATCTTGAAGGTTGACGGCGTACTCGACGATTTCAATGTCCCTGCCTGTCACCCTCTTCAAAGTCTTCACTTTGCCGCCGTTTTTACCCACGGCTAAGCCTGCCTCATGCTCCTTGGTGACAAAGATAAGCTTGTTCTGGTGGTTGTCGATGAGGCAGTCTTTGGCGGTGGCACCTGTTATGCTTTCAAAGAGGGCTATGTAGCGCATTTCCTCAGCGGTGAGCTTGATCTTCCCAGACAATTTTTATCTTTCCACCAGCTTGAGAATCTTTGAATCGCCCACTTCCCTGACTGCTAGGACTGAAACCGTGAAGGGTTTACCGCAAGTCAAACCCAAATCCACGCTTGAACCTTGATATTGAAGTATGGGTGTCTGAGAGAGCTTCGCAAGTCTTTCCAGCTGCTCTCTTTTCTCAGCCGGGCAGTTTCCGGCGAAGATGATCATCTTCGCCTTTCCGCTTTTTAACATTTCCAGAGTTTCCTTGAATCCGTAGGTTACTTTCCCCGTCTTGACGAGCATCGCCAGAGCCTTCGTCAAGTCAACCACGGAAGTCATCACCATAAGTCAGCTTTCATGCCTGATTGGATCCTTTGTTCGCCGGCATCATATAAAGGTCTATGGTCCCCGTGCCCACAGGGATCATCTGGCCGCAGATAACGTTCTCCGTCACGCCGCTTAAAGTGTCTTCGTAGCCTCGAACTGAAGCTTGAATGAGGGTTGGGACGGTGATTTCGAAGGCAGCCTTGGCGAGGACGCTGGCTTTCTCCCCGCTTATTCCATGCCTGCCTATCTGCATGATCTCCCCCTCCAAGGTCATGGTGTCAGCCACAAGCATAACATGCCTCACGTCGACATCCAAACCCTGCTCGTCGAGGACGCTTTTGATCTCGTTTATCAGGGCGTTTCTGGCGGCTTCTATGCCCAGCGTCGCCGCTATCTCGTGGATGTTGTTGGTGGTGGTTCGGGTGGTGTCCACGCCTGGAACTTTTAATATTTTCGCCAAGTTCGACCCGTCGGTTTGAATAGTCCACTCGCCCTTGTCAAAGGTCACCAGCGCCCGCCTTATGCCGTGAATTCCTTTGATGTGATAGAAGGAAACTTTGTCCAGAAGCTTCGGCAACTCCTCCACCGTAGCCGGCTTCACCAAGATGGTCATGTCCCCTTCAGACTTGACAGCGCATCCGAGAAGCTTCAAGGCTTCCTTCACATCTTTGGCAGTGAGCCCCCGCTCCTCAAGGCTTGTCCTAGACAGCTTAACCACAACAGCAGCCTTCACATGGTCGATGTAGACACTGGAAGCCACGTTGTTGACTGTGGTGTAAACGATGTCCCGGGCGATCTCCACAGCCTTCTCTCTGTTTTTCCGCAACTCCTTCTTCAGGTAGATGTTCATGATAGGGGTGGAAGGAACCCTCCTCGCGTCCACCAGCTCGATTATTCTAGGAAGCCCGAGGGTGACATTTCTCTCTTTAACCCCTGCGAAGTGGAAGGTCCTCAAAGTCATCTGGGTTCCGGGCTCCCCTATGGACTGGGCGGCGATGATCCCGCTGGATTCCCCGGGTTCGATCTTCGCTTTCTTGTAGCTGTTAACGGTGGTCTCCACAGCGTAATCTACTCCCGCCTTGTTCAACTTAGCCTTAAGAAGGTTTTTCCGCAGCTCCTCCACCAGCAGAGGGGTCAACTCCGACTTAACAGACTCAACTTTGGACTCCACGTATTTTTCGCCAGCAGGCTTTCCCTTCCCATGGGTCAGTTTAATCCTTTCAATAAGCCTTTCGATGTTCACCGCTTTCCCATGGTCGCTCTTCGCAGGGTCGACGCTGTCTTCACCGTAGCTGAACTGGGTCACCTCGCCGGTGGCCATTCGAACTGTTCCGTCATACTCTACCCTTATGTCCTGAAGGGCGTTGATGAGCCTCCGCTGCATGTACCCGCTCTGCTGGGTTCGGACAGCCGTGTCCACCAAGCCTTCTCTTCCTCCCATGGCGTGGAAGAAGAACTCGGAGGGTGAAAGCCCATCCCGGTAAGAGGAGTAGACGAATCCCCGGGCCTCGGGGCTTGGGTCTCCGGGTTTGAAGTGGGTTAGCGCCCGATCCTTGTACCCTCGGATGATCCTCTTCCCTCTAACCGACTGCTGACCTACGCAGGCGGTCATCTGGCCGATGTTCAAGCTGGAACCTCTGGCCCCTGACCGAGTCATCATGCTGCCCCGGTTGTCCATGCCGAAGTATTTGTCAGCCAGCTTCGCAGCGTCATCCCTAGCTTTGGCCAGCTCGTTCATGGCGTAAATTTCGAAGGAATCCTCGAGGCTTTGACCCGGCAGCCGGGTGAGGGTGCCCTTTCTAAACTGCTCCGTCAGCTCGTCTATGCGCTTTTTGGCTTCCCTAGCCCTAGCCGCTATCTTTTCTCTGACCTCCTCGGAGATGTCCAACTCGTCGAGAGAGTAGGAGAAGCCTTCGATGGCAATATAGGTGTTCACCATCCTGCAAAGGGCGTTGAGAAAGTCCTTGGCAGCCTCTGAGCCGTATTCCTTCACAACCCTGTGAAGAATGCTCTCCGACTTTTCAGCCCCCACAGCATTCCTGTCAATGACGCCCATGAGCAGCCTTCCGTTCTTCACCACCACATAGGCGTCGTTCTTGCAATCCTCCTCATCGCATTCAGGGCAGTTCTGGCAGATGTTAGACTTCATGACGTAGTCCAGTTCCTTGGGGAGAAGGAGACTGAAGATATCCTTACCAGACCAGAGAGGCTCAGGCTTCGTCACCGCAGGCTCTGGAAGCGGCCCACTGTAGCCTATGGAAGCCAGCAAGCTGCAGACCTCACTCTTTTTGAGGTAAGTGGATTTTCTTGTCAGAAGATAGGCGCCTGTGATAAAGTCCCTTATCGCTCCTATCAGGGGGCCGCCGTAGCGGGGGGAGAGAATCTGATCCTGAACCTGCATGAGGACAAGAGCCTCTGTCACCGCCTCCTCTGTCTGAGGAACATGCAGGTTCATCTCATCCCCGTCAAAGTCCGCGTTGTAAGGCGGGCAGACGCAGAGGTGAAGCCTGAAAGTCTTGTATGGAAGCACCTTGACCCTATGGGCCATCATGGACATCCGGTGGAGGGAGGGCTGTCGGTTGAAGATCACCACGTCGCCGTCCTTGAGATGCCTCTCCACGATGAAGAGAGGCAGCAGGGTTTCGGCTATCTTAGACCGGTCGGCTACAAACTCCAGCCTAATTCTTTTACCATCAGGCCTGATGACGTACAGCGCCCCAGGATAGGTCGACGGGCCGTTGGTGACCAGCTTCCGCATTTCCTCTAAGTTCCATTCTGTGACCACTTCAGGGTAGGTAAGCCTCATGGCAATATCTAAGGGCACTCCCACCTCGTTGATGGCGAGGTTGGGATCCGGCGAAATAACCGTCCTAGCGGAAAAGTCCACCCTCTTCCCCGAGAGGTTGCTTCGGAACCTCCCCTCCTTCCCCTTAAGCCGCTGAGACAGTGTCCTCAACGCCCGGCCGGACCGATGCCGCGCTGGGGGGATACCGGAGGTTTCGTTGTCCAGATAGGTGGTCACATGGTATTGAAGTAAGTCTGAAAGTTCATGGAAGATGAGAGGCGGGGCACCGCCTTCGGAGGCATATTCGTCCAGCCTCCTGTTGATGCGGATGATGTCCACCAGCTTGTGGGTTAGGTCGTCCTCCGACCTGATCCCTGACTCCAGCATGATGGAAGGCCTGGCGCTCACCGGAGGGACGGGGAGAACCTGCAGAATCATCCATTCAGGCCTGAAGGAGGACGGGTCGTAGCCCAGTAGCTTCAGGTCCTCTTCATGGATCAGTTCAAGGCGAGCCCGGATGCTGGAAGGGTCTAAGGGCTTAGGACCCTCTTCGGTATGCTCAAAAAAGTTGGTGGGTTTCGAAAATTCGACGAACATGGGCTTCTTCATGCAGTGGGGGCAGCGGTTACTCTTCCTAGCCTCATGCTTCACAGCCTCGTAGACGTGAACCGGATCGGTTCCGGTCTCCCTCTTAGCATTCTCGATCTTAGCTACGTAGGCTTCAATTTTATCCGGAGGGAGAAGAATTCTTCCGCATTCCCTGCAGAAAACGTTGAGAAGCTCGTGAATGTACTTTATGAAGCCCACGTGGATGACCGGCGTAGCCAGCTCGATGTGGCCGTAGTGGCCGGGGCATCGGGCCGCGGTGTTTCCGCACGTTTTACACCGGGTTCTAGGTTCAAGGGTTCCCAGCCTTTCGTCCATTAGGCCTGAGGCGATGGGCGCGCCGTCTTCGTCGTAGGTGTCAGCTTCCCTGATCTCCACCACGGAGTATTTTCTGATCTCTTGGGGGGATAGAATGCTGAATTTTATCTTCTTGATGGCCTTGGTGGCTTCCTCGAAAACTCCCGCCGCCGACATTTCACGTCCTCTCCTCCAAGATCAGTTTAGGCGCGATGCAAAGGCTCATCAGTTCTTGAAGCAGCAGCTTAAACGCGTAGGATATGGTCACAGCGGAAACAACAGCGTCTTCCCCGCAAATGTTACAGACGTATTTTCGCTGCCGAGCGTCATAGTAGGCGATGTACCCGCATTTCTCGCAGACATATATGGTATACTTGTCAGACTCATCCAGCAGTCTGTTCTTCAGCAGGATGGCAGCCCCGTGGCCTATGAGGCAGTCTCGTTCCATCTCTCCAAACCTCAACCCTCCCCCTCGGGCTCGACCCTCCGTCGGCTGCCGGGTCAGCATCTGAACCTGCCCCCGCGCCCTCGCGTGCATTTTATCCGCGACCATGTGATGGAGTTTCTGGTAGTAGACGATGCCCACGTAGATGTCAGCCCTGAACTTCTCACCGGTCACTCCGTTGTAGAAGGTTTCCCTGCCTCCATGCTGGAAGCCCAACTTCTTCAAATATTGTCTCAGGTCCGAAATCTTCTCGTTGGAGAAAGGCGTCCCGTTTACAGGTCTTCCTAGGATGGCTGCTACCTTACCCGCCATGGCCTCCGCAAACTGGCCTATGGTCATCCGGGAGGGAAACGCGTGGGGGTTGATGATGATGTCGGGAACGATGCCGTCTTCGGTGAAGGGCATATCCTCTTGGGGAACCAGCATTCCGATGACCCCCTTCTGCCCGTGGCGGGAGGCAAACTTGTCGCCAAGCTCAGCCTCCCTGATGTCCCTGACCCTCACCTTGGCTATCTTGTTCCCTTGGGATGTCTCTGTGAGCAGGACAGCGTCCACCACGCCTTTCTCAGAAGGCCTCATGCTGATGGACGTGTCCCTTCGAGTGGGGCCTCTGACCTCGAACTCCTTGTATTCCTCCAAAAACCTGGGAGGACTTGTTCTGCCGACCAGCACGTCGGAGCCGGAGACCTCGGTTTCAACGCTTATCATGCCGTCGGGTTCTAGGAACCTGTAATAATGTTCCCCCCGGAAGCCTATGGTTCCAGGCTCAGGTGTTTCAAACCGGTCTCTTTCACCTCCCAGATACTGCTTGGACTCAGCGTCGTAGATGCGGTAGAACGTGGAGCGGCCCAGCCCTCTTTCCACCGAGGACTTGTTGAAGACCAAAGCGTCCTCCATGTTGTAGCCTTCATAGGAAAGAACGGCTACCACGCAGTTTTGGCCAGAAGGCCTTTTGTCGTATTCTATCATCCGCATGAGGTCAGTTTTAACCAAGGGGACTTGAGGATAGTGGAGGAGGTGAGAACGAGACTCCGTCCGCAGGAAATAGTTAGAAGCGTATATTCCCAAAGCTTGTTTAACCATGGCGGCCTCGTAGGTGTTTCGAGGCGACTGGTTGTGCTCTGGGTAGGGGATGATGGAGGCGCATATGCCCAGTATGGTGTTGGGAGCTATCTCCAGATGCGTATGCTCAGGGGTTAAGTCCTCAGGCTCCATGGCTATGTAGGCGTTTTCCTCCTCCTCAGCGTCCAAGTACTCGATGAGGCCTTTCTCCAGGAAATAGTCCCAGCCTGTCTCACCCTTCCTCAGCTTCTCCAAGTCTTCGGGTGTAACCTTGGCTTTTCCGTCCTCCACGATGATGAGCGGCCTTCTCACCCTCCCTGCATCACAGCAAACATAAACCTCCCGGAGGACTCCGGCTTCGGAGGTATACTCGTAGAGGGCTACGTTGATCTCCCGGCTGATCTCCCCTTTCCTCCGCATTTCTCTGAGCTTTTGAACAAAGCCGACGGGGTCTTCGACATATCCCAGACGGCCGTCCACGAAAACTTTGGCGCCCCTAGACTTCAGCTCTTCATCAGCCTTGGTTGAGTCTACCATCCCCAAGGATTCGAGAATTTCCTTAACTCTCTCCAGCGGCTCCCCTACGGAAATGGAAACTGAGAGGGCTATGTTTTTCACAAGCCCGCAGTTAGACCCTTCAGGGGTCTCGTTGGGGCACAGCCTACCCCAGTGGGTTGAGTGAAGGTCTCGAGCCTCAAAGTTAGGCTGACTTCGGCTTAGAGGTGATTGAAGGCGTCGAAGATGGCTCAGGGTTGAAATGTAATTGGTGCGGTCGAGAAGCTGAGTTATGCCAACCTTTCCCCTCCCCCAGTTTCCAGTGGCCAAGGCATGCTGAATTCTCTCGGTTATGATGCCGGGTCTGACGGCGGCGTTGATGGCGCCCACGGCGCCCACACGGTTCAGGCTGGTCCTCTCCAGCTGGTACTTCATATCCCTGCAGAGATTTCGGAAAGTAACCCTGAACAGGTCGGCGAGCAGCTCCCCAGCCAACCTAAGCCGCTTGTTGGCGTAGTGGTCTTTATCATCCGGTTTCCTCAGCCCCAACCTCAGCTCAATCATTCGGTTGGCTACTTCAGCCAAAAAGTAGGCTTTCTCGATGCGGTTTTCCGGGTTTCTTCCGAGATGGGGGAGAAAGTTTCTGTCGATAACCTGCTCAGCCCTTCGAATCCGGTAATCCTCCGCGTAGCCGAAGGCTATCCTGTTTCCAATGTAGAGGATGGCGTCTCTGGTTTTGATGATACCCTCCGATTTTTCGAAGGAAGGCTCCAGTAGCTCTTGGACTTCCCTTTTCAGGGAGACGGCTTCGACGATGTCCTTGTCCGCCTCAAGTCCTAGGGCCTTCATCAGGACGACGAAGGGTATGTCCACGACGACTCCGGGGATGGAGACGTGCATGGACTTATCCGCCCTCATCTTCACTTCAATTCTCGCCTTGAAGCCGACGGTGGTGGAGAAGATCTTAGCCCTGTAGGTTGCGGTAGTCCCAGTTTCCTCGTAGTCGACGATTATCCTGTTGGGGGCTAGGTCTTCGAGGGCGACAATAACCCTCTCAGAGCCGTTGATGATGAAGTAGCCCCCAGGGTCCTTAGGGTCTTCGCCGATGGAGATAAGCTCATCTTCGCTCATCTCGGAGAGGTGGCATTTTTCCGACTTCACCATGATAGGGAGGTCGCCGATGTAGACGGGGTCTAAGGATACGCTTTTCTTCCCATCCTTTTCTATCCAAACCTCCAAGTATGCGGGCGCTGTATAGGAGAGATTTCGAATCCTCGCCTCTAAGGGGTAGATCTCATGGTCGGAGCCGTCGACCTCAACAATTCTAGGCCTTCGAATCTCAATTTTCCCAAACCTGATCCTGTACCGGTGTTCAGCTTCAATGTCGATGCCGCCAACCTCGTCGATGATCTCCTGAATACCTCGGTTTATGAAGGAGTTGTAGGAGTTTAGATGTTGCTTCACCAGTCCCTCCTGTTTGAGGAAGCCTTCCACCAGCAAGTATCTTTCATTCTGGGAGACAGCCAAAATCCTTCACCTCTCCTTGATGACGTATCTGTAGTATACCGCCGCGCCTGCCGGCCCGCCTTCCCTCAAGATTTTGAGAATGTCCCCATGCTTTGCATTTAAAGCCCTAGCCACAGGGTCTGACTCCTTAATCTTGGGAAGTTGGTAGGGCATGATCTTATAGCGGTCCAGGACCTCGCGGGCTTCCTCCTTGGAGAGGAGAATATGCTTAGGGACGAGTTCGTGGTTGAAGATGTTGAATTCTCCTTCATCTTTTTTAGACATAAATATTAAATCCTCTCCCCAGCCTGCTCTCTAAAAAGTAACCTCTGCCCTATGAGATAGGTCAACAAGCACAGTTAGAAGCCAGCCGCGGCATTAATAAACTTTTATGGCCTCAAACTGAAAGCCTGTGTGGGTAAAGGTAGCATCATTTCCCACTCTTTTTCTGCCCCTCGCAAGGGGGTCATTCAACTGGGCGATTAAGCGGCTTACCCGCAACAAGTTCCAGCCTCAATTCTGACGCCGGAGGGGGGATTCGAACCCCCGGGGGCCCAGAAGGCCCACAGGCTTTCAGGCTTCAGAAGCCTCAGAGGGGGCTCCAGGCCTGCGCCATACCGCTAGGCGACTCCGGCGGGGGAAGTCGAAGGGAAATGATGTTTCCGAGGGTTTTAAGCTTTCCCAGCTCTTAGCCTACCATGCCTTGGGGTAGGTTCCCGGCGGCATGATGACCCTCTCCGTCTTGAAGGCTATCCCCCGGCTGCTTTCCATTATTTGGTCGGTGGAAAGCTGGGCTCTGCCCAAGGCCACCAGCTCCCCTTTGAGGGTGAGGATGGCGGTGAGGCTTTGGGGGGTAATGCCCGAGTCCAGCTTGGAGACCCCGGGCACCGCCAGGTGGGCTCCGTGGCAGAGGGCCTCCACCGCCGAGTCTTTCACGTAGACCTTGGGAAGTAGGGCCACTGAGCTTTCCACAGGCTGGATGACCTCCCTGAGGAGTCTCTCGTCCCCTTCTTCCTTCCAAGCCGCGTAGGCGTCGGCTAGGTCTTGAAGCTTGGTGAGGGTTGCTCCCTCTGTGTAGGGGCCTGCCCGGATTCTCCGCAGTTCCACCATGTGGGCGCCGCAGCCTAGGACCTCCCCGAGGTCGTGGACGATCTTTCTGACGTAGGTTCCAGCTTGGCATCCCAGCTGGAAAAGGAAAGTTCTTCCCTCCGCTTCAAGGACTTGGGCGTAGTAGACGGTTCGAACCCGGACTCTTCGCTTAACCGAGGCCTTGAGGGGGGGCTTCTGGAAGATTTCCCCTAGAAACTCCTTAAAAGCTCTGATGACGTCCTCATAGACCACTTCGCCGTGAAGCTTCATGACGCCGACGTATTCCTTTCCCCCAGCCAAGACGGCTTGGAGAGTTTTGGTAGCCTCCTCCAAGGCGATGGGAAGCACGCCTGTGACACCGGGATTTCCCCGGCGGCATCCGCCTCAAGGGTCCCGCCGTGGCCGGCGTGCTTTACGCCCAAAACCCTCTTCACCCATGCTGTTACCTCATGGCTTGAGGGCCCAGGCGGCTTGTCAAGGTTGACGTAGCCGAAGCGCAGATGCTCCGTCAGCTCCCTCTTTTCCGGGGGTTTTCCGTATTTTTTGTCGGTTGTCGCTTCATCCTTGACTTTGAGCTCCCTAGAAGGCTCCCAAGGTAGGGGGGTTCGCTTCATCCCGCCTTCGCCTCTTCAGGCGCCTCCACGGCCGGCGGGGCTTCAGCCTTCGCCTTTTTTCTGGAGGGCTTCTTTCTCTTTTTGGGAGCTGCTTCTTCCACGGTTTTCTTCAAAAGCTTCATGACGGTTTCGTCGTCAGCCCCTCTTTTCAGGGGGATCTTCTGCTCCGTTGGCTCTAAGTGGTCGATGTTGGCTCTTCTTCTGCGAACGCCTGTTAGGTCTTTAGGTCCTGTTACGAGGACGAAGTTTTTGTCGATGATGTCCACTACCACGCATTGTTTTCCCGCTTCTCTTCCGGTTTTTTTGATGCATACTCTTCCTACTTCCAGCAGAGACAATGCCATCCGCCTCCTTCAACTTGAATTTCAAGTACTCCTTTATTATGCTGCTTAATAATTTAAGGCTGGACTTGAGGGGGAAAAGCTCCGTGTTCAAAACAATGTCGTAGACGGTTAGGTCTTCAAGGTCTATGCCGTAAAACTTCTTGTAGCGCGCCCTTTCAACACGCTCTCTCTCTAAGGTTGATTTTCTAGCTTGCTCCACGGTTTCTCCATCCCTTCGAGCGATACGTTTGAACCTCGCTTCGTCGGAAGCGTAGAGGTAGACCTTAACCCAAGCGTTTTCCCCAGCCATCCAAGCTGAAAGAAGACCGTCGACGACGACCCCCCCTTTTTCAGCCTCCTTCTTGATCTCCGCATCCACAAGGCTGTCGATCTTCCTGCTCTTCACAGCTTGGAAGGTCAAGTCTCGAAGGCTCAGCCCCTTCTCTTCAGCCAGCCGCCGAAACAGTCTTCCGGCTGAGACGTGCCTCAGCCCAAGGTCTTTGGATAAAGCTTCGGCGTAGGTGCTCTTTCCCGTTCCGTGAAGGCCGCTGATGGTGATGACCGCTTTACTCGCTGAAAGTCTTTCCACCATCTTTCAACCCAGCTTCTCCTAGGGATTAAATCCTGATTGTTTCTCCACCTACATAAACACAGCCCAAGCCCACATGGCTGGAAAGGCTTCGGCTGAAGGGAAAAATAAATCAGGCATGTTGTCGATACTGTACTCCAACATAGGAGGATGAAACAGGTTGGCCAAAGCAGCATTAATAGTCATCGACATGTTGAACGACTTCGTCAAGGGCGCTCTGAAATGCCCACGGGCTCAGAGGATCATCCCGCAGATCAGGAAACTGATAAGGGCTGCGAGGAAAAAAGGCGTCAAAGTCATCTACGCCAACGACGCCCACCTCCCTGCTGTGGACGCGGAGTTCGACGTGTGGGGCGCTCACGCTGTCAAGGGAACCAAGGGAGCGGAGGTCATCGACGAGCTCAAACCGCAAAAGGGAGATTTCGTCATCGAAAAGAGAAGGTACAGCGGCTTCTTCGAAACCGACTTGGACATTTTGCTGAGGGAGCTGAAGGTGGACAGAGTCATCCTGACGGGGTTGCATACCAACTGCTGCGTGAAACACACAGCCGCCGACGCCATGTTCCGAGGCTACAAGATAATAATACCAGAAGATGGGGTGGAGGCCTTCAGTGAAGAAGACCATAGATCGGGGTTGGAGTATCTGAAAAAATTCTATAAAGCCTCGGTGATGTCCACGCGGGAAGTCCTCGAAGAAATGGGGTGAAACCTCAGCTTTTTCCCCGTTCAAAGGCGTCCAAGGCCTTCGCCATTTTTCTCCTAAACTCTTCAGCTTCGTTTTTGATTTCCTCAGCAGCCTCCGACAAGGCTTCCACCGGCTCTAGGTTTCCGGTGGTTTTGAGGTAGAAAACAGCTGCGTCCACAAGTCGGTGGGGGATCCTATACCCTGCGAACTCGACGCGTTTATTTTTGAGGAGGGTTTTCTGAAGCAGGTTGAGCAGAGTGTGGGTTTCTCCTTGAAGCTCAAACTCCAACTCGTTCTTTCCTTTTTTAGAGATAAGCACGTTCATGGCTGTTTCGCCTGAGCTAAAGCTCCCCGTATTTTTCACTTATTTTTCTCTTCTCCACAGCCCTACACTGCGGGCAGATCAGCTGTTTTCGGTTGAGGAGCAAAGGCTTTCCACATCGGCTGCAGGAAGCCTGAATGACCCCCAACTCTCTTCCCACCGTGGTCAACTGGAAAGGCTGGTTTTCATCCCCCACCACCTGAGCGCGCACTAAGTCCCCCGGCTTGAAGGCGTCGTAGATCGACCTCAGAAAGCCTTGGGTTGCTAGGGACACGTGGACGATGGCGGTGAAGGGCTTCTTAAGCTCGCTTCTACCCACCTTAAACAGGCGGAGGGTCGCCATCTTGTCTTGGACTTGTTGAACCTCTCCCACCACGATGTTGCCTTTTCTGGGCACCGGCGGAGTTCGAGTTCTCTGGAAGACATTGACCTCCCTTTTATCCCTATCCACCATGATGTGCCCTGTGATCTGAGAGTAGATGGCTCCTCGATGCTCGTAGGTGCCTCTCCCAGGCTTGAATTCTTCGATGGACCCGATCTTGTCGCCGGGAGTTACAAATTTTCCAGACCTTTTCAGGTAGGCTGCCGTCCTTCATCCCTCACGATTCTGTAAACGTTAACCTTAACCTCGTATTCAGGTTTTCTGTGGAAGCCGAATTGACGCGGTATGGTCAGCTTCGACTCAAAAACCGCGGTAACCCGGCCGCCTAGGCTTCTCGCCACCCTATCCAAGTAGCTCCTAGCCTTTTCACTGCTTTTATGTATGCTATAGACCGTGGAGGCTAGGGATAAAGCTTTCCTCAGAAAACCTACATCAGCCCCCCTCCGCCACACCCCGAAGGGGGGATTCTGCAAGGCTGTGTGAAAAGCCCCCCTCAAGAGCTCTATGGAGCCCACCACCCATTCAACCTCCAAGCCGAATCTTTCCGCGTTTTCCTTCGCCGCCTCCACCGCCGCCTTGTCCACATCCACGGCTACCACGGTTTCCGCCCCCAGGTAGGCTGCCCCGAGGGAGAGAATTCCGCTTCCGCAGCCTAGGTCGCAGACGGTTTTGCCGACGATGTCGTCGAAGGTGTATGCTGCCGTGTAGAGCAGAGCAGCCGCCAAGGGAGCCGGTGTGGTATATTGCTCCAGGGAAAGTTTGGGGGCTGGGTGGGGCTTAACTTGGGAAAGGAAACGTTCCAGCTGCTTCCTTTTCACCAAGAACCTAGGCTTCTCCATGGTTTCTCAGCAGTTTGGAGACTTCCTCCGGTGTGACCAGAGGTTTTCTGAAGCGGAAGCCGTCGTCGAACCCTATTCGAGGGCAAGCGGTGTTCACAAAGGCCTCCACATCTGGGAAGTTGTCTAAAACTTCGGGGGTGACTTCCCTCACGCAGAGGAGAACCGCCTTTTTCCCCAGCTTTTCCAGTTTCTCCTTCAAGGCTTCGGCTTGCGGGACGTTTCGCTGCCCGGGCTTGAGCCCTACCAGTATCCCCAGTTTCTCCGCCTCCAGAAGCTTGGCGACAGCTGCCTGCCTTTGCTTCATGAGCTTCGCCCCCATCTTCGAAACCTCCATCACCCGGTCTAGGTAGGGGTCTAACACCACCACAGGCTTCCCGGTGGAGATGAAAATCCCCAAGGGATGGAAGAGGCCTCCTCCCAAGTAGAGAAAAGCATCCACCGCAGACCGGATCTTCTGAGCCGTGGTGTAGTCGCAGCCCAAAATCTGTCCACCGTAGGCTACTCGGCCGGCTGCAGGGCCTATTTCGGCGCCTATTCCTCGGGCGGCGAGAATTTCTTTCAGTCTTCCCAAGGCTTGAACATGCTGAACGGCAGCCGTTAAACCCAGCTTCCTGTAGCCCTCCACCAAGGGGAGAGCCTTCTCCACCAACGCCTCCAAGTCGGCTTCCCCCTCCACCGCCAGATACACCGTTTCCACTCCCCCCTCCGTGGGCATGGGGCTGTGGCCGTAGTGGATCAGGAGGTCTATCTTCAACCTCTCCGCCTCCTCCCAAGCGGTGTCGCAGGCTCCATAGCAGGGGTCGGCGGAAACATAAA
This sequence comes from Candidatus Hecatella orcuttiae, assembly GCA_002011035.2. Taxonomy (GTDB): domain Archaea; phylum Thermoproteota; class Bathyarchaeia; order Hecatellales; family Hecatellaceae; genus Hecatella; species Hecatella orcuttiae. Next base: position 206,893 of record MTLY02000003.1, on the reverse strand, counting down.
CCAACGCCCCTGTCCTCCGGGTGATTTCCTCAGCCAGTTTAAACCCGTGGGGCTTAAGGCCGTCGGGTAGCTGAAGGAGCACCCTTTGAGCTCCCTTTTGCAGGATAATTTTCACAGCTTCCTCAGCCGTAATCCTAAAGCTCATGGCAACCAGCATTCAAAACTCTAACCGATTACTCCCGCTTCACTTCAGCCGAAAGACGGACTCCCCTTGAGCGCGCTCCTCAACGAGAAGGCTGCTGAGGGGAAGCTGAGGTTATCTCCACAGTGCAGGGAGTGGGAAACTTACTGGCCCCTACGCGAAGGGCCTCTTTGGCGGCTTCAACGCCTTCTTCGTTTACTTCCACTTCCAGCAGAGGCTGCCCTATTTCCACTCTAGCCGCCAGCCCAGCGGGTTTCCCGAAGGACCTCCGCATTCCCTCCTGAAGCCTATCCGCTCCTGCGAAGGCCATCATCTTATTCTCCCTCAAGACCACGTGGGGGTAGACTCGGACTCGGAGGCGGTAGCCGGTTTCCCCCAGCCTGTCTAAGAGAACCTTGTTGGCAGCCACCCTTGCCGCCTCGATGGCGTTGTGTCTTATCTGAACCCTCCTCTGGGAGAGAAGCTGAAGCCGGTGGGTGAAGCTGCCCTTAGTGTCTCCCATGGTGAACTTGGTGATTTTCGGAGGCGGAGCTCCGCCTATGTACTCCTTCTTCACGTAGGGCATGCTTCTGCCTATGCGGTAGTTGCCTCCCCTCATGGTTGAACCCAGCCTATGTTTGCAAGGCTTCTGGTTATATAAGCTTAAAGGCTTCCGGCCTACTTTGGGGGCAGGTTTCCAGTTGTTTCTTTTGTTAACTGCTAACTTTATTAAAGCTTCTGCCTTCACCTCCATTTGACATCTTAAGCGTAGAAAACAGTTTTCTCGCAGGCGTTCAAGTTTTAACCTATATATAGGGTGGCGAGTTAAATAGCTGAAAGGTTTCGGTGGGAAACCTGAGATGAAGGAAATTCGGTGGCATGGAAGAGGCGGGCAAGGCGTGGTGACAGTGAGCCAGCTCCTTGCCTACGCCGCCCTCCGGGAGGGCAAATACGTTCAAGCCTTCCCAGAGTTCGGCCCTGAACGCACCGGCGCCCCCGTTCTGGGTTTCACCCGCATCAGTGAGAAACCCATTCACGTTCACAGTCAAGTCTACGAACCCGATGTAGCCGTGGTCCTCGACCCCACCCTCATGGGAGGAATCGACGTAGCCGAAGGGTTGAAGGGAGGCGGCTGTTTAGTTGTCAACACGGACGTGACCCCTCAAGAGCTCAGGAAGCAGATCGGCCGGGGGGACGTCAAGATGTTCACGGTCAACGCCACTAGAATAGCCTTGGACACCCTCGGCAGGCCTATCTTCAATACAGCCATGCTGGGAGCTTTGGTTAAAGCAGCGGACTTAGTGTCCTTAGATTCGGTGGTCCAGGTTGTTCGGGAGCGGTTTTCCGGAAAAATCGCGGAAAGCAACATCGCCGCCATTCGAAGAGCCTACGAGGAAGTGAGGGCGGATGGGTGAAAAACGGAAACCCGGCAAAACAGAAAAACCGGGGTGGAAAACCTTGCACGCAGCCGCCATCATACCTGAACCCGGCTCCTCCGTAGAATATAAGACGGGAGAATGGCGGACTTTCAAACCGGTGGTGGACACTGAAAAGTGCACCAACTGTCTGATCTGCTGGATTTACTGCCCGGAACCCGCCATCATCCGGAGGGACAAGTTTGTGGAAATCGACTACGATTACTGTAAGGGCTGCGGAATCTGCGCCACCGAATGTCCTGTAAAGGCCATCAGAATGGAGGAGGAAGCCCGGTGAGGAAAATCCTAGGTTTAACCGGCGACGAGGCCGTGGCCTACGCTGCCAAGCAGTGCGACGTGGATGTGTTGGCCGCTTACCCCATAACCCCTCAAACCGTCATCGTGGAAAGATTCAGCGAATATGTGGCCGACGGAGAGGTGGACACGGAGTACATCTGCGTGGAATCTGAGCACTCAGCCATGTCCGCCTGCATAGGAGCCAGCCTTACGGGGGCTAGGGTCTTCACCGCCACAGCCAGCCAAGGGTTAGCCCTGATGCATGAGATGATGTACGCAGCCTCAGGCCTCAGATGCCCCATTGTCATGGGGGTAGCCAACAGGGCGCTTTCCGCGCCCATCAACATCCACGGTGACCACTCGGACATGATGGGCTCCCGGGATTGCGGGTGGATACAAGTCTACACCGAAAACGCTCAAGAGGCCTATGACTCGGTGATTCAAGCTTTCAAGATAGCCGAAGACCCTGAAATCCTCCTGCCCATCACCGTCAACCTAGACGGCTTCATCGTCTCCCACTGCATGGAAGGAGTGGAAACCTTGGGGGATGAGGAGGTGAGAAGTTTTCTGCCGGAAAGGGAAGTCGCCTTCAAACTGGACCCTGAAAAACCCTCCACCGTGGGTCCCCTTTGCCTTCCCGACTACTATTTCGAGTTTAAAGTCCAGCAGGAGGAAGCCATGAAACGCGTCCCCACCAAAGTGGAGAAGGTGGGGAAAGAATTCGGCGAACTTGCTGGGAGAGCCTATGCTGCCCTCCACACCCATGCTTTGGAAGATGCGGAAGTCGCGGTTCTGTGCTCAGGGAGCACCGCGGGAACAGCCCGGGTGGTCGTGGATAAGATGCGGGCGGAAGGGAAAAAAGTAGGAGCCATAAAGCTCCGCCTCTACCGGCCCTTCCCCGCGGAGGACCTGCTGAAAAAAGCCAGCCACCTGAAGGTCATCGCCGTACTGGACAGGGCGCTGAGCTTCGGAGCCCCCTCAGCTCCCCTATGCAGCGACGTTAAGGCTGTTTTCTACGCCGCGAAGCAGAGGCCTAGGGTCTGGGGCATCGTTTACGGCCTAGGAGGCCGGGATATCACACCTTCAGACCTGGAGCAAGTTTTAAAGAAGGCACTGCAGACGGCTGAAACGGAAATCACAGAACTGCCCACCGCCTTCGTGGGGGTGAGGGAATAATGGTCAAGCTGAAGGAGCTGCCTGAAGAAGAGCCGCTGGCTCCAGGCCACCGCCTATGCGCTGGCTGCGGAGCCTCCATGGCCGCTAGGATGGCCCTTAAAGCCGCCCGAGGCCCCACCATCGTCACCGAGTCCACAGGCTGCTTGGAGGTGGCTACCACCATCTACCCCTACACTTCTTGGAGGATTCCATGGCTTCATACCGCTTTCGAGAACACAGCGGCAGTGGCCAGCGGCATCGAAGCAGCCTTGAAGGTGTTGGAGAAAAAAGGAAAAGCCAAAAAAGCCGACATCATCGCCTTCTCAGGCGACGGGGGAACCTTCGACATCGGACTGCAGGCGCTCTCCGGAGCCTTGGAGAGAGGCCACGACTTTGTCTACATCTGCTACGACAACGAAGCCTACATGAACACGGGGATCCAGCGGTCGGGAGCCACACCCAAAGCCGCTTGGACGACCACCACGCCGGTGGGCTCCGTCATCCCGGGGAAGCTTCAGCTGAAGAAGGACCTCATAGGCATCTGCGTGGCTCATGGAATCGAGTACGCAGCCACAGCCTCCGTGGCCTATTGGAACGACTACATGACCAAGGTGAGGAAAGCCCTAGAAGTAGAGGGCCCTGCGGTCATCCACGTCTTCGCTCCCTGCCCACGGGGATGGCGCAGCGACATGGCGCAGAGCGTGACGGTGGCTCGGCTGGCTGTTCAGAGCAGGTATTTCCCCATCTACGAAGTGGAGAAAGGAAAATACAAGCTCAACCTCCCAGTGCCCAAGCCCATACCGGTCAGTGAATACCTAAAGGCGCAAGGCCGGTTTAGGCATCTTTTCAAACCTGAAAACAAGCCACTGTTGGAGGAGATCCAGCGAATCGTCGACGAAAACTGGCAGAGGATCCTCCGCCTCTGCGGAGAAAACGCCTCCTAACGCTGGATAGCGTTGAAGGAAGCCCCCTCTTTATATATTTCTTTGGCGATTAAATTCATTGAGTCATTCAAGGCTAGATATGGCGGTTTCTCATGCATCCCCCCTGCGAACTGGTGGTCAAACACGTGCTGCCCGTCATGAGGGCTATGATAGCCAAGGAGCTCATCGAAACCCACAACTTCACTCAAACCCAAGCCGCGGAGAAGCTGGGTATAACCCAGGCTGCCATCAGCTGGTATCTATCCCAAAAGCGGGGGCATGAGGACAAGAAAGGCTACCGGGTGAGGGTTGAAAAAATCCAGGAAGTGGGGAAGAAGGTCAAGGAAATAGCCAACTTCGTCGCTGGAGGGAAAGTGCCCTCCGTGGAGGCCATCCTCAACCTCTGTGAAGCCTGCGTCCTCATCCGGTCGAGCCGCGAATTCTGCCAGCTGCACATGACGGACATAGGCTCGCTGGACTTCAAATGCGATATTTGCGTTTCCCAAGACAACGTCTGCTCCCACCCCGCTAAGCCATAAGGGCAGCTTAGGACTGAAAAGTACAGCCCCACGGGGCGAGTTTTCCGGCCCTCAGCCTTCCGGAGCCCCGGGTATGGAGATGGGGGAGACGTTTTCCTCCGGGGAAACAGGAACGTCGATAACGGTGGTCACGTCGCTCTTGAGAGCTTCCCTGACAGCTCTCCGAAACTCCTCATAGGAGCCGACCCGCAAGCCGAAGGCTCCGTAGGCTTCCGCCAACTTGACGAAGTCGGGGGTGTTCCCCAGCTCCACTTGAGAGTAGCGTCGCTGGTAGAGAGCCCGCTGCCACTGGGCTACCATCCCCAGCATCCTGTTGTCGATGATGATCACCGTGACGGGGATCCCCTCCTTCACCGAAGTGGCTAGCTCCTGCTCGTTCATCAAGAAACTTCCATCCCCCGCAATGTCCACCACAGGCACCTCAGGCTTGGCTACTTTGGCGCCCAAGGCAGCGGGGAAGCCGAAGCCCATGGCTCCTAGGCCTCCGGAGCTGATGAAGGTTCTGGGATGGTAGGTTTTAAAATAGATAGCCGCCCACATTTGGTTCTGGCCTACTTCGGTGGTGGCGATAGCATTGGGGGGAAGGATGTCCCTCAGCTCCTTCATCAACCGGGGAGGTTTGAGGTAGCCGGGGGTTTCAGGGCTTTCCCGAGGTTTGAAGCTTCGCTTAAGCTCCTCCACATGTCTCAGCCAGGCGGAGGTTCGACTTTCTTGAAGGGGACCCTCCATCAGGTTTAGTATAGCTTTCAAACACTTTTTAGCATCTCCTTGAAGGGGAATGTCTACCTCCACATTTTTCCCTATCTCCGAAATGTCTATGTCAATATGGATTACCTTGGTTTCCTTGGGCAGAGTCTTTCCCGGGGCGATGGTGCGGTCTGAGAATCGGAAGCCCACTGCCAGAATGACATCCGCTTCGAAGAGAAGCCTGTTGGTATAAGGCATCCCATGCATCCCCATCAAACCTAGAGAAAGGGGGTGATTTTCTGGAATGCAGCCCTTGGCCATGAGAGCCGTGGCCACCGGCGCCTTCAACCGCTCCACCAAGGTTCGAAACTCCTCCAGCGCCCCTGAGCCCACCACCCCACCTCCAGCCAGTATCAGCGGCCTCTCCGCCTTCTCCAGAAGCCGGGCAGCCTTCTTCAAATTCTCTAAGGGGGGAAGTTCAAGGAGAGGCTCTCTGGCAAACTCCACCTTCTCCGGAAAGACCATGTCTTTTTCCGTCATCTGAACGTCTTTCGGGAGGTCGAGGAGAACAACGCCCTTCCTACCTGAATTGGCTATCTCGAAGGCAGCCTTCACCGCGTAGGGAATCTCCTCCGCATCCCTCAGTTGGAGATTATGCTTGGTGATAGAAGCCGTCACCCCCACAATGTCCGCTTCCTGAAAGGCGTCCCGGCCTATCATTTGAGTTGGAACCTGGCCGGTGATGGCCACGAGAGGTGAAGAGTCCATCTGAGCCGTGGCCAAGCCTGTGACCAAGTTAGTGGCTCCCGGCCCTGAGGTGGCCATGCATACGCCTACCCTGCCGCTGGCCCGGGCGTAGCCGTCGGCCATATGGGCAGCGCACTGTTCATGGCGGACCAGCACATGCCGGATCCCTGAGTCGATAAGCTCATCGTAAACCGGGATGATGGCTCCGCCTGGGAGGCCGAAGATCACCTCTACTTTTTCCCTTCTCAACGACTCCACAAGAGCCTTAGCGCCAGACATTACAACCATGAACGCCCGCCCCCGGAAGAGACGTGCCAAGTGCAGCGGCTGCCGCTTCTCCGAGTTTTTAGGTATTTCCTGCCTTTTATCTCACCGATAAAGCGCGGGTTTAATAGGCGATTGTGATATAAAAATTTTGATTTTGAAAGGTGACACGAAGTGGCTGAAGCATTTAGGAAAGCTGTGGAATACGTGGAAAAAAAGAAAAGAGAAGGTATCACTGAGGCTGGCATCCAGCTTGGTTTCCCGGAATTTGGGGAGGGAACCTTCAAAGTGAACAGGCTCTTCGCTTTCAACCCCCTCATCCTCGGAATGTACAGCGACCGAAGGGACATGGTGAAGTTTGACGCCGGCACTGTGAAGGCTGTGAAAGCCTTGGCTGGGAGGCTGAGTTTGAAGATGGAGAAAAAAGGCTTAAACATCTACCTCTCAGAGCAAGGGGTTAGGGTAGCGTGGCTGAAGCAGAATTTCTTCGGAGCCTCAAAACCTGAGCTTTTCGTAGAAATAGGCAAGGCTGTTTACGGTTTAAAAGCCTGAAAGAAAATTGAAATAGGATTACCAGAGCTCTCTGTGGTTGATGTTCAACTGGTCCACCAGAAGCTTCTGGTAGATGGAGAGAGCTTCCTCTTTTGTGTTAATTCCATTGAGGATCATGATTCCGCTCTTAAGAAGGTTCACTGAAACCTTGCTGAGAGTGTAGGTTACCCCAAGTTTGGCTTTAACCTTAACCTTAGCCTTCAATTTTCTGAGAGCTCTATCCACAGCCTTCCAGTCTAGGTCTAGCTCCTTTCGGGGAGTGACCACGAAGGTCCTCTTACCACTTCTTCCGCAGAGTTCCTCCACAGGCTCCCGTTGCTCACGGGGGCGGATTTGGGAAGCTTTCACCCCGCAGGTGGGACAGTTGGGCTGGGGGGCCAGTTTCACCTTATCGAAGGAGAGGTTACGGAGGTCACAGTATAAAAGAGCCCCCGCTAGAAGGGGGGAGTCCCCCTTTATGATTCGAACTGCCTCAGAAACTTGAAGACTTGTGATCACGGCTATGATGGAAGGGTGAACCCCCACCACGGCGCAGGCGGGAAGCATGTAGTCTTTGAAGTCCGGGTAGAAACACTGGAGACAAGGCGTTTCTCTGGGGATGATGGTGGAAAGGTTTCCGAAAACTTCTGACACCGCCCCGAAAACATAGGGAACCCCCAGCTTCACACAGGCTCTGTTCACAGCGTACCTAGCTTCGATAGAATCCAAGCCGTCCACCACCACATCTACTCCCTCAACCAGCTTCTCCGCTGTATCATCGTTTACAGAGAGAGGTAAAGCTTCTATTTCCGTGTCAGGGTTCAGCCGGCTCAGCCTCTTGGCAGCCGCTTCGACTTTAGGATAGTTCAAGTCCTCCACCGTGTAGAGAGGCTGCCGATGCAAATTCGACCGCTCCACCACATCCCTGTCTACAATGCGGAGGTATCCGACTCCCATGCTGGCCATCTGCATGGAGGCCAGATTGCCTAAGCCGCCTTGGCCGATGATGCAGACTTTGGCGTTCCTCAGCTTTAACTGTCCCTCATAGCCTATGTCCTTGAGCACTATCTGCCGAGAGTAGGTTTCAATTTCCTCTTGGGTTAAGGCTTTGACTTTGGGCTTCAACTTTTCTGTCCCCTGAACTTCAAGCTTCACTTCTTGGCTTCTTTAAACTATTTGAGGAAACATTTTCCTAGATAGGGTTGCTCAGATTTAACTCTTTATATTCCGCGGGAATATCTACCTAGGGAAGACGGAGAGTTCACTCACCAAAGACGGTTGATCCCTTGTTAAACTGCGTAAAGGGCAAACCTGAAGCCGTGAGCAGAAAAAGCCTTCTCAAAGGCTTGCACACCGACGTCTACAGGGTAGACGACTCAGTGTTCAAGGTTAAAAAATGGGGAGAGCAGAGTGTCAAAGCTGCTAAAGCCCGTCACCACTATCTTAAAAGGATAAGGGAGAAGTTCTCCTTTTTCCCGGAGTACTTCGGCACCATTTTAGGGGCAGTGGAATGGAATGGAAAACCTCAGCTCGCTGTGGCCAGTTTTCATGAATATGCTCAGCCTGTTTCTTTTCGTTCGCTGAAGGAGGTGGAAGGCGCCCTCACCATCATTGTTGAAGCTCAGAGTAAAGGCTACTTTCTGGATTTGAAACCTACCAATTTCGGGAAAGTGGGGGACCGAATTCTCTACCTTGACGAGTACGGGGTTGGGAGGACGCCCATTCCCCCGGACTTGCTGGGAGACTTGGATAGACTGAAACAGAAACTTCTAGTCCTCTCGAAAAAGGAGCGATCTGAGAAAAATGGTTAAAAAACTAGTAACCAGCAAACTAAATAAACAAAGATATATAATTATAAATGTGGTGAAAGAAATGGCTAATTCTGTTAAGGTTTTGGTTGTTTTCTACAGCATGTACGGAAACGTGGCTAAGCTTGCTAAGGCGGTAGCCCAGGGGGCTGGAAGCGTCGAGGGCGTTGAAGTTTCGCTGAAACAGGTACCTGAACTCATCCCCAAAGAAGTGATCGAAGCCAATGAAAGGCTTAAAAAAGTGAAAGAGGAACTCTCCAGCATTCCCACAGCCCAGCCGGAAGATTTAGCGGAAGCCGACGGCATAGTCTTCGGAACCCCCACCAGATATGGTAACATGAGCGCCCAGATGAAGCAGTTCATCGACCGCACCGGCAGCCTCTGGGAGAAGGGAGCCTTGGAAAACAAGGTAGCCGGAGTGTTCACCAGCACCAGTACCCTTCACGGAGGCCAAGAGACAACCATAATCACCTCCATGATGCCTCTCTTCCATCTAGGTATGATTATCGTTGGTGTTCCCTACTCCGAACAGCGGCTCTTCTCCCTCGAGACAGGAGGAGGAAGCCCCTACGGGGCCTCTTCGGTTTCAGGCCCCATGGCGGACAGGCCTCCCACCGAGAACGATCTAGAAATAGCTAAAACTCTAGGTCGAAGGGTTGCGGAAATAGCAAAGAAAATCAAAGGCTGAGATGTTTCGGCGGAGAAAACTTGCGGGAGAGTTATTGAAAGGCTTTAAACGCCTCTCGGCCGGCCCTGCACACGGGACACTTGTCAGGGGCTTCCCCCTCCAGTGTGTATCCGCAGACTTGGCATATTTGAATGGTCCCTAACTCCACATCTTTCCCAGCGTCCACGGCTTTTTTCGCCTTTTTGTAAAGTTCAGCGTGAACTTTTTCCGTTTGATACGCCCAGTCGAAGCTGGTGAAGGCTGCTCTCTCTCCCTGCAATTCAGCCACAGCTCTGAAGGCAGGGTACATTTCCTCAATCTCGTAGGTTTCGCCCATTATGCAGAGGCTCAGATTTTTGCTCGTCTCTCCCGGGCCGAAGGTTCCCTTGGCCACTGTGGTGAAGCCTCCGTTGAGGCCGCCCAGCAGCCGGTAGTGGTGATTGGCATGTATCTGCTCCGCTTCTGAGATGGCGGTGAACAGCCTAGCCACGTTGGGGAAACCCTCTCGTCTGGCCACATCGGCAAAGATAAGATACCTCACTCGAGCCTGACATTCTCCTGCGAAGGCGTTTTTCAGGTTTTCCTCCGTTGTCTGCATCATAGCACCACTCTCCTTCTCAACATTTCTTAAAGAAAGATTCCGAGGGAATAATAAAGTTTAACCTGCGAATGAAAACTGCGTAGTTTGTGGGCTGAACATTTTCCATTTGAAGCTTTAGCTGAAGATGAGGATGGGTTTTTGGGAAACATTTAAAACCGCAAAGCAGGGTAGTGTAGAGGGATGAAGGATGTCTGTGGAAAAGAAAGTTAAAGAAATAATCGCCGATGTTTTCGGAAAAAACCCTGAGGAACTAGCTGACAACCTTCGCTTCGTCGAAGACCTTCACGCGAAGTCTGTGAACATCATCGAGTTGATAGCTCTTCTGGAATACGAGTTTAACATCACCATACCGTTTGTCGAGGCGCGGAAAAACAAGACAATAGGAGAGGCTGTAAGCTACATTGAGAAGAAACTGGCGGAGAAACAATAATATGAAAGGAAAAAGATACGAATACTGGAAAGGTGAAGAAAGATGGGTGTTTTAAAAAGTAAGGCCTCCATCATCGGGGTTGGCGTGACGCGTTTTGGAAGCGTGCTGGAGACCTCGGAGCTCAAAGACAAAAGCTTCCAAGACCTAGTCTCCGAAGCTGCCTTCGAAGCCTACGATGATGCTGGAATCGACCCTAAGGAAATAGACGCCTTCTTCTTCGGCCACTACCTCCCCAACACTACTCATGCGCATTCACCCTTCCGCGTTGCCAACTGGATCGGCATGAAGTATAAGCCGGCTTTGCATTTCGCAACAGGCTGCGCAACCACCAACACGGGAGCAGGATTGGCGGCCATGGCCATTGCTTCAGGAGTCTATGATACCGTCTTGATTGTTGCCTGCGAGATTTTGAGCAGCACACCCACGTTCAACCCCACTGTCCGAAAGCCCGCAGACCTAGGTAAAGTGTTAGAGTGGACTGAGTGGGGAGGGGACCAAGAATATTACTGGACCCACGCCTATGATGTAAGCGCCATGTTCGAGGCTATTCCGATTATCGCCTACGCCAAGAAATACGGGCTGTCCATGGATGATGTGGAAGACGCCCTCTTCGGCATTGCCGTTAACGCTCGCAGGGCGAGTTCCAGAAACCCTAAGGCATACCATCAAACTGAGCTGAAGGACCAAGCGGCTAGGCGGGGCTTCAAGGATGTGAAAGAATGGTACAAATCCAAGTTTAACCCTTATCTGGCATATCCTCTGAGAGCTTGCTGCATTCCCCCCATCGCCGACGGCGCCTCGGCTTACATCGTCACAACACCTGAGAAGGCGAAGAAATACACCGACACACCGGTGGATATTCTGGGCTTCGGCTGGTGCACCGACCCCTATCCGTTCTACGAGAAAGACCCCTACGAGTGGCCTGTGGAGATGATAGCTGCCCGAAACGCCTACCAGATGGCAGGGGTGGAGCCGAAGGACATCGATTACCTGCAGGTCGGAGACTGCTCGGTGAGCGAGTATTTCGTCTTCCCTGAGGGAGTTGGCTATTTTGAGAGAGGGCAAGCGTGGAAGGCCTTCCGCGACCAGAGGATATCCTTTAACGGTGAGAGACCTATGAATACCAACGGAGGCCACTTGGGCTTCGGTAACGCCTACGCTGCAACATGCGGCGCGGATTTGTACGAGATCGTAAAACAGATGAGAGGTCAAGCTGGAGAGAGGCAGATCAAGCCTGAGCCTGAAACCGCCCTCTGGCATGCCTGTGGAATAGGAGTTGAAGCGACGGTTACAGTGTTGAGGAGGAGGTGAATTTTGATGACGGTGATGAAGAAGTTTTTCGACTTTCTGGCCGAAGGGAAAATCATGGGCTTCAAATGCAAAAAATGCGGCGTGTACATCTTTCCACCTTATCCCATCTGTCAAAAATGCTCAAGCCGTGAACTGGATTGGACGGAGTTTAGTGGAGAGGGGAAGCTTATAATCTTCGCCAGCAGCGCCATACCGACTCCCATGGAATTTCAAGACTACGCCCCCTACGCCTACGGCCTTGTGAAATTCAAGGAAGGCCCCACCTTCATGACTATGATCACCGGAATAGACGTATCCAATCCCACTAAGATCAGGGAAGCCTTGGATAGGCTTCCTATGGATGTGAAAGCGGAGATAAAGAAATTCGCCGGACTGGACATCCTCACCTTCAAAGTCAAGTGAAGCTTGTTTTAAAAGAGGCGAAAACCTGCATGCCCAAGGTTATCGAGGAGTTTAAAAGAAAGGCTGCTCTCAACCCCAAAAGAATAGTTCTCCCCGAACCTGAGGATGAACGAATTCTCCGAGCGGCTGAGATAGCTGTGAAGGAAAACGTGGCTAAGCCGTTTCTTGTGGGAGACAGAGAAGAAATTGAAGAAAAAGCACAAAGGCTGGGTGTCAGCTTAAAGAAAGTCGAATTCGCCAAACCTGAATCTTGGCCTAAACTGGAGGAGTACATAGCCCTCTACAGCAAGGCAAGCGGCTCCTCCGATAGGCTGGCCCGGGCGCTCCTCAGAAAGCCCCTCAACTTCGCCTGCATGATGGTGAAAGCGGGAGACGCGGAGGGCATGGTGGCAGGGGCGACCTACTCTTCCGGGGAGGTTATCGCCGCTGCGAAGCTGATCATCGGCTTGCAGGAGGGGATATGCGCTCCGTCAAGCTTCTTTCTGATGGTTGTCCCTGGCTACGAGGGCGGTGAGAAGGGAGCTCTGCTCTATGCCGACGCTTCGGTGAACATCGACCCCAACCCCGAGGAGTTAGCCGACATCGCCCTTGCCAGTGCCAACAGTGCAAGGACTATGTTAGGCTGGGAACCGCGGGTGGCGATGCTTTCGTTTTCAACCAAAGGAAGCGCCACCCACCCTCTGGTGGATAAAGTGGTGGAGGCCGTTAACCTCGTGAAAACAAAGGCTCCCAGGTTGCTGGTCGACGGAGAGCTTCAAGCTGACGCTGCCTTGGTGCCGGAGGTGGCGAGAAAGAAGATCAAGGGGGACAACCCGTTAGGAGGGAGGGCCAACGTTCTCATCTTCCCCAACTTGGACGCAGGAAACATAGCCTATAAGCTCACTGAGCGGCTGGCGAAGGCAGAAGCCTACGGCCCCATTCTCCAAGGGTTCGCCAAGCCGGTGAGCGACCTTTCCCGGGGAGCGTCGGCTGAGGATATCGCCGGCACTATAGCCATGCTGGTTGTGCAAGCGCAGAGGTGGATTGGGTGAAAGTTCTCGTCCTTAACTGCGGAAGCTCCTCCATCAAATATCAGCTTCGGGACATGGAAAAAGATGAAGTAATAGCCAAGGGAACTGTTGCTAAGATAGGTGAGCCGGGCTCCTACATCGAGCATGAAACAGGAGGGAAAAAGACTAGAAGAGAAGCAGTTATCCCCAATCACAGCGAAGGCCTCTCTTTGGTTATGAAAGCCATGCTGGATGAGGAGCACGGAGTCATCAAAGACCTTCGAGAAATAGCAGCCGTGGGGCATAGGGTTGTGCACGGAGGCGCCGCCTTCACCGAGCCAGCCCTCATCACTCCGGAGGTTCAGGAAAAGATTAGGGAATGCATTCCTCTGGCGCCTCTTCACAATCCCGCAAACCTCGCAGGGATCACGGAGGCTAAAAAGCAGCTTCCTGAAGTTCCCCATGTAGCTGTGTTCGACACGGCTTTCCATCAGACCATGCCGGAGAAGGCTTACATGTACGCGGTTCCCCGAGAGTTTTACATCCAGTACGGGGTCAGAAAATACGGGTTTCACGGAACCTCTTGCCGGTACGTGTCGAAGAAGGCGGAGGAGATGCTGGGAAGCTCCTCAGACCGGTTGAAGATGATCATCTGCCATCTGGGCAACGGGGTTACGTTAAACGCTGTGCAGGGGGGAAAGTCTGTAGACACCAGCATGGGCTTAACCCCCTTGGAGGGGCTTATCATGGGAACTAGGTGCGGGGACATAGACCCCGGAGTCATCTTCTACCTCCACAGGAGGGCAAACCTGAGCGTAGAGGAGCTGGACAAGATTCTGAACAAGAAAAGCGGCCTTCTGGGGGTGTCCGGTGTTAGCAATGACATGAGGGAAGTGATCAAAGGAGCGGAGGCTGGGAACTCTCGGTGTAAGCTGGCCTTGGAAATGTACGCCTACCGGGTGAAAAAGTACATAGGCGCCTACGCGGCGGCTATGGGAGGCCTTGACGTGCTTGTTTTCACAGCTGGCATTGGGGAGAACTCCCCTTTGATGAGAGGAATGATCTGTGAGAACCTTGAGTTCCTAGGAGTTAAGCTGGACGGGGAGGCGAACGTGAAAACAGTTAAGGCTGAGGGGGTCATCAGCAGCCCTGATTCGAAGGTGAAAGTTCTCGTAGTTCCCACCGACGAGGAAAAAATGATAGCCCTCGACACCATGGAGATTGCGGAGAAGGTAAAGAAAATCTGACCGCAAAGTTTCCCAGTTAAGGCCGGCTGCCGAGTAGAATGCACATGGCAATGGCATATTCGGAGTCATAAGAGAGGCTTACGAGAACTCGGGTGACTCCTCTCTGAGAGGCCATTTCAGCCAGTCCGCCTGAAAGTTTTACCAAAGGCTCCCCTCGAGCCCCCGGTTCTATGTGAATGTCTGTGCCTTTAACGCCGGCCCACCCTGTGCAGAAGGCTTTGAGTACGCTTTCCTTAGCGGCGAACCTGGTCGCAAAATAGGCTGCTCTATCCTCGCCCTTGGAAGCCAGCTCTATCTCTTTGGGGGTGAAAACTTTTTCCAAGAAACGCATACCCGACCTGTCCAGAGCCTCCTTGATCCTTTGAATTTTTATCAGGTCTACCCCTATTCCTACGATCAAAATACTTCTCTCCTCCAGAATGCTCCCCGCATCTTCGACGGACGCAAGTCCAACTTACCGGATGACTTTATCGATGTCTATTTCCAGAATATCCGTCGCGCCCTTCTTCTTCAACAGGGGAATCAGTTGCACCACTTGGTTTTCTTTCACCGCCACCTCCACAGCGAATCCTGGCTTCCCATCTCCGGCCAGCTGGGAGATGGTGGGGCTTTTCATGGAGGGGAGGACGCCTAACACGTCTTTCAGGGCTTCCGCGGCCACATTCAGCTTGATGAGCTTCAGCCCCTTCGCATCTCGCGCTCCCGCGACCAGCTGCAGGAAGCTTTCTATTTTATCCTTTTTCCACCGGTCCTTCAAGCTTTGCCTGTTAGCGATCAGCCGGGCGGTGGAGGTGAAAAGCCTGTGGATGATCTGCCAGCCGTTGTCCCTGAGGGTAGTCCCTGTCTCGGTGCAGTCAACGATGAGATCGGCGACTCCGATGAAGGTTTCCGTAGCCCCGTAGGAGCGGATGAACTTGTATGGGACGGAGCCCATCTTCTCCTCACACAGGCTTCGGGTGATGTTCTCGTATTCGGAGGCAACGATGATCTTTTCTTTTCCCTCCCTCCGCAGCTTCGCCACGAATCTTTCGAACACTTTCTCCCCCTCGGAAGACTCTTCAAGGCCGTAGTGTTGGGGCACAGCAGCGACCACGTTTACTCTCCCAAACTCCAAGTCGGCCAGCTCCTCTACATCCGCCCTGTGCTCCACCACCCAGTCCAGTCCTGTGATGCCTAGGTCGTACTTTCCCTCCTCAACTAGGGGACTGATGTTCTGAGCCCGGTGGATTCGGAGTTCAAGCTCGGGGTCGTTGGAGTTCACTGAGTAGGAGCGTTCGCTCTCCACCCGCAACCCGTATCCCGCTCGGTCGAGGAGGCTTTTCACTCCGCTCCAAAGATGACCTTTGGGCAAAGCTACCTTCAGGATTCCCATTTTTTTCACACCGGCAGAATTATGGCTGGGAACTCATAAGTACTTTTTCCAGCATTCCCCCGTCGATTTTCCATTCTGTTTACAGCCCAAAATGCATCGGCTGAAACATGACGAGGAAGGTAACAGGTTTAGGGCCTGGAAGTTTCAGAGCGGGAAACAGCCTTCCACAGTCTCTGAGCCCCCACGAGTCTTGTGCCAAGTGCAGAGGTCGCAGTTCTCGTCAAGTTGAGGGTTAAACCTCTTACAGTTTTCGCACAGCAACCCCATAGTCCTCACCCTCTGACAGCCCCGGCAGAATAGGCGGCTTATCTCGTGGAGGTCTGTCTTACCGTCGATGAGTTTTTCCGCCACTTCTTCCATCAAGGTATTAACCTCTTCCAGCCGCGAGATTTTGGATTTAAGAACGCTGCCTCTTTCGTTTTTAACATAGCGGCTGACAGCGGACTGGGTGATGCCCAAAAGCCGGGCTGCTTCCCCTTGCTTCAGCCCGTAGACGCCGACGAGTTTCTCCGCCACCAAGGCGCGGAAGGCCGGCAGGATTGATTTCACGGCAAGCTCGCAGGGGACAAACATGGTTCATCTTCCGGAGAAGCGGGGCCCCTTATTTTATAGGAAGCCGTCTCTCTTATTACTTATGGCAAGAAGCTGGGTTAACCTTTCCGCAGTCATGCTTTTTTAGTTAGGTCGTCTAGACCTTGAAGGTGCCGAAGTTGAAGGTTCTGGTGGTAACGGGAACCTTAGCCAAGACTTCGGTGGAGGAGTACGTCCGCCGAAGCAAGGTTGAGGCTGAAGTTCTATCCCTCCCCATGCAGGTAGCGGCTCTTTTATCTCCCCGCTATGTAGCTCGAAAGCTAGCTGAAAAAAACTGGGAAGGCTTCGACATCATACTGCTCCCGGGAATGATGGAAGGCGACACCGCCCCGGTCTGGAAGGCTACAGGCATCCCCACCTACAAGGGCCCTAAGCACGCAGCGGACTTACCCCTCATCCTAGACAGTTTGGGAAAACTCCCCTTATCCACTTCCCAACCTGCCTGCGAGTTGGCCCAGGAGGCGGTGGCTAAGAAGGCTGCGGAGGAGTTGGCCTCCCTCCGGATGGAAACCCGGCGGCTGGCTCGGAGAGAAGGCAGCGTCACCGTAGGTGTAGGGAGGGGAAAAGTGGGCACCTACCTTGGGGGTCCTCCCCTCTTGGTGGCTGAAATCGTGAACGCTTCAGCCCTTCCAAAGGAGGCGGTTGCGCGTTGGGCTCGGTATTATGTGGAAAGCGGAGCTGACATCGTGGACGTAGGCATGGAGGCGGGAGGCGGCCGGGTGGAGGAGGCTCGAAGGGCGGTGAAGGCAGCCGTGAAAGCCGTTGCCAAGCCTGTCAGCATCGACTCCAACGACATCGACGAGCTTAGAGCCGGGGTGGAGGCGGGAGCTACCATGGTCCTAAGCCTCAACGAGACGAACATGGGGGAAGCTACCTCCTTCGCCCGAGACTTACCGGTGGTGGTGACTCCTGCTGATGAGAGAGGCCGCGTGGCTCCCCATTACGGGGAAAGAATTCGGAGACTGGAGGCTAACCTGCGGAAGGCGAAGGCTTTAGGGTTTAAAAAAGTCGTCGCCGACCCTATCCTAGGCTTACATCCACCTTTCAGCTTCTTAGATTCCCTGCTGGCTTACGTAGAGTTCGGGCGGAGGAACCCGGGAGTTCCCAGCTTCTTCGGAGCCGGCAACGTCACTGAGCTGGTGGACGCGGATTCCGGAGGGTTAAACTTTCTCCTAGCCCTCCTCGGCTGGGAGCTGGGTGTAAGCTTCATGTTCACAACCCAAGCCAGCGACAAAACATGGGGCGCTGTTCAAGAGCTCTCCACCGCTCTTCGCATGGTGGCCCTAGCCCGGAGGAGAGGCTCTCCTCCAAAAGACCTAGGGCTCAGCTTGCTCAGGCTGAAGGAGAAAAGGCGGAGAGAGGAACCCCTCAACCACCAAGAGGAACAGGGCGCTGCCATGTTGAGGGTTCCCTCGGAGGCGAAGGTGGCTCGTGACCCCCAAGGCTGCTTCAAGCTGAGAGTGGATCGGACGAGGGGGGAGCTGGTGGCCCTTCACTTTCAACCCGGGGCAACTAAACCAGACACGTCCATCCGGGGGAGGGAGCCTTGGCAGATTTACAGGGCTGCGGTGAAGGCAGGTTTGCTTTCTCTCCTTGATCACGCAGCCTACTTGGGCTGCGAGCTTCAGAAGGCTAAGATAGCCTTGAAGACGGGGAGAAGCTATCTTCAAGACGGAGAAATCTTCGAGTGGGAAGGCTGCGGCTAAAGATTTAACTAACCCTGTTAGGCTAATAATGTCCGCAGCTTTCCTTTAATTTAAAGGGAGCCGAGGAAATTCGGGTTGACAAGACTTTGAGCCGACGGGAAATCCAAGATAAAGCACCGCCCCTCTCCATCCCCTTGAAAGAGGTGGGGGTGGTGGGGGTGAAGATGCCCGTGGGTTTTGCCTATTACAACAAAAAACCAGTGGTGGTGGTACCCAGCTTTGACGTCTTCGTCGACCTCCCCGCCCACCAGAAGGGCATCCACGCCTCCCGCCACTACGAGATAATATCAGAGGTCTTGGAGAAGTTCTCCGGGAGAACCTACAAGCTGGAAAATATCTGCGGGAACATAGCCCTAGAGCTTTTTCGAAGACACAAATCCATCTCAAGGGCCCGGGTGAAGGCTCGAGGGGAAGCCGTCATAGGGAAGACCACTCCTAAAACTGGGAAGCTCAGCTACGAGCCCTGCACCCTCACGGCTTCCGCAACAGCTTTCAAAGCCCCCGACGGCTCTGTGACCTTGGAAAGAAGGGTGGGAGTAGGAGTGAAAGGCGTAACCGCCTGCCCCTGCGCCCAGGAGATTTTGGCGGAAAATGTAAGACGGAAGATGGTGAGAAATCGCTTCTCCCCCAAGGGTTTCCGCTGGATACTGAAGGACATCCCTCTGCCCACCCACATGCAGCGGAGCCTCGGCATCGTCAACACGGAGGTTCCCAGCGGCTACGAGATGGACGCCTTGAGTTTGGTGGACGTGGTGGAGAAATCCATGAGCGCCTCCAGCTACGGGCTGCTCAAGAGGAAAGACGAAGCGGAGTTGGTTATGAAGGCCATAGGAAACCCCCTCTTCGCTGAGGACAGTATCAGACTTATGATGAAGCATTTCGCCGAAACCTTCAGAGAGCTTCCTGACAGTGTGATGGTGGTTTTTAAGCTACGGAGCGAAGAAAGCATCCACAAGCATGACTTTGTAGCCCACCGGGCTATAACGCTAGGGGACATTCGAAAAGAATTAGGCCTAAAAGGGAAGACCTCCAAGGCTTCCTCCAAAGGCTAAGCGGCTGTTATCTCCCCGCGGCTCCTACACCTATAAAAAATTTGGAAAGGTGATTTCCACGCGGAACATGAAGGATAAAGCCCAAAAATATTTTGATCCCTCGGTCACCGACAGGGAGAGAGCCGTCTTCGAAGGAGGCATAGCGCTAGGCGCCTTGGTTCACCAGCTTGTGGGAACACCCATAACCCGCGATAGGGATGTGATTAAAGCTGTGGAAAAGGCTGCGGAGAAAGCTTTCCTCCTCCAACCTTACCGAGCCGCAGTGAAGGTGCGTCTAGACCCCAAACTGCTGAAGAAACGCCGACGAGGAGACCCGTACAGTTACACAGCCCTCCAAGGGAGGCATCTGAAGGTTGAAGTCAAAACCCACTACGGCAAGGCTGAAGCCACGCTGAAAATGGAGTACCTCCCCCAGCTGGACTTCTCCCTCATGTACATCGAAAAAATCAGGGAAAAGTAGGCTGTGCAGTTCGGAGGCTCTGCATTGCATTTGGCTGAACACTGGGCCGAGGAGGCTTTCAGAATTTCCTCCGACAAAATGGCCCAGCTGATGGGGGAAGTTGAAGCCTTGCTGAAGGCGGAGCGAAGCCAAGGGGGCTACAGGGAGGAGATGAAAATCACCGGAGGCCTAGTCGTCCTCCCGCGCAAAGGGAAAATCGTGGTCGTGGGAGACCTTCACGGAGACCTAGAGAGCCTCATCCACATCCTTCGAAAAAGCAGGTTTTTAGAGCGGACAGCGGCTGGGGAGGATGTGAAGCTGATTTTTTTAGGAGACTATGGGGACAGAGGGCCCTACTCTCCTGAAGTCTACAGTTTGGTGCTCAGGCTGAAGCGGGACCACCCTGAAAGGGTGATTCTTCTCCGAGGAAACCACGAAGCCCCCCCAGACCTTTTGGGGATGCCCCATGACCTACCCTCCGACTTTCAGAGAAAATTCGGCTCCGCGGGAAGAGACCTCTACTTGAGCTTAGTGAGGCTTTTCCAGGGATTGCATCAAGCTGTCTTGGTGGAGGGAGCCTATCTGCTGCTCCACGGAGGGGCACCCAGTCAGGCTTCAACTCTAAAAGACTTAGCCTACGCCCATCAGACCCACCCCTCCACAAGCCATTTGGAGGAAATTCTCTGGAGCGACCCTGAAGACGACATCGCAGGAGTCTATCCTTCCCCCCGCGGGGCGGGGAGACTGTTTGGCGAAGACGTGACAGCTCGAGTGCTGGCGCTGGCTGGGGCCAAGGTTCTCATCCGAGGCCATCAACCTTGCCCTGAAGGGGTCATGGCCTCCCATAGGGGGAAAGTTTTAACCCTTTTCTCTAGGAAGGGGCCGCCTTACTTCAACCCGCAGGGGGCCTTTCTAGTGTTGAATCCGGCTCAAGAAAGCCTTGACGCCCGCCAGCTGGCTGACTCGGCCTTAAAATTCTAGTCCCACCGCGGCGAGCTTAACCCGTCCTTAGCGGTTTAGCCTTCTTTTTCTCAGCTTTTTTTAAGGCTGCAACGAGTTCCTTGATCTTCGAGGAGCTGTTGAAGCCTTCGGAGCCGAACCTTTGAATTCTGACCACCTGAATGGGGAAGGCCTTCGCGGCGACGACGCGTTTAACCTCAGCCTCAATCTGGTCTTGGTCGTAGCCCAACGCAATGATGTCGGGCTTATGTTTTCGGATGATTCCCTCTATGTCCACCAGTTTCCTGCTTCCCAATACCACCTTGTCCACGGGTTTAAGCATCTCCACCAAGGCTCTCCTTTCCTTTTCCGGGAGAACGGGAGGGCTTCCCTTCAACTTCTTGACGGTGCTATCCCGGGCTACCACGACCAAAAGCTCCGAGTCCTTTCCCCCGACCTCCTTGGCCTTCTGAAGAAAACGCGCATGCCCAAGATGGAGGAGGTCGAAGACCCCGGAAGCCAGCACCCTTTTCCGCCCGTTGTCCAGCCGCTTCCTCAGCCCGCTCCACTCCTCTTCCATGTGAAGTGAACGAGCCTTAAAAGTCTAAGGGCGTCCAGCAGGCCTTCCCCGTAGGCTAGAGATATCAGAGCGGTGACAGGCCGCCCGGTGTTCTGGAAGTGCTCCGCGTCCCGCCGGTAGCTTTCAGCCAACTCGACTATTTCCCTTACCCTTGAAGCCTCCTCCCCGGCTGCCTGAAGCTTCAACCCTGAAAGAGCTTGGCTGAGGTTCTCTCTATATCTCCGGTACATTTCCTCCAGCTTCCGCGACGCGCTCACCGGAAAGCCTCCTCCGGAGTGCCGGCAAAAACTTTCAAGGCTTCAGCTTCCATGAAGTGAAGCTTCCCCGGGAAGATGATGCACTGGGGAAGCTCCTCAAAGACTGTTTCCAGCAGTCTTTCCACTCGGTTTCCCTTGACTTCAGGCTTCAGGGAGCCTAGGCCTGCTAGTCCCACGGCCAGCCGACGCGGGGTCACTGCCCCTTCTTTTCTTTTCTCCTCCACCTCTAAAAGATACTCCAAGCCCTCCCTAACCGTCATACACCGCCCTTTCTCGCTGTCCACATCCAAAAGTACTAGCGTGTGAAGACCTCGGCGGCTGTTCTCCACAACCACTTCATAGGGGGTTTCAGGCTTGTAGAAGGGAGTTGGAAAGGGAACGGTCACCGTCTTCCCGAACTTATAGACTTGAAGCCCCGCCGCGGCGGGGGCGGCTGAGTAGATGGAGACCCCGTTTAAAACCTCGGTTTCAATGCCTGCCCTTTCGGCGCGAAGC
Source organism: Candidatus Hecatella orcuttiae (assembly GCA_002011035.2). Classification (GTDB taxonomy): domain Archaea; phylum Thermoproteota; class Bathyarchaeia; order Hecatellales; family Hecatellaceae; genus Hecatella; species Hecatella orcuttiae. Next base: position 185,328 of record MTLY02000003.1, on the reverse strand, counting down.
CGGAGGTCAATGTGCGTGGTAGCCACCAAGGGGTCTCCCGGCACCAGCAGGGCAACTTCTCCCTCTGACGCCTGCCTGAGGATTCCTTCCTCAGCCCGCTCTTCTAAGTCTCCTCTGGAAAGGACGGTGACGGGTTTGGCTAGGAGGTTTTCCAAGGCTTTGATGGAAAGTTTAGGCATGAGGTTGGTGTAGAATTCAGCGTAAACTCTGTCAGCTGCTTTAGCCTTCTCCAGCCCCAGCAGAGACAAGCTTTTCTCGTCGTGGAGACCTAAACCTATGAACGTGAGCTTTCCCAAGGTTTCGCCTCTAAGAAACTTGGGTGGAAGAACTATTTAGACCAAAGCTCGCTAGGGGAAAGGAGAAGCATGGGGAGGAAGCTGAGAAAGGTAGGCGGAGGCTAGCCGAAGAGGGCGCCCAGTCCTGCCAGCGCCTCGTCTTCCTTCTTTTCCTCTTTTTCTTTCTCCTTCTTCTCTTCCTTCTTGGCTTCCGCAGGCGTGGCGGGCGCAGTTGGCGCTTGGGGCGCGAAGCCTACTGGTGCGGCTTTAAGGGCTTCTTCCACGTTGACCTCAGATATGGCGGCGGCTAGGGCTTTAATTCTAGACTCGTCTGGGGGGATACCCGCAGCCTCCAAGACCTTCTTGAGGTTGTCCACGTTAATGCCTTGGTTGGCGTAGTGGAGTAGCAAAGCCGCGTGAACGTAGGCAGAGGAGACAGTCACAGGAACTCACCTCTTGAGTGTATGCTCAATCAAGCCTCATCCTTATAAATATATTCCCAACCTTTCAGCCCCCCGCCAGCTAGGAAGCCAGCGAGGCGTCGATCTCCTTCAACTTGCCCAGCAGACTGCTCGCCTCGCGGCTGCCTTCAGCCAAGAGGATGGGCAGCGTCTCCTTGTCGAAGACCTTGGCGGCGATGGATAAGCTTCGCCCTTCCAGAGCCGCCTTGGTTAAGAGAATCTGCACCGTCTCTGGGGTGGGGTAACCTGCGTTAACCGCCAGATTTCGAGCGGAGTCCACGGCCTTCTGCAACTCTTCTTTAAAGGCTTGAAGGTCTATTTGGAGGAGTTCCGGGGGGTGAACTAAGCCGTCTTCGTAGGCCGCGGTCAGGCTGAGCTTGGCTTCGATGGGCTTGATTCCCAGCCTACTCAGGAGGCTGGCCACCTGGGCGGATATGACTTCGCCCTTCCTCACCAGCGTCGTGTCCCTGGTCACCCAGATGCTTCCCCCCTCAATCTTGGTGGGTAATCCCAGCTCCGTGAGCTCGCTGATGATGGGCCCCGGGGGAAGACCTGTGCTTCCCTCAGGGATGACGATATCAGAGGGAGCTATGTCTCCGACCTTAGCCGGCAGCTTTACTTTATTCTTATCCAGCATGATGGAAAGTTTGAAGGGGTCTAGGTTTGTCAGAATGAGAAGAGTGGATCCTCCTAGATATTTTTCCAAACCGTTCAGCCCGGGCTTTTCCTTGGAAACCTCTCGAAGACTTCTCCTCAGCAAAGTGTTCTTAGCGCATTTGAAGATGACCTCTCCTCGAAACATTTTTCTCAGCTTCTGGATTTGGGCTGCTCGGACTTTGTGGAGGTTGCTGAGCGACACCACCTTGTACTCTTTGAGGAGTTTAGTCAGGGCCTCTACCTCCGCCTTCTTCCGCTCTTTAACCTTCAACACAGCCTTCAAGCTCAACCTAGCTTCCCCCTTTCACAACCACAGGCTTGCCCATGGTAGTCTTCACGTAAACCTTCGCAATGCTTTTAGCTCCTTTTTCCAGCTTCTCTTCCAGCCTCCTCAACACCGCCATGGCGTTCTCTGCAATATGAAAAGGGTCCATGCCTTCCACACCCACCCGGCAGTGCACGATAGGCTGGTCCTTCAGCCTCAGTCTCACCGTGCGACGGAGTCTTTCAATGTAGGAGTGAACAGGGGCGTTGGGAGGAATGGGGGTAGGCATCTTACCTTTAGGCCCTAGGAAAGGCCCGAAAATCTTTCCCACCAAGGGCATCATGGAGGCTTCAGACAGGAAAAAGTCATATTCCTGAGCTACTCTCCGAGCGGCTTTCCGGTCTTTGGCCAAGTTTTCAAGGTCTTCCCTTTGAAGCACCCGCTCTGCTCCCGCTTTCTTGGCCTCTAAAGCCAGCTGGCCGGAGGCTATGGTGCAGACTTTGACCTCCTTCTGAACGGCGTGAGGGACTTCCACCAGCTCGTTCAAACGGGCTTCAGGCTTTTTCGGGTCTATGTCCCTCAAGTTCACCGTGAGGTCTATGCTTTGAGTGAAATTTCTTTTCCCTGCTTCCAAAGCCTCCTTAACGGCTTCGGTTAAGGCTTCAATCTTTACCTGCAATCCTTCACACCGATTCAGCTTAAGCCTCAATAGTAGGAGGGAAGTAGCCAATAAGGTTTTCAGGCTTAGGCTTCTAAAAGCTCCCGGTAGCGGCCTTCAGCAATCTCCTTCTGGACGGTTTTAGGCTCTTTTCCCTCCACAGTCACTCCCATGCTCACACAGACTCCTAGGACTTCTTTAACCGCTGCCTCCAAGCTTTTGGAATAGGACTGAGCCATCTTTATGGCGGCTATCTTCTTCACCTGCTCCATGGTGAGGTCTCCAACCTTCTGCGTGTTAGGCGTCCCTGAACCTTTCTCAATGCCTAGCTCCTTGACGATGAGGGCTACGGTGGGAGGCGTACCTACCTCTACCTCAAACCTTTTGGTCTCTAAGTCTACGATAACCTTAACCGGAACCTTTATCCCCCCGAACTGGGAGGTGAGCTCGTTGATCTTTCCCACAATGGCAGGGACGTTAACCCCCAACGGGCCTAAGGCTGGGCCCAATGGAGGGCCTGCCGTGGCTTTTCCTCCGCTGATCAAGGCTTCCACTATTTTTTTCTCGCCCAAGGCTATTTCCCCCGCCGCCCCTTTTCGAGACGCCTTACATAGTCGCCTCCGACGGTTATGGGCATGGTTATGGAGGCTTCTAAAAGCTCTAAGGTGACTTCGTTCTTGATTTTGTCCACCTTGGTTATCTTGGCTTTCATGCCCTTCAAAGGCCCTCCTACCACCTCGACGGTGTCATCCACCTCCAGCTCCTCGATCACAGGCTTGGTGATCAAGTATCTTTCCAGTTCGGAGATTTTGATCAGCCCTGGAAGCCTCTGTCTCACATGCTTAGCCCCAGATACAATATCGTCGATGAAGTGAGGGCCCGCCGCCTCCACGAAGATGTAGCCTTTCAGGGTTCCTGACACCAGCACAGCGTAGATGGGTGCCTTGTTGGCTGCAGCCCTGTTGGAGATCATGTTAGCCACATTGACCTCTTGGCCTGAGGTTGTTTTCAAGGCAAATATCTGAGTTTTTTCAACCTCAACTCCACTCTCTCGGCTTTCAGCCTCAGCCTCGGATTTTGCCTCTGCCTTATCCTCTTCGCTCAACTTTCATACCTCTGAGATATGCGGAAACAGGCCCTCTTCAAGGCTTGAACCCTATGATGGCGGAGATGAATTTGATGAGGAAGCCCACGGCTCCTACCACGATCACGCCTAGAATGCAGACTCGGAGCAGAAGCCAGAACTCCGTCTTACTTGGCTTCGAAGCAGTCTTCAACAGCCTGTAGCTGGAAGTAAGCCATGACCTCAAGCCCATGATTCGCTCCTTCTAGTTAAATTTAAGGGTAAACTTAAAGTCTTTCCCTTCTGAAAACTGCCGATCTACGGTCAGATTTTCACGATTTCCCCCACGCCCATGACTTCCAGCTTTTCCAAAAGAACCCTCCGCAAGCCTCCCTGAAGCCCCTTCCAGTCTACGACGGCCACATGGCATTCTCCCCAAGTCTTGGAAAAGGCTTGAGCCAAAACCTCATCGTCGATGCCTGAAGCGAAAGCGTATTTGGGGAAAATGTGGCCTATGGCGTAATCCGTCTCCGCGCAGAACTCCGTATGCTTCGGAGAATAATGCCCCCCACCAAAACCCACCGCAGCCCTCCCCCCAGCAAGAGGGCCTAGGGAGGCCCAAACAGCATCCGCCGCCACCCTCCCAGCTTCATCGTTCTTCCACTGAGCCTCTGAGCTTCCTATCTCCACAAACCACACAGGGACGTCTAACTCGGTGGGGCCGTGATGGGTTGCCTCCAAGGAGACCCGAAAGTCGGAAGGCAGCCTATTCTTTCCCTCCATTAGGGCGAGGAGTGCTTTGCGCATGCGCTGAGGCCAAGCCCACGCCAGCTCTCTGGGACGACCTCCTTGTTTCGCTTCAGAGGTTAGGTTCCCGGGAACGTGGACGGTGAGAGTGGGCTCTAAGCTTTCGCTCCTGTGCTTGGAGGCGAAGACCACGGCCTCCACGGGAAAAAGCCGGCTGAGCTGGGAGGCGTGGGTGCACGGCCCTTCGATAAGGACGAGCTGCACGTCGTCTTTCCTGTAGAGGTCTAGTTTCGGAGAGCCCGGCTTCTCCAGCCTTTTGAAGCCGTATTCTTTTATGAGCTTTTGGGCGATGTTGAGGCCCGCGGGGTCCTCCTTGGAGGCGGCTATGAGGAAAATTGCGAACATCTCCCGGAAAGACTAGATGAGGAGGGAGAGGAGGCCTCTTTGAAGATGCATTCTGTTCTCAGCCTGAAACCACACGATGGAATGGGGACCATCGAGGACTTCGTCGACCACTTCCTCGCCCCTGTGGGCGGGTAGGCAGTGCATGAAGAGGCAGTCGGGGTTTGCCAGCTGGAGAAGCTTGAGGGTCACCTGGTATTTTGGGAGGAATGCCTGAAGCCGTCTCTGTCTCTCCTCGTCCAGACCCATGGAGATAAACGTATCCGTGTAGATGATGTCAGCGCCGCGGACCGCTGCCTCCGGTTCCCTGACAACCTCTATCTTACAGCCGGATTTTCGGCTTTCCCGCTGAGCAGCTTGGAGGACTTCACCTTTAGGCTCGAAGCCGGGAGGGGAAGCTACGCTCATGTCGACACCCAGCTTGGAACAGCCGAGAAGAAGCGAATGGCAGACGTTGTCCCCATCGCCGATCCACGCGAGTTTGACACCCTCCAGCTTGCCCAGCTTCTTGTAGATGGTCAGAAAATCGGAGAGAGCTTGACATGGATGGTAGAGGTCGGAGAGAGCATTGACCACCGGAATAGCCGCATATTCAGCCATCTCCACCAAGTGGCCGTGGGAAAACACCCTTGCCACGATGCCGTCGGCATACCGGTCTAGGGTTCGAGCTGTGTCTGCTATGGTCTCCCCACGGCCAAGCTGCATCTCGCTCCAGCCTAGGCTTACGCATTCGCCCCCAAGCTGTTTGATAGCCGCTTCGAAGGAAATCCTCGTTCGCGTGGAAGGCTTTTGGAAGATGAGAACTAGGAACTTTCCCTTGAGAATTTCCGAGACGGAGCCGCCCAGTTGCTCCAGCCTCAGGGCTTCTTTCATGATCGCCCAAAGCTCCTCTGCGGAGAAATCTCCTAAAGTCAGGAAGTCTCGGCCTTTCATCCCCCAAACCTCAACCTAATGGTCCCCCAGCAGCTGGCTTATGAACTCTTCGACGTGGAAGGGCTTAAGGTCACCGTAGGCTTGCCCAACGCCCATGAAGACGATGGGCTTCCCTGTCACATAGGCTATGGAAACCACGGCTCCCCCTTTGGCGTCAGCGTCCATCTTCGTCAAAATGGAGCCGTCGACTTGAACGTACCTGTTAAACTCTTGAGCTTGCGCCACCGCGTCGTTCCCGGTTAAAGCGTCGCCTACGAAGAGAACAGCGTCCGCCTCCGCTGCCCTGACGATCTTCCGCATTTCCTCCATCAGGTTCCGGTCAGTCTCCATCCTGCCCGCTGTATCCACAAGGACCACGTTGATGCCCCGAGCTTGGGCGTGCGCTACAGCGTCAAAGGCTACGGAGGCAGGGTCTGAGCCGTAAGCATGCTTAACCATCTTGATTCCCAAACGTCTGGCATGCTCTTCCAGTTGCTCGATGGCGCCGGCTCTGAAAGTGTCGCTGCAGGCTAGAACCGTGGAGAAGCCTCGGTCCAAGAAAAACTTCGCCATCTTGGCTATGGTTGTCGTCTTCCCTGTTCCGTTGATACCCACGAAGACGAGGGTGAGGGGTCTGCTCTCCTTTCTCCTTTCCTCAGCCAGCTTTAGGAGGTCTAGGCTTCCGCAGCCGGTAAGGACTTCACAGAGAACGCCTCTCAAGGCTTCCAGAACCGGCCCGCGTTTGTCTCCAAGCCGCCCAACTCTAAGACCTTCCACTTTCGCCCGGAGGTCTTCCACCACTTTTTCCGCCACGCTCAGGGCCACATCATTTTCGAGGAGCATGATTTTGAATTCTTCCAGTAGACTTTGAAGCTTTCCGCCTGTCAGCTCTTGGGTGGAGATTCTATCGGCAAAGGTGTGGAAGGCTTTCCTCAGCTTTTCAAACATCACGTTTTCACGTTCTGAGGGAGCCTGTTATCCTCTGGATTTCACCCCGCAGCACCTGCATCCTGTTCAGAAGCTGAGTGAACTGTTTTTGAAGCGAGTTCCTAATGCTGTTCAATTCTGCCTGTCTGGTTTCCAAGAGAGCTACCGCTTCCTTAGCGGTCTTTTCGGTGGTAACTTCGGCTCCGATGCTTACCATGAGCTTATCGGTGTCGGCAATCTTAGCCTTGATGAAAGTGCCTCCGCCCACGGGAACCAAGATTTCGTTGTCAGCCTCCATTTGTTCCAGTCCTTTAACCGTTGTCTCCGCCATGTTGTACTCGCGGAGAGCCATCTCCACCGTTCCCAGCCTTGACTGCAGTTCTTGGGCGTTTCCTTCCAGTATCCGAAGTTCCACTACCATGTCCCGGAGTTTTCTCTCTATTTCTTCAGGTTTTTCCTCGGCTGCCATTTATTCTCCCATTCCTGCGAGGGCTCGAAGTTGAGGGTCTTTAATCTCCTCCGGCTTGATCTCTTCTACGGCTAGGATCTTAAGCTGTTTTCTCTTCAACTTGTTTCTACCCCCAATTTCGTTGTAAACCTTTTCCAAGGCCTCCTCCCGGCTTAGAGCCCTGACCTCCTTTACGAAGGGAACAAGCCTGAAGCCCAGTTTAACTTCGCCTTTGATCCTTAAGGTTTTAACCTCGCTCAAAAGCTCTTCCCCGAAGTTGCTTGCTTTCCAAAGCTTAACATTCAGGAGGATACCCCTAGAAAACCTAACTTCCTTATAAGACTTCTCCAGAAGACACAGGCGTAGTCTTGGCGGTTACTTCCCTTTCCCTTTAAGGACAGCCTTACCGAACCTGAACAAGGCCGCCCTCAAGGATGGTATGTCCTCCATCTTCCCCCCTAGCTGCCTCCAAGCCTTCACCAAATCTTCGAGAATAGCCCTTTTTTCCTCTTCGCCCTTGCCCTCCAAGCGAGTTAAGCCCAACGCCTGCGCAGCCGCAATCTCGGCGGGTTGGAGGGGGGCATAGGCTTTCTTCCATAAGGACATCATCTCTCTGAGGAAGATGTTGACGGTGGTGGGGCCTATGCCTTTGGCCAGCCCTTGCAGTTTAACGGCCAAGTCCCGTGAGTCAGCCGCCTTATCATGGAGGCGGTTGAGGCTTCCTCCATAATTCTTCTTCAAGTTTTCCGCTGCTTCCAGCAGTTTGGTAGCAGTTTTGAAATCATACCGGGTGTAGCCTCCCTCATCTAGGAGGGCGACAAGCCTGTTCCATCCTGCTTTCAGGATCTTTTCCGGAGCAGTCAGATGGCTTCGCTCAAATTGTCGAAAAGTCTTCTTGGCGGAGGTTTCAGCTATAGGCGCTCCGAAGAGAACGGACGCCAGAAACCACTTGAAAACCTCGGATTCCTCAGCTGCCTTGAGGTTGATGCCTAGTTCTTCCGCGTAGGTTTTCCCGTAATTTCGGATTAGGTTTTTTAAGGCCTCTCCGCTGCAGCTCAAAGTTTCTCCCCTCACCTTGTTTCTCTTCATGTAGGAAATTTGAACTCGACGGCCTTAGGCTAAAGGACTTTCTAAACTGCTTCCTGTAACAGTCTTGAGAAAAGAAGAGGATTCCTTCTTTCAAGCGAATTTGCTATATTCAGCAAAGTTAAAAAATGTAACTGTGAATGAAAATTCTGCGCCCCGATAGCTCAGCCGGTCAGAGCGTCCGCCTCGTAGCGGAGGAGGGACAGCGGAAGGTCGAGGGTTCGAATCCCTCCCGGGGCTCCAAATCTTTCATCGATTTTCTACAGTAGCTTTATTTGATAGGTAGGAAAAACGCGGCATTGGCTAACCGGTTATTTAGTCTTTAGAAGACAAGACTGGTAAGCCTACGTGTCCCCGCAGAGCGGAGGATCGCTGTTATTTCTTTTGCCTCTTTAAAAGCCGGCTGAGGATTTTTTCAGCCAATCTGCGAGCGGCCGATTCTGTTTCAGAGATACTCTCAGGCTGCCTGCGAAGGAAATTCTCCAACATCTTGATCGTGTCCAAAGTTTTCTTCCGCTCGGTTTTTTCGTCGGGCGCTTTGAAGCCTTGAAGCTTTGGGGGTCCTTCCATGCCTCCTTCAGGCCAGTACCAGTCCTTGATACCTATCCAGCAGTCAGCTTGGAAGAGGAGGTATCCCAGAGGAGTTAGAAGGGGTGGTATTCCCTGCTTTAAAGCCAGGCTTGTCTCCCGGTGGACTTGGCTTTTTCCCCAGAACATTTCGTAGGCCACCATCAGGCTTCCTCCAAGAGGAATCAAGCTGCCTAAGAGCTTGAAAAGCCTCACGTCCAAGCCTGATTCGGTCAAGTGGAGTTTAGCCCCGTGGGGGAACGCTACCTGTTCAAAGTACTCCCCGTCCACCCAGCCTTTGACCCAGAGGGAAGCCCGGCCTGAGCTGTGTATGCCTCTGAAAAGCGGGGGCTCCGCTTGCTGGTTTTCTCCGTTGAGGATGTAGAGTTCAAAATACTTCTGTTCGACGTAGCTTCGCTGCTTAGCTTTTACATGAAGCCGGTATTCTCCGTCCAGCTGGCGGTTTTCAAGGCTGAGGATGGACAAAGCAGGGACTTCTCCGCTTGAAAAGCGGGGTCTCCCCGAATTATATAACTGTGTCTGCCTCCTCCGGCCCTGGGGCTAAGCATATTTGGGAAGCCTACGATCTTGGTTAAGAAAGCCGGAAAAACGGCCCCGGTCTAGAGAGGATGAATTTGACAGACTTGGAAGGTTTGGTCAACCTTTTACTGGACAGAAAAACAACTCCCAGCCTCATAAAAGCAAGACTGGTGGAGGAAATTAAAACCTACAAAGAGACTTCCTTGGAGGAGGCAGGAAGACTGGCGGAGGCAGTTCTGGCAGAGGTTGAGAGAAGCCGCCGGAAGCCCAAGCACAAGGCCCTCCGACGGCTGCTAGAATACCCGCAGGCTGGGGTGAAAATGGGGGAGATGGGCGTCGGCTCCCGGGGAGAGGGTGACCTCTACGTTCACTCCCTCATCGCCCAGCTGGCCACAGTGGAGGGTCTGACTCCTCTTCTAGGGCCTCTTTCCTTGGATGATGCGGGAGCCGTCTATAGGGAGCAAGAGAAGGTCGTGGTCACGGTGGCCGTGGACGGAACCCACTCCAGGCTCAGCAGCTTCCCCTTCATCGCCGGCTTCCATGTCACTCGCGCCTGCCTCCGCGACGTCTACGTTAAAGGAGCCAGACCTGTGGCACTCTTCGACGACCTGCATCTAGCCGACGATGGAGATGTGGGGAAGCTTTTCGACTTCGTGGCCGGTGTAAGCACGGTGTCGGGGTTGACGGGGGTTCCCCTTGTTTCCGGTAGCACCTTGAGGGTTGGAGGAGACATGGTCCTGGGAGACCGTATGGTAAGCTGTGTTGGAGCCGTGGGCTTGGCGGAGAGCCCCAAAGCTCTGACGGCTAAGCGGAACATCAGGCCGGGGGACATCGTCCTCATGACAGAGGGCGCGGGAGGGGGAACAGTGGCTACAGCGGCCATCTACTCGGGCAACTTCCCCGTCCTCCTCGAGACCCTTAACATCAACTTTTTGGAGGTATGCCGTTTCCTCCTTGATTCAGGCCTCGTCTCCCAGATTCACGCCATGACCGATGTGACCAACGGGGGCATACGGGGGGACGCCAACACTATCTGCAGGGAGGCTGGGGTCGGAATGGTGGTGGATGGACAGGCTTTTGAAGAATTGGTAAACCCCGCGGTTCTCCGGATGATGAGAAGTCTCTCCATCGACCCTCTAGGGGTCTCCCTAGATTCCCTTCTTATCTTCGCCCCCAAAGACCATGCGGAACACTTGAAGGCCGCGGTGACAGGGTTAGGCATAAAAATCGGTGAAGTGGGAAGGGTGGTCGACGGGCCGTTGGAGGCTCAGATTTCTTACGGAGGGGAGTTGAAGGAGTTGAAGCCCAAATTCAGGGAATCACCTTACACCGAAGTCAAAAGAGTTGTGGGGGAAGAGGCTCAGACAGACAAGGAAAAGCTCAAAACCCAGGTGGCTGAAGCTTGCAGGAGGGCGAAGGATAAACGGGACTACTTCACCCGGATGATCAAGGAAAGAAAAAAGCGAGGGTAAAGCCACCCCCGGGTTAGGAGATGATGGAATGATTAAGATAACCGTTACCACGCCTTCCCGCCTCCATTTCACCCTCATCGACCTCAACGGAGAGCTGGGCAGAGTGGACGGGGGGGTAGGCGCAGCCCTGGAGACCCCCGGTTGGGAAATTGAGGTTGAACCTTCCCGGAGACTGGAGGCCCAAGGCCTATGCCGGAGGTTCGCTGAAAAGTTCGTTCAGCACCTCCATCAAAAACCTCCAGTTTCCATCAGAGTTTTGAGCTCTATTCCCCAACATGTGGGCTTAGGTTCTGCCACCCAGCTGGCCTTGGCTGTGGGGAAAGCTTTGGCGGAGTACTTGGAGTTGAAGCTCAGCGTAACAGAGCTGGCCGCTCTCATGGGAAGAGGGGGAACCTCCGGCATAGGGGTCGCTGCCTTTCAAGCCGGAGGCATTATCCTAGACGGCGGTCACAGTTTCGGAGCTGAAGCTCAAAAGCGAGAGTTTCTTCCTTCCCGGGTTTCCAAGGCGCCCCCGCCTCCCATCTTGGCTAGGGTCCATCCGCCTCCAGACTGGTTTTTCGTGGTCGCTGTTCCTGATGTCTCAAGAGGCCAGCATGGGCGTCAGGAGGTTGAAGTCTTCAAGACTTACTGCCCCCTCCCATCCCGGGAAGTGGACAAGCTGGCCCGGATTATCCTGATGAAGCTTTGGCCGTCGCTGGTGGAGGGCGACGCCTCCAGCTTCGGAGCAGCCCTCACCGAAATTCAGGGGATAGGCTTCAAGAAGATCGAGCACCAGCTTCAAGCTCCGATCGTCCGGCAGATTATCGATTTCATGCTGGAAAAAGGAGCTTTGGGTGCGGGAATGAGTTCCTTCGGGCCGGCTGTCTACGGCTTCATCCGAGGAAAGCCTCAGGCGGAGAGGTTGAAAGAGGAGGCTCAAGTTTTCCTAGAGGAGGAAACCGGAGGACTCGTCTACTACTCACGGGTAAGCAGACGTGGCGCTTTGCTGAAGAAAGCCGGGCTAGCCTAAATGGAATAAACCCTATTTTTCTCCACCAATTTGACGTTAACCTTGGTTCCCAGAAACCTCCGAAAGAGTTTCGGGTGTTCGCAGTGGATGGGAAAAACCTTTTTGGCTCCCATGGCCTCCACCGCCTCCTTCAGCTGGTGGGGCAGGGCGTGTCCTGAGACGTGGATGTGGTATTGAGGTAGACCGTAGTGGTCCAGCCAGTTAACCAGCCTGTCGAATTCGATTTCCCCCTCCTCTGTGACAGGCTCCGAGGAGGAGAGCACATAGCAGCTTCCGGCTTTGGGGTTTATCTCCAAAAGCTCGCCGAGGCTGTAGAAGGAGGTGGAGAGGATAATCTTTCCCTGATTCGCAGCGACTCCCGCCGGGTCAACGACGTTGTCCAGCTCCATCAAAGCCTGCTCCCAAGGGGCATACCGTTTTTTGCTCCTTTTGAAAACCAGCAAACAGCCGTCCTCCAAGCAGGGGACCTTCAGGTGCGGGTCTCCGCCGAGCCTCCTGAGGAGATGAGCCTGTTTTAGGGTGACAGCCAGCTGCCTCCCGGTTTTTTCAGCCACTCCGTGGAAGGACCTGAGTCTGTCAAGATCCCCTACTGCGAAGTCCGCTAACACTAGACCTGAGGTTTTCTGGACGAGTTTCTCCAGCTTCGCTGAAACCTCCGCCTCCGAAGACATCTCAGCCCCCACCACGTTTGTCCCCTCTACGATGACTGCCTGAGGGTCTGCTTCCCCTGCCTTGCGGAGGAACTCTTCCGTCATCTCCGGCCGGGAGCCATGAAGTCGGAAGTCTCCAGTGTAGACGACGGAACCCTCCTCCGTGTGAACTATGAGTCCGTAGGCGCCTGGAACAGAGTGGTCCACGTGAATCGGCTCTATTTCCAAGCTGCCAAGCCGAATTTTCTTCCCGGTTCTGAACGTCTTGAACTCTAAACCTTCTAGGTCGAATTCGAGGTCTCTTCCCCTCAGCTCCATTAAAGCCTTGAGAATGGTGGCCGTGGTTTCCCCGCAGAAGATAGGGATCTCCCTCTTCAGAAAAGAAACATAACCGGCATGGTCTAGGTGGGAGTGGGAGAGGAAAACCCCGTTCAAGCTGGGCTCAGACCTATCGAACCTGTAGACGCCTTTCAGCCTCGGCAGCAAACCGAACTCCAGCAGGCTTTTCTCTGTTTTGGGACATAGGAAAGTGTAGTAAAATTTTCTCCTGAGAGCGAAGGACATGCCGAAGTCGAGGAGAATTCTGTCCTCTCCGCTTTCTATGAGAATCTTGTTGCCGCCTATTTCGCCGACGCCGCCGTAGAAGGTTAGGGAGACCAACCTACAATCAGCCCTTTCAGCCTCTAGATAAAAGCGTTCTCCGAGTTACTTTTAGTTGGCGGGCCCCGCGCGCCTACGCCTTCGGGAAGCCAGCCTCGAAGAAGCCTCGAAGCTTTCTCCAGTTGATGAGGGTACTCCGTTTTGAATTTTTCTAAAACCGCTCTCCAATTTTCGGAGTTTTTTATGAAATTCAACAGTCGGAGGGCTTTCATCTTCGTCTTGAGGGAAGCTCGGCAAGGAACCTCCAATACCAAGGAAAATTCGAATTTAAATCTAGAAAGCAGGTGTGGAGACACGCTTCCGAGAAGCATCTTCTCTTCCAGTTCGACCATGGGCGGCACTCCCGTCTTGCTGAGTCTCTCCAAACTGGTCAGGGATGAGAAAGCCGAGTGTCGATAACAGTGAAGCTCCACGTAGATGGAGGGATTATACTCCCGAATTAGTGACAGAACCTTAGCACCTTCCTCGGTTTCATAGTAGCTCTCCTGAAGAGTACTGAGGTATTTTTTACCCATGGAGAGAGTGGGGATGATTATCGTCCTTCCACTGGAGGGAACACCGTCCGCCGCCACCCTCATCAAAATGGGCTTAGCGGTCTTCCCCTCCCGGCCGTGTAAACCGCCTAGGAAAAGCCTTGTGGGCCCCTCCTTGGGGGATCGAAGCTCGTAGACTCTTACCCCGAGGTCAATGCCTCCCGAAGCCTACGCCCCCGCCGTCATCCAGATTCCAAGGCCCTTTAAAAGCTAGAGGTATTTATAGGTTTGGACCTAATATTATTCTCTCACTCGAAGAGGTGCCCGTGGTTTGGATTATTTTATAGGAGAAGCCTTGGTGGGAGAAGGCGCTGAGGTAGCCCACATAGACCTCATCATCGGAGACAAGGAAAGCCCAGTGGGGCAGGCCTTCGCCGCGGGGTTAACCAACGTTTCCGCGGGGCACACGCCTCTCCTAGCCGTCATAAGGCCTAATCTTCCCCCTAAACCCTTCACTCTCATCGTCCCCAAGGTCACCATCGAAGAGTCCACTCAGGTGGAAAAAGTATTCGGCCCAGCTCAGGCGGCTGTGGCTAAGGCTGTAGCCGACGCTGTGGAAGAAGGCGTCATCCCAGCGGAGAAGGTGGAAGACTGGGTTATACTGTGCAGCGTCTTCGTCCACCCTGAGGCTCAAGACTTGAGGAAAATATACCATTACAATTATGGGGCGACCAAACTGGCTTTGAAAAGAGCCCTCGCCGGCTACCCGCCTTTGGAGAAGATCATGTACGACAAGGACAGAGCCAAGCATCCCATCATGGGCTTCAGGGTTCCGAGGCTGTGGATGCCCCCCTATCTGCAGGTGGCCTTAGACATACCCGACCTTGAAAGGACTAAGACCATCTTGGCGGAACTTCCCCTCAGCGACCGGCTTATCTTGGAGGCGGGCACACCTTTGATCAAAAGGTACGGTGCCAAGGTTATTCGAGCCATCAAGGAAATTGCCAAGGAAACCTTCGTCGTAGCCGACTTTAAAACCTTGGACGTGGGGCAGGTGGAGGTTAACCTAGCCTTCGACGAAACCGCCGACGGAGTGGTGGCCTCAGGCCTTGCCAGCAATGAAACCCTGAACCTTTTCATCTACGAAGCCGCTAGGCTGGGGATCTACTCCTTTATCGATATGATGAATGTTCCTCACCCCGTGGAGAAAATTAAAGCTCTGAAAGAACCTCCGGACGTGGTCATCCTCCATGAAAGCATAGACGTGGGGAGAGGGGAAAAAACCCGGTGGGACCAGATAGCGGAAATCAAAGAAGCCCCTAAGGGGAAAAAGAAGCTCTTGGTGGGCGTAGCCGGGGGTATCCGCCCTTCAAACGTACACCAAGCCGTCCAAGCTGGCGCTGACATCATCGTGGTAGGAAGATACATAACTCAGTCTAAAGACCCTAAAAGGTCTGCCAGAGAATTTCTCTCCCTGCTGGGAGAGGACATGGACCTCTACCGTGTCCACGTAGAATAAATCGGCAGTGTTTCCATCCGGCCGGACGCTTTTCTGAACCCTAAGCAACGCTTTCAAGGGAAAAGCGTCTTCGCAGCTGTCCCGGGCTTTCCTCAGCCTCAGGTAGGCTGGGAGGGGGTTGATATTTTTTTCCTAGCCACGTTTATCTCGTCGATGCTTCTTATGGCCGTGCCGTGGTCGTTCATTACTTTGCAGAGTTCATCGTAGTTGATGTTCGCCCCTCGGATGGTGAGCTTGATGGTCTCGGTTTTTACATCCACCTCCATGACGGATATGTCAACCTCCTCAACCCCTTCAACCCGGCAGATGGCCTGGGAAAGGTCTATGATGGAGCTGTCCCTAGGCATGAGGGAATCGATGACCAGCCTTCTGATGTTAACCATAATTTCTAACCTCCGTCCCTTTCTAACGAAAAGAAAACTGGCGAATATAAAACTGTTCTCCAATTAAATATGGCGGCCTATCCCAGCCTGTCTAGAAGACTCCTACTAGATTCAACTCCTTTAGGACTATTAGAATTCCCAGCCCGATGCTCAAGAAGCCTGACATAGCCCTCAGACACCGGTTCAGCTTTGCGGAGCGTTCAGCTGAAAGTATGAAGGGCAGGCTGATGACGGCGCTCAAGCCCATCATGCCTAAGATGGAACCCACCCCGAAAACGAGGATGTACACCAAGCCGAGGAACAGGGAATCCAGAGTTGAAAGCACCAACAGAAGCAACACAGCGCTTCCCGCTAAGCCGTGAATCATGCCTATGAGGAGCGGCGTGTGTTTATGGTCGTGGCTTTCCCCAGCTCTGTGGGAGTGGAGATGAATGTGTGACTGCGCACCATGGGTGTGGCGGTGGAAATGAACCCTGTCCCATAGGCTTCTTCTGAGGACTGAAACCCCCAGCGCCACCAGCATGATTCCCACGGCAAATTCGAACGGAAATCTCATCATGTCGGATAGGGTAACTTTGAAGAGTAAAACGGTGAATCCTGCCACCAACAGGGTGAAGGTATGTCCGACTCCCCACAAGGTGCCGAGGATCGAAGACTTCACTAGACTTTTGTTCTTGCTAACGATGGTGGACACTGCCACTACATGGTCTGCGTCGGCTGAATGTTCTAATCCCAGCACAAAACCGAGGGAAAGAACTAAAAGCAGTTCTGCTTCCAATTTTCAACCCGGCATGATATTACTTGTTAACCTGAAAGTATTACAAGTATTTATATTTAACCAGAGACTCTAACCCGGAAAAGAAGCAACAAGCACCAAAAAGCTGGAAGCCGCGGTTTGCCCCTGACGACTAAGTTTCTTCCTTACTCTCGGTAAGCTTGGTCTCGAAATCTTCAACTGGCACCGAGAGGTTGCCGTCCGTGGAGATAGCCCCTCTCTCCCGTAGAACCTGTCTGGCTAGAAGCCAGTAAACCATGGCCAAGGCTTTCCTCCCTTTGTTGTTGGTGGGGATGACGAGGTCGATGTTCTCAACAACATTGTCGGTGTCACAGAGGGCGATGACAGGCAAGCCGATCTTGGATGCTTCCCCTATCGCCTGCTCATCGGCAGCAGGGTCTGTGACCATCACCAGCTGAGGCTCCATGTAGCTGGGGCAGAGGGGGTTAGTGAAAGCGCCTGGGGGGAACCGTCCTAAGATAGGAACGCAACCTGTTACTTCGCAGAATTTAGCCACAGGCGTCTGCCCGTAGAGACGAAAGGAAACCACAGCTATACTGCTGGGGGGAAAAGTAGCCATAAATTTAGCTGCTATCCTGACTCTTTCATCGGTTTTTCGGGTGTCGATGATGAACAGGCCGTCAGGCCTCACCCTGTAGATGTAGGGCTCCATATGCTTGGTTTTGATTTTCGTGCCTATCTGAATGCCTGAAACCACCAAGCTTTCCAAGGGCAGCAGGTACTCATAGGTTTCTGCGGATGTCAATTTTTCTCCCCCTCAATCCTGCCTTGCAAAGTGTATTCACAGATGCTTGGCTGCCCATAAATCTTTTCCACCAACCAAGCCGTTTAAGCCTCGACGCCCTCATAAGCTTTCCAGTTTTCTCCTGTAAAGGTTTACACTTTCTCTGATAAAGTCCTCGGAAATAAAGCCCAAGGGAGTAGGCGTCTCTAAAACTCGTTTTGGCACCTTCAGCCCCTCGAAGCTGAAGCCTTGACTGAACTTGAACTCATACTTGGCTTTCAGGATCTCAGCCCCCAGTTTCATCAACTCTTGGTAGCTCACCGGATACCCAGCTACATTCAGAGCTTCAACCACGATTTCCTGCGTGTAGACTCCTCTGCCAAAATAGCATATTACAAGGCTGGAAAGTATCTGCCGCCATATCTCCTCCGAGATCAGGGCAGCTGCAACATCCTCCGCTGTAGGCTGTCTTCCAGCCGCGCTCCACTTTTGGTCGATACTGTACCCACTGCCGTCTAGGTGGCTGTGACGCGCGCCCACAAGATAGCCTACATGCGCCGCCGGGCCGGTGTGGTAGCCGGGCATCTCATTACCTCCGAAGGCTAGAGCATACTCCGAGCCTCCGTACTTTAAAGAAGCGTAGTCGACACCGCGGGCTAAGGCTCGAAAGAAATCGTTGGGCTGCTCCACCAGCATCTGAATGGCCTTAGTATAGGCTTCAGCGTCGCCCCATCTCAGCCTGAGGCCGGAGAGCTCTGTCTCTGTTATCAATCCTCTTTCCTGCATTTCCGTCGCCCAAGCCAAGGCTACACCGGTGCTCATGGCGTCCAAGCCGAAGGTTTCCACTTCGTCGATAAGTTTCAGAACCTCTGGTGGAGAAGGTATCTCAAGCATGGAACCCAAGGCGTAGATAAGCTCGTAGTCGTAGGAGATCATCTTGGTCTTGTAGAAGTAGGGCTCAGTTTCGTAGGGTTCCCTCAAGGCAGCGATGTGGACGCAGCTAACAGGGCAGTGGGCGCAGGCCACCCTTCGGCCTAGATATTTTTCAGCAAAACTTTCCCCCGAGATGTCCTCTGCCTTTTCAAACGAAGCCGATGACAGGTTTTTGGTGGGCAGAGCTTTCATCTCGTTCAGCGGGCCGATGTTCATAGCCGTGCCCAGTTCATGGTATTTTTTCATCGCGGGAGATGTGACAAGTTGCTCGAAGATTTTGTCGTAGACCTCCCGGTACTGTCGGGGTTTCTTGAACTTGAAGGAACGCTTTCCGGAGATGGTTAAGGCTTTCAGCTTTTTGCTGCCGAAGACTGCTCCCAGCCCCAGTCTGCCGAAATGTCTGTAGGTTTCGGTGACCAGGCAGGCGTAGGAAACTAGTTTTTCCCCTGCTCTCCCGATGCGCATGATGGTTCTCACTCCAGCCGCCGGCTCCCTTCCTCTTATCACCCGCCCAACCGTGTAGCTGCTGCGCATTCCCCAAAGGACTGAAGCTTCCCTGAAATGGACATCCTCCTCGTGAACTGCAAGGTAAACAGGTGTTTCGCTGGAGCCTTTAATCACCAACGCACCGTAGCCGGCCATCCGTAGGGCGATGGAGCTTCTGCCTCCCGCATAACTTTCACCCAGATTGCCTGTGAGAGGAGACTTAAACATGGCTGCGGTTTTGGAGGCTATTGGAAAAAGCCCGTTCAAGGGGCCCACGGCGAAAATCACAGGGTTTTCCGGACCGAAGGGGTCAGCATCCTTGGGGCATTCTTCCTTGAGCAGTTGGATGGCGACTCCTGCGCCCCCCAGCCACTTTTCAAAAAGCTCAGGCCTTTCCTTAACCCAGAACCTCCGCCTTGACAGATCCACATAGAGAATCCGGCTGAGGGAATCTTCTTCCATCATTTCTTTTCCCCCTCCAAGGGTTCAGCTTTCAGAACCCCGAAGGCGCAGAAGTCAGCGCAGTAGCCGCAATAGACGCAGATAACAGGCTTGGCTTCAACTTTATTCCAGAAGATAGCCCCGATGGTGCAGGCTTCAACACAGTTCTGGCATCCGATGCACTTTTCCGGCTTGAGAATGACGCCCCCATGTTTTCTGAGCTCCAAAGCGTTGGTGGGGCAAACCTTCATGCAAGGGGGATCTGGGCAGGCTCTGCAAACCGTTACCACGAAGCCTCTTTCAAACCCTCCAGCAGATCTGACGTGAATTGCCGACCTAGATAGACCTGCTTCGGCAAACCTTCTGTTGCAAGCAAACATGCAACACTGGCAGCCTACACAGAGGTCGACGTCTACGACGGAAAGCCTTCTATAGACCATGGTGAAACCTCGAATATGCTTCCTTGGAGTATATTAAGCGGCGGGGATTATTATCTTTCACTCCAGGAGAGGAGTCTTTCTGCTTGATTATCTTTGTTGCGGGCAGGTGATAGAAAATCTTAAAAACAAATCGCGCCTATTTCGGAGTATAAGGTGAGGTTAGAATATGGTATCAAAAAAATTGCTGGATTTGTTGAATGAAGCAGTGGCAAGAGAGTTACAGGTATCAATCCAGTATATGTGGCAGCATATCCTCTGGGCGGGGGTAGAAGGTTTCGCCGTGAAGGATGAGCTGAGAAGCATAGCTATAACCGAGATGAAGCACGCTGAAGAAATCGCTGAAAGACTGGCTTACTTGGGAGGAAAACCTACAACCAAACCTAAGCCCATCTTTGTCGGAAAAACCCTTAAAGAAATGATAAAACAAGATATAAAAGACGAAGAAGGAGCAATCCGGCTTTACAAGCAGATAATTAAAACGGCGCAGAATGAAGAAGATGTGACCACGGCGAGAATTTTCAGAAAGATACTGGAGGATGAAGAAAACCACCACGACACATTCACAAGCCTGATGGAGAAATAACCCTAGCTCCCGCCGGGGTCGCCCGGCAGGGTTGTCTTTTTATTTCCAACGTCTCATGAAGGTTTTCACGAGTTTTTCTGCGCTCAGCTTAGCGTTTTCTTTTAAGGCTTCGATGTCCCGGTCTGAGGCTTTCTCCACGTGAAGACCTGCCACAACTACTGTGGTGAGGTTAAGCTTCTTGGCGGCTTCCTCTGAAAGAGGTTTAACTATTTCATCTTCCTTATGGCCGACTACCGTGAGCACCGAGGAAGTTGCACTCAGCCTACGAGGATCCTTCAAACTCGGCCGAGGGACAGCCAAAGCTACAGCACCCACATGGGGAGATTCTCTGCCAAAGATGCAGAGAACTGCTCCTCTTTCCATGAAGATGCCTACGCTGTTCGCAGCGGTTCTTCCCTTTCCAGCGGACGCTGTCAATATACCTGTACCCGAAGCTTCCATAATTTTGGAATAAAACCTCCCGGCATATAATTTTACCACACTGCGAACAAAGCCCTTCATCTTTAGGGAATAAGCGCCTTGACTGACTGAGAAGCAGCGAAGGCGTCTCCTAGGCCTGTTAAAACCTTTGGGTTCCTGTTTATGAGAGCGGGAATGAGGCAGAGGCTGTAGCCGTCTCTCTTCTCTTTTCTCGGCTTAACCTCTGAGCAGGGAAGACCAGCAGCTGAATTCAGACTTTCTTCGAAGGGAAGACCGAAGGTTTTAGCCGCGGCGACCAAACGGCCTGTGGTCAAGGCTTCCGCTTCCCTGTCTAAGCTGTACTTCGATACGGATAGGGCGAAGGAGGATGAGTGAACGCAGACTCTGTCCACACCATAGAGCTTAGCGGCCTCCAATGCAGCTTCAGCTAGGTCTTCAGGTCTTCCTGAAGAAGCCTTCAGGAAGTCTGCGCATTCTTTCTCGTTAAGACCTAGAGAGTCTACGCAGTGATAGTCTGTGAACTTTTTTAGGGCATAGGTTAAAGCCTCCTCCGAACCTTGACCCAGTTCCAAGTGCACTTTTGGCCTCCTCGAACCGTCCAAGTAGTCAACTACCTCGTCGGTTTTCTTTTTGAAATCTGGGAGAAGAAGATGGGCGTAGGCGAGAATCAGAACGTCCACGAACCTCCGGTCGGAGGCATGCTCCAGAAAGTCGTAGTCAAATTT
This sequence comes from Candidatus Hecatella orcuttiae, assembly GCA_002011035.2. Classification (GTDB taxonomy): domain Archaea; phylum Thermoproteota; class Bathyarchaeia; order Hecatellales; family Hecatellaceae; genus Hecatella; species Hecatella orcuttiae. Next base: position 164,606 of record MTLY02000003.1, on the reverse strand, counting down.
TCCCTCCGAAGACATCCTGTCCCAGGAGAGTATATGGCGCCCTTCTAAGAAAACCCCTAGAGAAGGGTCTTCTGTAAACTCGAAGACGATGTGGTCGTATTCCGGGTCCCCGACCCGTACTGCCTCCTCAGGCAATTTGAATTCTTTTCCACAAGCTATCTTGAAAGCCGGGGAAGCCCGCATGAGGTTGGGAGGCCGGCAAGGGTAGGATACCAACGGCCTAAGACCTAGGTCGAACAAAACTTTACCCATATGGTAACCGTTGCCTCCAACTCTTTTCTCCCTCCTCTTAAAAAGAGAATCAAGAGAAGAGTAGAGTTCCCGGGATATGAGGAACTCCCTTCCTCCTTCCCTGAAAGCTTTTTGCAGAGTGTATACAGCTTCTTCCAAGGACTTTAAAACAACGGCTTGCGGTTTTACTTTTTGCAAGTTCTCAACCCAGCGAAGAACCTGACTGTCTACTCTGACGAAAGAATCCCAGTTACAGTATAGACCCGTAGCCACCCTGACGGTTGAAGGTATCATCATCCTTCGACATGGTTGGATGAAGAATTTAAAGATTAAACCCTACACTACACTATCGCTTCTTGAAAGCTGAGTCAAACTTCCCTAGGGTGGTGTAGGTGAGGTGAATCTAACAGCGGAGTTTTCACCGCTGTCTTTTACCTTGGATGAATTCCTCCACCCACACTCTGGCTTGATGGTCTGGAACCTGTTGAGGTGGATGTTTAAAGGCGTAGGCTGAGATGCTGGTTAAGACTCCGCCTAACTCCCTGTCTAACCCCAACTTCATCGCCCGAATCACATCGACCATGACTCCAGCGCTGTTTGGAGAGTCCTCCACCGCAAGTTTCAGGTCCACCGTAATGGAGGCGCCGCCGAACTTCTTCCCCTTAATGTGGAGGTAACATATTTTCTGGTCGTTGAGGAAAGGCACGTAGTCGGAGGGGCCTATCCGCACAGGTATTTCGTAGGGGAGAAGACTTGTAACCGCCTCGGTTTTGCTTATCCTCTTCCTAGCCAAGCGATCCTCCACCGTCATGTTGAGGAAGTCGGTGTTTCCCCCGATGTTCAGCTGATAGGTTTCATCCACTTTGACGCCTCTGCTCTCCAAAAGCTCCACTAAGGTCCTATGGATGATAGTCGCACCCACTTGGCTTTTGATGTCATCGCCAGCCAGCGGCAAGCCTACTTCCTCGTACCTTTTCACCCATTCTGGACTGGAGGCTATGAACTCCGGTATGGCGTTGACGAATCCGCAGCCAGCTTTAAGCGCGGCTTCCGCATAATACTGCGTAGCCTGTCGGCTGCCTACGGGAAGATAGTTGATCAGCATATCAGCCTCCGAAGCTCTCAGGACATCAACGATCTCCACGGGCTCCACGGGGTCGTCGTCCTTAAGCCCGAAGCTTTCCATCATGTGAGGTGCCACACCATCCAGCATAGGCGCTGGTTGAACCGGTACCCCCAAGTATGGGACATCGGAGAACTTCAGGGTACAGTTGGGCGCGGAGAAGATGGCTTGGGAGAGGTCTTTTCCGATTTTTCTGGGGTCCACGTCGAAGGCTGCTACAAACCGTATGTCTCCGATTCTGTATCCTCCGAAAACCGTGTGCATGAGACCTAAAACTTTTTCATCATCACTTACGTTTCTGTAGTAGTAGACTCCTTGGACTAAGGAAGAAGCGCAGTTGCCGACACCGGCTATAGCGACTCTTATCTCAGCCAAGGAAACTACCTCCGTTAAACTGTTTTTTAATCGGGCCTAGAAATATAAGATTTTTGATAATCCGGCTGGGAAGGACTTCTTCCTTACAGAAGCTAATATTTCTCAAATCTCCCTCTAACGCCAACCAACCGCTTGGGTTTTATTCGGATCCTCCTTTCAGGGTCTTTTACAGCTTTTCCTAGAAGATGAGCTCTTCCACCGTGTTTTTCCGCTATTTTTAACGCTAAATCAACTTCTTCCTTAGGAATCACCGCGCAGAAACCTATTCCCATGTTGAAGACCCGGTACATTTCCTCCTCAGCCACCTTTCCACTGCTTTGGATGAGGTTAAAGATGGGGGGAGGAGGGGGTAGGTTTTCGATGAGGAAACCGCAATCTCCACCTATCCTCCCTAGGTTTAGGAGGCCTTTTCCGGTGATGTGAGCCATAGCCTTAACCTGGAGGCCCGAATCTAGCATTTCCAGAGCCTCCGCCACATAGATGCGGGTGGGCTCGAGCAGTTCTTCCCCCAAGGGCCTGTCAAGTCCTTCCGCAGGCTTGAAGAGGCTGAGTTTAGCCTTTTCTAGGAGAACTTTCCTAGCCAAGGTTAGACCGTTGCTGTGGATGCCTGAGCTTTCAAACCCTACGACCACATCGCCTTCCCTAACAGCTTCCCCTGAAAGCAGGCGATTCAGGGGCAGGAGGCCGATGCACATGCCAGCTAAGTCGAATCCTCTGCCTTCCACGCTACCTTGGATGATTTCTGGAAGCTGAGCTATTTCACCCCCCACGATGGCCACCTTCGCCCTTCTGGCTCCCTCCACGAGGCCTGAGGCTATCTCCTTTAAAAGCAGCGGGTCCGGCTTTTGAACGGCGATGTAGTCGACGAAGGAGAGGGGCTCCGCTCCCACGCAGACTACGTCGTTCACGTTCATGGCCACGCAGTCGATGCCCACGGTGTCGTATTTCTCCATAAGCTGGGCGATAAGAACCTTGGATCCCACTCCGTCGGTCTTCACAGCCAAGCCCAGTTTCTCGGAAATTTTGACGACGCCGGAGAAGTGGGAAATGGGGATAACAGCGCTGCCGGGTCCTTTTCGGAAGACGAAGCTTTCATGGCATTTTTTCACAACTTCTCTGAGGGCCTCTTCCTCAGCTTCGATGTCTACGCCGGCTTCCCTGTAGGTGACCTGTCTCCTTTTTTGAACCATCATCATCCCCGCTGCTCGATCCGAGGCTTTTTAAGGCAGAGCCTGCTGCCGGAGGATGGCCTTCTACTCGATGGGCACCTCGAAGCCCACGGTCTTTTTGGGGATGGTTACCTCCAAGATGCCGCCTTGGAACCTGGCCCTAGCTTTCTTGGCTTCCACGGTGGTGGGTAGTTTCAGGATTTTCCGAAAGACTTCAAACTCCACCTGCCTTTGGAAGGGTCCCCACGGCTCGAATTGAATGCACTGCCGGGTGGGAGCTTCAACTTTGAGACTGTCTTTTGTGATGTGAAGCTTTATGTCTTCCTTTCTGACGCAGGGCAGGTCTATGGTGACGATGACGTTTTCCTCGGTTTCTTGGATGTTGGTGAGGGGTTGAAGCTCCTTCTTGGTCACGTCGTACATGGGCGTTTCAGGCAGCATGGCTTCGGTGAATTCTTTCATCATTCGGTCTATTTCGCTTCTGATCTCATCGAAGAGGTCGAAAAAGGAACGCCTTTTCCTAGTTGACATGGCTGACCCCCCCTAAACGTAAATTCCCGGGACCTCTTGCTCCTGTACCTTATGCATGCCTCTCAGCTGCTCTTGAGTTCTTCTCATGAGCTCCCGAGCTTTCACCCTTATCTCCTCAGCCTTCTCCAAAAGCTCCTCAACCCCTATGTTGAGGTTCAGCAGGGAGTTCAGGCTTTGAATAGTGGAGGCCGAAGCTCCAGGGTCTGGAAACTGGAAGTGAGACTCGGCGAGAAGGGTGATGTTAGGCTGGTTTTCCCGGAGGCACTCTCGGATGAGCAAAGCATAAGTTCCCACAAGAACCCCCTCGTCGAAGGGAGGAATCTCAGCCTTCTTAATGAGAGCTTTAGCACTGTCGGTGGAGCCCACCGCGTAAACGGTGGGTTTCTCCACATCCATTCGGTTGGGGATAGCCAGACCTGTCATCCCCACGACAAATTCGATCCCCCTCATCTTAGCCCACCGGGTGAGAGCCCGGGTGAGGTAGAAGAGAGACTTGGGAGTCAAGGCCACTTCCGTGGTCATGACGGCTAGGCTTCCGGAGCCGTAAAGCCTCAAGGGAGGCTTGGGATGGTTTTTGTGGACGATTACCACTGGGGGGAGCATATCTGACTCCACGTATCCTATCTCCGTCATACCCAGCGACTGGACTAAGTGGGAGGCGGCGATAGGGCCCACCAAACCTACGTCCGGAACCCCGACGATAAAGGCTTGCTTCTTGACGTCAAAGGGAGCTGTTTCCACAACACGCATTTCTTCCATTTTAACGCTGGACAAGTTTCATTTCACTCCTTCAGCTTTCTCAGCTCTATTTGCATAGAAAGCTCGCTGCTGATTTAAAAATTCATACCCTACTCTTCGGCTGAAAACCCGAAAAACTTATTATGGAAACGCAGTTTTTCAAATGCTGAAAACTTTCGCTTTAAAAATGCTTTTCAGGGGGTAGCAAAAAGCCGTGGGTTCCTCGGAGCCTCATGAAAAAGAAGAAAAAGAAATCGAAACAGCGGACCCTGAAAAGCTGAAGGGAGAAATAGAAAAACTTAGGAAAGCCTTGGAGGAGGAGAAGGCGCGGGCGGAAGGCTACCTCAACCAGCTTAAATATCTTCAAGCAGACTTCGACAACTATCAGAAGAAGGTTAAAAAGGAAATCGAAGAAGCCACGGAGGCTCAGAGCATTCCACTCATGGTGAAGCTTCTGGAAATCGTGGACAACCTAGAGAGAGCAGCTCAATACACCGGGCCCTCTGCGGGAGAAGGGCCACTGGCTGAAGGAATCCGGATGACCTTAAGGGATTTAAAGGAAACCCTGAAAGATCGAGGCGTAACGGAAATCGATGCCTTGGGAAAAACTTTCAATCCAGCCGTCCACGAGGCGGTGGAGCAAGTTCAAACCGATTCGGCTGAAGATAACACCGTGGTAGAGGTCCTCCGGAAAGGCTACCTCCTCCACGGTAAACTCCTCCGGCCCAGCATGGTTAAGGTGGCCAAGGCGGTGGGGAAAGCGGCTGAGAGCTCCCAGAGGGAAAGCGGCTGAAGGCCCCTCTCTGGGCTGTTATTTGTTTGTAAAACGTGAAATAAATAAGTAAGTAAATCTATATTGTGATAACTCTCATCCCAGATATCTAGGGAGTTGTGGAAAAACGCCGAATCCCTCCAAACTCGGAACAGGCGAAATAGACCGCCTCATCTTCGAGGAAGTGGTGGTAAAGGAGAGTAACGCTCCAGTCTTCACCCTCTACGGGGAAGAAATCGACATCTGGAGTCCCCCCTACAAGGAGTACCACTCAAAACACACCATCGACTACATAATAGAGAAAATCTTGGAAAGTGAAAAGGCTGGAGTGGACATCTTCCCAAGCGTAGTTGGAAAGAGAAAGGAAAAAGAGCTGGTGAAAAACGCCCTCCTCTCCAATTCCCCCATCCTCTTCAAGGGAAGAAAAGGCTACGGTAAGACAACTTTCTCCAAGGCTATAGCGCAGCTGCTTCCCACCAAACTCTTGGCGGTGAAGGGATGTAAAATCCACGACGACCCCACTCGGCCTTCCTGTTTCTCCTGCAGAAAGAGGCTTCTGGAAAGCAACAGGGTAGAGCTCACTTGGATTCCGCGGATATGGGTCAGGATTCCCGGGGACCCTATGCTCACCAGCAGGCAGCTCATAGGCGGCATATCCATTCAGAAGATTAGGGAAGGCTATGAGCTGGACCATCCTGAAGTCTTCATTCCCGGAAGGGCCCTCAAAGCCAATCGGGGGGTTGGATACTTCGACGAATTGGGGGCAGTGCCCTCATCCCTGCAGACTCTGCTCCACGAGTTCTTTGAAGAACATCAGGTGACCACCATGGAGGGGGATATTGTCCCCTTCAAGATCGATACCCTGGAGTTAGCTTCCACCAATCCCGCCAACTACCGGGGAACCTCACCCATCAAAGAGCCTCTCCTAGACAGGATGGAGGAAATAGAAATAGGGCCTCCTGAGACTTTGGAGGAGGAAATAGAAATAGGTTTGAGGAACACGTTTTACGCCACGCGATCCGGAGAGACCCCCAAGATACCTCCTTGGCATCAGGAGATATTGGCGAGAACGGTTAGGTACGCCCGCGACAAGGAGCGGTTTGCCGACGCTCGGAGGATAGAATCGGAGCCTTCCTGCAGAGCTACCATAAAACTATTTGACCACGTTCTATCTAAAGCTCTGAGAAGCGGCCGGAGGACGCCTCTCCTCTCCGACTACGGGGAATTCAACGAAATAGTCAAACTTGCCCTCGTAGGCAGGATGGAAGTGGAATTTGGGTTTGTGGACAAGAAGGAGGAGATCGTGGACAAGCTGCTGGAGGAGGCTTTGAAGCAAACCTGCAAAGAAATCTACAATCAGCTTTCCTCTGAAAAGTTTCGAGAATTCTACGATGCTCTGAGAGCCTGCGGCACACCCTCGGATGGGAGACAGGCTTTATCCGTTCGAATGGAGCTTGTCCCCAAGCTGAGAAAGTATAGAGTAATCAACCAGTACGTAAGGGCTATTTCCCGCGACGATGCGCTGGAAGACGATTATTATCTTTCAACCGTGGAGATCATCCTAGAATCCATGCTTCACTGTGCTCCTAGGTTGGTGGACAAAAAGGACTTCACCTACTATTTGGGAGAGCTGGTGGAAAATGAAGCCTGAATGTGAACTGTGCAGAAAGCCTGAGGAGCAAGAGCTTTCCTCCATTCTAGGAAAAGAGATGACAGGGGACCTTCTTTACAAGCTTTTTAATCCTGATGCGCAATCACGTGAAAAAAAATCTGAATCTCAACTGCTGGAAGAGCTCATTCGGCAATGCAAGAACCAGTGTATGGAGGAAAGCCTCGGCGCGGAGGCGGAAAGCCAACTTTGGCATTGGATGAGAAGCCACGACAGCCGATGGCTGAAAGAATACGTGCTGCAGCGTAAAGCCAAAGAGAAAGCTTGGCAGCAGCTTCTGGAGAAAATCAAAAAAGGTGAAATTCAGCCTTCAGATCTTCAAGCCGAACAGCTGATCCAGCATTTCCTCAACCAGATACTGGAAGCCCTCAACAAGGAAGGTTGGATTGAGCTGAAGCCGCCGAAGGATTGGCCTTACCAGAACGTTTTAGCCTTGTATCCGGAGTTTACGGAGAAAAGTGAGAAAATCATAGCTGAGAAAGTGTTGGAGGAAGTTTTCTTAAACCTGAAAAAACATCAAGATAAGGGCCCCCATGAGATTGAGGAAACCGGTTGGGGTAGTATGCCCTCCTCCACTCTCCGGGAATTCGACGAATTCCAGCACTCTTACGATATGTTGGACATTCAGGAGACCCTTATCCGCACGGCAGTAAGAGACCCTGTGAACATGAGGATCGCGGAGGATGACTTGAAAATCAGGGTTCCCCTCCACGAAGCCAAGTCAACCAACGCCCTTTTGGTCGACGTGTCCTACTCCATGCGAGGGAATAAGTTTAGAGGAGGCATAGCGGCAGCCTTGGCTTTCAGAGAGATACTTCAGAGGGACTACAAGGAAGATAAACTCCATGTAGTAGCCTACAACCAGAGGCCTCAACTCTTGTCCTACGGGCAGATCGTTAAGCTGAGGCCTTATGGATACACTGACATAGGACAGGTTATCGACTTCGCCACAGAGCTTCTCTCCCGGGAAGAAGGCAACAAGAACATTTTCCTGATAACAGACGGGGAACCCACTGCAGCCTGCCATGGGGATGAAACACCTGAAGAAAGCGCCTTGAGGGCTGCCTACATGGCCGGGAAAGCCGACATCAGGCTTAACATCATCATACTGGACCGGCGGCCGGAGCTGAGACGTTTCTGCGAAAAAATGGCGAGGCTAAACGGAACCTCCACCATCACCTATGTGGATGACCCCTTAAACCTCAAAGAGTTCATCATAAAGTTTTTTGTCCAGTTTAAAAAAACAGGACAGCAAATTAAACGCTGCCGAAGTTCATAACCCCACGCCCAGAAAACCCATGCCATATACGGCCTAATCTTTTTCGGGTCAGCTTATACTGTTACGGTGATCTCCCGGTCTTCTGTGATAGCTTCCCCGAGCTCCCATCCCATAGGGCTTCGTTTCGAGACCCGTATCCTAGCTTTTTTACCCACCGTCGCTGCGAAAAGAAATTTTCCGTCCACATAAACACGGGCTTGGCTTCCTACTATTTCAGGGTCGAAAAGCAGGTCGATGCTGCTTTTGGTTTCCTCTAAAGAGAATTTGACGGGTTTTCCCTCTTCGCCGCGGAGAGGCCTTACATCCAGACGGATTCCCAGCTTCTTCTCCAGCTTGGAGATGTTGGCGCCCTCCCTGCCTATGAGCATGGGGATGCTTCGGCTGTCCGCTCGGATCACAGCCCGGTCTGAGGAGACCAGTTCCACCTCAGCCTTGGGGGCGAGCCTGCGGATTTCCTCCAAAATCCGGGTTTCAGCCAGCCTTCGGGCTGGGGGAACCTTGGCGGCTTCGGTGGGGGCGACGGGGACGATGATGTTCTCCTCCCCAAAAGTGTAGACTTCATACTCCAAGCGGCCGCTTTCAAAGTCTCTGATTTCTATGACAGGCCTTGTTAGGGCTTCATCCGTCATCCCCGTGGGGACTTTGACCGTTAAACTCAGCTCGTAAACTTTTTCCACCGTTCCGTATCGGAGGAAAATCAGCGTGTCGACGATGTGGGGGATCATTCCCAACTCCGTCCGCCCTATGAACCTCTGGATGGCGTCGATGGGGCTGCTGGCATGGGTTACCCCTATCATGCCCACTCCAGCCAGCCTCATGTCGGCGAAGGTCTTAAAGTCCTGAGTTTTTCTGATCTCGTCGAAAACAGTGTAGTCAGGGCGGACGAGGAGGAGAATGTCCGCTGTTTTCTCGAAGCTCCCCTCCAAGGGAGCATACTGGGTGATTTCAGGCCCCACCTGCAGGTCTCTAGGGGCCTCCAGTGTTTTCACGATCTTATCTTGAGCCATGTAGAACTGGGCTAGAGAAGAGGCGAAGGTGGTTTTCCCGGAGCCCGGAGGCCCAGCTATGAGGATACCCTCTGCCTTGTCCCGAAGTCTTTCTAAGAGTTTCGGAGATAAGCCGTAGTCATCCAGCCTCAGCTTCACCACAGGCCGGACGATGGTTACTTCTAAGCCGTCTGAGAAGGGAGGCCTAGCCACGGCTATACGGTAGTCTCCCAGCTGAATGACGGTGGCATTATTCATGGATATTTCGAAAAGACCCTTCCCTCTGAGCCTGCTGACTTCGTGGATCTCCCTGATGGTGTTCTCCATCTCCTCCTCGGTGAGAGGCCTCTCTCTCAACTTCACCAGTTTGGAGGCGCCGGGTTTGCCCCGCTTGGCCATGGGCGCGGCTCCCGCTTTCAAGTGAACACTCATGGTATCGGGGGTGAAGTATTTTTCAAACTTCAGCTTAGGCGGCCGGCCTTCGGGAGGAATGTAGACCACCTTGGCGCCGTTGGCTTCGGCGGTTAAGGCTTGAACATAGTCCGCGGTGACGAGGGTTCCCCCCTCCTTTAAGGCCATGTCCATGATGAGGGCGTCGATTCTACCGCTTCTAGCCAGCTTGATGTCGTCTAAGCTAGGCCTAGTGCCAGAGAAGGAAACTTTAATGCCTCGAGTCTCCCCCACGGCTCTGAGCCTTTTCAGCTCTCTTAACCCTATGAAGCCTGAGTCCCGACCTTTGGAGGCTTGAGCCTGAAGCTCTTCCACCACCACCAAGGGAACGACCACTTCTTCAGCCTTGAGTTCTCCTCGCTCCAACATGCGAACTATCTTTCCGTCTACGATGACGGAGGTGTCAGGAAAAATTCTTTCAACCATCTTTAACTCCCATCAATAGGCCAATAAACTCTTAGAGCTCTCCCGCTATAAGTTGTTTCCTCAAGCCCTCATATGGTGGTTCCAGCCGGCGGGGCTGGCCTTCTTTTAAGTTTCTCAGGCACGTGGAGGGACCGAACCACGTTGTGGGAGGTGATAACGTAGACAGGGTCTCCGGTGGGGGTGTACTGGTTTTTAAGCCGGCGAACGCCTATGAGGACGGTCTTTACCTTGAGGGTTGAGCCGTCGCTGAGCTTGTACTCGTTCCAGTCTTCTTTCACGGTTTCAAAGTCCAAGTCTTCTCCTTCGCTCACTGGCGGCTGACTCAAAATTCATCCCCCATTAGAGGGGAGTGCAACCATATCTAAGCCTTTCCACCTGAAGGCTGAATGCCGGCGGTTTTGTACATTCGTGCTTAGGACTGTCCATCCTCCTCATAGGGTTTGGGTTGAATTATCAGCTTTAGAAGGTTTGGAATATAGCTTCTGACCGAATCCTCGATTTTGGCGTTGATGTCCTCAAGCTCTTGGACGGTTGTTTTCCCGTCAACTTTTATCACCACATCACCCATGATGAAGGGACCTGCGCTTCTCAGCCGGATGTCCTCAGCTTTCTTAACGCCTTCCACGCTTTCCACCAGTCTCCTAGCCGTTTCCAAGGTGTCGACGCTGCACGCACATGCATCCAGCAGAATGAGAGAGGATTCTTTTATCGTAATATAAGCGACGGCAAAAATGAAACCGCCGATGACAAGGCCGGCGACGGCGTCTATCCGGAAAAAACCCAGGTAGGAGAGACTGATGCCTAGGAAAGCTGAGAACGAGGCTGCGGAGCTCTTCAAGGTGTTGAAGGCGTCGAAGCTCAGAGATTTAGAGTTAATCCTCTTCGCTGTCTTCCTCTTGTTGAGGCCGAGCAAAAGGAAAACCGTTGAGGCTCCCAACGCCGTGGCCATGGCAGGGAAATGAGCAGTCAGAGGCTCAGGAGCCCTCAGCTCTAGAAAGGACCTATAGACGATAAGCACACCTACAGCAACCATTATCAGGGCGGATAGCACGGCGGAAAACGTCTCAACCTTATGGTAGCCGAAATGAAATCTCCCTCCGGGTGGGCGTCGGGAGGTTCTGAGCCCGAAAAAGGTGATGGCGGAAACAAGCGCATCGGTGAAGGTGTGGGCGCTGTCCGCTGTTAAAGCAATGCTGCCCGACTGGATCCCGAAAATCAGTTCCACCGTTCCGATAACGGCGAATATGCCGACGGACGTTTTCGCAACTCTTTCGCCTTTTTCGAAGTCAAGCAACATTGCTCATCTAAATAAAGTCTATACTGTTTCATATGACTTTTACCCTAGAAATTCCCAGTGTAAGAAAGACTCTCAGGAGGCGGGTTAAAAAATAAAAGGTTAAACTCCAAGATTTCCTAAACATTCCAGAGGCCGCAAACGTCAACTTGGGGCATCATAAGCCGTGAAGGTTTTTGTGTTCGAATACGCAGCCGGGGGAGGGTTTGCCGGGGAAGTCATACCATCGGAGATTCTCTGCGACGGCTATGGAATGTTCAAAGCTTTCATATCCGACCTCAAAAGTTTAGGCTGCCAAGTAGCCGTTACCCTAGACCGGAGGCTGAAAACCGCCCGTTCCCTCCTCCGCGTCGACGAAGCGGTTTTCATCCAGTCGCCCCAAGAGTTAAACTTTGCCGTCCGAAAGCTTTCAGCTGCCGCTGACGCCGCCTTGGTCATAGCTCCTGAAACTCGAAACGCCTTAGGTGAAGCTGTGGAAACGATGGAGGAAGGGGGCTGCCAGTCCCTCAACTGCCCTTCGGGAACGGTTAAAAAATTTCAGAGGAAGTCGGCCGTATACGAGGTTTTGAGAAAAGCGGGAGTGAAAGTTCCCAAAACCGTGAAGGCGAAGGTTCAAGACGGCTGCAAAGGCTTAGAGAAAGCAGTGGAGGCTGTGGGTTTCCCAGCCGTAGTCAAACCTGACCAAGAAGCAGGGTGCACCGGACTCAGCCTAATTCACCGGAAGGAAGACGTGGCTTCAGCCTTGGAGAAAACGGTAAAGGAGGCCCATGCCTCTCTGCTCCTAGTTCAGGAATACCTCAAGGGCGCCTCAGCCAGCGTTAGTCTCCTCTGTAGCGGAAAGGACCTGAAACCCCTCAGCCTCAACAAGCAGTGGATAACCTTGGGAAGACCATCTTCAGCTTCCCACTACCTAGGCGGCTTCACCCCTTACGCTCCACCCTTGAAAGAGGCTGCTTTAAAGGAGGCTGTGAAGGCTGCAAGGGCCCTAGCGCCTCTGCGGGGTTATGTGGGAGTTGACTTGGTCTTAACTCCCCACGGGCCGGTGGTGGTGGACATCAACCTTCGGCTGACTGCATCCTACCTAGGGGTGAGGAAAATCCTAGAGGAAAACCCAGCCGCCCTCCTTCTAGGCTCAGCCTTCCATGGAAGGCTTCCCGAGAAAATCTTCTCCAAGGGCAGCGCTGTCTACAAGAAGGTTCAACTGCCTCAAACTAGGGTCAGAGGAAGCGCGGAGTTTTTCCTCCCGCCCCGCTGGCAGCCGGAGGCCAGAGAGGGATACTTAGTCGCCCACGGCTCTACCTTTTCTGAGGCTTCTCAGAGGCTCCGCAGGGTTTTGGATAAGATTTTCAAGGCTGAGCATCCACCAATAGGATCATGATAAAAACCTTGGGGTTGGACGTAGGCGGAGCGAACGTTAAAGCAGCCTGCCTACAAAAAGTTGAGGGGGGAGAGAAAAAACTCCGGACAGATGTCCAGTATTTCCCCATTTGGAAGCAGGGCAAAGACCGTCTTCTCCCTCTTCTCAGGGGACTGGGAAGACGGATGGCAGGTTCCCCCTCGGGCAGCTGGGACGGCGTAGGCGTTACCATGACGGCGGAACTCTCCGATGTTTTTCAGACCAAGGGAGAAGGCGTAGCTTATATCATATCCTGCGTGGGGGAAGCCTTCGGCGATTCACCCTTAGGCATCGTGGACGTGGAAGGAAGCCTGATCTCCCCTGAGGAAGCCAAGCTCAGCCCCCTCCGGGTGGCTTCAGCCAACTGGGCTGCCACAGGATGGCTGGTCGCCCGCTACCTGAGCAACGGCCTCGTGGTAGACGTGGGCAGCACCACCACCAGCATCATCCCCGTTCTCGCAAGCAAGACTGCTGCGCGGGGTAAAACCGATTTGGAAAAGCTGGGCTGCGGGGAGTTGGTTTACACAGGTGCCCTCAGGACCAACGTCGCCGCGGTGGTCAAGTCTATTCCTCTGGGCGGTGGGAGAGTGAGGGTTTCCTCGGAGCTCTTCGCCACCACCGGCGACGTCCACCTAATCCTCGGCAACCTGAAAGAGGAGGAGTACACCGTGGAAACCAGCGATGGGAGAGGAGTCACCAAGTCTGAAGCCTCAGCCAGGCTGGCGAGGGTTGTCTGCGCAGATTTGAGCATGCTGGGGGAGACGGAGGTTGAGGAAATAGCCCAGTTTGTCGCAGGGGAACAGGTGAACCAGATAGCAGAGGCCTTGAACCAAGTTTTTGAAGCCGCAGCCCTCCCTGCTTTGGATAAGAACCGCATACCCGTGGTGACCGCAGGCCTAGGGGCTGAATTTTTAGCTCGGAAAGCGGCATTAAAGGCTGGTTTTCGCCAAGTTGTCAACCTTGACGAGCTTACAGGCCTTGCTATATCGAAGACAGCTCCCGCAGGGGCAGCGGCGTTGATGGCGGCGGAGCGTTACGGCGGAGGAGGAGGGGAAGTTTAGATGGTGGAAGCCGTGGTGAAGGTGGGAGGCAGCCTAACTGAGTATCCTCAGGCCTTGAAGAAGCTTTGCAAAACCCTCAGCCGGCTGTCCCATCGGCATCGACTGCTCATCGTCCCGGGGGGAGGCCCTCTAGCGGATGCTGTGAGGGCGCTGGACCGAAAATTCAGCCTTCCGCCTCAGACAGCCCACCGGATGGCTGTCTTGGCCATGGACCAGTTCGGCCTTCTCCTTCACAGCTTCATACCCGCCTCTCATACTGTGAGCAGATTGGAGGAGGTGGAAATCTTGCTTGGGAGATGCGGCCTTCCGATTTTTCTCCCCTCTCGGTTTACAGCGGCCTCTAGGCTTCTGAGGGCTTCTTGGGATGTAACCTCCGACTCCATCGCCGCCTTCCTAGCCCTCCGCCTAAAGGCGGATAAACTTCTCCTTCTCAAGGATGTGGACGGAATTTTCACCCAAGACCCGAAGAAAGGCGGCGGCAAGCTCATTCCTCAGCTCACCGTAGGCGAGCTTCAAGTCCGGCGGAGGTGGAGTTGCGTCGACGCTGAGCTTCCGAGGCTTTTGGCTGAAGGGAAGCTGACTTGCTTCGTGGTCAACGGTCGGAAGCCTGAGCGAATGCGGAGAATTTTGGAGGGCCGCTCGGTTCTCTGTTCGGAAATAGTACCGGATTAGAGTTTCCCTGAACGAGGGGTTTGCATCAGCGCTCTGGGAAACTTGTAGCTTCAAGCATCCGGCTCACTTTTTCTCTGTCCACCCTTCCGGCGGCTGAAAGAACGGACCTACGGACGCCGACGATGTCCACGCTTGTATCCCGGAGGGCTTCTAGGTTTTCGGCGGTTAGGCCCCCTGCTAAGGCAACCTTTAACCCGTAGGTGTGGGCTTCCTGGACGAAAAGTTTTAACTCTCCTAGGTGAACGTGATCGAAGAGGTTTTGGAGGTTTTTTCTTTTCACGTCGACCATCAGCCCGTCTACCTCCGCCTTGTAGGCGGCGAGGGGTAGCTTCCAAGGGCTCAAGCAGCCCCAAGTCTCGTAGTCAGCGTAGCCGGCTGCAATGGTTTGAACCTTGGGCTTCAAGCCTTCCAAGGCCTTTCTCACCCCTGTGAGAAGCTTGACGGCTTCCTCCACGGTTTTAACCCCGTAGAGGCCTGCCTTCACGTAATTGGCTCCGGAAGCCGCTGCGCCCAAGGCGGCGAGGGAGGCTGTTCCCGGCAGGTAGGGTAGGTCTCCTAGGGTTGCGCTTACCTCAACCTGGCTGAGGATCGACTTCCTAACTTGGCGGATTATCCAAGGAAAATTGGCTCCCAAGGCGCCCTCCTCAGGGTTTTTCACATCGACGATGTGGGCTCCACCCTTCGCAGCCTCCAAGGCTTCCGCCTTGTCAACAACGCTGACCAGAAGTTTCAAAACCGGAGACCCTCGCAGTCGGCTCTAGCTTCAGCCTTTAAAAATTATGTTTACCCATAAATAGTTTTGAGCCTTCGAAAAATAGCCGGAAGGAGCTGGGTTGACCTACGACGTTGTGGTAGTTGGCGCTGGTCCCACGGGCTCCACAGCCGCCTACACAGCGGCTAAAGCAGGCTTGAAAACCTTGCTGCTGGAGGAGCACTCCCAAATAGGGCGGCCGGCCCACTGCACAGGCAAGATTACAGCCAGAGCCTTTCAAGAGTTTAACCTCCCCCGGGACTGCGTGCTGAACACCGTGAGGGGCGCCTTCTTCTACTCTCCCAGCAACCTGCAGTTCTCCCTCTTCAAGGACAGGGGCGAATTTCACATCGTCGACAGGGAGAAACTGGACAGAAAACTCGCTGAGAGAGCCTTAGACGCAGGAGCAGAGCTATTGCTTGAGGCTAAAGCCTACGGTTTAGAAGGCTTAGGCAAACCGAACTGCCTTCTCAAGGTCAAGCATGACCACATCAGGTATGTTGAAGCTAGGGTAGTAGTCGACGCTGAGGGCTCCACGCCCCTCTTAGCGGAGAGGGTAGGTCTTCCCTGCCAGCTTCCCCGCCTGAAGGGAATCCAGTATGAGATGGAGGGAGTGGACTTCAACGAAGTAGATGCGGTGGAACTCTATTTTGGGAGGAGGATGTTTCCCGGCTTCTTCGGCTGGATAGTCCCTTTGGATACAGGGCGAGCCCGGGTAGGCCTCTGTGTGCGGGGAGACCTCTGGAAGACTCCTGCCCGAAGCTGCCTAGAAAAGGCGCTCCGAAGCCATCCGGTTCTTTCCAAGAAAACCCGGAGGGGGAAAGTGAAACACGTTCAAGGAGGAGAAATCCCCCTCCACGGCCCGGTTAAGGAGTGCTGCCGAGGCAACCTGATGCTGGCAGGGGGAGCCGCTGGCCATAACAAATCCACCTCAGGAGGGGGTATTTACTTTGGGTTAAAAGCTGGAAAGGCTGCGGGGGAAGCAGCAGCTCAAATCCTCGCTGGAGGGTTATCTTGGCTGCAGATGTCGAACCACTACGCGGTAGTCTGTGAAAAAGCCTTCGGAAGAGAGCTGAACTTTACATCCAAAATGCGCAGAATGCTGGATGAATTTTCAGACCAAGAATTGGACTGCATCTTCCGTTTCTTAGCCGAAGAGGAAAAGCTTCGGAGGGAAATTGAAAGATACGGGGACACAGACTACCAGTCTAGACTGTTTTTCCCTTTGATTCTAAAGTTGGGCAGTTCGACTTTAAAACGACCTTGGAGTTTTAGGTTTATCTCAAAAATCCTTCTGACAAGCTTCATGATTTTTCTTAGATAGAAAATATTCGCCAAGTTTCTAGTATTTTTGCCAGCCTACACCAGTTTCACCAAATTCCCCCAACTTTCTTGCGAAGTTTTCAGATTAAGTTTTTTTTAACAGCTGCCCCAGTAGGCTTTGTGAGTAAATGCAGCAAATTCAACGTTCGCCAAGGTAAAATTTATTAATTCATTTAATCCAACGTACTTCACAGTGAAGTAATTTGGCACGGAAAGAGGGGGAGAAATCAGACTTTCAGATAAGAGAAGAGATCATCCGCGGCGCACAACTATATAAAAGCCCCTTAAGCGGAATGGGCTTATCATGGGTGAAAGAAAGATACCCCAGATTTATTGAATACGCTTCAATCTCATCCGAGAGCATGTCGCTTTTAACAGAATATGAATCGGCTAAAAACCTTCCGAAACTGGAGAGATGGCGTCGTCTGCCGCTCATTAAGCCAAAACTTTTCCATGCCAAAAGAAAAGCTCAGGCCGAAATCATGAGGTTAAGGCAAAGATATAAACTAGCTAAAGCACTCCAATTAATCAGGTGAGATAGTTAAAGCAGAAAGACAAACACCAGCTGAATGGTGAAAATTGAATAAATTCTCTTTATCTGCAACTTCAGCTTCTTATGCTAAGCTGTTCAAGAACAAGTGTTGTCTCCGATAAAACATCTTCTGCAAACTATTTTTAAACATAAAAAAGCATCAACATTGTTCTTCGGCGCTCGTCTCTTTTTTAAGCTAGGGAACTAAAGATATCTAAGGGTTCTGCCTGTCTTCTTTCGACACTATGTTGGAATTTTTCAAGCTGCTGGAAGCATCAAAATGATGAATATGGCTACAATGAGAGCGTAAATGGCTATAGCTTCGATGAAGACTACGAAGATGAAGAACCTTCCGATGATCTCAGGCCTCTCTGCCCCTGCGGCTGCGATGGCGGATACTGCCATCGATAAGCCTAGGGCCGCTCCAAGGCCGGGAACGGCGATGGCTATGCCTGCGCCTATGGCCATCAGCCCTAAGTCGATGGTTTTCACAGCTTCAACCGCTTCGGGGGTCTCTTGCGCGGAGGCAAAAGCTACCAGCATGGCTGCCGCCATTGCTATCAGCAGAACGGTTACCGGCGCTGTTCTTAGGTGGAAACTCATCCGCTTCACCTGCCCTATGTGGGATGTTCAAGATTAATTCATTGAATTTAAAACTCTTTTGGTAGGAGAGGCTCCGAATCAAAGCGGATAGGGCGGCTGGTGGAGGACGAGATGAGGCTTAGTCTTCTCAGCGGGGAGCCCTTCCTGTTTGGCGATGAGGATGGCGATGAGGTCCTGAACCTCATAAAGCTTCAGATAAAGATAAGCCAAAACCTCTCCGAGGTGGAAAAAAGGTGAAATGAAAACCCGTTCACATTCACCGGCATGGAAACGTTTGAAGACTGTTTCAAAGATAGACAGGTCTCCTTTAACCTCGTAGGCGCTCAGGAGAGGTGAAAGCTGGTTTACGTAGTAGCCGGATGCGAAAACCTTTACAGCTTCCTTCTCTGTGGGGGCGGCTGAAGCCTTCTCCAACCCCTCCCGAGAGATCCTGTAATACGCGGAAATGAGGTTCCACCCGATTTCTTCAGGTTTGAAACCTAGTTTTTTCATCCTCAACACTGCCATGATGTTCGCAGCGTCCAAGACGAAGCCCATAAGCTTAAGGCTGAATCTATCCTTCCCTTTCACCTCGTTCAACTTCTTCCAAGCTTCCATCATCCCGTACCTTGTTACAGTGATCTCCACCTCCAGCCCCCGCCTTGAGACATCCTCAACCTCCTTGACCAGCCTCTCAACCTCCAAAGCCAAAGGCCTTTCCCAGATGAGGCTTAAAACCTGTTTAAGATTTTTCCCGTCGACCAAAGCTTTGCACTGCGCGGCCCCCAGCCTTCCATAGGGGTGAATGTAGCTGGAGGCTTCATCCCAAGGCAGCTCCAGAAAGATCGCCTTCAAAATGTCTGCGAGACATTTTAATTCCTGTATGCGGCTGAGCTGAGAAAAGAAGTCAGCAGCCTCCCGGGTTTTCAGGTGGGAGGCGATGAAGTCTATCTCCCTCCGATAGGCTTCCATGAGACTTTCTTCAGCTTTGCTCAGATTGAATTCTTCTAGAAGAAGGGAAGCTACTTGATGGCGGTAGGCTGTTCCCTCCAGCCTTCTCAGGACAGCTTGCACGTTTTCAGCACCCAAGAGGGCGTCGTAGTCGCCCTTCACCAGCAGAAAAGACTTCCTCGCCCTAATCCTAGGGCTTAAAGTTCCGTATAGGTAGACTGACTTCATTCTTTTCCAACCCTGGCAAATTTGACGATTTTATCCGTAAGCTTAACTATCACGAAAGTCCCCAAGGCGAAGCCTGCAAAAGTGGTGCCAACGGTGAAAACCAGCTTGTAAAACAGGGAAAACTCTAGAGCGGTGAAAATCCAAAGGCCGAGAAAGAGCCCGGCGAGGACGAAAGCAGGAGGGATGAGGCCGAAGAGTAAAACCCTCTTTATGGAGTAACCTCGGAGCTCAGCCGGCTTTAGGCTGAGAAACCTATGCCGGCGCTGTGAATCTTCTTTGGATGATGAATCCTTCAAAAGGCACTCCATCCCCCTTGTAGTATTTGCTGAACCATTCTACCCAGTGAAGCCTCAGGGTGTGGGCGAAGGTTATGATCCCCTCCAAGGCTATTATCATGAAGATTGTGACCATGATGAACACAGGCCAGAACATCGCCCCAGAGCCTATGAGGGCGATTTCGCTGAACACCGCGTGGGCGATGCCTAAGGCTAGAATTCGGCCGTAGGAAAAGGTGTTAGAAATGGACTCGATGGCTTTGCTCACCATTTCGGAGAAGGCGTCCATGGCGCTTTCCGAGAACCTGTGAAGAACGAACATTCCTATGAAAGGCACGACGAAGAAGGGAACAATATTCTGAAGATCAAGCAGAATGTTTTCAATCCTCTGGCCGAAGAACAACACCGACAGCATCAGGTAGCTGAGGCTGAGGTAGAACCAAAGCCATGAAACTGGAGCGAGACTCTTTCTAAACTCCCTCCGGGAAAGCTTGTTGATGATGTCGAGGATTATTCCAAAGGATATGTGAATCATGCCCACCACTAAGGCTACCTTCAGCAGCATGACAGGCCCTCCTTTGTGGGGGTCGATGGGGCTGAACCAAGGGCCTTCCTTCAACCCGGTGAGCATGGTATACCACTCATATTCATGGCCGGCGGTGGTGGGACCGAAGAACTCGCCGTAGAGGAAGCCGAAAAAGGTGGCTGTGATCCCGCAGCTGATTATGAGGAATCTCCCCTGATAGATGGGGTCCCATAGGTCCCCTGAAAGCTTGAACCTGTCGAACACCTTTTTTATGAGAAGACCTCCGACGATGAGAATTAGCCCCTGCCCCATGTCCCCGAACATCAAGCCGAAGATGATGGGGAAAGAGAACAGCGTGATAATCGTGGGATCGATTTCATGATAGTTAGGAAGGCCGAAGGCTGCCACAAGCTTCTCATAGCAAGCGGCTATCCGGGGGTTTTTCATGAAGGTGGGAGGTTTGTCTCCCAGCTCCTCTCCAGTTACGTTGACCACGGCTTCAGGGCAGCTTCTTCTGATGGCTTCTAAGGCTTTTTCCCTGTCCACGTTTTTAACCCAAACCTCGAACACAGCGGTTTTCCCTGTTCTCCTGAAATTCTGCTTAAGCTCCTCGATTCTCAGCTCAATGTCCACAATCTCCCTGTAGGCATGAATGACTGAGGCTCCTTTAGCCACCTCTTCCAGCCGCTCTAACAACCTAGCCGGCTCCTGCGAAAGCCTATCAATTCGATGTTCGAGGTGACGGATCTCCAAGGCTTTCTCCAAGATTCCTAGATGCTTCATGGATGTACTTTCAAGCAGTTCCCTAGCCTTCTCTAGCAGGCCCTCCACCTCAGCGGATTCAGCTTCCTTAACATGGTCTATCAGGTTTTTCACAGTTTGAAGAGAAAGAAACTTTTCAGCGTTCTCTAAAACCTCGTAGCTCTTCAGAACTTCGTAGGAGATTTTCGACACCTTCTGCATGGTATCCTCAATGCCGAGGGAACCTAGGTGCATGTCTTTGAGAACATCAAGAACCTCCACTGTCTCCCTGAGAACCCGCGTGAAAGCCTCTCCCGTCAACGCCAATGCTTCGGGGTTTAAAGCCTCAAGCTCTTCTACCAGCTTTTTAAGTTGACTTACTTCAGCTTGAACCTCCCTAAATTTTTCAACTGCTTCGATTTTCTTTTCAACAGCTTCCTTAGTCCCTTGGAGGATCTCTTCGATTCTATCCATCTCTCCCTTGGCTGCGGGAAGGCTTTCTTCAACCCGCCTGTGGAGTTCAAGAGCTTTCCGGAGCTCTTCTCTAAGCTTTTTAAGTTCAGCTTCATCGTTGGGAAGTTTTTCATGAGGTGCGCTCAGCTTTGCCGCCATCTCTAACAGGGCTAAGGCTTTTTGAGCCTCCAACAGCCGCTCATGCAGGCGTCTTATCTTGTCCCGGTCAGCCAGACTCTCCTTTTTCAATGCTTGGAGATGGTGGACGCTAACACCGAATTCTTCCAGCTGTTTTTTAACGGCCTCCAGCTCCTCGTAGAACTGGGTTAGATCCTTTTCTAGGGAAGCTTTCTCCTCCGTCACTTCTTTCATAAGGTTGTCGATTTTAGCCCATTCCAGCTCGAGACAGGCTATTTCGCCTTCTATCTTCTTTAAAACCTCGTCTACGTCCTTTCCGACTGGGAGAGGCTTGGGGTAAGGTGCGCTGGTAAGCTTTTTCATGGTGTTATGTATACGGTTTGAAAGCTGCAGCAGAAGGTCTTCCCTAGAAGTATGCCTGAATTCTTCAGTTAACTCCTCGTATTTTCTCTTTTTAGTTTGGGTGATGTTGATGAAATGGGCGATGCCGAGTCTTCCTACATCTCGAATTATGAAATCGGTTTTATCCGCTGGTGCTACTACCTCGATCCTCGCCATCCGCATAGTGCGCAGCAACGCCAATCCCAAAGTAAGCTTTTACGTTTAGGCTGATTCTTCCAAAGTCTTTATAAGTTTTCCGTAGCTCTGCAAAATCCTCGATCATTAAAAGTCTTTAAAAGTCTGACATTCCCAGCTACTATTTCATCCGTTTAAAAACTTCCTTTCAAACCAAGAGGCGTCCTCAACCGGGAAAGACCAAAATGTTAAAATATCAAGATTTCCAACTATTTTTCAGCAGATCTCTGAAGGCTTCGATTGTTCTTTCCGAGTTTTCAGTTGGAGGTTTTTAGGTTTGAATGAAGCTAAAAAATGCTCCCCCACCTGCGATCTGTTCAAATGCGGCCAAAAAGCGATCCAGTACAGGTCTGGCAACGTCTACTGCAGATTTGCAGACGACCTCTGTGAAGGAGCCAGCTGCAAATACGCCCTCTGTGTTAGAAACAAACTTCTGTCCAACGGGTTCTGCGGATTAACTTTTAAAAGGACCACTTCTCGCTTTGAAACTCAGCCTGAAGAAGTTGTGCAAGGGATCAAGGTGAGGGGAAAGCTCCAGCAAAGACTTCGAGAAAAAGAACTGTTTTGACTGGGGCTTCCCAAAAGTTTTCGGCGTTGACATTCAGTGACTGAACATGGATACCTTCACATATGTAAGGGGTTCATCTTATCATCTGCTGATCACCAGCTCAAGAGAACCCACCAGATCCATGAGAACTCTGATGAGGGACCTTCACACAGTGTCCCCTCGCTCATATAGAGTGAACAGGGGTAAGATGAGTCTTTCAGGATTGGCGGAAACAGCTGAGGAGATGGGTGTGAAGTACGTAATGATCCTAGGCAGATGGGCGGGAGGCCCTGGGAGAATAGATTTCTACAAAACCGAAGGGGGGACGCTGACTCAGATTCCACCGGTCCTCTACATTAAAGGAGTACGGCTGCAAAGAGAATTCGACATAACGTGGAGAAAGTCTAGAAAGAGAATCAGTAGATTGGGAGTTTTCAAGGCTTCCACCCCAGAAGGGCAGAAACTTGCACACGTGTTAAGTAAAATCTTCGGAGCGGTCCCCCTCTCTCCTGGAGAAGGATTAAAAAATAACTGGGCTTACATGAAGCTGTTGGAGGAGAAAACTTTCCTACGCGGGATTACTTTTTACTCATCCATCAACGGATTCAAGGAGATCGGCCCCTTTATATCCCTGCGCGGGATCGAATGGGGCGATACTGTTAACAATTTTGAAAATGGGAGAGAAGATGCTTGAGTAAAGCCGGGGTTCTCATAACTGTCAGTCTTCCCAGCGAAAGAAAAGCTAGGGTGATCTATGAGGCGTTGAAGCCTGAAACAGGGACAACCCCAAGCGCTAGGTCTAGGGTGAAGGTTAAAGTTAGGGGGAAGCTCCTTGTGATGGATTTTCATGCCTCCGGGATAACCTCTCTCAGAGCTGCTGTGAACTCTTTTTGCCGGTGGTTCTCGCAGCTGAACAGCATCATCGCCGTCTTGGATGAGGTTTCCACTCCAAGACGTTTAAGGGAGAACAGTTTAACAGAAGCCGGCTGCTAAATGTTATTAAAGAGTAAATCTTATTTAACTGTCATAGAGTGTTGGATGAAGGGATAAGTGGTAGTTGATGGGAGAAGAAACTTCCGAGCTTCCCGCAAACCTCCAAGAACAACTGGCAAGGCTGCAGCAGCTTCAGCAGACTTTGCAGGTTATCGTCGCCCAAAAACAGCAGGTGGAGATGGAGCTCACCGACACCAATCGAGCTTTGGAAGAGCTGCAGTCCATGTCTGACGATGCCTCCGTTTACAAGTCCATAGGCTCCATCCTTGTCAAAAAAGACAAGTCGTCGATCACGAAAGACCTCACGGAGAAAAAGGAGCTTCTCAATGTCCGGGCTAACGTCCTCGGTAAACAGGAAGAAAAAACCCGGGAGAAACTAAGAGAAGTCCAACAGCAGCTTCAAACAAGGCTGAAAACAGCTCCACCCAGTTGACTCAAGGAAACTACAAGCCTGCTACGTTGTAGAACAAGCTTTAGCCTCAGGGTAGGGTAGATGTTTTCCTTCTTAGCTAAGCAAAAGGTATTGCGGCTTAAGGTTTTAAAGATCTTTTTAAGAAGAAAATTTTTTCAAAGAGCTCTCATCTTATGCCACCATAACGCTGACCCTGATGCCTTGTTTGCTTCCTTCGTTTTTTCAAAGCTTTTAAGGAGGCTTAGGCCGGGACTTCGCGCTGATATTTTCGCTGTCCAAGGCCCCAGCGACATGTCCAAGCTTTTGATGAAACATGTGCCAGTTAAGTTAGTTGATTTTCCCAAGTTGAAGGAAGCGGATCTTCTAGTTCTCGTGGATACGAGCACCATGGGGCAGTTGGATGAATGGGGAGCGAAGGTGGAGCGCAGCGGAAAACCCCTAATTTTGGTGGATCACCACACCGTTCATCCCAACACAAGGAAGCTGGCTTCTCTCATGCTGGTCGACGGAAAAGCCAAATCCGCATGCGAAATAGTCTACAGACTCTGCCGCCAAGCTGGCCTCCGTCTTTCCAAGAAGGAGGCCTTGGGGCTCTTCTTCGGAATAGCCTATGAAACAAAGGCTTTCCGCTATGCTACAGCCCAGACTTTCCGAATTTTGGCGGAGCTGGTGGGTAAGGGTATTCATGTCGAAAAAGCTCTCGCAGCCATGTATAAACCCATGTCCCGGTCGGAGAGAATTGCAAGGTTAAAGGCGGCGGAGCGGCTTCAAATTCACAAATTGAACGAATGGTTGCTGGCGGTTTCCAATGTGAACTCTCATCAGGCTTCAGCAGCCCGAGGGCTTCTCACGTTAGGATGCCATGTGGCGGTGGTTGGGGGAGAGAAAAAGGGCCAAGTTAGAGTTAGCCTCAGGTCAACTCCCGACTTCTACGAGGAAACCGGCATACACTTGGGGAGGGATGTGGCGATGATGGTGGGGGAGGTTTTCTCAGGGACGGGGGGAGGACACCCCACGTCGGCCGGTGTCAACTGCCAAGGAGACCTAAACCAGATTCTCTTTGAGGCGGTTAAACTCATCAAAGCCCAGGTTGGTTAACATTTTATGGTAGCTACGTTTTAATGGATCACTGGAGACCTAGGTTCGGCTGCAGTCATGATAGAAATCGAAGAGCTGGTCTACACCTATCCTGAAGCTGGGAAGCCGGCGCTTAAAGATGTGAATCTGCAAATTCGGAAAGGGGAATTCGTCGTCTTAGCCGGGCCTTCAGGCTGCGGGAAGACGACTTTATGCCGATGTCTCAACGGGCTTATACCTCACTTTTACGGAGGAGACCTCAGCGGAAAAATTCAGGTGGCACAGCTGGACGTTCTCAGCCACCCCACCCGGGAGCTGGCGCAGCATGTGGGTTTAGTTTTTCAGAATCCCGAAAACCAGCTTTTCTCCCTTACGGTGGAGAGGGATGTAGCCTTCGGGCTGGAAAATTTAGGTCTTCCTCCCGCCGAAATTCGTCGGAGGATTGACTGGGCCTTGGAGGCTGTGGGCATTGGGAAGTTGAAAGATTCAGCTCCCCATGAGCTTTCAGGGGGGGAACAGCAGAAGGCAGCTATAGCCTGCGTTTTGGCGATGAGGCCCTCTGTGATGGTGTTCGACGAGCCTACTTCCTTCCTCGACCCTGCTTCAGCTAAGAGCATCATGGAAACCGTCGCCAAGCTCAACCGAGAATTAGGCATCACTGTTCTGATGGTGGAACACCGCCTAGAAATGGCCCTTAAACACGCCAGCCGGATGGTGGTTATGGAGAAGGGCGGCATCTTAGCGGACGGAGACCCTCGAGAAATTCTAAGCGGAGCGGCTGAAAAGCTGAGGGGAATAGGAATTCCAAAGGTTGCCGAGCTTCATAGGCTGCTGGCTGAAAAAAACCTCATCCCTCCGCCTGTTTCCCTCTCTCCTGAGGAGTTTTCAGCCAAGCTCATGGAGGCGTTGAACCGGTGATTCGGCTGGAGAAAGTTTCTTTCTCCTATCTGCCGGGCGTGGAAGTGCTCAAGGATGTCACCCTTGAAGTCAGGGAGGGGGATTTCCTAGCTGTCATGGGGGAGAACGGCGCTGGGAAAACAACCTTGATAAAACATTTCAACGGCCTCTTAAAGCCGACCCAAGGAAGGGTTTTGGTCGACGACGTGGATACAGGAAGCGCGACGGTGGCGGAACTTTCAAGAAAAGTAGGCCTTGTCTTCCAAAACCCAGATCACCAGCTTTTCAGCGAAACCGTGGAGGATGAAATAGCCTTCGCCTTGAAAAACTTCGGCTTCAACCGGGCGGAAATTGAGGAGAGAACCGACCAAGTGCTGAGGCTTCTCAGCTTGGAAGAGTACAGGCAGGCTTCCCCTCTCACTCTCAGCGGCGGGGAAAAGAAAAGAGTCGCCCTAGCCAGCGTCCTCGCTTGGGATCCGAAGTATTTGATCATAGACGAACCTACCATCGGCCAAGATTACGAGCAGAAATCAAACCTCAGAAAGTTTTTGTCAGAAATAAGCCGAGAGGGCAGAACTGTGGTGGTCGTCACCCACGATGTGGAATTTGTGGCCGAATGCAGCTGCAAAATTCTACTAATGGCAGCAGGCAGGGTTATCGCCTCAGGCCCGGTGGAAGAGGTTCTGACCGACAGGGAGCTGATTAAGAAAGGCGCACTGACCCTCCCCCAACTGGTCGAGGTCTTCGACCCTCTCTCGCGCTTGGGTTTCCCCAAGGCTGTTTTCGGGGTGGAGGAAGCAAGCGAATTGCTGATGGAAAACCTCCGGAGGCTTAAGCGAGGTTGATGATACATTATAAAAGCTTTAAGTTCAAAAAAGGCTTCACCCTCCTCCACAGGTTAGACCCTAGGGTGAAATTCTTCCTCGCCTGCGTGAACGTGGTCGGAGCGTTGGTTTTAGGTAAGACTCTTCCCCTGCTGGTGATTTTGGCTTCCATGCTGCCTCTAACCGTCGTGGGTAGGATAACTAAGGAATGGCTAACCGTCTTGAAAGGAGCCTCCGTCTTCGCCGCCGTCATTTTTGCTTTAAACTTTTTCTTTTCCGTCGTCGGCGTAACAGGCAGGCCTTTGGATTTCTCCATAGCCATGGCTTTGAGGTTCTTAATTCTGATTTCCTCCTTCTCCATCTTCTTCCTCACCACAGCTCCGGATGATTTCAGCCTAGCTGTCCAGAAAGCCCGCATCCCTTTTGACGTGAGTTTCGCCTTGACCATGGCCATGAGGTTTGTTCCCGTCTTGGCCGCTGAAGCTAGGTCCATAGCCGACGCGCAGCGTTCCAGAGGCCTTGAGCTAGAAGGCCGTAACCTTCTTCGAAGAGCGAAAAACTATTTGCCCATCCTAATTCCTTTGGTTGCCAATTCTCTGAGAAGAAGCATGGAACTGGCTGAAGCCATGGAGTCTAGAGGCTACGGGGTGAAAAAACAGAGGACAAGCCTGTATAGCTTAAAATTCAGGAGAACCGACCTAGCGGCCTTAGGACTCGCGGTTTTAGCCCTATTTTTCATCGTTTTTACGCGGATTTATGTAAAGATCCCTACAATCGTCGGCTGAGCCGGCGGGTTCTGAACCTCCTTTTTTAGAAGACATAGAAACTAATTTAAACTCAAAACCCGACCACTAAAAGGAGGCTGTAAGCCATGTACAGGAGCATCCTCATCCCAACCGACGGCTCTCAAGGTTCCTTTAAGGCTGCGGAGCACGGCATAAACCTAGCCAGAATCTTCGGCTCCAAGCTCATCATACTCCACGTGGTGGACAGCCACGCGCTTGCCGGCTTTAAGCCTGAGGATAGGGAAAAAGCCTTAGAGCACCTGAAAGCCTTAGGCTCCGAAGCCGTTAAAAAGATCGTTGAAAAGGCTCAAACCGAGGACGTGGAGGTGGAGGAATTTATCCGCGAAGGAGTGCCCACTGAGACCATACTGGACTTGGCGGACGAGGCGAAAGTCGACCTTATCGTGATGGGAACCCGAGGCCTCACCGGGATCAAAAGAATCCTCTTAGGTAGCACGGTTGAAAGGGTGATAAGGTGGGCTTCGTGCCCTGTGCTGGTAGTTCGGTGACTCATAAGCTTAATCTCCCCAAAGGCTACAGTCTTCCTTGAAGATGATGCGGGTTGGAGGAACTTAAAACCGTAATAGATGAGATCCTCCGGTCTATTTCGCTGACTGTAAGCAAACTGGATCTAGAGGAAGTCAACAAACTTATCGACCTTCTCATCGAAGCTAAAAGAAGCGATAAAAAGATCATGGTCATAGGGGCTGGGCGAAGCGGCTTGGTGGGGAGAGCCTTCGCCATGAGACTTATGCACCTGAATTTCAACGTTCACGTCGTCGGCGAAACCATAACCCCTGCAGTTGAGAGAGACGACATCCTCCTCGCCATATCAGGTTCAGGGACAACGACGGTGATAGTTACAGCGGCCAGAATAGCCAAGAAGGTGGGAGCCAAGATAGTGGCCATCACCTCGCACCGCAACTCCCCGCTAGGGAAGCAAGCGGATCATACCGTGATCGTTCGGGGAAGAACGAAACTGGCGAAGGACCGCGACTACTTTTCAAGACAGATCTTGGGAGTTCATGAGCCCTTAGCCCCCTTGGGCACGGTTTTCGAAGTAGCCTCCACCGTGTTCTTAGACAGCCTTGTGACGGTGTTGATGCGCAGACTGGGTAAGACTGAGAAAGACCTAAGGGCAAGGCATGCCACTATCGAGTGAAAGCAAGCTTAAACGGGGTTTCCGGAAAGCGAACAACAACTTTTTAAAATTCGACGTTATGTGATAGCCGTAACGCTGACAGAAGGTTACTGGAAGTTGCCTAAGTTCAAGACCACAGGGGAAATCACCAAGATAGTCCAAAACCTAGAACAGGTGAGGAACGCCGGCATCATCGCCCACGTGGACCATGGGAAAACCACCCTCACCGACTCCCTCCTCTCCGCAGCCGGTCTGCTTTCCCCCTCGGTAGCTGGGCAGGCTTTAGCCCTTGACTACTTAGAAGAGGAACAGAAGAGGCAGATGACCATTAAAGCCGCTAACATCAGCCTCTATTATGAAATTGGAGACAGACCATATGTCATCAACCTCATCGACACCCCGGGGCATGTGGACTTTACGGGGAGAGTGACTAGGTCGCTGAGGGCTATCGATGGCTGCATGGTGGTAGTGGACGCCGTGGAGGAAGTCATGGTTCAAACCGAAACGGTAACAAGACAGTCTCTGGAAGAAAGAGTTAGGCCGATTCTCTTCATCAACAAGATAGACCGCCTCATTAAAGAGTTAAGGCTTACCCCTGCGCAGGTGCAGGAGAAGCTTACTAGAATTATTCGAGACTTCAACAATCTCATTGAAATCTACGCTGAACCTGAGTATAAGGACCGGTGGAAGGTGAATCTAGCAGCGGGGAACATTGCTTTCGGCTCGGCTAAGGACCGTTGGGGGCTGACCCTTCAGATGGTGCAGGAGAGGGGCATCAAGTTTTCAGACATTGTAGAATATTATCAGCAGGAGAGGGTTGGAGAACTTGTTAAGATAGCCCCCCTCCACGAGGCTGTGCTCCCCATGCTCATAAACCACGTTCCCCTCCCCCACGTAGCGCAGAAGTACCGGATACCTAAAATCTGGAAAGGCGACCCTGACAGTGAAGTAGGGCAGGCTATGATTAACTGCGACAGAGACGGCCCAGCCGTGATGTGCGTCACCAACGTGGTGGTAGACCCCCAAGCGGGGGTCGTGGCCACTGGGAGGCTTTTCTCAGGAGTCCTCAACACCGGCGACGTGGTTCACTTGGTAGGGGCCAAATCTGACTACCGGATTCAGCAGGTCTGTATCTACATGGGGCAATTCCGGGAGGTGGTGGGCAGTCTTCCCTGTGGAAACATCCCCGCCCTTTTGGGGTTGGAGAAGGCTAAGGCTGGGGAAACTGTCTCCACGTTTAAGGATGTAGTACCCTTCGAGGGGCTTCAATACATAAGTGAGCCTGTGGTAACAGTGGCTGTGGAGCCTAAGCACAGCAAAGATCTGCCTCGGCTGGTGGATTTTCTGAGAAAACTCTCCATCGAAGACCCTAACTTGGTGACCAAGATAAATGAGGAGACCGGTGAGTATCTGATCTCAGGCATGGGGCAGCTTCATTTGGAAATTGCTACCACATGGATTCAGAAAGCCGGCTTGGACATCATCACCTCTCAGCCCATCATTCTCTACAGGGAAAGTGTGAGGGAGAAAGGGCAGGTTTACGAGGGTAAGTCCCCCAACAAGCATAACAGGATCTTCGTCCAAGTGGAACCCTTGCAAACGGAGGTCATAGAGCTGATAAAGAAGGGGGAAATCTCCGACTACACCGACAAACATAGAATGGCTAAAACCCTCCGGGACCTAGGCTGGGACCCCGATGAGGCTAAGGGCGTTTGGAGAGTGGATGAGCACGGAAACATCCTAACCGATGTGACCAAGGGAATTCAAAGGCTGGATGTGGTTAAAGACTCCATCATCTCAGCCTTCAACTGGACTATGGAGGAAGGCCCCATCGCCCATGAGATCGTTCGAGGCGTCAAAGTCAGCCTTCAAGACGCCCAAATCCACGAGGACCCTGTTCACACAGGCCCAGCCCAGATCATGCCTGCCACTCGGAGGTCGCTCTACGCCAGCTTCCTTTCCGCCGATCCCGTGCTCCTCGAGCCCATTCTCAAAGTCACGGTGAAGGTTCCCTCCGAACATGTAGGAAACGTTACGAAGATCATTGCTGGGAGAAGAGGGCGGATCCTATCCATGGAGCAGAAAGAATATTTGATGTACGTGGTGGGCGAGATCCCTGCCTCCGAAACCTTCGACCTCTCCGAAGCCATGAGGGGCTCCACGGCGGGAAGAGCCTTCTGGGGAACAGAATTCTCCAGGTGGGAAAACGTGCCATCTTCGCTCATAGGGCAGATTATCAGGAACATCAGAAAACGGAAAGGACTGCCCCCTGAGCCGCCTAAGGTCAGCGATTTCATCGAATAAATTGAAGCGGGCACCTTACAATTTCTTTTAGAGGGAAGGTTTTTTAACTAACTGGGCTTTCTCAAACTTTGACTGAGCTGTCCTCTCATTTTATCCGGAGAATGAAACGGGTTGACGGAGATTAAGATAGTAGCCGACTACAGAGAAAAAGCCTCCGGGGTGCCCTTCCGGCTGGAAAGTCTCGGAGTCCACTTGGTCTACCGAAACCTGTCCGTGGGAGACTATGTGCTTTCAGACATCTACGCTGTGGAAAGAAAGAAAACCCACGACTTCTTCAGCTCCCTTTTCTCAGGCAGACTTTTCAACCAAGCTCAAAGGCTGGCTGAAGCCTATCAGGAGCCCATTTTCGTAGTGGAGGGAGACTTTCACGTCGCCTTGGAAAGCTTCCCGAATCCCCGCGCCCTCTGGGGCGCTTTGGCCTCCCTTTCCCTCCGCTTCGGAGGCCATTTGTTTTTCACAGCAGAAGAAGACCAAACAGCGGAACTGCTCTACGTCATAACGCGGCAACTGACCGCCCCCAGCTCCCGAGAGCCCGTGGTCAGGGAAAGGCGTAAAATTTCCAGCTTAGGCGAAGCCCAGCTGGCAGTAGCCTCTTCGCTGCCAAGGATTGGCATCAAGTTGGCTGACAGGATGCTCCGTAGATTCGGCACAGTTAGGAGGCTTTTTCAGGCTTCAAGCTTAGAGCTTTCTTCGGTGGAAGGGTTTGGAAGAAAAAGGGCGGAACGAGTAGCTACCGTGCTGGACTCTCCCTACAAGCCTCCGCCCTTCAAGGCAGCTAGGCAAAGGCTTCTTGAGGAGGAACAGGAAGCCGTCGAGGAGAGTTGAACGTTTTTGACTTCCCAGAAACTCAGCCGGTTTAAATCTCCCCTCCAAGCCTACTGTACCTGTCCTCCCAAATACAATGTGAACCCTTATCTTGGACGCTGCGCCCACGGATGTCTCTACTGTTACGCGGTGAAATTCCCATCCTTCCAAGGGCCCGTTAAACCTAGACATAACCTTCCAGCGTCCATCGGACGGATGGCGGAGCATACCAGCCCTAAGCTGTCTGTAATGCTCAGCGACTGCACCGACCCCTACCAGCCTGCGGAAAAAGACTACCGCATAACTAGAAAGTGCGTGGAGGCTCTAACCGGCCATGGTTTCCCTCTGCTCATCGTAACCAAGTCCGACCTTGTTCTGAGGGATACACGCCTCCTCAAACAGGCGGGGGCAGTGGTTTCCATAACCGTCACAACCATCAGAGACGAGGTGGCGAAGACCATCGAGCCCCATGCGCCGCCTCCCAGCCGGAGGCTGAAGGCCTTGGAAAAGCTGGCAGAAGAAGGAATCGCCACCACCGCACGGATAGACCCTCTCATCCCCGGCCTCAACGACAGCCTAGAAGATCTGAAGCAACTTACCACTGCCTTGAAGGAGGTAGGCGTTAAGCAAGTTACGGTTTCAAGCCTTAAACCTGTCAGAGGCTTCTTCTCAAGCTTGGAGGCAGTCGACCCTCAGCTCGCCCATAACCTGAGAAAGCTCTACTCTCAAGGAAAGGCGATCTTAGGCTACAGATACCTCCCGGAAGAGGTTAGATTTAGGCTGATTTCAAAAATCAGGGACCTCATCCTCACCCACGGGCTGAGGTTTGCCTCCTGCCGGGAAGCCTGCGAAAAGCTCAACACTGCGCCCTGTGACGGAACCGCCTTCTGCGCCAGCCCTAGGAGAACCAATCTTTTAGGGTGGGCTTCCCCTAGGGTAGGATAATTTACTGAAAATCCAGGCTTCCGTGTTATTTTTTCTTAAGCCTAACCTCAAGCACACCGTAGTTGTAGGTTGTTTCCGGTTTTTCCACATTTCTGGGAAGCTTCACCCGCTTGTGAAAGCCATGTCCGCCCGCTATTTCCAGCACACGCCCTTCCAGCTTAACCTTAACTTGGTCTTCCGGCCCTGGCACCTCGGCTACGAGGATCAGTTCTGAGTCACGGTCAATAAGGTCGTAGGCCCATTCTACCTGTTGTTGAACGGGAACGGCCAACCACTCTTCCTTCACTGTTTTCCGGAGCTCCCTTAACCAGTAGACTAAGAGGAAGACAGCTAAACCGGCTAGAACGATTCCCAGAAGCCCCCTTTGCACGCGGATGATGAGTATGAGGAGGAAGCCGATGACGATGAGGCCTAGGAGGAGAATAGCCGCTGAGATGAGGTCTTCATTCGGAGGCTTCCTTTGCACGGTCACCTCCCCCACCTTTAGAATGCATTTAACTTAGACGTTCAAGTATTTGCCGCCATACATCTTGGAACTGCTCGAAACGCTCTCCAGCTTCCCGATACTTACCCTCCGCCCAAAGCTCTAAATAGGCTTCCAGATGCGTGTCCGCCTTCCGGATCAGCTCGTTCAAGGTTAGCTCTGCCTCAGCAGATGGTACACCAGGCTCTTGAACGCCTTGAACACCCGTCAACTGGATTAGAAAAGCTTTGAAAGCCTCTTCGGGAGTGGAGCCAAGGCCCACGTAATATTCCCCTGTGAAAGCAGCTCCCACAGCAGCCACCACCCCGAGTTCCGTGACAACGCCTCCTGCGCCCGCCGTGTAAACTGGGATGAAATAGACGTCATGTTCCCCTACCCTGTAGAGGATATTGTCCCCTATCCGCGGCTGCCGTAGCAAAGTTTTCAACTGAGCAAATTCGGAATTTTTTTCCAAAGCCTCCAGCACAGCCGTTGGGCCGAGCAGTTTCGTCGGCGACTTGATGTCTACCTCGTAGAAGTTCATCTCACCGAAATGGTCGTAGTCATTACGGACAATCATGTAGCCGGCTAGGTTGCGGCCTAGCGCACCTCGAAGTTCGAGAGATAGGAGGCCGACGTACTCAGGCTGCTGGAAGTCCGGAGGTTGAGCTATGATATAGTAGGTGTTCAATCCTTGAGGTACCTCGAAGAATTCCTTTGCCACGATGAAGGTAGCGGGGTCGGTAACGTGGTAGTAATTGTACATTCCAACTCGCCACTCAAACAACTCCTCAGGGTACCTCATCTGGTACATGAGCCAGTCAGGCACCTCGGTGGTGACGTGGTCGCTGTAGACGGTTTTAAACAGCTCACTGAAATAGTCGTCACCCAACACGAGCAACTGAATGTTTCCATCGTAGATGTCCACAAGGGCGTAGCCGACCAGCCTCATAAAAGGATTACCGACACTCCAAGGCACATCCTTTGTATTGAGCGCCACGATCAACGGCATCAGATAATATGTGCGCTCACCATCGGTTACCGGCAGCATGTCTAACCGCCGCCCCTCAAACTGATACTGGAAATAGGGGAACAGCAGACTCACTCTGTCGAAAACATCTTTGTACCTCATCACGTGAACTGTCTCATCCCCAAAAGCCAGAAGGAAGTTTAATTCAAAAATCCAGCTCAAAGGCGGCGGAAGGTCTAGGCCGCCAGCTCCATCATAAAAGTGGCCTAACAGTTCATCGCTTCGCTCGCGGTCCACAGGATAAGCAGCCCATGTCTCCTCGAAGAGACCGCCTTCACCGTAGTAGATTTTCCGCTGCTTGAAGAAGTCGCCTGAATCAACAATCCTACCTTCTTGAGCATCCAAAATCAGAAAACCTGCGGGCACATGCGTGTAGACTAGGTGCTCCGCATACCACCTGTCTCCGGGGCGAACTGTTTCAGGTAGGATAGGCTTCATGGAGGCGCTCCAATAGAGGGTTCCGTTGAAACGGAGGATATCGGAGTCTTGGTAGTCCACGTAGGGGATGAGCCCTATCTCAGGCTTCAGTTTAGCGAAAGCCGCTCCCCAATCCCACAGGCGAACTTTACTTAAGAGCTTCTGATTCTCTGCCCCATAGGCATCGATGGCCTCTCTCGGTATGGGGGTGATGCTGAAATTGTAAGGAATCTCCCTCACCTCATCCAGTTCCGCCAAGTAACGGTTTACCCCTATCTGCTGCGCTGTGTAAGGGCCGAGCCATTCGACTTTTTTGGCGTCGGCTATGTTGTTGTTGACAGCCATAACTGAGCCTACGACGAGGACTATCAAAAGCACAGCTACAAATCGGGTGAGAATACGGCGGCGCGCGAGAATGAAAAGCCCTTTTCCTTTAACTAGATCTAGGTAGCTGAAGAAGGCGAAAAGAGTTCCAGCCGCCGCCAATCCGGCGATAGCATACTTGGTATTGTAATCTATAAAAGACGGAAAAAAGGAATTGAACATCGCCCAGAAAAGAGCTAAAGCGATTAAGCCTTCAATAATGCCGATGCGCCATCCCCATTGCCGAGTCTCCCCGCCTAGCTCAGCAGCCGTCGGCATCAGAACTCGAACCATCTGCGTTGCACCGACAAGGATGGTAAGCCGGGCGCCTATGGCGCCGAGAATCGGTGTAACAATAAGGGTCAAAGCCGGCATGAGGGGAATAACTTTTGCTTGCGCGTAGGCTTGGTCAGGAGGGGGGTTAACAAAGGGAAGACTGAAGATTCCCCAAATTTGGCCGAGACCGGGATTCCACCCCTGAGCCATGGCATATATGGACAGGCCGAAGAGAAGGTTTCCGAAAACCAGCATCCCCAAGATGGCCTTGGTAGCCTGCCAAGCGGCGAAGTTGAAGGGAGTCATCCTAAAAGTTTTAAAGTCAAAATAGTCGGCTGGAACACCCTCCACGACTCCCCGTTGACGCAGAACTCTCACGAGAAGCCTAAGAGCCCACCATGTAAGGGACCTCCTGTTTCGAAAGTCCACCCGAACGAGGGCCACAGCTGCAAGGACCAGCCCGCCTATAAGGGTGAAATAGATGGGGCGTAGGTAGAGGGCACCGAATTCCATGATGTTCAAGAAAAACCAAACTACGTCGCTCATGGCAGCCAAAATGGCGAAGAGAACTACAACGCCTACAAGCATCCAACGCAATTGCCTTCGATAACGCTCCACAAAAGCTCTTGAAACCGTCGGCTCTCCGGGAAAATCATCAACCATCTGTGAAGGCCTTTTAACGTTTGATATGCATGCTTGATTAATAAGTGTTTACTACAGGCTAAACTTTACGGCTCTCAAAGATTTGAGAAATGCCGCCTTACCGGAGCTAGAGGAACTTCGGGTAATGGGATAGAATCAGAAATGAGGGGAAAGAGGCTGGAAATGCCTGAAAAAGGCCTATTTTAATTCTTTGAGCATCTCGATGAGCTTGCCCAAGCTTTTGACTTCGATGGCCTTGGTGAACGTTAGCCACCGTGTGAAACGAGGATTCGCTCCTGCGCCCAGCTTTAACACGGCTATACCCTTGTGAGATATTGTTATTGTAAGTCCGTCTTCTCTCAGTTTTTCAGCAAATTTCCTCTGCTCCCTGAGCATTTTAATAATGGACTTCTTCTCAGGTTTAACCCCTATTTTTAGCAAATTTTCTAAGAAACTCGCCTCTTCAAGGTTGAGGGTGAACTCTTGTCCTTCTATCTCCAACTCAACAATTTTCTTTCCGTTTTTGAAGAGGCTGACTTCTCCCGATTTCACAAACTGAGTAAGCCATGCCGGTATTCGCATGGAGCCCATCGGCCGGGCGGCTGTTAACTTTTTTCTTTGGCGTAGTATCTGATGTTCAGCGCAATAGTGCCTGTTAGCTTGGATTTCAAGCCGGCGAATTCCAATGTCAAGTCTTTGAAGATCAGTTCTAGGTCAGACTCTTTCCCGGCCAGTTTTTCGATGATCTGAACGCAGGCATCCGCAAAACTATCATTTTTTTCTTTCATAAAGCCATCCACACAGTCTTACCTAAAGAGAAACATGTATAAAATATAAAGCTTTATCTGGGCTGTTTTTTGAAGGCTTGCACCATGTTTTCAAACTCTTTTGTATATAGGTCCTTCCGCTCTCTCGTCGATGTTAGGGTTTAGTCGTCGTAGCATTTGTGGATTCTTTCCGATAGGCGGCTAACCTTTGAGAGACAGATTATCTCAGTATTTTGCCATAACTCTTTCAATAATCTTCCTTGCATTCGCTCGTTTCATCCCCACAGCAGCCCACCCCACCTTCCCAGCGCACCGATACGCCTATCCCCGCTTCACGTTCTTTGGTCACCGCTGAGTTGGACGGATTCGCAGAAGTTCCTGAAAGGATACTCCTAACCAAACCAAGCCTAAGAAGCCTACAGCCATCTGGACTACGATCCCCAATAGGTGGCTGACGATCGCCATTGCCAGCAAAAGATCTAACCGGGTTAAACCCAAACCTACGAACACAACACTCCAGAAAAACTCGTAACTGCCCACGTATCCGGGGGCTGCTGGGAGGGCGTAGGTGATCATCATAAACGAAAAGCCGAGGAGGATAACCGTCCACGGAACCGTGTAGTTGAAAGCTTTGAAAACAAAGTAAAATGCCAAAAACTGCGACAGCCACAGCACCCAAGTTAAGGCTAGAGCTGAAAGAAGCAGTCTTGGATTCTGGGCGACTGGCCTGGCTCCCTTAACAAGAGAGCCTACGTAGCCTAGGATTTTTTCCCTCCATTTTGCAGGGAAACGGATGGCGGAGAGTATGTGAGAGACGCCGGCGATTATCTTGCTTTCAGCCCTTGTCCCAGCTAGTAGGATTATCAAGGTTGCCGCCACCACCAGCACCACCACTCTTAGGGTGTCGAAAATCCATGCGGGCAGGCTCATTTTGGGCAGGAGAACTAACGCCAACGCTCCTAGCATTACGATTCCAAACAGGTCCAGTATCCTTTCAATGATGATGGAGGAAGCGCCTTCGAAGAAGCCTGTTTTCTCCTTTCGGTCCAGCAGTACCGCTCTCACCAGTTCTCCCAGCCTGATGGGGATCAAGGTGTTGACCAAGTAGCCTATGGCAGTGATCCAGAAAACATTGGAAAGCTTGACGGGATTTTTCACCGGAGTTAGGATCATTCTCCAACGCCACGCCCGAACCAGATAGAAAGGCAAGAGCATGGAGGCGGACACTGCTAACCATGCAGGGGAGGCTTTCTCCATCGACAGCCAAAGCCTATCCACTCCGACGAACCAAAGCATTCCCGCAAAGAGAATGACACCGATGGAGGAGGAGAGAATAAGCCTCGCAGCATTTCCCTTAACCTTCAAAATGAAGCACCTTAAGCTTTTAGGATAGTCTTCTGTAAACAAATTAATTAATATGTTTAGTGCATTTGTTAGAACTTGAACATTCTCTTTCTGCTTACTGCGCAGAAAAACTTGATTTACATTTGATTCTACTCGCAGTCCCGGCCGGGAAGCACCCGCAGAAACCTAGTGAGCTGCGAACAGGCCACCGAATTCAGTAGGCTATAAAACTGTCACGGATTTTGCCAAGTTTCTGGGCTTATCTGGGTCTAGACCCTTTTCAACAGCCATGTGGTAAGCGAACAGTTGGAGAGGAACCACGTAGACGATGGGAGTGAGGATGCCGGGGATGTCCGGCGGCAGGGCTACGTATTCGTCGCTCAGCCTCCTCAGCTTCTCGTCATCCCTCGCTCCGAGAATGATGGCCTCAGCTCCTCGTGCCTTCATCTCCATGATGTTCCCCTCCATCAATTTGTTGGTTCCATCATCCGGCGCGATGAAAACCGCTGGAACTCCTTTCTCTACGAGGGATATAGGCCCGTGTTTGCTCTCTCCAGCAGGGAGAGCTGTGGAGGGCGTGCAAGCGATCTCCGACAGCTTCAGCCTAGCTTCCAAGGCTGTGGCTGTGTTCAGGCCTCTTGCGAGGAAGAAGAAATGTTTTCTGCTCAGATATTTTCTCGCCAGCTTTTTCATCCGCTCATCATGCTCTCTCAGGGCCTGTTCAACCAGTTCCGGCGTTTTTTTGAATGCATCTAGGTAGTAGTCTACTTCAGACTGGGAGAGCTTCCCCCTTTTCTTCCCTAGGTAGAGGGCGAGTTGCATGTGAGTGAGCAACTGGGAAGCGTAGGTTTTAGTCGCCGCGACTCCAAGCTCCGGGCCGGATTGCTGGAGGAGGTAGGCTCTTGTAACCCTAGTGAGCGTCGAGCCGAGCACATTGGTTATTCCCAAGACCGTCGCAGCCTTCGCCTTCACATACTCAGCCGCCCGTAAAACATCCGCTGTTTCTCCCGACTGAGAAACGAGGAGGACTGTGGAGTCTACGTTCACCGACCGCCCATACTGCTCGACGAACTCGCTGGCCACCACTGGTATGGCTGTGAGGGCCGCCAACTCCGAGTAAATATAACTGGCTGCAACACAGGAATGGTAGGAGGTCCCGGCTGCAACCAAGTAGACCGTCTTAGACCTGTCGAGAAGCTCGGCCATAAGTTCCAGATAAGGCTTTTGAAGATTCAAAGCGTAGTGAAGAGATCTGGACTGTTCGAAGATTTCTTTGAGCATGAAATGGGGAAAACCCTCCTTAGAGGCCTCTTCCAAAGTCCACTCGAGCCTGATGGGTTTCTTCAGCACAGCCTTCCCGTCGGCGGTTCTGAAAACCGAGTAGGCGGAGGAAGTAAGTTCAGCCATTTCCCCAGAATCCAAGGGAACTGCATCTTGAGTGTGGTCGATGAACGCCACAGCGTCGGATGATGCGAAGTTTCCCTCGTCGGAGAGCCCTAGGAGCAGAGGGCTGTCCTTGCGGAGGAGCATAATCCGGCTAGGCTCCACCGTCGAGATGACGGCCAAAGCATAGGACCCCTCCAGCCTCCTAGAAGCGTGAAGACAAGCGTCCCGAAAACTGATTCCTTGGAGGAGGTACTCCTCCACCAAATGGGCGACGACCTCCGTGTCTGTCTTCGAAATAAAGTGGTGCCCCTTATCCAGAAGCTCCTTTTTCAACTCCGCGAAGTTCTCGATGATGCCGTTGTGCACAACGGCTACGCTGCCTTTGCAGTCGGTGTGAGGATGAGCGTTAACCTGTACGGGTGCACCGTGGGTAGCCCACCGGTTGTGGGCTATGCCCAGAGAGCCGGGGAGGCTGCCGAAGTCGAGCCGCCGGTCGACTTCGTTGATTTTTCCTGCGTCTTTTTTCACGAAGAGTCTGCCGTTGTGTATGGTTGCGATTCCCGCTGAGTCGTAGCCTCCGTACTCCAGCCTCTTTAAACCTGCGGTGAGGATGGGGGAAGCCTTGCCGCCTTTTAGGATCGCAGCGAATATTCTGCACATACAACCCACTGGGTGTTAGCTTTCGAGAGTTAAGCATAAACTTGTCTTTAAGAGAGTAAGCGGCCTCCTTTATCTAGGAGGTGATTTGGAGGCCTTATTAAGTTTATCACAGGAAAGACCACCTGCATATAGTATTATTTAGAAGTTCACCCAGTTTAAGTTCAGTTATAGGAATGCGTACATTCAAGGGTGGACATAAATTTTAAATAGTCAATTGGCCGAAATAAACAGAGTCAGATAGGGGGAACATTTTTTATTCAATTGTGATGGGCGATGGGTGTTTTCTCGAGAATAAAGGCTAGTAAAACTCTTACTAGCTTACTCATCACATTAGTGATAGTATCCCTTCTCCTCTATCTCCCATCCCAAACCGCCAGAGCCATCACCGTAACCACCACGGGCTTGGACGGTCAAATCTACACACAAGGCGACTTGGCTACTTTCACCGTCACCGTCACCATCGAAACAGGAGAACGGACACCCCTCTACCCAGCCATCTACTTGGATGATGGCAGTGGATCGTGGAGCATCTACGGCTTCTGGTATGCAAATGGGACGCTGGGCCCCCAGTCTCCTTCCGGCCTCCTATACAGCGTAACTGTTTCACCGACAGGTGGTCCTACAGGCTATGAATACGGCAACCTCACCAGCTACGGGTACGGTTGGTTGCCTCCCGGATTTACAGGAATGGGATACGGTTACGGGTACATAGGCTTCGGATATGGTTATCCCGGCCCTCAGACCATCACCTACACTGTCACCATAAATACGGCTGTTCTAAGCCCGGGCACTTATCAGACAAGAGTGGAAGTGTGGACAGAGCCATGGGATACCATAACTACCACTAAGTTTTCTCCTGGAGTGCTCACTTTCACCGTTAACCCCACGCCAACCCCAACCCCGGCACCCCTCCCCAGCGCGCCTACTCTGATTCTACCGGGAGTACCTCCTCCCTCACCCGCTGAAATTGAAGAGGCCCCCGAAGAGGCGGCCACACGCCTCCTGCAAGCTCTGCCGTCGGATTCAGCTGAAGTTTTGATTGAGGTGTCGATAGAGGCTGCGGCGGAGGCTGTGACGGCTATGGCTGAACAGACCGTCGTAGGAACGGCGAGAGTTGTGGTGGAGATGGCGGCGGTTAACTTAAGAGCTACAGCTCAGATTTTGGAAACAATTCTTCCAGGCACTGCTGCACGTATCCTCGAGGCTCCGATTGTAAGCGTGGATCTCGTAGCCTCTATCTTGGATGAAATAGTGAGACTTCCGTCCACTCCCGAGGACGCTGCAGCCATCGTGGAAGTCATGGAGACGCAGAGAGCTACTTTGGCTATTGAGCGTCTGATCCAGCTTGGCAAAGCTTTGAGTGTTGCGAAGATCTACGAACACCTCAGCGTCCAGAAATTGGTTAACATATCCCGAGGCTTGTCTGTTACCGCCTTGGACACGTTGAAAGCATACTTGTCTCCGGAAATCGTAGACATACTGGTGGAAAGAGGGATTATATTCGTGCCGACCCCAACACCGACACCGACTCCTACGCCTACTCCAACACCCACGCCGACCCCAACACCGACACCGACTCCTACGCCTACTCCAACACCCACGCCGACCCCAACACCGACACCAACACCCACGCCTGTTCCGGTGGTTCAGAGGCTCATGCCGGTTGTTGCTTTGATAGTGGCGGTTGTGGTCGTCGTGGCTTTGGTTGTGTATTACGTGCGTCGAGGGAGGAAGTAAATTAGATCATCCGGGGGCCTATTAGCGCATAGGAGTCGATGATGGTCGCAATTGAAGGTAAAGGTTATATATTGTTTCCGAACATGAGATTTTGTTTGAGGCTGTATCACATTGGCTTTGAGTGATAGGGCTTTAGGCGGTATTCTCCTAGTTGGAAGTCTTTTGGCATTAGCGGTCTACCTCTACGCCCTAGCAGCGGGGCCTTGGACTTGGTGGCTGGCCGTCACCGTGGTCATGGTCATCCTGGTCGGCGCTCTATGTCTCATCCTAGCGTGGATAGGCTACACCCTCCTCACCACGCCTGCCCCTGCACCGCCCACCATCGAAACGCCTCCAGCCTCCGAGACACCGAGTGCCTCCACTTCAGCTCAAACCGAGGAGAAGAAAGAAGGCTGAAAAAAAGGCCGTCTCCTAGACTTTTTCCACCCGGCTTACGCCGTCTCTTTTCTCTACTAAAATTCTCGTCGAGGCTGCTTGGGCGAGACGTTCTGAGTGGGTTACGACGATGATCTGCCTGACGTTTTTCAGGTTGGATATAGCCTCCGCCAAGGCTTCGATGCTTCGGTCCTCCTCCCCCAGCGCCTCGGTGGGCTCGTCGAGGATGAGCAGCTCCAAGCTTTGCCCTGTCCGGGCTTCGGTGATGAGTTGGCCTAGGCCCACCCTGTAGGCTAGAGACAGCCAAGTTCGCTCTCCCCCGGAAAGGTGGTGAACGCCTCGCCGGAAGCCTGAAGCCTCCACGAGGAAGGGAGTGTATTCTTCGTCGATTTCGATGCTGAGGCTTCTAGCCGCCTCCACGGTAAGGCTGTCCATCACCGACTGCATAGCATGTCTCAGGCTTTCCACGTACAGCCTCCGGAGAAGGGGGACTACCTCCCGGTAGGCGTGTCTCAGCTCCTCAACGGCGGCGGCTAGGTTTTCAGCCTTCCTCTTTTGAGCTTGTTTCTGTTCAGCGTTCTTGATCCTCTCCTCCAGCAAGCTTAGGCTGGAGTTTTTTTCTTGGATCATTTTCTCCTGAAACTGGATGGACTGCAGAAGCCTTTCCCGTCTCAGGCGGCTTTCCTCTCTGAGCTTCCTAGCCGACTCCAAGACTTCAACCCGGAATTCTCCTATCTGGGCGTCGACTTCCCGCAGGCGTTGGGCTAGTTTTTCGCGGCTTTTCTCTTTCTCAGCTATTTCTCTTTTCAGCTGGGTGGAGGTTTGCTGTTTTTCAGAGAGCTCAGCCTCAGCGTTGGCGATCTCCACCCTCAAGATTTCAAGTTTATTCTTGGCCGCGGTGAGGGTTTGGAGTTTTCGCCCCGCCTCCTCCAACTTTCCGGTGAGTTCCCTCATCTTTCGTAGGTTTTGTTCTTCCTCTTCTCTCAGCTGGAAGCTCAGCCTTTCCTTGTGGGTTTTGCCGATTTTTCTACGGCAGGTGGGACAGATTTTTTCGGCCTCGATTCTCTCACGGGCCTGACGGCTTTCCTCCACAGCGGCCCTTGTCTGAGCTAGCGTGTTTCTCAGCTCTCCGACATCGCTCTCCAGTTTTTCTATGATGGTAGGCAGCTCATCTCCAGAGTTCACCGTCATCCCCAGCAGGGAGCTGGAAGCGGTGAGAACTCCCCCTTCCTGGACTCTCAGCTGTTGAAGTTTTTCCCCGCTTTTAGCTGAGGCTTCTTCGACGCGACTGTGTTCCTCTTCAAGCCTCCGGATGGCTGCCTCCGTTTCGGCTATCTGTGCCTGAAGCCCGGATCTTTCCTCCTTCAGCTTGTTCACTCTTTTTTCCAAGTCTTCGAGGTCTCTCAGCTGGCGTTCAGCTTCCAGAAGCCTCTTCTCCGCTTCGGCCAGTTCGACTTTAGAGGTTTCTAGCTCCACTTGGAGTTTGATAGTTTCGGAGAGGGTGTCTTCGTACTGTTTTTTCAGGTCGGCTAGGTGGCGGAGGTCAGGGTCGCTTTCTAAGTTCCTTCGAACGCCTTCGTACTCTTTCTGGTAGGGGAAAAGATTCTCCCAAGCCTTCTGAAAGCTTGAAAGCCCGAAGAACTCGTCCAGAGTCTTCTGCCTAT
This sequence comes from Candidatus Hecatella orcuttiae, assembly GCA_002011035.2. GTDB lineage: Archaea > Thermoproteota > Bathyarchaeia > Hecatellales > Hecatellaceae > Hecatella > Hecatella orcuttiae. The sequence continues at coordinate 121,505 of MTLY02000003.1, read as the reverse complement.
CCCCAGGGCGCATATTGAGGATTTCTTTCAGCTTCTCCTGCTGGATCCACACGAATTCCTCGAACATGTTTTTGCTGATGCCTGTGATGGCGGTGAGCTGCTCTTGGACGGCTGCATGTTTTCCCCAAGCGATTTTCTTCCCCTCCTCCAAGAGCACCAGCTTGTCGAAGTCTTGGAGGATTCGGTCTCTCTCCCTCTTCAAGCCTCGGAAGATGGAGTATTTTTTACCCTCGTGCTCGAACTGAACTCCAACTTGGCCCCAGGTTTTGTCCTCTCTTAAAAGGTAGTCGTAGCTTCGGTGGAGAGGCTCGCCGAAGAGGGCGAAGTGGAGCGCCATGAGGAGGGAGGTTTTCCCGCAGCCGACTCCGCCCACTATGCAGTTGAAGCCCTCCCCAAAGGTCGCTTGGGAGTCTAGGTGGGATCTAAGGTTTTGAACCCTCATCTTTTGCAGGAAAACCTTCCACCGCCTCCTCCAGCAGGGTTTTCACCTTCCCCTCCTCCCCTTGGATGAGGGGGTCCAGCAGCTCCAAGGCTATCTTGGCCATCTTCACGTCGACGCCTCCAGGATAACGGTGTCTGAAATACTCGAAGAGATAACGGTAAGCCAAGGTTTTCAGCTCTCTAGCTTCTTTAAGCCGGAAGACATCTTCTTCCGCCAGCTCCGCCTCCGTCATCTGGTTCAGGACCATGGTGTGAAGGGCTTTGGGGGCTGAAGACCTGATGCCGTGGACGTCCACCTCACTTTTTCTGTAGCCGGGGGGAAGCTGCCCCTTCAGCAGGAAGACCACCACCGCCCCTTCGCTGTCTAGGCTTGCGAGGAGGTTTGAAGACTCTTGGAAGACAGCCTTAGGGGTCATGCCGCTGTAGTCACGCTCCTCCACGATGAACCTCCTCGCCTTTTCGACGCTGATTCTCTCAACCCGAGGAACGGCATCGGGAGCCTCGACCCTCACATGGTAGAAGCCCTTCTCCACAGCGGCCTCCGAGTAGTCTGTGGTTTCCAAGCAACCGGGATAGGCGAGGAGGCCTCCCTTAAATTCAAGGCGTTTAGGCTCGTGGATGTGGCCTCCGGCATAGTACTGGAATCCTGAGGGAAGATGGTCCACCCGAATGTCCGGCTTAAAGTAGGGGGGCGAATACCGGGGATCGTCTAAGGCTCCGTGGAAGACTAGGATGTTGAAGGCAGAGGGCTCCGGCTTCGGGGGTTTATCCTTCAGGTAGGAGGGAAACTTTCCATCAGCCTCCATCAGGCTGCGGGAGCCGGGAAGCCCGTAGATGTAGTAGTCCTCTCCCCTGAAGGCGCTTCCCTCCAGCCTTGGCAGATAGCAGATGAGCCCTGCGTTGTGCAGGGGGGTGAGCACCGTTCCCGTCATGACGTTGGGCTCCATGTCGTGGGAGCCGTCGGTGGCAAAGACCTTGACCCCCGCTTCCCTGAGCCGCCTCAGCTCCCGGACGGCGGTGGCTAAGGTTTGGTTGCTGGGTCGGGGGCTGTCGAAGATATCACCGGCTAGGATGGCGAAGTCAGGTTTGAGCTCTAAGGTTCTGTCCACCGCCTCCACGAAGACCCGGCTGAAGTCTTCCCTGCGCTCAGGCAGATTATATTGGGTGTAGCCTAGGTGAAGGTCGGCTAGGTGAACAAAGCTCAGGGACTTCAATTCTTCCCTCTCTTCTTAATGTTTACCGCCAAAAGTTTTAGAGCTTTCTAATGACCGGTTCTATTGTGGATATGCTTACTGATTTTAAAGGAAATAAAAAAAGTTTTTAGTGGATATGCTTATTCCTTCCCCCGTAAGGGCTTAATGGCCGTTGAGGCTAAAGTCTCAGAACTAGAAAGAAAGGTTGACATTCTCTCAAGAGCTCTCTATTTAATTCTGTTTGAGGAAAACGAAATTCTCTCCAAGAAGGAGCTCGACGAGCTGAGGACACGGCTGAACGAGTATTTAGAGGGAAGGAAGAGCAAATTCATACCTCTCCGAGAGTTGCTGGATAATGTTTAAGGTTAATTTCGAAGCTGAGGGAGTGGTTGTGCTCAGAGTTGGTAAGCGCGGGAAATTTTATAGTTAGGATAGACTTTTTCGCTCTTATTTGGATTTTGATGCCTATTAGATGTAATGTTCGACTCGGTTTGCCTGATCAAAATGATTATCTCTTACCGGTCAGAATGGGAGCTTAATGTTTTTATGCCGTCTTCTCTTTTATGTAGTACACCTTTTGGATCTTTGAGCACTAGAGCCACCTCCCATACTATAAGAGCCGTGATCACTAGGACTATGCCAAGAACCGTGGCTTCTGTTGTTAGTTCAAGGAACTCTCCCCCCTCCATGAGGTAGCCCCCTACGTGGTCGACTAAGACCATTATTGTTGTACCCCAAAATATTAGACTGAGGAACTTAAGCATGTATACATCGTTTTCGGCCTTAGAATACCATAAGGCTGTGACGATTGTTGCCGCAAACGCTAGAATTACAAGCCACATAACCTCACCCTCCGATAAACTTATAAGGCTAAAAAGTATTATTATATTTTTCGTTAGTAATACTGGAGGAATCGACGTTGGCATGCTTCCTAGTCCCTATGGTTCTAGCAATTATAACAACGATTATACAGAAGGCATCTGGCAGACTGGCTACAAGGTTGAAGTTAACTTTCCTGAATACACTGCTGTGGGGCGGAGTAATGCTGCTGGCGGTTGAGCATGTCTGGCACGGTGAAGTGGTTCCGTGGCCTCCATTCCTAACCGCTATGGCCAACCCGATCAACATACCCGTAATGCTCTATGAAATGGCTACCATAGGCACAACCATGTCTGTAGTCATAGTCCTCACATGGACCATAACCCTTACACTAATTCGAGTAATGCCGAAAATAGTTACATTCAAAGAGTTGGAGCAAGTTAAGAAGCCACTAACTCAACTCTAACGGCAATCTCAGACTCCAATAAAACATCAATTCCACTTTTCTTTTTTTGGCTTTCTCCCCTATTGAATAGATTAAATGATGGACTAGGAGAAGAACGTTCTTGTTTCTCCCATGGTCTTCACGTCCAGCGGCTTCACCCTGATGACGAAGGGAATCTCCCCCGTAACCTGCCCGATGGTCATGCAGTGGTGGGGTTTCAGGGACTGGGCTATGGCCTTCATGGTCTCCCCGTCGATTCTGGCTGCCTTGGATATGGCGTTGAGGTCGTGTTCGTTCTTGAAGTTGAAGAGAAAAATCGAGTCCGCCTGCCTGTAGATGTCCTCGCCTATGGAGTCCGGCCGGTTGGTTATGAAAGTGGTGAAGAGGCCCAGATGCCTCATCCGGGTGACAGCGTCCTCCCAGTAGGTCTCCCTAAGGTAGAGGTGAGCCTCCTCCGCGAAGAGGAAACACGCCTTAACCCTCCTCACCCTCAAAAGCTCCACCAGTTTACTCAGCGTGAACTCCACGACGAGCTTCCTCTCCAAGGGGAAAGACCGGCTGAGGTTGATGACCGCCGCGCCTCCCGTCCCCGATGTTTTTGCGAAGAAATCCTCCAGCCTCACGGTTTCTTCCCCTTCCTCGACGACGAAGCCTGAGCGCTCCAGTGTGTAGACCCTCGAGAGGAGAGCCTCTCGAACATGCTCGTTGAGGTCGCAGCATCGGAGGGTGTTTTTCAGGCTCTTGAGGCTGAGGGAGTCGCTGCGCTCTAGGTTTTTCCAGATCCTTGAAAACTCCCTCAGTGAGGTTTCCGGCAAACTTAGGACGTGGGCTAGGAGGCTGGAGGCGGTTGCTAGGCCCATGTAGCTGAGGGTGACTTTGAAGTTTTTCGCAGGGTTCAACACCATGATCCTGTCGTGGTAGCGGTTTTTCTCCCCGTTGGGATTAACCCCCAAGTTGACGTATTCCCCGTTGACGTCAAAGACCAGCACCGGAGCCCCGTGGTCCACTAGCCCCAAGACCAGCAGCTTGGAAAGATGGGATTTCCCAGAGCCCTTCCGCCCGGTGATGATGGACAGCTTCCCATCCAAAGCGTCAGCGTCGATCCGCAGTTCAAAGCCGTCCCCGTCGTCCCCTATCTTGATAGGCCGCCTGAAACCCAGCTTCAGCAGCTCGAATAGCTGGTGGGGTTTCAACCTGTAGATCTGGGAGTGAACCCGGGAGGGCAGCCATGAAACGTTCATGTCTATGGAGCCGCCTTGGATGGAGCAGCGGATTTTGCCTAGGAGAATTCGGATGTCTCTGAGGAGGGTGATCTGAGAGTTCAGCTGGAGGGGGTCGTAGTCTTCTCCGAAAAGATAGGCGTCGCCCACATCCTCCCTCACGAGGTCTTCCATCATCCCAGGGAGGTTGGCGAACTGGATGTCCACCACTTGGACGAGGAGGCTGCGTTTGGCTTTTAGGTCCTCCACCACTAGGTAGTCGCCTTTCTCCACCGTCTCCTCTGGGAAGCACAGAACTTGAACGGTGTCATGCTCCTTCTTGAAGAGGCGCATTAGCTGTCATCCCACCCGCCGTAGGGTCCGAAGAGCATCCTTCTCACAGGAGGAGACCTTACAATTTTGAACCCGTATCTCCCCGCCAGGGACCTTTGAAGACCCAGAACATCCACCGGGGTCAACGCTGAGAGGATGTGGGCGGCTCTCAGGGTTTCCGGATAGCCTTGGAAGGTGAGGTCGCTGGCTAGAAGCCGCTCCACCGCCTCCACCATCTCCCCCTTGGGCAGACAGCGGTCCACATCCAACCTGAAACCCGGGCTGTCAGGGGCGAACTTGGCGATGAAAGTGTATCCCAGCCTCTGGGAGGACGGGGAAACCTCTCCGACGCACTTATCTACGTCCACCAAGCAAGGGGAGGGTAGCTCCGTGGCTTCTGGGAGGGGGCCTCCGTTTTCGGAGAAGAGCCTTGTCTCCTTGGCAAGGGCCATAACCTTGTTGTTGCCGCTCCTAGCCAGCCTGAGGATATGGGAAAGATACGGGGAAACGGGGTCAAGGTCTAAACCGGCCGCCGGCATGACGCCGTCCCACAGGATGATGGAGTCCCTAGAAGACTCGCAGACCATCCTCTGCAGCTCTATCTCTAGGAGGTATCTGATCCTGCTCAGCCAGCCGGAGGGGTTGAGAAAGGAAAAGGCGCTTGCAGACACTGTGGAGCTGAAGGCAAAGTCTCTGAAGGTTTCAGGAAAACGCTCGGTGATGTGGAAAAGGAAGGGCCCATAGCGAAGGTACCGGTAGGCGAAGTCGTCTCTCCAAACAACCGTGCCTCGGAAGGCGCAGACCAAGCCTTTCTTCGTTCTCCCAATTTTTCTGGAGGAACAGTCCACAGCCGCCACTTTAACCCGGGGGGGACGGGGGTGAAGTTTCACGATTCTGCTCTGAAAATCATTCCAAGGGCTGTGCAGGTGGAAGGATGTCGTCCAGTTTTTGAGGAGAGACGACTCCTCCTCCCCTGTATCCGCAACGGTCAGCTCCAAGCTTTCCCCCGAGTTTTCTTCCATATCCTTCAAGGAGCGGAGGCTCACCTCCGCCCATCGGGTTGGAACCGTTGCTTCAGCTGTGTTTTCCAGCAGCAAGCCTGCGCTCCGCCTTTTTTAGGCTTCTTTAAGCTGTCTGAGTTTGGGCAGAATGTTTTCTTGGAAGTGCTTGAGCCCATAGGTGGTTATCTTATATTCGCCTCGCCCTATTCTCACCACCAGCCCTTCGTCCACCATTTCACTCAGCCTTCCAGCCATGGCTCCTATCCTCCCCCCTATGGCTTGGAGCAACTCATCCACGGAAAGGGAAACCCTTTCCAACCTGCCCACCTGATTACCCACATAAGCTTTGGTCAGATGGAGGGCGATGAGCTCTCGGATGCTCAACCTTCCCAGCCGGTCTTTTGGGATCAGGATCACGGGTCCTTCCGCTGTGAAGGCTAGGATGCCCTCCAAGTTTTTCATCAACCCCTCCAAGTCCACGGTCAACGTCAAGCCCTCCACCAGACGGTAAGCCGGGTAAACCCTGCCCACCAGCTGCAGGAAAGCTTTGATCACCTCCTCCGGTGAGCCTTCCAAGTCCAGTTTGGCTTCACCGAGCTCCACATGGACTTTGAGGCTTGGCTTCTCGGCCATGGGCTTCAGCTCCGCAGCCTCTGAACCATGTCCTCCACCATGGTTCTCCCGGTGGCTGTAAGCCTGTAGGAGCCGGCTTCCTTGAGGATGAGTCCCTCATAGCGGAGCTCACTCAGCCTAGCTCCGAAGCCTGCGGAAAGCCTCCCGGAATTGGCTAGAAGCCGGGCGATTTCCTTGGGCTGGAGGGGGTTGGGTTCGTTGGCGAAAAGGAGGAGACAGATGGCTTCTTTGTCGCTGAGCCGTTCCCGGGGTAGGGAGATGACGGTGCCTTCTTGAGTGTATTCCACCAGGCCTTTCAGCAGCTCTTTGCGGGTGGAGGGGGTTTCGGTGTGGAGGATTAGGCTGTCGACAATGTCCAGCCACTGAGGGAGCCCTTTGAGGTTTTCAACTAGGTCGTCGAAGCTTTCCCCTTCGAGGACGATGTCTCCGTAGGACCTTTTTATGGAGATTTTAACCTTCAACTTTCTCGCATATTTTTATGGCGGGTGGCTCTTATAAGTTTTTCGGATTTTTACGTAAAAATACGTAAAATATTTAAAGCCCGAACACCTAAATAAACCCAAGGCCCATGAACCAAAGTCTCACACCAGGCTTCCTCGAACTCACCCTCCTCGCAGACATCCCTTTCAAGGAAAAGAAGCGGCAGCGCTGGGAAGTCTACTTCTCCACCCCTCTTCTGGAGAGTTTTCGAAGCTATGCCTTGGAGGCGAAGTCCTCCGGCCGAGGAAGGGGGGAAGCCAGACGGGGGATGGCGGTGCAGTCCGTGGAGCTCACCGTCAACGCCTTGGAAGATGTGGCAGCTCGCCTGGGGGTGGACATCGACGGCTACGCTGGGAAGGCGGACACGGTCAACGGGACAACCCCGGACATGTTCATCGTCTACCGAGGCAGAAGGTTTCTGGTGGAGGTTAAATGTTCGGGGGAGAAGGTTTCCCACCCTCCCCGCCGCCTTCTTAGGGAGGCTCAAGTTTTCGGAGCCTACCAGGGGAGGGAGGGGCGGGGAGCCGTCCGGGTTAACGGCCGCTTCACCCACGGCAGCCCGCTGACGGTTCAGGTGTTCCTGCTGGAGGAGTGACGGTCTTCCAGTTTCTCCCTCAGCAGGCCTGCCACTGTTTTGGGGTCAGCTTTGCCGCGGACTTGGCTCATGACCATCTTCATCAGCCGGCCTAGAGCTTTTTCAGGCTTTTCCGCCAGCAGCTCAGGGTGCTCTTTAACCTGTTTATCAACCACAGCCGCCAGCTCCTCCATGCTCAGCATTCGGACGCCCAGCCGCTCCAACGCCTGCTCGGGGGAGACACCAGCGGCGGCCATTTCCTCCACCAGCTCGAGGAAGATTTCCTTGGCGGCTTTCCCCTCCCCGATGAGGGTGAAGGCTCCATAGAGCTGCTCGTCGCTTAGGCTGTCCACGGGCACCGCCTTTCTTTCCAAGCTTTTCATGGTCTCGGTGAGAGCGGTGGCCACAAAGGAGGGAGAAATCCGGCCTTCTGCCGCCACTTTTTCGAAGAGAGAGAGATAGTCCGAGTCCACCAGCTGTTCAGCCAGCTTCCTGTTGATGCTAAACCGCTCCATAAGCCGGGCTGCCAGCTGCTCTGGAGAAGGAGGAAGCACCGCCTTCAGCCTCTCCAACCTTTCCGGGGTGATGAGGATGGGAGGTATGTCTGTTTCCGGGTAAAGCCTAGCCGAGCCGGGCCGAGGTCTCATGTAGCGGGTGGAGCCATCGGGGCGAGCTGTCCTAGTTTCCTCAGGAACCCCTTGGAGGGCCTCTTTCACCCGTTCCACCACCGCCTCCAAGGCCTTTTCCGCCCTCTCCGCCCGGTCAGCCACCAGCACAGCCGCGTCCAGGGGGCTGAGGCCCAGCTGAGCCTTCAACGCCTCCACCTCTTGGGGGGTGATGCCGTAGCCGGGAAGCTCGTCGGTGTGGAAAAGCCCCCCCACGCCTCCGAAGAACTTAGCCCTATCCGCCAGCTCCGTTCCAAACCTGAGGTTGGGCCCCAGCTCCCAGCCTAAGAGGCCGGCCAACTTAGGGAGAGCCAAGGCTAAAACCCGACCGCCTGAGGCCAAAGCCCTCCGGATGACGGTGCTCTTGGAAGCCTGAAAGAGGGAGGTCACGTCCACTGGAGCGAAGACCAGCTCCTCCGCCTTCAGACCTCGGCTTTCCAGCTCTTCCTTTATCTTGAGGAGGCCCAGCTGCCGGCGGACTTCATTTTCCACCACCTTGGAGATGAGGCCCAGCTCCTGGACCCCTTTTACTTCTATGAGGGCGCCTCGGCGGATGGAAATGTTGAGGTCCTGCCGGATGGAGCCTAGGCCTCTCTTAACCTTCCCCGTGCCCCGTAAGGCTCTTCCTATGGCTAAAGCTGCGCTTTCCGCCTCCCGGGGAGTAGTCATGGCCGGAGCGGTAGCGACCTCGATGAGGGGAATGCCCAACCTGTCCAGGCGGTAGACAACCCTGTCCCCCCGGGCCTCCATCTTTCTGGCAGCGTCCTCTTCGAGGCTGATGGCTTGGAGGGGTATCCTCCGGCCCTCCACTTCCACCTCCCCGCCTAAGGCCACAACGCAGGTTCTCTGGAAGCCGCAGGTGTTGGAGCCGTCGATGACGATCTTCCTCATGACATGGATCTCCTCCACAGGCTTAGCCTTCAGGAGAAAGGCTGCTTGGAGGGCGATGTCCACAGCCTCAGGGTTTAGGTCGTGGGGGGGCTCCTCATCCATTTCCACCAAGCAGCAGGTTTTGGGGTCGGCTTCGTAGAGGATGGTGAGGCCTTTCTGAAACTCGAAGAGGGCCGCTGTGTCTACTTCCCAGAGCTCACTGGCCGTGGGCCTCAGCCGGCGGAGGAAGATGGTCTCCGCCTCCTCCCGGGTGAGGTGGGTGGGGCAGTTGCAGAACAGCTTATATTGGGTGTCCAGCTGCCTGTGGATTTCTATCCCTACCTTGGTTCCCAGCTCCCTGTAGTCGACATCCAACCTCCTACACCTTCCCACTTTGTCAGAGGAGAATCCGGGAGGAAAGCTCTCCCGCCAAGTTGGTGAGCATCAATCGTTGCACTTCCTCCTTTTCGGAAACCTGCCCAAAGGCCCACATGGCCTTAACTAGGGCGGTTTCAGGGAGCATATCCCCTAGGGGAACCACTCCCAAGGCTGAGAGCTCCCTGCCCACCTCGTAGACCGTCATGCGGACCTCTCCCCAGAGACATTGGGAGGTCATACCCACGAAGAGACCCTCATCCAAGGCCCTTCGGAGGTGGGAATAACAAAGCCGGGCTACATGGCCTAGGCCTGTGCCTTCCAGGATTATTCCCCGATATTTCCGGTCCACATACCAGTCGATGACTTCAGGGTTGAAGCCGGGGTGAAACTTAACCAAAGCCACCTTAGGGTCGAAGCGAGGCTTCACCCTCACCTTTCCCGTAGGGTTCCGAGGCCTGAAGCCCTCCGACGCCAGCATGGTCAGCTTTCCGTCGGACACTCGGGCTAGGGGGGAAGCGTTCACCGTCTTGAAGGCGTCCCGGCGGCTGGTGTGGCATTTCCTCACCTTGGTTCCCCGGTGGATGACCACCGCCTCGTCGGAGACCCACTCATGCATGGCCACGCCGACTTCGGCGAAGGGACCGTAGGCCGCAGCCCTCACGGCCGCCATAAGATTCAAGGCGGCGTCGGAGCTGGGTCTGTCGGAGGACCGCTGGGAGCCTACCAGTATGACGGGGGCGGGTAGGTCTTGGAGGGCGAAGCTGAGGGCGGCTGCCGTGTAGCCCATGGTGTCGGTGCCGTGGGCCACTATCACTCCGGCCGCGCCTTCCTCCAAGGCTTCAGCCACAGCCTCCGCCATCTTCTCCCAGTGGGGAGGGTAGACGTTTTCACTGAGGAGGCTGAAGAGCACTCGGGCCCTCACCCTGGCGATGCTGGAAATCTCCGGCACCGCCCGGTAGAGGTCTTCGGTGGAGAGAGCCGGGTAGACGGCTCCTGTGCGGTATTCCACCCGGCTGACGATGGTTCCCCCTGTGCCTATGACCTCCACCAAGGGTAGGTCCGGCTTCTCTTCCGGGGGCGCGAAGGGCGGAGCGCCCGGGGGCCTAGCCTTGGACTCTACTACTTCCACTTTCGCCCGCCCGTTGACTTTCACGCCTATGTTGTAGCCGCTGGCCAGCTTCAAGACCAAATAGTTAGGGTCGCCCAGCTGAGTTCGGGGCATGAGGATTCCCTCCACTGCTTCACCTTCCCTTTCCACCTTCACCTTGTCTCCCACCCTCGCACCGGCTTTCCTCAAGGCATCCAAGGCCTGATGCCTGTAGCCTGAGATTTCCTCCTTTTCCACAGTCTTTACCCCCTGAGCTCCTTGGCCACGTAGGGGCCCTCCTTCCTGTAGCCCAGCCGGTAATAATACTCTTTAACCCCTAGAGCTGCGGTTACCAGGATTTTCTCCGCCCCGTAGTCTTCCACAGCGATTTTCTCCGCCGCCTTCAGCAGGGACCTCCCGTAGCCCCGGTGCTGCCATCCCTCCTCCTCCCTCACCCCCAAAGGCAACATGGGACCGTAGACGTGGAGCTCTCGGACGATGAGAGAGCCTCCTCCCACCTCGCAGCGGTGAGCTTTGGGGGAAGGTTTCCGCAGCCGGAGGAAACCTACCAGAATATCCTGCTCCACATCCTCGTAGGAGAGAAAAACCTCTTCACCCTCGGAGGCCGGATACTTTTCCACCTTAAGCCTGATGTTTTCAGGTTTAGGTCTGAGGCCGCGCTTCAACTGGGAATGCCCCACCTCCCGGCATCGAATACACCGGCACCGCCACCCCCGAGCCGCCATGGCTTTCCGGACTACTTCCCTGAGGCTGCCTGTCTTCACCCCTGCGCATGTTTTTGGGAGGGGGATGTCCCGCTGGATTCTCTGAATCCGCACCCAGCCGGGCAGCTGGGCTTTAACTCGGGCGAGAAGCTCCACCAGGTCTTCTTGGGGGTAAGGCAGGTAGGCTCCTTTCCTCCACATTTCATGGAGGCCTGTGCCCTCCAAGACGACTGTCGGGTAGATCTTCAGCATGTCAGGCTTGAAGGCCTCGTCCTCGAACAGGGTTTGAAACATTTTCAGGTCCTTCTCCCAGTCGGAGCCGGGGAGGTTGGGCATCATGTGGAAGCAGACCTTCAGACCTGCGTCCTTCAACATCCTCGCCGCCTCCGCCACATCCCCCACAGCGTGCCCCCGGCCTACCAAACGGTAAACATCGTCGTAGAGAGTCTGCACCCCCAGCTCAACCCGGGTTACCCCCAGCTCCAGCATCCGGTCGATGTGGGACTCCCGAGACCAGTCAGGCCGGGTTTCCACGGTGATACCCACGTTTCTGATTTCACCCCTCTCCGCCTTCAACTTAGCTTCGGAAAGGCTGCGGGAAGGTGAACCGTTCAAGGCGTCCAAGCAGCCTCGGATGAAGTCTTCCTGGTAGCTGGGAGGCGTGGAAAGGAAGGTGCCTCCCATAACGATGAGCTCCGCCTTGTCCACCGCATGCCCTATGGCCCTCAACTGGCGGATGCGGCTCCACACCTGCCTCCCGGGGTCGAAGTCGTTCTGAAGCCCCCGCAGGGAAGCCGGCTCGTGGCCGGTGTAGCTTTGGGGAACCCCCTGCTCAGGCCCGCCGGGGCAGTAGAGACAGCGGCCGTGGGGGCAGGGATGAGGCGCGGTCATGACGGCTATGACCGTGACGCCGCTGGTCCTCCGAACGGCTTTCCTCCGTAAAACTTGGAGAAAGCCGGCTGGGCTTAAGTTTTCCGCCGCTTGGAGGATCTGAGCGTTGGCAGGCAGCTGGGGGAGGCCGTAAAGTTTTGAGACCTCCGCCTTAATTCGGCTGAGCTCCCGGCGGTTTGGCGAAGGCGCTGCGAGAAGCCTTTTGGCTATTTCCCTGCAGGCTTCTTGGAGGCGGGGGGTTTCCTCGAAATTTTGGAAAGAGAAAGCTGAGGCTTTGTTTTCCTGGCAGCTGCCCAACTCAATTTCGACCTTCTTTTCCCTCACCCATGAGGCGGGAAGAGTCTAGGCGGAGGTTTAGGATGGCGTCCAGCTTTCTCACCACCGCAGCGGCCGCCTGCGGGTCGGGGTTTTCCGGCTCCGCGGGGTCAGGCTGGGTTTTCCCAAACAGGCAGAGGCCTTCGATGCCCTTTAACATTCCTAAGCCGAAGACGAGGCCGGAGAAGCCCATGAAAGGGCCTTCGTAGCCGGGTTCAAGCCCGAACTTCTTAGCCTCCTCCAAGAGGTTTAGGCTGGTGGCGGCGCAGGCTACCTCCGCCCCCTCCAACCCGTAACCGGCCAGCACGTACATTCTTTTGACACCCAGCTCCCCTAGGAGTTCTACAACCCTCTCCGCCACCTCGTATTGGCCCTGGAAGTTGGCGTGGTAGCCTTCAACCACCACCAACGGGGTCGGAGCGGAGGTTAGGAAAAATTTAACCCTAGGTAGGCTTAGGGCTTTCCCTTCCAACAACCCGCCGGCCCAGCCGGGGAGGCTTGGCTGGGAGGCGTAGGATGGGCGAGTCTGATGCACAGCCGGGAAGCTGGGGGAGTAAAGCTCAGCCCAAAGCTTAGGTTGAAGCTGCTCCCTGAGAAGGTTTAAGGCCAGCTTGCCGATGGACCTGAGCCCCGGAGAGCCCACTACAGCTGTGGGGGCGGATACTTTGGGCTTGAACAGGAATCTGACCTTGCAGGAGGGTGAGACCGTCAACCGGTTTTCCTCTCCTCACACGTAGTAGGACTGCCCGGGAGGTCGGGCTTTCACCATCTTCTCCAACACGCTTTGCTCGAGTTTCTCCAGTTTCAGGATGAACTCCTCCGTCAGCTTAGCCTGCTTCTCCAGTTCGGCCATGCTGACCTGTATGCCTAGGAGTTTGGTTAACACCTCCAACACAGCCCTCGCGGATTTAGCGTCCACAATAGGCCGGCCTGAAGGAGTGGTAAAGGCGGGAGTTTCCCCTAAGAGGCAGAGGCCCTCCATCCCTCGGAGCCTAGCCTCCCCTAGGAGAAGTCCTTGAACACCTTCGATGAGTCCCCGTTCTAGGAGGGCGATTCCATGTTTCTCCAGAAGTTTCACCAGTTCAACATGGGTGACAGCCCCATAGACTTTGGGGGGCTTATCAGGGCTTCGGGACTCTACCACGTGGGCGGAGAGAGTGAAGATTCTTTGAACACCGTATTTTTGAGCTAGGTTTAGCACTTCCTCCACCACCTCGAACTGTCCCTCGGGGGAGGCTGCTTGAGTGTTCCCTGTGAAAAACACGAGGTCCCACGCCCCTTCCGGGTTCTTCCAGTAGTAGAATTCGTTTTTCATCAGCTCCACCGTGCCGTCTTTCCGGATGAGGACGTGGGGAGGGAAGTGGGAGGAGTAGAGCTCCCGGAAAAGCTCTGCTTTAAGCTCTTGGATGAGATAGTCCACGGACTGCTTTCCCACAAACCCCATGTCCGGGAAGCCGCAGACGAGAGAAACCTGTCTGAGGTTGGGGGTTTTAAGCTGTCTGGAGCGGAGGGTCATGGCTAAAGACATGTAAGGGCTTGGTATTATATGGGTTTTGGTTGTTTATCTAAGTGATAGGCAGCCGCCTGCGAACGGCTTAATTGTTTGAGCCTCCATCTTTTTCCCTAAGGGCCTTATCCATGGGATTATCCAGATGGATTAACGACAACCTTCTGTTTCTGGTGATCGTTTTCGCGATCACCGGCGTGCTGTTTCCCAAATTTTCCTTTCTCTCCCACTACGTAGACCCCATCTTGTTCGTGATGATTCTAGGTTTGGGGTTAACACTTACCTTCCAAGACTTCGGAAGAGTGGCGAGAACCCCTCAAAAAATACTGGCCGCGCTGGGGGTTCAATACTCCGTGATTCCGGTTGTAGCTCTGTCCCTCACATTCTGGGCAGAAAACCCCCACACCGCCCTAGGCATCTTGATAATCGGCGTTGCTCCCTCTGAGATAACCTCCGCCTTGATGGTCTACCTTGCAGGCGGAAACCTCGCCCTCGCCACAGCTATCATGGGAAGCTCCATCCTAGTGGCACCCTTCATCATGCCCCTGTTGCTTTCGCTGTTTGCTGGGAGGTCGGTGGCTGTAGACGCGGGTGAAATGCTGATGGAACTGTTGCTCATTGTAGCCTTACCTGTCATTTTAGGCTCCTTGCTGCGGACAAGATTTCAAAAACTGGCAGAATACAGGGAGCGGTTTTCCTCTCTGTCGTCAGTTATGGTGGTCCTGCTGATATTCACCGTGGCATCCAGCAATGCTGAGGCCATCCTAAGCATAGGCGTCATCTGGTTAGCTGTGTTGCTGCTGATCCTAAACCTCAGCGGCTACCTAATCGGCTCCCTAGCTGGAAAATTGATGAAGTTTGAGGGAGGCTCTAAGACCTACATGTTTACCGTCGGCATGAAGGAATTCGGCGTCGGAACCGCCGTCGCCCTCCAATTCTTCAGCCCTGAGGTGGCTTTACCTTCCGCTGTCTATGGGATGATTATGCTTATCACTGCGCCTTTTTTGGTAAAGCTGCTCAAAAAATCTTAGCGCGTAAAAAGGCCTTTTTTTACCCTATATTTTCTTATCAGAACCAAACTCATATAGATGCGTCAGCATAGTTGATTGAATTCAAATAGAAAGTCAATAATAAGAAAGACGAAAGAAATATCGCTCCTGAGCGTGCCGGTGGGATGGCTACGAAGGAAAGAAGGCTGGGGGTTTGGGAGAAATACCTGAGCGTCTGGGTGGTTCTCTGCATAATCGCCGGCATTGGCTTGGGGAGGCTTTTCCCGCAGATATCCGACGTTCTCAGCAAGTTGACCGTGGCTTACGTGTCCATTCCCATCGCTGTCTGCCTTTTCGCCATGATCTACCCCATCATGGTGCAGATTGATTTTAAAGAGGTTGTGAAGGCGGGGAAGACCCCTAAGCCCATCGCCGCCACCCTCTTCGCCAACTGGGCGGTGAAGCCTTTCACCATGGCCTTCTTCGCTTGGCTATTTTTAGGTGTGGTCTTCGCCCCTTTCCTGTCTTCGGAGCTTTCCGCCCAGTACAGGGCGGGACTGATCCTCCTAGGCGTCGCCCCCTGCACTGCCATGGTCCTCGTTTGGAGCTACCTAGCCCGCGGGAACATGGGGCACACCCTTGTCATGACGGCTATAAATTCCCTGACCATGGTGGTCCTCTACGCTCCTTTGGCTGTTTATCTCCTAGGGATTTCCGGCATCGTGGTTCCTTGGGAGACCATAGCCTTCGCCGTGACGGTCTACATCGTCGTCCCTCTCATCGCAGGCTATATTACGCGAAGCCAAACCATCAAGAGGAGGGGCCTCGAGTGGTTTAACTTGAGACTTGCCCCCCGGCTGGGCAGGGCCTCCGTCGTCGCCTTGCTCATCACCTTGGTGGTGCTGTTTTCCCTGCAGGGCTACGTGGTGGTGGAGCAGCCCTTGGTGATCGGAATGATCGCAACGGGTATCTTCGCCAACATCCTCCTTGTCTTCGGAATAGCCTATCTGCTTTCCAAGGTCATCCATCTCTCCTATGAGGACGCTGCGCCCACTGCCATCATCGCGGGAAGCAACCATTTCGAGGTGGCCATCGCTGTGGCTACGGTTCTATTCGGCCTAGCCTCAGGGGCGGCTTTGGCTACCGTTGTGGGAGTCTTAACCGAAGTTCCCTTCATGCTCTTCCTAGTCTGGCTCTGTAAAAGCACAAGAAGCTTTTTCCACGTCAAAGTTGAGTAGAAGCCGGGCGGTCTATTTTATAATCTCTTTGTAGGCTTTTTCGAAGGCTTGGAGTAGGGAGTTTATCTCGCGGTGATGTCTTTCCTCGTCGGATGCTAGATTCAACCATAGGTCTCTGAGCTTGGGCTCCCGGGTTTCTTGGGCTGTCTTCCTGTATTCCGTCACGGCTAGGAACTCCAGTTTCAGGTGGAATTTCATAGCGTGGTAGGCTTCTTGAACTTCGGAGGTGATGGTTAGTTTCTCGGGTTGGATGGGAGTCGAAGGCTTCACCTCTACTAGGATGTCTCTCCAATCCGGATGGTAGAATGCAGCGATGTCCTTCAGTATTCCTTGATGCCGCCTTTCATCTTCAGCCAGTTTCGTGTACAAGCTTTTGGCGTAGACGTTATCGGTCTTATCGGCGAACCTCTTGTACTCGATTTCTGAATACAGTTCAACGGAATAATAGCCCTGGAGCTTCTCCAACATACTTTTCTCGGACAAAACCTTCCCCTAATCATCTTAAGTATATGAGTTATGAAACTTTAAACTTGCAGTAGGGGTCTCCTTTGGCGATGCACTCAACCTCGGAGACTAAAACCTCTCTGCCAAACAGCACAGTCAGCACTCCGCTGAGGTACCCCCTGAAAAGATGGCTCCGGGCTTCCTTCAGCCTCCCCTTGTAGGGGGTGCATTCGAACAGTTCCTGAACCTCCACCGTAGCCTCAGCCTCTTCTTGGTTGAATTCTATCAGCCTTGGGATTCCCCAGCCTTTCGCTATCCGTTCAGCCAAGATTATTTCCAACATCTCCCGCCCGTCTACTCTGTAGTGGGCCTTGGTGGCTTCTGCCTTGCGCTTCCCCGCCTCTAGACCCATCTTGTAGACGATGGCCACTCCGCCGGTGCCGAAGTCTTTAAAGATCCTATCAAACATGTCTGCCACTGACTTGACGCGTATGAGAATGTTTCTTTCCCCCAGCGAAGCCTTCAGGGGAAAGTGCAAGTCGTCGATGATCAAGCCGTCGAGCCTCGCTTCCGCGTATCTGACATTCAACACCACATCGAGTTTTCTAAGCTCCTCCGCAACCTTTTCAGGCGTCAAATCAAGGCCTGTCAAGTCGGCGACAAAACTCCACAGCGAACGCTCCTCACCCGGATACGCTGTGAGGAAACCTGAGAAAACGTCTACGCCCAGCCGGGCGATTTCGCCTGAGATCTTCGCCAAAGCCCCTACCACGTTCTTCTTTTCCACGGCGAACTCAACCAGCCGCCGCCCTGGAGAGTAGATTCCGCACAGCACATCCTTGGGTAGTTTTTGATGAGTCAAAAAGTTCACCTTAACTAAATATATCTCAAACTACAATATTTAGCCTACTTCAATTTTAGGGTAGGTCTCTAGGATTTAAGCCAGAGTTTTCAGCCTAGAAAAGCTGAATTTCCCCTTCAAAGGCCGAGAATTCTTTTATCCTACTGCATACTATTGAGAAAGAGTTCAGGAGGACTCCCTTGTGTCCTATGCTCACACCTACTACGACCAGGTTCTGAGGCTTTTAGAGGAACATCACAGCTGGTTTAGAGAAGTGATCCCCCTCATAGCCAGCGAGAACATTCCCAGCCCCGCGGTTCGGGAGGCTTTGGCCACCGATTTCGGAAACCGCTACGCTGAAGGCTGGCCGGGGGAAAGAGTCTATGCCGGATGCCCGTACATCGACCGGGTGGAGATGCTCTGCAGCGAAATGGCGAAAAAGCTTTTCCGAGCTGAATTCGCCGACGTCCGGCCTATCTCCGGGGTGGTCGCCAACCTCGTTGTTTACTCCCTCTTCACCGAACCCCACGACCGCATGTTCGCCCTTTCCATACCCTGCGGGGGGCACATAACCACGGGAAAGAGAGAGCTAGGCGGCACCGCCGGCATAGCCCGAAGGCTCCGCGTGGAGTATTTCCCCTACAGCTATGAAGACCTGAACATCGACGTGGAGGAAACCAGGAAGAGGCTGAGGGATATGGTCAGGGAAAAGGACCCGCCTAAACTGGCCATGTTCGGAGGAAGCGTCCTCCCCTTCCCCCATCCGGTGAGGGAGCTGGCGGAGGCCTTCCACGAAGCCGGGGCGAAAGTGGTCTACGACGCCGCCCATGTGGCTGGACTGATAGCTTGCGGCCTGTTTCAAGACCCCTTACGGGAGGGCGCTGATGCCGTGACCATGAGCACCCACAAGACTCTCCCCGGCCCTCAGCACGGTATGATCGTCGCCCGCCAAACCTACGCTGAACAGGTGAAGAAGGTAACCTTCCCAGGGCTTGTCAGCAACCATCATCTCCACGCTGTGGCAGGAGTAGCGGTCATGCTGGCGGAAATGTTGGAGTTTGGAAGAGAATACATGAAGCAGGTTGTCAGAAACGCCAAAGCCCTAGCCCAAGCG
Source organism: Candidatus Hecatella orcuttiae (assembly GCA_002011035.2). Taxonomy (GTDB): domain Archaea; phylum Thermoproteota; class Bathyarchaeia; order Hecatellales; family Hecatellaceae; genus Hecatella; species Hecatella orcuttiae. The sequence goes on along the minus strand of MTLY02000003.1, from coordinate 103,323 downwards.
CTCTGGGAGAGGGGGCTCAAAGTCCTAGGGGAGAAGAAAGGCTTCACTGAATCCCATGTGGTCTGGGTGGACATCACCCCCTACGGAGATGGGGGAACCTTGGAGAAGAAGCTGGAAAACGCCAACATCATCACCAACAGAAACCTCCTCCCCTGGGACATCAAGATGGGACGCCACTACCAGAACCCCGGCGGCATCCGCCTCGGAACCTCCGAGGTAACCCGGCTGGGAATGAGGGAGCCTGAGATGGAGGAGATAGCCGACTTCCTCAAACAGGTCATCGTCGACGGGAAGCCGCCTGAAAAAGTCAGAAGCAAGGTGGCTGAGTTCAGGAAACAGTACCAGAAGGTTCACTATTGCTTCCACAGCCTCACCGGGGCCTACCAGTATGTGAGAATTAGGTAAGGCTTGAAAAGTCAGCGGCTTCCTTCCGAGATCTTCTCTATTCTTTCCCTGTACTTTTCCCGGTAGGCTTCAAGACAAAGTTTGCAGCAGAAATACCGCTCCCCGCCTCCCACTTCCAAGACCCCCGGCTTTTCGCAGATTTCCCGGCCGCAGTAGTCGCAGGACAGGCGGAGGCCGGCTCGGGGCTTGATCACCACCGAGCTTTCCTCCTTCACCACCCTTGTGACGACGTGGCTGGACACAACGGTCAGGCCTTCCATCTTCCCCAAGGTTGTCTGAAGGAAGTCTTGGAGCTCCCTTATGTTCTGGAAGAAAACTTGGAGAAGCAGGTTGGCTTCCCCGGCTACCACGTAGAGACTTCTTACCTCCTCCCGCTGGGAGAGGGTGTGGAGGATGGATTCAAGGCGGGGAACCTCCACGTTCAAGGTAACGGTGGCCACCACCCCGTAGCCGATCTTGTTCGGGTCGAGGATGGGGGCTATTTTCTTGATGAGTTCCATGTTGAGCATCTTTCTGAAACGGCTTTCAACGGTGGGAGTGCTCACCTGGGCTGCTTTGGCTATCTGGCGGAAGGCCTTCCTTCCGTCCTCCATCAGCTCCCTAAGTATAGTCAAGTCAACTTCATCTAACTCGATAGGCATGAGGCTTAACCCTATCACATGATCTCCGCTGAGAAAATAAATGTTTAGAATAGGCGGACAGCCTTACGCTAGGTAGAGAGCCTCTGCTCTAAGGATACTAGCTTTATTATCCTCAGAACCTCTTAATGGTGAGGGAGAAATGGGAGAAGAAAGAGAAACCGCGCTTCAGAGAAACGGAAACCTCCTGAAGTTGAGCTTAGGGCCCTTAACCATCGAGCTCAAAGGCTGGAAAACCGAAGGATTTGGAGAATCCCTGAGAAGCATCTTAGAGGCGGTGAGAGATAATCTAAGCCTGATGAAGGAGGTGGCGGAAGAGTTCACCCGAAGCCGGCTGCCGTCCGCCCAAGTCCCACCTCCAGCCTTTACACCCAAGGCTCCAGCCGCGCTTTCTCTCGGGGAGCTGTCCTTGGTGGAGGTGCTTAAAAGGTCCGGGGTGAAAGCTCACACCGAGAAGGCGCTGCTCATCGTCTACTACCTCTACAACGTGAGAGGGCTTCAGACGGTTAACGCCCGAGACCTTCAAGAAGCCTACGCGGAAGCCCGTCTGGCCGCTCCGGCTAATTTCAACGACACCCTGAACAAGCTGGTCACCACAGGCAGGCTGACTTCGGCGGGAGTGGACAAAGACGGGATGAAAGCCTTCCGGATCACCCAGACGGGGGATGAGGAAGCGGAGAGGCTGCTTTCACCGGTTTTAAAGCTTACGGAGAAAGTTGAAAGGTAGGCTTCCTCGGGCTTTTGGATTTTTCCAAGCCGGCCAGCATTCGACTTGGGCTATGCTTATCAGAGCCTACGGTCTCCATGAGTGTATAGGTGTAAAGAAGCTTTGGCAGTCATCGAAGCTCAAAACCTGACGAAAGTCTACGATGGGAAAGTTAGGGCTGTGGACAGTGTTTCCCTGGAGGTCTTTGAGTCTGAGATATTCGGCTTCCTAGGGCCCAACGGCGCCGGGAAGACTACGCTGATCCACATGCTCTGCACCTTGCTGAAGCCGACCTCCGGCGTGGCTAAGGTGTCAGGCTATGATGTGGCGAAGGAGCCTGACTTGGTGCGGAAGTCGATAGGCATAGTTTTCCAAGACCCCAGCCTCGACGAGAACCTCACGGGAAGAGAGAACATGGACTTCCACGGGAGACTCTACGGCATGGCTACGGGGGAAATCAAAGAGCGAATCACCGAGCTTCTCAAGATGGTGGAATTGGAGGATAAAGCCGACAGACTGGTGAAGACCTACTCAGGCGGGATGCGGAGGAGACTGGAGATCGCCCGCGGCCTCATGCACCACCCTAAAGTGCTCTTCCTCGACGAGCCGACTCTGGGCTTAGACCCCCAAACCCGCCGTCACATCTGGGACTACATCCGGGAGCTGAACCGGAGGGAGCGGGTGACCATCTTCCTCACCACCCACTACATGGACGAGGCTGACAGCCTCTGCAACCGGGTGGCCATCATCGACTACGGAAAGATCATCGCCTGCGACGAGCCTAAACACCTGAAAGACCTGCTGGGCGGGGACATCATCGAGTTGAAGGTGGCTGGGAAGGCGGATGCCTTAGCCTCAGCCTTCAAGGAGAACCAGGCTGTCAGAGCCGTTAAAACCGCGGAGGGAACCCTCTGCCTCACCGTCTACGATGCTGCCAAGATGATCCCTCAAGTCCTAGAGCTGGCGGAGTCCTTGGAGGTGGAAGTGAACTCCGTGGACCTCCACCGGCCGACCTTGGACGATGTCTTCCTCACCTACACCGGGCGGAGGATAAGGGAGGAGGAAACAAGCCCCATGGAGAGGATGCGCCTGCTCATGAAGAGGTGAAAAGCCACGATTGAGAAGAGAGCCGTCTACATTTTGTGGCTTAGGGAAGTGAAGCGCTTCGCGAGGGCGAAGTCCAGAGTTGCCAGCGCCATAGCCATGCCCCTCATGTGGCTGGTTTTCTTCGGCGTGGGGTTCAGCTCCTCCTTCGTCTTCCCAGGCCTGAAAGGAGGCTACCTCGCGTTTCTGGCTCCGGGGGTCGTGGCTATCGCCCTCCTCTTCAGCTCCGTCTTTTCAGGGGTCTCCGTCCTCTGGGACAAGCAGTTCGGGTTCCTCAAAGAAATTTTGGTAGCCCCCGTCTCTCGCACATCCATCGTTTTGGGAAAAACCTTGGGAGGCGCCTCCACTTCCATGGTCCAAGGCCTTGCCATGCTGGGTTTGGCTATCTTGGTCGTAGGCAGATTTCCCGGGGTGCTCCCCACGCTGGCCATGGTGGGCGTGTGCATGCTGATTTCTCTGGCCTTTGTAAGCTTGGGAGTTTCCTTCGCCTCGACGATGGAGGATCCCCACGGCTTCCAGTTGATCATGAACTTCATCGTCATGCCCATGTTCTTCCTCAGCGGAGCCTTCTTCCCCCTCACCGGGGTGCCTACGTGGATGAGGATTCTCTCCTACGTGAATCCTATGACCTACGGGGTGGACGCGCTGCGGGGATTCTTCAGCGGAGAAAACGCCCTACCCCTCCTCCTCGACCTCTCCGTCCTCGTAGGCGTGTGCGTAGGCTTCCTCTTCCTGGGAGCATACCTGTTCAAAAGGAAACCCTAACCGAGGGCAACGTCTTAAGGGCGGTCAAATTTTCTCGGCTCTTCGAAATTTTTTAGCTCTTTCGTTTTTGAACACGTCAGCCTCCGCCCAAACGCTGGCCGGCAGAGCGTCGGCTTCGGCTAGGCAGCGGATTTCTCTAACCTCTTCGGCGGTCAGCCCTATTTTTTCAGCTATCGCCTTGTCGGAGAGCGGCGGAGGCGTGTAGGTTTTTCCATCGTAATTTTGAATCGCCAAACTTAACTGGAACACGGTATCCCTGTGTCTCCGGTATAGTTCTGCGAATGTCAGCTTCAAGGTTTTCCACCCCTCGGGATAGGCCTCAGCGTAGTGGCCTTTATGCAGACAGGGCAGTGTCTGAGGCATTCGATGCATCCGCCAACCAGTTCGCTGGAAAAGGCCAAGGACCTGACTATACGGCTGAAAAACTCTCCGTAGACCATCTGCTTTCTCTTTTCAAGGTCGGTTTCGTTGACAATTTCCAAAAGCTTTTGGCGGAAGGCCGTGGTCGAGGTGGTTTGAGCCCGAGGCTCGCAGAGGTATCGGCGGAACTGCATCCATTTTATTCTTCCTCCTTCAAGGAAGCCTGAGAGGCATGTGGGGCAGGCTTCCAAGCACGGTGTCGTATGTTTCGCTTCCCAGATTTTGATGCAGGAATGATGCGGGCATACAGGCTCCTCCATCGGACCGTCGGGTTTTAGAGGCATGGAGGTGACCACGCAGCTGAAGTTTAGCAGGCCGTGGTCTCTGTTTAATATCACGCCTCCGGCTAGGGCTCTTGTTCCCAGCCCGGCCATTTCAGCGCAGAGTTTTAGGCTTAGGAAAGGATTATGCCCTGACTCAGCTTGGCCGTCGTAAAAAACAGCGTAGTATCCATATTCCCTTTCGATCAGGGCGGCGAGTTTCATGACCACGGTTCCCCTTATCATGGGGTAGACCCTCGTGAGGGTGGTTATACGCGGGTTGGGGCTTCTCCAAGCTCCCGCCGTCGTAGGCGGCCCGCCTGTCACCACTACGCTTTTGGCGCCGGGCAGGATGTCGTCGGGCCTATGCCCCTCAGGGGCATACCGGTTGATGTCTTCCACGCTGGCGATTCCAGCCGCCAAAGCTCCGCACTCTACTGCATAGTTTTTAATTCTTTCCTCCGCTGACATCTGTTTCACCTGCTCAGTTAGAGAATAGGAGGCATCGAAGCCTATTTACGCTTTCAACTTGTCTGCGCTACTTTCCATCGGAGGAACAGAGCTGTGTAAACTGGAGGCGGCGGATTCTCGCCAAAAACTTTCTTCCTCAGCTTACCATGCATCCCCTGCCGTAGGGGATGAGGGCGATGAAGTCTTCCAAGGGAATCTTCAACACAGCATCTCTCCATTCTTTGGGCGTCTTCCCCGCTAAGGTGGACCTTACTTTTAGGGCGAGTTCTTTGGCGCGCAGGTTCCCCGGAGCCAACACAACGTGGGGCTGTGGGGGTTGGAAAACTTGCGGGGGCGCAGCGTAAACCTGAGGCATCCCCCCCTCCAGCTTGACTCCTAGGGCTATTCTTAGGGGGATGTTTCGAATGTACATTCGAGGCCCGCTGACGGAGAAGGCGCCTCTCCCCAAATACTGGCCTGAGGGAGCAGCCTTACTCAGCTGGCCGGGGTTCACATGGTAGGCGTCGGCGGCGTTCAAGCCCTCCCGCCAAGCTCGACTGTAGCAGACGGCGAACTGGGCGGCTTCCCGAAGGTCGGATTCGGAGGGTTGTTTCCCCCCGGTTTTGACAACGGCGAAGGGGGCGCCTGCTATGTCTGTGTGAAAAACCCGGTCCTCAGGCTCCGCGTATCTTTTAACCAGAGCCTCGTTGGAGGAGGCATCCCTGCCGGCCACGACGAGAAAGCCTCCGGAGGTGAAGAAGAACCTAAACTTTTCAAACCATTTTTTTTCCTTAACCTTAACAGGATGCAGGGGCTGCTCCCTCAGGGCCTCTAGGTCTTTTTCCAAGGCCTCCATCTTCCGCTGTGTTTCCCCTAGAGCCTCTTTCAGGCTTGAGATTTTCCCTCGGAGGTCCTTTGACTCCTGGAAATGGGCGGAGGCGTTTTCGTACACCGACTTGCCGACGGTGAGGTCGAATTCTAAACCCTCCACTGAAAGCCTTAACCGGCGGTCTTTGGGATTGAGCCCCACCACCCAAGAGTAAGGGGTCTCGCCCTTGTTTTTCCTCAAATCGATCTCCCGGCTGATTTCCGGCCAAGGCTTTCCGTTGAGGACGTTTTTCTCCACCTCTCGGAGGAGGCTCTGGAGTTCTAGGGAGTGGTGGAAGATGGTTTCCCCCGCCTTTCGATGCCGGGCTTCCTCCTTTTCCAGCTCCCCGAGCTTGGCTTCCTGTTCCTTCAGGATTCTCTTCAGCTCCCCGAGCTTGGAGGCGACCTTTGCCTGGCGTTCCCCTTCAGCCTTCCCTGTTTCAAGCTTGGTGAAATACTCGTCGAAGGCCTCGTTGAGGCTAGGATAGCTCTCCACCTTTTTTCCGGAGTAGACTTGGAGGGGGAAGGGAACGACGTCCAAGGGTTCACCGTCTTCATCCAGCACCACCGAAGGCCGGGGGTCTTCGATTTCCCGGAAAACCCTCTGAGCGGCTTGGAAGATCCTCTCCGCCATGGTGAACGTCACCTCCCCTCCGGCCAGCTTCTTGTCCACACCGGCTCGGAGGAGAATTTCCTCCGCGTAGGTGCCTCCAATCCCATATATTCGAGTAAGAGCCTTAACCACCTCGACTTTCTCCAGCTTCAACTTTTCCAAGAGTATTTCCGGGCTGGAAGGCCTCTGGCCGAGGCCTAGGGGGGGTGGTGGGGCAAGCTTCCGGCCGCGGGCCACGAGCCTGTCCTTGGTTTTTCTCTGCGCTAGGGCATGGAGCACCTTGTCCTCACCGTCCGTCAGGATGATGTTGCCTTTCCCGAAGAACTCAGCAGCCAGCTTGAAGTTTTCACCATGCGCGAAGATGTGAAGAATGAGCATTCTCTCAAAGTCGGGCTGCTCCACCTTTGAAACCCTGCCGTTGAGGAGGTACTTTCGGAGGGCGGAGCAGAAGGGCGGAGGCCTCAGAGGTTTTTCCACCGAGTAAGCGGTGAGGTGAACCCTTCTCCCAGCTTCGATGAGGAGGTTTCTGACGGGTGAGGCAGGCTTGTTCAACTTCACCAGTAGGGTGGTCGGGTTCACTTGGTAGATGTTGTCCACGTAGTAGTCTTTCAGCGCCCTGTCTAACTCCGCGGATAGAACCGCCAAGTCGAAGCTGCTCGGCTGCGTCTTCACCCTGTTCTTCTTCAAACCGGCCTTAGGCCCCTAAACTTAGAGAGGACTGGGGGATAAATATCTTCGGAGGAAGAAGCCGCCCTAACAGAGTTTATATCCTTTTAGCAGATAGTTTAATCTAGCCCGAAAGATGGCAGATGCCCACCGACGGGGGAAGATGTTCGCTGTGACATCCTTGGAGAGGACAGGTGGCGCCGGTTGAGGCTTGTCGACAAAATCTGGTGGTTTAGATTCGGCCTTGCCTTCGCAGCCGCGGCCCTCACAGCCTACCTGAACGTGGAGGGATTTTTCGAGGCCTCCAAGTTTTTAGCCCTTTTCCTCGCCATCGGCATCTACATTCTCTCCTACGTGGTGCTGCGGTATGCCTTCGCCATAAAGCCTGAGCAGCTCCCCAAAAAAAGAGACCTCGCCCTTCAGGGAGTTTTCGCCTACATCATCGTCTGGTTTGCTTTCTGGGTGTTCTTCCACACCATGATTGTGAGGTTTGCCATGTAGCCGGCCTTAGGAGGCGGGGCTTTCAAGTTCCTCCTCTTTCACCTCAGTCGGCTTCTCAACCTCGATGAGCCCCTCAGCCACCAGTTGAGCGAAGTCAGCCCAAGCGTGAAAGAAACCCCTGTCGTAGTCAGAGCTCACGTAGCTCTTCGACTTCAGACGAAACTCCTCCAGGAGGGGGGCTACTTCCTCCTTGCTGGAGGGAAACCTGTTAATGAGAGCGTACTTGTCGTTTCTGTTGCGGTAGGCTGTGAGCATTCCTTCCAAGGCCGCTAAGTAGCCTCGGCCCCACTCAGCCCTCGCCAGTCTACCTCGAAGAGCCTCCAGCTCCCTTTCAGCTCCGGCGAAATCCCGGTCCACCCTGAGTTTATGAAACCTTTGAACAAAGGCCTTGGATATCTGCATGGGCTACCTCTTTCACCGCCTCTTTTCCAAGACTGTGTCTTCTATGCCTCTCTCGGAGATTTTGAAGATGCATTCCCTTCCCTCGGGGAGGGAGGGGCTGACCATCAGCCTGGCAATCCTGACATGAGGCGCCGCGGCTTTCCTCAAAAAAACCCTAGTATGGCTTGTGTGAGCTAAAATGTGGCCGCCCGTGGGCCCTACGGCTTCGGAAAGAAAAGCGTCAGGCCTAGCCATCACCTGGTTTGTGACAAAGGCAACAGCATTGTAGGCCCGGGCCAACCGGATGAGTTTGTGAAGGTGCTTCTCCAGCTTCTGCTGCCTTTCCGCCAGCATTTCCCTTCCGATGAATTCGCTTCTAAAATGGGAGATGAGGGAATCCAAAATTATCAGCCTGATGTTGTTTTCCTTAAACTGGGCGCTGGCATTGTCCAGCAGGTGCATCTGATGGTCGGAGGTTAAAGCCTCCGCGTAGATTATGCGGCTTAAAACCCTGTCAGGATCCAAGTCCAGATGCTTAGCTATCTGCACAATGCGCTCAGGGCGGAAGGTGTTCTCGGTGTCGATGTAAAGGACGCCTCCGTCCAATCCCCCCTGCTCTTTGGGAAGCTGAGCGTTGACGCAGAGCTGATGGCAGATTTGAGATTTCCCCGTCCCATATTCGCCGTAGACCTCGGTGATGCTTTGAGACTCAACCCCGCCGCCTAAAAGTTCGTCCAAAGCCTTACATCCGGTGGTCAGCCTTTCGACGGTTGAGCGGAACTTCAGGTATTCGTCCGCCCTCATGAAGGGAATGGATATGATGCATTTCCTAGCTTCTGTGATGGCGGTGTAAGCGGTTTTCTCCCCCAAAGTTTGGGTTAACTCTTTTAAGCTGGCGGTGGCTAGGGACTCGATGGTGGAGTAGCCCAGCTTCCGAAGCTTCTCAGCTGTGGCTGGGCCGACTCCGGGGATCTCCTCTATCTCCCTATACTGGGGAGTTTTCCCTTCTCCGGATTCCTCTTGTCCGCAAGCCAAGGAGGTGCTCCTACCCAGAAGGACCTTTTAGGCTTTTCCTCTATTTAAGAACTGTGAACAGTTTTAAAAGGGAGAGCTGGCTGAAAATATCTTTAAAGGAGTTTGCTGAATTGGAATGAGCTCTTGGGCTGAAGTTTTCAGGGAAACAGGCTTCCACCTCCTCCGAAGGGCTTCCGTCAGGCTTCCCTCGGATGTTAAGAAAAGGCTGAGGAAAGCCTACGGGGAGGAAACTTCTCCCACAGGGAAAACCCAGCTTAAAAACATCTTGGACAACATCGAAGCTGCTGAGCGGCTCGGAAGGCCTATATGCCAAGACACCGGCCTCATATCCTTTTATGTGAAAACGAGGAAGCCGTCCCTCCTCCCCGAACTCCGCAGAGCTTTGGAAAAAGCCTCAGCTGAAGCCACTGCCCAGCTGCCCCTCAGACCCAACGCTGTTCACCCTTTAACCCGGAAAAATTCCGGAAACAACCTGGGAAAGCGCATACCCCACATCGAGTGGGTCTTCAACGACTCAGACTGGGTGGAGTTAACCGTCGTCCTCAAGGGGGCGGGCTCCGAAAACATGAGCGCCTTCGCCGTCCTGTCCCCATCGGAGGGAGAGAAAGGCGTAGAAAAATTCGTGGTGAACAGGGTTGTGGAGGCTGGGGGGCGGCCTTGCCCTCCCACGGTCCTCTGCGTGGGCATAGGGGGGACAGGGGACTTGGCCTTCAAGCTGGCCAAACTGGCCCTCCTCAGGCCTTTGGGGTCCCGGAACCCGGATGAAGCTGTTTCAAAGCTGGAGAACAGGCTGGTTAAGCTGGCTAATAGGACGGGCATAGGCCCCATGGGCCTAGGTGGAAAGTTCACCGTCCTAGACGCCAAGGTGGAGCACGCCCACTGCCACACGGCCAACCTGCCTGTGGCCTTGAATTTTCAATGCTGGGCTGACCGAAGAGCCACGGCCCGTATTCACTCCGACCGTTCGGTGGAGATTCTGGAATAGGAGACTGACGGCGCTTGGCTACGTTTAAACTGGCAGCCCCCCTAAAGAAAGCGGATGTCCAACGCCTCCGGGTGAAGGACACCGTCTACCTTTCAGGAGTTATCTTCACCGCCCGAGACCGAGCTCACCTGCGGCTGGTGGAATACGCCCAGAAGGGTAGGGGGCTTCCAGTGAATTTGGAGGGAGCGGTCATCTACCATTCAGGACCCTTGGTCAGAAGGGGAAAGAAGGGGGGCTGGGAGCTCTTGGCCGCAGGTCCCACCACCAGCTCCCGGCTGGAGGCTTTAACGCCTCCGCTGCTGGAGGCTTACGGAGTTAGAATGCTCGTAGGGAAGGGCGGCATGGGTCGGGAGGTGGCTGAAGCCCTGAAGCGACGGGGCGCCGTCTACTGCCACTTCACCGGAGGAGCCGCTGTCTTGGCTGCGGAGAGGGTCCAGAGGGTTGAAGGAGTGAAGTGGCTGGACCTCGGAATTCCCGAAGCCCTGTGGAAGCTAAGGGTTGAAAACTTCGGCCCGCTTACGGTCACCATCGACGCTCATGGGAACAGTCTCTACGAGGAGTTGAAGCTGAAGGCGAGGGTCGCTTTGGAGAAGCTCAGCAGCCAGCTTCTCTGAGGCTTAGGGGGTTGAGAGGGACCTCCTTCTCAGGGAGAAACGTTCGGGGGAGTAATCACGTCCGTCCGCTCCTTTGAGAACCCCAAACTGAGGGATGCTGCAGACATCCTTCGGGAAGCTCTGACTAGACATAACCTTGTGGTCATGAGCGGAAACTGCCAAGTCAGCTACGAAGGCAGAGCCTCCTCAACCCTCGGATGGGGAGAACGGCTTCTCATCATCAAAACCGACGGCTCCGTCCTCGTCCACAGGCCTGAAGGCTACGAGCCCGTCAACTGGCAGCCGGCTGGGTGCGTCTTCCAAGTGGAGGTGGAGGATGAGGAGCTCAGAATCAGAGCCGCCCGGCTTCAACCCCGAGAAGTCCTCAACATATTTTTCAACCGGGTTCTCCACCTGTCAACCTTGACCCTCACAGATGAGGGAGATTTCTCCCTCTACGTTTCGGAGCAGGACATGAAGAGGGCTATCCTCCTCGCGCCGAAGCTGGTTGGGGAAGACTTCCGGCCGTTGACCTCCGAGAAGGAGCTGGGAGCCGCAGGGTTTGTTGACGTGGTGGGGGAAGATAGTGAAGGCCGCTTGGTTGTGGTGGAGATCAAACGGAATCCCGCGGGCCGGGAGGCGGTGCGTCAGCTGCAACGCTACATCAAAGCGGTGGGCATGAGAACGGAGAGACCTCTCAGAGGCATCATCGCAGCGCCCAGCCTGACCCGGGAAGCCCAAGCGCTCCTTTCCCGGGAAGGGTTGGAGTTTAAACCTGTGTCGCTGAAGAGATGCTACGAAGTCTTAAAGTTTGAGAAAACCCGTAAGCTGAGCGAATTTTTCCCAGAGTAAAAAAGCCAGCAGAAGGGGGCCTCCGTCGATTTTCCCAGACTTGGAAACGCTGGAAAAAAGAAAAACCATGGCTCACTACGACGCCATCGCCGACTCCTACGACAGCCTCTACGGGGAAGAGCAGAGGGAGAAATACCTCCAAGCCTCTAGGCTTACGGAACTGGCCACTGGAGGGAGGGTTCTGGACGCGGGCTGCGGCACAGGGCTCTTTGCAGAGTTCCTTCAAGCCGGTGGAGAGCGAAAATGCGAAGTCTTCGCCGTCGACCTTTCCCGAAACATGCTGAAAAAGGCCAAAAACAAAGGAAAAACCTCCGCGGCGGAGATACACCTGGTTCGCTGCGACGTCAGCCTACTTCCTTTCGTCGATAGAATCTTCAACCTCTCCGCAGCCTTCACTCTGCTTCAGAATCTCGTAGACTCGGAAAAATTTCTTCGAGAATTTGTGAGAGTTTCCAAGGAAAAAGCTGTCTTCGTCATCACTCACCTCAAAGAGAAGGTTAGTGCCGAAAAATTTGTCGAAACTTTAGGGAAAGCTGGGCTGAAGGTGAAGGTCTGCTCGGTGAAGAACGAGTTTGTCGCAGTAGGTCGCCGAAGCCTCGCCGAGGCTTAGCCTAGAACCCCCTGCCTCAAGGAGGACTCGAACATGAAAGTTTTAAGCGGCAGAATGCCCTGTAATACTCCGAACGGGAGCTGGCTTGGGATGGTAAAGCTCACGGAAAGAGTGCGAAACATAGAATACGCCATCAGGGATGTGGTCGTCCACGCCAAGCGGTTGGAGAAGGCGGGGAGAAAGGTGATCTACCTGAACATAGGCGACCCAGTCAAATACGACTTCCCCACCCCCCAGCACATTAAGGGAGCGCTCATCGAAGCGGTGAAGGGGGACTTCAACTGGTACGCTCCCTCCGAAGGCCTCCCGGAGCTGAGGGAAGCCGTCTGCGAGAAGGAGAAAAAATACAACCGCGTGGACCTTTCCCCGGAGGACGTCATCGTCACCCACGGTGTTTCCGAAGGCATCCAAATGGTCATGGCCGCCTTGGTCGAGCCCGGAGCCGAGGTCCTCGTCCCCGGCCCATCCTACCCGCCCTACCCAGCCTTCATCAAATTCTTCGGGGGGAAACCCGTCGCCTACAGGACGGTGGAGGAAGCCGGCTGGCAGCCGGATGTGGAGGACATGGCCTCCAAGGTCACGGCGAAGACCTGCGGCATCGTAGTGGTGAACCCCAACAACCCCTGCGGCGCCCTCTACGAGGAGCAAACCATAAAAGACATCGTAGACTTGGCAGCCCAACACGGTCTTCCCGTCTTCTCCGACGAAATCTACGACAGAATAGTCTACGGCAGAAAATTCACCAGCACTTCCGCCGTCGCCGGGGAAACCCCGGTCATAGGCCTCAACGGCTTCTCCAAAACCTACCTGATGACCGGGTGGAGGCTGGGCTACGTTTACATCCACGACCCTGAAGGGAAACTGGGGGACCTTAAGCAGAACATCGAGAAGGAGGCGAGAATAAGGCTTAGCGCCAACACTCCCATGCAAAAGGCCGCGGTGGCCGCCTTGAGGGGGCCGCAGGACCACATTCCAGAGATGGTTGAGAAACTCCGGGCGAGGCGTGATTACGTCTGGAGGCGTTTCAACGAAATGAAAGGGCTAAGCTGCGCCAAACCTGAGGGCGCCTTCTACGTCTTCCCCAAGATCGAGGACGTCAGCCGGTGGGGAAGCGACAGGGATTTCGCCCTAAGCCTCCTAGACGAAACCGGCGTCCTCTTGGTGCACGGGTCAGGGTTTGACACGGTCTACGGTTTCAGCCATTTCAGAATGGTCTTCCTGCCTCCCCTGGAAACTTTGGAGGAGGCCTTAGACAGGCTGGAAAAATTCATGGCGAAAAACTGAAACGGCCCTTCGAAGGCTGCCGGCGTTTTTCTGGCAGATATAATAAAGAGTTTCCTTCTTTTTTCCATAGGGCTGGTTTAAGATGTTTTGGGCTGAGAAGACATCCCCTGAGCTTCAGGAACTCATCCCACGGGAAACCTGCGTGATCTTGCCCCTGGGAAGCACGGAGCAACATGGTCCCCACCTTCCCGTGGGAACCGACTACATGAACGTCTGGGAAATGGCCGTGAAGGTAGCTGAGGAGGTGGGGGGACTGGTCCTCCCTGTTCTGCCCTACGGCTGCTCTGAGGAGCACTTCCCTAGGGCTGGAACCATCAGCCTCAAGGCTGAAACCCTGAAACAGGTCCTCGGGGACATTGCCCGAAGCCTAGCCAGAAACGGTGTGGAGAAAATGGTGCTGCTCAACGGCCACGCGGGACAATGTGAATTGGTGGAGGAGCTGGCGCAAAACCTCAGAAAAGAAGGCTTGAACGTTCACCATCTCTGCCCTTTCACCGTCCTCCCCACCGAAGTCTTGGCGAGGGAGATCCCCTTGGAGGAGGAAATATTCGTCCACGCTGAGGAGCTGGAAACCTCCCTCATGCTGGCCGTCTGCCCTGAGAGGGTGAAAATGGACAAGGCTGCCAAGGAGACGCCGGAATGGCTTCCCCGAGGACTCACCACTGCCAACCTGCAGGCGGCAGCTCGGGTCTTCAGCTCTGGAAAATCCATCGGCGGGGACACTGCCACGGGGGTGATAGGCGACCCTACCCTAGCCAGCCGGGAAAAAGGCGAAAAGGCTCTTCAACTCATGGTGAGGGCGCTGGTTGAAGCCGTTCGGAAGCTTTAACCCCTTGCCCCTTCAACCCAAGTCTCTGAGGATGACTTCAGCGACTCTCCGGCCTGAGAGAAGCATGCCGCCGAAAATCGGCCCCATGCGGGGTGTCTGGTGAACGGCTCCCGTGGCCATTCCAGCCACATAAAGCCCGGGGCAGACTTGCCCTGTCTTCTCCAGCATCAGCCTCTCCGCCTTGGGGGCCCACATGGACGCTTCCCCGGGCACGGTGAAGCCCAGCTCAGGGTTTTTCCTCGAAGCGATGACCAAAACCTCCGCGTCATGCCCTGTGCAGTCCACCACGGCTTTGGCCTTCACCCCCAAAGGGTCCACGTGAAGCCCGGACATGGTCACCGCCGTCCACTGGACTACAACCCCCGTGATGGTGGGGGTTTCCCCTCGGATGATGACGTCGTCCACCACCAAGCCGAGAAGTATCTTAGCCCCTGCGTCCAAGGCCCCTGCTGCCAGTTTGGCCATCATCTCCGCCGTGTCCACCACGTAGACGCCTTCCTCCAAGGGCTCCAGCCTGCAGTTTACCTCCCTCAAGACAACGTCGGCGGGAGACTGGATGACCAGCTTGTGGAAGAGCATGCCTCCTCCGCCCATCCCTCCGCCGAAGGAAAGCCTCCTCTCAAAGACCACGGTCTTCAACCCGGCCTTGGCCAGGTAGCGGGCTGCAGTCAGGCCGGAGGGCCCAGCGCCGACCACGGCTACATCGACCTCGGAGAGGCTGAGCCAGTCTTCCATGGCCTTCTCCACGATGGCTTTGGTGATGGTGGTTTCTTCTACTTCCTTCAAGCTTTCAACGTCCATCGTTTTTCACCAACCGGGGCTGTTCGCGATTGCTGGGCAGTATAAAGGGTATTCGGTGAAGCTGAAATATAACGGTAGTGCTCCGGCGCAGCGAGAGCATGGCCTTTTAAGTTGAGGAGTTACACTACAAAATACTGGGTTGGAGGAGGGAAACCTTGACCCGGTCAAAAGTTACCAGGATAAGTGTAACCCTGCCGAGGGAGCTTAACAGGGAGTTTGAGGACACAGCTAGGGCTATAGGTTATCGCAACCGCTCGAAGGCCGTGGCGGACGCGCTTCAAAAATTCATAGCCGACTACCAGGCTTTAAGCCGAACCCGGGGGGGAACCTTCGTGGGGACTATCACCTTCACCTACGCCCACGAAACCCCGGGGCTTCTCCAGAGCCTAACCGAGATTCAGCACGCCTACTCGGAGGTCATAACCACCACCCTCCACATTCATCTCGACAGGCATCGGTGCCTAGAGACCCTAGCCGTGAAAGGCGGCATAGACCCTCTCAGGAAGCTGATTCAGAGGCTGAAGACCTTGAAGACTGAAAACCTTCAACATGTGCTGCTGCCTCAGAAATTAGAGGGAAAACCCTAGCTTGAAAGCGGGGAAAACAGTGGGAGTTTAGACGTTCATTCGCCTCTCATTCTGGGTTGGGGAAGAAGTTTTATGTAATCGGCTCCACGGGCTGCCCTCGAGCCTACTAGAACTCTTCGGTAGGTTTTTCCGCTTCGGAGGTCTTCCACCTTCTCCAGCAGCCCTCGGGCGGCAACCTGCTCCCCCTTCCGGTAGACGCCTCCGTAGAGGCCCTCGTAGGAGACGAGTTCTGTGAGGTCTTCGACCGCAGGTCCTTCCGTCACTTTCACTTCCCGCACTTTGTAGACGGAGGGAAGGAAAATGGCTTCCCCATCATCCTGAATTCTAGCCTCAATCTGGACGATGCCCTCCGGGGTTGTCTTTTTTCTTCCGTAGGCATCCTCAACCTCAAAGTCCAACCGCACGGGGTGAACGGAGAACATGACGCCGCGGAAGACGCCTCTATTCCAGGCCCGCTGGTAGAGGAACTCAGCCTCCTCAGGGGTGAGGGGGTGAAGCTGGGTTTTCTCTAGGCACCAAGCTTTCAGGCGTTCTCCCTCAAACCTCCGCACCTCCGAGTCTCCTTCTCCGTAGAGGGTTAGGAGGGCGTCTCTGACTTTGAGGCTGCTGTTTTTTCCGTAGACGATGAGGTCTATGTCCGAGTACCGGGGGTTATGCAGGCCGATGAGGATGGAGCCCGTTAAGCCCAAGGCTTGGGTTTCCACCCCGCCCCGCCGGCTGAGGAGCACCGCTAAGTCTCGGGCTTTCCTCTCCAAGTCGTCTGGAGCTCCCTCGGCGAGGAGGCTGCGGAGTCTTTCCTCAGGGCAGTAGTGGCAGGCTATATCCTCCAGAGGGACAGCTGAGAACCTTAACCCGCTGAGGGGGTCTAGGAAAAGGTAACGAGGGTGGTTTTTCTCCAAAAACCGAAGTGTGTCTTCCACGTGGGGCACGGAGTAGAAGGGCAGAGCCCTCCGGTATCGGCCTCCACCGCCCTTTTCAGGGGCGTATTTGAGGTAGGCTGTAACCCGGCCGGGAGGGTGAACCTCATCCACCACGCAGAAGAAAAAACTCTCCCCCGTCTTGACGTAGTCCCGGTCCCTGAAAACCTTCATAGCCCTCATTTTCATTTCTCCAACTGGCCAGACTGCCTTCGCTCAGCCCGGCTGCGGACTCCTTCCAGCGGGGGGAGAGGGAAGAAGAAATCCCCGGGGGCGCTCCCCACGAGCAGCCGGAAACGTTCACGCTCGGAGGAGACAACCTTCTCCAGCTTCCCGAGGACGCGGATCTTTTCCCAGCGTCGAGCCTGCTCGCAGAAGCGTCCCCTGTGGGAGACTATCTCCGCTACCAGCCCAGGGGCTTCCCCCCGGAGGAAGGAAACCTCCTCCAAAAGGTAACGGCAGGGGGTGAAGACGGCCTCCCCATCCTCAGCCACCACGGCTTCAATCTCCACGCTGCCCAAGGGGCGGTATTTCACGGCGCCATATTCTTCTCCCAGTTCTCCGCGTTTTTTCAGCAGCCTCAAAGAGTAGCCTCGCCCGCAGAACTTTCCCTGAAGAACTTTTCTCTTCTCCACTTGGAGGAAGAGTTCAAAATCCATCGGGGTATCTGCAACCCTTGACTGGTAGAGGCCCGCCAACTCGCCGTCGGTGAAGGGTTGGATGGGGGCGCCCTCCTTCCCCCTCAGCTGGGAGAGAACTCGGTAGGCTTTCCGGCAGTTTTCCTCCCCGTAGATTACCAGGTCTATGTCGGAGGTGGAAGAATGGAGGCCCAGCATCACCGAGCCGGATACACCCAAGTCACTGAGGGGAATGCCGGCTGCCTCCTTGAAGAACAAGGCCATTTGTAGGATGTCCTTCTCCACGGGGTCGAGTTTATCCTTCTCCGCAAGCTGAGCTAAGGCTTGGGTCGGCGTGTGGTAGCGGGCGATGTGGAAGCGGGGAACTTGGATGACCTCCCCGCCCAACACCGGGTCGAAGCGGAGGTATTGAGGGCAGTTTCTCTCCACGTAAGAGTAGAAATCCTTCAAGGAGACAAGTTTAGCGTACCGCCTTCCTCCTCTGACCCTTGAACCCTCCGGGCTGGGGTAATACTTGGGGAAGGCGACGACGTAGCCGGGAGGATGCAGAGGCCCTTTGACGCTGAAGATGACGCCTTGGAAAGTCTCCAGATGGTCGCCCTCCATGGGTTGGAGACCCAGCTCCACCACCGCACCGACGCTCCTGATTTCGCCGCCTTCCCACTACCCCATGCCGCCGGGGAAAATTTAAACAGTTTCCTAACGGTAAAGACCGTGAGCTCTAACGGCGTCCATCATGGCCTTCAAGTTCTCCGCCGGAACAGGCTCAGGCACCCCGCAGCCGGGCATGAGGATGAAGCCTCCGCCCCCGCCGGCCTTTTCGATGGCTCCAGCGGCTTCCCGTTTCACGTCCTCAGGCTTGCCTTCCATCAGCACTCTAACCGGGTCTAGGTTTCCGGCGATGCAAACCTTTTTTCCCACGGTTTCCTTGGCGAATTGAAGGTCAACCTTGGCGTCGAGGCTGAGGGCGTGGATGCCGGTTTCAGCCATCAACCCCAGCCTCTCCGAGGTGTTCCCGCAGATGTGAAGCATGGTATAAGCGCCCAGTTCCCGGAGGCAGGACGCGATTCGCCTCTGATAGGGCGCCGCGTAAAGCCGGTAGTGCTCAGGGCTGACGAAGCTTCCGGAGGCCATGGGGTCGTTGATAAGAACCATGTGAGCTCCGCTTTCCACCTGCTCCTCCGCGTAGGAAACAATGGTCTCTGTTGCAAGCTCCAAGAGAGCGGGCAGGTGGCTGCTGCTTCGAGCTACGTCGCGGACCAAGTTTTCCGCTCCCCGGAGGTAGCCGGCTAAGGTGAGGGGACCCACCACGTCGCCGCAGATCATCAGCTCCGACTTCCGAAATTCCTCCTCAGCCCTTCTCAAGGCTTCCAGCACAAGGCTCATACGCCGGTTTTCTCGAGGCTTGGGAGGCTTGAGGCTTGGGAGGCGGGCAGCGTCCTCCAGCACAGGCTTCACCACCATGGGGGGACCTTGAGGGGGGAAGGAGCTCTGACAGCCTAAGGCCTGAGCCTCGACGGTGATGTCGCTTCCGATGTAGACAACCTCGTGGCCTAGAAGCCTCCAAGCTGTCTTCTGGCTTTGAACCATGACCTCCGGCTTCAGATAATAATCCTGAACCGTCGACCCGGTAAGCTTCGCCGCCCACCGGCTGATGTGAGGGTGCACTGGAACCCGGTCAGGCTGCCTCAGCCTCAAAGCCTCCTCCACCCTCTCCCTAGGATTCATCCCTTCAACCCCTTTCACCGCCACACTACCTTGGCATCAACACCAAACCTTTCTGCCAAAAAAAAGACTATGCCATATTTAGCCATATATGGCCAAACTCCCTAAAGCCGACAGGGCGCGGAGTTCGCAGCGGGAGGAGCGTTCACCTTGCTTTAGCTTCCTTCTCCTTCCTCTCCAACAGCCGCTCTTCCACCCATTCAAAGAGACCTCCCACGGCGAGGTCTTTGGACCCCATCTCCGACAACTTGGCTAACGCTGCCTTATCGCCGTTTAACGCAGGCGCCAAAAATTTCAAAGCCTCATCCCAGAGGCTCTCCTTCAAGGTTACACTCTCCCTCAGCCTTTGGCTGACCCACGCTGCTTCATTAGGGTACTTGGCGAAGACGCTTTGCGTGAGCTCTAAGCGGTGGGGCAAGGTGTAGGTCATGGCCCAAAGAATGTCGTCGAAATAGATTTCATCCCGGGCTTGAAGCCACGCCCTAGCCTTCGAAAGCTTCACCGAAGAGTCAACCCAGCGGTGGGCTAGGGGCATGATAAGGTCCATGCAGACTTCCCCGTAGAAAGGGCAGCCCACGTGGGACAGTTTATACCGGGAGGACATGACAGACCTTTCCACCCTGACGCATCTTCTCAGCAAGGTGGCCAGCAGGGAGATTCGGTGGAAGGTTTCCCTTGAAACCCAAACTCTCTCCACGTCGCTCCATATCTCCGTCATCTGCTCGTAGGTCAGCACAGGCTCAGCCAGCGTTCGAAGGTCGTCGACATGGCGGTCTCCGTATTTTATGACCAAGAGTTCCGTGGTGTCCCCGGTTCCCAGAGGCGTGATGTTGAGGGAGAAGTCTATCCTGTCCATCAAGGCTCTGACCAAGCCGACTGTGCCGATGTCATGAGGATTCATGTCCAAGAAGCAAACGTAGTCAGGGGATTCTGCCCGCACATCTGAGAAGACAACGTGCTTGTCAGAAAGAAGCTCCAAGAGGGCGTTTTGACATTGAGTGTTCAGCCTTTGAACCTCGTTTATGAATTTAAAGGGCGCCGTGATCAGGCTTCTCGGGGTTATGGCCCCTATCTTAGACTGGATGAATTTCTGAATGTCCAAAGCCCAGAGGATGTCGAAGGTTGTAAGCTCCTGATGAGAGCGAACTATTCCCAGCTGGCTGCTGTAGAACATCTTAGCCGCCATTTCGATGAACGTGGTCTTCCCGGTCCCGTACCCCCCGGAAAGGAGAGTTTTAGAGTCCCTGCAGATGAGGGTGCAGGAGAGAAACTCTCGGGAGGCTTCGTCGGTGATGAAGAGGGAGAAAATCTTCTCTATGCCCTTAAGGTATTCATCCCGGTATTTGAACGTAGGCTTAACCTTAGGAGGCTTCCCCCTCAAAGCGACCAGTTCAGCTTCCAAAGACTATAACCTTTCATATATTTTATGTACTCAGATAAGTTGTAAACGATATTAAGGCTATCGTCTCAGAAAACGTTTTTTGTTTTCCCAACAGCTTTTTCTTTCAGGTTCACCATTATGGGCAGATTTGTCAAAGTAGCCAAGACGAGTGAGATACCTGAAGGTAGGTCCAAGGTGTTCACCCTAGAGGAAAAGAGGGTGCTTGTGGTCAATTTTCAGGGAAGCTTCTACGCGGTTGAGGACCGATGCTCCCATCTGGGATACTCTCTCTACCTAGGCAACGTAGAAGGCAAAGTGATAACCTGCGGCTTCCACTACGCCAAGTTCGACATAACCACCGGAGAAGTGTTGGCGCCTCCAGCCGAAAAGCCTCTTAAAACTTTTCAGGTCGCCGTCAAAAATTCAGACATATGGGTTGAGCTGTAGACAGGCGCACCCTCACCTAGCCGAAAAGCGTGTCCAGTAGCATCATGATCACGAAGCCCAAGATAAGCCCGAAGGTAGCTGGTCTTTCATGACCTTTACGGTGGCTTTCAGGGATCATCTCATCGGCTACCACGAACATCATAGCCCCGGCTGCGAAGGCCAAAGAAAAGGGAAGAATAGGGCTGGCTAAGGTGACAACCAGCAAACCCAAAAGGGCGCCCGGAGGCTCCACAAGCCCTGTGAGCGTCGCGTAGCCAAGCGCTTTCAACCGACGGTAACCGATGAGGACTAAAGGCAACGCTACAGCTAACCCCTCCGGCATGTTCTGGAGACCTATCCCCGTGGCCAAAACCATTCCCGCTCGAATGTCTCCGCTTCCGAAACTCACCCCCACCGCCAACCCTTCAGGAAAATTGTGGATGGTGATGGCTATTACCAGCAGCGAAACCCAAGCCAGATGCGAAGAAGGCCCTTCCGGACCTAGAATGAAGTGTGCGTGGGGAACATAGCGGTCAACCAAGTGCAGAAGCAACACGCCGACGACAAGTCCTAACACCGCCATCCACACCCCGCCAAGGGATATGGCCGGGATGAGCAGGCTGAAGAAAGAGGCGGCGAGCATGATTCCGGCCGCAAACCCTAGGAGAACGTCCATCAGCCTGTCGGAGATCTTGACGATGAAAAGCACGGGGATGGCTCCCAGCCCTGTGGCAGCACCCGCCATCAGACTGGCTAGGAAGCCTATCTGAATTAATTCTAAACCGAAGAGCATGGGTGGTTATTCCTTTAACTGGTTTACTCAAAAAAAAGGGAAAAAGGTTATTTTTTTGAGAAACGTTAGGGCGCTTCGATATGCCTGAACTTTTTGGTGTAGGGTCCCTCTCCGGGATACCTCCGCCTGAAGTGTCCGGACGGTCTGTCTTCCAGCATTTCTTGGAACCATGCCTCATGCTCGATCTCCTCATGAAGTATGGCTAGGGATAAGTCGTAGGTTCGATGGTCTTTTCCCGCGGTCATATTGCAGATTTCCGTGTAAACCCGCACAGCGCACCTTTCAGCTTCCAGCAGAACCTTGAGAATCTCCTTCACGTTACTGGGGTCTTTGGGGAGATAGGCGGCGGCGCACGCCGCGTCGTCATGAAGCTCCTTCAGGTCTCGGTAGAGTTCGCCTCCCAGCTCATAGATTCTGGGGACAAGAGTTTCGAAGTGCAGGCGGTCTTCAAGTCGAGCGTCCTCGGCTATCTCCTTGACTGTTTCACCCTCCAAACCTGTGCAGTGCATTCTCAGGAGGGTATAGTAATAGTAGGTGGTGAATTCAGCTGCCGCAGCCTTCTTAAGCTTATCTATCAAAAGTTCAACATCAACACCGGCTTTCTCCACCATTTCTCTTCCAACGTTCGCGGTCTTTTCCACATTTATTCACCTCCATCTATTTATCACAATAAGTGATAACAGGTTACGATGACTAATAATTATTTTGAAAATAGACGTTAACAGCAAAAATGAAGACAGCCACACTATTCAAAGCAGAAGGGCGGCTAACAATTGTTAGAATAAAAGGATAAATATCATGATTAAGTTTTCGAAGATAAGACACATCATCGGAGGTGACAGAGTGTGAAGATAGTGACCCTATGCGGAGAGGGCAGCTGCTGTCCAACCGTAGAAGTCGATGAGAAAGAAGTCCGAATAGGCGAAGAGGGAAACCTGTGTAAACTGACCCCGGAACAGTGGAATACACTGGTGGATAAGATATCCTCCGGAGAGCTGGGCAGAATTTAACTTGTCAAAGCAACCCGATGCCTCGGGCCGAGCATTCTTTTTTCCACCCTTTTCCAGCTCTTTTTCTTTAGGTTATAATTTTCAGCGAGCCGCGCTGTTAATTTACCATTTAACGCTTCAGAGACGGTTAACGAACCTGTTTGGCTGTCGAAGCCGAAGGAGCATAAAAACGGGAAGCCTGAAAAATTCTAGATAAACTCCCGCTTCCGAACCACATACGCCACGTAGGGCTTCCTCCGAAGACTTAGCACCATGAGGAAAGCGGCTGTCACGGTTAAGACCGTGGATACCCTGATGTACCCTAGCTCCGGTAGAACCAGCCAAATTCGGTCTATCATCTTCTTCCCTGTCTTTAACAGCCCTTTCCGGCTTATTTTGCTTGAAGCCGGGAGGCTGCAGCCCGCCTTCCAAGCCACGTTTACGGTGAACTTTCGCTTATTTTAATTGAGATTAGCCTAAATCCTTATATTAACCTCAAAATCTTTTAATGCATACGCCGTGATCGAGCTTGGCTGAAGGTTTCAGGCATATCATAAGAATCTGCGGAACCGACGTGGAAGGTTCCAAAAAGCTAACCTACGGACTAGCTAAAATTAGGGGCTTAGGCATAAACCTCGCCAGGGCCGTGGTCAAGGCGGCTCAGCTTAACCCTGAAGCTAGAGTCGGAGAGCTCAGCGATGAAGCTGTTCAGAAAATCGAGGATATCATCAACAACCCTGAAAAGGCTGGGCTTCCCAGCTTCCTCTACAACAGGAGAAAAGACCCTGAAACAGGGGCGGATAAACACCTTCACGGGTCTGACCTGGCTTTGAGAGAAAGGATGGACATAGACTTCATGAAGGAGATAAAATGCTGGAAAGGCCTCCGCCACAGCCTAGGACTGAAGGTCAGAGGCCAGAAAACCAGGACGACGGGGAGAAAAGGAAAAGCTATAGGTGTGAGCAGAAAGGCTGCAGCCCGCCGTGAGTCAGCTTAAGGCTTCAGAGGCAGAGAGAAATGGGGGATCCGAAAAAACCTAGGAGGAGATACGAATCCCCTAGGCAGCCTTGGCAGGCGGATGTCTTAGCTGAGGAGCTAAAGCTGCTAGGCCTCTTCGGTTTGAGAAACAAGAGAGAACTCTGGAAACACAAAACGGAACTCACCAAGTACAGAAACATCGCCCGCTCCCTTCTAGGTATGCCCCCTGAGAAACGGGCGAAAATGGAGGAAGAGCTACTCTCGAAACTCTACAAGCTCGGCCTCATCGAGAAAGGGGGAACCGTGGAAGACGTCCTAGACTTGGTTGTGGAGAACATCCTAGAGCGGAGGCTTCAGACCGTGGTCTTCAGGCAGGGTTTAGCTAAATCTCTTCACCAAGCCCGGCAGTTTATCACCCACGGCCACATTCAAGTTGGAGAGAAAAAGGTGACAGCTCCCAGTTACATGGTTCGAAGGGATGAGGAGGGTCAGCTCTCCTTCAGCCCCGACAGCCCCTTCAGGGAAGAGGAACACCCTGTAAGGAAGACCCTAGGCCAATAGTTGGGGGAAAAATCCGTGAGCGAAAAAGACAAGTGGGGTATCGCCCACATCTTCAGCTCCTACAACAACACCATCGTCCACATCACCGACATTTCAGGAGCTGAAACTGTAGCCCTATGCTCAGGAGGCATGTTCGTCAAAGCCGACCGGCTGGAGTCGTCCCCCTACGCTGCCATGCAGGCAGCGTCCAAGGCCGCTCAAATGGCCAAGGACAGGGGATTCGTAGGCGTCCACATCAAAGTTAGGGCGCCGGGAGGGCATTTCCAAAAAACCCCCGGCCCTGGAGCTCAGCCGGCCATCCGCGCTCTCGCCAGGTCAGGCTTGAAAATTGGGAGAATCGAAGATGCCACCCCCATACCTCATGACGGAACCCGAAGGCCGGGAGGAAGAAGAGGACGGCGAGTGTAGGGGAGAATGGCTTTGGAGGTTAAAGTTTTAGAGGCGGAAGGAAACAGCGTCCGTTTCATCCTTTCCCAATCTTCCCCTGCCTTCGCCAACGCCTTGAGGCGTATCATGATAAGCGAAGTCCCCTGCATGGCCATTGAGGACGTTTTCTTCTACGAGAACACTTCAACCTTGGATGACGAGACCATAGCTCACAGGCTGGGCTTAATTCCCCTCACCACCGACTTGGACTCTTACGTTCTTCCCGAGGAATGCGAGTGCAAAAGCGAAATGGGATGCAGCCGATGCCGGGCTACGGCCACCTTGGAAGTAGAGGCCCTAGACGGGCGGAAGACGGTGTATTCAGGCGACTTGAAGTTCGACGACCCACACATTCGCCCTGTTTCCGACAAGATTCCCATCATCAAACTGGAGGTAAATCAAAAGCTTAAATTCGAAGCCTACGCGAAGCTGGGAACAGGTAAAAAGCACGCTAAATGGCAGCCGGTCGCCGTTGCCGCCTACAAGTACATGCCTAACATCAGGATCAACCTCAAAAAATGCGACGCCTGCCGGGTGTGCGTTGACGCCTGCCCTAAAAACATCCTCCAAGTTGAAAAAGACGTGATAGTAGTTGTGGACCCCGTTTCCTGCACCCTATGCTACGAGTGTGTGAAGGCATGCCCCCAAGACCCCTCAGCCGTGGATGTTTCCTGGGATGATACAACCCTCATCTTCAACCTAGAATCGGTAGGAGGCCTGTCTGCCAAGCAAGTTCTATTCAAAGCAACAGAGATTTTGAAGAAAAAGGCTGAAGAGGTCACCAAGAAGCTCGCCGTCAAAGGTGGAAAACAAACGTGAGGAAGGCTGAAGTCAATCCTGAAAGAGCTGCCTTGACTAGGCTTCTCCGTAAGGAGGCTAGAGCGCGGAAGGTGAAACTTTGGAGGAGGGTAGCTGAACTCCTCGAGAAAGCCAAGCGGAGGAGAATCGCCGTGAACCTCAGCACCATAAACAGGCACACAGAGCGCGGCGACCAAGTTGTGGTTCCGGGGAAAACCCTCAGCGCCGGGCTTCTAACGCATCCCGTGACGGTGGCGGCCTTCTCTTTCTCCGCCAAAGCTAGGAAAAAGATAGAGGAAGCTGGGGGCAAATGCTTAAAACTGGAAGAAATGCTCTCCATCAACCCTGAAGGGAAGAAAGTGAAACTCTTAGCGTGATAAAATTGCCTACAACCCTACCTGAAGACTTTACAGTCATCGACGCCCGAGGCCTCATCGCCGGCCGGCTGGCGAGCGTGGTGGCTAAAAGGCTTTTGAAAGGCGAAAAAATTTCCATCGTCAACGCGGAGAAGGCAGTCCTTTCCGGGCGGAAGAACAGCCGCCTCAAGGAGTTCAAAGCTTACAGGGAGGTCGTGGGGAGAGGCAACCCCAAATACGGCCCGAAACATGTGAGGCGGCCGGACAGAATTCTGAGAAGGATGGTTCGAGGTATGCTTCCGAAGGAAACCGCCAAGGGGAAAGCTGCCTTCAAAAGGCTCCGCGTGTACATAGGCCTCCCAAAGGAGGCGGAGGGGAGAAAGATGCACACCGTGGAGGAGGCTTCGGCTCAAAGGCTTCGATGCGGCTGGGTGACATTGGAGAAGATTTCCCGGGAACTAGGCTGGAAGTGAGGCGTGAAATAGGATGCCCGGTAAAAAACCTGTAATCGCCGTAGGGAAAAAGAAAACAGCCATAGCTAAGACTGTGATTAGGCCGGGAACGGGAATTGTGAAGATAAACGGGGTTCCACTGGAATTTTACCAGCCTGAGGTGGCTAGGGAGAAAATCTTAGAGCCCCTAACCCTGAGCGGCGACGCTTGGAAGCAGGTGGACATAGACGTCACCGTCAAAGGCGGAGGCTTTTTCGGGCAGGCTGAAGCGGTGAGGATGAGCATTGCCCGAGGCCTTCTGAGCTGGTTTAAAAGCAGCAAGTTGAAGAAACTCTTCTACGCCCAAGATAGGTCGATGCTGGCAGGAGACGCCCGGAGGAAGGAGATGAAAAAGTTCGGCGGGATAGGGGCTAGAAGGAGAAGGCAGAAATCATACCGGTAGTGGAAGTTGCTGCGAGGAGGAGGTAACGTCTAAATAGTTTAGCTGCCTCTGATCCCTAGGCAGCGAAGGGGAGGCTGGAAACCGTTATCGTGCCTGTGAGATGTTTCACCTGCGGCGGGCTTATCGGAGACAAGTGGGAGGAATTCCGAAGCCGGGTGGATGGGGGAGAGGACGCTGGGAAAGTCCTCGACAGTCTGGGGGTAACACGATACTGCTGCCGCAGGATGCTTCTCTCCCATCTGGACATCCTAGATGAAATCCTAGAGTTCTCGAAAAAGTTCACCAAAGGCAGCCGGTAGTGACAGCTCTCCGGTTTGAGGAAAAATTTTTTCTCCCTAAACCTCTGATCTGGTAGGTGAACGGTATCTCCAGTGTAGGAGGAAAGCTCCATTGACCACCCTCACCATCATCCAAAGCGTGAAGGCGAGGATAATCTTCAACAGCCGGGGAGAAGAAACGGTGGAGGTTGAAGTTAAAACCTTAGGAGGCTCAGGTCGGGCTTCCGCCCCGGCTGGAAAAAGTAAAGGCAAGTATGAGGTTGCCTACTTCCCTCCCGGAGGCGTGAGGGAGGCTGTGGAGAAGCTGCGAAGCACGGTGGAACCTCGGCTGGTGGGCTTGGACGCGGACAATCAGAAGCTGGTGGACGAAACCCTCCACGAGATTGATGGTACGGAGAACTTCAGCCGGTTGGGAGGCAACACGGCCTACGCTGTCTCCTTGGCTTCCGCTCAGGCTGCCGCTTCCACCCACGGCGTTCCCCTTTTCGCCCAGCTGGCGGGAGAAACCTCGAACCTTCGGCTGCCCCTCCCGCTGGGAAACGTCCTAGGAGGCGGCAAGCATGCGGGTAAGGGTGCTCCTGACTTTCAGGAATATCTGACGGTGGCTGAAGGGTGTGGGAGCTTCCGCCAAGCCTACGAAGCCAACCTTCAAGTTCACCGTCGCCTAGGGAAGCTGCTGGAGGAGAGAGCTCCCGGCTTCACCCGGGGGAAAGGCGATGAAGGCGCGTGGGCGCCTAGGCTGGGAAACGAGGAGGCTTTGGAAGCGGTTTCTAAGGCTGCGGAGGAGGTTTCCGGAGAAATGGGAGTCAAGGTTAGGGTTGGATTGGATGTAGCGGCCTCCTCCTTCTGGGACTCGAGATCGAAAGTCTACAGGTATGAAAGCGAAAGGAGAACCTTGGGGAGAGAAGAGCATATGGACCATGTTCTCCGGTTGATTCAGGAATACCGCCTAGCCTACGTGGAAGACCCCTTAGAGGAGGAAGACTTCCAAGGCTTCGCGGAGCTCACCGAAAAGGCGAAAGGATGCCTCATCTGCGGAGACGACCTCTTCGTAACCAGCCGAGAAAAGCTGGAGGAGGGCATAAGGCTGAAGGCAGCCACCGCCGTCATCATCAAACCCAACCAAGTGGGAACGGTGAGTGACGCCTTGGAAGCTGCCAAACTCGCCCGAGGCTCAGGCCTCGTCCCCATTGCATCCCACCGTTCAGGGGAGACCTGCGAAGGCCATCTGGCCCATTTGGCTGTTGCCTTCGGCTGCCCCCTCATCAAGGCGGGAGTGCTGGGGGGAGAGAGAGTTGCCAAGATGAACGAGCTTCTGAGAATCGAAGAAAACTACGGGAGAGCTCTGCCCCTCGCCTCCCTGAAAACCTAGCCGCAGGTTACTCGGACCCTCCCCGGATCCCAGACTGACGAGGAGAGTCACCACCACTTGGCGCTTAGCTTAAACTTGGTTGTTTTCTCTTCTTTTGAGGGCTTCCGGAATACGAAAATGTGCTCATGCATGATCTTGTAGAAGTCATAGTAGGCTTTCCGCCACTTCCCTCGGTCTGTTAAGACTTTGTGTTGCAGTTTTACGATGTCTTCTTTCAGGATAAAGCCTGCCTCTAAAAACTTCTGCATCACCCGGAAGGCGAGGGGAACATAGTGCGCGTGTCTGCGGGTGTCCCCTATGAGGATGCTGCAGTGTTTCCCTCCTTTCAACACTCTCAGGGACTCCTGCGCTATCTTCCTCATCGCCCTAAGGTAGTCGGGGAGGCTCAGCTGGGAAATGTCCCCCTCCAAGCCTTTCCTGGTGTATCCTATGATGTAGGCATAGGGTGGATGGGTGACTATCAGGTCTATGCTTTCATCCGCAACCTCGTTTAAGTTTCTCGCATCCCCCACGTATGTTCGAATGACCGGCTCCTCGTAATCTGAGGAGGGGGAGTTGCAAGTGAAATTCAGTCTATCCCGCGCAACCATTATTGCTTCAGGATTGATGTCTACGCCTATGGCGTTCCTCTGAAGAAGTTTGCATTCTACGAGGGTTGTTCCGCTGCCGACCATCTGGTCCAGCACCCAGTCGCCTTTCACCGTGTATTTCAGAATGAGGTTCCGGGGGATGAAGGGTGAAAAGTTACCTCGAAAGTTCCCTACATGAGTGGCCCAGCAGCCTCTGTCCGGAAAACTCCAGACGGTTGTACCCTCAGGCTTATATTCTCGATCCGGCTCATACCGGCTGATCCTCCAGCTTTTCCCGATCGGAATCTCACTCTGCTCAACGGTTACGCGGTCGTGGAGTTTCACAAATTCTTCGTAGTCCCGCTGAGTAACCAGACGCATGCGCATGAATCTTTCCGAGGTCTTCGTATTCCGCACAGCCATCCCCTGATCTATTTTCCCGTTCAAAGCCGAGGACAGATTTTTGACGTCGTAGAAATTTAAATACGGAGGAAAGGAATAAGCTTTCTCTAACCTAGGGCTTTTCCGCTCTCATCCATCGTGGAAATGTTATTAGGGACTTTGCTTAATTTTTAGTCGGCGGCTTGGTTTATGGGAAACTACACGTTGGTCATCGCCGAGAAACCTGACGCGGCGGAGCGCATAGCATCAGCCCTCGCTGAGGGGAAGCCGAAGAGGAAGCTTTTCAGCAAGATTCCCTACTTCGAGCTGGAGAGGGCGGGCAGAAAAGTGGTGGTGGTCCCGGCTTCCGGTCACCTCTACACCGTCACCCAGCAGATGGGAGGGCGGAACTTTTACCCTGTCTTCACCTTCAAATGGGCTCCCCGCTACGAGGTGGAAAGGGGAGCTGGGAGAACCAAGGCCATCATCCACCTCATTGAAAAGCTGGGAAAGGACTCCGACGAGCTGGTGAACGCTGCGGACTACGATGTGGAAGGCAGCCTCATCGGCTACATCATCCTCAAACACACCTGCCACGGCCGAGAAAAGGAAGCCAAAAGGATGAAGTTCTCCACCCTCACCCCTCGGGAGCTCAACCACGCCTACCAGAACCTCATGCCTCGCCTAGACTTTGAAATGGCTGAAGCCGGTCAGACCCGTCATGAAGTAGACTGGCTTTACGGCGTCAACCTCTCCCGGGCGCTCATTCTTTCCGCTCTCAAACATTCGAAGAAGTACGTTACCCTGAGCGTCGGCCGAGTGCAAGGGCCCACCCTTCGACTGGTGGTAGAGAGGGAGAGGGATATCCGAAGCTTCGTCCCCACACCCTATTGGGAAATCAAAGCCTCCGCCCAAATAGGGGAAAAAGAGTACGAGCTTAAATTTGAAAGGGAAAAAATCAGCCGCCAGCGGGAAGCAGAGGAAATAGCGGAAAAATGCAGCGGGAAGACGGGGAAGATAGTGGGCGTGGAAGAAAAAGAATTCCGCAGGCCTCCCCCGGAACCCTTCGACTTGGGGACGCTGCAAAGGGAAGCCTACCGGTTCTTCGGCTACACCCCAAGAAGAGCCTTGGACATCGCGGAGAGACTCTACTTAGAAGCCTTGATCTCCTACCCCAGAACCAGCAGCCAGAAGCTGCCCCCCACCATCGATTACCGAAACGTCTTGGAGGGGCTGGCTGAAAACCCAGCCTACGAAAAACTTGCAAGGAAACTTCTCTCAGCCAAGGAGCTTAGGCCTAGGGAGGGGAAAAGGGAGGACCCAGCCCATCCGGCTGTCTACCCCACGGGAAAAAAGCCTGAAAGAGATTTAACCGGCGATGAGGCTAAAATCTACGATCTCGTCGCCAAACGGTTTATGGCCGCCTTCGGCGCGCCCTCCCTCCGGCTTAGCACAAAGGTCACGGTGAACTGCGCAGACTACCGGTTCTTCCTTTACGGGCGGAGGATGGTTGAAGAAGGGTGGACTGTCTTCTACAAGCCTTACTTGGAAGCGGAAGAGGTCCTCCTCCCGCCTTTGAAGGTGGGGGAAGAAGTCATGCTGAGAAAGGTGGAAGGCCTCCTCCACCACACCGAGCCTCCTCCCCGCTACAATCCAGCCAGCCTCCTCAGGGCCATGGAGGAAAACAACCTCGGAACCAAGGCGACGAGGGCTGAGATCATCGAAACTCTCTATGAAAGAGGATACATCAGGGAGGAAAGAATGGTGGCCACAGACCTAGGCTTCGCCGTGGTCAACTCCCTAGGCCGATACTGTCCGTCCATCGTCTCCGTGGAGTTAACCAGAATGCTGGAGGAAAAAATGGAGAGGATCGAGCAGAGCTTGGAGAGGAGAGGAAGCGTCCTCAGAGAAGCCGTCCAAGAGCTTAAGCCCATCCTCGCCCAGTTGAAGAGGGTTGAAGAAGCCCTAGGCGTGGAGCTGTCGGAAGCCATCAGGGCGGAGATGCTCAGGAGGAGAATCATCGGACCCTGCCCCCAGTGTGGAACAGGCCGCCTCATAATTCTCAGGTCCAGAAGAACCGGGAAACGCTTCATTGGATGCACCAATTTCTTCACGGGGAAATGCAACAAAGCTTTGCCTCTCCCCCAAAAAGGCAGCGTTACCCCCACGGAGAAAACCTGCAAAACCTGCAACTGGCCCATCATAGTCTACAAAACAGCCGGCCGAAGGCCCTTCCAGTTCTGCATCAACCCCGAATGTCCCTCCAAGGCTGAGAGAACTAGGAGCTGAGGGGAGTGGAGAAACCGGAGAGGAAATGCCCCGCCTGTTCTAGAGAGGCTTTACCTGAAGACTCCTACTGCGACCGCCACAGCTTAGCCTACCGAAACCTGAAGGAAACCTTTAAACAATGGCAGGCCGCCATGGAAGTCGACTGGGAAACCTACCTCCGGGAAGTGATGAACAACCCTAATACGGGAAGCTGGGTGAAGGAGGTTGCCGCCCATGTTCTCCAGAAGAAGAAAAGCTAAAAGAGCCAAATTCGCGAAAAAGTTCGGCCGGCCTCCCATCTTCGAAGTGAAGTATCCAAGTTTCATCCCCCAGCTGGCTCTTTTCCTCCTCATCGCCGCCGTCCTCTTCCTCCTAGCCGGGGGACTGTACATGGTGGTGAAGGGGCCTCCGCTGCTGATCTCCCTTAGAGGAGGTCCGGCCTTTATGGTGCCAGGTCAGATAGGTGAGCAGACTTTGGCGGAGGGTATTCTTTTCATGTTTTTCTTAACCTTAGGTGTTGCCGGTGGATACATGGCCTATCATGGCTTGAGGGAAAACCACCGACTAAGACGCTCTTCCCTGCCTTTGGCAGTGGGCATTATCCTTTTTGCCTTAGGCTTATTCGGAGCTCAGATGCTCCTGCAGCTTAAGATAGCATCTCCCTAACAGCTTATTCTAAGCCTTGGCCGGAGATGCGGAGGTGGCAGAAAAGCCGAGAACGGGGGCGGCCGTTAAGCTTCTCCAGAAAGGCGACCTTCACGTTAGGCCTTGGGGTCGGCTTCAAATGTAGGATGGTGGAAGCCCAGAACCGGAGAGTTCTGGTCGCTACAGGTTCCACCTTGTCGACTTCAAAATCCTCCTCCAAAACGCTGCGAACTTGGCTGGTGAGAAGCACGGGCAGGGAGTGGGTTTTAGAAATATGCGCCAAGTAGGCAAGCTGCCTGTTCAGCTCTCTGTTGGAGGCTGGAAGAAGCTTGGCTTCCGAGGCTGCGAGGCGGTAGAGGTTGTTAACAGTGTCCACGACGACCAAACCTACCCGGGGGTGGATGTAGCGTTCCAACCCCTCGATCAAAACGGTTTGCTGGTAAAAATTGCGGGGGGTGAAAATTCCTATGCGCTCAACCTCCAGTGGAGGGCTGGAGGCCATCTGCTCCAGCCTTTGGGCGGACAGGGAGCCGTCTGCGTCGATGTAAAGCACTTGGAAGCCTTGTTTAGCACAGAGGAGAGAGCATTGGAGAGCGAGGGTGGACTTTCCGGAAGCTGCTTCCCCGTAAACAAGAGACAGTTGCCCGGCTGGGAAGCCGCCGTGGAGAAGCTTGTCTAGGGAGGGAGAACCTGTGGACATCCTCTGCCATCTTTTTATAGGCTGGGGGAAGGTCAAAAGTTCTCTACTGGAGATAGTTTAGGCTGCTTTTAAAAGCCTACTCCAACGGAGCGCCCTAACGTTTTCTTCCCATGTCCTTCGCGCATCGAACGCAGAGGCCGTGGTGGTAGCTGCATTTTTCGCAGACTTTTTTACCGCATCTTCTGCACACCGCATAAACTACTCTAACTTGGCAGAGTTGGCACTTTTTGTTCAAGGGGAAAAACCTCGATGGGAACGCTGAGCACATTTTGGGGGAAATGATCAACTTATAAGTTGGCCGCCATAATACTATTTTTACTTAAAGCACAACTTCATCTGGTGGTTTTGGTTTGCTGATGCGCTGCGAAGTCTGCGGCAGGCAGATCCGGGAGAAGCCTTTAACACGGAAGACCTGCTGCGTAAACAAACTCTACGTTTTCTGCTCAGAAGCATGCCTGAAAAACTGGTCTCGAAGATGGCTCAGCAACCAAGAACAGGTTACCCGTCAACCCTTAGCCGCTTCCAAGTTTAAGGAGCGGAATAAGGCTTTAGCTATGTAGCTGCCCTTCCAGCTGGACGTGGGTTCGAATCCCTAGCCCAAACCGGGTTAACGGCTGGAACGCATTCCCATGATGATGTCCATTTTGGTGATGATTCCCATCAAGCGGCCTTTATCCATGACCAGCACAGCAGGCTTCTCCCGGATGAGCGCTGCCAGAGCTTCCTCGATTCCAGCGTTAGGCCCGAGGATTGGGAAGACTTCCTCCATGATGTTTCGCAGCTTTGTCCTGAAGACTTCTTCGGGGTTTTTGCTTTGAAAGATTTTCTTGATGAGAGTTCCTTCCTGTACGCTTCCTACGACGACGTTTTTCTCCAAAACTGGAAGCTGGGATATTCCATGTTTCTCCATGAGGTTTACAGCTTTCCTCACAGGTTCATCGGACTGGACGGTGATGACAGGGCGGTGCATGACGCTGGCTACGTTTTTCACCTTCCTGATGCTAGAAATAGAATCTAAGATTTTTTTGAGGGTGGAAACCCTAGGGTCCACCGTCCCTGCTTCGATTCGGGAGATAAGAGATTGACTTACCTTGGAGTGGAGGGCCAGTTCTTTTTGGGTTAGTCCAGCTGCCTTCCTTAGGCTTTTTAAATCTTTCCCGGAAGGAATGTGCAGCGACATAGCTCGAAACCTTATTATTACTCATAGTTATTTTATTATCGGGAAGATTTAAATATTTAGCATATTTTATCTCTAACCTATAAGGCTTGACCGCTAAGTGGGGAGTTGGGCTGGAAAAGAAAATCTTCTTGAAATGCAGAGAATGCGGTCGAGAGTACCCACCGGTTAGACTCTACGCTTGCGAGGACTGCTTCGGCCCCTTGGAAGTCGTCTACGACCTAGATTCCCTAAGTCTCAGGAGGAGTTCTTTCGAGGGGAAGCCTAAAAACCTCTGGCGATACTTTGAACTGCTTCCCATCAACGATAAGGCTAACATAGTAAACTTGGAGGCGGGATATACCATCCTTCACAAGAGCAGTAGGTTGGCTGAGATGCTAGGCTTGAAAAACCTGTACATCAAGGATGACACCGTTAATCCTACCTATTCTTTCAAGGATCGGCCTACCTCCGTCGCCGTTTCCAAGGCATTGGAGTTCGGAGTTCAAGCAGTGGGCTGCGCTTCCACAGGCAACTTGGCTTGTGCCACCGCTGCGCACGCGGCGAAGGCTGGACTTCCATGCTACGTCTTTGTTCCCAGCGACATCGAAATGAACAAGATAGTTCAAATATCGGTCTACGGAGCCCGCATCGTGGCGATAAAGGGAACCTACGACGACGCTAACACCTTGGCGGCTCAGGCTTGTGAAACCTACGGCTGGGCTCTGGTGAACATCAACATGAGACCCTACTATGTGGAGGGTTCCAAGACCTTGGCCTTTGAGGTCTGCGAGCAGCTCAACTGGGAGCCACCAGACCACGTAATAGTTCCCACGGCCAGCGGCGCTCTCCTCTGCGCCATAGCCAAGGGGTTTGAGGAACTTCACCGGCTGGGGTTGATTTCCAGAAATGATGTCAGAATCTCCAGCGCTCAACCTGCGGGCTGCGCGCCCATCGTTTCAGCCTTCAAGGCTGGAAGCTTGGAGGTTACACCCATCGAACACCCTGAGACCATAGCGAAAAGCTTAGCCATCGGAGACCCTGCGGATGGAGTTTACGCCTTGAAGACCATAAGGGAAAGTGGAGGCGTAGGAGAAGATGCGACGGATGAGGAGATTTCGGAGGGTGTTCAGCTTCTGGCTAAGACAGAAGGCGTCTTCGCAGAGCCTGCGGGAGGCGTGGTCATCGCGGCCTTAAAGAAAATGGTGGAGCAGGGAGACATTCAACCTGACGAGAGGGTTGTCTGTTACATAACGGGAAACGGCCTCAAAACTCCTGAGGCGGTCTCGGAAATTCTGGCTCAACCCACGGAGATCGAGCCTAGGATGGATTCTCTGAAAAATATCATCGACTTGAAAGGGGGAGAAGGCTAAAATGGGTAAGGTTAAAATTTCCTTTCCATCCGTCTTTACGGCTTTAACTCGAGGGGAGAGAGAGGTGGAGGTTTCAGCTTCTTCTCTCCGAGAAGCCTTAAGCCAGCTGGTTGAAAGATACGGGGAAAAATTTAAGGACAGAGTCTTCGACCAAGCGGGGAACCTCCGGCGGCTGCTGAACATCTATGTCAACGGCAAAAACATCAGACACCTCCAAGGCTTAGAAACCGCATTGAAAGATGGAGATGAAGTCTCCGTCCTCCCCGCGGTCAGCGGGGGATAGAAGAAAACATTCTTATCATTTTATGGGTAGGCTATCCTTTCAGGGTAAGTGTACACGTTCATCCTCCGGCCTCGGACGAAGCAGACCAAGGTTGAGCCCACCTTCTCCGCGGCCATAACCCCCGAGTAAAGGGGGCCGGCTATGGAGGAGATGATGGGGATTCCGACTCTGGAGGCTTTCATGACGATGTCGCCTGACAGCCTCCCGGTGCTGGCTAAGAGGCAACGGCCTAGGTCTCCCTGAAACTGGAGAGCCTCCCCCACAACTTTATCCACCGCCGAATGCCGGCCTACATCCTCCGCAAAAGCTATGGTCCGATTTTCTTCTGTGGAGTAGACCAAGGCGGCATGAGTTCCACCGGTAAGCCTGAAGACTTGCGCCTTCTGGTTGAGCTCCCCCACAATTTGGAGGATGACTTCAGGGCGAACTCTAAGCTGGGAGCTTACCCTAGGCTGGTCTAGGCGGTCTAAAAGCCGAACGAAATCTTCGATGCTCCCGCAAGCCGTGGTGACCAGCCGGGTTGTCTGGTAGGCTTTCACCCTCAGTTCCACGCTTCCGCGGGTCTCAACCCTCACTTTAGAGTCTTCAACTTCTAGGCTGCGCACATCCTCCTTCGACTTGACGATGCCTTCTCCGACGAGGAAGCCTAAGGCTAGTTCCTTCAACTTCTCGGGGGAAGCCATGATGGTGACCAAATGTTCGCCGTTGAGATGAAGGCTTACTGGAGTTTCGGTGGCGACGAACTCTTGGAGGCTTTCTTTGCTTTCAGTTCTGAGGCTGACTTTAACCAGTTTAACTTCCTTCACGCTCAAGGTTTCAGCAACCCTTCCAGCGGCTGTTAACAGCCTATCTTATTAGGGAAGGTGAAAACGGTTAAACCTTCGCTTACCAAGAGGGGCTTCCCTGTCCACGGAATAATTCTCCATGAGCTTAAGAAAAGGAAGAAACGATTTTTAACCTGCTAGGCTTAATTTTCATAATCTTCGGAGGCCTTCTCTCGGCGTGGACGTTCAAAAAATCCGGGAAGATTACCCGATTCTGAACACAGGCATAGTTTACTTGGACAGCGCATCCACCAGCCTCACCCCTGAACCTGTCTTGGAAAAAATGCTGGAATATTACAGAGAATACAGAGCCAACGTGGGCAGAGGCCTTTACAAGCTTTCCCAGCGGGCAACAGAGGAACTGGAGGAGGCTCGGAAAAAAATCGCCGGGTTCATCAACGCCAAACCCGAGGAAATGATCCTAGTTCGAAACACCACCGAGGGAATCAACACCGTCTCTTTAGGTCTTTCATGGGAGAAAGGAGACAACGTCGTCACCACGGTCACTGAGCATCATTCCAACTACATGGTGTGGCTGAGGGTCGCCCAACGGTTCGGAGTTGAACTTCGAATCCTATGGCCTGACAGCCGAGGTGTAGTTCCGTTGGCGGAGGTGGAAAAAAAGGTAGACGACCGCACCAAGCTGGTGAGCATAGCTCAGGTCTCCAACGTTTTGGGAACTAAGCTTCCCGTGGAAGAGTTCTCCCGAATCGCCCACGACCACGGGGCCTACATGCTGGTGGACGGTGCCCAGTCGGTGCCTCACCTTCAAGTT
The DNA here is from genome assembly GCA_002011035.2 of Candidatus Hecatella orcuttiae. Taxonomy (GTDB): domain Archaea; phylum Thermoproteota; class Bathyarchaeia; order Hecatellales; family Hecatellaceae; genus Hecatella; species Hecatella orcuttiae. Next base: position 66,465 of record MTLY02000003.1, on the reverse strand, counting down.
GACGTTCGAAGGCTGGGCTGCGACTTCTTGGCTTTTTCAGGCCACAAGATGTGCGGCCCCACGGGTTCCGGCGGCCTCTTCATCCGGGAAGAAGTAATGGAGGAAGTGGAGCCTCTGCTTTTGGGCGGAGGAGCCATCGTCGACGTGGATACGGCCTCCTACCGACTGGAGGAGAAGGCTAGGAGGTTTGAGGCGGGAACTCCGGCGGTGGGGGAAGCCATAGGCTTGGGGGCGGCTGCGGATTATTTGAAGAAGATCGGCTTGGAAAAAATCGAGGCCCATGAAAGGAACCTGACCCTGCGAATCTACGAGGCTTTGAAGGCGATCCCCCGCCTCAGAGTCCACGGGCCTGAGCCTGAGTGGAAGGTTGGCATAACCTGTTTCAACATCGGAAACCTCAACCCCCATGATGTAGCCCTCTTCTTGGACTCTGTCGCAGATGTGGAAGTCCGTTCAGGGCTTCTCTGCGCTCATCCTCTTATGAGGGAGGTTCTGAAGGAGCCCCAAGGGGCGGTGAGGGTTTCCACCTACCTCTACAACACCCAACAAGACGTGGAGAGGTTCATCTCCGCGGTGGAGGAAATCGCCCACGCCTTCAACTCGAAGGAGAAAGGCGGGACGGTAAAGCGGGGATAGGACAGATTAAGCCTGCCGGAGAGATGGATTAAACCTTTGAGGTTGAGCTGAGCTATTTTTGGCGGAGTATCATCCCATCTTGAAGCCTATGCCGAAACCTACCACGAAGCTTCCGGCGAAGGGCACGTTGCTGGTTATAAACGTGGGGAGGGTAAAGTCCCCAGTTTGAAGACTTGAGATCAGACCTTGGAAGGCTCTGGAAATTTTGTCGTAGTTTATTTCTATGAAGTCAACATAGGCAAGATACATGAGGGCGACAAAGAAAAGACCTACGAGCACCACCAGTATCTTCAGCAGCTTTTTGAAGGCATAGCCTACCACCAAGCCGGAGAGGCCGCCGAAGCCCAGCTGAGCGGCTAGGGGGGTGAGCGTTTCAAAACTCAAGTTTACGGCTCCCTGAGAAGATAATTTCCGTTAACTCCCCCATAAAACTTTACTCGCACTCAGACCATCCGCAGTTGGAGATGCATTTTCTGCAGCCCTCCACCCAGACCACGGGGCTTCCGCATTCAGGGCAAGCTCCGTTGGCGGCCCGCGTGGTTTCTCCTTCCCAGGGGGGGACAGTCTCAGGGAGGCTTTTCACCTCTTTGGAGGAACTCTTTTCCATCAGATATTTTTCAAGAGCCTTCCCCAAAGCGTCGGCGCAGGAGAGAACCTTGTTTCGGCCAAGCCTGAAGGGCCTGTCGCAGCTTATCCCCTTGTAATGCTTGACCACCTCCCAGGGGTCGATGCCTGAGCGGAGAATTGTGGAGGCAGCTCTCCCCAGGCCTTCGGTTTGGGCGGAGGCGCAGCCGCCTGCCTTCCCCAAGCGGGCGAAGACTTCGAAGGGTTCGCCCCGCTCGTCCTCGTTGATGGTCACATAAAGGGAGCCGCAGCCTGTTCCAATCTCGTAGGTGACGCCATAGGTTTTCTCAGGACGGCTTCGGGGTTTGATGTAGCTTCTGAGCTTGGAGGTTTCCCCTCTCTCTAAGACTTGCTTTTCCCGGCTGCCGTCCCGGTAGATGGTGATGCCTTTGCAGCCTAGGCTGTAGGCCAGCTTGAAGGCTTTCTTCACATCCTCCACCGTAGCGTGGTGGGGGAGGTTGATGGTTTTGGAGACGGCGTTGTCCACGTGCTTCTGGAAGGCGGCCTGCATGCGCACATGCCACTCGGGGTCGATGTCCAAGGCCGTCACAAAAAGCCTCCGCACATCCTCCGGAACCTCCCCCAGCCCCCTCAAAGAACCTTTCAAGGCGATTTTTTCCATGAGGGCTGAGCTGTAGAAGCCTCGTTTTTTGGCTGTTTCCTCGAAGAGGCTGTGGACTTCCACCAGCCTCTGCCCGCTCAGAACATTGCGAACGTAGCACAGGGCGAAGATGGGTTCGATGCCGCTGGAGCAGTTGGCAATGATGGACAGGGTTCCGGTAGGCGCCACGGTGGTGGTAGTAGCGTTCCTGAGCTTCCGCACCCCATCGTAGATGCTGCCCTTGTAATTGGGGAAAACCCCTCTTTCTTCGGCTAAAGCCTCGGAGGCAGCTTTGGATTCCTCTTGGATGAACCTCATGACGGCTTCCCCGATTTCCAGCCCCCGCTGGGAGTCGTAGGGAACCCCCAATTTGATCAACATGTCGGCGAAGCCCATGACCCCCAATCCGATTTTCCGGTTTCCCTTGGTCATGGTTTCGATAATGGGCAGCGGGTATTTGTTGACGTCGATGACGTTGTCCAAGAAGTGAACAGCCCGTCTCACAATTTCCCTCAGCCTCTCCCAGTCTATGTTTCCGTCCTTCACCATCTTGGAAAGGTTGATGGAACCTAGGTTGCAGGATTCGTAAGGAAGAAGCGGCTGCTCCCCGCAGGGGTTGGTGCTTTCAATGGGCCCAAGCTCAGGGGTGGGATTGTCCCTGTTAACCCTGTCCAGAAAAACCAGTCCAGGGTCCCCGTTTTGATGGGTCATCTCGGCCATGAGGTTGAGAACCATGTCGGCTCGAAGCCTTCCCGTCACCTCGCCGGTCCTAGGGTTGATGAGGTCGTATTCTTCCCCCTTCTCCGCCGCCTCCATGAAGCTCTCGGTAACTGCCACGGATATGTTAAAATTATTCAGCTTATCCCCGCCTTTTTTGCAGGTAATGAACTCTAGGATGTCAGGGTGATCCACCCTCAGGATGCCCATGTTGGCTCCCCGCCGGGTCCCTCCCTGCTTGATGGCCTCGGTGGCTGCGTCGTAGACGGTCATGAAGGAAACAGGGCCGCTGGAAACACCCTTAGTAGACTTGACCACATCGTTTTTCGGCCTAAGCCGGGAGAAGGAGAAACCCGTCCCCCCGCCGGACTTGTGGATGAGGGCTGTGTGCTTTATGGTTTCAAAGATGCTTTCAATGGAATCCTCCACCGGGAGGACGAAGCAGGCGGAGAGTTGCTGAAGCTCCCTCCCGGCGTTCATCAGCGTGGGAGAGTTGGGGAGAAACTCCAACCCCGCCATCATCTTGTAGAAGCCTTCCGCTGTCTTTTCAACCTCGTCCTCGGTTTTCCCGTAAAGCCTATCAGCGGAGGCCACGTTTTCAGCTACCCTTAGAAACAGGTCTTGGGGGGTTTCCACCACCCGGTTGGCTTCATCCCTCTTAAGGTACCTTTTTTCCAAGACCTTGAGGGCGTTGGGCGTAAGCTCTGAGGGAGGGCTTAAACCGTACAGTCTGCTCATGTTCAAACTCCCAGATCAACGTGAAAGGTTAAGAGACAGGCTCAGCGCTGGTGCGCAAAAGGCATAGGGCGACAGATCATATTTAAATTTTTTGATAAAAAAGTATAAAAAAATTTAGCTAAAAATTCCGCAGATTTCCACCGTGTCTTAAAACAGATTTAAGTTACAGAAACAAGCCACGCCAGCCTTCCTAGCGGAAGCCGGTTAGCGGAACGTGCTTACCACCGTGCTCAGGCATTCGAAGGAGTTTAATTTTTAAGCCAGCTTATAACTTTAAAGCGGGTTGCAGCCTTCCAAAGGTTGATGGCCTAGTTGAAAATTTTCTCCACCATGGGAAGTTGAGGTGGCTGGGGTGAACGGCAAAAGCTACGAGGTTCCTGCTTTAGCTTGGTTCGGCCGAGAAAAACTTGAACTCCGCTTCCCGGAAAACTGGCATGTGGAGTTCCTGCCCATGAACGGCTACGCTAGAGCCAGCGTCGGCGAAGGTGAAGTGAAAAGAGCGCTGAAGGAGCCTTGGGCCTGTAAACCCTTGGAAAAGCTTGCTGAGGGCAGAGGGGAAGCCGTCATCGTAGTCGACGACTTGACAAGGCCTACCCGTGCATATGAGATAGTTCCCCACGTGTTAGAGGAACTAAAAAAGGCGGGAATATCCGACGAGCGTATCAGGTTCATCATGGGCCTAGGGTTGCATGGCGCCCGTTGCAGGTATGATTTCGCCAAGAAGCTGGGGGAAGAGATTGTGCAGAGATACCCTGTGTACAATCATAATCCTTTTGCAAACTGCGAAAGGGTTGGGGAAACCAGCTGGGGGACCCAGTTGGAGATAAACGCGGAGTACCTAAGCTGCGACCTGAGGATTGGGATAGGCTGCGTGACACCTCACCCCATGACAGGCTATGGAGGGGGAGCGAAGATGATACTCCCCGGTCTCGCCTCCTATGCCGCTGTCTACCACAACCATGTGAATCTCTGCAGGCGGATGGGCGCCGTAGATAGAAGGAACTTGTGGGGGATTCTAAAAGGGAACACCGTCAGAGAAGACATAGAGGAAGCAGCGAACCTAGCCGCCATGGATATGAAAATAGATGTGCTCGTCAACGGATTCGGCGGCAGCGCCCAAATCTTTGCCGGAAACGTCCATGAAACGTTTAAACAGGCAGTAGAAGCGGCGAAGGAGCACTATTCAACGAGGTTTGAAGGAAAGTTCGACGTGGTCGTCGCCAACACCTACGCTAAAGCCAACGAAGCCACCCTTGCTCTGTCCAACTGGAAGCATGCGGTGAAGAAGAACGGAGTCATGGTGATCATCGCCCAAACACCGGAAGGCCAGGTGACGCATTACCTGTATGGAATGTTCGGAAAGAAGGAGACTGCCCCTGGGGCCGGCGCGCCCTCAAGGCCGGAGTTTGGCAGACTGATAGTTTTCTCTCAATATAAGACTCCTCATCCCCTGCTGCCCGTGGGGGACCCTTCCTCCACCCTGTGGCTGAACAGCTGGGAGGAGGTCCTCGAGGAAATTAAGGCATCTTGCCCCCTCAACCCTAGGGTGGCCATACTGCCCAATGCGGAGATTCAGTGCGCTGAAGAAAAACTGAAGAGGCCGTGAGGGAGTAAAACTTATAAATCCGCAATTTTAAGCTTTTTAGCACCTTTTCAAGCTTGTTGGAGTGAACTCAAGGTGAAATGTTTCTATCTTTTTCTAAACAGAAGCGTGGGCTCGTATTTTCTTGAAAAACCCTTCAGAGGGGGCTGTGTTCTGTAGGACATGTCAGACCAAACGGAGGGAGGGAAGGCTCCGAGAGGGAAAACAGTGAGGTCTGAGGGAGATTTGACCATCATAGGGCCTCCTAGGCTGACGAGGTTTGAGCGGACGAGAATCATTGGGGCTCGGGCTCTGCAGATAACCCTAGGGGCCCCTGTCCTTGTAACTCCGCCTGACCATGTTAAGAGGCCCATAGAGATCGCCGCCTACGAGCTGGAAGCCGGAGTTCTCCCCGTCACAATTCGGAGGAAGCTGCCCAACGGCACCTATGTGGACATACCGTTGGAGAAGCTGTTGAAGGCTGAAGAAAGGGAAAAGCCTAAAAAACGCGGCTGATAACGCATATTTTCAGGTTGCTGGTTTTCGGATGGGAAACTTTGGAGGCTGGGGTTTATCCTCCTTGATTCTCGCGGCTGTAGCCGCTGTCCTCTATTTCATGAGAATTCTGGGGAGGCCCGTGTTTGCCTTGGAATTCGAGGCCGGCATCTTCTACATTCCAGCTGCCCTTTCCACCCTCATCCTCCTCCGGCACTGGATTAGAAGCCTCAAGGTAAGCCCAGAAAAAGGCGGATAAAAGCTTCTCCGCTCTCCAGCAGCAACCCTAAGCTTTTGACGGAGGCTTCGTCGAACCGCTTCGCCGGCTTGGAGGAGGCTTCGGCTTTGCGGTAGACGGCGAAGGGCACGGGGTCGCGGGTGTGCGTTCTCACCTCCACGGGAGTGGCATGGTCAGCTACCACGCCTACGGTGTAGTCGCCCTCAAGCCCGCTGAGCAGCCTGCCTAGAAGACGCCTGTCCAAGTCTTCGATGGCCTTGACTTTGAGGTGGAAGTCTCCTAGGTGCCCTGCTTCATCCGGAGCCTCCACATGGACGATGACCATGTCATATTTCTCCAGAGCCCGGAGGGCGTAGTCTGCTTTCCCTTCGTAGTCGGTGTCAAAATAGCCTGTGGCTCCGGGAACGGTTATCAACTCCATGCCTGCGCAGAGTCCGATGCCTTTGACGATGTCCACCGCCGAGATAACCGCCCCCCGGAGGCCGTGAAGCTCATGGAATAGGGGGACACGCGGCCTTCGACCTGGACCCCAGAACCAGGCCATGTTCCCCATGCTTTTGCCCTCCGCAGCCCTCCTCATGTTCACCGGGTGGCTTGTTAGGAGGGCTTTGGATTCAGCTGCGAGCCTGTTGAGAAGCCGGGCTGTCTCCTCAGCCTCCTCGGCAAGAGGGGTAACAGGAAGAGTGGAAACAGGGTGGCCGACAAAGGAGTGGGGAGGAAAACAGCGAACTGCAGGGGAGTATTTTCTCCCTCGGAGGACGAGAACATGCCGGTAGGAAAGCCCAGGGTAGAAGGCGACCTCGCCTCGGCCGAGCTTCTGGTTTAAGCCTTGGATTAGCTCCCTAGCCTCCTCGGTGGTGATGTGGCCGGCGGAGTAGTCTACAAGGATTCCGTCCCTCTCAGTTACGAGGTTACACCGGAAGGCTACGTCATCCCAGCCTAGGGGCGCTCCGACTGCCAAGGCTTCTAGGGGCCCCCTTCCCAAGGAGTATTTCTCCGGGTTGTAGCCTAGAAGGGAAAGCGTAGCCGCCTCAGAGCCTGTGGCCGCCTTGGGGGGGATGGTTTGAAGCAGCCCGCAGGTTCCTTTGGAGGCGATTTCATCCATGTGGGGATGGTGGGCTGCCTCCAAGGGGGTTTTTCCCCCAAATTTTTCCACAGGACGGTCAGCCATACCGTCTCCGATGACTAGGACGAACTTCACAGATAACACCCTGCGCTTGAGAGGGGTTAGGCAGTAGAAAGGCGAGGTTGATTAAAACTTTTATGGGATGGCGTGAAAGGTCTTTCTGCCACATTCCCACAGCGGAGAGGAAAACCATGACGGAACTTACCGAGGAAGAAAAAGAAAGCATAGCCCGCTCGTTGGTTAATGAATCTCTGAAGATCGGGAGAAAACCTGACGGAGGCTTCGAGTCGGTCAGAATCCTCTACAACGCCACCGACCCCACCTGCGTTGACTTCGCCTTCAAGGTGGAGGAAGAATGCTGGAAGGTGGGCGCCCACACCCTGACGCTGACCTACAGGTCTGGGAGGGAGAAGCTGAAATACAGCTTGAAACCCGAGGAATCCCTCCGGGAAATGGACCCCCTGGCCAAGGCTTTAGTTGAAACCGTGGACGTAACCCTCTTCATCGGGGAGGAAGACGATCCCCAATGGTCCAAGGACCTCGCGGAAAGAATCAAGCTGACCGCTCCCAACCGGCAGAAACTCAGAGAAATCCTAGACGCCCGGAAGGTTCGATGGGCCTACATGGGATGGCCTATTCCCGGAGCAGCGGAGGGCTACGGCTGCCCAGTGGAAAAGTTTAGGAGCATCTTCTTCAACAGCATCCGAAACTCCTTCACAGACAAGCTGCAGAGCCTTTGCAACTTTTACAGAGAAGCCTTGGAAGGCGGTGGAGTCGTGGAGATCAGAGCTGAGGATGGCACGGAATTGAGTTTCGAGATAAGGGGGAGGCCTATCCTCGTCGACGACGCCGTTATCTCCGAGGAAGACCTGAAACGGGGGGATGTGGGCTTGAACATTCCTTCCGGCGAGGTCTTTGTGGCTCCCATCGAAACCAGCGCCAACGGTAGGATCTTCTTCGAGAACGTGGCCATTCCGGGTTTCGGAAAGATTCGAGGCCTATGGTTGGAGTTTAAGGATGGGAAAATCTCCAGCTACAGGGCGGCTGAGGGAGAAGAGGTCTTCACCAAGTTTCTCAACGCCAACACCGGGGAGAAGGACAGGATCGCTGAGCTGGGAATCGGCTGCAACCCCGGAGCCGAATACACAGGGGGAAGCATCATCATCGACGAGAAAATCTACAAAACCATCCACCTGGCTATCGGCAGCAACACAGGCGCCTACCACGGGAAAAACAAGGCTTCCTCCCACTTGGACATGATAAAGGGAATGGAGAAAGGGGAGCTCCGAGTGGATGGCAGAGTGGTCATGAAAGCCGGAGAACCTATTCCCCGGGGCCTGAACTTTAAGGCTGATTTTCTTCAGGGCTGATGATTATCTCCTTGGGGAAGCGTTCTTCCTCCTCCTTCTCCAAAGGCAGCCTGCGGCCCATGACTGAGGCGGCTTCGCCGTTGAGGTAGTATCCCTGAACGGTTTTCATGGGTTTAAACCCCAGCTTCCTGTAAAGGTTGATGGCTTCCCGGTTGCTGACTCTAACCTCCAAGTAGGCTTCGCTGCAGTTGTAATGGCTTTGAAGAGCCTTGAGGGCGGCTGTGAGCAAAGCCAGCCCTACTCCCCGGTTTCTATGCTCAGGCAGCACGGCCACGGAAATTATGTGACCCTTCCGAGAGACTTTAAACCTTTGAAGCTCAGAGAAGCCGAACTCCACCCTGCACATGATGTAGCCTACCACTCTGCCCTCATGCTCAGCCACCATGAAAGAGTGAGGGGCATCCTTGTGGAGGTCTAGGAAAAATGCTCCGCTGTAGTTTTCCGGCAGGCAGGCTCGGTTGATGGCCATGACGCTGTCTAGGTCGCTGGCTTTGAACCTTCGAAGCCTGTAGGGTGGAGGAGAGGAAGGGGGAAGCTTAACCTCCATACCTAGACCAAATTCACAACTTTTTTATTAAGCTTCCCGGCTATCTAATTTAACATCCAACTCCTGGATTCCAATGGATGTCCGCCTTTGCTTTCAAAGGCATTCTGAAGGAGAAAACTCCCTGCGGTCGAAAACCTATGGGCTACAGCCCCTTTGACTCTGCAGTTTCCCCCCCTCTTACCTTGAGGGAGATGCACAGCCTTGTAGCCTCAGAGTTCTACGTGGAGGCTTCCATGTTCGAGTTCGACGTCCCCATCTTCATCGTTCACCTGAGGGATTCATCCAAGGAAGCCTTTGAACACCTCGTCCATAAGATGAAGCCCTACGGCCTCATGCCCTTTCTCCGAAGGAGAGCCGGGCGGACGGTCATCCAGGTTTTCCCCAAACCCCAGAGAAAGCCGGGGAGAGGGGGAAGGCTGCCTCTGATTCTTTTCCTCGTAACCTTCGGCACCATCTTCGCCAGCGGCTACTTCAACTCGGTTTCCTGGGCTGAGCTCTTCGGAGAGGACGTTTTCATCCACTCCCTCTACTTCACCGCCGCCCTGCTGGGCATCGTAGGCCTCCATGAGCTGGGCCACAAAACCCTAAGCATGAGGAGAGGCTTGGAGGCTACGGTTCCCTACTTCATCCCAGGACCCCCTTTCCCCATAGGCTTCGGAACCTTCGGGGCGGTGATAATGCAGAAGGAGCCGCCCATCAACCGAGACCAGCTCTTCGAGCTGGGGATCAGCGGTCCTCTCACAGGCTTCGCCGTCACCCTAGTGGTGGCTTACCTATCTCTCCAAACCGCCCACCTAGTGGATGAGGCCTTCTTAAAGCAGTTGGAGGCGCAGGGAGCCTTCCTCCTTGAGATGCCTCCCTCCTTAGCTTGGCTGCTGCTCAGCTCCTTGGTAAACCCGGAGGCGCCCTTGGGTTATGTGGCCTTGGTTCCGCCCATCGGGTTAGCCGCGTGGCTGGGCTTCGTCATAACTTTCCTCAACCTTCTGCCCATATGGCAGCTGGACGGAGGCCATATCGCCAACGCCATGTTTGGGGAAAAAGGCCATAGGGTTGCATCCATGGCAGGCATGCTCATAGCTTTCGCCACCGGGTTTTGGTTTTTCGGCTTGCTGATTCTATTCCTCATGGCTCAGGGCAGAGGCATAGGCCCGCTGGATGAGGTGTCGCCTCTCTCCCCTAAGAAGAAGGTTTTGGGCGTCCTGGCCTATGTCATCCTAGCCTTGAGCGCTGTCATCTTGTGGTGAGAAAACAGGCAGAACCTTCATGGCGCGGGGAACAACCCAGACCTTGGATTTTCTCCCCGCCAGCCTGAAAGCTGTTTCCATGGCGTCCCCCACCGAGCGGGCTGTCCGAAACCCGAAAAGGTTTGAAGTGATGTTCTCCGGGAGGGCTGTGACGGCTATCACCCGGGCTTTTTGAAGACTGTTCCTAAGCTGGAAGACCTTGTGGAAGCCGTAGACAGGACCTTTTCTCAGCAGCTCCCTAACGTCGTCGAGAGTCCTAGTTTCATCGATCCATTCCAAGTATTCGAAGCCGCCGAATCCTTGGCTGCACTCCGCGGCGAAGACCACCACCGCCTCCTCGTCGAGGATACCCATCACCCGCAGCAGGGCGTCTTGAGCCTCGTAGAGGCTCACGTCGTAGGGATGACCTCCCGGGCTGACGGCGATGATGCCGGCTTTCTTCCCTACGGGAACCTCCCACAAGCTTCTTGCGGCCTCAACTCCCTCGTGGAAACTGGCTTCCAAGCTTCCAGCGAAAGCCTTCAAAGGTTGGCGTGCCTCGTCGGTCAGCAGGTTTACTGCGAAATCAACCCCTACCATTCTAGCCGTTTCCACCCCATCCAAGTGGACGGGGTTTTCCGCCAGCCGGCCGACTTCAGCCCTGGGGTCGAAGGCGAGGGAATAATTGTGCTGAAGAGTCCTCAGCCCGCCGACGGCGTTCAGGACGGCCTGCGCGCCTCCGCTGTAGCCGGCGTAGGTGTGGAGTCCTATCCTTCCGAGGGCAATTTTGACATCCGCTTGGGAAAACCTCCTGTTGACGAAAACCCTCGTCCTGTAGCTGGTGGTTCCCAGCTCCACCAAGTTTTCAGCGTCTGAGGGGTCGTGAACCTCTATCCGCATTTCTCCTCCAGCTTCCCCCAGCAAACCTGAAACCCACTCAGAGGTGGGGGGTTTCATCAAACCTCGGCCGAAGAAAACAGTGATGTCGGAAGTTAGGACACCGCCTTCCTTTAACTCTTCTCTTAAAAGAGAAAACAGAGCCTGCAAGGGAAGAAACTCCGCATCGCCGTCGATGGCTATGGCCACCTTGTCTCCGGCTTTGACAAGTTCCCTAAGCCTAGGAGTTCGAAGGGGGTTCTCCAAGGCTTTTCGCAGTTCAGCCTCAGCCTCCACTGGGGTTTGAGGGTGGAGCTTAGGCTCTATGGTGCCCAAAAAGTTTTCAGCGGGTGCCGTAAGACATACTTCCGTGATCCCGTAGGGAATCCATACTTCAACCATCCAGCCTACCTCGGTCTTATCTTTATAGGGTGGGAGTTTATTTTTATTTCGAGCGGTTCAACATGAAAGGGAAGCTCCGTTCTCTCAAACGGGAAATCTCCCTCCTCCTAGCTGAAGTAGAAGCCGTGAAATTCGGCTCCTTCAAGCTGACCAGCGGCAGGGAAAGCTTCTACTACATCGACTTGAGGATTGTGCCCAGCCACCCTCAGGCTTTCCGGAAGATTGCCCGTCTCTACGGTGAGGAGGCTAAAAAAATCGGCTTAAAAAATTTTAACTCGGTGGCAGGTATCCCCACCGCCGGTATGACTTTCGCCTCAGTTTTAGCCTTCAACCTTCGGAAGCCTCTGATCTACGTGAGGAAAGAGGCGAAGGCTTGGGGTCGGGGGAAACGGGTGGAAGGTTCGGTGAAGCCGGGGGATTCGGTGCTCCTCGTGGACGATCTCATCACCACCGGTAAGTCGGTTTTGGAGGCCGCGGAGGCCGTGTGGGAGGTGGGAGGGAAAACCCCCTACGCCCTCGTTCTTATAGACAGGGAGGAGGGGGGAGCAAGAAACCTTGCCTCCAAGGGAATTAAGCTGCATTCCTTCCTCAAGGTCAGCGAGCTTTTCAACCACCTTTACAAAGCCGGCTACTTGGAGGCGGAGTATCGCAGGAAACTCTTTCAACAGTTAAAAGCAGACTCCTCTCCGGCGGTCGGTAGGTCGATAGACTTATAACCGCGTTATAGTTAGGGTAGGTTGGAGAAGAAAACCATCCAATCTACCCGCAGGTTTTTTGGGGGTTTAAGAAGCTTTGCCTAGGAGAATCTACTTAGACCACGCGGCCACCACCCCCGTAGACCCTGAAGTGGTTCAAGCCATGCTGCCCTACTTTTCTGAGCGGTTTGGAAACGCCTCCAGCCTACACCGCTTCGGCCGGGAGGCCCATGAAGCCCTAGAGGCCGCCCGGCGAAGTGTGGCCGAGTTGATAGGGGCTGAGGAGAGGGAGATCGTCTTTACCTCCGGAGGCACAGAATCTGACAACCTAGCCATCAAAGGCCTAGTGCTCGCGCAGGGGAAAAAACCCGGAGGCCCCCATGTGGTCACTAGCCGGGTGGAGCACCCTGCAGTGTTGGAGAGCTGCCGCTATCTGGAAAGTTTAGGCTTTCAGGTGGAATATCTCCCTGTGAACAGGGAAGGCCTCGTGGATTTGGCAATGTTGGAGAAGGCCATCAGCCCTGCCACGGTTCTTGTAACCATTCAGCACGCCAACAACGAAATAGGCACCGTTCAGCCTCTGGAGGAAATAGGCGAGATAGCCCGGGAGAAAGGTGTACTTTTCCACACAGACGCTGTTCAGTCGGTGGGGAAGATACCGGTGGACGTGAAGAGAATGAACGTGAACATGCTCTCCCTCTCCAGCCACAAAATCCACGGCCCTAAAGGCGTGGGAGCTCTCTACGTTCAAGGAAACCTCGCCCCCATGCCTCTCCTCCATGGCGGAGGCCATGAAAAAAACCTCCGTTCAGGAACAGAAAACATCCCCGGCATCGTGGGCTTGGGAAAAGCCGCTGAGCTGGCTGCCCAGAGAATGGAGAAGGACAGAAAATATCTCACCGGGTTGAGGGACAGACTGATCCGAGGCATCCTCGAAGGCTTGCCGAAATCGTGGCTTAACGGCCATCCCACGCAGAGACTGCCTCACAACGCCCACTTTGGCTTCGCGGGAATAGAGGGGGAAGCCCTCATCCTAGGCCTAGATGAGAAGGGCATAGCCGCCTCCACCGGCTCCGCATGCTCCTCCAAGAAAAGCGAACCTTCCCACATCCTGAGGGCCCTAGGGCTGAACGATGTGGAAGCTCGAGGGTCGTTGAGGCTGACGCTGGGAAGAGAGAACACCGAGGAGGAAGTAGACTACGCGGTGGAGGCTGTGTGCGAGGTTGTCTGCAGGCTAAGGGAGATGTCTCCCCTCTGGGAAGAACCTATAATAAAGAGGCAGCTGACTTAAAGTTGGAGGCTTGAAAACGCGGAAGACCGGGGGTAAGCTGGGGGTGCAGACATGTATTCTGAGAAGGTGATGGAGCATTTCCGCAACCCTAGGAACATGGGGGAGATCCCCGACGCTGACGGAGTAGGCCGGGTGGGAAACCCCGTGTGCGGAGACTTGATGACCATCTACATCAAAGTCAAAGACGGCCGGCTGGAGGATGTGAAATTCAAGACTTTCGGCTGCGGAGCGGCCATCGCCACCAGCAGCATGGTGACGGAGATGGCTAAGGGTAAAACTCTGGAAGAAGCCCTCCGCATCTCCAAGATGGACGTAGCTCAGGCGCTAGGCGGTCTGCCCCCCATCAAGATGCACTGCAGCAACCTAGCCGCCGACGGGTTGCATGCAGCCATAGCTGACTACCAGAAAAAGCAGCAGAGCAGAAAGTAAGGCTGCTGGGAGAACCTCAACCCCCTCCGTCCTCTGATTTGTTTGACTTTTGAGTTTTCAACTCGTTGAGAATGACCAAAGCCTCTCCTAGGGGGATGCCCAAGCGGAGATGTACTTCTGAAGCGTCGACAGTTGGGTTATCCCGGAGGAGGACGTCTCTGACGTAGCTTTTGTGGTAGGGATAGGTTGGAATGGCGTGGGCTGTTTCAACCAGTAGAGGCCATAGGGGACTTTTCAAGCACTCTTCCAAATTCAATGCCACCATCTACACCCGGCGCAGGTTTACTCTGAACTTTTCACCGTTGATGGGAAACCGGTCATGCAGATAAAGTTATCAGAGGAAATCATATTTCTAGAGAAGAGCTGGCCGTAGAAGAGGATGCGGGAATGCAGGTCTTTCGAGCCTATGTTGAAATCGCAAAACCTCGGAGCATCGCTCTCCTCCTCTTCACAGGAATCGGAGGCGCGATCTTCGCTGTCGGCGAGGAGGTTTTTCACAATCCTACGCCCCTCCTTGTGGCTGTGATATTCTCAGGAACATGCGCTACGGCAGGAGCCAACATGCTTACCAGCTACTTGGACAGGGAGGTAGATTCGAAGATGCTTCGAACGAAAAAGAGGCCTTTACCCGCTGGTAGGATAGCGCCTCCTGAAAAAGCCTTATACTCAGGCCTTTTTCTGGTCTCCTTATCCTTAGCCGCATCCTCCACGGTCAATCTACTTTGCACTTTCCTGATTTTTCTGGCTGTCTTAGATAATGTTCTAGTCTACAGCAGATTTTTGAAGAGGAAGAATCCCCTCAACATTCTGTTTGGAAGCTTCTCGGGAGGAGCCCCCGTGCTGGTGGGCTATGCTGCGGTTACAGGCACATTAACTCTCTCCGCGTTTCTGCTGGCAGCCGTGGTGGTTCTGTGGATCCCCACCCACATCTGGAGCCTAGCCATAAGGTTCAAAGAAGACTATCGGAGGGCGAAAGTTCCCATGCTTCCCACCCTGGTGGAGGAGAAGAAAGCCGTCCGGTGCATAGCCTTCACCTCAACTCTACTGGTAGCCTTTTCCTTCCTACTCTACATGACAGACGGATTAGGATGGGGTTATCTCTTTTCCGCCCTCGGGCTGGGCGCTGCCATATTGACTTTGAACGTCTTCCTCGCCCTTCAGCCCACTGGAAAAAATGCTTGGATCGTGTACAAATATTCCAGCCCCTACTTGGGGCTGCTGTTTCTAGCCATAATCTTAGACGTGCTACTCTAACACCGAGGCCCCAGACCTAAAAATAGGATGGCATGGACTTGCTGCCCGCTGATGCGGGAAGCGGCTGAGCGGGGATGCCAAGCTTCCGCCTGATGCTTTCAGCCAGTTCTACGTTGGAGCCGAAGCATGTGTAGACCAGTTTAGGCTTAGCTTCCTTGACATAGTTGAGAAGTTGAGGGAAGTCAGCATGACTGCTGAGGGGGAAGACGCCCTCCCTGAGAGATGTAAACTTTAAAGCCCAGCCTGTGGCTAGAGCCGCGACTTGGTTTCTCCCATCAAACTCGTTCCGAAGCCTACGCACTGGATACACTGCAACGCATTTTTCTCCTACTCCATCCCAGGGGGACGCTTCAAGTTTAACGTTGAGGCGAGTGTAGGCTTCGTTGACCTTGGCAATTTGGGGGTGAACCTTAACTTTGATTTCCGTAAACCGGTTAAGCAGCCGAATGACTTCTTGGGCTTTTCCGATGGGATAAACATAGAACACGGGAATTCGCCCCTCATTCACTTTTTCCACAACCCACTGAACCATTTTCCGGTAAAGGAAATCTCGGGAGGGAAAGGAGAATTCAGCTCTCCCGTAGGTGGATTCTATGATGAGGATGTCGCAGGAGACGAGCTGCGCAGCCTTGGAGACGAGGGTGTCAACGCAGTTAAGGTCACCGGTGTAGACCACTAAACCTTCTCCTGTGTGAACGCTGAAGGCTGCGGAGCCTAAGATATGCCCTGAATCGAAAAGCTGGATCTCGAATCCGTCGACCTTGAACTTGTCCCCGTAGTTTAGCTTTTTGATTTTTTCCACCTTTCTCCCGAAAACAGTTTCGTAGATGGAGACAGTGGCGTGGGTTGAGTACTTGGTTGGCCGAGGAGACTTGAAGCCGTCAGTATGGTCGCCGTGGGCATGGGAGATGAAAACATGCGGATAGGAGGGCTTGGATGTTTGAGGGTCGAAGCACAGGGATGAATCACCGACCTTAACCACGATGCCTTCATCCCAAAAAATCTTAAGCCTTGAAGACCGCAGTACCCCCGCCGCCCCAAATTTTTTAAAATAACTTTTAAAGAAACTAATATCGTTAACGCTTAAGGCTGACGGGAAAAGTTAATAGACTCCAGTGTCCCAATAGGATTTAGGCTGCTCCGTCGGTAGGATCACCATGAGCCGGATGAAGAGAAGAAGAGAAGAGGCGCCTATGCCTAGCACGATGGCCGGTCTTCTCCGTTTCTATGAAGAGGAGTCCTTCGGCGTTAAGATAAAACCGCAGGCCGTCATCGTGGCTGTTGTAGTCGTGATCCTGATCATCAGCTTAGCTCCTTTCTTTCTGTCGCTCTAATCGCGGCTTTTACCGGTGCTGAGCACTTCGACCCTCTGCACTGAATTCAGATGGATGAAAAGTTCGCTTTTCTTCTCCCTGCTCACAACTCTGGGAATGGGGTTGACCATGGTAGACCGCAAAACCACAGCTTCAGCTTCAGCCAGCCAGATGCCGGGGGGTATGTGGGAGACAGCTTCAATCTTTCCCTCGTAGCCGAAGTCCCTGTCCAAAATGATGACCACCCGTTTCCCCACATGCTTCTCCAGAAAGTGGAAGACCGTGGGGCTCACGGCAGGCTCGCTCAACGCTCACCGCCTCCTCTGGAGGCTTCGCTAAACCTGAAGTTAAAGCCCCAGAGCTGGAAAAGTCCGGACACCGCATCGGAGGAGGTTGGTGTCATCTCTTCCGCCGGCCTTTGGAAACGTTAGGCTTGACTTGGCCTTGTCCAACCATAAAATTCGGCAAGGCTCCTATTAGATGTTGCCCCCATCGGCGGAGGGAACATGCACATTCGCTGCCTTAAGGTGCAGGGAGACTTTTTACGAATTTTATTTAAACTTTGGGGCTGTTGAAGTGGTTGTTAACTGGATGGTTAACAGTTTTATGCTTATGGATGCCCCGATCGACTCTAGGACCCTCCCGGTGGATGCCTGCAGCTAAAAGGGAGGAGACCAAAATATTTTTCAACCCCATCGGATGATATTTTAAACACCGCAACGGTAGCCAAGAGGAGTTGATGCGAATGGCAGAAGAAAAACCCGAGGCCCAACGGAATGTGGTGTTGGTTGGTAGAAAACCCGTCATGAACTACGTGGTAGCCTGCGTGACCTTCTTCAACCAAGGCTACAACGGAATCGTCGTAAAAGCCCGAGGCACCGCCATCAGCAAAGCTGTGGACACGGTGGAACTGTTGAGGAGAGCCTTCGTGAAGGACTTGGTCATCAAAAACATCACCATAGGAACGGAAACCGTGGAGAGGGAAGACAGAAAATCCAACGTCAGCACCATGGAAATCACCTTGGAAAAACCTGCGCCCTCCGGCTGAAGGCTGACCTCTGAATTATTATTTTCCAAATCTCGGATGAGAATTCTCCGTTTCAGTTCAGCCGGGGCTTTGCTATTATTTCTTTTACCTTTAGGCTGAAAACTCTAGTCGTGTTGGCAGGCTGAAGGACTAGGGCTGTGTCGGCTCCTCTATTCGTTCCGGCTATGGCGATGATTTCCCTGTCATGAGGAATAAGCCCTGCGTCCGCTGCCATGAGGGATATCTCCACTGCAACCTTCAC
Source organism: Candidatus Hecatella orcuttiae (assembly GCA_002011035.2). Taxonomy (GTDB): domain Archaea; phylum Thermoproteota; class Bathyarchaeia; order Hecatellales; family Hecatellaceae; genus Hecatella; species Hecatella orcuttiae. The sequence goes on along the minus strand of MTLY02000003.1, from coordinate 49,019 downwards.
GCCTTCTCCGAAAAGCCTTAGGGTTTGAGCCATTATTTCGACAGGGTAGGCGGTGGCGAACTTTTCCCTTATCCCCCGTTCCACACCTTGGAAAGCGTGGGTGCAGGTGAGAAGTCTACCTCCCAGTTTTCGGATTTTTTCGCGGTTTTCAAGGCTCATCTGCTGGACGCCGGGCTCCTTGAAACCGGTGTAATGGGAGACAACGGTGAGGTTGTATCCTCTGAAATACTCGCAGGCTTTTATTCCAGTTTCACCGGTGGTGGAGGCGACGACCAAATCCTTTATTCCCAGCTCCTCAGCCCGTTCTTTGGCCCGTTGAAAAGTTTCTTGAGTGCACTGCTCCCCCGGAACCTTAAAGTAGAGGATTCTTTTATCAACCGACAATTTCACCGTCCCCTATCCTCCGAGGCGGTCTTTTTGAGTCTAACTTTTCGGAGGCTGAAGGAAAAACTCCGTGTAGCGGCATGAGCTACAGATGTAGGCGTTAAAAAGGTAGCTTTTCCGCCCTAAGGTTCCATGTTTTCCTAGAATGGAAACTTCTTCGCATACCATCCTTCCACCGCATTTCGGGCACTTATTCCACATGGGCAACACATCCTAGGTTCAGCCATCTTGAAGTAACTATTTATGCGGTTATTAGGTTTTGCCGCCCAGTTGCCCTTCCCGGATAGTTTTTTATCCGCACTCCCCCCTTCTCTATCTACAATTGGAGGTGGAAGAATGCCTAGGGTTTTCGTGTTATCGAAACTTCGCCCTGAAGCCAAAGCGGAGGAATACGAGAAGTGGGTTCATGAATTTGATTACCCGACCACCGAGAAATTCTTTAAATCCATAACCTCCTACCGCGTCTACAAGCTCAAGGAAACCTTGGAAGGGAAGCCTCTTCCCTACAACTACATCGAATGCATCGACATCAAAAACGTGGAAGAGTATAAAAAAGACCTGTCCACCCCAGAGGCTTTGAAGCTTCTGAGGCAGTGGGCGAAATACATCGAAGGCGTAACAGTCTTCACAGAAACCATCTAGGGAAACCCGAAGACACCCCCAACCGGGTCCGGCCGGCTAAGGATGTTTCACAGCAGCATGACGAAGGTTCAATCTTAGGTTTTCTAAAATGTCTCTGATTTCTCGAAGAGGCCGGGTTCCAAGATAGTGAAGATGGCCTCTGCAAGCGTTCTTGCAGTCGGAAGAGCCGAATTTCGGTATAACCGCCTCTGCCAAGGCTTCAAGCCTTCGGGAAACAGCGCATTCCAAGGGTTCCGATGACTCGATGAGGATGGCTTCCCTCCAACGGAAGCTGGGCGAGGCCAGAAGGTAGTCGATGTGCCATCTTAAACAGCCGGCTTTCGTTTCGGCTAATCTTTTATGTCTCTGCACCCGTTTCTCTAGGTTCAGTCCTCTTCCAAGGGCGGAGCCCACGTAGGCGTAGTGTCCTTTTGCCAGCTTTATTTCTCCTAGGCTTCCAACCTTAACCTTCGCGTTTTCCTCGGCGGAGAGGAGGAGAACGTAGGCTCCCTTCATGAGGAGAGAAACTTGCTTGAGGCATAAAAACATCGCAGTCGAAGTTAGCCGAAAAGATTTAACCTTCTTCAGGGATAGGTTGAAGGGAGGAAAACAGGGTTTCAGGCGGCCGCTTTGAGGGTGTTTCTAGACGGCCACATTCACTCCCGATACAGCAGAGCTACCAGCCAAGATATGACGGTGACTTCCATAGCGCGTTATGCTCAGATTAAAGGATTGAAAGTGGTGGGCACAGGGGACTCCACCCATCCCCTATGGTACAACGAGCTGAAGGCGTTACTGGAAGAAAGCCCGTGGGATGGGCTTTACACTCTCAAGGAAGCCGAAAACCCCCAAGTATATTTTATGGTAAGCTGCGAGGTTCACACCCTTTTTAGCTTTGAAGGTAAACAGAAAAAAATCCACCATGTCATATGGATGCCCAGCTTGGAGGTGGCTGAGCAGCTGAACGAGGAGCTCCGAAAATACGGCTCCCTAGAAGCCGATGGAAGACCGACTTTGGAATTGACGCCTCCGGAGCTTGTGGAGCTCACTCTCCAAGTCTCAGAGGAAAACGTTGTGTTTCCCGCCCACGCTTGGACTCCCTGGTTCAGCCTCTTCGGAACCTTCAGCGGCTTCGACCGCCTTGAAGACTGCTACCAAGACAAGACCTCCAAAATCTTCGCCTTGGAAACAGGCCTTTCCTCGGATCCTCCCATGAACTGGAGGATAAAGGAGTTGGACCGTTTAGCTTTGGTCTCCAACTCCGACAGCCACAGTTACTGGCCTTGGAGGCTGGGGAGGGAAGCCAACGTTTTAGAGTTGAAAAATCTGGGCTTCCGAAATATCGTGGAGGCCATAAAATCCAAGGACCCCCGCCGCTTCCTCTTCACCGTCGAAACCAACCCCGCCTACGGGAAATACCACTGGACGGGACATCGGGCTTGCGGCGTCTCCCTCCCAGCCCAAGAGGCGGAGAAGATGGAAAGCTTGTGCCCTGTCTGCGGGCGGAAGATGACCAAGGGGGTTGAGCAGAGGGTTGAAGAGTTGGCTGACAGACCTGCGGGGTTCAAGCCTGAAAAGACCCCGGCTTACGTGCATCTTCTCCCCCTCTCCGAGGTCATAGCCACAGCCTTGGGGGCTGACAGCCTGTCCAGTCAGAGGGTTTGGCTGCGGTACAACGCCTTGGTGAGGAGGTTTGGAAACGAGTACACGGTTCTGCTCGACGCCTCCTACGGGGAGCTGTGCGAAGTTGTAGAACGCCCTGTCGCCGAATTGATCGTGAGGGTTAGAGAGGGTAGAGTAACGGTAAAGCCGGGCTACGATGGAGTATACGGGAAACTGATAGTAAAAGAAGAAACAGGAAAACCTGCTCCCGGGAAGAAAAGAAAACCCAGCCTTAGAGACTATATGTAGACCCTTCTTCTCGGGGTTGAACAAGATTTTATATAGTCGAAACCACCCAAGAAACCTTAATCTTACTTTCAGCGGAGTTGCGGTGAAGGCTTTGTCTTCGGTGGAAACCCTCAGGAAAATCAGGGAAATAGAAGAGCAGGCTAGGAAGATCATAGAGGACGCAGAAAGCAGAAGTAGGGAAATATTGAGGAAGGCGGAAGCGGAGGCAGAAGCCATCAAAGCAAAGGCCTCCGAAAAAGCGAAACATCGAAGGGAAAAAATGATAAAGGAAACCGATGCCCTCATCCAAGAAAAAGCCGCCAAAATCGAAAAGGAAGCTGAGAACCAAATCAAAGCCTTGAGAGAAAAAGCATCCAAAAACCTTGAAAAAGCGGCTGAAAGAATCGTGGAGGAAATTTTGGGGGTTAAACTTTGAGCAGCCAAGTTCTGGCCAAGATCGGTGAAGAAATTTTAGCCGACGCCCATGCTGAAGCTAAAAAGAGAATCGAAGAAGCTGAGAAGCAGGCGAGGGAACTCGTCCAGAAGGCTGAAGAAGAAGGACGGAAAGTGGAGGAGAACGCTGAGGCTGAAACTCGGGAAGAGGCTAAGCTCATTGAAGATAGAAGGCTCAGCGAAGCCAGAAGGGAGGCGTCCCTGAAAATTCTGGCGGAAAAAAACAGGCTGATAGGTCAAGCCTTCAAGGAGGCGGAGAAAAAGCTTCGAGGAATCGTCAAGGGGGAAGCCTACCTCAAAAGCCTCCGCCATCTCACAGCTTTGGCAGCGTCTCAGATAGGCTCGGAGAGCATCAAGGTGAAGCTTAACGAAAAAGACCTAGAGCGCTCCCAGCAGGTGCTTCAAAAACTGAAGCTGCCCTCAAACATGAAGGTGACGTTTGACAAGAAGCCGCTGAAGTCTATAGGAGGCTGCGTGGTCTCCACACCGGATGGGAGAGTAGTCATCGACGAGACCTTCGAGACGAGGCTTCTTTTCGCTGAGAAAACCCTAAAAAAAGAAGTGTGGAAGATTCTTTCCGGAGGATAGCGTCCTCTAAACCCGCAGGGTCTAGGCCCCAAGGGTTTTATTCTAGCTTAGAGAGCTTTTCTTTCGCCTTCAGTTTATAGGCGGCTGTTATGGGTGAGACGAAGACCATTCCGTCTCCCGGTTTCTTAGTGCAACAGGCTTTCCAGATGGCTTCGAAAATTTTGTCAACATCCTTGTCGTTGCACATGATCTCGATTTTCGTTCGGGGTAGGATGTCTTCTTTGATGGGAATAGCCGAGATGCCCCTAGGGACGAATCCTTTAACTTCTTCCTCTCTGCCGTGACCTGTTACGGCATAGTAGGTGAAGCCGGGAACGCCGATTTTCTTCAGCTCGTGGATTGCTTCCTTTAATTTATCAGATTTTATATAGGCTTCAATTTTCTTCATGACCTAGTCCTCAGAAAATTTTATTATTATATTTATTATATTTACTATTTTAAAAACATTTTCTCCACCCCAGCGCGAGAAAAACCTGCCTGAACCTAGGTTTCAAAGCCGACTGACCTTAATCCGGGCTCCCGCAAAAAAGTGTCACAAGATGGAGAGGATGGCTTGGGGGAGATGGTAGAAACTTCGCATATAGGAGTATTTCCCCCTCCCAGCCTTGGCGAGGGTTCGGCACATGTCAGGGTCTCCTCCTCCCACACCCAGAGGAACCTGGATCACATGAAGACGGGGATATTTCTCAGCGATCTCCACCGGGTCTCCTCCGTAGGTAACCCATCCGTCTGTCACCATGATGCCCAGTTGCCTGTGGACTTGAACCCGCTCCAGTTCCTCCAAACCCTTGGCTAAAGCGTCCCGGATGTTGGTCAGTCCTCCGGGCTGGTGGTCTAGGATTCTGCCCACCAGCGTTTCGATTTCCAAGTTCTCCGTCATGCCTTTTAGGACTTCAGGCTTTTCCTTGAAGGTGATGATGGAGTGATGGTCTTCCTTCAGCTTGTAGGCTAAAACCCCCACCGCCAAGGCGGCGGTTACGATCTTACTCATCTGCATAGAGTTACTGGTGTCAAACATGATGGCCACGGCGTTTTTCTTCCTGAATTTTTCAACCCCCACGATGTCCTCGGGGCCGGGGCAAGGGTTACCCAGCCAGTTTTCGTAGGTCTGCTCCACGTCGAACTCTTCCATTCCCGGTTTGAAGGGCACGCAGCCATAGTAGGTGGCGGAGAGACCTCTCCAAGATATTTGAGCCGCAAGCCTTACGATCATCCTGATCAGAAGCCTTTTCGCAAGCTCTTGGTACTCCGGCTCAAGCTCAGGCTTAACCGAAGCCAGAAGATGCAAACCCAGCCAGCTCGGCTCAGCCTTTGTAATGGCGGCCACCGCTTCCTTAAACAGTTTTCCTTCGAGAAGAAGTTCGCCTACCGTTTCCGACCTTTTCGGAGCTAACATGTTCAGTGGGGGTTGAAATTTTTTACCTGTAAGCCTGTCCTTTAGGGCTTGTTGAAAACCTTGTCCCCCAGCATGGCCTCCGCGGTCACTTTTTTCCGGCTGGGAAGATGTCTTCACCGGCGCTTCGGCTTTCACTTCACTTAGGCTGGAGGTGACTATTTTCTTGATCAGCTCGTCGACTTTTCGCGTGGTTTGGTCCTGAAGCTCTATCTTGGTCGGCAGGGCTATCATGGCGGCTTTTACCCAAACTTCCACGTCCGCGGTGAAGCCTCCTGCAAACTTTCTGACAAGGTCCACTAGGTCGATGGCCCCTCGAACCGAGGAGCCCCGCCTTATGTCAGGGTCTTCTCTGGTTTTTCTGGCGATTTTAACGGCTGTTGAAATTAAAGCCTCATCCTCGCAGCCTGTCTCCTTTTTGACTATTTCGCACTCTTCCACCCCCGACTGGTAGTTGAGGCGAATCCAAACGAAACGGTCCTTTAAAGCCTCCCCCAGCCTGCTTGTGCCCACGAATTCTTCAGGGTTTTGGGTTGCGATGATGAGGAAGGTTGGCTTGGACTCCACTACTCCGATCTTAGGGATGTTTATCCGCCCTTCATCCATTGCGGGAAGGAGGACGTTCTGAGTGCCTTCAGGCATTCGGTTCAGCTCGTTGATGAACAGGAGAGCGCCCTCCATCATGGCCTGCGTCAAAGGTCCTGGGATGAAGGTTTCCCAAGAGTAGCCCTTGGCCATCACCGCGGAGGGGTCAAACCAGCCGGTGAGCTTATGCTCGGTGTAGCGTTCGTCCCCGTCAACCCGGTAAAATTTTCGGTTAAGATGTCTGGCTAACGCCAACGCTATGACGGTTTTACCTACCCCCACCGCACCCTCCAAGAGGATGTGTTTCCCAGCATAAGCGGCAGCCAGAGCGCAACTCAGCTCTTCCTCACGGCCGATGATTCTGTGCTGTTGCTGGATTTTTTTGACTTCCTCTTGGAACATTCCACTCGAAACCTCTCTCAACCTCTGGGGGGAAGCATCAAGGGTAAACGGTCCTATCAGCCGGCTTAGAGTATAGCTAGCGGTTTCACTTTAAATAGTTTTGTCGGCAAGGCCTCTTCGAATAGGAGGAAAAGTTTTCTCCGGGAGGGTTGAAGGTGACTTGGCTGAGAAGCCGGGATGCTTTAGGGCGGAGGTCTCTCCCCCAACATCAACTCCACGGTGAGGACTTGTCCCTCCCTGATGATGGTGAGGGTGATCTCGTCCCCGGGCTGTTTGTTTCTCTCGATGTAGACGATGCCGTCCCTCAGCTTCCTGACTTCCACGTCGTCCACGCCTATTATGACGTCGCCGCCTAGTTTGACCTCCAAGCCTTCGATGGTAACGGTTCTGCTGCCCCCCCGGAGCCCCGCCGCCTCAGCTGGGCTGCCTTCGACGACGTCGGTGATGAGGAAGCCTTTCACTTCCTTCAGCCCCATGGCCTCCGCGATCTCAGGGGTCACGTCGGTTCCTGAGATGCCTATCCACGGATGCTTATACTCACCCGTTGCTATGAGGACAGGCACTTCCCTTTTCACCGTGTCGGAGGGAATGGCGAACCCGACTCCGGCGGAGGTTCCTGAACCTGAAATGATGGCCGTGTTCACCCCCACCACTTCCCCCTTCATGTTCATCAGAGGCCCTCCGGAGTTCCCGGGGTTGATGGCGGCGTCAACCTGGATGACGTCGATGATGATGTAGCCTCTCGGAGCTCTTAACTCTCTTCCCACTTGGCTTACTATCCCAGCCGTCATGGTGTTGCTTAAACCGAAGGGGTTTCCGATGGCCACGATGGGGTCTCCGACCGAAAGCTCGGAGGAGTTTCCTAAAGGCAGAGGCTTCAACTTCTCAGCCGGCAGGTCTACCTTCAAAACCGCCAAGTCACTGTAGGGGTCAGCGCCCACAAGCCGAGCCTCGACGACCGTTCCGTCTGGGAAGACAACCTCCAGTTCGTCGGCTCCCTCCACCACGTGGTTGTTGGTTACTAAGTGGCCTTGGGAGTCGTAAACGAAGCCGGAGCCCTCTGATACTTCAACACCGAAGATCGTTAGGGACTCCGCTCTGATGAGGACGACGGAGGGCTCAGCCAATTTGAAGACCTGCTGGGGGGTGAGCAGCGCGCCCGCTTCAGCGGGTTGGGGCTGGAGAGCTTCCAGCTGGGAGCGAAGCCTCCTCAGTTCAGCTTCCACGCTGGAAACCTGCGACTGGAGGCTGGAAAGCTGAGATTCCAGCGCTGCGTAGTCGGAGTGGAAATCCTCCACCTGCGACTGAAAATTCAGGTAGAGGTAGGCGGAGAAGCCGGAGGCAACCACGGCAAAGGCGATTAACACGACGCCTAGGTAGACCCATTTGGCAGGACGGGCTGCTACTTCGGCTGGAGGTTTCTCTTCATCCCATGTGACCGTCATGGCTCTAACTGGATACTCCTCTACGCATTTTAAGGCTTCCTGAAATGTGAGGAGGCATAATTTTAATTATCGCCGCAGTATCTTAAGCTATGCGTGTGCAAAGGTTAAACGCATGGAACCCATGCGGCCCTGAGGAGAGGTGGGGAAGCGTGAGCCAAGAGCCCTCAAGCCAGATCATAGCCACTATCGTAGAGAATAAGCCGGGTGTCCTCTTCAAGGTTACGAACATGATCCGTCGGAGAGGCCACAACATCGACAGTATCTCCGTGGGCGCTCTTGAGGGGGGAAAGCTGGCTAGGATGACCTTGGTCATCAGGGGAGACGAGTGGGCTGTGGAGCAGATTGTGAAGAACCTCTACAAGCTGGTGGAAACCGTCAAGGTCACCCGGTTGAATCCTAAGCAGTCGGTGCTCCGGGAGCTGGCCCTCATCAAGGTTCATGTGAAAGACTCCAAAGCCCGGTCGGACCTCATTCATTTTTCCCGCATCTACCGGGCGAGGGTGGTGGACGTGACCGCGGACTCCATGGTCATCGAGATCACAGGGGAGCCTAGGAAGATCGACGCTTTCCTAGACCTCATAAAAGAATACGGTGTAAAAGAAATGGCCAGAACAGGCATCACAGCTCTCCTCAGGGGAAGCGAAGCCATAAAAGTGTGAAAGGGGGAACAGCCGTGGTTAAAGTATATTATGACCGAGATGTGACCACAAACTACCTGAAAAACAAAACCGTGGCTGTGATAGGCTACGGAAGCCAAGGGAGAGCTCAATCGCAGAACCTGCGAGACTCAGGCTTAGATGTGATCGTATCAGACCTGCCTGGGAGCCTCCAGTGGAAGACAGCTGAGAAAGAGGGTTTCAGGGTTTTCAAGGCGTCTGAGGCGGCTGAGAGGGCGGAGGTTGTTCAGATGCTGACCCAGGACATGGTTCAGCCGTTGGTCTACGAGGAGATTAAGCCGCATCTGACGGAGGGTAAAGCCTTGGGTTTCTCCCACGGATTTAACATTCACTTCCAGCTCATCGTTCCTCCGCCCCACATCGACGTGTTCATGGTAGCTCCCAAGGGACCGGGCCCCACGGTGAGAGGCCTCTACCTCGAAGGCTTCGGCTCCCCAGCTCTTCTGGCTGTCTACCAAGACTACACAGGAAAGGGAGAGACCGTGGGGTTGGAGTACGCTAAGGCTTTAGGCTGCACCCGAGCGGGGGTGCTGAAGACCACCTTCAAGGATGAGACGGAGAGCGACCTCATCGGAGAGCAGACGGTGCTGGTGGGCGGCTTGGTGGAGCTTCTCAAGAAGGGCTTCGAGGTCTTGGTGGAGGAAGGCTACCCGCCGGAGCTGGCCTACTTTGAAGCCTGCAACGAGGCTAAGCTCATCGTGGACATCATCTACCGGAAGGGCATCTTGGGGATGCTGCACGCGGTGTCGGAGACCGCTCGGTATGGAGGTCTGGCCGTAGGCCCGAAGGTTGTGGACGAGCATGTCAAGGAGAACATGAGGAAGGCGGCTAGGGATGTGAAGGAAGGCATCTTCGCCCGGCAGTGGATTGAGGAAGCCCGGAGCGGCCGGGAGAACCTACAGAGGATGCTTAAGGAGATGGAAGACCACCCCATCGAGAAGGTGGGGAGGTTCATCAGGAAGATGTCGGGGTTGGAGGAGTCCGAGTAGGCGGCATGAGCAGCGGGCTTACTTTGACGGAGAAGATTCTGGCCAGAGCCTCCGGCCTGCCGCGGGTGGAGGCTGGGGGCTACGTGGAGGCGGAGGTGGACTTGGTGATGATGCACGACCTGACGGGTCCTCTGGCCTTGGACGCCTTCGAGAGGCTGGTGGAGCGGAGGGTTTGGAACCCCGGCCGGGTGGTGGTGGTCTTCGACCATCAGGTTCCCGCGGACACGGTGAGGTCGGCGGAGCTTCAGCGGAGGCTCCGCCGGTTTGTGGCGGAGTATGGGGTGAGGAACTTCTACGACGTGGGGAAGGGGGGCATCTGCCATGAGGTTCTCCCGGAGAAGGGTCATGTGAAGCCCGGGGACTTGGTGGTGGGGGCTGACTCCCACACTTGCACCTATGGGGCTTTGGGGGCCTTCGCCACGGGGGTGGGCTCCACGGACGTGGCGGCTGTGCTGGCGCAGGGCCGCCTCTGGTTTCGGGTTCCTGAGACCGTGCGGGTGGTGGTGGAGGGCCGTTTTCAGAGGTACGTCTCCGCCAAGGACCTGATCCTCCACATGGCCGGCTGCTTGGGGGAGGACGGCGCCAACTACAAGAGCTTGGAGTTCACCGGGTCGACTGTGGGGAAGATGGGTATGGACGGGCGGATGACCCTGTGCAACATGGTGGTGGAGTTGGGGGCTAAGGCTGGACTTGTCCCCCCGGATGGGGTGACGTTCCGCTACTTGGAAGGCCGGGTGGCGGGGTCTCTGCGGCCGCTCTACCCGGATGAGGGGGCGGAGTATGAGGGGGAGCTGTCTTTCAGCGTCGATTCCCTGGAGCCTCAGGTGGCCTGTCCGCCGAGGGTGGCCAACGTCAAGCCTGTGGGGGAGGTAGCCGGGCTGCCGGTGGACCAGGCGGTGTTGGGGTCGTGCACCAACGGCCGGATGGACGACCTTCGGGAGGCAGCGGGGCTGCTGAGGGGTCGGAGGGTGAAGGACGGTGTGCGCATGATCGTGCTTCCTGCTTCGCAGGAAATCTACCTGCGGGCCTTGGAGGAGGGGCTCCTGGAGGTTTTCGCCCGGGCTGGCGCGGCGGTGGGGCCTCCCAACTGCGGGCCGTGTTTGGGGGGGCACTTCGGCCTGCTGGCGGAGGGTGAAGTCTGCATCAGCTCGACGAACCGGAATTTCACAGGGCGGATGGGCAGTCCGGGGGCGAAGGTCTACTTGGCTTCCCCGGCTACGGTGGCGGCCTCCGCGGTGACCGGCCGGATCACCGACCCTAGGGAGGTGGGTGGGCGGTGAGGGTGGAGGGTCGGGCTCTGAAGTTTGGGGACAACGTCAACACCGACCTCATCCTTCCGGGGAAATACCTGGTCCTGACCAGGCCTGAGGACTTGGCGGCCCATGCCATGGAGGGGTTGGACCCGGGGTTCCCCCGGAAGGCTCAGGAGTATGGGCTGGTGGTGGCGGGGGTCAACTTCGGAGGAGGCTCCAGCCGGGAGCATGCGGCCTTGGCCCTCAAGCATGCGGGGGTTCGTTGCGTGGTGGCGGAGTCCTTTGCGAGGATTTTCTTCAGGAACGCCATCAACAACGGCCTGCCCGCAGTGGCCTGCCCGGGGATATCCTCCAAAGTGGAGGAGGGCGACCGGCTGGAGGTGGAGCTAGAGAAGGGGCTGGTCACCAACAAGTCTAAAGGCGTGACCTTGCAGGCCAAGCCGTTTCCAGGATTCCTGCTGGGAATCCTCCGAGACGGAGGCCTCATCCCCCACCTAAACAAAAAACACAGCGAAAACAAACCTAGCCTTGGCGAAGGAAAACCCTCAAGGCAAGGTGTTTCTTCGCCTTTTTAAGAAAATTATGCGGATAAACGCGCAAATCGTGTCTGAATAGCATAATTATTCGGACGTTCAATGGTTGTTGGGGATGTCCCTTAATCACAGGAAATTGGACATTCTGGCGTCTATTACGGTTCAATGGTGTATGTCTCAAGAGGTTGTTTTAGTATTACATAATGGTTATATGTGATACTTTTTTAATAGAAGTATAGTGAAAGTGTCTTGAGTTATACTGTTACGCAGAAAGGCACCGTGACCATCCCTGTGGAGATTAGGAGAAAGTACAAACTGAAGAGGGGCTCCCGTATTAAGTTTGTTGAAGCTGATGAAGGGGTCTTACTTGTTCCCGCCATTCCGTTGGAGCAGCTCTTCGGCGCGGATAAAGCCATAAAGGAAACAGTATATCAGATGATAAGGGAATTGCAAGAGGAGAGGAGGAAGGAGGCGTCTGAGGAAAAGTAGGCTCGTCTTTGACACAGGGCCTCTCTTTCTTTACTTTGCTGAAGATAAGCGTGTCAAAGAAATGTTTGACGAGGTTGCAAGGGGGAGGGTGGAGGGTTGCACGTGTGAGATTAACCTCGCCGAGTTTTACTATAAAACTTGTGAAAAATTAGGCCGTGAAGCTGCGGAAGTGAGACATGCGTCCCTCAGAAACTCTGAGCTGTCGATTTTAGCTATAAATGAGAGGCTTACGCGCGCCGCAGGGGGGCTGAAGTGCGTTCATAAAGGCAGGCTCTCTTTGGCAGACGCTTATATTGTGGCAGTTGCAAAAACGCTGGGAGGAACCTTGGTTACAACCGACTCTAGGATCGGGGAGCTTAAATTAGTGCAAACCAAGCTACTCAAGATTCCTTAACTTTACTTATGTAAAGCTTTTTGCAAAGTGAGGTGGATGTGAAAAAATATCCAACCTAAACGAGGTAATTCCAAAAGTTTACCATGCCATGGAGGAGGTTGACTTAGGGTTTGCGGGGAAGACCCTGAAGGCTGGGCCGTTCCCCGAATTTTCGCTGAGAATCCTCAGATGCGGAGGCCTTATTGAGCATTTAAACAAAGAAGATAGCCGACGGTAAGGGGAGCTGTATTATGCTCGGGTTCTCAGGCGTCTGAGCTTCTGAAGCTCTCGGAGGCCCTCTTCAACCTGTCTCCGCTCCTCCTCTGTTAACCCCAAAGCGTCGTAAACTGCTTCGTCCAGCTTCTTCCTCGCTTCTTCCTCAGCCCTAACAGCCCTCTCCAACTCCCTCCGAGCCTCAGCCTCAAACAAACCTACATCCCGATCAGCTTTCGACCTAGCTTTAACGCTCTGCAATTTCTCTTCAGCCATTACCCGTTTATCCATTTTGTTTGCTAACTGTTTAAACGCATTTGAAATACGCAGTCGTTCTTCATGCGTAAGCGTATTAGGGTCTAGGGTAGGCAGTTGCTTTAATTCATAGACTTTAAGGTCAAGCATACCAGTATACTGTCGCCCATACAATTCAGCTAGAAGCATGGCGACAGAGGAGTTTAAATATCCAGCAAGAACCGTGGGTTCTCCTTTTTTTACAACCACATAATAAAAGACGTCTGACCCTTGAGCTTTAGCTTCATTGTAGAAGGCTATAAACCTCCCTCTAATCAGCTTCGGGAACAAGATATGTGGTGACGCAAACCTTGGAAGTGCATACCAAAACGGCTTCCTATTCTTTACAGTTTCCAACTCCGGTAAACGTCGCCTGCCACGCTGAGAACCTCTTCTAACTTCGATTTCTAGTCTCTCACCAAACTCTATATATTTCAAAGCATTGGTTCCACGAAGTTCGTGCTTAGGCTTATCGACAGCAAAGAAGTATTCATCTATGTCATCCGATTTGATTATTAAACTCCCAAACTTTTTAGGTGATGAAGCACAGGGCATCAGGAACTCGTCTTCTATACCCCATTCTTCAGCCTTTTCAACAGATATTATAAAGTAATCGTTCCAACCAGAAGTTGGTCCACGAAATATCTCAACGATTTTTCCAAGTTTCTTCACCTTTGGATGCGAAATAATTTTCGGGTACACCGGTGGGGCTCTAAGGTACGTATTCCATTTTCCAAGTTTTAGTTTGCCTTGCCTGATGATATTAACCCTTAAGGTGTCATTCTCAAAGCTTTGACTGATATTTTCTATAGTCTGAACCATATTCCTGATGCCCATTGGCTTCTTGACGCGGACAAACTTTACCTCATTAGCCTTTTTAGCAACCTTATTTGACTCCTTTTCAACTATGGTTATAGCGGTATCCACTTCAGCGTCGGGAAATACGGCTCTGTCGAATTCAACCACGTAGAGAATCTTAGCGCTGTCTAGAAGAAATTGCTGAAACGGTTCTCCGTAGCCTACCTCTAGCCATTTGTTAGAAGAGATAAAACCTAACCTTCCACCATTCTTCAGAAATCTTAGTCCGTGAATGTAGAAGTAGATGTATATGTCGCTTTGCCTGTCGAGGATAACCGCACCCTTCACCTTCTTTTGGGGAGCACCGATGAACAGCTTACCCTTATATTCGCTTTCGATCAGCGACTTGATCTTCGCTTTCTCCTTCTCACCCAGCAGCTCTTGACGGATGTAAGGCGGATTAGCCACCACAGCGTCGAAGGCCGGAGGCATCTCTACCAGCGTGGGCTTACCTTCAGCTGTGAGGCTCTCGAACCCTGAAAGCGTCGCCTGCCCCGGCCTGACGTCGAAGATGTCGCTGACAACAGCGTTCACCTTCTCAATTCTGGCTTTGGGGTTTTGAACAGCCAAGTTTATGACGGTAAGGTGGGCTGGAAACTGATTTATATCCACCCCATATAAGCGCTCCAAAAGCTGCTGGTGAAACCTCTCAGCCAGAGGGCCCTCTATCACCCTAGGGATGTGGTTCAGCTCCCTCAGCCTGTGGTAGGCTCTGACCAAGAAACCCCCTGAACCGCAGCCGGGGTCTAAAACCACAGCCTCAGGCTTCGTCACCGTCAACTGCACGATAAAGTCCACGATCCCCGGCGGCGTGTAAAACTGCCCAAGCCTCTTCCTCTCCAACGGCGGTATGAGCTTCTCGTAGATCCGCCCGATAAAATCACTCTCCATCTTGGAAAAATCAAACTCGTTGAGAGTGTCCAGTAAGGTTCTGATCCGCTCCTGAGCCCTCGGCGTCAGCGGTATCTCACTTATCACATCACTCTGGTAGATGGGCGCATAGTCTATCTTCCGAGCATCCGCAAAGAAACCAGCCAAAGCCTCGGAAACATCTTCCTCCTCCCCTATCCTCAGCGGCCTCAACCTGTCAGGGTAAATCGCCCTTATGACCTGGTAGAAGAGAAGCTTGTTAAGCTGGAGGTAGGTAGTCTGCTCCGCAATCAACCGGTTGGTCTCATCCGAAAACTTAACACCCTGACTTTCCAGCCAGTCAACATACCGCTCCCGAAATTTCTTATCCCGAAGCCTTCCTTTCAGGGCGGAGAGAAACTCCGGGTAGAGGTCAGAGGAAGCTTCATGCAACGTATCCACAAGCGTGTCGTCCAAAGGCTTAAGGCGGACGGGAACAAGCTCCAACACCGTCTTAAGAAGACTTTCAGCCCAGTCAGGGCTACGCTCATACTCAAAGGAGGCAATCTCACTCTCCAGAGCCTTAGCCTCAGGCTTACGTTGAAACAGAATGAGCCTCCGCACGTTGCAAGTTGCATAATAAGGAAAACCACCCCACCCCGCATAGTCAAGAGCCTGCCTCACCACCTCAGGGTCCCTAGGCTCAATGTCCCTCTGAACTCGCCCTACCTTCTTCTTGAATTTAGCCTCAACAACAAACAGACCCCTACCGCCTTTCTCAGCTGTCAAGTCAGGTGTCCCGTTGATAGGCTTCTCAAAAAAGAAGTCAACCACATCAGCCACACCGAGCCGTTCAGCAGCCTCCCTAAGCTTCGGAAGTAGAAACCTCGCAACAAAATCCCGCTCAGAAGCATAACGCGGCGTCTGAAAACCCAACTCTGCCCCTACGGGTATTTTCTAGGGGCCTGTTTAATTAAAACGTTTGCTAATGGATTTTCGCTGCGATGGCGTCTCCGACCTGGGAGGTGGAGGAGGACCCTCCCAAATCTTTGGTCAGGGTCTTCCCCTCCCTCAGCACCTGGCCTATAGCCCTGTCCACGGCCTCCGCAGCGGCTTCCTCCCCCAGGTGGCTGAGCATCATCTGCCCAGCCCAGATGGCGGCGATGGGGTTGATGACCCCCTGCCCCGCGTACTTGGGCGCCGACCCGTGGATGGGCTCGAACATGGACACCCCCCCCGGGTTGATGTTACCCCCGGGAGCCAGCCCGAGGCCCCCTTGGATCATCGCCCCCAGGTCGGTGAGGATGTCCCCGAACATGTTGGGGGTGACCACCACCTGGAAGCGCTCAGGGTTTTTGACAAACCACATGGCCGCTGCGTCCACGAACGCGAACTCGGCTTCCACACCCTCATAGTCCCGGGCAACCTCCGAGAAGACCTCCCGCCAGAGGCCGTAGACATCCCCCAGCACGTTAGCCTTGTCCACGGAGGTAACCCGGCGGAGACCCTTCCGCTTGCAGAGCTCAAAAGCATAGCGAACCACCCTTTCGACGCCCCGGCGGGTGGCTATCCCCAGCTGGTAGGCTACCTCGCCGGGAGCCCCTTGGACCGCCACGTCCAAGCTGAACCTCAGCCTGTAGAGCCTCCGGTTCACCTCCAACCCAGCCCTGTGGCTTTCACCCTTGAACCTCCCCCCAACCCCCACGTAAAAGTCCTCAGTGTTCTCCCTGACCACGTAGAAGGCAATGTCCCCCGGGCCCTTCCCACGTAGGGGGGTCTCAACCCCGGGATAGAGCCTCACCGGCCTCAGGTTCACATACTGGTCGAAGTGAAACCTCAACCTCAACAGCAGCCCCTTCTCCAGCACCCCCGGAGCCACCCTCGGGTGGCCTATGGCCCCCAAGTAGATGGCGTCCGCTCCCTCCAGCTCCTTCAACGCGGAGTCGGGGAGCACCTCCCCATGCTCCAGATAATAGTCGCCTCCGAAGGGGTAAAACTTGAAGTCAAACCTGACCCCGTAGGCGTCCCCCGCAGCGGTCAGCACCTTGACGCCTTCCTCCACCACCTCAGGGCCTACGCCGTCCCCGGGGATCACGGCAATCCGATACCTCACCGCCAAACCTCCTACCTCAGAGATGGCACCGTGGGGCTAAACATGTTTTCCCCGACTACATAAACCTTTTCACCCAGGAGGCGGAAAGCCCTTAATACAGGGCAGCGAGATAACCATTACACGGAGACCGCGGCGCAAATGCCCCCCAAACACTTGAGACTGTTCGACACCACCCTCCGAGACGGAGAGCAGACCCCCGGAGTAGCCCTCACCGCCGAGGACAAACTCCACATCGCCCGCCAACTGGACAGGCTGAGGGTGGACGCCATCGAAGCCGGGTTCCCGGTCACGTCCAAGGGGGAGATGGAAGCCGTCAGGCTCATAGCCCAAGCTGGGTTGAAGGCGGAGGTCTGCGGCCTCGCCCGAACCACCCGGCAGGACGTGGACGCTGCGTTGAAGTGCGACCTCCGAAGCCTCCACCTCTTCATCGCCACCTCCGACATCCACCTCCGCCACAAACTCCACCTAACCCGCGGGCAGGCCCTCAGGAAGGCGGTGGAGGCCGTGGAGTACGCCAAAGCCCACGGCCTGCAGGTGGAGTTCTCCGCCGAAGACGCAACCAGGACGGACATCGCCTACCTCAAACAGGTCTACACCGCGGTGGTGGAAGCCGGAGCCGACAGGGTCAACGTCCCCGACACCGTAGGTGTCCTCACCCCCCAGCAGACCCGCCGGCTGGTGGGGGAGATAGCTGAAGCCGTCAAAGTGCCCATCAGCATCCACTGCCACAACGACTTCGGCATGGCCGTGGCCAACTCCCTGGCCGCCGTGGAAGCGGGGGCCACCCAGGTCCACGTCACCGTCAACGGCCTGGGGGAAAGGTCCGGCAACGCTGCGTTGGAGGAGGTGGCCATGGCCCTTTACTCCCTCTACCGGAGGAGGCTGCGCCTCCGCACCCGGCTTCTCTACGAGACCTCCCGGCTGGTCTCCCGGCTGACGGGGGTGCCCGTGCCCCCCAACAAGCCTATTGTGGGGGAGAATGCCTTCGCCCACGAGTCAGGCATCCACGCGCATGGGGTCCTGTCCATGCCCCTCACCTACGAGCCCATCAGCCCTGCGCTGGTGGGGAGGGAGACCACCATCGTAGCTGGGAAGCATGCGGGCGTGCACGGGGTCAGGAGGAGGGTGGAGGAGCTGGGCTTCAAACCCAGCGAGCAGCAGGCGAGGGAGATCGTGGAGAGGGTGAAGGAGCTGGGAGACCGGGGGAAATACGTCACCACCACCGACTTGCTGGCCATAGCCAGCGCCGTCTGCGGTCAGCCGCTGGCCGAGGAGAGGGTGCTGGAGCTGAAGGACCTCGCCGTGGTCACGGGCACCGACGTCATTCCCACCGCTTCGGTGAGGCTTATCGTGAAGGGCAGGGAGTATGTGGCCTCGGAAACCGGCGTAGGCCCGGTGGACGCGGCTATCAAGGCCATTCGGAAGATCACCGACAACCTCATCAACGTGAGGCTGAAGGAGTACAGGCTGGAGGCCCTGACAGGGGGCTCCGACGCCCTGGCGGAGGTGGTGGTGAAGATCGAGGACGCGGGGGGGAAGGTCATCTCCGCCCGAGCCGCCAGCTCCGACATCGTCAAAGCCAGCGTCGAAGCCATGGTCAACGGCCTCAACCGACTCCTCCAAACCCAAACAACAAGATAGTTTTTTAATATTTATTCGGTGTTTTATAAATATCTGAAATATTAACTTTGATGAGTCCTAAAATAAATTTTTATTATTGATTTTACAGTTTTGTTATTTAATAAGTCGTGGAAGTTAGAAGAAAAATGTTATGCTCCAAAAGTAATTAAAATACTATTTCACAAATTAATAAAAGATGAACAAAGATACTAACTTTGTTTGGTGAAAGGAATGAGTTCATCTAAGCCGGGTCTTGGTCAGGAACCTATACATATGCTAATCGAAAAAGCAGCAAGTGGAAAAATTGATATACCCGAGTTTCAAAGAGAATTTGTTTGGACAAAAAACCAAGTTGCTGACTTGCTTGATTCTTTAATAAAAGGTTATCCGATAGGCTCTATTCTGGTTTGGGACTTGAGTGATTATACTCAAGGTAAACATGTCTATGAAAATAAGTCAAAAGAATGGATGGTAGATGGACAGCAAAGAATAGTTGCACTCTGCATCCTGAATTTAAGAAAACCCTATTGGCTTGATATAAATATATGGAATGATTTAGTCAAAAAATATAGAGTAAAAATTAACATACTAACTTTGGAAGTTTCACTCGAGTATCCAGCGATTAAGCAAATCCATGAGTGGGTATCTCCGTATGATATTTTTAATGCTGAGGACATAAAAAAGTTAGCTGAAGAGTTATCTTACAAATTAAATAGACCAGAGCTTTTCACAAAAATCTACGATAATGCTAGCAAGATTAAGGCCGCTTTAAATATGGATATTCCGGTAATTAAGATAAATACATCCTTAGAAAATATAGCCACTATCTTTGAAAGGCTAAATAGTTCTGGCACAAGGATAAAACAAGCGGATATAACTCTAGCTTATGTTGCTGCATACAATGAAGGATGGGTAAGAGAAGAATTTTCTAGATACCTTGATAGTTTAGATGAGGGAGGTTTTTACTTTGATCCTACACTTCTTGTTAGAGCAATAACCTCAGTAGGAGAAGACAAAGCAATTTTAAGAGAAGTAAGTGATGACTTTCTGAGAAATAAAAATAACTTATTAGACTATGCCTTTTCAAAGTTTAAAAATAGTCTTAATAGACTAATATTAGAATTTAGAAATATTGGAATTCTATCTTCAGAATTAATTTATGCAAAAAATACGATAATACCCTTAATATACTTGCGTTGTAGATTCGAAAATCAGTTTGAATTTAAAAAGGCTTTTCTTTTTTTCCTATTAGCTTTGTGGCAAGGAAGATATAGCGGTTCTGCGGAGACTACCTTACAAGAGGATATAAACAAGATTAAAAATTCAAGAACCTTTGGGGAGGCAGTGAACCAGTTAATCGGTGAATTAAGAGTTGACTCAATTAACAAGGAGGCTATTAAAAACGCGATCCACTATCAAGGAGAAGGTAGGTTCTTTAAATTACTCCTTTACCTAATTACTTATAGAAACGAAGCAGTTGACTGGTTTACAGGGGTCAGGATAGGCTATACAACACACAATGAGATAAATAAGGATTTTACGATCGAAGAGCATCACTTCTTTCCCAGAAGTCTCTTAAGAAGTGTAGGAATCAAGAAAGAAGAAAGAGAACTGTTAGGGAATATAACTTTCATTAATCCGGGCACAAATAAAAGACTCAGATATCAACCTTATACCTACATTCAAAAATATGGTATTGATAAAAGTGAATTACAAAAACAGTTAATACCCTTAGATGAAAATCTTTGGAAACTGCAAAATTATAAAGATTTTATAGAGAAAAGGTCTGAACTAATTGCGGAAGAAATTAATAAATTTCTGAAGCCTTAATTTCTTGAAAGTTGAATGCTTAGAATGTTTGAGATTAATTTTTATCTCCGGAAAAAGGACTATGCGCGGTGAGCTTGGTATGTCTGTTCTTAAGAGGACTCTTTACCTCTTCCGTGAGCCTGGAGAGAAGAACACGGGGAAGGCCGTAGAAATCGCCAAGAAGAGGACTTTGGAAGAGGGAATAAAACATGTGGTCGTCGCTTCAGCCAGAGGCCGGACCGGAGTTAAGGCTGCTCAAGCCTTCCGGGGCACCGGGGTCAAGGTTGTGGTGGTAGCTGAGTCGCCGGAGTGGGCTGAGCTGGAGGAGGCCAGCCTGAGGAAGCTGAAGGCCTTGAAGGCCACCGTCCTCCGAGGCGTCCACGCCTTCCATGGGGTGGAGAAATCCTACACGGCTCTCCGAGGGGGAGCCAGCATAGCCGGGGTTGCCGAGGACACCCTCAGGAGGATTTCCTAGGGCACGAAGGTTGGTGTGGAAATCGCCCTGATGGCCGCGGATGCGGGGGCGATTCCCCTTAACCGGGAGGTCGTCACCATAGCCGGAAGCGACCGGGGAGCCGACACCGTGCTCATCGTCCGCCCCTCCACCTCTGGGAGGTTTTTCGACAAGAAAAAGGGCTTGGAGATCAGGGAGATCGTCGCCATGCCTCGGAAGAAAATCTTCTACTAAGCCCTTGCACCGCTCTCAGGGTAGACCTCGGATGATCTCCGCCGCCTTATCGCGGGGCACAGCTACCAGCGTCTCCGTGCTCACCGCCCCCACGCTGCCGATGGTGAGCAAAGCCTTCAGAGCAGCCTCCTCGCCGGGGGCCTCACACACGGCCACGAAGTCATACCGGCCTAGGGTGAAGTAGAAGTCCTTGATCTCCCCTCCCACCGCCTTGAACGCCTTCTGAGCTTCCTCCCGCCGCCTGGGGTGGTCTTTTATGTTCGTGATTCCCTCCCGGGTGTACCTGCCTAGGATGATGTAGGTGGACATGGTTTCACCTCCGAAGTTGAAGCTTGCTCATCGGGTCCATTTAAGCCTTCACCCTCTTTCGTCGAGCAGCCGCTTTTCCCCTTCCAGCTTCCTTATCCCCGTGATGTCCTGGTTGACTTCCAACGTCCCCAGATAGTTTCCTTCCCTGTCCCTCACCGCAAAGTACCTGATGTACACGAACCTTCCCCTGTGGTTGATCCAGAAGTCGACAAAGTCCCTGCTGCCGTCCTTGAAAGAGGCCAGAATCTTCTCCACCACATCGACACTTTGGGGAGGATGACAGTTCTGCACCTTCCTCCCCAAAACCGACCTCGTCCTGACGAAAATCCTGTCCCGGGTGTCCGAGAAATACCGGACCCTGTCGTCCTTGTCCACAAAGGTAAGGTCCACAGGCAGCATGTTCAAAACGGCCATCAACTCCTTCACATGCAGCTCCCCGGTGGGAAAAGAGACCACGCCGTCCTCCTTCACCGAAGGCTCCTCCACCACAAACTTCCTGAACTCCTCGACGAGGGCCTCGGTTTCCTTGGGCTTCTGGATGAAGACATAGCCCACGTCGTCGCTTTCCCTCAAAACCGTAACCCACTCGTCGGCGGCCAGCTTTTCCAAGGCCGTGGGGAAGAGGATGCGCTCCTCCTTAAAGATCATGCCCTCCACCTCCTCCACCAGGGGGGTGAGGGTCTTTTCCACATACTCCCTGAACTCCGCCTCTGTGGTTACACCTTCAATGTCCGCCAGGCTTTTGTTCAGCAGCTCCCTGATTTCGTTGTCCTTCCCCCACATGACCTTTGAAGGCCCGAAGAAACCATGCTTCTCCAAGAAGGGGAAGAGAATCTGCTCCTTCCTCGTGTAGTGAACGTCTACACCCTTCAACCTCGCCAGCAGGTCTTTTATCTCCCGCTTCAACCCGGAAAGCTCATAACCGCCCACCTTTCCCGCCGCTTCCTTCAGGGCGGCGGTGAGTTTTTCGATCTCCCTGTTCTCAAGCTTGAACAAGTGCACGGGGTGGGCGGGAGATTCTTCCTTGGAAACCGTTTTCTCCAGCGCCGACTGGAAGAGCAGAGCGTGAACGTTGCAGAATTTCTTTATCTCCTCGGGGGACAGCCCCTCGTCGATGAGGGACTGCTCCACCTCCGCTATCTCCGTGGAGCTTATGCTGCCAACCTCCCTCTCAAACCGCTGCTTGGCCTCCTCCACCGATAAGCCCTGATGCAGCCTCCGGATGATGTCCCTCATTATCTTCTTTTTCCGCTGTTTCTCAGAAATCCCACCCAATCCTTTTCCAGCTCCATCTAAACGTCTTTTAGACGACAGAGTTATATGAGGCTTGCCTGTTAAGGATCGACGGCTGAATTTTTGGTTTAATTAGAATTACATATTTGGTTGACGTCGATCATTAAGTCTGCCAGCAGCTTTTCCATCTATCCGTTCAAAACCGCCTGTTTCCATGAACACTTTTTGGCCGAAGATAACTTCTACTGGAGCCCTAGGTGAGCGTACTCATGTTTGCTGAAAAGGGTGATTTCCAGTTCATCGCCCTCCCTGAGGGTTTCCATGGGGGGAAGGAAGGCGAAGCCGTTGGCCTTGACGAGGGTCGCCAGGACGTTGGAGCCGCCATGCACAGGCTCGGCCACAAAGCCGTCGCCTCCGTTCTTTATGGAAACGCGCAGGAAAAGGGAGCCTGTCTTACTTTTGACCTCCCGGTTTAGGGTTGCCTTTACAGTGGGAAGCAGACCCCGGGAGCCAAGGCCTAGGTGCCAGTTTATGAGGGGGGCGATGAAGAGGTAGAAGGCCATCGTCGCCGAGACCACATGTCCGGGAAGCATGATGACGGGTTTCCCGTCAACTACACCTGCACCGGCCACGTGGCCGGGTTTCACTGCCACCCCATGGACGATGACCCCTGGGCTTCCGAGGGCATTCACCGCATCGGGCACCAGGTCTTTGACTCCCACCGAGCAGCCGCCTATGGTGGCAACGATCTCAGCCTTGGAGATGGCTTCCTTAAGCTTAGCCTCGATGAGGACCGCATCGTCGGGGACCAGTTCAGCCTTGAGGGGCTCCGCCCCTGCTTCCAGCGCCAAACCTGCTATGAGGGAGGCGTAGTTGTTCACCGTCTTGGTGGGGTCGGCTTTTCCGGCCTCGACAAGTTCGTCTCCCACGGAGATCAGGGCCAGCTTGGGTTTTCTCCAAACCCTGACGCTTTCCTTTCTCACACCCATCAAAAGCGCCATGTCCTGCGGCCTGAGGATTTGTCCCTTTCTCAGGATTACGCTGCCTTCCTTTACCTCCTCCCCGGCGGAGGCTATGTTTTCCCCCACCCTCACCGGGCGGCTGACCTTGATGCATCCATCGTCGGGGGTGACTTCTTCAACTTTCACCACGGCATCCGCTCCCTCCGGAACAGGGCCTCCGCAGGCCACATAGACCGCTTGGTGGGAGGAAACCTTGGTGGAGATGGGAAAATCAGCTGGGAAAACCTCGCCAACGACCCTCAGAGCCACCGGCTTTTCAGGCACGGCTTGGGCTGTGTCCTCGGAGCGGAGGGCGTAGCCGTCCATGAACGTCATGGTGTAACGGGGGATGTTGAGGGGCGATACCACATCCTCAGCCAGCACTCGGCCTACAGCCTCTTCCACCGGCACCATCTCTGCCAACGGCCTGATTTTGACCTGGGCGAGGAGAGTTTGAAGAGCCTCCTGGAGGGTTTTGAGCTTCAGGGTTCTTTTGAGGTCGGTTCTCCGGGGGGTTGAAAGCGTCTCCATCTTCGTTGCTCACCCACTCCGCTCTGCCACGTCCAGGTAGGCGTTGATTTGGCTGTGGTCAAACCGGATGAAGCTCTTTGTTATTTTGGCGATGCCCCGGTAGAAGCCGAGTGCATCCTGCTCCACGACCTTGTCGCAGAAATCGTAGACCCATGCCGTCAGGTGCTCGTTCAGGAAGCCTTCCTCCAGCCTTAAACATCTTAAGACTTCTTTTCGGTTCCGGTTTTTCCAAGCCTCCGCCTCCCTACCGCACAAGAGGCGCATGAAATCCAGTTCGAAGCCGATGTGGTCAGGGGGCTCACCTCTGAACTCGTCCTGAAGACCTAAGCCGAACTGCCGGTATGTCCGTAGTACCTGAGCGGCGGATTCGCCCCATACTGTACCTTCCCTGTACACCGACTCGTATGGGGGAGGCGGACCGTAGGAGGGTTTTATCCCGCGGAAAAGCCGGGTATATTCCACGGCTAGACTTTCATGAAGTTTGAAGCCGGCGTCCTTCAACCGGCCGATGAAGAGTTTGATGCTTTCTACCCCTTCCGCAGCGTCGGCCGGTAATCCTTCAAGCTTTTTCACGGAGCCCAAAAGTGGAAGGAAGTCTTCACCCATCAAAGACTTTAGAAACTCTCGGCTTGGAGGTTGAATGTAGAAAGCCTTCAAAAAATCATAGGTTTTGCTTCGATTCTCAGCCACTTGGGCTAATTCCGCAAAGGTCGCTGTGTCGGCATCCCGGTTTCCGCCTCCGCCTTTTCCCAGCCATCTGGAAGCCATGAGTTTCCCTGACCTTTCAGTGTCATGGAACAATCAAGGAAAGGATGCCGCTCAGGATGAACACCGACGCCACCAGTAGGAGGAGAGTGCTTGCGACGAAGCCGTAGAAGAAGCCCGTCAGCTTCATCATCCTCGGCCGGCCTACCGCTGCTGCTACGAGTAAGGCGTAGATGGGCAGCATCAGTATCACGAAAATCAGGACATGGCCGACCAGCTTTGAGCCGGCGTACCATGCGGCTACCG
Organism: Candidatus Hecatella orcuttiae; assembly: GCA_002011035.2. GTDB lineage: Archaea > Thermoproteota > Bathyarchaeia > Hecatellales > Hecatellaceae > Hecatella > Hecatella orcuttiae. The sequence continues at coordinate 24,415 of MTLY02000003.1, read as the reverse complement.
AGTCGAATGTGGCTAGGGTTATGACTGCAGCTGGGTTTATCATTTCTCCTTCAACTCCATCATGGGAAACGTCTTCACTAGGAGCATGTAGAGGAGGACTGCGATGGCGAAGGTTCCTACCACCAGAGACCATTCGACGAACGTGGGCGTATATGTCCCCGGAGGATAGGGCATCCGCGGAAACAGAAGAGAAGGCACGACGATGAGGTACCGTTTCACCCAGAAGGCCACCACCATGACTGCGGCGCTTAGGACGGTTAATCTGAGACTGAAGATTTTCGGATAGACAGTCTGGGCGAACAGGTAGAGGAACGGAATCGCCAACCCCAAGACCACCGGCCAGTACAGGGCTGCGAACTCCCCTAAAAACAGAGCCTGAGATATTCGCATTTCCGCCACAGGCCCCGCGTATCTTACGGCCGTTTGCTCCTGAAGCATCATGTACAGGTAGGTTAGGCTGAAGATGCCCAGAAGCGTGCCAAGGCCGCGGAAGACCTCGGGCTTGATGTAGTCCTGCCACTTGAAGACGCTTCGAAAGATGGCGGCTATCACGATGACCGCTGCCAGCGCCGAGGCTAAGGCTGCGGAGAGGAAGTAAGGCCCTGAGAAGGCTCCGAACCATAAGGCTTGAGCCGGTATCAGGCCGAAGATCCAAGCTATCATTCCGCCGCTTAGCAGGGTGATGAGTCCCAGGATCGCCATGGCCAGCCACCAGGTTATCTGCTCAACCTTAGGCTTTTCACCTTTATCGTAGCCTATGAGGAGAAGCCTGTAGAGCCTCCTCAACCTTTTGGGGGCATGTTCCATGTAGGCGGCTAGGTCCTCCCGTAGGGAGAGGGTGAAGTAGGCGGCGCTGAGGGTGAAGTACAGGAAGATGACAGTGATGTCCCAAGTCATCGGTGACTGGCCTATTCGTTCAAAGTAGAAGACCAGCATGAGATACAGCCTATCCGGTCTCCCCATGTCTAGGACGATGCTCAACCCGGCCATGGCTAGGCTGATGAGGGTTAAGACCTCTGCAATCCTAGTTACGGGCCGGTACTTCTCCGCCTTCATAACCCGCACCGCCGCCGACATGGCTATGCCACCGTGGGCGACGCCGATGAACCAGATGAAATTGGTGATGTACAGGCCCCAAGGAGCTCCCGCGTAGGGTGCACCCACATCCCGAAGCCCCGTGACACCCAGCCCCTGGGTCAGTTGAAAGCCCCAAGCATAGAGGAACAAAGCCGTCAAGCCGAGTAGCACGGCAACAACGCCGTAGAAAGCCTTACTCGTGTAGGTGAGAGGACGTAGGATGTTTTCATCCAACCTGTTTCCCATCAGACTGCCACCTCCTCCCTCTCAACAAACTCGCGTTTGATGCTTTCTATAGTTCGAGCTTTATCTGAAGGCGGATAGCCTATGTAGAAGACCCTAGGCTCTGTGCCAAGTTCCTCCAAAAGTCGAAACCAGCCGTTTTTGCGCAACAGTTGCGAAACTTCGCTGTTGGGATCATCGAGGTTGCCGAAGTGTAAGGCATGAACAGGACAATTCGCCACGCAGGCGGGCTTCAAACCCTTCTCTAAGCGGTGTACGCAGAATGTGCATTTTCCTATTATTCCAACCTTGTGGCTGCCTCCTGAGGTAAGCCTTCTTTCTTCTCCGTGAAGCTTGTCATGGTCTGGATTCCTGTAGGGTGGGATAACGCCTTCAACCTCCTTCCGGACGGTAACATTCTTCCAGTTGTAGTACTGGTTATCCTCGGGCTTTTTCCAGTTGAAATAGTTCACCCCATAGGGACAGGCGATTTCGCAGTATCGACAGCCGATGCAACGGTTGAAATCCGTCAAGACAAGGCCGTCCTCCCGTTTAAACCTCGCCCCAACAGGGCACACCTTCACACAAGGCGGGTTATCGCAGTGCATGCAAGGTCTGGGTAGGAAGGTGTATCTCACGTTCGGATACTTGCCTTCTTCAAACCTGAAAACGTACATCCAGAAGACACCCTGAGGTGTGTTGTTTTCAACTTTGCACGCCTCTACGCAGGCCCTACATCCCATGCACCGCCTGAGGTTGATTACATAACCGTATCTAACCATTGCCCTCACCCTACTCTTTGTACACCTTCACCTTTACATGGAAAGCCTGATCGGCTGTGTTGGCGACATAGCCTTCGCCGGTGTAGAAGATCGAGTTAGGCGTCGGCCCGCTTCCCTTGGTCCAAGGGTGCACCCAGAATCCGTAGTGATGGAAGAGGGATACGGTATCAGGTCTTATGCCTTCCAAATACCGTGCCTTAACTCTCAACTTTTTTGTCTCCCCCGTCACTGCGTTCTGGGATTCCACCCAGAGTTCATCCCCATCCCGAATGCCTTTCGCCATGGCCGTTGCAGGATTTATCTCCAAGCTCTGTCTCGGTGCAAGTTCATTGAGGGGGGGGATGAAGGTGGACCTCGACTGTTTGAACTCAATTTTCTTGGAAGAAATAAGGTAAAGGTCATACTCAGAGGGGGACTGCTCCATGGTAGGATTTCTCCAAGTTGGGAGAGGCGTGTAGTCCCTCCAGAAAATCTCTGGGGCGCCCTTCTCCTTCATCACATCCTGGTAACGTTTGAGCGACTCTCCGTAAAGTCGGTGTTTGATTCCCCCGTAGGGTGGGTCCCAGGCTGGTGCATACAGCTTATTCGCGGGAATGGGCTTCGCCTCGGTCACTCCATGCTTTTCAAAGTAGCCTAAGCCCTCCGAGATGCCCGTGGACTTCGCCCAACGGTCGAATATGTCTCTGACATCCGGCTTCGTGTTCAGGTCGAGCATGTAGGGTTCCTTTAGTTTAAGCTCCTTGTTGAGGTGGTCGATGTAGCCTCCTTCACCGTACAGTATACCAGCCTTCTCGCAGAGGTCGATGTAGATGTCGATGTCGCCTCTGCTCTGGAAGAGAGGCGGCATGGGAGGCAGCCTGAGAGCTTTAGCCTCCACATACTGGTCATTCACGCTCTTGGGGCCCTCGTACTTTTCAAGGGTGGCGGCGGGAAGGACCAAATCCGCGAAGAGGTCGGCTGTTTCGCTCAGCCAAGGGTCGATGACGATGATGAACTTGAATTTCTTATACGACTCGATGATGGCTTCCTGGTCTGGGAACGACAGAACCGGGTTAGCCATGTGGATTATCAGGACTTCAGGCGTGTAGTCTACTCCGTATTTTTCCGGATTTAACATGACGCGGGCGACGAGGGATGAGTTGTTGCTGTTTATGGGAAAGAACTTGCTGTCCTTCAGGTAGATGTTGTAGGGGGGGTCCTTGATTTCTATCTCATCCAGCTTCTTGAAGTTTTTATGCAGCTTTCTTCCCAAGTCCACGCGCAGCCCGCCTACGGCTTCGATGGCCCCCAGCAACATGAACACCATGATGGCAGCCCGAATGGCTTGGAAGCCCAGCTCTTGCTGAGTCACATGGTAGGCCATTATGCCCACGGGACGATAGGGTATTTCCACCCCCTCCAAGACGACGGTGCTGCCGATCATGGCGTTCTCACCCAGCTCCTCGGCAACTCGCCTGATCCTCTCCGCAGGCAGGTCGCAGACTTCAGCAGCCCATTCAGGCGTGTAGTCGGCGACATGCTCCTTGAAGGCCTGGAAGGCCGTCTTCACCTTCACCCCTTGGACGGTGAATTCCCCCTCCAAGGCCGGTTTGATCCCTTCCACATCATGGGGCTTGGGGGAGTTGGTGGCGGTGTCCCAAACCTGCTCCTTACCGTCCACCCGGAGGAAATATCCGTCGTCCTTGACCAAGAAGGGAGCGTTGGTATGCCTCACCAAGTACTCCTCATCGACGTAGCCCTTGCTGATGAGAACGTGGGCTACGGCCAGGAAGAAGGCGAGGTCGGTGTTGGGCTTGATGGGCAGCCATTCATCCGTGTGGGGGCCCATGCCCCGGAGCCGAGGATCGACGGTGACCACCTTCATGCCTCGCTCCCTTGCATCCAAGAATTGCTGAGGCCAGGTGATCCAGCAGAACTTGTTGCCTCCCGCGTTAGTCAGGTTCCAGCCCCAAGAGAGAAGGTATCTGCAGTGGCGAAAGTCAGGGTGGAGGACTCCGTGGAAGCCGACGGTGTACTCGGCAGCCCGGTATCCGGCGTCAGAGCAGAAGGCTCCGTGGTGGAGCTTGGTAGCCCCTGAGGTTTTTACAAAGGCCGCATCGTAGAATTTCTTCGCCTTACTCCTGCCCTTCTGCCAGACGAGGAGCCGCTTATCCTTAGCCCTAGCCTCCTTGATCTTCTCCCCCGCCAAGGACAGGGCTTCCTCCCATGAAATCTCCACCCATTTCCCGGGCACGCCTTTCTCGTTCACCCTCTTGAGGGGTGCCTTAACCCGGTAGGGGTCGTAGAGGGAGATTATCTGGGCCTGACCCTTGGGGCAGAGGGTTCCCCTGTTCAGGGGGTGGGCGGGATTCCCCTCCAGCTTAACGATTCGGCCTCCTACCCGGCGGGCGAGTATTCCGCAGTCCTGTTTACCGATCCAGCAGGTGGTGGGTATCCATTCCTCCAAGGGAAGCTCTGCTTCTTCCGCCCGCGTTCCCAGCGGATAACCTGCTCCTAAAGGAAGCATGCTGCCTAGGGCTGTAAACGCCCCTAGGGCCAGAGAGATTTTAACAAAGTCCCTCCTCTTCAAACCCATTTTAAACAATCCTCCGTTAAAACCCTGCAACCAAAGGTATGGCCTATTTTCTCCAACCCCCTTTTGAGAGGAAGGAAACGAAGGGCGTCGCTTCCCTGCTCCCGGGCGAAACGTGAACCCCGGCTACTCGAGGAGTTTACCAGGACTTTTCCCTCGAAACATATTTTTTATAAATAACATAAAAATCAATTAGCACTATGCCAAAAGTTGGCGGAATGCCGCCATGCAGATTAACGACCCGGCTATGAAAGAAAGGGTGGCGAAGGCCGTGTCAGACCGCCATGTCCGGGAGATAGTTTCCGCCACCATTGCTCGGGCGAAATCCGCCTCCGAACTCTCAGGAGAGCTCGGAATACCGGTTCGAAGCGTCTATCGGTACTTGGAAGAGCTGAGCAGCCTGGGTCTTCTCACGGGTGAGCGTTCCGTCTTGATGAACAGTGGGGGAAGATACACGTTGTATAGGAGCATGGTCAAATCCGTCACGGTGAAGTATGGAGGGGGAAGTCTGGAGGTGGACTTGGTGCCCAACGAAGACCTCTTGGACAGGTTCATGAGGTTCTGGAGGTACATGAGTAGGTGAAAGAAAATGGCTTCAGCCCTCTTCTGGTACATCAGGCTGGTGGAGCTTCTGTCCCTTGCTGTCGCCTTGGTCCTCGTAACTCTGGCCTACGGAGGCTACCGGAAAAGCCGCAGCAAAGCCATGCTTTCAGCCGCCCTAGGCTTCGGAATACTAGGAATAGCCTCCCTGTTGGAGGGCGTGCTCTTCGAGGTGGCAGGACTGTCGCTGGGTGAAGCCCATGCCTTCAGGTCGAGTTTCACGCTGATCGGATTCCTTATACTTCTGTACTCCATCCACAAAACAAGCTGAACGGCGGCCTCGACCCTTGAGCTCTCTCAGCCTTACCTGCAAACCTATTTTGCCGGTTTCCCTGCCAACTTGAAGACGAAGCCGGCGGCTCAATATTTGACGGTTTTATCCGCGTTGAGGTTGAGGATTATCTCAGCTATGTCAGCTCCGTATTCAGCTGTTCTCCTGATGCTCTCTATGACCACCCGCAGCTTGATGAGAAGCGTGTTCGCCAGTCTGAAGTTCAGCAGCTGTTCTACGATCTCGTCCTCTAAAGCCCCTATCTGTCGGGTCTTCGCTATGGTTTCGTGGGCGAGCTTTATATCCGCCTTGTAGAGGGCCTTAAGGGAGTCGGCGTAGACCTCCTGAGACAGGGAGCTCATGGCGGTTATCCCCCTCAAATATTTCTCATCGGGCAAGCCGTCCATTGTCAGGACCGTGTGGGCTATTCTGGCCGCGTGGTCAGCGACCCTCTCTATGCTTTTCACTATAAGCCTATAGCCGAGGCAGTCCCGGGGAGTCGCCAAGCCGAACTCCCTGATCATCGCCCTGTTGTAGACTGCCTTTTTCAGCTGCCGGACCATGAAAAAGTAGAACCTGTCCACTTCGTCGTCGCGGAGCACAACCTCATGGGCCAGCATGTGGTCCCAGTTGGTCAAGGCTGCCAAGGCATCCTTATGCATGAGGGAGGCCAGCACGCTCATGCGGTTCAACGCCCGGTCCACTGGGAGTTCTTTGTAGCCTAGCAGACACTGCGCCGTCAGCCCGTCGGCGGATTCTTCTATTATCTCTACGCCCATCAGTTTCCCTTTGATGATCTTCTTCAAAGCATCCCGGTGTCTGGTGGTCTGAAGCCCGAACTTCACTTGGATGAGGTCGTAGCCGACAAGGTAGCGGGCTATAAAATCGCGGACAACCACCTCCGGGTCCACCTTGGGGGATACCTCGAGAAGTGTTTCCTCAAAGCTCTCTCGCTTCGTGTCTCCTTCCGGGACGATGAGGAGGGAGGCGTCTGGTTGGCGGAGTAAGGCCACGGGGCTTCCGGGGGTTAATCCGACTTCCTTGGCCCATTCTTTGGGCAGGGAGACGACGTAGGTGGAGCCCCCTGTGAGTTGGATTTTTCTCCATTCAGACGGGTGGTTCATGACGGGTGCCTCGTCGATATAGTCTATAGAGCCTATATATCTATTTTTCCCCTATTGAGTTTACGTCGAAAATCTCTATATATCTAAACCACCCTCTCAGCCCTCGAAGTCTAACTCACGCCTCCAAAGGTGTGGAAGAATAAAAAAAGCCGGCTGCATACCTTACCGTCTCCAATCCCCGCGTGCAAGCCGCCGCGCATCCTTTTGCTCTAAGCCTCTCAGACCAACCTTTTCCTCCAATGCAGATTTCATCGTCCATCCTTCTGAGGAGAACGCCCCTTGATTGAGGTCTGGGTTTTCATCGTCGGACTTGTGCTCGCTCTGTCGATAGCGTGGTCTCTGGGCGCCAACGACGCTGCTAATCCGACGGAGTGCGCCGTGGGCAGCGGGGCTATTACGCTGCGCAAGGCCATAGCTCTTTTCTCGGTGTTTGTGGCTTTGGGCGCTCTGCTGCAGGGGCACATGGTGATGAAAACTCTTTCCCGGGGGATAGTTCCCCACATCGACCCGCTGGCGGCCTTCACGGTGGTGCTCTCCATCGTCCTCTGGCTGGTCCTCTGCACTTGGAAGGGCATACCTGTCTCCACCACCCACACCACCGTCGGCAGCGTCATCGGCTACGGGCTCATCGCCTACGGAGCGAACCTCAACTGGGGGGTTCTCTTCAAGGTTTTCTTAGGCATCCTTCTGTCTCCTCTTCTCTCCCTTGTCTGCGCTGCTTTGCTTTATCTGGGGTTAAGATCGCTGCTGGGGAAGTTTTCATCCACCCGAAGAATGGAGCAGGTCGTCAGATACTCGCTAATAGGAGCCTTGGCTTTTTCAGCCTACTCCTTCGGAGCCAACGACGTGGGTAATGCCACAGGCGTCTACGTCTCGGTGACTGAAGAATTCGTCGGGCTGCCCACCGCGGAGACGATGCTTCTGCTGGCGGCTCTTGGCAGTGCAGGTATTGCCTTGGGCGGCTTCACTTGGGGTTACAGGGTTATCCGCACAGTGGGCTACAGCATCACCCGGTTGACGTTGACCTCGGGGCTGGCTGCGGAGCTGTCCAACGCCCTCGTAGTTTGGAGTTTCACCACCGTTCCCTATGTCCTCTTCGGTTGGGGTCTGCCCATCTCCACCACCCACAGCAGTGTGGGGGCCATCATCGGCGTGGGGTTGGTCACGGGGTTGAAGACGATGGGCCCTAGGGTTATCGTTAAAATCGTTTTGACGTGGGTTTTAACTATTCCCTGCGTCATCCTTATAAGTTGGTCTATGTTTAAATTGGCTTCCGTCCTCATAACATTATAAGGTCAGAGTAGGATGTCCCGTTTCAAATCCACAAGCTCCATCATATGGCTGGGCAGGGAGAGGGATAAGAAAATTCTGGAGCTGTGTAAAACTCACCTCAAAAAAATCCTCCAAGTGGTGGAGGAGATGCATAAGGCCTTCGAAGCCTTCCACAAGCTCGACCGAAAAGGAGTGGACAAATGTTTCAACGAAGTTTTCGAGCGTGAAAAGGAAGCTGACGAAATAAAAAGAGCCATCCTAGAAGAGCTTTCCAAGGGCCTGTTTCACCCCATCAACCGGGATGAGATCATCCGGCTTACCATGACCTCCGACGACATAGCCGCCTACGCGAAGGCCGCTGCCAGAAAGCTGAACTTCATATCCCCGGAAAACTTGACTCCAAATCTGAGGGAGATCCTCAAAATCTTCGCCGACAACCTTCTGAAGATCACCGGGGATGTGAACGCTGCCTTCGAGGCGTTGACGAAGAAAACTAACCTCGCCATTCAGATGTCTCAGAGGGTTGAGAACCTGGAAGAGCGCATCGACGACTTCAGGGTGGAGTCTGTGGTTCCGGAGTTTTTAAGCTGGTGTAACGACTGGAAGGCTGTCGGCCAGTGTCTGCTGCTGAAAGAGATAATAGACGAGATGGAGAACGTGGCTGACAGATGCGAGGATGTGGCTGACGTCATCAGGGACATAGCCCTCAGCTCCGGATAGCAGGGGAAACAGAGCCTGCGGGAGGCTGTTTTTAATTAGCATCCCTGTTTTTCCTTCTAAACGTTTAATAGCCACCAAGCTAATAGTTTTGCACGCAAAGCCGTTTTCTTTTCGGTTCTGATGCCGTTGGAAGAAAACTAAGTTTTGCCGAGGAGTGTCAAAATAGAATGAGTGAATTTCAAGAATTTGGCTTAGACCCCAGAATAGTCAGGGGGCTTGACAGTTTAGGGTTCATGGAGCTGTTCCCCATCCAGGAGCGGGCGATAAGCCCCCTGCTGCAGGGAAGAGACCTCATAGGCCAGGCGAAAACTGGCACAGGTAAAACCGCCGCCTACGCCGTCCCCATGCTTCACAGATTAGACGCTGGAGACAGGCGCATCCAAGGGCTGGTTCTCACTCCGACGCGGGAGTTAGCCGTTCAGGTTGCCCGTGAAATCAGGCGGATGGGAAAATACACCGGCATCCAGGTCGCAGCAGTCTACGGAGGTCAGCCCATTGGTGTTCAGCTTCGCCGTCTGGAAGAGGGCGTGCAAGTTCTGGTGGGAACCCCGGGAAGGACCATCGACCTCATCCGCAGGGGGGCTGTTTCGTTGGGGGGAGTGAACTTTGTGGTCTTGGATGAGGCGGACACCATGCTGGATATGGGATTCATTGAGGACATCGAATATATCCTAGGGAAGACCCCCAGCTCAAGGCAGTTAAGCCTTTTCTCAGCCACCATGCCCGGGGAGATCATCCGCCTGTCCGGGAGGTACATGAAGAACCCTGAGAAGGTACTGGTGGACTCCGACGAGCCTTCTGTGGAGACCTTAGACCAGAGATATGCGACTGCGGATGAAAAATCCAAGCTGAGCGCGCTGGCTGAAATCCTAGGCCGGGAAAAACCCTCCACCGCCATCGTCTTCTGCGCCACAAAGGCCCGCGTCGACAGGCTGGCTGGAAGCCTTAGGAGGCGGTTTCCCGGCGTGGAGGCCCTTCACAGCGGCTTCAGCCAAAACCAGCGCGACAGGGTCATGGAGATGTTCCGGGGGAAGAGGCTCAGAATCCTCGTAGCCACGGACATCGCAGCCAGAGGATTGGACATCCCGCATGTGGACGCTGTCATAAACTACGACGTCCCGAAGAATCCGCTGATCTACTTTCACAGGGTCGGCCGGACGGCGAGGGCAGGGGGTGCAGGTAAGTCCTTCATCCTAGTTTCCCCCAGGGAGCTAGAGGATTTCACGCGCATACAGGACCGCACGTCGGCGGTTATAAAGCCGGCGTACCGGGAAGGGGGGGAAGCGTCTCCCAGTAGTTCTATCCAGAAATACTGCGCCCGATGCGAAAGATGGGTCAACTTCCTCACCGTGGGAAACCTCTGCAAGTGCGCGGACTGCGGCAGAATACTGGGCTTCAGCGAACAGAAAGAAAGGAGAATGTACCCTGTTACCTGCTCGGAATGCGGCAGGAAGGCGGAGGTTCCCTTCAAGCCCCTAGAAGGCAGGGCAACCTACTGCCGGGAATGCTACAGGAAGCGGGGAAGCCGCCGGCCTCCAAGGAGGCCTAGCCGCAGGCGGGAAGGGGGAGCTGAGGCGGCTTGAAGAGGAAGGTGCTGAGCGAAGAGGAGCTTCAAGACCTCATCCTCCCAGGCGAAGGCCAGGTTTTCGGGATGGCCGTCAAGATGTACGGCTACGACCGCATTCTGGTTAACTGCGAAGACGGCAAGGAGAGGCTCTGCCGCATCGTGGGGAAGCTTAAACGCCGAGTCTGGATAAGGGTAGGCGACCTCGTTTTGGTTTCTCCATGGGAGTTTGACTCCAAACGCGGCGACATCGTCTGGCGGTACATGAAAAACCAGAGATACTGGCTTAAAAAGAAAGGCTACGTAAAACTGAATATTTAGAACTCTAAGGCTTTTATGAGGTTCATGATCAGTATACCTATTGAAAGTATACAGTGAGGGAAGATATGCTCGGGACAAACTGAGTTGAAGATTCGAGGAATTGGCATCTAACTGTGAGACATTGGAAGTTAAAGACAGAGAAGGAATGGCTGATTCATATAAGAATAAAATGGTTAAAATAATGAAATATAGCTTCACAAGACTATCATCCAACAATTATTTAATAAAATAATTAATTCAAATAACAAAAACTCAATACAGATAATTCATATTGTAATTATAGCTCTTCTTCATCTTCCTCCTCCTTATGTTTAATTTGTCTTTCACTTTCTTTTTCTATTTCTTCTTCGATTATCTCTCCGACCTCGGCTACCTCCTCTTTAAGAGGGAACAATGTCCATGAGATATTGCCAGTCTCAATAGCTTCCTTCACCATTCTTTCTCTCCTAGTTAGCTGGGGACTTCCACTTTTAACTTCGATAAAAATTATCTCTTCAAGGTCATTTTCAGAGAGACCCTTAAATGCTACAAAGTCTATTGGAGTCCCCAAGAATCTTAGGTCTCTTAGGTCAACTTCAAGCTTTGTAGCTATGAGGAATGGGGCTATTTGTTCTGATACCTTGCCTAATAATGTCCTTATCGACCTCCTGATCGCATCCTCTCTAATGTCTTTCTCACACTCAACTTTCCACTGTTCAAATAATAACTTGTACTCGCTATCTTTCTGTTGTTCAACTTCGCCGATCTTTTTTTCAACCCACTCCTGATACATTTTAGAAGCGAGAGTGTTAGCGCCTTCAGCAACCATCCTTGAAAATTCGGACTTTAGTCTAATATACTTCCATAGAATAATAAAAAGAACAATGGGGAGAACGAATAAAAAAATACTGAACAATATTATTTCGAGCATGTCGATCATAGCTAACTTGCTTTAATGTCATATTTAATTTGACCTGCCTATAATAGAGGGGTGCATGAAAGATTTTTTATCAGACGGACACATATGACTTTATAGGACTATTATTAATAGCCTTAATTAATTCAAAGAAACAATTACAAACTAGAATATTAGATTTAAACATCATTTAAAAATAGAATAAAATTTACATTTAACAAGATATTTAGCAAAAATAAATCCAAATCATGCCCGAACAGCAGAAGTTTAGTGGTAGCGGGGCGTGGATTTGAACCACGGATCTCGGGGTTATGAGCCCCGCGGGTTAAACCTGGCTACCCCACCCCGCTGCTGAGCCGGCATATGGAAGGATGCCGTGCGTGGTTAAATACATGAAGCTTCCGGATTATTATCTTTTCTCCCTCGAAGGGGAAGAGAAACATTAAGGACGTTCGACAGCCATCTATGCGCTGGGAAACAGGGGTGCCTTGGGATTATGGAAACCTTCACCCACCTTAAGCTTTTGAAGGCTCTGAGCCGCGTGGAGAGGAAGCTGGGAAGGAAGCTGGGGGAAGGCCAGAAGATCCTCCTGACCACCGACGGCTCCGTCACCCGGATTCTGGAAATCCTAACCGGGAAGCCGGTGGTGGTGAAGACGCTGAGCCGCAGGGTTGCCCCCGCCGACGCCCAGACTGCCCGGTGGCTTCAGGTGCCGAAGGGAAGCAGAGTTAACTACAGGATGGTGGAGTTGAGGAACCCTCGACCCCCAAGGGTTCTCGCCGTAGCTCGGTCGTGGACGGCGTTGAGCAGGCTGGCCGCTGGGATACGCCGGGACCTCACCTGCACCGACCTGCCCATTGGGAGGATTATTTCCCGGCATCGGTTGGAGGTTCGGAGGGAAATCCTGAGCATCCGCATGGTTTCCGCCTCCGGAGTGTTGGCTAGGTCCTTCAGAGTTGGGGAAGGCACGTCTTTGCTTTCCAAGACCTACAACATCATCCACGGGGGGAACATCCTCATCAGGATCGAGGAGTTTTTTCCACCTGTTTTCTAGGCTTAAAAAACAATGCTCATATGTGCCACTTTTTCACACTATTTTTCAGCCAAGCTTCAAGTTTTTGTTCTGGGAGAAGCTGGAAGCTGGCTCCATCGTCTACGTGTCGGCTGGATGGGGGAAACGAGGTCAGTCCGCCCATCGAAGTTCCTCATCGCAAAGGCTCAGCCAAGGCTGAATTCATCATCAACGGGAGAATGTGGGGGCCTTTTTATTTAAGCCTTTTCTGAGGCTGCCTAGTCTTCTAGGAGTATCCCCTGCCTTTTCAGGGCGGTTTTGATCTTCTCCAGCTCCTCCTTGAGTTCTAGGATTTCCTGGTAGAGGCTGGTGAGGGTTAAAGGCTGCGGGGGAGAGGGAACCCTCGGAGCGTCGGGCAGCAGAGGCTTCTTCCTAGCGCGGGTCAGCCTTTCAGGCTTGAAAACTTCTCCCAACTCTACCTCCCTTCACAAGGGAGGGCGCCAAGAAGGCTTTAAACCTTTACCGTCTGATGTGGAAGCCTTCGAACTCGCCGGCGGGCGTCTCCCAGATGAGTTGGATTTTTTCCACCCTAGCCCCCGGGGGGCCTCGCCGGCAGAATTCCACCAGCTTCTCCACAGCTTCCTTTTCCCCTTCGAAAACGGCTTCCACTCTTCCGTCGGGGAGGTTGCGCACCCAGCCCTTCACCCCATGCCTCACCGCCTCGTCCCGGGTTTCCCAGCGGAAGAAGACCCCCTGAACCCGGCCGCTGACGAAGACGTGGGCTCTAGCCTTCAACCTCATCCCCGGAAAACTTGGGAGAAGAGGCTCCATATAGGATTTACTGCTCCCAGCGGGAGGCCAACGCCTCGAACCGAGGGCCTTTCCACGCGGTTATCTTCGAAGGCTTAACTCTCACCCACCAGAGGCAGGCGGGTTTGACGTCGGCTAGGGCTCCCCTCAGCCACTCCCTAAACCGGGGGTACTTCTCCTCGAAGCGGCTGAGCAGGGGCTTCCACTCCTCCAGCTCTTTCTCCTCCAAGGAGGCCATGGAGCCTAGGATTTCAGCCTCCCCGCGGATGAGGACGCCGAAGTTGTTGAGGGGGTCCACCGGGTCTCGGATGTCGACGGTGAGGGACAGGCGATGGTTAACCCTGAGGTTCGCCAGCTTTTTGGTGGCGGAGAACGCGGCGAAGTAGAGGGAGGAGGCTGAGAAGTCGAAGGTGAAGAAGATGGGAGTCACATGAGGCTGGTTGGAGGCGTCCACTGTGCAGAGGTAGGCGAAAGGGGAGTCCCTGAGCAGGGCTTCCAGCTGGGGGGTTAGAGCCGTGGTCTTCACCGTCCTTCCAACCTCACCGAAACCGGCCGGGCTTCCCTCATGTAGACGAAGCTTTCAACATCCAACCGGATGAGAACCCTGCGGAGGAAGATGGTTGTCCCCCATTCCTTGGGAATCCTAGCCTTCTCCGTCCGGTAGACCCTCATGTACTTGGGGTATTTCTCGTCCAAGAGCCTTCTAACCTTCCAGAACTCCCTCAAGTGAAGCAGCCCGTCTAGCAGGCCGTAGATTTTCACCCGCCCCTTAACCAGCACAGCCCTGTTGTTGTGGGGGTCAGAGGGGTCTCGAATGTCTACCAAGAAGGCTACCTTCGGGTTTTCCCTCATATTCCTAAGCTTCTTAGCCACCTTGGAGGTTAGGAAGTAGATGCAACCGCGGTCGAAGACAAAGATCACTGGAGTAACATGGGGCTCCATGCCCTTCCCGGAGGTTCCAAGATAGCCGAAGAAGCCTTCCTCCAACAGCCAAGCGACTTCCCCCGGCAGGGAGGCAGGCTTCCGGCGGTTTGAGGGTTTCTCCACAACAGCCCAGCCGCCAAAGGATTATCCCCATTAAAGGGGCATCATAATGGATAAAACTTTAGTGGGATAAACTCAAGATACCCTCCAGCCAAGTTCGACGGCAAAGGCCGCTGAACCCCCGGAAGGAATGCCTTTGACCTTCAACCCCCTCATCCTTCTCACCTTCGCCTCCGCGGGCTTCACCTTGAAGGTGGCGGACGTTTGGGGGGAGAGGAAAAAAGGCCTCCCCGCCTACGGGGCCTCCGCCGCGGCGGCCTTCCTCTTTTGGCTGCTGCTGCAGACCGACGGCTCCACAGCCACCCTCATGGTCGCCGTGGTGTTGGGCAGCTTGGCCTCCCTGAAGGTGGACAGGCTGAACCTGGTCTTCGGCCTCGCCTTTTTGGCTGCCCTTTCAGCAGGGCTGGGATTTCAGCATCCTAAACCGGTGCTCTTGGCGGCTTTAACAGCGCTGGGCTTCTTGGACGAGAAACTCCACGACCACTGGGGCAGCCGCGGAGGAACGGCCTTCTGGTTTTTCAGGCTTCGGGGACTGATGAAGGTGGGCGCTGTGTCCCTAGGCCTGACAGGGCAGCTGACCGTCTTCAGTGTGGCGGGCTTCATGGTCTTCGACAGCTGCTACGACCTCTCCAGCCTCCTTCCAGCCGGGCGGGTTCCGGAGCTAAGCCGGAGGCCCTAGGCCCCAGAAGGCTTCAGGCCGGGGTGGGGAGCCGGGTTTCCCGGCTTTTTCCAGCCCGTAGCGGCTGAGGGGTTTGGTTAGATGTCTGTGAGCTCGAGGCGGAGGCATGTAGAGCCCGCTGGACAGGCTTCGGGGGATGGGGAACGGAACCCTGCGGAGGGTTGAGCTGCGGTGTTTGCATTTTTCACACCGGAACCCCTTGTGGGCTCCCATGGAGGTCATTCTTTTCCCGCACCGAGGGCAGAGGGGACTGCGGAACTCCACCACGGGAGCCGTTTCCAAGACTTCCAGTTTTTCCAGGTTGACGGTCCTAGGGCCTAAGGGCTGGGCTTTCCTCAGGCCTCCGTAGACTTTGACCCTGTCCCCCACCCTCAGGGCTCTGACGGTGTTCCTGAAGTTTCCTGTGGGCTCGTAGGCGGCGCAGAAGATTTCACCCGTGGCATCCTTCAACCTGAAGATAACATGGCCTCCGGGCGCGGTCTGAGGCGGCTGGGCTACGAAGCCCTCCACCACCACCGCGGAGTAGGGCGGGATGTCCCTGATTTTAACCGTCTCCCCCAGGTGGGCGTCGGTGCCCTGATTGGTTCTGAAGACCGCCCACCGCTCCGGCTTCTCCCCGGTTTCAACCATGCTCAGGGCTTTCTTGACGGCTTCGGGGGTTTCCCCCCGCACCCCTAGGAGGACGGGGTCCGGCCCTCGGGGAGTCACCAGCACCCGGCCTGTTTCAGGGTCGAGGTTGTTGAAGGTCCACGGCCTCGTAGCCCTGTCCATCTCCACCACCGAGTCGAAGCTCACCGCCCGAGGCTCACCCCTGCGCTCCGGCAGCCGGTAGGCCACCGCCTCGTAGGTGTGGTCTCCTTCCAAAGTCTCTCCGACGGCAGCCGCAGCTCCCACGACACCCTGTCTTCCCTCCAACTCCAAGGCTTCCCCCCCGCAGGCGCGGAGAACCCTGAGGGCTTCCCTCGGCTCCACCACCCTCCGCAGGGCCTTCTGGGAGAGGCTTCTCAACATCGGGGGGACGCTTCCCCGGAGGAAGGCGACCGCCGGCTCCGTGTCCTTCCAAGCTTTCTCGTAGTGGCTGCGGATGAAGGCGAGAACGGTTTCCTTCAACTCCTCGTAGTCGCCTTCGCCGCCTACGGAGAGGCGGAGGCAGACGGCGCCGTTGCCCCGGGTCTTCCAGGGAATGTTGGGGTTCAGCCTCACTAGGTTGGGGTAGTCTAGGAAGGCGAAGCCTTTCTCGGCCAGAATTTCAACCAGCCGGGCTCCGATGTAGGTGGTGCATCCTCCCAGGGGGGAGTCGGTGTCGTCGAAGCCCACATGAACCTCTAATGGCATCTCCCATTAGCCTACTTCAGAGATAAAATTAGCCGGGAAAAAAGGGTTCTGTTCGGCTGAGAGCCAGCTGGGTTATGTTCCAGGCTCGATGACGATCATGGTGAGGGTGGAGCGGACTTTCTCCAGGCGGCGGATGTTCCAGGTGATGCATTCTTTGAGTTTCTCCATGGTTTCAGCTTCCACCTTGGCGATAATATCGTAGACCCCGTAGACCACGTAGGATTCCACCACGTTTTTTATCTTCCTCAACTCTAGGAGAACAGCTTCTTCAGACCCTATCTCCGAATTGATCAGCACGTAAGCCGTCGGCAAAGGTGTTCACCACCTAGAATCTTCCACCACCATGGTTATAAAACTACCCCCCGCCGCCCACTAAAATCTTTAAGGCCTTCAGACCCTCTACAAAGATGAGAAGGGAGAACCCGTGAACCGGGAAAGCGTAACAGCCGAGGAAATGGCAGCCCTAGAGGACAACGCTGAGTATTTGGGCGTGTCCAAGCCGCAGATGATGGAATGCGCCGGGAAAGCCGTGGCCGAAGCCGTGGCCGCCTTGAAGAAGGGGAAAACCTGCATGTTCTACCTGGGAACAGGGCGAAACGGCGGCGACGGCATGGTGGCAGCCCGGCATCTAGCTTCCAGGGGCTTTCAGGTCTCAGCCGTCCTGGTCGGGGGGGAGGAGAAAATCTCCGACCCCAGCGTCGCCCTCAACTGGAAGGCCGTCAAAAACATGGACTTAAGCCTCCGACTTTCCACCGCCAGGGATTCGTCCCTCGTCCCCAAGGCGGAGGCCGCGGCGGCGGTGGTGGTGGACGCCCTGTTGGGCACGGGGGTTAGGGGGAGAATCCAGCAGCCCATCCTTCAGGCGGTGAGGGCCATCAACCAAGCCTCCGCCTACCGGGTGGCCGTGGATGTGCCCACGGGCATCGACGCCTCCACCGGGGAGGTGCTGGGGGAAGCCGTCAGGGCGGACATGACTGTGACCTTCCACGCCCCCAAAACAGGCCTCCTCAAGGCCTCAGCCTACGCGGGAAAGGTCGTCGTAGCCGACATCGGTCTTCCCCCGGAGGCGGAAGCCTACGCAGGCCCTGGGGATGTGAGGAGAACTCGGCGGACCCGGCCGGCTGACGCTCACAAGGGAGACTTCGGGAGGCTGCTGGTGGTGGGAGGCAGCGGAACCTACACGGGCGCGCCGGCCTTGGCGGGGATGGCTGCTCTTCAGACGGGAGTGGACCTAGTCTACGTGGCCGCTCCCCGGGAGACAGCTCGGGTGGTTTCCTCCTACTCCCCCAATCTTATCACGGTGAAGCTGAGCGGAGACTACCTGGACCCTGAGGACTTGAAAACCCTAGAGTCCTATCTCCACCGGGCCACCGCCGTCGTCCTAGGGCCGGGCTTGGAGACGAGGGAAAGGACCAAGGAGGCTGTGGAGCTTTTGTTGAAGGCCGTGGAGGGGCTGGCTAAGCCTCTGCTGCTGGACGCTGACGGCTTGAAGCTCTTCGGAGCGCTGAGGCGGGAGGCCAGAACAGCCTGCGTGCTCACCCCCCACGGGGGAGAGTTTGAGCTGGTCACAGGGGCGAAGCCCCACAGCGGCCTCCGAGAAAGGGGAGAGCAGGTGAAGGAGGCCTCAACGAGGCTGAAGGCCGTGGTCCTCCTCAAGGGAAACGTGGACATCATATCCGACGGCCGGAGGGTCAAATTCAACCGCACGGGCAACCCGGGCATGACCGTGGGGGGCACAGGCGACGTCCTCTCCGGCATCGTGGGGGGGCTCATGGCCTTAGGCGTCAAGCCCTTTGAGGCTTCGGTGGCCGGAGCCTTCGTCAACGGGGAGGCGGGAAACCTGACCCTGAAGAGGAAAGGCTACCACATTCTGCCCACGGACCTTTTGGAGGAGGTGCCCCGCC
Organism: Candidatus Hecatella orcuttiae; assembly: GCA_002011035.2. Taxonomy (GTDB): domain Archaea; phylum Thermoproteota; class Bathyarchaeia; order Hecatellales; family Hecatellaceae; genus Hecatella; species Hecatella orcuttiae. The sequence goes on along the minus strand of MTLY02000003.1, from coordinate 6,211 downwards.
TCATGGAGAACCCCATGCTTCTCAGGGAGAAGCCCTAAGCCGGGGCTGGGCGGTAGGATTCCTCAAGCCTCAAGACCTCCTCCCGGCTTCCAGCTTGGCGGTAGGCTTCCAGCAGCTCCCGGTTGAGGGAGAGAAAGCTGGAGCCCCACTTGTAAAGGGCCAGAAGCCGCTCGCCTTCAGCCTTGAAGCCTAGGATGTGAAGCGCAGCGGCCAAGGCCTCCAAGGAGCTCAGTTTTCCAGGCTGCCCGTAGTTGACAGGGTTAGCCGCCACCAGGAAGGGGAGACGCCGGCCTACGCCTCGGAGCCTCCGGGTGAAGACCTCCTCCACCCTGTTCCAAGAGCAGTCCACGGCTACGAGGCCCCACCGCTCCACCCTCGGCCTGTCTTCGGAGGCCAAGGGGACAGGGGACGAGGGGTCTAGGAGAACCGCCTGCCGAGGAAGCTGGGAAGCCCGCCTTATCCCCCGGGCTAGGTGGAACCTGAGCAGCTTGGCGGAGGTGCACTTCCGAGGGTCATCCTGCTCCAGCATGTAGGCGTAAAGCTTGACGGGGGGATGCTCACCGTTCAACTCCCCAAACCTCCGCCTTCGACCAGCTTTCTGGATTTAACATCAATGGAAGGAGAAATAGGTTTACTATGTTAACTGTCCTTATAAAAAATAAGGAAGCAGTGAAACTGAAGTAGGTATAGCCAAATCGGACTAAACCAAACTGCTTATGACCACGCATAAAAAATATACGCCTTTGGATTTATATTAATCTCAAGAGGATGATGCTTAAGGATTGACAAAGAAAAAGAAGAAGCTGAGTGAGTGGTTAGTTGACACTTACTCTGTTCCAGGTGTAAACGAAATTAAATTGTCCCCCAATATGCGTCATCCGTACACCTGGACACATAAAAGGGAAAAACGCAAGAAAATCGCTTACATTATAAGTGGAATTGTTGCAACTGTGTTAATTCTCCTTTATTTCGTGTTTATGGTTTAACAATGAAAAGCTAGTTCAGCTTTAGGAAAGAAACAAAACAAAAAATTGAGTTCTAGGATTCTTTGGGTGAATGCTTCAAACCGAAAGTTGGCGTATGCATTTGATGGGTTGGCGTGCAGGCCGTAACCCGCTTTCTGTTTTAGGCGACATGCGGCTACGCGGGCCACCCGCGTCTCAGGTGGAGGTTCATCGACGCCTATTCGCCCTTGCACCTCGCGAAGCAGCCGTTTCAATGCTTCCCAGCCCGTCCTCGGCGACTTAGCACGCCCCATCGCCATGCCAGGCTGGGACATTCCGTTTCTGCTCTGGGGTTAGGACTCTCGTCCTATGCCTTGCGGCACCGCGAGCTCCACCGTGTGAGCGGAGTTTCCTCCAACCCCTCCTAGGGGCTGGGAAGTCGCCCACCTGCTCGCCAACCCAAAAGAACAGCTCAACCCTCCCAGTTAAGCTTTCCCCCAAGAAGGAAAAGCGCAGAGAAAAACCTGGTAAAAAAGAGCACTCGCCGTGCAGAGGATTTTTCGCCCAGACGTAGCTTCGCACTTAAACCCGACACCTCGGGCGGTTGGGGGTGGCACGCTGAACGCCTCGGCCCGAAGGCCTTGGCGCGTACACGTCCACTCCATCAACGGGGTCTTCTACCCCAGCCCTCGTTCGCGGCAACCAGCCCTGTTGCCAAGCCGGCGTAGGCCGCGAAATGGCCGCCTATTTTCGGGAGGGGCTTCGAGCTTAGATGCTTTCAGCTCTTATCCCCGACAGCGCGGCTGCCCGGCGTTTGCCCTGTCGGACAACCGGTAAACTGTAGGCTGCGACACCCCGTTCCTCTCGTACTGAGGGCACCTTCCCCTCAGGCGGCCAACACTTCCAACAGGTAGAGTCCGACCTGTCTCACGACGGTCTAAACCCAGCTCGCGTTCCCCTTTAATGGGCGAGCAGCCCCGCCCTTGGCAGCTGCTGCACTGCCAGGATGGGAAGGGCCGACATCGAGGTACCAAACCGCGGGGTCGATGGGGACTCTCACCCGCGACGAGTCTGTTATCCCCGGGGTAACTTTTCTGTCACCTCCAGCCCCCACCAAGGGGGACATGAAGGATCGCTAGGCCCGGCTTTCGCCTCTGGATTCTCTGCTTTTAAGAATCCAGTCAGCCCGGCTTTTGGCCTTGCCCTCTACACCGGATTCCTGTCCCGGTTGAGCCGAGCTTTGGGCTCCCTTGATATCTTTTTAAGGGAGTGCCGCCCCAGCCAAACTGCCCACCTGCCGGTGTCCCGAGGCCCAAGCCCCGGTTAGGGACACAGCCCCAGAAGGGCGGTGTTCCATCGGCGCCTCCCAAGGCTCCCGGAGAAGCCAAGGTCAACGGCTCCCGCCTACGCTCTGCATCCAGAGCCATGCCCCAACGACAAGCTGCAGTAAAGCTCCACGGGGTCTTCTCTCCCCGTTGGAAGTTCCTGGACTGTTCGTCCAAGTTATGTGGCTTCACCGGGTTCCGGGCGGGGACAGCGGGGCCCTCGTTGTTCCATTCATGCACGTCGGAACTTACCCGACAAGGCATTTGGCTACCTTAAGCAACATCCACCATCTTGGGAAATGGGGATACTGGACCATATCTTCACCCCAACCTTCTAGGCTGAAGGCTGGCTTTGGGGTGCCCGGCGTATGGTCTCTGAGGCGTCCACCCTTTCATCGATCTCCTTCAGTATACCGTCAAGCTCATGTTTTCGGTCGGCGGAGTGCTCGTAAACGTTTCTTATGAGCTCTTTGAAACTCGACGCTTTTCTATGAGCTCCCTTTTCAAGGTTTTCCACCACCTCGGCGAAGAAGCTGAAGGCCTTGGCTTTGGCTAGGAGGCGATGCTTTCTGAAGAAAGGTATGACCTTTTCTTTCAGCTGCCTTCTGTTGTCGACAACGTATTGGAGAAGGTTCTCCTGGCCCGGCTTCGATATTATTCGACCGCATTGCAGCATTCTCCGAAACAACTCCAACACCAGCCGGTTGTCTTTATGCTGCGTCACATGGAAGACAGGGTCGACGACCCATCCGAATTTTGTGTCATTCTGCCTTTTGACTGAGATTGAAAAGCAGCCTTCACCGTCGGCGAAGCCAGCTAGGTAGTAGGCTAGGTATTTGCGGCGTTTCGGCAGCGCCTTAACGTCGGCTAGGTCACTGAACTCATGGAGCACCATGGACTCTCACGCCCTGTTATGGTGTTGCATGCGCAGTTTTTGTGGCTTTCTGGAGGGTGGTTCCCTGCTGGTCACCTTCAACGCCCAACGCTCTTTTCCCTCTCTCGGGGGCGCTGGGTTCCGGTTTCCCAGCATACAGCCGGGTTTAACGACTCCCTTTAAGCTCGAGAGTCAGAGTTACTCCCGGCGTTTAACGGCCCTTAGCTCGGTTGTACCCGAGTTTCAGGTACCGTCACTGGCCAGGATTCAAGAGCCGTACACACCCTTTCGGGCTTGCGGCTCCCTACGTTTTTAGTAAACAGTCGGGACCCCCTTGTCACTGCGACCTGCTGTTCCAGCCGAAGCCGAAACGGCAGGCACCCCTTATCCCGAAGTTACGGGGCTATTTTGCCGAGTTCCCTCGCCCCGGAGTACACCCGACACACCTGAGGCTTCTCACCTAGGGCACCAGTGTCGGTTCTCGGTACGGTCTGCAGGAATCCCCTTTCCCAGCCTCCTTTTCATTGACTCCAAGGATCGGGGAAACCGCCCTAAAGGGGGCGGCTATTCCCGCCTCGAACCGGTTCTCGCCATTACGGCGCTCCCCGGCCCTCGGCCGGTTAAACAGGGCGACGACCCTGCTTCCCCTACCTTGAAGTGTCAGAGGCTAGGCCTGCGTTGCCGCATGGTATCCTGCAGGCACCGGAATATTAACCGGTTTCCCTTTCGGTCTGTCGCGGTTAAGCTAGACCTTAGGACCGGCTTACCCCCGGCCAACGACGTGTTGCCGGGGAACCCTGGCCCCTTCGGCGGAGGGGATTCTCACCCCTCTTGGCTGTTACTACCACCGGGATCTGCACTCCTGACCGGTCCATTGAACTTCACAGCTCAACTTCTCCCCAGTCAGGACGCCCTCCTACCAGGTTGCAACCTAAGTTGCACCCTGAGGTATCGGCAGCCAGCTTAGCCCCGTCCATTTTCGGGGCTCCTGGCCTCGGCGGGTGAGCTGTTACGCACTCTTTAAAGGATGGCTGCCTCTAAGCCAACCTTCCCGCTGTTTTAGGCCAAGAACGCCCTTTGGTTTGACGTTTAGCTGGCATTTGGGGGCCTTAACCTCAGTCTGGGTTGTCCCCCTCTCGGTCCAGGAGCTTACCCCCTGGAACCCGTTTCCCCCCTTCTCCGACGTTGAGGGATTCGGAGTTTGAAAGGAAAGTGGGACCTTTCGATCCCTTGCTTCCCAATCAGTGCTCTACCCCCTCAACAGCCTCCGGGGGGACTGGGCTGCGACCCACTTCGGAGGGAACTAGCTATCTCCGGGCTAGATTGGTCTTTAGCCCCTAGCCCCAGGTTAGGGGAGCGAATTGCACGTCAGCACCCTTGCGGGCCTCCACCGGGCTTTCGCCCGGCTTCACCCTACCCAGGGCTAGATCGCCCGGCTTCTAGTCTCACAGCTGTGACTCCAGGCCCTTTCAGACCTCGCCCCTCACCGAGCCTAAGCTCGGCTGCAGGCCTGTCGGTTTCCCTGCGCCTTCGGCGTTGACAGCCTTAAGCTCGCCACAGCCGTGAACTCCCCGGCCCGTGTTTCTAGACGGAACGCCCGACCCTGGTCCTCCAGCCTCGTCCTCCGCGTTGCCGCGGATTCCTTTGGCTGGAATCCACCCTTTCAGGCCGGTGCGCGGTGTAGCTGCCTGGTTTCAAGCTCTTTTCACACCCCTTCCGGGGTCCTTTTCAGCTTTCCGTCACCGTACTAGTGCGCTATCGGTCTCAGGACGTATTTAGCTTTGGAAGTTGGTTTCTCCCAGCTTCGCATACCAAAACCAAGGTATGCTACTCAGGAAGCCGACCCAACTCCTTCCAGCTTACGCTTACGGGGCTATCACCCTCTCCGGCAGGCCTTTCCATGCCACTTCAGCTTCGCCGGTTAGGAGGCAGTCGGCTCCGCAACCCCACATCGGCCGCGGATTTCTCCACGGTCTTCGGTTTGAGCTGTTCCCTTTTCGCTCGCCGCTACTAGGGGAATCCTAGTTAGTTTCTTTTCCTCCCCCTAATGAGATGCTTCACTTCGGGGGGTTCCCGCTCCGTGAAGGAGCACCGTTGGACCGAAGTCCAGCGGTGGGATTCCCATTCGGGCATCCCCGGATCGAAGGCCGCTTGCGCCTACCCGGGGCTTATCGCAGCTTGCCACGCCCTTCCTCAGCGCCTGAGCCCAGCTATCCACCAGGCAGCGTATCATGTCGGGTTCTCGTTGAAGCCACGTCCAGCTTGCGAAACTCTGCACGGCGACCATTGCAAGCCTCTGAAAGGAGGCCTGCTCCGCCCTTCATCCCACGAAGATTCTCTTCGGGAATTGCATTTGGTTACGCGGAAAAAGTGCGGGTTTACCGCTTCCCCTTTCGCCCTTAGTCGAAGGGTTTCGTAGGAGGTGATCCGGCCGCAGGTTCCCCTACGGCCACCTTGTTACGACTTCTCCCCCCTCGCTGAGCTTAGATTCGACATGGCCAACGGGGACCATGCCTCATCTAAACCCAACTCGGTTGGAGCGACGGGCGGTGTGTGCAAGGAGCAGGGACGTATTCACCGCGCGCTGATGACACGCGATTACTAGGGATTCCATGTTCACGAGGACGAGTTCCAGCCCTCGATCCCAACTGAGGCGGGGTTTGGGGATTACCTTCCCCTTTCGGGGTCGGAGCCCATTGTCCCCGCCATTGCAGCTCACGTGTGGCCCGGGGGATCCGGGGCATACTGACCTGCCGTGGCCCACACCTTCCTCCACCTTATCGGTGGCGGTCCCCCTAGAGTGCCCGGCGTCCCAAGGACCCGCTGGCAACTAGGGGCGTGGATCTCGCTCGTTACCCGACTTAACGGGATACCTCACGGCACGAACTGGCGACGGCCATGCACCTCCTCTCAGCTAGTCTGGCAAGACCTTTAATCTGGCCTTCATCCAGCTGTCACCCCCGGTGAGATTCCCGGCGTTGACTCCAATTAAACCGCAAGCTTCACCCCTTGTGGTGCTCCCCCGCCAATTCCTTTAAGTTTCAGCCTTGCGGCCGTACTCCCCAGGC
>MTLY02000002.1 GCA_002011035.2 Candidatus Hecatella orcuttiae | reverse complement strand
AATTTATGGAAAAATGAAAATAACATATCAACCCCAAGTCCTTAAACAATATGAAAACGAAACAATAACAATACACTTTAACATCATAGATTCTTTCCGAAACACTCCATTAGAAAACTGCAGCATCACATTAACCGTAAACAACCATAAATGGCTTGCAACATTTAACTATCAAAACTATAGCTGCACTTTAAACCTAACAGGACTCCAACCCGGCAACTATTCAATAAACGTAGTAATAGAGGCACCATACTATCTTCCACAAACACTTGAAATTCCACTTTACATTCTACCAAAAACACGCACAATACTTACAGTTAATGTCCCACAAGAAGTAACTGCTGGCAACACCATATTAATATCAGGAACTCTAACCACAGAAAACAAAGATCCAATAGGCATGGCAACCATCAAAATAATAGTCTTAGTGACTTACAAAAATGGAACAAAGAAACAATTTGAATACGAAACCGTAACAAACACGAAAGGAGAATTCTCATACACCATACCAACAAATAACGAAATGTCCAAAATACAAATAACAGTAGTTTACGAAGGAATGACCGATAAAACCTCCGCACACACCACCTACAACATCACAATCAAACCCTCTATTTCAACTTCGAAATCCCTACTTCCACGCTGGCTTACCACAATAATATTAATCACATCTATCATCTTTATAGGAACCTTCGGATACATATCAAAAAGAAAACACAAAATAAAAACAGAAAACAAAAAACTTCTACGAGAATACGAACTCATATTAGAACTCAACAGCCTAGAATCTCTCCTAGTCGTCGACAAAGAAAGCGGACGCTGCATATTCGAATACTCCTTCAAAAAGACACCTACAGACCCAAACATCGTAGCAGGATTTGTCCAAGCAGTAAGAGGATTCTACTCCGAAATCGGAGGCACAGGAGAAGGAGAAATTGGAGAAATATACTACGAAACCCCAGAACCCAAAGTACTAACATTCCACTCAGGAAAATACGCCTACTCAATACTCATAGCACCCGGAAAACTACTCCCAGAAATAAAAGAATCCCTAAGAAACTTCCTAGACAAATTTGAAGACAAATTCGAAAAAAACCTTAAAACCAACACCTTCGAAATATCAATTTTTGACAAAGCCAAAAACATAGTAAAAGAAAGCTTCCCAAAACACATCTTCACAAAATACGAAGTCACAGAAATCCCTCCAAGAATTAGAGGAATCAAAAGAAAAATATTAAAAGTAGCGAAAGAAATCACAGAAATAGAAGGATCATTCACCATAGCAAAACTACTAACAGAAGTAACCAAAAAAGAAAAAATAAACCCACTAAAAACCCTAAAAACCCTAAAAATCCTCATCAACCAAAAAATCATACACCCCACCGAAGAACAAAACTAGCATTTTCCTCTCCAATCCTTCTTCTAATCAAATTTATTTTTAAGATTTTTATGGTGTTTTGAACCATATTAGGGAAATTTGAAACTAAATTGTGTATTTTAAAGATATTAGCGGTATAAACCATGTTTTTCGCTATAAACTATTTCAGTTAAAATATCTAAGGCTACCTTAATTACCTTATCATAAGTTTCCACCATTGCTTTCTCTACTTCAGGTTTCATCCAGTACATTTCTTTCTTCACAACATTATCACTTACAGTAAGTATTGCTGCCACTGGTATATTATTCAAGTATGATAGAAGATATAGGACCGACGTTTCACACTTAACCGCCAATACACCATAACTACTCCATTTCCTAACCCATTCTACATCCTCACTAAACGGTGATGACGTCGTAACTATAGATCCAACATGAACTTTCAATTTATACCTTCTAGCCACCTCAATTAACTTCGAAATTAATTCAAAATCTGCTACAGCAGGCACCTTCTTATCCACATAATGATCAGTTGTATCTTCATCCCTTGCAGCCGCAACAGGTATCACCACATCACCAATACCAATATCTTCCCTCAAAACCCCACAAAAACCAACACCCACAATAGCTTTAACATTTCTAGCAACCTCCCAAAATCACCACAGGCTCCGTATGAACCATACCACCAGGAGTCGCAATAGCAGATACCTTAACCCCTTCATAGTAACCCGTATACACCTCAATATCACGAGCCTTACCTTCAACCCTAACTACATCTTCAAGATACTTATGGAAAGGACTATAACCACAACCCAGACCAACAATAAAGAAATCACCCAATCTATTAAGATCAAGATCCCTAACAAACCAAGAAATACATTCCCTAACCCAATAATCAGAAACCCTAAAAACACCACGCCTAAAAACCATACCACCACTACCTCCGCCACTCCACGTGAAATGCACTACCTTCCACTCGGTGCTGGCATCGAAGACATATAAAGTGTCAGCGTACCATGTATCTACATTAACCAGTATTGATGGAGGATAGAGAGCTTCACCTCTCTCTATTTCATACCATAACTCTACAGTCAGGGAGACCACACCATAAGACACCTCGAAGGATACGCTTATACCTGATCTCTCAATCTCGCTGATGCCTGGACCTAGGCTCATTTCGATAGGCATTCCAGTGCCCCTAGGATAGCTCTGTACAAAGCCTGTAGGAGTTCCTTCACAGTAAGTGCATGATATAGACTCACCCCAGTCATATCCTCCAAAACTCACTGGCGTCACTATTTCCCTCCACCATTGGACCCAATCCACCCCGTAAAACCATCGCTCATATCTATAATCTACGTTTACGTAGATCCACTTTTTACTGCCACCCGAAATTGATCCCGTTGTGAGTTTATTGTTAGATTTTGTGGCCTTATCGCCAGATGTCTGCCAAGGACCCCACTCACCCGGTAGATCTGCTTCTCTATACTTTTGAGAATAGAATAAGTAGTTGCCTATTTCAAAGTGGACGCTAACGGAAATTCCTCCTATTGAATGAAGTTGTAAAGCAGGCATCAATTCTGACGTATATACAACTTCTTCGAGTTCCTCATAGCAATAACCTTTTACTGGTTCTGACGACGAGTTAAGTAGGGGTGGTACGACTTTTCTTAGAGGTGAATGTGAGTTTTCAGATACCCTATATACACGTATTCTGATGGAAAGTTCAATACGGTACTCCCTAGGCTCTATACGAACCAGCTTTCCACCCGAGTGCGTACCATTATACAGGAAGATGGCATATTCATGGATAAGCAATCTTCCTCCAATAAGTAGTTCTCTATGCACATTCAATGTCACCGTTCTTTTGGTTCCTAGATATACTACTTCGCTATGCGGCTTAGCCCAGTACTCGGTAAAATTATGTATTGCTGTGCAGAAGTTCCACCGGACCTCTTTTCCTTTCTCATCCACCGGGATTATATGCATTTTCACCTTTGCTGTGCACGGTTTCTCCGACTCGTTGAGCAATAATTCGTAACATCCATAGACCGTTAATGAAAGTAGCACCACAATAATTGCCGCACCTACCAACTTAGTCAACTTAGTATTCATTTATCACACCCATCTAGGACTCAACTTATAAACTAAAGTTAAAATAAATGTCATCAGAGCCGATGATAACCAGCTTAGAAAGCTTTACTCATCACCTTCACATGATGAAATGACTTGTCTAAGCTAGGCTGAGACCCCCTCAAGATATCTGGAAACGTTTCCAGATATATCTTATCGATAAATCAATGATTAAAAATTAAAATACTTTCGTCGACTCTCTTTATCTCCACGTATAATTTTTCCGATAAAATTTTAAAACGTTTTTTCACGTTTAAATCGGTGACAAAAAACTGACCCTTGCCCAACTAATCAATCTCCAAGGAGGACTCGTAATATTCACATCTGAACTGGAGAGATATTTTGCAAAAATAGTTGAAGAACCAATTTCATTTAGAAAACTGTTCAAAGACTGGTTCTTTCAAAAACACGAGAAAGATTTCGCCCAATTTATCATCGAAAGATATTCCGACAAAATAAAGAGAGGTTCTAATTATGAGAAAACTTAACGAATTATTTAAGCAAATAAAACTCAAAAAAATCGCCACGAAAACCCACAAAAAACCACCAAAAAAGGTAAAGGTATATGGTAGCGGGGGGAGGATTTGAACCTCCGATCTCGGGGTTTCTTAACCCGAGAGGATGTATCTGTCGGGCTTATGAGCCCCGCGGGATCTCCTGGCTACCCCATTGCGGCTACCCAATTTTGTATTGGGGTAGTCCCCGCTGTGTTTTGCCCCGCTATGTTAGTGTGTGATATTTTTGTTTTTTAAATTTATCGTTGGTTTTTGTTTGCTTTTTGGTTTTTGGGCGGGTTTATTGTCTTGTAGTGTTTTGGTTAGGGGTAATGCCATTTTTCTATGAGTTTTTTTGGTTTGTTTTTCTTTTCCCTGCCGTATCTTTGAAGGGGTTTAGTAAGGTGTCTGTGTGCTCTTGGTGTCGGTAGGTATATTCCTGGCTTTATTTCTCTTGGTATTTGTATTTTTTCTTTTTCTATGTTTTTTGCATGGGTTTTGCATTTTTTGCAGCGGTATCCTTGGTTTTTTCCTGCTGATTTCATTCTTTTACCGCATTTCGAGCATTTGGGGTTTTTGTATATTATTTTTGGTGCTAAGTTTAGTATTTCTATTTTTTCCAGGTTTAATGTTAGAGGTTTGTTTTCTTGGGGTTTTACTCCTCCGTACGCGATTATGGTGTCTCCTGGGATTAGTTTTTGGATGATTTTTCTGAAGTTTCCTGTTGGTTCGTATGCAGCGAGATCGATGGTTGCTGTGTTGTCTGCCGCTTTTACTATTACATGTCCTCCTGGTATGATTTTAGGTGGTTCTATTATTTTTACGAGGGTTTTTGCTGGTTGATATAGTTTTATTTCTTTTATTTTTCTTAGTTTTGTTAGGTGTTCATCTGTTCCCTGGTTTGTTCTATATATTACCCATCTTTCTATTGGCTCGTATGATACTACGATTTTTGATGCTAGTTTAACTATTTCTGGGGTTTCTCCTCTTATTCCATATAGTACTGGGTCGGGTCCGTGGGGAGTAATTAATATTCTTTTGGTTTCCTTGTCTATGTTGTTGAAGGTTTCTGGGTTTGTTAGCTTGTCCATTAGATAAACTGAGTCTTCATCTATGGTTCTGGGGGTTCCCCAATGTTCTGGGGACCTGTAGGATAACAGTTCATATGTGTGGTCTTTTTCTAAAGTGTTTCCGATGGCTGCCAGGGCCCCTATGATGCCTCTTCCCTTTTTGTAGGTTTTTATTTTTGCACCGGTTTTGTTTACTATTTTTAGAGCTTCGTCGAGCATTATGACATCAGTTACAGCTTTCTTTGCGAATTTTTTAAGTTCAGGTGGGACGTTTCCTTTGAAGAAAACGATTCCGGGATGTGTTTCTTCGCATTTTAGGTCGGAGTTTTCTTCTACTTCTTCGATAACAATGTTTTCTACATCTTCTATCATATTTTCTTCTATGTTTATTCTTAGACATACAGCTCCGTTTCCTCTTGTTTTGTATGGGATGTTTGGGTTTAATCTTATAAGGTTTGGATAATCGATGAATTTGGCTTTTGTTTCTTTTTCTAGTCGATGAACTAGCCTAGCACCTATGTAAGTGGTACAACCGCCAATAAGTGAGTCCGTATCATCGATTCCGATATGAAGTAATGTCATTGTTGATTCGACCTAGTTTCTGAGTTTCATTTATTTAGGGATTAAAACGATTTGATGTTATTCGAGAGCGTGAAAATTTAAACTTTCATATGTCACCCTATTCATGTTAATTTAGGTGTATTAAAATGATTATTTTAGGTATTTGTGACGGTCATGATGCTGGCGCTGCGATAGTTAAAGATGGAGTTGTGATTGCAGCGGCTAGTGAAGAGAGATTTACACGTGTTAAACATCAAAGAGGGATTCCTAAAAACGCAATAAATGAGCTTCTCCGTTGCACTGGATTAAGTTTTGGTGATGTAGATTATATTGCTATTGGCGGAGTTTTTAGGAGGTTTACAAGAGCTTCTCAATTAGAAAAATATCTTTTAAAGCTTTTTCCAGGTATTCCTCAAATATATGTTGATCATCATTTAGCCCATGCTGCTTCCGCTTATAGAACGTGTGGTTGGAGTGATGCACTTGTAGTGACGATTGACGCGGCGGGTGACGGCTTATCTGCTACAGTAAGTCTAGGAAGGAGAGGTGAAATTATCCCACTTTATCAATCTAACGCCTATAACTCCGTAGGCGATTTCTTTGCTAATATTACTGAGCTGCTTGGTTTCAGACCGATGGCTGATGAAGCTAAAGTAGCATGTATGGCGGCTCATGGAGATCCTTCCAAATGTTATGGCATTGTAAGTGAGTTTATAGATTTAGACGTTAAAAGTTTAAGTTTTAGAAATAAATTAGGTGCAGTAGGGGCAGAGGCTGTTAAGCTAATGAAAGAAAAGTTAAAGGAGGTTTCTTCATTTGATATAGCTGCTGCGGCTCAAAAAAGACTTGAAGAGTTAGTTTTAAACCTTTTAAAAAAGGTGCTTGAGGAAGTTGATGTAAAGAAAATCGTTTTCGCAGGTGGAATAGCTGCAAATGTACATTTAAACATGAGGATAAGAGAGGAAATTTCAAAAGATTTGTACGTGTTTCCTCATATGGGTGATGGAGGATTATGTGTTGGTGCAGCGCTCGAGGTTTGGGCTAGGATGAGACTTATAGATGGCAAGGATACTAAGCCAAGACCTCTTGAACATGTTTATCTTGGTCCGGAATACGATGATGAGGGTATAAAGGAGGCTTTAAGAAAATATAGGATGGAAGATAAAGCGGAATATTATGATGACATTAATGAAGCTATTGCAGATTTACTTTTAAAAGGATATATTGTTGGGAGATTTTCTGGCAGAATGGAATTTGGCCCGAGGGCTCTTGGAAATAGAAGTGTCCTATCATTGCCTAGTGAAAAGAAGCTTGTAGGTGAGCTTAACAAGAGGAAGAGACGTCCATGGTGGCAGCCTTTTGCTCCAACCATCTTATATGAGAGGGTTAATGAGTACTTGGTGGATGCATGTTATGCTCCTTTTATGACTATAGCTTTTAGAGTTACTGAAAAAGCGTTGGAGGAGATCCCAGCTGTGGTTCATGTGGATAGGACAACAAGACCTCAAACTATTAAAAGAGGCGAGTGCCAAGAATATAGGCGCATTATAGAAATTATTGAGAAAGAAACTGGTATGGGCGCAATCTTGAATACGTCGATGAATATTCATGGAGAACCTATTGTATGTTCCCCTTTAGATGCAATTAAAACTTTTAAAGAAGGTTTAATGGATTGTTTGGCTATTGGAAAATATCTACTGAGAAAGTGAATATGAGCATGTTAATCTTTTGAAGCTCCTTCTATAACAAGCATAGTCATGGTTTCTTCTATTTCTTCTATTTCTCCCCTCACTTTTTGACGAATAATTTCTTGTAGTTTTTCTAAACGTTCAACAGATACTTTAGCAATGATATCGTATACACCTAGCACAATATAGGCTTCTCTTACCCCTTCGATTTCTAAAACCTTCTTAAGAACTTTTTCTTCTAAACCAGCCTTAGTTTTAATAAGGATAAAAGCTATCGGCAAATCTTTCCCTCCTTATCTTCATAATTTAATCGATGCAATTTTAAATTAATCTTTCTTTACTATATCGAGAAAAATGGAGAAAGCAAAAAAGACCATTAAATTGTATGTATATCATGAAAGACAGTGCGATCCCAAGAAGTGTACAGCATTAAAATTAAATAGGCATGGCAAAGCTAAAGTAGTTTATAATTTAAGATATATTCCGAAGAAGACATTAATACTTAATCCTCTAGTTTCTCAAGTCTTTTCTCCCCTAGATAGAGAGTTAGCAGTAAAACATGGTATTGTAGCTATTGACTGTTCATGGAAAAAAATCGAGGAGGGAATTCCTAACCTACTTCGAGGAAGAGGAAGGATTTTACCTGCTTTAGTAGCAGTAAACCCTATAAATTACGGCAAAATAGGAATGTTGAGCACAGCAGAAGCTTTAGCTGCAGCCCTTTACATAATAGGTTTTGAAAATCAAGCAAAAGATATACTTTCGATTTTTAAGTGGGGATTGCATTTCCTAGAATTAAACGAAGATTTTCTTGAAGCTTACCGAAATGCTAAAACACCTGAAGAAGTTGTGGAAAAGCAAAATAAATTATTGAAGGAAAAATACAAATTAGACATTTAAAATTTACATAAATTCCAATTTCGAGTTGTAACATTGCTTTCAACACGTCTTGATATGAAAGGTCTTATAGAACACTGAGAACTGTGGAGGAAGCATTAATGTTTAACAGTTCGTTTAAAATAAGGGTTTCTCTTGGAACAGCAGCAGTACTAAATTTAACACACATTAAATTGCTAGCTTACCCAACAACCGCATATTTTATGACCTATACATCGAGGCGATGTACAGCGAACTGCGCATTTTGCCCCCAAGCAAGAGAAAGTAAATCGAACCTGAAAATGTTATCGAGAATCTCGTGGCCTACTTATCCTTTCAACCAAGTTTGCAAAGCATTAAAGAACAAAAAAGTGAAAAAGGAAATAAAAAGAATATGTATTCAAACCCTGAATTATCTCAGCCTTTTTGAAGATCTCCAAGCTATTATTACCCAAATATACAAATTAGCACCTGAAATTCCTATTTCTCTACCAGTTCACCCAATAGACGAAAACAAAATGAAAATTTTGAAAGAATTGGGGGTAGAACGATTAGGTATACCTTTTGACGCTGCAACGCCTGAAATTTTTGACAAAATTAAAGGTAAACAGGTAGGGGGACCGTATACTTGGGAAAAACATATGGACGCCTTGAAAAGGGCAATTAAAATATTTGGAGAAGGTAAGGTATCAACCCATCTCATTATTGGGTTAGGCGAGACCGAGAAGGAGGCTGTTAACTTTATACAAGAGTTTTCCGACTTGAAAATTATCATTGGACTTTTCGCTTTCACACCCATTACGGGAACAAAACTGGAAAAACATCCTTCACCTCCAATAGACAAATATAGAAGAATACAAATTGCAAGATATCTTATTCAAAACAAAATAACAAGAAAAGAAAATATGGGCTTTAGTGAAGAAGGTAAAATAATAGATTTCGGGATAACTCGAGAAGAATTAAATAAAATAATTGAAAGCGGACAACCTTTTAGAACAAGTGGCTGCCCAGGTTGTAATAGACCATTTTACAACGAATCTCCAAGAGGCCCAATCTACAATTTTCCATGGAATCCTTCAAAGGAAGAAATAAAAAGAATTAGAAAGGAACTACAATTTCTATAAAAATGATCGAATAGTCTTAAAGGGATTGAAACATGAAACCCCTTCAATACAATTTAAACGACTTCAGCAACATAGATAGTCTTTTCAAGGAATTAGGTAAAATAGAAGTATTTGAGCAACTTGTAAGAAGAGCCGAGGAGATAACATATAAAAACTTCCAGAAAACTATACACTGCTATTATCCTGGCAAAAATTTTCCACCTATATCGGTGACAGGTACTTGGTGTGCTTTAAACTGCAAACATTGCGAAAAACACTATTTAAAACATATGATATCAGCACCAACACCATCTAAACTATTCGAAATCTGTTTAAAATTATATGAGAAAGGAGCTAAAGGAGTTTTAATAAGCGGCGGAAACACAAAAAACGGATACGTACTCCTCGAAAACTTCATAGATGTATTAAAAAGAGTAAAACACGAAACAAACTTAATAATAAATGTTCACACCGGATTAATACCTCTAAAACTAGCAAAACAACTAGCAAAAACAGAAATAGACTACGCATCCATAGACATCGTTGGAGACACATCAACAATAAAAGAAATTTACCAAATAGAAAAAACCCCTAAAGACTATCAAACAGCACTTAAAACCCTAGAAGAAGCAGGTGTAAAAGGAATATCCCCCCACATATGTATAGGACTACACTATGGAAAAATAAAACACGAACTAAACGCACTAAAAATAATATCAACGATAACACCTTCCACAATAGTTCTTATTGCTCTAAAACCAACACCAAAAACTTCTATGCAAAATATATCACCACCATCACCTCAAACAATAGCAACAATAACAGCCATAACACGTATACTATTCCCAAAAACACCAATAGCCCTCGGATGTATGATACCAGGAGGAAAACAAAAAACAGAAACAGAACTATTGGCAGTAAAAGCTGGAATCAACAAACTAACAACACCAACACGTCTAACACAAAAACAACTCCAAAAACAAAAATACACATTAAAGTACCACGAAACATGTTGCGTAATACAACCTTAACAACATAAAAGTAAAATTGGAGCCGGGTGGGGCGAGTAGGCCCCCTTTTGTTTCGGCACCTCCGTCACCGGAAGTGCCCAGACGGCATTAAACTAAGCACCCAACCCGCCGGTCATCCGGCTCGAAGCAAACCTCCCGGCCTACTCGGGCTTGCTCCACGGCGTCGGGCCGTTTCACCGATCCCACATGGCTCCTCAACGGGTTAACTCGGAACCTGTCACCAGGTTCCTTCTCGAATCACCAAACCGGTGATTCTCAACCGCCTCATCGTCATCTGCACATGTGGACGTGTCGTTTCTGTTCCCGGAGCAAGCCTCTCGGCTTGTGGTTTACACCACGCCGTAGCTTCGAAGGAGGGGGGACCTTCCTCAGCACCCCGGTTAAACCAGGGCACCGGCGGCCGTCCTGCCCCTCCCGGCTCCATGTATAATATAATAATCCTTCGACTATATTTAATCTTCGCTCAATATATCTCTAAAATTCTAAAAATTAGGTGTTCCAAGAGTCGTGCATAGGTAAGTTGCTAGCTAGCTGGAATTTCACCTAGGTAAACCTCCTTTTCGGACCCAGCACGCTCGGGCGATTGGGACCCGCGGGCTGAACCGGTCGGTCGAAACCTTCCGGCGTACACCCCGGGCCCATCAACCCCGTCTTCTACGGGAGCCCTCGTCTCCAGCCACTCGTTGCGGTCGCCCGCCCCGAGCGGGGGAGACAAACCCCTACGGCTGGAGAGTGGCCGCCTCTTTTCGGGTCCCGTTTCGGGCTTAGATGCTTTCAGCCCTTATCGGTTGGGGCGTGGCTGCCCGGCAGTGCCCTGTCGGACAACCGGTAGACTAGAGGCCCCGGCGCCCCGTTCCTCTCGTACTGAGGGCGCCCTACCCTCAGGCGGCCAACACCCCCAGCAGGTAGAATCCGACCTGTCTCACGACGGTCTAAACCCAGCTCACGTTCCCCTTTAATGGGCGAACAACCCCACCCTTGGAGGCTGCTGCACCTCCAGGATGGGAAGAGCCGACATCGAGGTACCAAGCCGCGGGGTCGATGTGGGCTCTTGCCCGCGACGAGCCTGTTACCCCCGGGGTAACTTTTCTGACACCTCCGGCCCCCACCGAGGGGGACACGAAGGATCGCTAGGCCAGGCTTTCGCCCCTGGGCCCCTCGCTTTGCGGAGCCCAGTCAGGCCGGCTTTTGCCCTTACACTCTACGGCGGAGTTCTGACCCGCCTGAGCCGACCTTTGGGCGCCCCCGATATCTTTTCAGGGGCGTGCCGCCCCAGCCAAACCGCCCACCTGGCCGTGTCCCGGAGCCTTAGCTCCGGTAAGGGTTACGCTCATGGATGGGCGGTGTTCCATGGACGTCTCCCCCGGCCCCCGAAGAGACCGGGATCGACGACTCCCGCCTACGCTATGCACCCACGAACATAACCCAGGACCAGGCTGCGGTAAAGCTCCACGGGGTCTTCTCTCCCCGCTGGGGGTCCCCCGACTGTTCACGGGGTCGTGGGTTCGCCGGGCCCCGGGCCGGGACAGTGGGGACCTCGTTGATCCGTTCATGCACGCCGGTACTTATCCGGCAAGGCATTTGGCTACCTTAAGAGAGTCAGAGTTACTCCCGGCGTTTAGCGGCGCTTCACCCGGTTGTACCCGGGTTTCACGGACCGCCACTGGCCAGGATTCACCCCCCGTACACACCCTTTCGGGCTAGCGGGGAGCTATGTTTTTATTAAACAGTCAGGCCCCCCTAGTCACTGCGACCTGCGGTTCCGGTTTGCACCAAAACCGCAGGCACCCCTTCTCCCGAAGTTACGGGGCTAATTTGCCGATTTCCCTAGCCCGGGTTCGACCCGACACGCCTGAGGCTTCTCACCTAGGGGCACCTGTGTCGGTTCTCGGTACGGACGCGGAGGCTCCTTCCCTTCTCCCTTTTCACGGGCCCCAGGGATCGGCTGAACCCGCCTAAAACGGCAGGCCATTCGCTCCTTCGCCCGGTTCTCACCGTTACGGTACTCCCCGGGCTTCGGAAGCTTAGCTGGGGCGACGACCCCAGTCAGCCTACCCCGAGGCGTCAGGAGAAGGGCTTGCGTTGCCGCGAGCGTACCTCCGCGGTACAGGAATATAAACCTGTTTCCCTTTCGGCTGGTAGGTGTTACCCCCAGCCTTAGGACCGACTAACCCTCGGCTGACGACGCATTGCCGAGGAACCCTAGCCCCTTCGGCGGTCGGGATTTTCACCCGACTTTGCTGCTACTACCACCGGGATCTACATTTCCAACGGGTCCACCGGACCTCACGGCCCGGCTTCTGCCCCATTGGAACGCCCCCCTACCGGATCACAGCCGCAATGCGGCTGTGCCCCCGGGTCTCGGCGGCCGGCTTGAGCCCCGTCCATTTTCGGGGCCTCCAGCCTCGGCGGGTGAGCTGTTACGCACTCCTTAGAGGATGGCTGCTTCTAAGCCTACCTCCCCGCTGTCTGAGGCTGGAGACGCCCTTTGAGATTCACACTTAGCCGGCACTTTGGGGCCTTAACCCGGGTCTGGGTTGTTCCCCTCTCGGCCCAGTGGCTTACCCACCGGAACCCGTCTCCAGCCATCTACGGCGCCGACGGGTTCGGAGTTTGAAAGGAGGGCGAGGCCTTTCGACCCCGTTACCTCCAATCAGTGCTCTACCCCGCCGGCTACCTCCGGCTGGGCCTGGCTGTGACCAGCTTCGGGGGGAACCAGCTATCACCGGGCTAGATTGGTCTTTTGCCCCTAGACCGGGGTCATGGGAGCGAATTGCACGTCAGCACCCCTTCGGGCCTCCACCGGGCTTTCGCCCGGCTTCACCCTACCCCGGCCTAGATCGCCCGGTTTCTGGTCTCATCCGAGTGACTCCGGGCCCTTTCAGACCCCACCCCTCACCGGGAACTCGGAAACAACTACTCGCTTGGTGCGCAGCTAAGCTGCGCGAAGCATCCCGCTTAAAAGCGGGATGCAACCAAGCTTTCGTTGTTCCCGAGTTGACCCCGGTTGCGGGTCTGTCGGTTTCCCTTCGCCTACGGGGTTAAACCCCTTAGGCTCGCCACTCGGATGAACTCCCCGGCCCGTGTTTCTAGACGGACGGTGTGACCCTGGTCCCCTCCTCTCGTACTCCCGAGTTGCCTCGGTTTCCTTCGAGGAGGTTCTACCCTTTCGGGCCACACCCGTCTATAACCGTCCGGTTTCAGGCTCTTTTCACCCCCCTTCCGGGGTACTTTTCAGCTTTCCCTCACGGTACATAGTACGCTATCGGTCTCGGGACGTATTTAGGCTTGGCGGTCGGTGCCCGCCAGCTTCCCGCGGGATATCCGACCCACGGTACTCAGGGATCTTCGCCCATTCGCTCCCCGGGTTACGCCTACGGGGCTATCACCCTCTACGGCGGGCCTTTCCAGGCCACTTCGGCTTCCCCGGGAGGGCGGCGGCGAAGCCCTACAACACCACATCTCCTCAGGGTTTCCCCTGAGGATTTGGTTTGGCCTCTCCCGGTTTCGGTCGCCCCTACTCCCGGGATCCCTATTGGTTTCTTTTCCTCCGCCTACTAAGATGTTTCAGTTCGGCGGGTTCCCGTCCCCATGTGGGGACGCTGGAGCTTATTAGGCTCCAGCAGGAAGTCCCATTCGGCCATCCCCGGTTCTACGGCTGCATGCGCCTACCCGGGGCTTATCGCAGCTTGCCACGCCCTTCGTCGGCGCCCGAGCCGAGCCATCCACCGGACGGCGTACGCGTGCCGGGCCCTACTTGGGAGATTCACCTAGTAGGTGTCCCAGCTAGCTAGCAACTTACCTATGCACGACTCTCATTGTGAGATATTCTCTCACTTAAGTCCTTCACTCGCAAGCTTGGTGCTTGCGAGTTGCATATGAGTATCATATATCATTTATCTGCGAGAATAGTAGAAGGTGATATTGTTCGTATAAAATTTACGGTCTGAAGAGATTATAAATATGTCGTTTGGACATAAAATAAAGTAAATATGAACTTCCTACCTAAATAATATGCTATAATTTTGTAAAAATATGTTTTATAATTAAATCATCTTATTATGATTACACTTTATCTTTGTTTTCTCATCTGTTTTCTTATTTCATAGTTTCTTCAAAAAATTCGGACATATAATCAATAAAACAAATTATATTCCAAAAACTAACTAGAATCTAAAATGTCCTGGAATATATGATTAGATTTAGAAAAACAGAATGCTACAAGCCCAGCAAACCTATACGAAGTGAGCCAACCCCACCCCTTTTGGTTTCGTAGGAGGTGATCCAGCCGCAGGTTCCCCTACGGCTACCTTGTTACGACTTCTCCCCCCTTGCCCAGCCGAGGCTCGATACGACCCCTTTCGGGACCGCACCTCACCCCGACTGGACTCGGGTGGAGCGACGGGCGGTGTGTGCAAGGAGCAGGGACGTATTCACCGCGCGATGATGACACGCGATTACTAGGGATTCCAGCTTCACGAGGGCGAGTTGCAGCCCTCGATCCCAACTGCGGCGGGGTTTATGGGATTTCCTTCCCCTTTCGGGGTTGAAACCCATTGTCCCCGCCATTGCAGCCCGCGTGTAGCCCGGGGGATTCGGGGCTTCAGCGAGAGGCAACCTGGATTTAGTAGAGATACCGGAGGAGGATATTTAGCTTTTTCCTCTTCTCCGGATGTTTAAATCCAATAATATTTTTGTATCGAATTAAGCTCGTGTAATCTGTTATTTTAAATCCATAAGTTTTTTCTTTGGTGTAATTTTTTGTAGTTATGTTCCATTTATTAAGTCGTCTTGAAATAAAATCTCTAATTGGTTTACTTTTTGTATCGAATTCAAGTCTAAAATAGCTACGGGTACTCTTTTTAATTACCCTTAGATGACCCTTAACATCTAGCCATCCTCTTATGTAGGCTTTTTGAACCTTTATCGAGCTTTGCGAAATTTTACGTGGAACAACTAATATTTCTGCTTTATCACCTAGGGGAACTAGATATTCACTATTTAGCAATTTCCAGAAGTCTGTTGATTCGATTACAATCTTCCACGTTTCCGTATCTTCATCATAAAATATTGAAGGGTTTTTACCCACAACCCTACTAACGTAGGGAGCAACTACGTTAGCAATGAACTGTTTATTTTTATCAATCATAGTGATGAGAGGCTTGTTAATTTCCAATCTACCATTTCCACTAATTATTCCTACCAAATAGGCTAATATCTCTTTGTTCCCCTCCGGCATCTCTATAACCTCCAGGCTGACCTCCCTATACTGACCTGCCGTGGCCCCCACCTTCCTCCGGCTTCTCGCCGGCAGTCCCCCCAGTGTGCCCGGCGTCCCAACGGGACCCGCTGGCAACTGGGGGCGGGGGTCTCGCTCGTTGCCTGACTTAACAGGACACCTCACGGCACGAGCTGGCGACGGCCATGCACCTCCTCTCAGCTCGTCTGGCAAGGTCTTTAGCCTGGCCTTCATCCTGCTGTCGCCCCCGGTAAGATTCCCGGCGTTGAATCCAATTAAACCGCAGGCTTCACCCCTTGTGGTGCTCCCCCGCCAATTCCTTTAAGTTTCAGCCTTGCGGCCGTACTCCCCAGGCGGCGGGCTTAACGGCTTCCCTGCAGCACTGGAATGGCTCTAAGGCCATTCCAACACTTAGCCCGCATCGTTTACAGCTGGGACTACCCGGGTATCTAATCCGGTTCGCTCCCCCAGCTTTCGCCCCTCACCGTCGGACGCGTTCTAGCCGGCCGCCTTCGCCACTGGTGGTCCTCCTGGGATTATAGGATTTCACCCCTACCCCAAGAGTACCGCCGGCCTCTCCCGCTCCCTAGCCCGGCAGTATTTCCCGCAGCCTGACGATTGGATCGCCAGATTTAACGGGAAACTTACCAGGCCGGCTACGGGCGCTTTAGGCCCAATAATCGTCCCCACCACTCGGGGAGCTGGTATTACCGCGGCGGCTGACACCAGGCTTGCCCTCCCCTTATTCCCACGGCTTTTTAGACCGTGGAAAAGCCGCCTTCAGCAGGCGGCACTCGGGATGGCCCCGTCACGCTTTCGCGCATTGCGGAGGTTTCGCGCCTGCTGCGCCCCGTAGGACCTGGACCCTTGTCTCAGGGTCCATCTCCGGGCTCCCGCTCTCACGGCCCGTACCGGTTATAGGCTTGGTGAGCCGTTACCTCACCAACTACCTGATCGGACATGGCCCCATCCCTAGGCAACGGTGGAAAGCATGGTTCCACCGCCCTTTCGGTGAGCTACCATTCCAGGCCAGCTCACCCATCGGATATTAGCCCCAGTTTCCCGGGGTTATCTCCGTCCTAGGGGCAGGTTAGCCATGTTTTACTGAGCCGTGTGCCGCCTCCCTACCATGGCTTAGGGAAGCTGACTCGCATGGCTTAGTCCCATCCCGATAGCAGTGGGGTCCGGCAGGATCAACCGGATTTCACGATGGAGAGTACGGTTAAAGGCCTTCGACTAAGATTGGCGGTAAGCGGTAAACCCGCATCAGACCTAAAGACTCCGCTTGCTTAGGTCCTCATAATGTGCCCGTGACCGGAGGTCGGGATGCCTCATCCTCGGACAAAAGCCTTCATCGTCAGTTCGACGCCGCCGCTAAAGGTCACGGGCGGTTCTTTCGAACTTCCAAAATAGGTTAAGAAGGGGGCCTCATATAAGCATTACTTTTATTGGCAGAGACAAAAACCGACGCTTTTAAGCCTCCCTTTTTCCACCGAGATTTAAACAGCCAGCTTCCGCCCTTCAAACACGGAAAGAAGCCTAGACCACTAGGCCAGAAGGCTGGGAGGCCTTGAGGACGTAGTGGAGGAAATGCTCCTCGGGAACAGCTCCCACAAACTCCACGGTTTCGTTGATGACGGTTTTGGGAACACTCATGACACCGTACTTGTTGGCCAGATGGGGGAACTCCATCGACTCCACCATGTCCGCCCTGATGCTGGGGCCTTCCACAGCCGCCTGGTGAGCCAGCCGGACCATGCGAGGGCAGTAGGGGCAGGAGAGGGTGACGAACACTTGAATGTGCACAGGCTGGGTGATTTCTCTGAGCTTTTTCTTAACCTCCTCCGAGAGCCGCGTGGAGCCGTTGGACACGTCCACAATGTCCTCCACCAAGGTTGAAAACTCATAGCCGGAGGGTATTCCGTAGAATCGGATGCCGTAGTCCTTCTCCCCCACAACGGCTATGGCTGGGATTTTGTCGACGCTGAAAGCCTTGACTTTCTCCTCGTCGGCGGCGAAGTCGTAGACTTCCACGTTGATCTTCTCCGAGAGTTCACTCAGCTCTTCGACGAGCTGCCGGGTTTCTTTGCAGTGGGGGCACTCGAACTCTTGGGTGAAGAGCACCAAGGTGACGGTTCCCGTGAGCTCTCTGGCAAATTTCTCCGTCAGCTTTACTCTTTCCTTTTCAGGGACCAAACCCACGCAACAGTCCTCCGCATAAAACTCTTACACACAGAGGTATAGCGGAGCCAGTTGATATGCTTTTTTACGACTGCGATTTCACGGAGAAACCGAGGCTATGTTTGAAGATGCTTCTGCAGAAGAGCCTCGATCTCAGCTTTGGGCGCAGCCCCGACCATGCGGTCGACTTCTTCTCCGTTTTTGAAAACAATGAGGGTGGGGATGGCGGATATTCCGTACTTCATGGCTGTCTTGGGATTTTCATCAGTGTTCAGCTTTCCAAAGACAGCGGACCCGGCATATCGGCCGGCCAGCTCCTCGATGACAGGGGCAACCATCCTGCAGGGCCCGCACCAAGGAGCCCAGAAGTCTACTAAGAGTAACCGATGCTGGCGGAGGGTTTCCTGAAAATTGGAGTCGGTGAGGGGTATAGGTTTATCGACGACTTCAGGGTTGCTTCCACCCAGCATCTTTCGCATCTTCTCCTGTTTGATTTTCTCCAATTCTTCATCTTCACTCAACAGCGTCCCGTCCTTTGAAACGTTGAAAAAGAAAAAACTCCCTGAGGCTAATAAGCGTTAGGTCCCTAGAAGTTTCTGGAGAGTTTAAACTAAGCCGAGTTTTTTCCTGAGGCGGTTTTCCACTTCCTCAAGGCTTTTGAAACCGTAGCGGATGCCTTGGAAGCTTTGCCTGAGCTCCATCACTTCTTTCCTCACCAAACGCGGGTCTCTTCTGCCTTTAACCACGTCCAAGATTAGGCTGCAGAGGTGTTTCACGTCGCTTTCCCTGAAGCCTCTTCGGGTTACCTCCTGGAAGCCCAGCCGGATCCCCGACGGCCTCGCCCGGTCGCTTTGGCTGTCGTAGGGGAGGAGGTTCTTGTTGATGATGATGTTGGCCTTCTCCAGGTTTTTGGCAACCCTAGCCCCGCCGCCGTATTCCTGAACATCCACGGCTATCTGATGGGACTGGGTGAAACCGTGCTTTTCCCCCAAAACCTTAAGTCCGTTTTCGAAGAGGCATTCCCCAGCTGTTTGAGCGTTTCTGACCGTCTGCTTGGCAAGCTGGTCACCGTAGAGCTTCAGCTCCAAGGCCGCTATGGCCAAGGCGGGAAACCTCCCGGGATGGGTGTTGGACGTGGAGAGGGGGAAAACTGCGTGCTGAATCTCCCTAGCCGCGTCCCTCTGCCTCGGCTCTCTCAGGTCGGCGAAGACCAAGCCGCCTTGAGGCCCGGGGAAAGTCTTATGCGTCGACCCTGTGACAAAGTCCGCTCCCTCCTTCAAGGGCTGCTGGAACTGCCCCCCGGCTATGAGGCCTAGGACATGTGCAGCGTCATAGACGACGAAGGCGCCTACCTCCCTCGCCGCTTCAGCCAGCTCCTCCATGGGAGGGGGAAACTGGAAGAGGCTTCCGCCCAAGGTGACTATTCCCGGCCTAGCTGCTTTGATTATCCTGACAGACTCGTCGACGGCTATGTTCAACTCCTCATGGTCGTAGGTCATGTTGATGATCTCCAACCCCACCACTTGGCCTGCCAGCCCTGTATAGTCGTGGGAGATATGCGCTCCCGCGCTGAGGGGCACCGCGGCCATCTTGCTGTTGTTGGTGAGGGATGAAAGCCCGAAGAAGGTAACCTGATTCGCCTGCGTCCCTGAAAGCGGCCTGATCTCAACCCAGCTACATCGGAAGATGTCCTTCACCAGGTCGGCGGTGAGGTTTTCAATCTGGGTTATGAACCTCTGCCCCTGGTAGTGTCTTTCCTTCACATGCCCCTCCAGGTCGTTTTCACCTTCGCAGTATCGAGCTTCCAAGTCCCGGCAGAGGTGAAGCATCTCCATGGCCGCGGGGGACTTCAACCCCTCGCTGGCTATCAGGTTTATGCATTCTTTTTCCCGGTATTTCTCATGCGCCCTGCTGGCTTCTATAAGCCTCAAAGACCTCTGGAAGAACTCTCTGTCCGTCATGAGCGCTTCCCGTCGCTTTTGCCTAATCCTATAAGGGCTGAGGGTTTATGAACCTATTTGACCGCAGCCTGTTGAAGCCCAGTGAATCTACCCTTTTCTCCTAGGCTGCCTGAAAAGGTAGGCTTTCCTCCGGTCCAGGGCGTAGGTCAGAGGCAGCCCTACCATGTTGACGGCTACAATGGAGCCGAGGAGAACCCCCGTCCAGGTTACGGTGAGAGGCAGGTGGAAGAGAACCCCCAAGTAGGCGCCTACTATCAGGGTTACGATGGCCGTTATGGCTGCGGAGCCGGCGAGCTTGCTTTTTCTCCCCAGCCGGTAGCCCACGGAGCAGGCGAGGAAGTTGGCCAAGGGTCCGAGGGTCATGTCCACCAGTCCCAGCCCCCCGAAGCTGTTGGCCACCACGCATCCGAGGGTCACGCCCAAGATGGCGGGGTAGCCGAAGAGCATGGTCAGGGGGAGAAGGGCATCGGCGATTCGAACCTGGAAGGGGAGAAAGCTGATGGGCGCCAAGGCCACGACGCCCACGGCGTAGAGGGCGCCAAAAATGGCAGCTAAGGTTAGGTCTCTTGATTCCATCCGGTTTTTCCTCCCTTTTGGGGTTTCTGTCACAGCGGAACGGAGGGAGTCAACCACCCGCTCTCTGTCTCCAGAAACTGGAGGCCTCAGTTATAAGTTTTCTGCACACCACCCGCCCTTCCCGGGGATTTAAAGGCTTACCGTTAGAAGACGAAGGCCCGGGCTGCGAAGAGGAAAACGGTCAGAGCGAAGGCGGCGGCCCATGCAAGCTTGTTCCAGCTGATGATCTTCCGGCCGTCGAGGATGGAGAAAGGGAGGAGGTTGAAGAAGGCTATGAAGAGGTTGAAGGTTACTGCCAGGTTGATTATCCAGTGGTGGAAGGGCAAGGCGAGGAGAACCATGGCTAGGGTGATGTTGGTCAGGGGACCTGCGAGGGCGATCTTCCCCATGTCCTCCCTCGTCAGGTGGTAGCCTGAAATCATCACCGCCCCCGGGGCAATGACCTTGAAGAAAGGGGAAAAAATGGATATGACCGTGATCATCATGCCAAAAGGGTCAAGCCTGAACTCCGCCCAGGCTCCAAACCTCTGAGCCGTCAGCTTATGCATCACCTCGTGGAGGAGAAAGGCGGGGGCGACCCCTAAGGCTACTCCCAGAAGCATAAGCGGGGACAGGGCGAAGATGAACCTCTGCCAGGAAAGCCCCACCAGCATCAGCACCCCCAAGGCGATGCCCAAGTCCCTCAACTCCCGGCTGCTGGCCGACGGCCTCAGCCTCCTCCGCTCAAAGGAAGGAGCCTCAAAGGGGATGGAGGTTATTCTCCCCTCAATAACAGGCCTTTGGAGGGTGCCGAGGGCGGAGCAGCTGTGGTATTCAGGCAGCCTATGCTCTGCACAGTAGAAGCCGCCGCAGTAATTGCAGAGGAAGGGAAGGTTCACCTCCCTCCCGCAGACTGAACATCGAGTCAAGCTGGGTCATTCCCATTCGGTTTTAAGGCTGCCGCCCTTAATTAAGGGGACGCTGAAGCTTAACAAGTTTTCCCCAGAAACCCCTGTAGACCTTTTTGCCAGACTAATAATAATGGCGATAAGAAGGACTTTTCCCGGGTAGAAGCAGACTCACACGGTTTTCTGCCCTGCTGTCTCCGCCTGCTTCGCAGATTTCCTGCGTTGCTGAATCCATTTTCGCTTCCGCTCCCGCCTTCGGAAGTCGGAGCAGGCGGGGCAGTAAAGGTGGTGTTTTCCCGTCTTCAACGTAAGCCTGTTGCAGTCGGCGCAGCGGAAGTAGTCGTCTGGGGAAGGCACAGGCGGAGTATGGCGGGCGGGGTTCCCCTTCAAACCCGGCACGTCCCCCACGTAGTCGTAGACTTCCAAGTCGCCTTCCACTTCCATGTAGATCAGGCCGCCTATGTTGCAGAGCAGCTGCCGGCTCCACCGGTGGTAGTCCACCACCCACATGAGGCAGCCTGAACCTCCGCAGACGCAGGCGCTGTCTCGGCATCTGGCGTCAAACTCTTCGGAGTACATTGCTTCTTCCCGTTATGACTGACATCTGAAGCTTGCACAATAAAAATGTTTGGATAGAATTTGAGCTGCAGAGCTTAGCCGGAAACCGTGTTGGCAGAAGGCTGCGGGATGGGGAAGTGAACTTTTCCGTGGAGAAAAAGGGGATGGAGAGGGTTTAAAAAATAAACAGAAATGTTTTTGTGACCTCGGGTTGAAACCATATTTAGGTGAATTTTTTGAAGGTTTCCATCTGCGATGTGTGCATCGACATTCACGCCAAGGAAGTAGCTTTCCACTCGGTGAAGCTGAAGTCCATGCTGCGCAGGGTTAGGGATGAAGAAGACCTCGGCAAGCTGGAGAGGATCCTCGGCAGCATCATCCACGACGCTGTGACCATGGCTTACCTCAAAGGCCACGGGCCTCTCAACATCCAGGTTGAAGACGGTAAACTGCATATTCTAAACATCAAAGGCGACAGGCTTTGCTCCGATGAGGAAGCCCATGCAGCCGCCTTCCACTGGAAGAAGGAAAGCGACAAGGTTAGATTTCGAAGATAAGCCAGCTTGGCTCCCTAAAGGGTGGCGTAGCTATTTCCCTTCAGGTTTCAGCGGCGACCCGAAAGAGAGAAGAGCGGTTTCTTTCAAAGTCTTGAGGGTGCCTGAAACCCGGACCACGTGGAAGCGGGCTTTGGAGCCTTGAACCTCCGCGGTGAGGGCTAGGGTTGCGCGGACATGTTCCACATACTCGTGGGAGCATCGGAGGACTCCCAGCTTCTTCTCCCCATCGTAGGCGAGGAAGGAGAGGTCGGATTGGCTTAGGCCGAAGGCTCCGAAAAGAAGCCGGAACCTGTGGAATAAAACCTGCCCTACCTTTTTTTTCTCCAACTTCTCCGAGTCTGAGAGAACCTGGAAGAGCAGGTAGCGTTTTCTCGCCTTTTTATCCATCCTTCCCCTCAGCCTCTTTCACCAAGCGGACGCCTACCCCCACAAAGGAGGAGTCAAGCTTCTCCCGGTTCCTCTGAATGATGGCAGCTGGGTTCCGGGACACCGCCTTAAGGGCGGCTTGGGGAGGCAGCCCCAGAACCCTCAGGAAGGCTGCCATGTCCCGGGGAGACCTCAGCCCATAGACGTCAGCAGCCCCGCTGGAGACCACCACAGGGACTTTAAACCTTTCAGCCAACCTCAGCCTTCGACGGAGTTCCCTTAGGACCCTGGGCAAAGCGTATTCCTCCACCCCCACCACGGAAGCCATGTCAACCTCCAAGGCGGCATTAGAGCCCGAGGCCAGCTCCGCCTCCACCTCACCGAAAAGCTGAAGCCGAGGGGAAAGGGGAAAACGTAGAAGGTCAACCCGGGAGTCTCTAGCCGCCAACCTCGCCAGGGAGTCGGTTTCGCAGGTGACGGAGACCACCTCGAAATTCCGCCGGTGGACTCTAAGGTCTTTGAGAAGCTCCTCTGGGGTGGAAGGCTGTAGGTTAAGCCTCCTGACTGCTTCCACGCCGCGGGTTGAAAGGTCTTCCTCGAAGACAGACCGCTGTGTTTGAGGGCCTTCAGCCCTGGTGGTGGCTAAAGCCACAGCCCTGAAGCCCAAGCGGGCGGTCTCCGCCACCAGTCTACCGGCTTCCTTTGCGTCTCCCCAGGAGGGGGACAGGTGGAGGTCGACGAATTTCGCCAAATCCCACCGCCTAATCGGCTTGCCCGTGGATCAGATTTCGGCATGCTTCTAGGAGTTTTTCCCTCTGCCTTCTGGGTATGGACAGCTTAACTTGGAGGCGGAGGGGGTCGGCGTTGGCCAGCTTCATTTTCCCCACATAGGCCGCTTGCTTGTCAAGTCTCAGGTAGAAGCTGCCTCCTTCGTCGATGTGGTTTTCAGCCTGAGAGAGCAACCGGCGGCGGTCTGGGTCTTCCAGTTTGGAGAAGACGTTTTCGAGGATTTTTCTCACCTGAGCCTTCCTGTTAACCCGGACTTTGAGGAGGGTGATGGGGTTTCCGTAGTGTCCCTCCAGCCTGTCTTCGGCTATTTCAGTTTCTCCGTAGACTTCCTCGGTTAGGGCATGCTTGAAGGCTTCTAAGACTTTCTCCTTGTCCTCGGTGGCGTGGGAGAGGACGCTGACTTCGACGAAGACTACCGGCATGGTCATCTGTCTTCCAGCCTTTTTCATGAGGGTTGCCGCATAGGATGTTGAGGGGGCTTAAAATTAAAGATTTTGAATCAGGCCTTCGAAAAACAGATATAAGGACGCAGCCATCTTGCTAGCGAAGCCTCAACCTCGCACCCCAGGTGTCGAAGTTGGGGAGAGCGCTCATCCTCATACCTAGGATGCTCCCAAGGGGAGAGTTTCTGCACCTCACCCAAGCTGCCTCCGAATTTCGAGGAAAAACCGCGGAGTTCTGGAGCTACGTGGAGGAAAAAATTAAACCCGCTTTCAACCCGGATCAGGAGAGTTCACCATGAGCAGGTGGGCGAAGGCGGCTTGAAGGATTCGAAGAAAACCGAAGCCTAGCCGGGGGATTGAAGCCTTGGAGAGAATTTTGGTCGTAGGCCTTAAGGAGGTGGACGCGGGGAAGACCACTCTGACCTTAGCCTTGCTGGACTACCTGCGGGGAAAGGGCTTGGATGTCTGCGGGTTCAAACCCAGGGCCGGCAACAATCTCTGGTATGACTTCGACGTCCTCGAGGAAGCCCTCAGCCGGGGAACCCTCTACGGGAAGGACGCCAAGCTTCTCCATCAAGCCTCCCACACCTCTCTGCCGGTGGAGGTTGTGAACCCTGTGCACAGAATATGGGGGGAGCCCACCCTCCAGAGGTCCCTCTCCCTGCTTCCCCCCTTCATCTTGGACAGGATCACACTCTGCGGGGAGAAAACCGAAACCATTTTGGTGGAAAACATTTCCGCAGCATCCGACAGCCGGCTGGAGGAGCTTTGGAAGGGACTCCGCAGCCGAGCTTCCAAGGTCTACAGGGTCAGGGACGGCGAAGGCCAAGACTCCCTGATGGAATACTACAACCTCGCCTCCGACCTAGCCTACAAACGGGTGGGCGAAGCCCATGAGGTTGTGGTCATCGAAAGCTACGGCAACATCGCCCTACCTTGGCCGGGGCTGCGGAAGTTGGACCTGGTGCTGGCCGTGGAGCCCAGCCGCCTCCTAGCCTACGACCCTGATAAATATCTCACCGCGGTTCAGCTTTCCCGCAAACTGCAGGGGGAAATTTCCACCGGCGAGGTGGTGAGACTGATCAAACCTCAACGGGAAATGTGGATACCTCCGTTGAAGAGGGGGGAGGTGGAGAAGAAGCTGAGGGAGGACGTTCTCCCCTTCTTCGGAATCCCCGATTAACCCCCCTCACCCGGGAGGCTTTGGGAAGAGAAACCGCTCCACCAAGGCGAGAAGCCTTTCTCCATCCTTGGGAAGCTCCAAGACGGGAAGCCCCCGGTAGGAGGAGGCGGCCTCCGCCACCTTGCCCACCGCAGCCAGAAGGGGCGGAGCCAGCTGTTCCACTGCCCTTTTAAGTTCTTCCATGTTTTTTGCAGCCAAAAGTTTTGGAACATCCGACCTGTCCTTGAGGGCGTATCTGAAGCCTTCCACCACCACGAGGTCTAGCTTTTCCCTCCTCAGGGGAGCTAACAGCTCTTCCCAGCTGAGCTGGGAGGTATCTTCCCGCTTGAAGAGGACCCACTCCCGGCTGGCAACGCCCACGGTGACCTTCGCCCCTGCCTGCACATGTCTCCAGGTGTCCTTTCCAGGCTTGTCCAACGTCAGCTGAGCGTCGTGGATGTGCTTCATCGAACCTACCCGGAGGCCCTTGCGGGTGAAGTGGGCTATCAGAAACCCAGCTAGGTGGGTCTTCCCAGCTTTGCTGTCGCCCACCACGGCGATGAGCTTAGGCTTTTCGGCTTCCAACCTCAGAATCCTCGCGAAGGCTCTGTCGGTGAAGCTGTGAGGATGCTTATGAGGGAGAGGGGAAATTTAAACTTTGGCCTACGTTTTCAGGTGAAGTAGCGGAGCAGGTGATGCAGGTAGTCCTTGTATTGGTTGTTCCTGAGGGGAGCTAAGCTTTTCTCCGCCACCTCAGCGTACTCCTTTATCTTCCTCCGACAGTAGGCGAGGGAGCCGAATTCCTCTAAGCCTTTGAAAATTTCAGCCGCGTCGCTGAGGGACGCTGTCCGACGTTCAAAGGTTTCCTTTAGGAGGTTTCGCAGCTCAGCGCTGCCATGCCTGTAGAGGTGAATGTAGGGGAGAATGACCCTCCTGTTCTTGAGGTCGCTGGGAACCGTCTTCTCCGTCTCCAGCTCATGGAGGTCGTCGCTGACCTGGTAGGCCATGCCGAAGAACTCCCCGTAGGTGGCTAGGGCTTTCACTTCCACATCCGTCCCTCCGCCCGCCATGCAGCCGCATTGGGCAGCGGTGCCGAAGAGGGATGCGGACTTCTTCCTGATCTTCAGAAGATACTCTTCCTCCGTGGCTGTGGGAAGGTTGAGAGAGACGTCCATGAACTCCCCGTCGCAGACCTCCAACGTCGCCCTGCAGACGTTCTTCATGACCTCAGGGCCGAAGCCCGCCACGAGGTTGATGGCGTGGACGAACAGGGCGTCGCCTCCCAGGATGGCCTTGTCCTTCCACTGCTGGTAAAGGGTGGGAACTCCCCGCCTGAGGAGGTCTCCGTCGATGATGTCGTCGTGAACCAGTGTGGCCGTGTGGATTAGCTCGAAGGCCAGAGCCAGAGGCATCAGCTCAGCCCGGCGTCCACCCACCGCCTCCCCGCTCATCAACACTAAGATGGGCCTAAGCCTTTTCCCTTGGGAGAGAGCGGCATACGCCATCTGGGGGTGGAGCTTCAGCTCTCGGAGGGATGAAATCAGCCGCCGGAGCTCCTCATCTACCTGCCTCTTCGCCTCCGAAAGGTAAGTTAGGAAATCCTCCGGCACCGAGCTGGTTGAAGAAGCTACGTAGTCGCCGCTCAGCGGAAGCACCCTTTACTTCTCTTTCTTTAATCTTTATTTAACCTGAATGTTTTAAGGTTTTGCATCCCTCTCAGCGGAGAGAAACGCCTGCCGGAAAGGGGGGCCTCCTCATGGAAAACCAACCGACGGAGAGAAGCTGGGCTAAGCTGACGCGGAGGCAGCCTAAAACCAAAGTCCACGTGGAAGTTTTGGAGGGAAAATGCACAGGCTGCGGCCTCTGCGTTAAACTTTGCCCTTCAGGCTCCTGGGTTCTCAGCGAAGGAACAGCCCGTTGGATGCATGGAATGGAACGATGCTTCGAATGCGGCACCTGCTATCACCTCTGCCAAACCGAGGCCATAAAGTGGCGTTACCCTCGGGGGGGAGAAGGCGTTGTCTACGAATAAGCCCCCTGTTACCGTTTCAACCAGCCTCTGGGGCGGTGTCTTGTGCCGTCTTCCAATCCATTAGGCGAGCTGAGCTGCGAGCACAGATACGTTTTAGATAGGCTTAGGGCTCTCGAAGCCTCCGCAGCCAGCTTGGATCTGGGAAGCGTGCGGGAGATTCTCTCCGAAATCCAAGCTTACTCCGCCCCGCATTTTAGAAAGGAAGAGGAGGGTCTGTTCCCGGTGTTGGGCAGGTATTTTGAAAAGGCAGCCACCTCCATGGGTGGACCGGTGCGGCCTCCCGGCGGGCCTGTGCAAGTGATGATGGCGGAGCACAAGTCTATCAGAATGATCGTGGAACTGCTGGAAAAAGCCTTAAACCGGGGGGAGGCTGCGGAGGTGAGGGGTAAAGCGCAACATTTGATTGACCTCCTCCGAAGCCACATCTACCGGGAGGACCATGTTCTCTTCAAGGCAGCCTCGGCAAATTTGACCTCGGAAGAAGTGGAAGAAGTGGCAGCCAGATTTCAAAGGTTGAAGAAGCCTTGAAGGCTCAGCAGGGTTCGATGGTGGAAGGCGGCTTGCTGGAGATGGCGTAGGTCACCCACGTGACACCGTCCACCTCGTTGGTGATCCTACTGCTTATTCGCTCCAAGAGCTCGTAGGGAAGCCGCTTCCACTCCGCGGTCATGGCGTCCACCGACTCCACCACCTTCACGGTGACGATGTAGCCGAATTTCCGCTCATCCCCCAGCACCCCCACGGCTTTATCCTCGCCGACCACGGCGAAAGCCTGCCAGACCGCGTCGTACAAGCCGGCCTTCTTCAACTCCTCCTCCACGATGAAGCTGGCCTCCCGGCATATCCTCAGCTTCTCAGGGGTCACAGGGCCTAAGACCCTGACGGCGAGGCCTGGGCCTGGGAAAGGATGCCTTCTCACGATCTCCCGGGGGATACCCAGCAGGCCTGCGACCTCTCTGACCTCGTCCTTGTAAAGCCACCGCAAGGGCTCTAGAAGCTTAAACTTCATCCACGACGGCAGCCCGGCTACGTTGTGGTGGGTCTTTATCTTGGCAGCGGGGCTTTTCACCCCCGCGCTTTCGATGACGTCGGGGTAGAGGGTTCCCTGCACCAGCCACTGGAAGGGGCCCTTCTCCCGCTCCACCTCGGCGAAGACGCGGATGAACTCTTCTCCGACCAGCCGCCTCTTTTCCTCAGGGTCATCCACGCCCTTCAGCCTCGACAGGAATCTTTCCGCGGCGCTGACATGAATGATGTTCATCTTGAACTTTTCCAGCATCTCCAAGACTTGCTCCGCTTCGCCTTTCCGGAGAAGCCCGTGGTCGACGAAGACGCAGGTAAGCTGGTCGCCTAGGGCTTTGTGGGCCAAGACCGCCACCGTGGAGGAGTCCACGCCTCCGCTGAGGGCGCAGAGAACCCGGTCTTTCCCCACGGTTTCTCTGATCTCCTTCACAGCGTTTTCGATGAAAGACTCCATGGTCCACGTAGGCCTGCAGCCGCAGACCCGGTAGACGAAGTTTTTCAGAATGTCCAGCCCCCGCGGCGTATGAGCTACCTCAGGGTGAAACTGAACTCCGTAGAGTTTCCTGTCTCTCCTCCGAATGGCGGCCGTCGGGGTGTTGGCCGTGCGGCCGATGACCTCAAACCCTTCGGGGAGGGTTTCCGCCATGTCCCCGTGGCTCATCCAGCAGACCGTCCGGTTTTCCAATCCCTGGAAAAGGTCGGAGCGGTCGCCGATGAAAAGCTCCGTCTTTCCATACTCCTTTCGGGCCGCCCGGACTACGCTGCCTCCGAGGAGGTGAACCATGGCGTGGAGGCCGTAGCAGATGCCTAGGATGGGGATGCCCAGCTTGAAGAGTTCAGGGTCGCAGAGGGGAGCGTCCTCCTCGTAAACGCTGGTAGGCCCTCCGGAGAGAATGAGGCCCTTGGGTTGGAGAGTTTGAACTTCCCGCGGCGAAACCGTGTAGGAAATCAGCTCCGAGTAAACCCGGCACTCCCGGATTCTCCGGGCGATGAGGTGCGAGTACTGCCCTCCGAAATCCAGAACAAGAACCTTATCCTCGGGAACAGAGGTCAAACCGTCCTTCAAGAAGCCAGCCGCCTGCAGAGCTCTGATCACCCATGGGGAAGCTGAAAATTCGATAAAAAGCTATCGGCTTCCAGCGGAGGCGTTGAAAAAATTTAACTTAGATCGGCGCCCTTCTTTCTTTGGCGGTGGGTCTAGGCGGGGAGCTAGGGGTTCCCTGAAAACCTGCTCCGGCAGGTTTGACCGCAAATCCCCTACACGGCGGGCCGAAAGCTGAAGGGAGACGCCCTCAGCCCCACGTTCAACCTGCAGGCGCCTCCGTGAGTGCCTGTCCTCTAGGGTTGGCGGATGCCCTCAGCCTGCTCGTAGGGGCAGGTTGGCGGCATTGCCAAGCGAACCCGGCTAGGCCCGGGAGGGAGCAACCTAAGCTTGGACGTTTAACGCTTGGAGGGGCGCGGGCATGAGGGGAAACTGCAGGCCGGCGTGAGGTGTGAACGTCAACCTTCAGGACCCACCGCCTCTAAGTGAAGAGTTGAAAAGCGTCGCCCCTCTCCAGCCTTGAAGGCGCTTTCAAGCAGGGTCGCGGAGCATGGTTTTGGACCTAGAGCTGCTGAAGGAGATGGCTTCCCAGATTCGACGGAGAACCCTGCGGCTGGCCGGGACCTCCGAGGGGGCGGAGCCTTTGGGTGTGGGCGCAGGCGGCGACCGAACGCGGCTTATCGACGCGGAGTCCGAGGACGCTGTTTTTTCCACCTTGAAAAAGTGGGGGATTTCCTGCACCGTCGTCAGCGAGGAAAAAGGCTTCGTCGCCCCTGAGAGAGGGCCGGGGGAGGGATACCTCATCGTCGACGCTTTGGACGGAACCAACAACGCCCTCAGGGGGATTCCTTTTTACGCGGTTTCCCTCGCCGCCGCCGACCGCCCCCGGCTTTCAGCCGTCCACACCAGCTTGGTTCAGGACCTCTACCATGGGGAAACCTACTGGGCGGTTAGGGGGAAGGGAAGCTACCTTGACGGTAAGCCCTTGAAGGCCTCAGAGGTCTCCACCCTCCAAAAGGCCTTGGTGGGCATCAACTTTAACCCTCCCATTCCTAGGCTTCAGATGAGGAAGATTTCCTCCCTTGCCCGCCGGGCCAAGCACAGCCGCCACTTCGGAGCCAACGCCTTGGAAGTCTGCTATGTGGCCTCGGGGAGGTTGGACGCTTTCGTGGACGTGCGGGGGAGGCTGCGGGTCACCGACTTGGCGGCTGCCTACCACATCCTCCGGGAGGCGGGGGGGCTGATAGTCGATGAGCAGGGTCGCATCTTAGACGCTTCAGCTGACACCCCCACGCAGCGGGTTTCCTTCATCGCCGCGGGAAACCCTTTGCTTTTGGCTGAGATCCAGAAAGCCCTCCGCGCTCCTCTGTGAGAAACGAGGGCGGGGTCAGTCTTTGATGGTTTCGAGGATGCTTACCACGTTCCAGATGCGGGTCCGCGTATAGGGGGGCATGTTGGGGTCCTGGGAGATTTCGTCCAGAATCGAAATGGCATTAGCCGACCTCACGGCGTGGGAGAGAGAAGTGTCATGGAGGGCTTCGATGGCACTTTTGGCAGCTCTCCTGATGTTTCTGGGGGTGGTGGTGTCTTCGGAGATTTCCTTAAGCACGCCTGTGGCTTGGCTGAGGCTTTGCTCGTATTCTTCGATTTTCCGCTTACGCTTAACCATCCTCCACCACCGTGAGGGCTGCGGCTGAATTCGGAGTGAAGCCGATTCAAGGCGACAGTGTATTCTATACCTTTCCTCCGATATATTTTTTATCCAAACCCGGCTAGATAGTTGGTGACGGTTAACCATGAGCGAAGACATCAGAAAAATGGCGGAGATTTTGAAATCCGGGGCGACCATGCTTGGCGAAGCCTGCCCCAGCTGCAGCTCTCCCCTCTTCAAAACCGCCTCAGGTGAAATCTACTGCATAAAATGCCAGCGGAAAGTCGTTGTGGTGAAATCCGACGAAGAGGCAGTGGAGCTGGCTGCCCCCCCAGCCCTGACAACCTTGGAGGAAACTCTGCTCCTCAAACTTCAACAATTGGAAGCCAAGCTGAGGGGGGAGCAGAAGCCTGAGGCTTTGGAAACCTTAGCGGGTTTGGCCGTTACGTTCTTGGAAGCCTTGGAGAGGGTTAGGAGGGTGAGAAAGCAGGGCTGATCAGTCTTCCGCAGCCTCAGCCTGGTTTTTCCCTCTCTCCTCCTCCGCATCCTCCGAGCTTCGGGGATACTTAGCTGTGACAACTTCCCTTATCTTCTCCGCTATCCTAGGGCCTATTCCCCTCACTTTTTTCAGCTCCTCCTCCCCGGCTGTGATGACCTTCTCCACCGAGCCGAAGGCTGCGAGAAGCTTCCTGGCCAAGGTGGCCTCCACGCTGGGGAGTCCGGCTATGATGTATTCCTGCTGCTCCGCCAAGGTGGGGGGCTTTTTCTCCCTGAGGGAGATGTGAACGGGCTTCTCCGCCTGCTCCCTTTTGGCTAGGGAATAAATCATCAGAGCGGTTTCCCCGGGGGTTTTGGTCCAGAGCACGGGAATTCGGAAGTCGAAGATGAGGCTGAGGATAGCCCCCCGAAGCGCGGGGGGAGAAACCCCTGAAGCCTGGTAGAGGCCCTCGCCCTCCACGATGAAGAGAGGCTTCCGGTAGGCGGAGGCCAGCCTCTCCGCCTGGGTGAAAAGCCGGCGGTCGACGATGGAGGCGGCGAAGTCTCGAACACTCTTCCGCTCCACCGCTGTGTCCTGGGAGAGGACGTAGTCGCCTACCTCCAAGCTGGTCAGGTTGAGCTTCAAGCCGAAGGAGGCCAGCTCCCTGACCACCGGGGAGGAGGCTTCCCGGGTGTCCACGTAGACTTGAAGCTTCCCCTCTTCCTTCTCCTCCCTGGAGGCTGCGGCGGCCATGAACTTTCCCAGCTCCTGCTGTTTACCATTTTCCCTCTTCTCCTTCCCCTGCATCTGCAGCTCCCTCACCGCCTCCATCATGGCTTTTTCTTTATGCTTGGCAATCCAGTGGTAGGCTTCATCCCTCGTTCCCTCGGTGAGGAGGATCACAGCTTTCCCCGGAGCTCTCCTCCCTGTTCTCCCCAGCCGCTGGATGAACCTGATGGCGCTGGGTATGTTGTCGTAGAAGACCACAGCGTCCGCCTGCGAGATGTCCAAGCCTTCCTCCGCCACTTGGGTGGCCACGAGGACGTTGAATTCCCCCTCCCTGAAGGCTGCTAGGACCCCAGTCTGCTTCTGCTGGCTGAGGCCTCGCTCCCC
Organism: Candidatus Hecatella orcuttiae; assembly: GCA_002011035.2. GTDB lineage: Archaea > Thermoproteota > Bathyarchaeia > Hecatellales > Hecatellaceae > Hecatella > Hecatella orcuttiae. The sequence goes on along the minus strand of MTLY02000002.1, from coordinate 448,737 downwards.
CTGCCTGTTCGCCTGCCCGATGAGCTTCGCAACCCGGACCCCGGGTTTTTCCCCCAGCCTCACCCTCAGCCTCTCCGCGGTCTCCCGGTAGTTGGTGAAGACGATGACGCGGCGGGCTCCTTGGGCTAGGAAACGCTCCACCGTTTCCACGAGCCTTCCAAACTTAGGGTGCTCCACGCCCTTTTCACCGTAGACCAAGGTCAGGCTTAGGGCTTCCTGAATCCGCCCGTCCAGCAGCATCTGCCTCACCGAAGCCGGGGCTCCCGCCCGCCTCGCCCGGGTTTCCAGCAGGCGGAAGTATTCTCCCAGCGCGGCTAGGCCTTGGGTTTCCAGCAGCTCCAAGGCATGGGAGGCCTTCCTCGCACTGTGCAGGTCCACCAGAAGCCGGCGGAGCTCCGGGAGAGGACTGGGCTGCCGGGCGATTTCTTTTCTGAGCTTTTCCTCCGCTTGGGAGATGTCCCTGAACTTCAGGTGCAACCTTGAGGCTGTGGGGAGGAAGCCGGCTTCCTTCAAGGCGCTGACCTTCTCCCTGAAGAAGACCTGAAGTTTTTCCCGGATTTTTTCCAGGGGAGGCGTAAGCTGGACTCTCACCCACTCCACCTGGGTGGGCATAACGTAGGGCTTCACATCGGGGCTTCGGTCGGTTCTGGCTTCGACAAACCTGATGCCCAGGTTTTCCTTAACCTCCCTGATCCTTTCCCTCGAGGAGCCGGGGGAGGCGGTTAGGCCTAGGACTAGCGGATGCCGGGCTGCCTCAGCGTAGTTTTTGGCTATGAACACGTAGGCGTAGTTGCCCACCGCCCGGTGGGCTTCATCCAAAACCAAAAGAACCACATCCCGCAGGGTGGTTCTTCCCGCGACGAGGTCGTTCTCCAAAACCTGAGGGGTCATGAAGATGAGGCGGCCGCTGGTGGTGCTTCTCTCCTGGGGAGGGTTTTCCCCGGTCAGCAGGCAGAAGGCAGAGTCCTCTAGGTTGAAAACCCGCCTGAAGGTTTGGTAGTGCTGGAGGGCCAGAGGCTTCGTCGGAGCTAGGATGAGGCATCGGCCTTCGGGGTGAAGCCGCAGCCTCTCCGCCGCGGTTAAGGCTGCGATGGTGGTCTTGCCGAGGCCGGTGGGGAGGATGACGAGGGTGTTTCCTCGGAGACAGGTGGCTGCTATGGCTTCTTGGTAGGATCTCCTCTCCACCGTCCTCGGCCGGAGGAGGGGATGTGTTACATGTTCAAGCAACATGCTCTACCGCAGGGTTCCGCCATTTTGAAAGAAGGGTGCAAATTCGCTTATATACTTCAGCCCAGAGAAATCTCCTTCGGGAGAAGCCATGCTGGGTGTTTTTGAAAATTTTCCCTCCGTGATCCAAGCCTACGCCCAGTTTTCCTACGGCTTCTCCCCTGCGAAGCTTCAGGTTTTGGTGGTGGAAGCCATGGGGCGGCTTAACTCCCAGAAGGAAAACCTCCCCCCGGAGGGCAGCGCCCTAGGCTTGACCACCGCCTACGAGGTGGGAGTTGCCGAGAGCAACAGCTTCATCTTCCTCAGGGAGGAGGAAGTTGAAAGGATCAAACGCCACCTCAGTAAGGGAAAGAATGATGTTTTGGATTTCTTCGTCCACATCGTCTACCGGCATAACAAAAGCGGGGGGAAGAGCGCGCCTCTCTGGGGAGACTTCAACTTCGTCCGCTTCCTTTTCCAAGAGAGGGGTTCCTTGGAAATCCAAGTCAGCCATTTTAAGGGAACCCGGAGGCTGCCCTTAGACGAGCTGATAGAGCGGCTGGTTGCCAAGATAAACGAGGAGGCTGAAAAAAGGAGACTGAAGCCCCTGAAGCTCATCGAACTGAAGAGCCTCTAGCCTCCGCCCTTCCTGGGTTTGGGCAGAAGCTTCAAGACCTTGGAAAGCATGTCCCTGTGAAGCTCCTCCGCCCCCTTTTCCCCCTCCAAGACGGTGAAGCCTTCTTCCTCAGCCATGTCCAAGTAGATTTTTCGAACCTTCTTCTGGTAGCTCAGGCTCTCGTAGGCGCCCACCTTCCCCGCCTTCCGCTTTAAACTTTTGGCAGGGGATATGTCGATGTAAAAAGTTAGGTCCGGCTTGGGGGCGAAGAAGTTAACCTCCCGAAGCCAGGGGAGGCTGACTCCCGCGGCTCCCTGGTAGGCTAGGCTGGAGTAGAGGTACCTGTCGGAAACCACCACCAGCCCCCTTCGGAGTTTAGGCTGGATTTCCCTTTTCACATGCTCAAACCTGTCCGCGGCGAAGAGCAAAGCCTCGTAGAGGGGAGCGCGGGGTTTCTGCTTGGAAACGTGAAGCCTAAGCAGGTCGCCTACCCGCCCGTAGGTGGGTTCGGTGGTGTACGCTGCCTCATAGCCCATCTGCCTCAGCTTTTTCACCAACATGCAGGCCTGGGTGGTCTTGCCCGCCCCGTCTATGCCCTCCACAGCGATGAACACGCCTTTCTTTTTCACAGCGCTGCCTCCCGCTTTCCGAGAAACGGGAACCGACCCTCGAGCCGGTCAGTAAACCTTTACGGTGAGAGGAGGTTAAATATCTTGTTCGAGAAAACCTGAGAGGTTGAAAATACACCGCAGCCGGAGGGATACTTTTGGCTCACGGATTCGAGCTTTCGGAGAAGCTTCTGAGGATAAACCCTGAAGCCGCGGCGGAAAGGCTAACCGCCCTCCTCAAGCGTTTCGTGGAGCAGGCTCAAGCCTCCTGCGCCGTCGTAGGGCTGAGCGGCGGAGTCGACTCGTCGGTGGTGGCCAAGCTGGCTGTGGAAGCCTTGGGAAAAGACCGGGTGGTGGGGGTCTCCATGCCGGAGAAGGAAACCGTCAACCTGAGGGATGTGGAGGATGCGGGGCGCTTCGCCGGCAGACTGGGGATAAGATACTTCCTCGTGGACATCTCCGACCCTCTGAAGGCTGTTTCCGAGACGGTGCCGGTTTTCAATCCCTCCAGCCTCTTGGCCAAGGGCAACTTGAAGGCTAGGATGCGGATGCTGGTTCTCTACTATTTCGCCAACAGGCTTCAGGGCGTGGTGTTGGGCACCGGGAACCGGAGCGAAATCTTAACCGGCTACTTCACCAAGCACGGAGACGGAGCCTCCGACGTCCTCCCCCTCGGAGGCCTCTACAAGACCCAAGTCTACCAGCTGGCCGCGTACTTGGATATTCCCCCGCAGATCCTTCGGAAAACCCCCAGCCCCGGGCTTTGGCCCGGGCAGACGGATGAAGGGGAGCTGGGAATCCGCTACCAGACGCTGGACCTGGTTCTCTACGGGCTGGAGCGAGGCCTGTCCCCCCGGCTGGTGGCTCGCAGGCTTGGGCTTCCCCTCAAAACCGTCCTGAGGGTCTGCAGCCTCAAAGCCTCCAGCGAGCATAAGAGAAGCCACATTCCCATCCTCATGGTCTAGGACGGGGGCTGGTGTTTCCCGGCTAGGATGGGTGAGGCTTCAGACGTTTCCTCGCCACGAACGCGGCGACGAAGCCTGTTAGGCAGCCTAGAAGCGGCAGGAGGAGGACGGTGGGAAGCGGCAGGGTGGGTGAAGGAGGCTGAGCTGGGGCTGCGGGGGCGGGGAGAGGGGCAGGCACAGGTTCGGGCACGGTTTCGAAGGCTTCCCTCAAGGGTTCTTTGTAGACTATTTCCCCGGGTTGGAGCGCCCAGGGGACTGCGACGGCTCCAAAGCCTAGGGCTACCGCTAGGAGAACAGAGGATAAAAGCTTGAGGTTGAGCTTCAAACCGGCAGCCTCCTTCACCACGGTGCCTCCTTCAAGACGCGGTAGGTTTCATACCAGAGAATGAGGGAGGCGGCGGCGCCGAAGATCAGAGCCACGAGGTTGTGGGCGGAGAGGCTTTGAGGGTAGAGGGCCACGTAGGCGGCTAGCATGGTGGTGAGGAAGACGGCGTAGAACAGGTACCGGGGTAAGACCAGCCGGCCCAGTTTGAGGAAAAGCCTGAGGAAGCCTACTTTGACCTCCCGGGCCACAAGATATTCGCCTCCGGTCTTGTCCAACAGCTTCAGGTCCCTCAGCTTCTCCAGGTGGTGTAAGGCCACGCTGGGGCTGCTGAAGCCCAAGGCCCTCTGAACTTCCCGAACTCCGATGGGATGGTCTCCGCCGCGTTTGAGGAGATACCAGTAAACCCGCAGGGTTTTGCCGCGAAGCACCGCCTCCAAGAAAGCCTCCTCGTCTTTGGACATCAAAAACCCTCTGAGTCCGCCTTCTTCCTAACTCTGGACGGAGCGGATGTAAAAAGTTTGGGGTAGGCTTCCCACGCGAAGCCTTAAACGGCTACTGGAAAGCGTAGGTCACATAGACGGTTACGGTAACCTCCACTTCCCCCGGCAGGATGGGCGTGGGAGCCGGAGTAGGCATCGGCACCGCGGCTTCCATGAAAACCCTGTATTCAGGCTGGTAGCCTACGCTGAGGGAGAGACTGGTAGGGCTGATGAGCTGGACTCCAGCGGCTTCGGCTAGGAGCTGCGCCTTAGCCTCCGCGTCCTCTACCGCCATGGTGGTCGCTTGGTCTTGGAGTGTTTTCCTCAGGTCTTGGGAGAGGGTGAAATACACCGAGGAGATCTGGTTGGCTCCAGCGGCCACGGCTAGGTCGAGGATTCGCCCCACAGCTTCCATGTCGTCTAACTGGACGGTGAGACTGTTTCGACAGAGGTAGCCTAAGATTTCAGCAACACCTCCCCCCGCGGGATACTTGGTCAGAGGGGTGAGGGTGAAACCCGCAGTCCACATGTCCTCCTCTCCTATTCCCACCTCTTGGAGGGCGGCGATCACCCCGGCCATCCGCTCTGCGTTCAGCCTTTGGGCTTCCCCCGCCGACGATGCCCGCGTCTCGACGCCCAGCTGGATCACGGCCAAATCAGGCTCCGCCTTGACGGTTCCGGTTCCTGTTAGGGATATGATATTTTCCCGCTGCTCCGCCAGTTGGGTCGGCTGCCAAGGCGCTGCGGGGAACTCCCCCTTGGGGGCTGCTGCTCTTTCAGCGTAGAGGGGAATCATCAGGGATATGTTGGCAGCCAAGAGAATGAGGGCTGCTACCGCCACGGTGGTGAGGGTAAACCGGTTGGTTTTCTGGCTCAAGACTTCACCTCCTTCTCCCTTTCTCACGGAAAATAACAGCGGCCCGCTTGCCCTTAATCCTACACCTTAGAACAGCCTGTTCTGATCCGTGAACAGGGGAAGCCTCCGGTTAAAGCTTAATTCAGATAACCTCCACATTCTACATGGCAAGGTTAGGTGCATCGTTTTGGGTAGAAGGCGGAGGAAGAAAGTAGTAAAGATAATCAAGCGAACCCTTCCCAAGTTTTTCATCTGCCCCCGGTGCGGAGGACGCTCCATCCACGTAACCATAAGCCCAGGGGAAGGAAACGCCTCAGTCCGCTGCAGCCTCTGCGGTTTGACGGGGGAAGTCCCCGCGCCTCCCGGAAGCCAGCCTGTGGACGTTTACTGCAAGTTCAGCGACATGTTCTACGCGAGAAAAATCGCCTGAAGGGACCTCCATGCCCACGCAAGACCGAAGCCCAGCCTACGCTGAGTACTTCAGCCGACTGGAGGCTCAGCTCAAGGGCCTGTTCGAAACAGCCGACGCCGCCAAGGCCAAGGGCTTCGACCCTAAAGGCTCGGTGGAGGAGGAAATCCGCGTATCCCGAGACCTAGCCGACCGGGTTGAATACATGGTAGGCCCCCCGGGGGTTGGCAGGAAGATCAGGGAGCTGGGACGCTTGGACAGAGCGCCCATGGCCTTCAAGGTCGCGGAGGAAATCGTCTACGGCGCCTTCGGCGTCCTCCCCCCTGAGCAGGCGGCTGAGCAGGCGGTTAAGACGGGAACCGCCATCCTCACCGAGGGAGTCACCGCCGCGCCCATCCAAGGCATAGACAGGGTGGCCGTGAAGCAGCGGAGCGGAGGCCCAGGCCGGGCGCTGAGGCATTTGGCCATCTACTTCGCAGGCCCTATGAGGTCGGCGGGGGGGACGGAGCTGGGGCTGGTGGCTGTGCTGGGGGATTATGTTCGGAGGCTGCTGGGGCTGGAAGCCTACAGGGCTAGGGACGAGGAGGTCTCCCGGTTCATCGAGGAGCTCCGGCTTTACGAGCGGGAGGTCTCCCGGTTTCAGTTTCACGTGGACGACGAAACCCTCACCTACGTCCTCCACCATCTTCCCGTGGAGGTCACCGGCATCCGAACAGACCCGGTGGAGGTAGCGGACTTCAGGAACATCCCCGGGATAGAGACCAACGCGGTGCGGGGAGGCGCCCTCCGGGTGGTCAACGACGGCATCGTCGGCAGGGCTTCCAAGGTTTGGAAGGTGGTCAGGGAGCTGAACCTCACAGGGTGGGACTGGCTGAGGAAGATCACGGCCAGCCGAAGCGAGGAGGAAGCAGAGTCCCCCTACCTCCACGACATCATCGCCGGGCGGCCGGTGTTCTCCTTCCCCTCCACCTCCAAGTACGGCAGCAGGTTTAGGCTCCGCTACGGCCGCGCCCGAAACACCGGCCTGACCAGCGTGGGGGTGCATCCGGCTACTATGACGGTGCTGGGAGGCTTCATGGCTGTGGGAACCCAGCTGCGCTTGGAGTTCCCTGAGAAAGGGGGGATTGTAAGCGCTGTGGACACCGTTGAGCCGCCTGTGGTCCGGCTGAAGTCAGGCTCGGTGGTGAGGGTGGAAACCGTGGAGAAGGCTCAAGCCTTGAAGGGGGAGGTGGACAAAATCCTCTTCCTAGGCGACCTTCTTATTTCTTTTTCCGAGTTTCTGGAGAACGGAAAACCTCTCGCACCCTCAGGGTTCGTGGAGGAATGGTGGGCTTGGGAGCTGAAAAAAGCCCTTGGAGAAAGGGGAGAGGAGACCGCTGGAAACCTAGGGATCCCCTACCTCCGCCTCCAGTCTTTAGCAGACAGCCCCCTAGCTGTCAAGCCCAGCGCGGCGGAGGCCATAAAAATTTCCTCCAAGCTGGGGGTGCCCCTTCACCCCCGCTACACCTACTTCTGGCGGAACATATGCTTGGAGGAGTTCCTACGGCTGAGAAGCCGCCTGGCTGAGGGTGAAATCGAAACGAGGGGAGAGCTGGCTGAGACCATCACCCTAGACCTAGACGCTCAGGTTAAGACGATCTTCGAGAGGCTGCTTCTACCCCACCGGGTTGAGGAGGGTAAGCTGATCGCGGCCGACGGGGACGCTGCCGCCCTAGCCTGGTGCCTGGGCTTAAACAGGGAAATCCCCCGGCTGGAACAGGGCTTGACGGTTCTCCAAGCTGTCAGCGTCACCGCGGGTTTTGAGGTTCGGGACAAATACTCCTGCTTCGTAGGGGCCAGAATGGGGCGGCCTGAAAAGGCTGCGGAGAGAAAGATGAAGCCTCCTGTGCACGTGCTCTTCCCCGTAGGCCTCAGCGGGGGAGCTCAGCGGAACCTCGTGGAGGGAGCTGGGAAGGCGGTGAACGTGGAGCTGGTTAAGCGGAAATGCGGAGGCTGCGGCGGCCTCACACCCCTGCCCTTCTGCCCCAGCTGCGGCTCCAAGACTAGCCTCCACCGGTTCTGCCCCCGATGCCGGAGGCCCCTCTCCGGCGACAGGTGTGCAGCCTGCGGGGTGGAGGGGCGTTTCTACGAGAGGCAGAACATCGACTTGGAGGGCTGGCTGAAGGAGGCGTCCTCCCGCTTGGGGATGTCTCTCCCCCAGCTGGTGAAGGGAGTTAAGGGGCTGATGAACGAGACTAGGATTCCTGAACCCTTGGAGAAGGGGCTTCTGAGGGCGAAATACGGCCTCACCGTCTTCAAGGATGGAACCGTCCGATATGATCTCACCAACGCTCCCCTCACCCACTTCCGCCCTTCGGAGGTGGGGGTTTCCGCGGAGGACCTCCGGAGGCTGGGCTACACCGTGGACAGGGAAGGCCGCCCTCTCACCGGCCCAGACCAGCTTTGCGAGCTTAAGGTTCAGGACATTGTAATCTCTGAGAAATGCGGCGACTACCTTGTTCGGGTAGCTGGGTTTGTGGACGAGCTTCTCCAACGCTTCTACGGGCTTCCGAGGTTTTACAACGCCCAAGAGAGACGGGACCTTCTAGGCCACTTGGTGGTGGGGCTTTCACCTCACACTTCAGCCGGGGTCTTAGGCAGAATTGTCGGCTTCTCCAAGCTGAACGTTTGCTACGCTCATCCCCTTTGGATTTCCGCCAAGCGGAGGGACTGCGACGGCGACGAAGACTGCGTGATGCTGGCGTTGGACGCCTTCCTCAACTTTTCCCGAGACTACTTGCCCGCGCAGATAGGGGGCATCATGGACGCGCCGCTCCTCCTGACGCCTCTGGTCAACCCTTTGGAGGTGGACGACCAGGTTTGGAGCTTAGACCTCTCCCATGTTTACCCCTTGGAATTCTTCCAGAGGACCTGGGAGAAGCTGCCGCCCAGGTTTGTCATGAACCTCCTAGACATGGTTCAGTTCAGGCTGGGAAACCCAGCCCAGTATGAGGGCTACGGCTTCTCCCACGAGGTCTCCGACATCAACTCGGGGGTTGGGGAGAACGTCTACAAGAAGCTGGGGACCATGGAGGAGAAGCTACGGCAGCAGATGGCCTTGATGGAGAAAATCGAGGGAGTGGACGTGAAGGATGTGGCCAAAAGAGTTTTGGCCGTTCACTTCATGAGGGACATCGTCGGCAACCTCAAGGTCTTCGCCTCCCAAGCCTTCCGGTGTAAAAAATGCAACGCAAAACACAGGCGCATCCCTTTGAGGGGTAGATGCTCCAAGTGCGGAGGCGAAATATCCCTAACCGTCTACAAGGGCTCCGTGGAAAAATACCTCAAAGTAGCAGAGTGGCTGGCTGAAACCTACGGGATCAAAGACTACTACCGGCAGCGGATAGAAGTGGTTTCCGAGGAGATCGCAGCGGTCTTCTCGGAGGGAGAAGGTGAAGCGGGGAAAAAGACCCTGGAGCTGACGGAGTTCATGTAGCCGCCGTCGGGGAAAGCCGGTGGAAGCATGTCGGAGGAGCATTTCCACCCCAACGCGTACCTCCCCCGGTGGAGGAATAAAAAGGCGGGGGTTAGAGCCCGAACCCTCATCCTCTACGCCTTGGACAGAAGACAGCTTCCCCTGAGGGACCTCCGCTCGGAAACCCAGCTCACTTCCTCAGCCCTCAACTACCACCTGAAACTTTTGGAGGAGCACAGGCTGGTTCGGAGGGTGCCGGCGGGTAGGGGGAAGACGGTGTGGACTGCCACAGGGCTAGGTCAGCAGTCCATCGTGAGTTAACGGTTGAAGGTTAACGTTAAATACAAGCTTTTCTTTAAAAAATATTATACCGAATTACCCTCAGACATTTTTTTCTTTCCGGAGTAGGAGGATAGGAAAATGGGAGAATCAGCTACCACCACCGACGCTGTTCAAGTCTTCAAGCTGGTGGCCGACAACCCCATCATGAGACGGACTCTCTCAGCCCTCTCCAAGCGTTGCAGCCGAGATGAGGGAAACAGGCTGGAAATAGCCTTGGAGCTCTACACCGGAGTGCGCTCCGAAGCCTGCTTCCGATGCCGGGTGGCCAAGAAGCTCCTCATGCCCGTCCTCAAGGCCGCCACCAAGGCCTTCGGAGTCACCGAGGAGAGGTTGAAGGAGAAGTTTAAGGACCCCTACTGGCGGCGGGGCCTCGTCAACGTCATCAAGGGCATCGGCTGGTTCGGGGTCACCCACCCCTACGTGCCGGGAGCCCCCTTCCAGATAGTCTGGAACATCACCCGAGCCTGCAACATGCGCTGTGTTCACTGCTATGAAAACGCAGGGGCCCCTGGAGAGGATGAACTTTCCACTGAGGAGATCCTCCGGGGAATAGACATCCTAGGCGACGCGGGAGTGCTCATCCTAGCCTTTTCCGGGGGGGAGCCCACCGTTCACCCCGACATCCTCAAGTTTGTGAAACGCGCTTCGGAGAGAGGCATGTACGTGGCCATGGCCACCAACGGCTTGGTCTTCTCCTCCCGGGAGAGGCTGAAGGAGTACAAGCAAGCCGGCCTCCAGTTCGCCCAGATAAGCCTCGACGGAGTCAACCCCAAAACCCACGACGAGTTTCGGGGAGTTCCCGGGGCTTTTGAGAAAACCGTGGAGGGCATAAAAAACTGCGTCGCGGAGGGGCTTTTCGTGGAGATCGCCACCACCCTGACCCGGCAGAACTACAAGGAGATCCCGGCTCTCATCGAGTTTTCCGACAAGCTGGGAGCCGACTGGTTCATGCTCTACAACTTCGTCCCCACTGGGCGGGGTGCGGAGATGGTGGAGGCGGACCTCAGCCCTGAGGAGCGGGAGGAAATCCTAACCCTCTGCTGGAATAAGATGAAGACCATGAGGATCGACGTTCTATCCACGGCTCCCTACTTCGCCCGCATAGCCCAGCAGACGGAGCTGGGGGACCTCAGCCAAGACGAACTCCTCGCCCGCATGGCCCAGCAGGCTGGGGGAGGAGGGGGAGACAGCGACGTGGTGCCCACCCATTTCTACAACCCCAAGCTCTCAGGCCAGCTGAGGAGACTCGCCGACTTCATCGGGGGATGCGGCTGCGGGAGGTTCTACCTCTCCGTGGAGCCCAACGGAGACCTCTATCCCTGCGTCTTCTTCCCCCACGAAGAGCAGGTGAAGGTGGGGAACCTTCTGGAGGATGATTTCGAAGAGCTTTGGAGAAACTCCGAGTTCCTCTGGAAGGTGAGGGACAAGGACCGGCTGGCTGACTACTGCGGCTCATGCCGGTTCCGCTACACCTGCGGAGGCTGCAGGGCTCGAGCCTACAATTATTATAAGGACGTCCTAGCCCCTGACCCCGGCTGCATCCTCAACCGGGAGTACTGGGTGAAGCTTAAAGAATCCGTCAAAACCGAGTACACCGTCCAAGAAACCTGCCAAGGAGACCTCATCCTCTACAGAAAAACTTAGACCCCCTCCGCCTTCACCCTGAAACGCGGCGCTTCCCTTAGCGGAAGGGACACCGGCAGACCTCAGCCCCGCACCGGGGACACCGGCCGTTGTACTTGCTCAGGGCTGCCTTCTCCAAGTCCACCTGAGCCACGTTGGCCAGGGAGCTCAGCCAGGCGGCGACGTCGGCGAACTCGGCCTCCACCGCTTCTCTGTCCCCCTCCACCAAGGCTTTTCCCAGCTCTGAGACTTCCTCCAGCAGCCACATGTAGGTGGGCATGAGGCCCCTCCGACGGTCCCTGTGAAAGTAGATACGGTGCATCATCCTCTGAAACTGGGAGAGCTCCAAGGTTTAAACCCCTTAAACGTAAAAGGATTAGCGGAGCCCCGCCTTAAAACTACCGGCAACCAGGGGAAGGAAGCGGTGAAACTGAAGATAGCTCTCGTCCAGTTTGCCAGACTTCCTGAGAAACGGGAGAACCTCGAGAAGATGCTGCGGACTCTCCGAGGAATCAGAGGCGTAGACCTCGTCTGCCTTCCGGAGGTCTGGCTGGGAGGAGACATCCTCTCCCCGCGGGACGCTGCCTCCCTTCTTTCCCAGCTGGGAAAGGCTGCTAAGGCAGGCGGATTTCACCTTCTAGCCGGAGCCTTCTTCCTCCGACGGGGAGGCCAGGTGTATTCCACAGCGCCTTTCCTAGGTAGGGAGGGGGAGGTTTTAGGCTTCTCGGACAAGCTTTTTCCCTCCCAGGCGGTGGGGGAGAGGGCCTTCTGCTCCCCGGGGCGGAGGCTTCCGGTTTTTCAAGTGAAGGGAACCGGTGTGGGGGCTGTGGTCTGCGTGGACGCTTTGTACCCGGAGGTTTCCAGAAGCCTAGCTCTTCGGGGGGCGAGGGTGCTCCTCAACCCTTCCAACATCCCCGAGGACAGGCTAGCACTCTGGAGGCATGTGGCTGCGGCTCGGGCGGCGGAGAACACCGTCTTCTACGCCTTCGTCAACAACACCGCCACAGCCTACTCCGACGGGAGGAGGGTGGAGGGGGGGAGCTTTATCGTTTCCCCCCAAGGGCAGGTCGTAGCCCAAGCCGGCGGGGGGGAGGAATGCTTGAAGGTGAAACTAGACCTAGCCTCCGTGAACAGAGTTCGGAAACGTTGGCCCTACTTGGCTGACGTGCAAAGGCTTAGACGTAGGCAGGGTTTCTTCCGTTAGTTTTCCTGCCGAGAAGTTAGGTTAACCTAAATATTTATATATTAGGCGAGCCTAACTATTCCTAACCAAAAACAGCCAGCGGGTTCACAGGTCCGGCTACACCGTCGAAGGGAGAACGCCTATGCTTGGACAGTATTTGATAACCTTTCGAGAGGTCCTTGAGGCAGCGCTCATCACAGCCATAATACTGTCCTACTTGGTCAGAACTGGCAGGCGGCCGCTGTCCCGCTACATCTGGTACGGAGCCTACTTGGCAGTGGCCCTGAGCCTAGGCTTAGGGGCATCCATCTGGCTTGCCTACGGGGTGCTGCCCAAGACCGTTCAGGTGCTTTTCGAGGCCACCGCCGCCTTCGTCGCCGTGGTGGTGCTGTCCTCCATGGTCTACTGGATGGCCGCCAAAGGGAAGTACATCAAAAGGGATATGGAGAGGCGTATCGAGGCTGTTGTCACCAAAGGCGCCATCCTCGGCCTGGTGTCCATAGCCTTCATCGTCGTGTTCAGGGAAGGCCTGGAAACCGTGCTCTTCCTGACGCCTTTCTTGCTGAAGGACGCCCTAGGCACCTTCGCCGGGATCGCCGCCGGAACAGCCACAGCGCTCATCCTATCCTACGGCATCTTCGTGGCCGGGATGAGGATCAACCTGCACAGGTTCTTCTACTTCACCAGCATCCTCCTGATCCTCCTAGCCGGAGGCCTCGCTGGCTATGGGGTTCACGAACTGCTGGAGTTCTACGAGCAAACCGGCGTCGAAGCAGGCTGGCTGGGGGAACACGCTTACACCCTGAACATAGCGAAAGGCAGCCTGCTGCACCACAAGGGCATCCTAGGCTCGGTGCTGGCGGTGATGTTCGGCTACACCACCAACGCGGAATGGGCTAGAATAATCGTCCACCTCGCCTACCTGGCGGTGGCAATCCCCTTGGTGGTCTGGGTCTACCGAAAAGACCACATGCCCCTATAACTTGCCGGAGAAACATAGATTCCCCAGGCATCCATTTAAATTATCAAGCCTTCTAGACAGTACTGAGAATCATTGCAATCTGGATGATTTCGTTTTGGCCATTACACAGATCATGTTTATATTGTAATTTGACCATTATAATGGTCAAATTACAATAAGTCTCGACCATTATACTGTACAATTTATTGGTGAGGGATTTGGTTAGAAGCGGAAACAGCGAGGCATGTAAGCTCGATGAAATTGAATTGTTAAGGGTCCTGTACATATATAATCCTTGGTGGGATTCAGGGAAAGTTCCTTCCACCAAAGCTCCAGAATTTAAAAGGCGGGACTATTATAAACTTCTCAAAACGGTTGAAAATCAAAAGATAACAGCCATTGTGGGAGCAAGAAGGATCGGAAAAACCACTTTAATGTATCAGTTAATCGAGCACGTTATTTCAAAGGTTGGACCGTCAAGAGTTATGTATGTTTCCTTGGACGACCTGTATCTCAAGATCACGATCGAATCCTTGAAAGCTATTTTTGACCTGTATTCAAAATACATCCTTAAGGAATCCCTTTTCCGCTTAGAAAAACCGGTCTATTTTTTCTTGGATGAAATACAGTTCCTCCAAAACTGGGAAAGCGTCCTGAAACGCTGGTTTGACCTAGGATATAATGTAAAATTTTTCATATCAGGCTCCTCAAGCGTTAACATTTTGACGGGGACCGCAGAATCGCTTGTCGGAAGAATTGCTCCTCAAATAGTTTTCCCCATGAAATTCTTAGAGACAGTTAGGTTTCGCGTGAAAGAGAAGAGCTTTGAAAAGCGCCTCGATAATGTCAACTGGCAGGTCAGAAAATCACTTCAAGACGGAATTCGCAGAGAGAACCCGTACATCTTTTACTCCGCGCTTCAAGATAATGCTAACATTTTAGCAAGAGACATAGATCGCTTCATCCTCTCTTTACAGGATTATTTAGTAAAAGGAGGATATCCTGAAGTTGTAGCAGCCGAGGACTTGTACCAATCCGCGGAGAACCTCAGGAATTATCTCCACCTGACAATATACAGAGATATAGTTCGGACGTTCAATATCAGAGACCCAGTAGCCTTCGAAGAACTTATCACGGTCTTAGCAAAGGAGAGCTCCCACCGGATGAACTATTCTGAACTGGCCAACACCCTAGGGCTTAAGAGGCAAACCTTGAAAGCCTATCTCTATTATCTCAAAACTGCTTTTTTAATATCCGAATCCGAGTACTACTCTCGCAGCCGAATGAAGAGAATACGAAGGGAAAAGAAAGTCTACGTCAACGACCCTGGTATACGAAATGTTACTGTTGCAGCCTTTAGTGAATACCTTCTGAAAGACAGCGCGGAACTGGGAAAAGTAGTTGAAAGTGTGGTGGCAGACCATTGTAAACGGCTTAAGTTCAACCTTGAGCCTGCCTCAGAGCTGCAACTTTTTTACTGGAAAAGCCAAGGATACGAAACCGACATCATAATAGAGCTACTTCAAAGACCAATCCCCATAGAAGTGAAATACAAGGACAGAATAAGCGAAAAGGACTTGAGAGGTTTAAGGGACTTCGCTCAAAAACACAGACCACCCTTCAGCCTAGTTGTCACACGGGAAAAACTCGAACTTTCAGGAAACACAGTCCGCATTCCACTGTGGCTGTTTTTAATCATGTGCTAAGAGTTAGTGGACCGGCCGGGATTTGAACCCGGGACCTCTCGGTTGCAAACCGAGCGTTGGCGCAGGCCTTTTTCAGGTCTTTCATGCCGCTGAACTACCGGCCCCAACTTAAGGGTGAAAAGGTGGAAAATTTAACCTTTCCGCTGTCCCCGGAGGGGCTAGAGGCTTCCGTCGACGTAGGTGGTGTGCTCTGAGTTGTAGGTGATTTCCAGCTTGAGCTGGGTTTTGTTGACGGCTTGGCTGCCGCTGGTGTCGCGGGCCAGCGTGCTGGGGGGCATTTTGACGGCGAAGCCTAGGCGTTTCAGGCAGCCGTAGTTGAGGGAGTAGGTGATGTCTGGCGGCGGTGAAGACCATTTGCCGGGGGTTTGGCCTCTCTCCCCTAGAGAGTAGTAGGCGAATTGGTCGTTGTACCAGTTGCCTCCGTAGGCTTCGCTCGCCTTTGTGCCGTCGAGGAAGTACAGGTCTACGCCGGCAGACCAAGGGCTCAGGTCTGTGGCTTCCACCCCGGGGCCGACGACCCAGCCGGACCCATCCCATGAATACAGGCGCACATTAATATCGGCCGTGTTTAGCGTGTCAGGGACGAAGACCTCCACCGCAACCCACTGGCCCACGTCCAGCACCATGCGGTCGAGGTAGAAGGGAGCCCATGGGTTGCCCTCGTCGGTGGTGAGATAGACGGCTTTGACGTTTGTCAAATCCGGCGACCCGACTTTCGGCATAGCTCTCAACGGGTAAACCAGCCGCTTCCACCCCGTCCAAGTGTCGTCGATGTAAGCGAAGTATTTGTTGGAGGCATCAGGCGCCCTAATGTCTAGGGCCATCTTTCCGCCGCTGTTGGAGCCGTAAAGCCAGAGGGCGACGAACTCGTAGCCAGACCAGTCCTGCCCTGCGGCCCAGCTGTGGTAGATTCCGAACACATCGTAGGAGCCGGATGTCTGGGAGACTTTGGCTGACGAAGTTCCCTTCTTCACAACGGTTGACTCCTCGGTCAGGGAGGCAGCGCTGGAGCCTGAGCCCCATCCCGTCGTCGACCAAAACGCCTCATCGTCGTCGTAGAGAACCGCAGGTGAGGTTTCCTCGAGGGCGTTGACGAGGATGAATTCGTAGGCGAACTTCTTCCCGCCGCGGTCCCAGCTCCATCCATGCCGGGCCCAGAGGGGGCTGAACAGCTGGCTGCGCAGAGCCGCGTAGTCTAAGTCAGCCAAGTAGGCGTCGGTGCCCTGGTTGACCGCTGTGCGGCCCCAAGCCGGCAGCTCGGTGAGTTCGAGGCGGTAGCGGACGGCGGTCTCTCCGCCTTGGTAGGGAATCTCCAAGTCCGTAAGCTTGCCGAAGGCCTCGTATTTCGCCGTCTCCAAGGCGGTGAGCTCTTGGCTGTGGTAGAGGTTTAGCAGCTTCTGGAGGTTGGCCTGCGCCTCCGACCCGTCCAGCCAGCCTTCGAGGATGTGAAGGGTTTCAGCGGGGCCTAGGCTGGGCAGGTGCACTTCGCCTCCGGCCACCTTCCGGCGGCTGAAGGTCTTCAGCGGATGGCGGGTTAGGCGGTGGACGTTGCCCGCGGCCAGCAGGTCGAGGGTGTTGCTGTCCATGCCGATTTTGACCTTGGGAGCCGTCATGCTACCTCAACCTCAGGTAGGCCTTGATCCTCCTTACCTCCTCTTGGAGGTCGGAGACAGGGGGGTTCTCCTGCTGGAGAAAGCGGGAGGCCCGGGTGGCGAGGATGGCCTCCGCCAGCCTGTCGGGGACCTCCACCACCGCCTTAGCCGGGATCACCCACCTTCGGCCTCGGACGGTGACTTGGTAGGGGCGGCTGCGGGGATTGCGGAGCTTCAACTCAGGCTAACCCCTTGAGCCAGCGTTGCAGCTGGCCTGTCTTGAGCAGTTCGTCGGGGAGGTCGGTGAGGCGGGTGGCCAGCTCCAGCTCCCACTGCTCCCCTTCTTCGGCTGTGAACCTGATGGTCTTGACCTTCACCCGGTAGCTGCCCTCCAGCCCGGTGTGGGGGTCGGTGACGGTGATGATGTCGCCTACTTGGAAGTCGTAGACGGGGAGGACTTGGAGGACGATCTTCTCCACGGGGTCCTTGTACTTGGCTAGGAGGTTCTGAGCCGTGGTCCTAGCTGCGTCCGCGGTGTCGATTTCCTTGTCCACGTAGACGGCTTCATGCAGCCCATAGGCTGCCTGGCTAGCCGGGTCTTCCTCCGTCTCCTCCACCCGGCTGGCAGCTTCCCCGGCTCCGATGACGGTGATACGGTTGGCCAGCTGGAAGGTTTCCGTAACCCGGGAGACGGTTACATCCCGCTCCGCTTGGTAGCGCACCGTCCCAGAAAGGTCGGAGCCCCTTTGGGGTTGGAAGTGGAGGGCTCCCGCGGAGTCCACCCACCATTCGGCTCCCAGCATGGCGGCCAGCCGGTTGACGGCTTCAAACCGGTATTCGTAGTCCACGGTGAAGTCGGTGTAGTCGCTGTGGTGGGTGACGGACCATTCTAGGAGTTCGGGGCTGGGTTTGTCGTGGATGACGATGTTGCTGTCGGCGGTGCTGTCGTCCGTGTAGGCTGTTCCATCGTAGCTTGTTTCGACGCCTTCCCAGTTTTCCCCGTAGGAGTTTCTGTAACGTCTCATCCTGATCCAGTTGTCAGTGGAGCCGCCATAATATTCAACCATAATTCTAACTTCTTCGTTGACGGTAGGAGGATTAGTGAGTTTGAAAACCTGCCAATTCCCAGAATCGGTAGGAAGAGAGGCAACGTCGAAGCTTTCCTCGTAGATAATCGAATCGTCTGAGGTTCTTCTTATCCTCAGATACGCCGTACCGGTGGGGCTGCCTTCCTTGTGGATGGCGAAAATTATTGTGTGGAGGGTTTTGTTGGGCACAGTAATCTTCTGGCCTCGCCGAGGATATGATGCGTAAATGACACCCGTGCTGCTTTCTAGGGCGGTTCCATCAACCCAAGGGGCTGCCGTCAGGTTGCATCTGACCTTTAGGGATGACTCTGCTAGGGCGGATAGGTCGTAGGGCAGCTGAGCTGGTGTGATGCCGCCTACAAGCGTGTTGTCCGCCGAATCCAAGATGTCGAAGGTGATGGTTTGGTTTTTTTCATCCACAGCAGCATTAAATTCAATCCAACTTTGCCAGTTTACAGGCGCTATCAACGTCGACTTGATGTTTCCTGTCTTGGTTGCACCCGCGTAGGTTAGCACGACTTTAGCCGCCGTCCCCGTCCCAGCAACCTCCACATCCGTCAGGACGTCGCCGCCGAAGTCTGCGTCCGTGGTCTGAAGCCACCGGTGCCACACTTGGAAGGGGTCGGCGATCGCCCCCTCGGTCAGGCCTGTGCCGGCGATGAGGTCTTGGAGGATGGTGCGGACTTTGGTCTCAGTCCACGTCTGCGCGCCGGTGAGGTGGCGGAACAGCTTCTGGCTGAGGTCCCTAGACCCTAGGACCAGCCTCTCGCCTTCCTCCCCGAACACCGCCTGCCGGCGTTCCAGGAGGCCGCTGAAGATTTTCACCCCGTCCCTGTAGATGTCCACGGGGTCTTCGAAGGCCGGCGCTGCCTCCACCTTGGGCAGCTCCACGGTGAACTCGTCAGGGGGGTCAACCGACTGGCGGAGGGTCAGGGCTGTGAACGGGTAGTCCACGCCGGCTATCTTGACGGTGAATCGGGCCATTTAGAGGGGTCCCTTCCTGAGGGTTGCAGCGTCCACCACCGCCACGCCCACCCGCTTGGCAAGGCGGACCTCGTCGGCGGGGCTTTGAATTTGGTTGTTCATGATGATGGTGATGCCTCTGACCTCGGCGATGGCGGCCTCATAGCGCCGCACCGCAGGATGCTCAGGGCCGTAGCCGTAGACCTCCCGGCTGACGCGGAGGCTTTCCTCCAAGCCCCGGAGATACTCAGCCCGAGGGATGCTGGCGGCTAGGATTTGGCCGCGGGATGTGACCCCGGCGAAGCCTCCCCGAGCCAAGGCCGGAGCCACAGCGGTTTCAGCGAAGAACCTAGCTGCCTTCTGGGACACGGTCATCTTGGCCAAGATGGCCTGGGTGTAGGCGGCGATGCGGTGGGAGGCGAAATGCCAGAGGGCCACGGTTTCCCCCAGCCCCTTGGCGGTGACGGCTTCGAGACGGTGCATGAGCTCAGGGAAGACGGACCGTCCAACCAAGGCGTCGTAGAGCCTCTTGGCGCCTTCCACGATGGGGCCGAGGGTGCGGTCCCAAAGCCACGTCACCCTGTCCGCCAGCCACTGGAAACCACCCACAATCGCCTCCAACGTCGGCTGAATGTAGTGGGTGTAGACGCTGCTGAACCACTCCACCACCGCGCCGACCTTTTCGCGGATCCCACCCCAGTTCTGGGTCCACGCCAGGTAGAGGGTCGCAGCAGCGGCGATCAGCAGCCCTAAGGGGCCGAGCATTCCGTAGGAGGCGGTGCGGATGCTGTGCATGGCCGCCACCACCTTGGGGGCGACGGAGACCAGGCCGCCCATGCCCTTCATGCCCTGCAGCGCCTGCATGCTGCCCATCACCGCCGGCAGCACCGACATGGCCATCTGAATGTAGGCTTTGTTCACCTCGTAGGCGGCGAGGCGCTGCTGGGCGGTGGCCAGTTTCTCCTGGGCGATGCGGTATTCCTCGCTGCCTTCTTTTCCCGCCTCAGCCAGCTTGTTCAGCCTCAGCTGGGCGGCGGCCACAGCGTCCTGAGCCGCCTTGTAGCTGGCTTGGAGGGCGGCCACCCGGGCTTGCACGGTGCCGATGCGGTCGTAGGCGTTGTAGAGGTTCATGGCGCTGGCGGCCAGCGTGGTCATGCCCATGGAGACTTGGCTGAAGCTGACTTGGCTGGTGCGGGCGGCCGCGGCCATGCGTTGGCCCATGCGGTCGGCTGCTTGGCCGGCGCCTCGAGCTGAGGCCTGTGCCTGCTGGCTGAAGCTGCGCACGTCCCGTTGGGCTTCGGCTAGGACGGCTTTGGCCTTGTTCTGGGCTTCGAGGATGATGGCGACGCGGGCTTGCTCTGCGCTCATTTTTTCACCAGCCTAACCTCTCGGATGGATTTGAGGGGGACAGCGAACAGCCGGCTGCGGGTTTGGATGACCAGCAGCCTGTAGCCTAGGTCCCTGGCGTTTTTCAGAATGTCACCTATCTGCTCCGCGGCCGTCTTCACCACCCAAGGACCGGGGTTGCTGAAAGAGTTAAAGGGCTGAGTTTCGCGAATCATTTTAGGGGAGGCCATGAAGGTCAAATGCGCCTCCTGCGGGGAGGTCAGGGAAATACCAGGAGACACCAAGGTTGAAATCAAAGGCGGCCGCCTGTTCGTCGTCACCGGCAGCCGCTGCTGGAAGTGCGGAAGCTACGCCATCTGGTTTCCAGACTTGAAAACCTAGCCTCCGGCCGCGGTTACTCCGTCCTCCGGCCTTCGGAGAGCCCCACCCCGGACCGGCTTCTCCTGCTTGGACAGCAGGAGCAGGGATAAGGCGACCAAAATGAGGCCGTAGAGGCCGTGGTCCAAGAGGTGGGGAGGATAGGTGTAGAGAGCCCCGTAGCGAAGCAGCTTCTCCGCCATGAGCCCCACGCCCACCGCCCATAAGACGGCTCCCAAGCCGGTTCGAAGCTTCACATCCTCCACCGTCCACCTGCTAGAGGCCCAGCTCCCCCCGGCGTCGACGGATCTCAGCGCTGAGGCTGGAGGCTTGGGCCAAGGCCCTCTTAGCCTCTTGGAGGCAGGTCCAGTTGAGAGCCAGCTCCTCGGCTGGGAGGGCGAGAACCCGGCTGGGGAGGCGGTGGTAGGCTTCCCCCAGCAGCCCGCCTAGGAGGAGGAGAGCTTCCCCCAGCAGGGCTGGGGTGAGGGGGCTGGCTGTCTTCGCTGCGAAGAAAACGGAACTTCTCGGCTATGGCGTTGAAGAGGACTGCCTTGTCCTCCTCCAGCATCTCCGAGAAAGCCAAGCGTTCTTCGCCTTCAGCTCCCCCGCCCTCCGCCACCTTGGGGTTTAGGACGTATTCGGCGAAGAGGTCCCTCAGCAGGGCGTCGGACTTCTCAGCCACATCCAAGCTTTCCGCCTGAGCTTCCCCCACGCCTTCTAAGCCGTGCTTTCGGAGAAGCCTCAGGAAGGGGAGGGGCGAGGTCAGCAGGCGGACTTGGTAGGTCAGCCCGCTGGGCGCCTCCACCGTGCGGACTAGGCTTTCCCGCCATTCCTTCACACTGAGCCTTCTTGCAGGCGTCTCCGCAGACATGTCCGTTCACCTGAAAACTCTTGGCGGTCAGTAGCCGGCCACGTTGTTTTTGACCTGAATCTTCACCTCATAGCCGGCGGCGGAGTCGTAGAGCACTTGGCAGGGGGCCACGACGGTGAAGGGGTCCCTTCCCGCGATGTGCGGCGCCACGTCGCTGTGGTAGACCATGCGGGGGAGGTCGATGAGCAGCTCAGCGCTGCCCGCGGTCTTGACGAAGCTGAGGGAAGCCGCCACCTCCGTCCCCGCCAGCAGGCGGTCGTAGTCCGCGGAGTCCTCGAAGGCCAGCTCCATCTGCACCTCCACCTCCCGCCGGCCCACGAGGATGCGGCGTAGATGCTTGTCGCCGTGGGCGTACATGTCGTCGACGGGCAGGTTGTTGCCTACCGTCAGCCTGAAGGCTTTGAGGACGCTGGACTTGTCGGCACCGCCCAGTGTCAGGGTGGCTTCGTGGAAGACGAAGGGCGCCAGCGGGGAGAGGGAAACCGACGGAGTGAAGGCTGTGTCTTTTTCTTCCTTTGCTGCCACGATTTCCACGGAGCCGGTGAGCACGTCGAGGGCGGATTCGAGGGTCAGCCGCTCCACCAGGCAGCCGCTGAGTTTTCGGAAGAAGCCGTAGGTCTCCTGCTCCGGGTTGATGATGGCGGTGAAGCTTTTCACGGTGTCCGCCGGGGTGAAGTCGTGGGTGTAGGGTCCTGCCCCGCTGGTAGTCACACTGCCCAGCGCCCACTTGAACAGGTGGGCCACGTTCTCCGGCTCCACGGCAAAGTCGATGGGCCCTCGGGCTAGGGCCTTGCCGAACACGTATTTGCGGGTGTCCCGGCTGTACACGGTTTCGACGGGGATGACGCCGACGTCGAAAACCACAGCCTCCCGGCGGATGTCGATGTACTTGTCAGGGGTCACCGGCGAGCCGAAGGTGGTTTCTTCGCCTACTACTATGTATCTTTCAGCCATTTGCCTGTTTCACCTCCTTTTAGAGCTGTGTTTTCCTAGCCGTGAGGGTGATGAGGGCGCCCACTAGGGCGTAGGAGCCTGAGGCCATGGTCTCTGAGGCGATGTTGACGATGCGGCAGTCGTCCACCAGCCCGTCCAGCGTGGGGTTAGCGTCCAGCACCCGGTCGATGTCCTCCACCAGGTCCATCACCGACTTCTCCGCCGTGTCCTCCCGGTAGGACTGGTCCACCACCCTGATCTCAAAATCCATCTGGTACCGCTCCTTCCGGGCTGTCTCGGTTTCGACGGGACCCCCCGCCCAGCGGACGCTGACCCACGGGTAGCCGGCCTTCGCCTCCGGGGGGGATGCCGAAGTAATACTTTTTCACCTTAGCCGGCTCCGAGAGGGCGGCGTCCGCCTTCAGCAGGTCGATGATTTTCTGCACAATCTCCTTGTACATGATGTCTCCCGTCCACTGGAAAAGAACTGTTTAGTATGTTCGAAAGGAAATTTTCATCCGACCATGCGGAAGATGTCAACGCTTCTTCATCAACTGGAGTAGCAGCTGCCGGAGCTTGGGTCTCACAGCCTGCTCCGTCGCCCTGACGAAGAAACGCCCCGGAAACCCTGGCCACCGGGCCCGGCGGGCGAACACCGGCCGGCCGTCGACTTCAAAGGCAAGAACCTTCCCCCGCTTGGGGAGAATTACCCGCGGCTTGGCTCCTCGTTCCACCGCGTGCCAGTAGGGCACCGCGGGGCTGACGGCAACCCTACCTCCCTCCACCGCCCTGACGCCTATCGACCGCCTCAGGGCGCCTGTTCGCACGGGAGCCTTCCGCTTCATCTCCTCCACCGTCAGCCGGGCGCCTTGCCGGAGAAACTCAGCCTGAACCCTGTCGGAGTGTTCTTTCAAGGCCTCCAGCAGGCGGCGGGCTGCGGAGGCATCAACCTTGACGGTGGCCATCTTCAGCCTTCAGCCGTCTAAGTTTTTTCGAATCCTACTTGGCGGTAGGTTTGGGTGATGTAGGCTTCCAAAGCCTTCTCAGCCCGCTGGCGGAATGCGCCGCCGGCCTCCGGGGGGCCTCGGTCTTCGCGGTAGAGCGCTGCGGCTAGGTCGGCGCTGATGTCTTGGATGAGCTGAGGCGGCGAAGCCAGAGGTACGTCCGTGTAGGCTTGGAGGACGTTGTCGATGATGGCGTCCGCCGCGGCGATCTTGTTGGTCAGCACCGTGTCCTGGGTGGTGTCCGCTGGGTCGATGCCCAAGCGCTCTTTGACAGCGTTCAGAGTTGAATAGCCCATGAGTTCACCTCGAGTGGACGGGGAAAGAAAAAAAATAGGGGAGGGAGGTTGAAGGCGGTCCGGCTAGCACTTTCTGCCTTTGGATTTAGCGGAGCCTTTAGCCTTGGTTTTCTTAGCTTTTTTCTTAGCCAGAATTTTTCACCCGGCTGGGTAATATATCCGCGGGTTGTGCTTAAAGATTTTTTCCCTCGGGGAGGTCATTTCATCTTCACCTCCACCGGGCGGTTTTCTTCGTTCTTCTCGCCGCCGTCCCAGAAGTGAACCCTCCAACTTCTCCGACTCCGGTCCTCAGGGTTTCGGATTTTCTGCATAGCCCTAGAGCCGTAGCTGAGGCTGTCGACGGCGGGGTCGTAGGCGGCCATGAGGGACCCGTCGGGCTTGGTGAGCATGCAGTCGCAGATGTAAAGGCGGTCGCCTCGCTGGTAGTAGCGGGTTCCACACCGGGGGCAGACGCCGGTTTTAACCTTCAACCTAACTCACGTGATTTTTGGAAGCGATAAAAAAAGGGGCGGTTGCTTTTTCACGGGAAAAGAACCGCCGGAAGAAAACGGGTGGTTTAGGCTTAGGCTCCTGTGATCTTGCCTATGGCGTTCGCCTGCATCGTCGCGTACTTCCACCGGGCTGTCAGCACGGCTCCGGCCAGGTCCTTAATCGGGTCTTCGTAGTTTTCCACGGTGATGTCCCTTCGGATAAACAGAGCTCCCGCGTGCTCCGCGTCGACGACCAGGGCGGTGCCGCTGGTGATCTTGGTGGTCACCCGGAGGTTGAGGCCTAAGATGGTCTCCAAGCGGCCTGTGGGCGCCACGGCGATGCCGCCCCAAGAGTGAGCCTGCTTCACGCTGGAGTCCTTGAGGAGGTCGGCGTACTGGTCGGGGTGCACCACCAAGTAGCCTCGGCCGGTTTGGATGTAGTCTTGGAGGAAGTTGTCGGCTTGGATGAGGTTGATCATGCCCACGATGTCGTCGTAGGCCAGCGTCCCAGCTGTGGCTGCAGCCGCGGAGTTCCCTGCGTCAGCGATCATCTGGGCGATGATCCGCTCTGTTTCCACCTCGGCCATGGCTCGGCCGGCTTCGCGGAGCTGGAACTCCACGACATCCCACGCGGCGTCTTCGATCATCTCCCGGCTGATGGGCACGGCTACCCCGGACTTTTCAGGGGTCAGGGTCACCGAGTCGAAAGCTCCCACGTTCACAGGGATGTCAGCGCCCTCCGCCACCGGGTAGCGGGCTGAGACCAAGGTCTTATGCCGGGGCACCTTCAGGGACGGGTCTTCCTTGACGAAGACCGCGCAGAGCTCCCGGCCGATGAGCCGGGGCTTGGCCGCCTCCCAGACGATGTCCAGAACCTTGGCCGTGGCCTGCGACTGGTCGCTTAGGAGGACCTCGCGGAGATGTCGGTCTTTAAGCATGGCTTCGGTGCGCTGGTGGAGGACCCGCTGGGCTTCGTGGAGGGTCCGCCCTGAAAGCAGGGGAGTCTGAAGTTTTTCCTCCAGCCTTCGAACAGCCATGTCTTCCTTAGCCACCTTAACTCCTGTTTCTAGAATCTTCTGCACGGCGCTTCACCGCCTTAGAGGGCCAGCTGGACGAGGATGACGTCTCCGTCCGCGGAAGCGGCTTCCAAGGCGATGCCCAGCTTCTTCTGGTAGTAGACAGTGTAGGTGGCGGTGCCTCCTTCGTCCACCGGCTGGTCGGCGAGGGCTTTCACCTTCTGGGACCCCGCCGGCTGAACGGCTTCCCCCCGGCTGATGGCCGCGGCGGCCGTCAGGTAGACGGCTCCGGAAACCATGACGGGCACGGGGTCTCCGTCGGCGCTGGCGGCCTTCAGGGCCACGCCTACGGGGTCGTCTCCGTCGGAGGCTGCGACAACCTTGCCGTCGGCGGCGCCGGTTTTGACAGGTTCTCCTTTGGCGATGGCTCCTCCGGCTCTGAGGTCTAGCACGATGCCTAGGGTGTACACGTCGCCTTGACTGGTCATGTTTCTTTCTCCCAAACTTTTGCTCTCCCACACTAAGGCAGGGGAGTATCCCCCTCAGCCGTCAAGCTCCGGCGTAGGCCCAACCGACGCGGCTGGGCTGCCGTCATGGCTGTGACCGTGAAAAATCAGCTTCACCGCCTTGCCTTGGAAGGCAGCACGTCCCTCAGCCTAGCCCCCCAAAGGTCTGGAGTGGGCGGCTGCGCGGGTTCAGGGCCTTCCCGGAGGCCTAGGCCCAGCGGCTTCGCCCTTCCCCTGGGGCTGAGCTTTTCCCAAACTTGGACGTAGGCGCCGGGGACACCGGGCTGTTCCTCCCCCCAGAGGAGGCTCAGCTCCTCGAACATGAGCCCCTCCGGCTTCACCCCGTCGACGGGGAGGGCGGAGCGGCATCTTCCCGCCACGCTCACCTTTGTGATCAGGCCGCTTCGGATGAGCCTCCAAACAGCGGGGTCTTCGACGGCGCCCACGTATTCGATGCCTCGGCCGGGGATGTACTCCGCGTCCAGCACCCGGCCTACCTGCGGCTGAGCCTGCCCGGGGACAGCTGTCCCGGTGTGGAGGTGGTTGACGTAGATGGGTTTCCCCGCCAGCGTTCTGGCTGCCTTGGCCAGCTCCTCCTCCGGGTAGAGGTTGCGGTTGAGGCTGGAGCCGGGGGTGAGGGCGAGGCCTCGGATGCGGTTGGGCTGCCCCACCCAGTCGAGGGTGTTAGCCCACTGGAAGGCGGTGCCTTCCTCCAGCTTAGCGCGCTGGGAGCCCAAGGGCTGGGTGTCGTCGAGGCTGCGGCTGCGGAGCCAGGCGTAGTAGCGTCTTTCCCCCTCCTCGGCTCCGTAGCGGCTTAGGAAGTCGCGGTGGATTTTTTCGAAGTCAGGATGCTTAGGCATCTTCACTCCTCTCTTCTGCGGTAGACTGAAGGCCTAGGTCTTTCATCATTTCATCCTCGAGGGCGCGGCGGGTTTCATCCCTGAGGCTGAGGCGGCTGGAAAGCAGCTCCGTCCACTTCTTGAGCTTGTCCTCCAAGGTCTCCACCTCCACAGGTCCCCAGACCAGGCGGGGGACTTCGCTGTGGCCGTGCTGCCGGACCAGCGGGCGGAAAAGCTGGGCTTCGATGATGCGTTTGAACCGGCGCTGCTTCATGCGGATTTTCCGGTCGAAGGCTTGAAGCATGGCCGTGGCGGAGGCGTCTGAGACCCTCACGTCGCCGCGGAAGAGGAAGGTGATGGGGCACTCCAACCCGGCCATGATGGCGTTGGTGATGTGGTTGAAGAAGTACTCGAAGCGGCTGCGGGGGTCAATCTGGATGACTTGGGCGTCGATTCTCGTCTTCCCGGTGGTGGCGATGACGTAGTCCTCGTCCGGCTGCACGGTGCGGAGCTGCCGCTTCACCTCGTCGAAAACCGTCTTCCCCGCGTCCTGCAGCATCCAAGCCACCTTGGGGGCGGCGTAGCGTTTGATGATCTTGCCCATGTCCTGCTCGGCTTCGAGGATGGTCTGCAGGTAGGCTTCCACAGGCTTCACCATGCCTGTGCCGTAGAGGCTGCCGCGGGGCCGGTTCCAGGTGAAGTGGATGATGCGGTCCGCAGGCCACTGGGCTGTCTTCCTGCCTCGGACGGTCTGCACGTAGCCTTCCACCTGGTTGTGGTAGAGGTCGAAGCCTCCGGGGGCCTTCTTGAGGATGATGCTCTGCTCCATGCTCAGTGGGTCGAGGTAGTTGAGGCCGACGATGAGGCCGTCCTCCACCACCTTCTCCACCCACGAGTTGCCGCAGATGGCGCAGTCCAGCACCGCGTCCATGAGCAGGCCGTCGAGGTTGACCTCCTCCGCGAAGTCGTCCACCACACGCTTGGCTTCACCGACGCCCTCGGTGTGGTAGCCTGGGCCTGCGATCATCTCCGCTGTAGCGTCCACAGCCGCGGTGACCAAGCCTACGTTCTCGTAGCGTTCGAAGCAGGTTTGGAAGCTGAAGGGTGCCTTCTGCCCTCGGCCCCAGACGGAAGGGACCCCGGCGACGAGGCCTCGGGCTTTCTCCTCCAAGCCTTGGGCTTCGCTGGCGGTGAACCAGTTTTTGATTTTTCCCCACAGGGTCATCGACGGACACCCCCTATGATGGCTCCTCCTTCGCCCCTGCCGAGGGCGGCGTGGGCGGCGAGGCAGAAGGCCCAGAAGCGGTCGTCGTGGCTTCGCTCGGGGTGGCTGAAAACATAGTGGCCGTCTTTCGACATCTCATAGCGTTCCACGTTGAGCTCAGCGATGAGGTCCCGGTCGTAGGGGATGCGAACACGCCCTGAAATCATAGCCTGCTTCACCGGCACGGCTATGGCCTCTTTGCTTTCGCGGGTGAACTTGACGCCTTCCACGCTGGGGATTCCAGCCCGCTGCATTTCTTCCACGATGAAGTCGCCCACCCCGGTCATGTCAGGGCGCACCGCGGCGACGCTGCGCCACCGGTCGCACAGGGCTTTCACGTAGCCGATGACCGAGGCGTAGGGGGTCTCCAGTGGAAACCTGTGAAGGTGGACTAGGGAAATCACGTCGTCCTTTTTCTCCACCACGGCCACCACCGAGTAGTCCTGGTGCTTGCCGAAGTCGCATCCCACGTAGAACTCACCCCGGGCTTCAGCCTCGAAGGGCGTGTACTCCAGCTGCGAGTCGATGCAGCGGGCGATGAGGTCCGAGGGCAGGAAGACGTCGACGTCCTCCACGAACTCGCACTCGTACTCCCTGCGGAAGACCTCCGGCGGGTTGCGTTCCATGGCCTCGCGGATAACCGCCTCCCGGGCCACTCCCGCCTGCACCGCGTCGCGCCAGTTGATGAAGTGGTGCGTGTAGCCGCTGCCGGGCTGGCAGATGCGGTGGAAGAAGCCCTTGGTGGTCCATGGGGTGGAGCTGACTATCAGCCAGCCGTCGGTGGTGGTCAGCATGGGGTAAACGGTGCCGTAGAAGATGGCCTCAGGGTTTTGGAAGAAATCCGCCTCATCGACGAGGACCATGTGAGCCGTGAAGCCGCGGAGCGTGTTTGGGTTTGCGGGCAGTGCGAGGATGCGGCTGCCCCGCCAGAGGTAGAGGGTCGTTCTCAAGGTTTTCTCCACCAAGTTCTTCCTGGCATCTTGGGGCAGCCTTTCGACGAGGCCGGCGACAATATCCCTCAAGTTTATCGACTGCCTGAGAGACGGAGAGATGATAAGGGTGGTGGTTTGAGGGTGGAAGATGGCGAACCACAAGGCTTTGACGGCGAGGCAGGTGGACTTTCCGCTCTGCCGGCTCCACTTCAACACCTGCCGCTTGCTCATGTCGGTGAGGAACCTGGCCTGGTAGGCTGTGGGCCTAAGCCTGAGCAGCCACCCCGCGAAGAAGCTTGGATCTCTCCTCGCCCTTAGCCAAGCCTCTTCGACGCTCACGGGGAACACTCTTCAGAGCCTCCTCGATCAGCGCTTGAATAAAGCTGCTCCGGCTGATGGGGCCGCGAACCTGGTCGATGGCTTTGACCAGAAGGCTGTCGAGCGTTAAATTAACCCTCGTCTTTCCGCCCAAAACCATGCCACCATATGCCACTATCGCGCATTGTTCTCGGATGCGGATGTCAGCTCCCTGAGACGGGTGAAGAGAGTGTCCTTGAAGCCTTCCATGTCTTTTCTCTTCAGCCGGCCTCGCCGAGTTACGGCCAGTTGCTCCACAGCTTGGTAGAGTATTCGGGTTATAGTCGCCTTGGCGTTGAAGGCCTCAGCGAGCTCCCGGAGGTCTTTGGCGCCTTCCACATAGCGGTCAACAGTGCGGATGTCGATGATGGACTTAACAACCTCGTCGACCACCATATCGTCGAAGGCAGGGTCGTAGCAGCCCGTCTGCCGGAGGGCTTCGACCAGTCGGGTTTTGATGGATTTGAACGCCGGATGTTTCACCGTCGCCCGCCGGAGCTTGAGGGGAACCGACGGCTCCGCCCACGGCCGGGGCTGGGGGTGCTGCTGGAGGCCGAAGTACCAGCCTACCACCAGGCCGACGGCCACGGAGAGGACTTCGATGCCGGGAACCTGAGCCCAGAGGAGGAGGATGTACCCTGCGACGAGGGTGAGGGCGATGATGCCCCTCCAGTCATGCTCGTACAAGGCGAAGTCCTTTAACGTCAACCTGAGACTTTTCCCCGGGCTTGACATAGACGTAGACCACCTTGTAGGCGACTCCGGCCTTGAGGATGCGGAGGGGCCTCTTCCGCGGCTTCCGGGTGAGGATGCGCAGCTTCTGGATGACGCCGATGGGGATGCTGAGGAACCGGTAGCCGTAGAAGGTTTCCTCGCTGACGAGGATGAGGTAGTCGCCTCGGACCCCGTACACCCGGCCTGAGCACAGGATGGTGGTGTGGTAGTCGCGTTCGATGTCCTCCGGAGTCGCGTCCCGCATCTCGCAGGCGTCGCTCCACGTGACCTCCACGTAGTGGTCCGGCTGAAGCCTAGCCAGCCTGTCCAAGACTTCCCTCGAAGGATACTGCGGCACTCCCCGTCTTCACCCTCCTCAAACCTACATAGCGCTTAAAGTCCACAGCGCCCACGAATTTGGGCAGGACCAAATAGGCGGAGTAGGCGACGGTGCAGCGGCGGTTCACCTTGAAATAGAGAGGGTAGGCTTGGGCTCCGTGGCGCATGGCCAAGATGTCCAGCAGCGTCCGCTGGATCTGGAAAGCGTACTCCCCCAGGTCTTGGATGCTCAGCGGCCGCCCGGCTTCGCCGCCCAAATAAAAATCCTGCAGGTAAAGCCTACGGAGGTCAGCGTTGCTCATCCGCCGGAAGTTGAACAGCAGCCCGTCGGTGACCGCCATCACCAAAGCCCTCCGAATGGGGTGGACGGTGAAGAACCGCTGCAGCAGCCGGGCGGGGATGCCGAAGGCGTCGAAGTCCACGAAGGTCACCGGCTCCTCGGGGGACAGCCCACCTCGCTCCAGCCATCGGAGGTTGTCCGCCCGGACCAGCTTCACCCTCTCACCGAACTCCGCCAAGTTCCGCTTCAACACCGCAAAATATTCAGGGTTCTTCTCCACGCAGATGAGCCGCTCACAGCCTTCCCGGGCGTAGAGCCAGCTGAGGAAGCCCTTCCCCGCGTAGAGGTCCACCACCGTCCGCTGGGGCCAGAGCCGGTAGGCTTGAAGACGGAGGGCTATCTTCTCCTCGTCCGCCTCCACAGCCACGGGCCCGGCGGCGCCCTGGTAGGCGGGGCCTTGGAAAAGCCTGTGGGGGAGACCCCACCGGCCTTTGGGCCGGGCTGTCAGAGGAGGCGCTCCAGGCTGGGGTTGACGTAGTGGGGGTTTCGCAGCACCTCCCCCCTCCGGATGTCCAGCAGCGGGTAGTCGGCTAGGGCCACCAGCTCCGCCTTCTCCCGGTCGTGGTAGGCTTCCTTGAACAGCCTCTCCGCCTCCCGGCGGAGGTGGCGGAGGTAGAGGTTCCGATGACTTCCCAGAAGCCGTCACCTCGGAGAAAACCCTGAAGGCCGGGTGAGAAAGGAAGCTGGCTTAGGCGGAAGGCCGCCCCATGCCCCGCCGGCCCCAAGGCCTGCGGGTTCCAGCGGCTGGGTTTCCGGTGCACCCGACCCTTTTCAGCAACCTCCCTAGGGCATGGGTGGGCTTTTAGGGTTTTCGACACAGCCCTGTGAAGGGTGGGGAAGTCGGGGGCTGGGGGAATTTGCCTCCGCTAGCGAGAAGCCCCCTTGGGAAAACGGGAGGGGTGTGAGGATATGAGGGGGATTTACATGGACGTGTGGAAGGAGGCGTGGAGGCGGGGTGTTCTCCCTCAGGGGTTCCCAGCTAGCTGAAATTGGATGATGACCCTGCTGCCTTCCCTCCAAGCCACAGCCGGCCTGCCCAAGAGGTCCTCCAGCTCCGGGGCCATCTTCTGAGGGAAGTTCAAGACGAGCTTCCAGTATTTCTTCCGGCCTCTCTTCACCCGGCTGGTGCTGCTCCACCGGGTGATCCTCACAGGGTAGCCCTTGGGGACAGGCATGGAAGGGACCCCTCAGAGTTCTAGCGTCCTTCCGCTAGATAGCCTTGAGAGGAAGGTGAAACTAAGCCGCGCGGAGGCTGAAATAAAAGATAATAAGAGGCTGGTGAGAATAGACTGCTGAGGGTGCCAGTTTTTGAGCCTAAAACGCGTGGGGACAGGTATCCCCGGCCTCGACCTCCTCATCGGAGGCGGCTTCCCCCGAGGCAGCCTCATCCTCCTGGCGGGAAACCCGGGGACGGGAAAGACCATCTTCTCAGCCCGCTTCCTCCACTCCGGCGCCGCGGACCACGGGGAGAACGGCCTCTACGTCAGCTTCGCCGAGAGCCGGGAGAGCTTCTACGCGCACATGCGAAGTTTCGGCTTCGACTTCCAGAAGCTGGAGGCGGAGGGGAAGTTCAAGTTTCTCGACGCGCTCACCGTCAGGGAGGAAGGGGTCTCCACGCTGCTGGAGGAGATACTGGACCAGGTGTATTCGCTGAAGGCTCGAAGGCTGGTGATGGACTCCTTCACGGCTTTGGTTCAGGCCTTCAAGAACCGCATCGACGCTCGAATAATCCTTCACACCGTGCTGGGGAAGATCGTCCGCCAAATCGGATGTACCACCCTCATGGTGGTGGAGATCCCCCTAGGCGAGGAAAGACTGGGCTTGGGGGTGGAGGAGTTTGTAGCTGACGCAACCTTGAAGCTGAACAGACGCGAACACAACGACCGGCTGGTGAGGGAGATAGAAGTGCTGAAGTTCAGGGGAGCGGAAATAACCCAGCACCGGATTCCCTTCACCCTGAAGGAAGGCTTTCAAGTGTTCCCCCCACTGACCCTCCGGCCTGTGGAGGAACCGGTGAAGTTTGAGGTTATACCCTCCACCCAAACCCACCTGTCCACAGGCATCCCAGACATGGACAAGGCGCTGGGCGGAGGGATAAGGAAAGGCACCTACAACCTCGTCGAAGTCGGGCGGGATGTGGCCTTTCCGCTCATCCGCCTCGTGCGGCCTACCGTCTGCAACTTCACCAACCAAGGCCACGGAGTCCTCATCCTCCCACCCCGAGGGCTGAGCGCCCCCCGAATAAAAACCCGGCTGGTGCCTCCCTTGGAGGAGGAAACCTTCCAGCAGCTGGTGAGGGTGGCGGACTTCGGCGACGATGTCGAAGACCCCTACATCCTGAAGTTGAAGGGCGAGTCCATCGAGGAGGATATAGAAACCTTCTGGAACGGAGCCTCCCAGCTCAGGGAGCAAACCGGGAAGCCGGTGTTGTCGGTGGTGGGTTTCGACTCTCTCGAGTACATCTACGGCCGGGAGGAGGGACTGAAGATTCTCGGCCAAGACATCACGCTAGTCAGAAACCTTGAAGACGTGAGGGTGAACGTCATCAGACCCACCATCGCCCTAGCGGAGCAGCTGAGAGCCGTATCCGACCTTTACTTCAAAGTCGACGAGATCGACGGAGCCCTCTTCATGTACGGGGTCAAGCCAAAGACGCCTCTCTACTACTTCCAAGTGGTCACCCGGGAAGGCATCTCCGGGGTGAAGCTGACACCCATGATATAGTCTGGGAGATGAAGGGTTTGTCTGAGCACAGACCAGTGGAAAGGAGGAGGGAAACTGAATTCCGACGGCTTCTGCTGGAGGTCGTGGACGAAGGCCTAGTCGCCGTGGTGGGAAAGCCCCCCGCCCAAGCCATCTACTACCATCTGGAGAGAGACCTCCACCTCAGAAGAAGGGATATTCCCCGAAAGCCCGAAGCCTTCGCCCAAGGGCTGGAAAGGCTGTTCGGCCTCGGAGCTCCAGTCCTCCTGAGAGCCATCCTCAGAAAGCTCTACCGGAGGATGGGGCTGAACTTCGAGGAAAAAGAAGGCTATGCCTTCGCCGACTACGTACAGCAAGCCCGGGGCCTCTGGACTCAAACCGCCTACCTCCCATTTCCAGCCCCTCCGAGGGACCGGGAGGCGAAGATGGAGAAGGCGGGAATCCTAGAGTTTGTCAAGAAGATGAAGCCCACCGACCACGTGGCCCTCTTCTACACAGACCCCGAAGACAAGCACCGCGTCCTCTTCACCTACCTGAAAGCCGGGCTGGAGGAGGAGGAAGCCGCCGCCTACGTGGCCGGCCAAGAGGCCTGCGACCAGGTCAGGCGGGCTATGGAGAAGTTCGGAATCGACGTGGAGAGACACAAGAGAAAAGGCGCATTGAAGGTCATCCCCTACCAAGAATGGTACATCATCGACGGAAAGTTCGACATGGCCAAAACCCTGAGGCTGTGGAAGAAGCTGCTGGAGGAGGCGAAAGCCCGGGGCTTCCAAGGCCTCCGGGTCGCCGGGGAGATGGCCTGCTTCTTCAACCACGGAATGGTCAAAGAGCTGGTAGCCTACGAGCGCGCCCTCCATCGGACCTTGGAAATCCCCCTGACGGCCATCTGCGCCTACGACTCGGAGGTAGTGGCCAGAGAAGGGAAACCCAAGCTGCTTCCAGCCCTCCTCAAAGCCCACTCCACCGCCATCATCCTAGGCCCCAAAACCGGCCTAGTCAAATCCGAGTAAAACCCAGCTTCTTCTCAGCCTCTTCGAGCGCCACGTACTCTCCCTTCCGAACCTTCTCAAGCATCCCCCTGATGCTTCTAACCTCCCTGTAGACCATCTCCAACGTGACAGATTCGCCCACCCAGAACACTCCAAGTAGGTTTGCTTCAACACCAGCTTAAACCTTTCATAAACGTTAAAATCGAAGAGGCAGCCTCCCAATAAAAGGGAACGCGGCTTTAAAGGTGAACTACAACCCGGAAGAAGACAGCCTGTACATCGTGGCCAGAGACAGCCGAGTCTTCGACAGCAAGGAGAACGACGAAGACATCCGACTGGAATACGGCAGGGACGGCGAGGTTGCGGGAATCGAAATCATAAACACCCGAAGAAACCTAGCCAAAGCCTTGGCCCAAGAAATAGCCAGAGAAATAAAAGCCGCAGCCGCTAACAGCCTCCTGAATCGCTTGCAGACATCACCGGAGAAAACAGAACAATAACATATGAACAAGATTAACGCTTTGAATGCTGATCGAGATGGATTCTGTGGTCTTAAACCGCGAGCAGACGGAGCTTCTGGTTCGGACAAAAAACCTGCTCGAGGAACTTATCGAGACACTGGACATCCTAGCCAACCGTGAGATGGTGAAGGCCATTCGGAGGGGGGAGGCCGACCTTAAAGCCGGGCGGACGAGAAGCTACGAAGAATTCGTCGAGGAGCTCAGAAAGTCCGACGAAATATAGGCTGCTCTCCACGAAGAGTTTTGAAAGAGACTTCCGAAAACTAAGCCTAGAATCCAAGCGGAGAACTGACCGGAAAATCCGCCAGCTGCAAGAAAACCCACACCTAGGCAAACCCCTCCACGGAGACCTAAAAGGGAGATACAGCTTGACAATCGGAAACTACAACGTCATATACGCCGTCGACGAAGAGACCAAAACCATAACCCTCATAGCCGTCGGGCATAGGAAGAAAATCTACAAGCCATAAACCGCCAACCAGACCCCTGAATTCACGGTCAAACTCCTGAAATTATTTGCGGCGACAAAAACATCCTCGGAAGGTTGGTTTTTATGTTTTCTCAGACTAAACATTCTCGGTCCCAAGCCATGCGGCCGCGCATCCTCCTCCTCACAGGCCTACCCGGCGTGGGGAAAAGCACCGTCTTCAGGAAACTGGCCGAGCTCCTAGCCGAGAGAGGCTACCGGGTAGGCGGCATGGCCACCGGCGAAATCCGACAAGGCTCCACCCGCCTAGGCTTCGAGGTCACCGACCTGGCCACCGGCCGCCGGGGCGTCCTAGCCCACGTCCACCAAGCTCAGGGGCCGCGGCTGGGAAAATACCGGGTCAACCTAGCCGACTTGGAGGCGGTGGGCGTGGAGGCTGTGCGGAGGGCGGTGGCGGAGGCGGACGTGGTCTTCGTC
The DNA here is from genome assembly GCA_002011035.2 of Candidatus Hecatella orcuttiae. Taxonomy (GTDB): domain Archaea; phylum Thermoproteota; class Bathyarchaeia; order Hecatellales; family Hecatellaceae; genus Hecatella; species Hecatella orcuttiae. The sequence continues at coordinate 413,659 of MTLY02000002.1, read as the reverse complement.
GACGAAGTCGGCCCCATGGAGCTGTTTTCTCCCAGCTTCAAGCAGGCCGTGGAGGAGGCGGTGGAAAGCGGGAAGCCGCTGGTGGTCACCGTCCACCACCGAGCTCGAGACTCCCTCATCCAGAGGCTCAGAGCCCACCCTGCAGCCCGCCTCTTGGAGGTCACCACGGACAACCGCAGCCGCCTAGCTCGGGAATTGGCCGAGGAGTTTCCAAGCGGGGAGAAGCTCTAATCTCCGGAAGGCTGGATTCCGCTTTCCCGTGGGAGGCCGGCGGCTTGGAGGCGGCGCCAGTTCAGCCCCAGCCTCCCCGCTATTTTCTTTCCCCCCAGCCAAGCGAAGAAGTAGAGCAGCCTGTAGCCCAGCCAGTAGCCCAGCCTGAGCCAGGGGGCGTCCCTCTGGAAGAGCCGCTGCCTCAGGTGGTCAGCCCAGCGGACGGAATGCTCCAAGCAGCGGAGGAGTAGCAGGCCGTGGGCTTCCCCCATGGCCTCCACATCGAACCGCGGCGCCTTCTCCAGCAGGGTTTCGGTGATGGGCATGAAAAACTGGGGGATGACGAAGGATGGACAGTCCCTCAGCCCGTCCAGCAGGTCGAGGCTGGCGTTGACGTCTTCCTCCCTCTCCCCCGGGAGGCCCATGATGAGGGTGGCCGCGGGAACCCAGCTGCAGTCCTTGGACACTCCGAACCCTTGAACCACCACCTCAGGCCATTCCTCAGGCTTGAAGGGCAGAGGCTTCCCAGCCATCAGCCTCCTGATAAGCCTCACACTGCCGGTTTCAATGCCTGTCTGATAGCCGAAGAGAGGCGCCCCCGGGCCCACTTGGAGAAGCTGGGAAACCTCCTCCACCAACCCCGGGTCCGCGGCTATGGAGGAAAGGGTCACATGGCTGACCCCCAGCCGGTGGGCGCCGACCTCAGCCGCCAGCCTCCGGAAAAGCCCCAGCACCTTCTCCCGGTTGGGCTTAAACCGGCTCCAGCCGTCGGAGCCGTAGCCCAGAACGTCCTCCGCATGGAGGCAGAGCCGGGGGCAGCCGCCCTCCACGTTGAGCCTGGCCTCCGCCACTATCTGGCCGAGGGCCATGTCCCTCCTCCCCCGGAGGGTGGGGGAGCAGAACTGGCAGTTTCTCCCGCATCCCCGAGCCACCTCCACCAAGCCCCCTACCGCCGGCTTCCGGATGGTGGGAATAGCCTCTACCTCCGCGTCTTCTCCGAAGATTACCGGGGGCAGAGGCGCTCCTTCCACGGCCTTGGCGAAGAGCTCCGGCACCACCTTTTCTCCCTCCCCCAAGACCAGCGTGGAGATACCGTACTTTTCTCGAGCCCCAGGCGTGTAATAGAGCTGCCAAGCGCCCATACCGCCCACCACCACGGGCAGCCGACGGGAGGCAAGGGGCTCCTGAGCCATCAGCCTCCGAAACTCCCGGCAGGTGGCGGTTTCCCCTCGGAAGAGGGAGGCGAAGGTGAGGCTGGTGGGCCCTAGGCCTAGAGGGTCCATGACCGTGACACCTACCACCCGGGTTTCAGACCCCACCACCCGGCTTAGCCTCTGGGGGTGCACCGTCGCCACCTCGGACTCCCGGAAGCCTCCTTTCTCCAAGAGACAGGCCTCCACCTTCCTCAGGTTGTAGGGGGCGAAGTCCGCTTTCCCCCGGCTGTGGGAGACGGGCGGATAGAAAAGCCGCTTCACAAACCAGGGGGGAAAGGGGGGGTTGGAAAGGCAGGCTCCGAAGCCTAGGAAGACCTTCCGGTGGTGGGTGCTCATCTCCGTGGCAGGGGCGGTTAGAACTATCTTGGGGCTGCCTAGCCTCAGGCTTTTTCCCCCCTCCCTGCAGGAGGCCTCTTCAGCCTTCTCAGCAGCTCCTCCGGGTTCACCTTCACCAAAACCACGGCAGCCGCCACCGTTAAGGCAAGGGAGACGGCCATCAGGGCGGTTCCTCCCACCAGCGGCTGGAAGACCGCTACACCCACCTTCCCCAAGTAGCCGCCTACACTGGCCACAGCCATTTTTCCGGCGAAGTAGCCTAGGGCCAGCTTCAGAGGGCTGTACTTGAGCAGGCCCAAGGGTAGGATGACGGGGTCGTCGGGGATGGGCGTCACAGCTGCCACGACCACGGCTAGGAGACTCCAACGCCCGAGGGCGGAGCCCAGCCTCTCCAAGGAGGCTCTCCGGGAGGCTCCCATGGCGCTTCTCAGAAAGAAGACCACATAATAATGGAGAAGCTTGGCTGCGGAGGCCGCGGAGGCCACGAGGAAGCCGACGGCCAGAGGCTGAACAGGAGTGAGGAGGGCGAAGTTGAAGGCGATGAAAAGGTTGGAGGGGCTGGTGAAGGGAAGCAGGTTGACGGCGAAGGCCACTAGGAAAAGGCTGAGGATCCCGTAGCCTTCAAGGTCAAACAAACCTCACCACGCCCTTCTCTAAGGTTTCTCGCAGGGGATAATTAGGTTTGGCAGCCGGCTAGGTTTTCACCCTCAGCTCGGAGTCCACCGGAGGCGGGGTGGAAGCCGCGGGTTTGAAGAGGCCCTTCACCCCAGCCTTCACCGCCTGCCAAAGGTAGTGGCCGATGACGTTCACCAGCAGCTCCCTGGCGTGACCTCGGCGGATGTAGTTCCACATGATCCGGGGCCTGAGATAGTACTCCAGGTAGCATTTCCGGATGAGCTTCTTAAGCTGCTCCGCGGAGAGCTCCCGGGTTCTCATCACAGGCTTCAACACCGTGTACTGGGACCAGTCTTCGGTGAGGAGGAGGCCTTCCCTCTTCGCCATTTCATAGAGCTCGGTTCCAGGGAACGGGGTGGCGATGGCGAACTGGGCGTACTCAGCGTTGAGCTTCTTGGCGAACTTGATGGTCTGCACGGCTTCCTCCCAGGTTTCCCCGGGGATTCCCACGACGAAGGAGGCCACGGACTCCATGCCCAGCTCCCTAGCCCACTGGATGACTTTGAAAGCGTGGTCCACCTTGATGCCTTTCTTCATCAGGTCCACCACCCTCTGGACGCCGGATTCCACGCCGTAGTAGATCATGACGCAGCCGGCTTTCCTCAGCATCTGCATCAGCTCCTTGGTCATCAGGTCTATGCGGGCGGAGCAGACCCAGACGGTGCCTAGGTTCCGCTCCATCAGCTCGCGGCAGATGGCCTCTGCCCTCTTCCTGTCGAGGATGAAGATGTCGTCGATGATCTCCACGAACTTGCTGTTGTACTCCCGTTGGAACTGTTCGATCTCGTCCACCACGTTCTTGGGGCTTCGGGCTCTGAACTTCTTGCCGAAGAGGAGGGAGGAGGAGCAGAAGATGCAGCTGAAAGGACAGCCCCGGCTGGTGAAGATAGTGCCTAGGATTCGCTTCTTGCCAAAAGCCCGGTACTGGTCCATGGGAAGCAGGTGGCGGGCTGGGAAGGGAAGCTCATCCAAGTTGGCGATGAGAGGCCGAGGCGGCGTCTTAACCAACCTACCGTCCTCCCGGTAGATGATTCCTTTAACATCCTTGAGGCTGCCGCCCTTTTCAAGGGTTTGAACCAGTTCCAGCAGCGTGTACTCGCCTTCCCCCACCACCCCCACATCCACGGAGGGGCAGAGACTCATGGTGGTCTCCTGGGTGAAAGTCAGGTGGGCTCCGCCCAGCACCACCGTGGCCTCGGGCAGGACGGCTTTGGCTGTCTCCGCGGTTTTCAGCGCGCTGCCTATGACAGCTGTGGTGGCAGTGACCCCCACCAGGTCGGGTTTACGTCGCTCCAGCTCCCGGGGAAGCTGCTCGTGGGTGACTTGGAGGGCGGGGGCGTCGAGGATCTCCACCGCATAGCCGTGCTGCTCCAGCACCGCGGCCAGGTAGGCGAGGCCCATGGAGGGGGCGACCATGTCGATAGAGGAGAGGGTCTCCACCTCCAAGGGGGTGGGAGGCTGGACTAGGAGGACCCTCATTTTAACCTATCCCCTAAAGGCTCTGGGATCAGCTATAAACTTCAACACAAGCATAAATAAGTATCGATGCCGGATCCTGTCAAGTTTTTGCTGAAAACGTGTTCCGTAGAGTATTTAAAGTATTAATGGTATTAACTATCCGTGGATGCCGTGAAAACTGTAACGGTGGAGTTGGAGGTTAAAAAGCGGCTGGGGAGGCTTAAAAGGGAAATGTCTTTACAGTGGGGGAGGAAATGTAGCTACAGCGATGTGCTACGCTATCTTCTGGGTCTGGCGGAGGGTGAAGCAGGTTGGCGGGATATTCGACGATAAAGGTGGATGACGAAACCTACGCTCAGCTGTTAAGCTGCAGGCTTAAAGCCCAGTCGAAGCTAGGCCGCGACCTCTCCCTCAACGAGGCCATTCGCCTTTTGACGGAGCTTGCCCCTAAGCCTTCTGGAGTGAGCGATAAGGAGTTTGAAGAAGCTCTTGCAAGGTTCTGCCCGGGAATGAGGGACGTGGAAGTTAAGGAAGCGGCAGAGCTGCGGAAGGCCTTGGGTGGCCTAGATGCATAGGATTAGGCTTCTCTTAGACTCCAATGTCTTCCACCATAAAAAATTCTTAGCTTGGCTCAGGAAAAGAAGCGAAATCGACGTATGCGTGCCCGTCGTCGCCTACGTGGAAGTCTACCTTCGCAGCGTTCGACGGAGCTTGTTTAAGGAGTTGAAGACCGTTCTACTCGGCATCCGAGCTTCCGTCACTCCCTTGGATAGGACGGCGGGTGAAAGAGCCGTAGACGAGGCGGTGAAGAATCCTAGGCTACCCTTCAAACACCACGGAAGAGACTTCCTCATAGGCGCCACCGCCCTCCAGCAGGGAGCAGTCCTAGTCACCCAGAACAAGAAACACTTCAAGTGGATGAGAGAATCCGTCAGAACCCCCGACGAAATCATGCGCGAACAATAGAACAGCGCAGACCTACCAGACCCGGACACCGAGATTCAGCCCCACTTTTTTCTCCCGGACGCGGAGGCTCGGGCCTCAGCCGCCCGGTTGGCGATGAGGGCTGCGAGGGCTCCGGCGCCCACTCCGTTGTCGATGTTCACCACCGCCAGCCCCAAGGTGCAGGACTGGAGCATGGACATCAGGGCTCCTTGGCCTCCGCCTCCCAGGCCGTAGCCGGTGGAGGTGGGCACGCCTATCACCGGGCAGTCGGCTAGGCTGGCTACCACCGAAGGCAAGGCGCCCTCCATTCCCGCTACCACCACTATGACGTCCACCTTCCTCCGGAGGCTTTCCTTCAGGGGTTGGAGAAGCCGGTGGAAGCCGGCGACGCCTACGTCGTAGGCGGTGTAGACTTCGCAGCCCATCTCCCCCGCCACTACCCGAGCCTCCTCGGCCACGGGCACGTCGGCTGTTCCGGCGGTGAGAACCATCACCCGGCCTCCGCTACTGGGCGGCGGGGTTACGCCTCTCTTCCGCACCACAGTCATGCGGGCTCTTTCCCAGCGCTCCACCTTGAAGCCCCTTCTCCCCAGCCTCTTCAGCTCCCTCCAGTGGGCCTCGGACAGTCGGGCTACCAAGGCTGCGCCCACCTGGCCGGCGAGTTCGGAGGCGATCTTAGCGGTCTCCGCAGGGGTTTTGTTCTCGGCGAAGATGACCTCTGGGACTCTTCTCCGCAGAGGCCGGTGCACGTCCAGCTTGGCGTAGTCTTCCACAGCCTTGACCATGTCCAGCCTCAGCCGAGCTTCCGCCTCCCCCAACGACAGCCGGCCGTTTTTCACCTTCCTCAGCAGGTCCCTTAGGCTCATGCTGCGTTTCCCCGTGTTATAAACGTATTTTAATCCGGGGAACCTTCAATTTAAGGTGATGGTTCCCTTGCCCAGCAGGAAAACCGTGGCCGTCATCGACCCCCAGCTGGCCGGTGTCTCCGGTGATATGCTCCTAGGAGCCCTCATCGACCTAGGAGCCTCCCCTGAAAAGATCCAAGAAGCCTTCCGGAGGCTAAGCGCGGTTATCCCCGGCTGCGAAGACCTAGAGCTGAAGGTCTCCCAAGTCCTGAGGCATGGGATAAGAGGTGTGAGAGCAGACATCCAAGTCAAGGAGCGCTTCGATAGTAGAACAGGGCGGGAGCTGAAGGAAGCCCTGCAGAGCTACTTGGCCGCCTCCACCCTCTCCGACGAGGCTAAGGCCTACGCCCTCCGCACCCTGTCCACCTTGCTGAAGGGGGAAACCTACCTCCACGCCACCTCGGAGGAGCAGCTCATCCTGGGGGAGATGGCTTCCGCCGACACCCTAGCCGACATCGTAGGCGTCACCACCGCCCTAGAGGACCTAGGCCTGCTGGAAACCCAAGTCTACTCCCTTCCAGTGGTGGTGGGCAGCGGCAAGGTGAAGACCTCCCACGGCATCCTAACCCAGCCGCCTCCCATCGTCCTCGAGATTTTGAGGGAGAAAAACTTCCCCTTCGAAACAGGCCGCTCAGGAGAGGAGCGGTCAACCCCCACCGGCGTCGCCCTCCTCGTGAACCTTGCTGAGCCGGCGGCGGCGCTCCCTCTGACTCAGCCCTACAAGGTGGGCCACGGAGCTGGAGCCCGGGACCCTGAAGCCGTCCCCAACCTTCTGAGGGTCTACCTAGGCCGACGGTGGGAGAGCCCTTTCGCCCAAGAGGAGGTCTACCTCCTCGAAACTAACTTGGACGACGTCAGCGGGGAGACCCTAGGCTATTTGGGGGAGAGGCTGATGGAGGAGGGCGCCAGAGACTTTTACATCATCCCATGCACGGGCAAGAAGGGGAGACCCGTCCACCTCCTAGGCGTCCTAGCTGGGAGGGAAAACCTAGACCGGCTGGCGGACTTGGTCTTCAGGGAAACCGGCACCCTAGGCATCCGGGTTCAGCCCGTCCGCAGGTTTACGCTCTCCCGTCGAACCCGCCTAGTGGAAGTGGAGGTGGCGGGGAAAAAGTTTACCGCCCACGTCAAAATAGCCCAAGACCGGGAAGGGAAAACAGTGCAGGTTAAACCTGAATTCGAAGACGTGCGAAGGATCTCCCTCGAAACCAGGCAACCCCTCCGCGAGGTCCGGGAAACCGCCAAAAAGGAAGGAAAGAAAAAGAAAACCCGAAACAACCAGCCGGCTACCTGACGATTCTGGTCAGCCGCTGGGCCATGTAGCGGAGGTCCTCATCGCTCAGCTCCGGGTGCACAGGCAAGGAGAAAACCTGCCTAGCCGCGGTTTCCGTCCGGGGGAGAGAGCGAGGTCGGAAGCCGAACTTCCTCCGATAGAAGGGCGCCAAATGGAGGGGCGTGCTGTAGAAGACCTCCGCCTGAATGCCCGCGTTGACCAGCTTGTTGACGATCTTGTTCCTCTCCCCAGCCCTGCTTCCCCGAAGCCTGATGGTGTAGAGGTGCCAAGCATGCTTGTAGCCCTCCGGCTCCTCGGGAAGCTCCAGCCGAGCGGACCCTTCCAGAAGGGAGGTCAGCTTGGCAGCGTTCCTCCTCCGGGCTTCCAGAAACTTGGGAAGCTTCAGAAGCTGGTAGTAGCCGATGGCGCAAGCCAGCTCGGACATCCTGTAGTTGTGGCCGAGGATTTCGCTGGACTGATGTCTTCCGAAGCCGTGGGCCCTAATGGAGCAGAGAGCCTCCATGTTCTCCCGCCGGTTGGTGGTGACGATGCCTCCCTCCCCTGTGGTGAGGTTTTTGGAGGCATAGAAGCTGAAGCAGCCGTAGTCTCCGAAGGACCCCGCCTTTTTACCCTTCAGCTCAGCTCCCACACTGTGGGCTGCGTCCTCGATGACCTCTAGGTCGTTCTCCTTGGCTATTCTGACAATCTCCTCCATGTTCGCCATCAACCCGTACATGTGCACGGGGATGACAGCCTGAGTCTTGCTGGTTATGGCCTCCTCGAAGCAGACAGGGTCCATGTTGAAAGTTTTAGGGTCGATGTCGACAAAAACAGGTTTAGCCCCCGCCAAAACCACAGCGGAGGCAGTAGCCGTGAAGGTGAAGCTGGGAACGATCACTTCGCTGTCAGGGCTCAGCTCCGCGGCCAGGAGGGCAGCATGCAAGGCCGCCGTCCCGGAGCTCATGGCCACCGCGTATTTTACGCCCACATACTTGGCGAAGCTTTCCTCAAATTTTTTAGCATAAGGCCCATCTCCGCGGGAAGAAGTGAGGATGCCGCTTTTCAAAACCCCGACCACGGCTTCTATTTCTTCCTTCCCTATGATGGGCTGTGCTATGGTGATGATCTTTCTCAAAGCGTCTCCGCCTTCAATCCTTAGCTAAGCTGTGGTTCAACGATTTAAAAATTACCATCGACAAAAAAGTAGCCTTGAAAAACCTTATTTACTCGCAGTGCTGAAAGACCTAAAACTGAAACCCTCTAAAAGGGAAGGATAACCGAGGGAGCCCAAGGTTGGAAAAGCCTTCTGTTTACCTGATACCCATAGCCTCCCCACTACATGTGGAGAGGGTTCCCGGCCCCATCATCAGAGCTAGGTCTCTGCTGGAGGAATCGGGAATAAAAGTCTTCGGCCCCCGGAAGCCCATCAGAGAGGCTGGGGAGTTTCCCTCAGCCAAAACCGAAGAGTTCGACGCGGTGGTGATCTTCATCGCCAGCGGCGGCACCAGCACCCTAGCCACGGAGCTCATGGCCGGTAAGGAATGGACGATGTGGAGCTATCATGAAAACAACAGCCTCCCAGCCGCCTTGGACGCCAGAGAGAAGCTGATGGAGAAACAGGCTTGGAAGGCCACCTTCGTCTACAACAACCTGTCCGCAGCCCCCCGGGAGATAGTTTCAGAAACCTACGCCTCCGGCGCGGCGAAGGCCCTCAGAAACATCAAGGTTGGGTTTTTCGTGGAGGAAGAAGAACTTCCCCCCTATCAAGCTGTGATCCGGTATTTCAGAGACCGGTTTCAAGTGGAAACAGTTCCGGTTTCCGTGGAGGTGCTGAAGGCGACAACCTCGAAGATTCCAGCCGAGTCTGCTGAACATGTTCTGAAGAGTAAACTGAAGAATGCGGAGGTGGTGGAGCCTTCTCGGAAAGACCTAGAGAAAATGGCTAAACTCTACCTAGCCATGAGGCAGGTGGCCTTGGAGGAAGACCTGAAAGCGGTAACCGTGGACTGCTACAGGTTTCTGAGGCATACCGGCATGAACCCCTGCGTCCCCCTGGCATTCCTCAGCGACGAAGGCATCCCCGGAGTCTGCGAAGCTGATTTTCCGTCCCTCCTCCTCATGCTTCTCCTCAGATACGTAACCCCCGAACCCCTGTGGATGGCCAACGCCGCCAAACTCGACCAGATAAACGGAGTTGTAGCCCTAACCCATTGCGCAGCTCCCCTCAAGCTTTCAGAGCCAGCAGGCTTGGTTCGAATCCGAAACCATTTCGAATCCGGCTCAGGTGTGGCGTTGGACGTCCCTATGAGAAGGGGGAAAGTAACCCTAGCCCACCTGACCCTCAACCCTCCGAAGCTTGTGATTGCCACTGGAAGGCTGACCGAGTCTCAGCTCGGCCACTGGAAGCTCTGCCGAACTCAAGCCGACGTTAAACTGGACTGTGAAGCCCGAGATTTTCTGGAGAACTCAGGCAACCATCAAGTTTTAAGCTACGGAGACCACAGCGACTTTTTGGTAAAGGCTGCGAAAAAACTGGGCCTCCAAGCCTACCTCTTAGGTTAATATTTTTTCTAAATCTTTAACTTCATCCGCAACCTGTTTTGCGGCACACCCGTGAGCTAAGATTTAAATTCGCTGAAGACCAGTGAAAGATAGGTGGATTGAAGTGGCTAAACGGATTGACATAAACGTCGACATGGGTGAAAGCTTCGGAAGATACAAGATCGGAAATGACGAAGAAGTCATGAAGTATGTGAGCTCCACGAACATCGCCTGCGGCTTCCACGCCGGAGACCCCATGGTCATGAGGGCTACAGTCAGGCTTGCAAAAAAATACGGCGTAGCCGTGGGCGCTCACCCTGGGCTTCCGGACTTGGCTGGTTTTGGTAGGAGAGAGATTAAAATAACACCCGATGAGCTGAGAAACTACATCGTTTACCAGCTGGGTGCTTTGAAGGCTTTCGCAGAAGCGGAGGGGCTTAAGCTTGAGCATATTAAGCCCCATGGCACCCTCTACGCCATGGTGGAAAGAGATGAAGCCTTAGCTGAGGCGATAATCGAGGGCGTTAGAGACGTCGACCCGGAGCTCATATTCATCACGGAAAGCGAGGAAAGATCTAAGGCGCATGTGGTGGCTAAAAGAAAAGGCGTGAGGGTGGCACGCGACGCCATGGTCGACTTGCACTACAGCCAGCAGGGAGACTGGATCATCGAAAGGGTGAAGAAAAACTGGGATCCGAACGTTGTGGCTGAGAGAGCCTTGATGGTTGTCAAGGAAGGGAAAATCCCCGCCATAGACGGAACCATCATCAAGATGGAGGCAGAAACCTTAACCATGCACGGAGACCCGTCCAACGCACCTGAAGTCGTCAGAACCGTGAGAAAAAGGCTGGAAGAAGAAGGAATAGAAATAGTCCCCCTCAGGGAAGTTCTAAAAAAATAATCCGGCCTACGAAAGCGCCTCGGGCCCTACGTTGATAGAAATATACCAACTAGGCATAGGGTTCGTAGTGGCTCTTTCAGGCGCCCTCATCCCCGGCCCCCTCTCCGTCTTCCTCCTAACTAAAACCCCCTCCTACGGAGCCAAGGCAGGGCCCCTCACAGCCCTAGGGCACATCTTAGTAGAAGGGGGAATCATCGCCCTTATCTTCACCGGCCTCGGCTTCATCCTCAGCGTCTGGGCTTTCCAAACCGCTGTGGGCATCATCGGCGGTATTCTCCTCATTACCTTCGCGCTCTTCACTCTGTTGAAGGCTGGAAGGCAGCGCAGCCTCCTTGTTCCCGCGCAGAGCCTCGGATTGAGAACCCACCCAGTGGTAGGCGGCGTCCTTTTCAGCACCGCGCTGAATCCCAGTGTCGCTCTCTGGTGGGCCACCGTTGGGTTGGCGATGATGATGGAAGCCTACGCTGTCTCCGCTGTCCTAGGCCTGAGCTTCTGGGTGGCGGGGCACTTTCTCGCCGACCTCGCTTGGTACTCTGGCCTCTCCCAAGTTGTCTGGCGTGGGAGGGGCATGCTCTCGAGTCTTCATCAACCTCTAACGTTAGGCTGCGCTGGAGCGCTGTTCTTTTTCGGTGCATACTTTCTGCTGAAGTACGGAGCCCAAGCAGTCTTTGTTTTATAGGGAACCTTTTAAGTTACATCCTTATCTTTATTCGCTAAGAAGCGCTGAGGGAGAAGGGAGATCCTTGGAGAAAATAGCCAACCTTAAGGACGTTAAACCCGGAGGCTCTCTAACCTTCAACTATAAGGGCGAAAAAGCCATTCTCGTTCGAACCAAAGGGGGCAAGCTGGTGGCCTACCTTACCGTTTGCCCCCATGAAGGGGGAAACATCGAATGGGATGAACAGCTCAACAAAATGCTCTGCGAATGCCATCTCTCCCTGTTCAACGTAGAAGACGGCTCCGTGTACAGGCACAGCTCCCTCTTCGAGTTGAACAAAAGCTTAACCAAGATAGAGCTCAAGGTCGACGAAAACCAAGACGTCTACGCCCTCTGAACACAGCCTGGGAAATTCTTGCACACCCACAAGCTGAAAGGTCAAGAGAAAACGGACGTTACCTTAATAAGAGGGTAGAATGAAAATTCTCGCGGGTTACGGCCTCCGGGAAAATAGATTGGGTGAAAACAGCGGTCCAACACAGATTAAAGTGTTCATAGAGTACGGATGGTTTTCACCTATAGTAGGGGGCGTTAAATGCGAGAGCATTACGCTGCCTTCCGGAGCCACCGTGAAGACTCTGATAGAGCATCTCGGTGAAAAGTATGGAGCTGAAGCCAAAAAATACCTAGAAATGTACCCTTTTGTGATCAGCAGGGAACTGATAGCGGGAATCGATAAGCCTACCAAAAAACTGAAAGACGGAGAATGGGTGAAAATCTTAGCACCGATAGAAGGCGGTTAGAGAAAACCCAGAAACCTCAAAAAAGATAGTAAATGTACCTTTCCCTCAACAGTTCTAGGAAAGGAAACACTTCAATAGGATACCGCTACAGTGGGCGCCATAAACCATGGCAACTTTTATAATCTGAGAAGCTGTCAATAAACCATGTAACATGCGGCCTTGAAATCTTGGAGGTAAACGAAGAATGATCGACGGAGAAATTTTAACCATGGACGATTTCGACTTCCACGGTAAGACCGTGCTTCTCAGGGTGGACTTCAACTCCGCCTTAGATCCTAAAACTAAAAAAATTCTAGACGATTTCCGGATCAGGGCGCATGAAAAAACCATAAAGGAGCTTCTGGAAAAAGGAGCCAAGGTGGTAATCTTAGCGCACCAAGGAGACCCCCTGTTTCTAGACCAGTTCATACCGTTGGAGCAGCACGCGCGGATTCTCTCCGGCATACTGGGCAGAGAGGTGAAGTACATCGACGACATCTTCGGGCCTGCCGCCCGGGAGGCGATAAGGAAACTGGGAGAGGGGGAGGTTCTGGTGTTGGAGAACACCAGATACTTCAGCGAAGACACCAGGCTGTTCGAAGACACCATCACCCGGTCTCCAGAGGAACAGGCTCAAACCTTGCTCGTTCAGAAGCTCTACCCGCTGGCGGATGTGTTCATCAACGACGCCTTCGCTGCGGCTCACAAATCCCAGCCTTCCCTCGTCGGCTTTGCGGAGGTTCTTCCCGCGGTGGCGGGGAGAGCATTGGAGGCCGAGCTGAGAGCCCTCAGTAAGATCAGGGATAACCCTGAAAGGCCGTGTGTTTTCTTCCTAGGCGGGAGCAAGATTTCCGACAGATACGTCATGATGGAACCTGTCCTTAAGAGAGGCGTGGCCGATAAGCTGCTGACCTCCGGAATCATCGGCTTGCTGATGTTGAAGGCTTCAGGATATAGCCTAGGCGACCCCACGGAGTCGCTTATCAAGGAAATGCACTACGAGAAATACGTTTCAGCCTCCAAGCACCTGCTGGACACCTACGGGGATAAAATCGAATTCCCAACGGACCTAGCCGTCGACAAGAACGGCAGGATGGAGATAGAAACTTCCTCCCTGCCCACCGACAGTCCTGTGATGGACATAGGCAAGAAGACTGTTGAAAAATATTCGGAGATGATCAAGAAAGCGAAGACAGTTTTCTTCAGCGGCCCCCCGGGCATGTTTGAAAGGGAAGAGTTTGCCTCCGGCACAGAAAGACTCTTGAAAGTAATAGTGGAATCCGGAGTATTCTCAGTTGTGGGAGGCGGGCACTCCGTAACTGCTCTGGAAAAATACAGCCTCCGCGATAAGGTTTCCTACGTAAGCACAGGCGGAGGGGCCTTAGTCAGATACCTTTCAGGCGAGGAGCTTCCGGTGGTAACCGCGCTGAAGAAAGCGGCGAAAAGATATCTGAGCCGCTCCTCTTAAAAGCTGTTTCCCCCTGCGGAGAAACTGTCTTCCTAACGGCTACCTGAGGGAGCTGGTTAATAGAGGGGCTTTTTGGGCTCCAGTCCAAGATGCCTGTTAGTTGCGGATACAGCCTCAAGACGGTCTTTCTGCATTTGCAGCGAAGCCCTGATGCCGTCGATGGTTTCAGGTATGGTTACAGCTTCCTGCGGTATGTAGATGGCGAAGGTTATGTCATCTCCGGAAAAGCCTATGGTCTCCTCGTAGACAGCTATCTCATACATGTCTGCGCAAGGCCTGTGGGTGAACCTAGAGAACTGAAAGAGCGCTGTGTTAGAGGCGAAACCTTCAGATATCTTAACCACATGGATCCTGGGATGCCTGTGGAATTCCGCCAACGCTTCTTCCTTGGTGATTTTCCTTTTCGGCGTTGCCACCACATTTATGATATGACCGTGAGTTATGGGAACATGCACCAACAGCCCCGTAGCCTTGACATGCGGCATGATCTCCATGAGATCCGTGGCTTGGTGGCTTGGAACAGGGTCCACCTTAGCCAAGTCCACATACCCTCGGTGAAGGTCCCCTGGATCCGCACACCTGCGAATGATGGTGATGGCTACTTTCTCGACGCCGAAGGCTCTATCCAGACAGTCCACAGCCCTGATGAGGCCTGTGGTATTGCAGGAGGTTAGGAGGAGATATTTCTTCCCCAGACCCTTCTCATAGTTGGCGTAGCCGTGGAAGAAAACATCTGCAACTTCACCCTTTTCGCCTCCCTGGAAGATCGCGGGGACGCCGTATTCGACGTAGAACTTCTTCATCTTGGCGCCGACTCCCGCAGGTGTAGAATCCAAGATGATATCCACCTGCGACAGGAGGTCTTCCAGCATGCCGGAAACGGGGATTCCGGCCTTCTCTAGGTCGGGAAGCCTGTTTTTGTCTGCGCAGTAGAGCTTGTAGGGCATTCCCCTAGCTTTTAACGACTTGACGGGTAGAGTGGGAGCTACATCGGCTACCCCCACCAGCTCCATGTCCTTCTGAGCCACAACACCTTCAGCCAAACGTTTCCCAATGGTCCCGTAACCGGAAACACCTACCTTGACAGCCATGATTCACACCCATTATATCTGGGAAACCAGTATCTTGGCATCAGCTAAAAAATTTTTCTAAAAAAAAGAAAAGGGGAGATAGATTGAGACTACCTCTTCCACTTGGGCTTCGGATACAGTGGCTTAGCGGTTGTGGTATCGATTCCCGCGTAGCTCCAAGACTGCGCCACCACTTCGAAGATTCCTTGAGCAGCCGCTTCAGCGCTCATGTACTGAGGTACGTTATAGCCCGTGTTGGACCACTCGGTATCTTTCCAGTGACAGATGCCTCCCAATGTCTCATGATCGTAATTTCTCAAAGCGTCGGAGATCGCTATGGGGTCCAGTGTGCCGGCTTTCTCGATGGCTGAGACCGCAGCGTCAAGAGACATCAGAACCCATGCCCCGTCTTGGGATTCTAAGGTTTCGCCGAACTTCTCCAAGTACATGTCCCAAACATCTTTGCAGCCCAGGCCTGTAGGGCTCTTCCAAGGGGCGAAGGGAGCGTACATGCAGCCGCCCATTCCGATGATGCCTTCTCCTTGCTCACCGAACCTTTTCACAAAGTCAGGATTCTGCACTCCAAGGGCATTGTAAAACATTCTGGGGTTCACGTCTAACTCGATGAGCTGCTCCGTCATTAACCACCCATCTCTTGGATAAGTTAACCCTACAAGGCCGTCTGGGTCTTTGGCCTGAATATCCAGAAGTACACCTGTGAAGTCTTTTACGTCGATGGGGTAAGTTTTGTGGAGAACTATGTCAATGCCTTCCTGTTCGCATAGGTATTCCAGCGGCTCCCTGTTAACTGCTCCGAACAGCGTTTCTATCTCCAGAATGGCTATATCAGAAACGCCTACTTCCTTCATGAAGTTCATCAAAGCCTCCATAGCCCTATAAGAATGGTCCATCGTCCAGAACATGCTCTTGGGAACTACTTTCTTTTCTTCAACGATATCCCGCCAGCTTACCTGAACGGGGCAGTGGTCGTCTAGAATCATCGGTACCTCATATCCTTGAACCACAGGGTAAGCTGCCATAGACTGGAAGGTTCCGTAGGAGTGGAAAAGGAGATGAACCTTCTCCACGGTGATGAGGCGTTCAACGTTTTTTATGGCCTTTTCGGTTGTTCCTTCGTCGTTGAGCATTATAAGCTCCAACGGTATACTCTGCCCGTACTCTTCAACATAAACCCCTCCCCGCTCCGTGTTGATGTACTCGATCATCATCGACCTGATAGTTTCAACCCTTCGAGTAATGTCAGCCAGCCAACCGGTTAACGCTTGACTTAAACCTATCTTTATTGTTTCAGGAGCTTCGACCGGAGGCGCGGGTGTAGGGGTTGGTGTAGGTGTAGGGGTAGGAGTAGGAGTAGGGGTAGGAGTGGGAGCTGGCGCAGGTTTTGTAGCCTGCCAAGCGGCATAGCCGCCAACACCTGCCACTACAGCAGCAACGATAGCCGCAACACCATATTTCAACGCACTTCTACGTGGCTGATCAACTTTCTCGGACATGCTTAAAGCACCAAAAAGAACTTAACTTGGTTTTAGTATCTAAATATTGTTATCAATTCATTACAAATTTGTTTTCGACACCTACTTCGATGACAATCTGGTTTAATTGAATAAAATTATGCATGAAAAGATAAGAAAAAACTTTACCCGATCATTCCCAGAAAGATACCTGCGGCTATGGCTGAACCTACAACCCCGGCCACGTTGGGCCCCATGGCGTGCATCAGCAGGTAGTTGTCGGGGTCTGCTTTCTGGCCCACCTTCTGCACAACTCGAGCTGACATGGGCACGGCTGAGACTCCCGCCGCGCCTATCAGAGGATTCACCTTCTCTTTGCAGACGAGGTTCATCAGTTTGGCGAAAAGCACCCCTCCGGCGGTGCTGGCAGCGAAGGCAACGATGCCCCAGGCAAAGATGAGGATGGTTCGAGGCGTTAGGAAAACTTGAGCTGACATGGACGCTCCCACGGCGATTCCGAGGAAAATAGTCAGTATGTTCATCAACTCATTTTGCGCTGTTTCCGCAAGCCTTTTCACGACGCCGCTTTCCCTCAGGAGGTTTCCGAACATCAACATGCCGATGAGCGGCGCGGAGTGGGGAACCAGCAGTATAATTATTACAGTCGCCACCAGCGGGTAGACTATTCTCTCAGTCTTCCTAACTGGGCGCAAGCTTTTCATTACAATTTTCCGCTCCCGCTCCGTAGTAAGCGCCCTCATGATGGGGGGTTGAATTATGGGCACCAATGACATATAGGAGTAGGCAGCCACAGCGGTAGCACCCAGAATATGCGGAGACAGCGTTGACGTGACATAGATCGTCGTCGGCCCGTCGGCGCCGCCGATTATCCCTATAGAAGCTGCTTCTCCAAAAGAGAAGCCCAATAGCAAGGCTCCGAAGAAGGCAACGTAGATTCCAACCTGCGCAGCCGCGCCGAGAAGAATTGTCTTCGGATTGGCCAGCAACGGGGAAAAGTCAGTTAAGGCACCTAGTCCCAAGAAGATGAGGGGTGGTATGAAATTCCAAGCAAGCCCATAATTGTATATGAGTTGAAGAAGCCCCCCCTCTTCCGTGAGGCCGGTGAGAGGCAGATTGGCTATGATTACTCCGAACCCTATGGGCAGCAATATAAGGGGTTCCATTTCCTTTTTAATCGCCAACCCGATGAGAAGCAACCCGATGAGAAGCATTATTATCTGGCCTAGGGTTAACACCTCAAAGCCTGTCTCAAAAACCCCAAACAAGCTACTTCGCCCTCCTCTCTTCGCACCGCTCTATTTCCATCATAAACTTCTCCCAGATTGTATCTACTTCCGAAAAAACTAAGATAACCAAGATTCTTACCTCCTATCTAGAGCTGAACTGGAAGGTGTTTTCTCCTTCCCCTCCAAGTAGGCGTAGATGGCTCCGGTTATAGCTGCGATTTCTTTCATGTCCACCACCACTTCACCAGCTTCCAGCTCCGGAGGAGCAGCGGGGGCTTCAAGCTTGCTGAAAATCTTCTCCACTGCCTTCATCACCAAGTAAAGGAGGAAAAGGGTGATAAAAACAGCAGAAAGCCCTGAACTCATTATTCGTAAGGCAAAATTCCAATCCATGGTTTCCATCCAGCTGGATTATAGGGCAAAATTTTACTTCAGTATCATCCGATCTCTACCAGAACGTCGCCTTCGTTTACATCCTGCTTTTCTGCCACGGCTATTCTCTTAACAATCCCTGACACTGGGGATAGGATTTCATTTTCCATCTTCATAGCCTCTAAACTCAGTAAAGGCTCTCCGGCTTTCACATTGTCGTTAACCTTACACTTTATGGAGGCGACAACTCCAGCTAGAGGAGCTGTAACCACTCGTTCCATAACCTTCGCGGAAGGAGGGGCAGGAGCTTCCTCCACCAATCTGGCTGAAGGTGCTGGAGCCTCCAGTGAGGGTTTCTCCACCGAAATAGGCTTAACCGCGGCCTCTTCTCCGCCTATTTCCTCAACCTCCACAGTAAATATCTTTCCTTCAACGTTAACTCTGAAACTTCTCTTCACCAGTTATCCCCGCCAAGTCCTCGTCTTTCCATAACTACATTAGAAATTTAAGTTTTACCTAAACTAAGAGAAGGGGACTTATTCGATTTTCACGTCTTTTAGTTAAGCGTAAGGCAGCTCAGGCTCAGTTTTCAATCTCATCCATCATTGAGCTCTAGAGGGTTTTTTCTAAATTTCGGGCGTATTCTCCTGAGGAAAAAAATAGGAGCCTATTTTCTCACCGAAAGAATAGCTTTCACTGGTTTAACGTAGCCTGTGCACCGACAAAGGTTTCCGGCCAAAGCTTCTCTGATCTCCTGTTCTGTGGGATTTGGATTTTTATCCAACAAAGCCTTAGCCGATAGGATCATTCCAGGCGTACAGAATCCACACTGAACGGCTCCATGCTCGATGAAGGCTTTTTGCAAGGGATGAAGTTCACCATTTTTCGAGAGACCCTCTATCGTCAGTATTTCTTTACCATCAGCTTCAACCCCCAGCACAAGACAAGAGTTAACTGGTTCCCCGTTGAGAAGAACCGTACATGAACCACATTCACCTGTTTCACAGCCAAGTTTTATTCCAATCAATCCGAGTTTTTTCCGCAAGACATAAGCCAAACTCCAATTGGGAGGTATGTCAAGCTTATAGAGACGCCCATTCACAGTTGTCTTTATTTCCATGCTTATCGACCTCCCACTTTTTGAATTGCATTTTTTAGAGCCCGCTTAACCAGCACTCTGCTTACTTCCCTCCTGTACTCTGCGGTTGAACGCACATCGGTTATGGGGCTGGTTTCACTGGACGCCATCTCCGCAGCTCTCTCAATGTTTTCATCCGTGCATGCTTCACCTTTGAGCAACGCTTCAGCCTTTAAAGCTCTCATCGGCGTTGGAGCAACAGCGCCCAGAGAGATTTTAACATCTTTAAATTTGTTTTCGCTGAGCTCCACAGCTACAGCAACATTAACTACAGCAAGGTCAACCCCTGTTCTCCTAACTTTCAAAAACGTTGCGCCCATGTTTTGGGGAGGAGTTGGTACTCGAATTTCTTTCAGCATTTCACCTTGCTCCAGAGATGTTCTTTCAGGGCCTATGAAAAAATCTTTGATTGGAATATCTCTTTCTCCTTTATCGCTTATCGCTGTGAGCATAGCATCCAAGACTAAGAGCGGTGGCACCATATCGGAGGAGGGAGATGCACGGCAGAGATTTCCACCTATTGTTGCCCTATTCCTAATCTGAACGGAGGCGAAAACCTTTGTAGCTTCGGTGATAATGTCGAATTTTTTTCCGATAACATCCGATTGCGCCAAGGCGTTGATTGTGACTGCGGCCCCGATGGTTAACTGTTCGTTTTCATATTTTATTCGACTGAGCTCCGGAATCGCTTTTATATCTATCAGATATCTTGGCTTAGTCCCACCTGTTCTCATACTCACCAATAAGTCTGTTCCGCCTGCGAAGACCGTTGCTTCACTTTTGTACTTGGCGAGAAGGAGACAGGCTTCTTTCAAGGTTGCCGGCTTAAAATACTCAAACCCAGCCCACATCGTCCTTTCACCTGCCTCCGGCCTTTAACGCACGGAGAATTTTTTGAGGCGTTATTGCGAGGTCATGGATTCTGATTCCTAGGGCGTCAGCTATCGCGTTGGCTACGGCTGGTGCTCCTACGGTGTTAGCCGCTTCGCCCACCCCTTTAGCTCCCCAAACTCGCTCAGGCTCGTGGGGTGCTTCCACAAGTATAGCCTTATAATACTCAACTGAAGGATGGTCTAGAATGGTCGGGATCTTGTAGTCTGTAAAGTTTGGGTTAAGAACTTTCCCTTTATCTAGATAGATCTCTTCGAATAAGCCGAAGCCTAAGTTCATGCTTGCACAGCCTTCCGCTTGCCCTTCCACCGCAAAGGGAAGAATGGGTCTACCGCAGTCCAAAGCATTAACAAGTTTCACCACTTTCACTTCTCCTGTTTCAACATCCACTTCCACTTCTACAGCCTGCGCTGAGTATCCATAATAATTTGCGGCCCTCTCACATTTGCCTGTTTCAGGATCCATGGGGGCGGGTTTCCAGTAGGCGGTTGCCTTACCTAGAATCTCCCCCTCCTCATAGAAAGTACCTGCCAGAGGCATGTAGGCGAATAGATCCCCGATCATCATCGATTTTGAGGGATCGTTTTTAACGTAGATCTTGCCGTTTTCCATATCAAGTTCATCAGCCTTCACATCTAATTTTTCGCCAGCTTTTTTGAAAATTTGCATTTTGGCATCCCGGCATGCTTCCCTGATGGCGACGCCGCACGCCTGAGTCTGCGAGTTGGAGCTGGCTCCGAAGCCGAAGGGCGTAATAGCAGTATCAGCCATCACCACCTTAACTTTTTCAAGAGGTAGCTTAAACTCTTCCGCCGCCACCATCGCCGCCAACGTGTAATATCCTTGTCCCATGTCAATCCCGCTGGTCCTAACCTCCACCGTTCCATCCTCGTGAACCTTGACGATGGCACTGTCTGCTATGGGAAGAAGACTGTATTTGTTTCCTATGGCCACACCTCTCCCTCTTCTTATCGAGCCGTCGACTCTCTTTAAGGCGCCCCATTTCTTCATCTCCTCCGCTATGGCTTTCAGGCATGCTTTAGCACCAACACTCGTCAATTTTTCTCCTATGATATTTCTGTCTCCTTCTTCAAGCGAATTCTTCAGCCTTAATTCTATGGGGTCCATTCCAAGTTCTTTAGCAATGATATCCATCTGGCACTCGATGGCAAAGACGGGCTGTCTTGCAGCATAGCCTCTTAAGCATGCAGTCACAGGACTGTTGGTGTACACACCATAGGAATCCCACTTAAAATTCGGTATCTTATAGTTTCCGATACCGCCATACATGGCATTTTTAACTTTCAGCTGCGTCCAACCCGCATAGGCGCCCATATTCATGATTACTTTCATTTCTCGAGCAACAAGTGTCCCGTCCTTCTTTACACCATCCTTGATGTGGATTATCGCCGGCTGAGCTGTTATTGTGAACATTTCCTCTCTGCTCCACCTCAGCTTTACAGGTTTACCTCCAGTTCTCTGAGCCAACGCAACACACATCGACTCTGTCACCATCTCAAGCTTATTTCCAAAGCCGCCGCCTACGTAGGGTACAATTATCCTTATTTTCGAGGGTGAAAGCCCGAGGCCGTCGCATATCTCAGTTCTAACCATGTAGGGGCACTGGCTTGAAGTCCAGACAGTTACATCTCCTGTCGCCGGATCTACTTTTGCTATAGAGCAGTGCGGTTCTAGCTCAGAAGGATGAACCCATTGATAAGTGTAATCGTTTTCAACAATCAAGTCCGACTCTTTAAACCCCTTCTCAACATCTCCTATTCGAACTCGAAAATAGTTCGTGATATTGGGTATTTCCAGCGCTTTCGTCAGAGTGGGTGAACAGCCCCCCGGCCATACTATTTTATACTTCCAAAAGTCTGGATGGATGACCACGGGACAATCAGGTTTCATAGCCTCTTCAGGATCGAAGATAGCAGGTAACTCTTCATACTTCACTTCGATCAAGTCTATCGCTCGCTGAGCTGTTTCTTCGTCTTTAGCCGCAACCCCAACCACGGGTTCTCCGATGTATCTAACTCTATCCCTAGCGAAAACAGGGCAGTCCCAAACTCCTAGGCCATATCTTAAGTCCGGCAAGTCTCTGCCTGCCACCACAGCCTCTACGCCTTCCAAAGCTTCGGCTTTACTCGTGTCGATGCTTATAATTTTAGCATGGGGATAGGGGCTTCGCTTCACTTTCCCGCATAACATATCGGGCATTTCAATGTCGTCGCAGTAGACAGCTTCTCCCTTCACTTTGGCTTCAGCATCTATGCGGGGAACGTTTTTTCCAACAAACAGAAAATCTCCCATTTATTAGGCACCCATAATCTTTCCATTTTTCTATTTATCAGAACTCCACCTAAAAAGCTTATGGTTCTCAATTTGCGCCGTTAACAAAAATATATTTAATATTTACCAAGACCTATTGTGAAAACTAAAAGCCATATAGAGTTGTAGATTTAAAGAAAACTTCGAAAAGAAGCCACCTTATAATCCTAGGTAGGCTGATTTAATTTCAGGGGCTTCGATAAGTTTATCACAAGGATCAGCGTGAACGATTCTTCCATTTTCTAGAACATAGCCGAAATCAGCAACTCTTAAAATCTGGTGAACATTCTGCTCGACAACTAGGACCGTGACGCCTTCTTCCCTTATACTTTTAACAGTGTCATAGAGTTTAGAGACAATAATAGGCGCTAAACCGAGGGACGGTTCATCCAACATTAAAAAATCAAGATTTGACATAAGAGCTCTGGCCACCGCAAGCATTTGCTGTTCGCCTCCGCTCAAAGATGAGGCAAGTTGTTTTCTTCTCTCCTTCAAAATTGGAAAAAGGGAGTACACTCTATCCAAGTTATCTCGGCATTTTAATCGGGCTTCCTTTCGGAAGGCTCCACTCAAAAGGTTTTCCTCAACAGTCTTACCTTGGAAGAGCCCTCGGCCTTCTGGAACAAGAGACATACCCATTTCAACCCTCTTGTAGGAAGGCAGGAATGTTATGTCCTTGCCCTTGAAAATGTTCCTTCCTTTCCTAGGAGGCAAAATCCCGACTATGGATAAAAGCAGAGTTGTCTTCCCAGCCCCATTGGGGCCAATGACACACGTTATGCTTCCTTTTTCAACTTTTATTGAGACCCCATGAAGGACGTTGATGGATCCTCTGTCCACATAAAGGTCTTCAACCCTAAGCAACAGCTTCCCACCTAGTGCCCAAGTAAGCTTCTTCAACCTGCTTCATTTTAAATACTTCTTCAGGTTTACCTTCCCCTATTTTTTCGCCATGATGTAAAACCATGACCTTCTCCGCCAAAGCCCAGACGCCCTTGAGCACATGCTCGATGATGACTATGGTGATGTTGAACTCTTTGTTTATTTTTTTAATCATTTCACAGGCCACCGTAACCTCGGCTGGGTTTAAACCGGCAAGAACCTCGTCAAGCAGTAGAATCTTAGGGTTACATGCAAGGGCTCTTGCTACTTCAAATCTCCTCAACTCTGTGAATGTTAAATTTCTTGCGAATTCATTCGCCCTGTTGATGAGGCCTGTGAACTCCAGCACTTCTCTCGCCCATTTCTCAGGGTTCCTTTTATCCAGAGGTCTACCGAATTTAGCTCCAACCATAATGTTATCGAAAACCCGCATATCTTTAAAGGGCCTAACGATCTGGTAGGTTCTCGCTATGCCCATCTTGCAGATTTGGTGAGGCTTTAACCCAGTGATGTTCTTGTTGTCGAAGATGACGTAACCTCCGTCCGGCTTATAGTAGCCCGTCACGATGTTGAAAAGAGTTGTCTTCCCAGCTCCATTCGGCCCTACGATGCCTGCAATGCTAGCTTCTTCTACTTCAAAATCTACACTTTTCAGCGCTTTAATCCCGCCGAAGCGTTTATCTATTTTGTTCAATCTGAGAATGGTCATTTAACCATCGATCCCTGAAATGATTCTTACGTTTAACGGGAGATTTTTCAATAACAAAAGTTAACACCACAGCTTATATACGCTTTCCCATCCATGCGAGGGAAAACCATGATTTTTCCCTGCTTCTAAGAGAGTTCTCTCGGATTCTATTTTGCTGGTGATAAGGGTTTCTGAACAGTGATCTTTTGCATTCTGAAAATCCTGAGTAAAGTAACCCTCTTGCCTCGAAGGAGTACACTGAGTATCAGGAGGATGCCCAGTAAGATGCCGAAGGGGTAAGGATTACCCATGGAGAGGAATATTTCGAATAAGAGGGTTAAGATTATTGCACTTACGATTCCTCCTATTAGATTGCCTAGGCCGCCAATTATGCCCATGACAAGCGTGTAGATCGATATGTATGCTGGAAAGGCTATGTCGGGGTCTATGTAGCCGGCTCTGGAAGCCATTATGGCTCCGGTGGAGCCCATGAAGACGGCGGTTATACCGAAGGCTAGAAGCTTATATTTCGTGGTCGGAATTCCGCAGGATTCAGCTGCGATTTCATCATTTTTAATGCTCATCAACCCTAAACCGAACTTTGAATTTTTGATAAAATAGACCGCCAAAATTACTGCGACTGCATTTATTATCAGCAAGTAGAGGATAGTTGTCAAATCGTACATTATAGTTATACGTCCTAATGTTCTGAAGTAGTTAGTCTCCGTGAAGGTGACGATGTTTCTTATGAGTTCTCCGAGGGCAAGTGTTGCGATGATAAAATAGGGACCTTTAATCCTTAGAAACGGTACTCCTAGGCCAAGAGCAGCGGCGAAACATACAGCTGCGGAAGCCGGTATGGCTCCATAAAGTGTTAAGATGGGCGTTAACAAAGCGCTCATATACATGCCTAATCCGTAGAAGGCTGCTGAGCCCAAAAGTATGTAACCTGCGTATCCTGAAATTATCTGCCATGCTGAAACCAGCGCAATAAACGAAAGGACTATGATCAGTATGCTGGCTGCGTAGGTTCCTCCGAATACAGGAACGGAAGCTGTAACTACTATAAACAGGGTCAGGGCGGCTATCTGTTTTGAGCTTAATAGAGCCATCAAAACTTTCACTTTCTTCCAAATAATCCTGAAGGTCTAAGCAGAATTACCAGTATAAAGATTGAGTAGGCTATGGCCAGCCTTAAACCCGGAGATATCAGGTAAACGAGAGTTGTTTCAATTATCCCTATCAGCAGACCGCCAACTATGCTTCCTTTGGGGCTTCCGAGGCCTCCTAGGATAACCACCACAAAAGCTAGTATGGCGTGTTCAATGCCTATGAAGGGACTGAAGGGATAGTTAAAGCTCCAAGCTAGACCTGCAATGGCTGGAGTGATTGTTCCTATGGTTAGAATTCCGAAATAGGCATTTCTTACGTTCACACCCACCAAACCTGCAA
This sequence comes from Candidatus Hecatella orcuttiae, assembly GCA_002011035.2. Taxonomy (GTDB): domain Archaea; phylum Thermoproteota; class Bathyarchaeia; order Hecatellales; family Hecatellaceae; genus Hecatella; species Hecatella orcuttiae. Next base: position 388,750 of record MTLY02000002.1, on the reverse strand, counting down.
CTTGATCGTTGTCGATTACCAGAGAGATGCCTCTGCCAAACCATGTTTTATTCATCAATGCCAATACTATTCCTGCCACGGGAAGGCATATTATAGGAATCATCAAACGGTTGAGAAGTGTTGATACGGCGAAAAAGTCTATGGGGACCATCATCCACCTGTAAACCTGAATGTCCGAAGTGAACATCCAAGCAACGGAGTTAGATAGAAGTATCATCAAAGCGAAAGTTAAAATCAACCCATAGCTCTCCATCTCCTCAGGAGCTCTTGTGAGTCTCCCTATGGTTCCGAGATAAAGCCCGAGGCCGATAACCGCTGCCACCCCTGCTGCAAAGGGAATTGCTAAGGGCGGCGGGACTTTGAAGGCCGTGAAAAGCCAGAATGAGACATAAGCCCCTATCATGACGAGTTCCCCATGGGCGTAGTTGATTATTCTCGCCCCACCCCAGATCAGGGTTAAACCTAGGGCGCCAAGGGCATAAGCTGAACCTATGATGATGCCTGCAACAATAAGTCGCATCCCTATTGTGAGCGTGTAACCGACTGCCTCTATCACCAACAGGCACCTAGTACATGTATTATAGCTGTCAACAGCTTTAGATTTTCGCCAGACTAGTAAGCCATAGTAATTTGTTTCATTTATATAAATTTGATGGCATATGGCAAGGTGAAAATATTATTTTTTAACAGTCAGGGTTTTCTTGTAATTTAGAAGCTGACTGAGAGACATGCCTTTTGGAACATAGTAAATTGGAGGCGAAATATCACCTGAGGCGATCCTCGCATACACACTAGGTTCGATGGTTTTATTTTCCACCGCCTCCCTGAATAAAGGAGTGGCCGGAAAAATCTCTGTGAGCGAAATTTCAACAGCATCAGCCGGGATCTTTTTTGCCAATTGAACCGTTTTTTCAACATCTTCAACGGTTTCCGTGGGAAGACCTATCATAAGACTGCAGAGTGTGCGGATGCCGATCTCTCTACAAAGCCTAAAAACTCTGAAAATCTCTTCATCGCTAAACTTTTTACCGATAACATCGTAACGTATTCTTTGAGAGCCTGACTCTACGCCGAAATTTATGTACCGACATCCAGCTTCGTACATGGAGAGTAAAAGCCGCCTGTCGACAAGGTCCACCCTTGTCTGCAGAGCCCAAACTACGTCTAGGTTCCTTTTGAGGATTTCAGAGCATAGATCAGCCATGTGCTTCCTTGAAATGGTGGCAATATCGTCCACCAAATAAAAATGCCAGTCATATTCTTTTCCGACTTTTTCCATTTCATCCACGACGTTGGCTGCTGATCGGAATCTGAGCTTTCGACCCATTGTGGCGGGAACATTGCAAAATACGCAATTGTAGGGGCAGCCTCTCAATGTTGAAATGTTTGCGAACTCTTTCCCATGTTCAAAGTAGTCTGATTTTTTTATCAACTCCCTAGCTGGAAAAGGCAACGCGTCGAGGTTTTGAGGTGCAATACCATGATGTTCGCCTTTAATCTTTTCCCCGTTGAGGATTTTTTTAACAAGTAGCGGAAAAGATATTTCTCCCTCCCCTATGAAGCCAGTGTCTATTTCTGGGAAGGCTTTAATGAAATTGGGCTCGGAGGTGACGTGACTTCCGCCTAAAACTATGGTAACATCTTTTCCAAGGGTTAGCTTGGAGGCTTTAGCAAGTCGAACCGCACCTCTCAGCTGAGGAGTTGTAGCCGAAATCCCGATCACGGAAGGCTTTTCGGCTGTGACTATCTTTGCAGCCTCCTCTGCGCTCCTTATGAGATGTAAACGCGCATTACAGTCAACAACTTTAACCTGGAAGCCGCTTGCTTTCAGTGAAGAGGCAAGATAGAGGAGGCCTAGAGGAGGCATATTGGCTAAGCCATAGCTGGCGGAAGTAACCTCTAACTCTCGAGAAACTTCAACAGGAGGATTGACAAGAACAACATCCATAACTCTGTCTTCGTGTATTTAAAAACAGCGGGGAATTTAAAGGTTTTAACTTGCAACCGCAAGAACTGGTTAGCCATTAATTCCGGTTTATTATTCATGATGGAAAACAGGAAAATACATCGAAGTGTTTAGAGGCCAGATGAATCCATGCGAAACGTGGGGCTTAAATTTTATATGAGCACCGAAGAATAGGAATTATGCTGGGCTGTGGGTGGTTTAGTTGGAAAGAAAGTTTAAAGTCCTTGTCCCAGAAGTCCTCCCGCCTGGGGACAGAGCTTTAGAAAAGGTTCTGGGAGGATATGCGGAGATCAAGGTAGGCCTTGAACGCCCCTACACTGAGGAGGAGTTTATAGAGGAAGCTAAGGACGTCGACGCCATCATCGTTAAAGCTCGGGATAGAGTCACTAAAAGAATCATCGAATCGTCTCCTAATCTCAAGGTTGTATCTAAGTGCGGCGCTGGAATCGACAACATCGATGTCAAAACAGCCACTCAAAGAAATGTTTTAGTTGTCCGTGCTCCGGGAGTGAACGCGAACGCTGTGGCTGAACATGCTTTAGCATTGATGTTTTCGGTTATGAGAAAGGTTCCTCTGGCCATGGCTCACCTCAAAGCTGGAGGTTGGAGGGGCGGTAAGCTGGTGGGGGATGAGCTTTCCGAATGCACCGTGGGAATCATCGGGCTGGGAAGCATAGGAAGACTTGTGGCTAAGAAACTTCGCGGGTTCGATGTTAGGATTCTGGCCTACGACCCCTATGTCTCAAAGGAAAGCGCTGCGGAGGTCGGCGCATCCTTGGTAGACCTTGAAACCTTGGTCAAGGAGGCGGAAGTCATCACCATCCACGCCTTGCTTACCCAAGAGACAAAGCATCTCATCGGCGAAGACCAATTTAAAAAAATGAAGCCCACAGCCTACATCGTCAACACGGCCAGAGGGGCTATAATAGATGAAAAAGCTCTCTACAAGGCGTTGAAAGAAGGACGTATCGCCGGTGCAGGGTTGGATGTTTTCGAGGAGGAGCCGGCGAAACCAGATAATCCCTTATTCCAGCTGGAAAATGTGGTGGTGACACCTCACATCGGAGACAGTGCGAGAAGGTCAACGGAGAAACTTTACGAATACTCTGCTGAAAACGTCTTGAAAGTTTTCAGAGGCGAAGCACCTCCAAAGGAAGCTGTGGTCAACCCTGAAGTCTTAGACAAACTTGGCTTGAAGTAGTAGCTGATTGTTCAGATAGAGTTATGGGATGACAAAGATGGCGTCGTCAGCCCAGTTTCTTTTGATGAAGCCTTTCTCCATGTTTACCATTGGAAGGTAGTTGTGGAAGATTCGGATGGGTTTGCTGAGCCTTATGGTTGAAACCTGTTCGACGCATCCTTTCCCATGGTTCTTTTCCAACGAGGGCAGAATCTTTCCGTTGAAGCCGTTGTTGATGTCGTCGTCTGTTTGGCCTTCGATGATCATGATGAGGGCTGTGTGGCCGTCGATTTCAGCTATGTGGGATTCGTAGATGAGGTCGGTGAAGACGGTTCGAACATTGGGCTCTTCTTTGATTTCTTTGATGATCTGGTCTTGAGTAATGCCTAGCTTGAATTTGATGAGGTAAAGGTGTCTTGCGCCGAATTCTTTAAGCCCATCAGGCCCTATGTTGAGGTAAGTGTAGTAGCTGAGTAGGCCTTCTTCCTCCAGTTCTTTTCTCTTTCTGTTCACCGTTCGGATGGGTATGTCTGTCAGTCTGCCTATGGCGTTGTCGGAGAGGCGGGGGTTTTTGATGAGGCATCGTACTATTTGCCTTTCTTGGCTGTCAAGTTTTCTCAGTTTTAAGTATTTTTCTGACATGTTTATGACATATAATTTAGGAAATGGTTATAAACTTTTCTACTGCCTTTTAAAGGCAACAAAAGCCCCGATGCCGGTGAACTGAATGGAGAACCTAGGCTGCGCAAACAACCCCTACCGAGATTCTAAGGTGGTGGAGGCCTGCTCTCTCTTCGGGGTTATGGACCGCGGTGGAAGAAGATTCGACGGAAAAGACATCATCAGAGCCATGGCCAACATGCGGGAGCGGGGCAACGGCTTGGGAGGAGGCTTCGCCGTCTACGGGCTTTACCCCGACTACAGGGATTACTATGCCTTCCACCTGATGTATGAAAACACGACGGCGAAGAGGCGAACTGAAGAATTTCTGGCCAAGCACTTCAACCTCCATCTCACCGAGGAAATCCCCACGAACAACAACATTCAACTCTCAAACCCGCCCTTGCTGTGGCGGTACTTTCTGCAACCGAAGAAAGGCTGTGGACGTTCTTCCTGGGATGACTACGTGTTGGAAAAGGTAATGACAGTCAACAATGCCATTGAGGGTGCTTTCGTGTTTTCCAGCGGACGGGATATGGGTGTCTTCAAAGGCGTCGGCTACCCTGAGGATGCCGCTGAATACTTCTGCTTGGAAGAGTATGAGGGCTACATGTGGACGGCTCATGGGAGGTTCCCCACCAACACGCCCGGCTGGTGGGGCGGCGCTCAGCCTTTCAGTGTCCTCGACTGGGCTGTGGTCCACAATGGTGAAATTTCATCCTATGGCACCAACCGCCGCTACCTAGAAATGTACCGTTACCTTTGCACCATGCACACCGATACCGAGGTTCTGGTTTACGCTTTAGACCTTCTGAGGCGTGTCCATGGTCTGCCTCTTGAAGTTGTTTCCAAGGTCTTTGCACCACCCTTCTGGTTTGAAATCGACAGGATGGAGAGAAAAGAAAAGGAACTGTACACAGCGCTCCGTCAAGTGTATGGAAGCTTGCTGATGAACGGACCTTTCACGGTGATATTTACAAGCCGCGGTGAAATGGTGGGGCTGACTGACCGGATAAAATTGCGGCCTCTCTGCGTCGGCGTTAAGGATGACCTGATTTACATGTCCTCCGAAGAGGCAGCCATCCGCTTGGTTTGTCCGAGTGTGGAGAGATGCTGGCGTCCCAAAGGAGGCGAGTTGGTTGTGGGCAGGCTGAGGGCTCAGGCAGTTGAAAAACTTCTGGCTTCCAGTGAGGTTTGATGAAAAGCTACCTGCTTTCTGAATACTTGGTGCAGGTGGACGGAGACCGCTGTACTCTCTGTCTAGCCTGTGTAGTCCAATGCACCTACGGCGTGTTCTCTCACAACAGAGAGAGCAGAGGGCTCAGTGTTAGAAGCGAAAAATGCGTTAACTGCCACCGATGCGTAATATTCTGCCCCGTTCAAGCCATAGCTGTGGTGAAGAACCCCACCGCCTACCGGGAGAACTTCTACTGGGCGGAGAAGACCATACGGGCGACGGTCAGCCAAGCGGAGAAGGGGGGAATCCTTCTCGCAGGAATGGGCTGCGACACTTCCATGCCCGTCTACTGGGATAAACTCCTTCTAAACGCCAGTCAGGTGACCAATCCTTCCATCGACCCCCTGAGAGAGCCTGTGGAGCTGCGCACCTACTTGGGAAGTAAACCTGACCGCTTGGAAGTCTGCGACAGCGGCGATGGGCCTGTGCTAGAAACAGCCATCGCCCCTCAGTTGACCTTGGAGACTCCCATCCTCTTCGCAGCCATGTCCTACGGGGCCATCAGCTTAGAGGCGCAAGAGGCTCTGGCACAGGCTGCTTTGGAGTTCAGAACCCTATTCAACGCAGGGGAAGGGGGCCTCCACAAGAGGCTGTACCCGTATGGGGGGCGCTGCATAGTTCAGGTGGCCTCCGCAAGGTTCGGAGTGCACATCGACTACCTCAACGCCGCAGCGGGCATAGAGGTTAAGATCGGTCAGGGCGCCAAGCCGGGTATCGGCGGCCATCTTCCAGGGGAGAAGGTTACCCGGGAAGTCTCTGAAACCCGCATGATCCCCGAAGGCACCGACGCCCTTTCACCGGCTCCCCACCACGACATTTACTCCATCGAAGACCTCCGGCAGCTTATCTACGCGTTGAAAGAGGCCACCGACTACGTGAAGCCGGTTTTCGTGAAGATAGCGGCGGTTCATAATTCAGCGGCCATCGCCAGTGGAATCGTGAGGGCGGGAGCCGACGCTGTGGTGATAGACGGCATGAGGGGAGCTACAGGAGCCGCGCCTCTAGTTGTGAGGGACAATGTGGGCATACCTTTAGAGCTGGCGTTGGCGGCGGTGGACCAGCGTCTAAGGGATGAGGGAATCCGTAACCGCGCCTCGATCATCGTGGGAGGGGGAATTAGAAACAGCGCTGATGTGGTGAAGGCAATAGCCTTGGGCGCTGACGCCGTCTACATAGGCACAGCTGCCTTAGTGGCCATGGGCTGCAGCCTCTGCCAAAAATGCTACACGGGTAAGTGTCCATGGGGCATAGCCACAACCGATCTGGAGATTTCGAAAAGGCTCAGCCCGGACACAGCCTCCCGAAGGCTGATAAACTTGCTCCAAGCGTGGAGTCTTGAAATCAAAATGATGCTGGGGGGTATGGGAATGAACTCTGTTGAAAGCTTGAGGGGAAACAGGCTTCACCTCCGCGGCGTAGGGCTGACGGAGGGTGAGTTGAAAGTTTTAGGGGTGAAGATGGCTGGAGAGTAGTTTCCACCGCTAGGAGGAACGTGGTTGATGGTGGAACATGAAAAGATGAAAGTTGAGGAGACTACGGCTGTCATCGACGCCCAAGGCCTCCACCACAGGGTCCTAAACGGGCTTATCAAGAAAGCTGTTTTCGAAGGCGCGAAGAAGCTTCGGATCCTCAACGTTCACGGGCAGAGGTACATTGGAGCAGGGTTAAGCCACGGTGTAGAGGTTGAAATCCACGGCACACCTGGCGGAGACCTAGCTTCCTTCATGGGAGGCTCAAGGATAACCGTTTACGGCAACGTAGAGGACGGCTGCGGCAATACCATGGCCGGCGGCGAGGTTGTGGTGCATGGCCACGCAGGCGACATCGTAGGCTATGCCATGAGGGGCGGACGGATCTTCATCCGCGGCTGCGTAGGCTACAGAGCTGCCATTCATATGAAAGGCTTTCAGGAAAGGAAACCCGTTCTTGTGGTAGGCGGGAACGCGGGGGACTTCCTAGGCGAGTACATGGCGGGAGGCGTCATCGTCCTCTTGAGGCTGAACGGGAGCGGGGAAAGGGAAGGGAAGGCGAACTTCCTAGGCACAGGAATGCACGGGGGAACCATATATCTTAGAGGGGAAATTTCAGGTTTGAACAATCACGTCCGTTCTGTTGAGATGAATGGAGAAGACCTAAGGCTGCTCCGGGAACTGGTGGAAAAATTTTCTAGACACTTCGGTTACGATACTGACAGAATTCTGAAAGACGGCTTCACTAAGCTGATCCCAGCAGCCCGCAGGCCTTACCACGAACATTACAGTTGAGCGGGGGAAGCTGAAGTCTAAAGCTGAAGCCCGCACTGCGCGTTTTTATTCCCTTGAATCAGAGAAATATCTTGGGAGAAGCGTCGGTGGCCTTAAACGCGAAAGAACTTGTTCTGAAAAGCCTCAAGGAGAAAGACGGAAAGTTCGTATCCGGTGAAAAGCTGAGCGCGGAGCTGAAGGTTACTAGGGCGGCTGTGTGGAAGCAGATTCAAGCCCTCCGCAAAGACGGTTACACCATCGAATCTAAGCCCAAGCTGGGCTACCGTCTGCTGGGTGTCCCCGACGTTCTCTTCCCATGGGAGATTCAAGCTCAACGGGGTAGAAGCCTCATAGGCCACAGCGTCCACCGCTTCGATGAGCTGGATTCCACCATGGATAAAGCTGAAGAACTGGCTCAAGCCGGCGGGGAAGAAGGCCTTGTGGTGGTTGCTGAAACCCAGAAGCGAGGAAAAGGCCGAATGGGAAGGATGTGGCTTTCCCCCCAAGGCGGTGTATGGCTGTCCATCATCCTCCGGCCGAAGATTCATCCCCGATATGCGCCCATTCTCAGTCTCATGGCAGCGGTGGCTGTCGCCCGCGCCATTTGGAGGGTCTGTCATCTGGAGGCAAAGCTCAAGTGGCCTAACGATGTGCTGTTAGAGGGAAGAAAGGTTTCAGGGATCTTGACCAAGATAAACGCGGAAACAGACCTCATCAACTACGTTATCGTGGGGGTGGGAGTGAACGTCAACGTCAACCCGGCGTCCTTGGATCCGAGGCTGAGAGAGGCTGCCACATGTCTGAAGGACGAGGCTGGCAGGGAAATCTCCCGAACAACATTTGTGCAAGTGCTCCTAGAGGAGAAAGAGAAGCTTTACCGCTTGTTTCTCCGCCGTGATTTCACCGCCATCCTGAATGCGTGGAAAAGACTCTCAGACACCTTGGGCAGGTGGGTTAGGGTTGAGTTTCAAGGAGAAGCCGTGGAGGGGGAAGCCGTGGACTTGGATGGGACGGGGGGGCTGCTTCTGAAGCTTGCAGACGGCTCGCTGAGGCAGGTTTTGGCCGGGGATGTGAAGGTGCTGAGGAATCGTTAACTTTATAAGAAGTTTAAGTTTACATTTTAGAACCTGAGAAAAACCATGAGGATGAAGCCTTTCGAAATTACCCTCGCCGCCCTCTTCGCCGCCCTCACCGCCATAGGCGCGTATATTTCCATCCCCCTCTACCTTGTGCCCATCACGCTCCAGACCTTCTTCGTCTATCTAGCCGGCGCCGTGTTAGGCGGCCGTTTAGCTGCCCTCAGTCAGCTGGTCTACATAGGCTTAGGCGGCGTTGGGTTCCCGGTGTTCGCGGGAGGCATGGCTGGCTTCGGCGTCCTCCTCGGCCCTACAGGCGGATACCTAGCAGGATTCGTTCTGGGAGCCTATGTCATCGGAAAATTGACGGAGTTAAAGGGGGAGAGACGCTTCGTCTACGTCTTCCTTTCCATGTTGCTGGGAACGGCCATCATCTACAGCTTGGGAGCTGTTCAGCTTTCTTTCTACCTGGATTTCAGCTTGAAGCGGGCTGTGGCCGTGGGGGTCTTGCCCTTCCTTCCCGGCGATGCCCTCAAGATGGCTTTGGCAGCCTACGTCGCCAGCACCCGCCATATGCGGTCTCTAGCCTTGAAGATCAAGGCCGCCTCAAGGAAGAAAAATTTGTGAAAGCTTCTCTGGCGGGGCGATTGGTTTATATAAACTTCGGCTCCTATTTTACCAGAAACCTTGAGCGCCGGCTGAGTAGTTGAAATGTCTTCCCCCAAGTTTGAGGTTAACATCGTCGAAGAAAAAGAAAACCCTCTCCTCAGTAGAAAGGAGGCTGTCTTTGAAGTCGTTCACACCATGTCCTCCACGCCGAGCAGGAAGGAGGTCCGGGAGAAACTCGCCGGGAAGCTGAACGCGGACCCCAGCCTCGTCCACATCGTCAAGATGGAGACCAAGACACGCACATGGAAAACTCGGGGAACAGTCCACGCCTATTTTTCTCCGGAAAAAGCGGAGCAAGTAATTCCCAAATATTTTGCTTGGAGAGGACTGCCCAAAAGCGAAAAGGAAAAACTTCTGAAGGAGAAAAAAGCGAAGAAAGCCGCCGCGCCCAAAAAGTAGCTGTTTCAGGTTTTTTCCGCTGCTTTTTTGATGTATTCCATGTATCCGCAGCCGCCGCAAGCCCAGCGGGATGGGTTATCATGGCGGGCCATGGTTTTCTTGCAGCGGGGGCATCTTTTATTCTTGAAGGTAACTTTTCCCGTCTGGTAGTCGACTTCGTAGCGGCTCCAAACTCCTTTTTCAGGTTTCCTTACCCTTTCCGACAATTTTTTATTCAACCTCTTCCATGCGGCTTATGATCTTTTCAGCGAATTTTTTCCTTTCAGCGGTGACCCTTACCGCTACCACACCTTCTCCGGGCTGCCCGTAGAGAACCAAAGATTCCTTGGGAGCATATAAAATTGCTGGCAGGGTCAGCAGGTCTTCCTCCCCCTCGACAAGGATAACCCCCGCTTCCTCCGACTCCAAGGCCTCCCTCACAGCTACCAAGGCTGCTTCCGTCAAAACACCGGCTGGGTTTTCGACCCTCAAAACCTTGGAGGGATACAACTTTAACTCGGAGGTTTTTCGTCTTTCAACCTTTCCGTCCACGATGTAGAGGTCGGCTTTGATTCCCATTCTCTCCAGCGCCGCGGAAGTCTGGTCCCCCACGGCCACCAGTTTGGGGGGCTTGAGTTGTTCAAGCTTCTTCCGCAGCCTCTTTTCTACGCTGGCTTCTGCTTCTTTCAAAAGTTCGCCTAAAGGCTTCTTCAGCTTCGACCTTAGGTTGGGGAGGAGAAGTTTACGTTTAACCCTTCCTTCCTCCAAGAGGCTGCGTTTCAGGTTTTGACTGCTGGAAAATATATGTTTTTGGCTTCCCATATTTTTTATTCACGGCTATGTCGACTTTTGGCTTAGTATAGAGAGCATAATTACATTGCGGGGGGATTTTTTAAAATATATTAGGTTATAATATCTTTATATTCATGTTTATTATAAGGATTTAATCACAAGAGCTCGGAGGACGAGGGGTTTGGAGGCTAGAAAAATCCAGCAGGTAAGCGTTTCAACCTTCATCGTATCCTTACCTCGAGATTGGAGTGTAGAGACCGGTTTAAAGAAGGGAGACATCGTCTACATCAAAAGGGAGGACGACGGTTCCCTTAGAATCTATCCCAGCAAGATGGCGGAGGAAAAGCCTGTGAAATGTATCATCAAAAGCGACCTCTGCGAAGGGGAAGGCATGCTGACGAGAGTCCTCACAGGAAACTATCTTCTCGGCCACGACACCATGGAGGTAGAGGCGAACAAGGAAATTCATCCTCGGCATTTTGAAGAAATCCGCAACACCGTCAAGCAGCTTACAGGCTTGGGGGTAGTGGAGCAGACGTTGAAGAAGGTTATCCTTCAAAGCTTTGTGGACTCAACCAAGTTTCCCATCTACGGCCTCATCAGCCGCCTCCATGTCATCGTGAGCTCCATGCAGGAGGCCACCGTCAGAGCCCTCTTGGAACGCCGGCCGGAGCTCGCCCAAGAGGCCTTGCATATGGAGGTAGAGGCAGACAGAATCTACTGGCTGATTATCAGGCAGCTTCTCACGGCCATGCGGAAGCCGGAGCTGGCTAAGAAGATAGGCATTGAGTCTCCGACGCACATCTCCGGCAACAGGGTCATCGCCGTGTGCCTAGAGAGGATCGGGGACTTTGTGGAAACCATGGCTTATGGTGTTCTTCAGCTTCTGGAGAGGGGTTTAACAGAGTCTCGGCTGTTGGAGGAGATTCGCGAATACAACGAAGTGATCAAAGGGATTTCGGATAAGATTTTCAGAGCCTTTTTCACCAAGGACATGGCCCTAGCCAACGATGTCATCGAAACCGTGGAGGTAAGCGTGAAGGGAGAAAAAAGGCTGACGGAAAAGATAGCTGGGAATTTCGCAGAGATGCGGAAGCGAGGTGTCTCCGACCCTTGCTTAGTATGCTTGAACCTCAGCCAGATCGTGGGGAACCTAATCCAGATTTCAACCTACTACAAGACCATAGCCGAAGTCACAATCAACCGAATTCTGGAAGAACCCACCAAAATATGCTCTTTCAAATCTGTCTAGGAGACAGCGCCACCGGAAGCTGCTTCTTTGCCGTTTGACACTTGGATTTTTTAAGCGGGGGAGATGGCTTGGTTGACAGGTCCAGCGGAAGGCAAAATTCATCTTAAAGCCCATGTTTTCCTTCAAGAAGGCGGCAACCGAATTGAACTCCATGATGCAACGGTCTACGTTCACTTAAAGGGCTATGCCCTAGCTAGGGTAACGCATTTGGATGTGGAGCATGAAGCCCTCGACGGGCTGCTTCCCTTGAAAGGCGGACGGTTTTTAACCGTGAGAGGAATCAAAGGCGGGCTGGAGATAAAGCTGGAACTCACTGGCAGCAAGTCAGCTCAGCCTCCAACTGTTACTGTCCTCTCTCCGGTTTTAAACAGGGTTCTGAAAGCTGGGGAGAAAACAAGGACTTGGGTTGGGGGGAAGAGGGACGGCCTCTACGTGGGATTTAGAAAGGCGGAGGTTGAAAAACTGGAAGCCCTAGCCCAAACTACCCAAGCGGGGTGAAGGTTGGTCGTTAAATATAAAAGAGCCAACCGGCTTAGACAGGCGAGGCTTAACCGCCATGAAGGCCGACGTCCTCATCAAGGGAGGTAAAATCTTCACCCCCGGAGGCATCTTCGAAGCCAGCTTGGTGGTGGATGGTGGGGAGATCGCAGCCTTCACCACAGAGCCAGAGCTGGTTCAAGCCGACCTCATTGTGGACGTGAAAGGCGGCCTCATCCTCCCGGGAGTGATGGACAGCCATGTGCATTTCAGGGAGCCGGGCTTAACCCATAAGGAGGATTTTTCCACAGGCTCCCAAGCCGCTGCCTTCGGGGGCGTGACCACAGTCATGGACATGCCTAACACCAAGCCCCCCACGGTGGACGGTCAGGCCTTCCAAGCCAAAAAGGAGGCCGCGGAGAAAAAAGCCTACGTAGACTTCGGCCTCTGGGGAGGCATTTCCTCCGACAACCTGGCGGAGGCTCCTTCCCTGAAAAAAGCAGGGGCGGTGGGGGTGAAGATGATGGCTTCCGCCCGCGAGCGAGCTGAAGGAGCCAGCATCTTCTCCGTGCCTGAAAGCGGCTGGGAGGTCCTCGCTATATTGAAGACCGCGGTCTCCTCCCAGCTTCTCGTAGGGGTTCACGCGGAGAACTCCCGGCTGGCGGCTCAGCTGGAAAACCGGCTGAGGCAGGAAGGGCGGCGGGACCCAGCTGCCCACTCGGAGGCTAAACCCAGCCCCTTGGAAGCGGCGGAAGCGGCTAGGGTGCTCCTCACCGCCAAGATGGTGGGAGCCCGCCTTCACCTAGTCCACGCAACCTCTCGGGAGTCCGTCGGCTTAGTGAGGTGGGCTAAGGCTTCGGGATTTGGGGTGACCGCGGAAACATGCCCTCACTACCTTCTCCTCACTCAAGAGAACCTCCGAACCCTTGGCCCCGCTGCCAAGGTGAACCCTCCTCTGCGTTCCCGCGAAGACGGAGAGGCCCTATGGGAGGCTTTGGCGGAGGGAACAGTGGACACGTTGGCTTCAGACCATGCTCCTCACACCCCGGAGGAGAAGGAGCGGGGGTGGAGGGATTTTTGGGAAGCCCCCTCAGGTTTTTGCGGTGTGGAAACTCTGCTCCCTCTTATGCTGACCCAAGTGAACCGGGGTCGGCTGTCCTTGGAGAAGCTGGTTCAACTTCTCTCCGAGAACCCGGCTAGAATCTTCGGCCTTTACCCGAGGAAGGGGGCCGTTCAAGTGGGCGCTGAAGCCGACTTGGTGGTGGTGGACATGAAAAGGGAGAGGCTTATCAGGGTGGAGGAACTCCACAGCCGGGGCAAGGTTTCCCCCTGGCATGGGTGGAGGGTTCGAGGGGTCCCCGTCATGACGTTTGTCCGAGGGTCGTTGGTGGTGGAAGAAGGCGTCCTCGTCGGCAAGCCGGGATGGGGCAGAATGGTCAAGCCGCAGGTTTAAGGCAGCTTCAAACTGGAGGCTTAATTTAACTGTTAACACTTTTTCCTTGAAAGGGAGAAGGGTACATGGAAGCCGAGGAGGGAAGAGCTGAGAAGGAAGCCGCGGCTGAGAAGCGGCCTGTGGAAGGGTTCGTGAAGGGGGAAAAGGTTTACGTGAGCTTGAAAGACCCTGAGGCCGCCCGCCTCGTCAGCCGAGGCTTTGGGGAGGAGACTCGAGGCCGCTTGGAACTTGCCTCTTGGGAAGCCCTCTACTTGGTGGCGGAGGGGGAGCTACGGGTTGTGGAGAAAGACTCCGGCGTGGCGATGAGCTTTGAGGAGTTGCTTTCTTTTTTCTCTCAGAAAGACCGGAGGGTCTGGTCTAAATACCTAGTCTACCGAGACCTTCGAAGCCGAGGCTACACCGTCAAGAAAGGCTTCGGGCACGGCAGCCACTTCCGGGTCTACGAAAGAGGAGCCTACGGCAAGGAGCCTGCTAAGTTCCTCATCAGCACCATGCTGGAGGGGGAGCCCCTCCCTGTTCAGGAGCTGGTTAAAACCCTGAGCAGCGCCCGCAGCCTCAAGAAGGAAGCCATCCTAGGGGTCATCGAAAGGAGAGGAGAAGTAGTCTATTACACTCTCTCCCAGTTCAACCCCTAACCCTCGACGGCTGAAACTAGGACGGGGTTATGCGCGATAGTAGCACCTAGTAACACTACCAGTTTAACCCTAACCTTCGACGCCTGAAACCTTGGAGGGCACTTCTTCGATTTTAACCTCCGCCTCCATGCGCTTCCTCAAATCCCTCAGTCTCACCAAGCCCTTCTCCAGCTCCCGAGGGCCGACGACGAGGGCGAAGGGGATGCCGGAGGCATCCGCGTACTCTAGCTGACCCTTGAGAGGCCGGTTTTTGAGGTCGTAGTCCACGGAGATGCCCTGAGCCCTCAGCCATCCCGCCAGCTCCAAGGCTTTCCCTCTCACCTCCGAGGTAGCCGCAGCCACAAAGACCTGGGGAGCCTGAGTGGAGGACGGAATGCTTCCCGCTTTCTCCAAAGCTATCAGAAGCCTTTCGATGCCTCCCGCGGTGCCCGTGGCCGGGAGGTCCCTGCCGTAGACGCGGCAGAGGCCGTCGTAGCGGCCGCCTCCCACCACCGCCCCTAGGGCGGCTTCCATCCTGTCGTAGATTTCGAAGACCACTCCGTCGTAGTAGCCGATTCCCCGGATGACGCTCATGTCCAAGAGGCAGGGAGCTGTCTTTCCCAGAAGCTTCAAGCTGTCGACGACGCGGCGGAGCTCCTCCAAACCCCGCTCTGCTTCAGGGCTTTTCCAAGGCGTCTCCGCCAGCACTGCCAAGGCGGCTTCGGGCTCCTTCTTTATGGAAATAAAATCCAGCAGACGGTTTCTCTGCTCGGCGGCCAAGTTCAGGTTTTCCAGCTCTTGGGTGAAGCGGTTTTCCTCCAGTTTGCCGCGTTTGTCAATGACCCTCAACACGGCTTCCCGCTTTTCCTGGTTTTCCAAGCCCAGCTGGCTGAGGAAGGCTTCCACCAGCCTTCGGTTGCTGATCCTGACCTCGAAGTCTTTCAGCCCCAAGTTTTCGAGAACGTCGACGCTGAGGGCGATAACTTCCGCGTCCGCCTCAGGCAGGGGGCTTCCGAAGATTTCCGCGTCCCACTGGTAGAAGCAGCGGTAGCGCCCGTACTGGGGTTCGTCGTAGCGCCACATGTTGGAGAGGGCGCAGAGCTTCAGGGGTGTAGCCCAGTCAGGGCGGCTGGCCACCATCCTCGCCAGCCCCACGGTGAGGTCGAACCTTAGACCCAGTTTTCGGCGGGCCTTGTCTTCAAACCAGTAGATTTCCTCCCGGATGCTGGGGCCGCATTTGGCTTCTAGGGTTTCGAGGCTTTCGATGGGGGAAGGCTCCACCAGTTGAAAGCCGTACCTCTCCATGACCTCGAGGATTTTGCGGTTGACCCAAAGCCGGCGTCCCGCCTCCTCAGCTTCGATGTCCCTCATGCCCCGGGGCAGGGGGAAATTTTTCTTCAGCCTTCTCCCCTCAAACAGGTTACAGATTAGAAAAGCTGCTGGAGCAATAAAAGGCTAAGCCCAGCTTTCCCATGGTTAGGCCTTACTGAGCCGTCGCTTCCTTAATATTTGGATATGCCGCTGTCTTTACTGGGAGGTGAAGCCCGTGTGCAGATTCGCGAAACTGGCTGACTCCGAACTCAGGAAGGTTAGGGAGTTGGAGAAAAGCCTGGGCATTGTCCTTCTGGCAGTTCAGAAGCCGCCTGTCCCCGCTAAACTGTCTAAGGCTAGGTTGAAGAAGCTTCAGCAGCTAGAAAAGGAGCTGGGAGCCAAACTGGTAGCCTACAAATAACCGGCAGCGACCTACCGGAAACATAACCCAAGCGGCCTTGGGGATAAGGCTTTTAGAGAAAGCGGACTTCCACAATACTGAATGTAAACCATGTCTTTCAAGGCTTTAGGTTGGATGGAAAAGACCTGCATGCTCTGCGGGAGAAAAGACCGCCTCATAGCCCAAGCCTTGGGAGTCTGCCCCTCCTGCCTGAAGGAGAAGGCGGAGGAAGCGGAGCCCCTCATCCTAAAAGCCCACCGGAGAAGCCGCCTTCAATGGGGGCTACCCCCAAGCCCACCTAAGACCTCAGGGGGTATCCCCTGTACTCTCTGCTCCAACGAATGCAGGATGGGCCCGGGGGAAAAGGGTTACTGCGGCCTCCGCTGGAACCAAGATGGAAGACTGGTCAGCCTCACCAAACCCGACCGAGGGGTTCTCCACGCCTACCGGGACCCTCACGTGACCAACTGCTGCGCCGCCTATTTCTGCCCAGGGGGCACCGGGGAAGGCTATCCCAAGTATGCCCGGAGGCCGGGGGCTGAGGTAGGCTACTCTAACTTGGCCGTGTTCTTCTACGGATGCAATTTTGACTGCTTCTTCTGTCAGAACATGAACCATAAGGAAATCAACGTAGGTCAAACTGTGGAGCAAGGCGACCTCCTCCGCCGGGTTTCCGCCGACTCCACTTACACGTGCCTGTGCTTCTTCGGAGGCTCCCCTGAGCCGCAGCTTCCCTTCGCCCTCCGGCTTTCCAAAACCTTGAGGGAAGAAAACCCTAACCGCGTTCTGAGGATCTGCTTCGAATGGAACGGCTGCGGAAACCCCAAGCTGGTGAGGGAGGCCGCGGAGCTAGCTTGGGAAAGCGGGGGAAACCTGAAGTTCGACCTCAAAGCCTTCACCCCCATCCTCAGCCTCGCTTTGAGCGGGGTCCCCAACCAGAGGGCTTACGAAAACTTCGAAATGGTTGCAAGGGAGTTTTCCACCAAGCGCCCTGGGCTGCCGGTGGTCAATGCCACAACCCTCCTCGTACCCGGCTACGTGGATGAGGGGGAAGTGGGAGAGATAGCTCGATTCATTTCAAGCTTGGACGAGGGTATACCCTACTCACTGCTCATCTTCCACCCCGACCACTTGATGGTGGATCTTCCGGTGACACCGGAGAAGCAGGTGGAACGATGCTATCAGGCGGCCAAGAAACACCTCAGGAGAGTGCACGTAGGCAACCTGCACCTTCTGGGTTTAAACAACATGATCTACGGATTTTGAAGAGAAATTTCCCAGCCGAAGCCTTCTTGGAAGTTTTCATTAAGAACTATCTACTACCTATAAATAATACCAACGTTTTTCTGGATGTATATAGAAGGTGGAAAATTTTATTATTAACTTGAATAACGTATCTTCTCGCAGAGAGGTGTGAATTTGCCGTGAGCCAAGATACTAACCCTTACCACATCGCCATTAAACAGCTGGAGATGGCTGCAGAGAAGATAGGATTAGACCCCAACATCACGGAGTTACTCAAACATCCTAAAAGAGTTCTCATCGTATCAGTGCCGGTTAAGATGGACGACGGCAAGGTGAAGGTGTTCACAGGCTACCGGGTTCAGCATAACCCTTGGAGGGGCGCCTACAAGGGAGGCATAAGATACCATCCCAAGGTGGACTTGGACGAGGTTAAGGCCCTCGCCATGTGGATGACCTGGAAGGCGGCTGTGATGGACATCCCCTACGGAGGAGCCAAAGGCGGAGTGGTCTGCAACCCCAAGGAAATGTCCCAAGGGGAACTGGAGCGGATGACCCGCCGGTACACGACCATGATCCTCGACGAGATAGGCCCCTACAAGGATGTCCCCGCCCCGGATGTTTACACCAATCCCCAAGTTATGGCCTGGATCATGGACACTTACAGCACCATCAAAGGCTATGCGGTGCCCGAAATAGTTACAGGTAAACCGGTGAGCATCGGAGGTTCCCTCGGCAGGCTGGGAGCTACGGGAAGAGGCGTGGCCATCTGCGCCAGAGAAGCGTGCAGCAAACTCGGTATGAGCATCAAGGATGCCAGAGTTGCCGTCCAAGGTTATGGAAACGTGGGATATCATGCCGCTGTCATCGCTGCGGAGATGGGCGCTAGGCTCATAGCGGCGTCCGACTCCAAAGGAGGCGTCTACAACCCCTCCGGAATAGACCCCGTGAAACTAAGGGAACATAAACAGCAAACCGGCTCTGTGCTCGGCTATCCTGGAGCTGAGGAGATAACTAACGAGGAACTTCTGACATTGGACTGCGACATCCTGATGCCTTGTGCTTTGGAAAGTGTTCTAACGGAAAAAAACGCGGCGGAGGTTAAAGCTAAAATTGTCAGCGAAGGCGCCAACGGCCCGACGACGCCTCAAGCGGACAAGATAATATATGAAAAAGGCATCCTGCTTATTCCTGACATCCTCGCCAACGCCGGCGGGGTTACCGTCAGCTACTTTGAGTGGGTTCAGAACCTGCACCGAGAGCAGTGGACAGAGGAGGAAGTCAACCAAAAGCTTGAGCGGAAGATGGTTAAGGCTTTCAACGACGTTTACCAATTGGCGAAGAAAGAAAATGTTGACATGAGAACCGCTGCTATGATTCTTGCCGTGCAACGGGTTGCCGAGGCCTTTAAGGGTCTTTTCCCTTAGCAGCATTCCAAGGAGAACCTTTTTTACATAAAAGGTTTTATTGTTTCCGCTGACATATATAAGATGGGTACGCTTACCTAGATTTAGAGCTGCTTCTGATCCAGATGGTTGTTGAGGGAAAAAATTGGAGAGGTGGCAATATCTTTACCCTATGAAACGGCCTTTCTTAGCTATGCTGTTTCTTTTCTTCGCCTTTACTTTCATCGGCTACCTTGCCGGAGGAGAGCTTTCAGCGGAGTTCATGGAGGCTTTAAGGGAATTTTACGGCGGCGTCCAAGAGCTGACAGCAGTGGAGTTTGTTGTGTTCATTTTTATCAACAACGCGGGGAAAAGCTTCTTGGTGATGCTGCTGGGTGTTTTCTTCGGAATCCCTCCCCTCCTCTTCATCTCCCTCAACGGCTTAACCATAGGACTGGTTGCCTTTGAAACCGTGAAGAGGGAGGGCTTCTTCTTCCTGCTGGCGGCCATCCTACCCCACGGAGTCCTCGAGCTTCCAGCAGTCATCCTCGGCTCCGCCATCGGCCTTAAGTTCGGCTTCATGGCCGTACGAAAGCTCAGGGGCGAAAGGGGGCTGGGCTTGGTGATGAAAGAAGGCTTCCTCTTCTTCGCCCTCCGAATCTTGCCTTTACTTTTTCTGGCGGCGGTCATCGAGGTCTTCGTTACCCCTGCGCTGCTTCAGACCTTTTTCGGCTGAAGGGCCGGTGAAAACCAAAAAAGGGCAGAGGCCAAAAAGGTTGCCGAAAAAACATAAGTTGAGGGATGTTTTTAATAGGTTTCTGTGGGATAGAAGACTTAACCCCGAAGACTACACCGTAACCTTCACCCACCGGGGAGTAGCGGAAGACAGGAAGACGGTGCCCTGCAGCCGGGTGGTGAAGGCAGGCGGGTCTTGGTTCCTCTACCGGGAGGGCGCAGCCGAGGTCTTCATCCCCTTCCACAGGGTCTTAGAAATAAAAAACACCAAAACCGGGGAGACCTTGTGGAAGAAAACCCGTTGCCGCGGGTAGCGAAGGAGCGGGGATCGCCAAGCCTGGTCAAAGGCGCAGGGCTTAGGACCCTGTCCCGGAGGGGTTCGTGGGTTCAAATCCCACTCCCCGCACCAGTATTTGAACACCGGACTTTCTTGGAATGTTCAAAGCAATCGAAAAGCTAAATTAAACGTTCAGCGTAAATTTTAATCACCTAAAGTTTAGGTTGGGAACAGCTATGGATCTGCACGATTTTCTCCGCAGGATTCCGAAGGTTGAGCTTCACGTTCACTTGGAGGGTTCGGTGAAGGCTTCAACGTTTGTGGAGCTTGCTCGAAAGCATGGGGTGAAGCTGCCTCCCCACGATAAGCCTGAGGACCTCTACGATTACCCGGACATCTACAGGTTTCTCCAGATATACGACTTGGTGGCGCGGGCGGTGCGGGATCGGGATGATTTTCGGAGGATCACCTACGAAACCCTGCAGGAGGCGGCGGAGCACAACGTGCGCTACCGGGAAATGTTCTGGAGTCCCAAGGTTCACATGGATTTAGGCGTACCCTACGACACTGCCATCGACGGAATCCGCGACGGAATCCGCGACGCGGAGAGGGACTACGGCATCCGGTGCAAGATGATCGCCGGCATCAACCGCATGGAACCCCCGGAGAAAGGTTTTGAAATGGTTAAAACCGTCATCGAAAACCCACGCGACGAGCTCATCGGAATAGGCATGGACTACGCGGAAGCCGACAACCCGCCTGAAAAGTTTTGGAAAGCCTACAGGCTCGCCGCCCAGCATGGCCTTCACCTGACCGCCCACGCCAGCGAGGATGCCCCTCCACGCAACGTGGAAACATGCCTCGACCTCCTCGGCTGTGAGCGCATCGACCACGGCTACCACGTGATCGAGGACGAAGCCCTCACCAGAAGATGCGCGGAGGAAGGCGTGGTCTTCACCGTCTGCCCGATTTCCACAGCCTGGGTCTACTTCGGAAACAACCTCGCCAACCACCCCATCAAGGAGATGGCGAGACGCGGCTTGAAGATCATGGTAAACTGCGACGACCCCCCCATGTTCAAGACCAACCCTACAAAGGAGTACATCGTGATGGCGGAGTACATGGGATTCTCGCCAGCCGACTTCAGGGAGTTCGTCCTCAACGGCATCGACGGCTCCTGGCTTGACGACCCCACCAAACGCCGGTGGAGAAGAGAGTGGGCTTGGGAAATCGACAAGCTGATGGCTCAGCTCGAAAAAGAAGCTGGGTGAAGCTCACCCCAAAGAGCGCAGCTACACCTAACTTTTGGCTTGGAAATCAATAGCCCATGTGGGAGCAGCTGAATAATAAAAATAGGAACAAAGGTCAACCGAGTTTGGAGCCGGGAGCAGGATTTGAACCTGCATGAAGCGGGTCTGCAGCCCGCCGCCTAACCGCTCGGCCATCCCGGCGTTGGAAGGGTTAAATGTAAAAGTTTTTCAGGTTGATAAAAACCTATCCTTCCTTCGGCGGAGCTTTTATGGGTTTAAGCGGGCACTCTAAACCCATGGGAGAAGCGGCGGTGGCCGTGGCCACCTCTGACGGAGAGCTCAGCTATCGGCTAAGGGAGGAGCTGAGGAAGCAAGGGCTGGGGTTTATTCTTCGAAGACCCGAGGACCCTGTGCCCCTCACCGTTAAGGCTGTGCTGACGACGGAGCAGGAGGCGAGGCGAGTTAAGCATCACACTGTCATCGCCTGCCGGGGAGACACTGTGAAGGAGGCTGTTGCTCAAGCCCTCAGAGCCGTCAAGGGTCTGCCCTCTGTCATCCCTGAAGCCTTGACGGTGGGCATCGACCCGGGGAAAACCGTGGGCTACGCTGCCCTGCTGGGAAGGACGGTGGTGCAGAAGGCCAGCTACCGCAGCCTCGCTCAGCTGAAGGAAGCCTTAAAGGCGGCAGTGACAGGGTGGGGTGTGAAAAAGCTGGTGGTCAAGGTGGGAGGCCGAGGTCGGCTGGGAGCGGAGAGCGAGGGGTCTTCCTACGAGGCGGTTAGGAGGGTAGTGGAGACCGTGGCTGAGGAGACAGGAGTCCAAGCTCAAATCCTCCTCGTCGACGAAAGGGATACCACCGCCAAGGCTAGGAGGCTGGGGATAGGGCGGAGGGAGAGGGATGAGGCCTCAGCCTTGGAGATCGCCTTCCGCTAAGGTGAAGCCGCAGAGGCTTGAAGGAGGGGAACAACCTGAGCCTTCGGGAGGTTTCCGTAGCCCCGGGGAAAACCCTCATCCTCCACGGCTCCGCCTCCCTCACTCTTCTCAGCGGGCAGGTCTCTGTCTTGGGCGCGCCTCTGCCAGCGGGCTTGAAGGTCAGAGTTCGCCGGTGGAGAACCGTCCCCGCTTTCTGCGTCCAAGCCTCCCGCTTTCAGCTGACCTTGGGCGAGGGCAGCTTGGTGGAGGAGTTTGAGGGAAACTCCATCCCCCAAGACTGGGAAAGGGCCGCTGAAACCGTTCTGAGGAGGGCGGAGGGGGGAAACACCGTGGCCGCCGTCCTAGGGGGAGTGGACGTGGGGAAGACCACCTTCACCATGTTCTTGGCCAACAAGGCCTTAGGCTTCCATCCGCATCCTTTGAAGGTGAACATCGTGGACAGCGACCCCGGGCAGTCGGACTTAGGGCCGCCCACCACCATCGGCTCCTGCGCTCTTACCCACCTTGTCTACGACCTATCCTTCGAAAACCCGGACCGTTTGCTGTTCGTGGGCGCCACTTCGCCGTCTCAGGTTCAGGGGAAAATTTTGAAAGCCGTCTCCGTCCTCTGCCGGGAAAGTCGGGGGAGCTTCCCCCTCACCGTCCTGAACACCGACGGCTGGGTGGATGGGGAGGACGCTCAAGCCTACAAGCTTCGCCTCCTCCAAGCCGCTGAAGCCCGCTGCGCTGTGCTTCTTCAAGGGAGGGAGACGACAGGAACGCTGGCTGAAGCCTTGGAAAAAGAAGGCCTTGAGCTGATGAGAGTGAAAGCCTCTCCGGCGGTGAGACGGCGGACCCGTGAGGAAAGAAAAGAGCTCCGGTGGCAGATGTATCGGAAACACTTGAAGACTCCCGCGGTTAAGGTCTTGCCCTTGGGAAAAGTGAAGCCTCCGGAGGCTGGTTTTTCCTTGGAAAAGGGCTCCATCCTAGGCCTTTACGATGCCGCGGAGAGGTTTCTGGGCTTAGGCGTCTTGAAGCATGTGGACTGGGAGAAGAAAACTTTGAAGGTGTTAACCTCTGTCGACAGGCCGGTGGAGAAGGTGGAGGTGGGGCAGGTTTTCGAAGACTCCGCCCTCTAGCCCGACGGCCCCTTCCCGGCTCCGGCTTTCCGAAGGGTTCTCCTCAGCTTTTCCCCGTCTTCGAGGAGGCGCAAGGCCTCCTTGGGCGTCAGGGTGAGGGGCTGTTCGCCTAGGTCTTTGGCTGCGAAGTAGGCGGCTTTTTGAATTTCCCCCACCAGCCGAGAGTCCACTAGGTCGGCGAGGTGGACGAGGAGGGCTTCCAGCGTCCGAGGGGATATGGGTCCCCATTCCCCGTGGCTGGCGGCCAGCACGTGGAGAAAGTCCACTGGAAAGCCGTGTTTGTAAGCCTCCCCCAGGAGGAGGGACAGGTGGTCCAGCCGCTGGCCTAGGGGGGATACGTCGTAGGTTCCGTCTTCCCGGAGGACGTAGACGGCGGGCTTGTAGAGGTCGTGGATGAGGGCTCCGGCGATGAGGAAATCCCTGTTCACCTTCTTCCAGCCATAGCATTCCTCCAGCACATCCGCCAGCGCGAGGGCGAGCTTGACGGTGGAGACCGTGTGCTCCGCCAAGCCGCCGGGATAGGAATGATGCTTAGTCCGCCCGGCGGGAGCTGTGAAGAAAGTTAGGCTTCCCCGCCCCTTTCTTTCACCCTGAGTTAGAGTCTTGTCGATGAAACTTTCCACCTGAGCCCTGAATTTTCGGTCTTTGATCCCAGCGGCCAGCTTCTTCAATTCCTTCCGGTTCATCCGGGCCACCGCTGGTTAAACTGTCCCAGAGCCAGCTTAATAAACCTAGCCTGAAGGGGGCGGGGAAACGGTTTAAAACAACCCCGGCGCTATCAAGCTTAGCCGGGGTGGCGGAGCGGTAACGCGCTGGACTCGAGATCGCCTCCGCGACGGAACATCCAGTGGACCTTCGGGTCCTCAGGGGTTCAAAATGCCTTGGGCAGGAAAATCCCTTCCCCGGCGCCATCCTCTCTCATCCCACTGGCCCGGCTATTCTAGGTACAGGTTTTTCAGCATCTCCTCCATGTGGGCGGAGACGCTGGGGGGCTTTAGGACTCCGTCCTCGGTCACTATTCCGGATAGGCAGTCAGCCGGGGTGATGTCGAAGTAAACGTTTCTCACCCCAACCCCCGGCAGGGTTTGAGGGTTCACAACCTCGGAGGGGTCCTTTTCCTCCAGCGCCACCGCTTCCCCCAGCAGGCTGCGGACGTGAAACTTCAGCCTCTCGCAGACCACGTAGAAGGGCACCCGGCTTCTCCGCGCAGCCAAGGCCATCGTCAGCGTGCCCACCTTGTTGACGGCGGAGCCGTCGGCTAGGATGCTATCGGCGCCCACCAGCACCAAGTCCACCCGATCCATAAAGCAGCCGGCCGCCGCGTCGACGATGAAGGCCACGGGGATACCCATCTCAGAGAGAGCCTTGGCTGTGGCTGTTCCCTCGCAGAGGGGCCGAGACTCGGTGACCACGGCCTCCACCCCCTTTCCAGCTTGGAGGGCGTGGTGGAAGGCCTGTAGAACCGTGGAGCTGTAGCTGTGGGTCATCACCTTGGCCTTCCGCGGAAACAGCTCCGCTGCCTTCCGGGCAGCAGCCGCAGAGGCCTCCTCCGACTGCCGGATAAGCTCCTCAGCCTTGGAAAGGGCGAAGGCCCTAAGGGAAAAGGGAGGCTCCGTCTTCCCCTTTTCCAGCAGTTGATGGAGGAGGAAGCCGACGCTATTGGCCAAGGCCGCCATGCTGGGCCTTGCCTCCATCAGCAGCCGGCCCACCTGCTTCAGGTAGCCTAGATAGTCCCCCGCATCAGCCGCCTTGGGTGGGGAGTATCTTTCCGCCGCCAGCTTCACCACCCTCAGGGCTTCCCGGGCCAGTTGGCTTGCGCCCTTCCAGCGGTCTGCTTTGATGAGTTCGATTTCCCTGAGGACCTGCGGGTCCAACGGCTGCCCGCCGGGTTTCTCCCAGACTCTTTCCAAAGTTTCCTCCAGCTTTGGAACGGTTTCATACCGGCCTATTTCCTCAGGCCTTATCCACTGGCATTCCCGGTGCTCCCAGTCCATCTGAATTCGGTCAGACTTCACCCTGAAAAGGAAGGGGTAAACCTTCCAGACGACTTTCTTTTCCAAGTCTGGAACCAGTAAAGGCTTACCCTTCCGGAGCAGTTGAACCTGTTCGGAGGTTAGCCCTACTTCTTCCCTGAGCTCCTGCAAAGCCCGGTGGAGAGGGTCTTCGCCCTCCTCCAGGTAGCCGCTGACGCCAGCCCACCTTCCCCGGTAGGTTCCCACCTTCTCGCTCCTCCTCAGGATCAGGATTTTCCCTTCATGCTCGAGGAATGACGTGACGACGTCCCTCCGCTCCATCCGCCTCCCCACTATTTTGATGGACATTCCGAAGAAAAAATCAGCCTGTTTTCGGCGGGCACCTCCCACCTGGGAGAGGCAACCTGATAAGGGGGGAGGAAATTTAAGATAGGAGGTTTAGAATGAGGCTGCCGCCCCTCTTCGTCGCCTGCACCATTACTTTTCTCGTCTACCTCGGAGCCTTCATGAGGCTGCCTATCATTCCCCTCTACGCCCAAGCCCAAGGAGCCACCCTCACCCAGGTGGGCTTCATCACCGCCGCCTTCATGCTGGCCGCCTCGGCGGTGGCCATTCCCTTCGGGCTGACCTCCGACAGGCTGGGGCGGAGGCGACTGGTCCTCTTGGGCGCGTTCATCAACGCCGCGGTTTCTTTCCTCCTCCCCTTCGCCGGGCAGCCCTACCTCATCCTAGCCGTCTACGCCTTAGCCGGCCTAGGCATCGCCGCCTACACGCCTTCCATCATCGCTTTCGTCGGGGATGTGTCCGGAAGCCTCAGCTTCGGCCGAGCCTACGGGCTGTATACCACGTTCATGGCCGTGGCCATGGCGGTGGGGCCGGGTTTCGGAGGCCTAATTGCCGGACTTGCCGGCTTCAAGGGCTCCTTCACCCTCTCCGGCTTCATCATCACCGCAGGCCTGCTGTTCGGCCTCACCGCCTTTCCCAGCACAAAACGGAAGGAGGCGGCTTTGCCCTCCGCCCGCATCCTCCAAGAGTTTAGGCTGCTGTTCGCCAACCGGGTAGCCCTCGTCTGCTTTGTCTCAGCGTTCTGCCTGACTTTCACCTGGGGGATAACGCCGGCTTTCATACCGCTCTACGCCAAAAGCATCGGCCTAAGCGTCTTCGCCATCGGCCTGCTGTTCACAGCCCAGTCCACGGCCAGCGCCGCCATCCGGCTTCCCTTCGGCACCCTCTCCGACCGACTGGGCAGGAGGATGCCGTTCATGTTCCTCGGCCTCCTCACAGCAGCCTCCGCCACCCTGTTCCTAACCTCCTCCACCAACCTCCCGGTCCTCGCGGCGCTGATGGGCTTGGTGGGCTTAGCCATGGGAATGACCTTCCTTTCCGCCAGCGCCCTCCTCGCCGAGACCACAACGCAGGGGGGAAGAGGCCTAGCCATGGGAGCCTACAGCACCTGCTTCTACGCCGGCATGGCCGCCAGCCCAGCCCTCTTGGGGCAGGTTATCTCCGCCTACGGCTTTCAACCGGGCTTTTCCATCGCGGCGGCGGTATCCTACGCCGGGCTTTCCATCGCCCTCTTCCTTGCCGGTGGAGTAGGATTTCGAAAAGTTGTTGGATGAGTTTTGAACGCGGCTCCCCGCCGGGGTGGTGACGGTTTCCCGGCCGCCTTTTTTCAACTGGTTTTGGGCGGAGGGGAAGGTGTGACCAAATCTATCATGTCGGTGAGGTAGTCTACAATCTGGTCGAAGAGAAAGATGAGGTTGTAGAAGGCGGGGGGCGTCTGCTGCTGGTAGAGGGTGAAGGTTTCTTTTATCTTTTCCAAAGCCCGCTGGGACTCCGCTTTCTTCCGCAGGGCGGAGGTTTGAAGTCTTTCATCCTTGGAAAACAGAGCCCTCATGGCCTCTTCAAAGGCAGCCTGAAAGCTCTCCTGAAAGCTTGCTATTGCCTGAGTTAACTCTGGAGGAAGCCTTCCCTCTGCGCCCATGGCCACGGTGGATTCCGCTATCTTCACCGCCTCGTCAGCCATGTTTTCGATGAGGCTGGCTATCAGCCTGTAGTCCAAGCAGTCGATGAGGGAAATGTTGAGCTTCTCGCTGAGGCGAGGGTTCAGGATGAGGCTTCGGAGAAGCCTGACCAAGAGAAAGTAAAGCCGGTCGATTTCCTCGTCCCTCGCCCTCACCAAGGCGGCTTTTTCGACGTCGAAGTCGACGAGGTGGCTTAGAGCATCCCTGCAGAGGCTGGAGGAAAGGACGTATTGCCGGCGGAGAATTTTTTCCGGAGGCGAGGCGGAAGCCTTGAGGAGGCACTGCAAAACCACCGTCTGAGGGCTTTCTTCGATGATTTCAACTCCGATGAGGCGGGCAACCACCCTCTTTATTCGCTTCATTAATTCCTCCGTAACCCTGGGAGCCTGAACCAAGATAAGCTCGTAGCCGAGGAGGTAGCTGCTGAGGATGCGGTCTTCCAGCCTCTCCGAAGCCTTCAACGTTATCTCCGGAGAAACCTCCACGGCATATTCAGGGTCTAAAACTAAGCAGCCGTCGCTTCGCTCCCTCAAGTAAATGGGGGAGCCTCTCTTGAGGTTGAAGCGTTTAGCCCAGTTTTTAGGCAGGGAAAGCATGTAGGTTCCGTCAGCTGTCCTCTGAATTTTCCTAACCTCAACAGACAGCTTCTTCACCATAAAACTGGCATTGGCAAGTTTTAAATCGTTTTCTAATCTACACTAATGCGGACGGCTGTTTTCAAGGCAGGTAGGTTGAACGGTTGGAGGCTGAAACCTTAGGCTACCGTCAAACCCCAGAAGCTCAGCCGGATGAAAAAGTGAAGCGGGCTCTTCGAAAGGTCCACGAAGCCGGCTACCAGATGCAGGCGGAAGCTTTCAGCCTCCTCCAAACCCTCTCCCAACGTCAAGATCCGGAGCAGATTGTCGACAGAGTTTTGAAGAAATTATCAGAGGCCCCTCCTTCTTTTCCCTTTGTCAGCAAAGCCATGGTGGAGGAGGCTTCCACGCTGGAGAGGGAGAAGCGCGCTGCCACAGAGGGGCTTCGGGAAGCTGAACCTGTGGAGATGGGTAAAGGGATCTTCCGCCCGGAGGCCAAGGATGTGGAAGCTAGGGTGGAGGTGGTCATGGACCCTACTCTTCAGCTGGCTTCCAAGGGAAGCGTGGAAGCCTTCATGGAATATTTCAGAAGCCGCTTTCAGCAGCTGAAAAGGTTGCTGAGGCAAAGGTTGGATTTGAGGGACGCAGCCACCATCAGGGAGTCTTTGGAGGGTAGGGCGGGAGCTAAGGTTAAGTTCGTGGGCATGGTGGCGGAAAAAGTCAGCCGTGGGAAAAGATTCTTTCTGAGAGTGGATGACTTGGAGGCAGAGGCTCAGGTTCTCGTCCAAGACTCCAATCCCATGCTGGTGGACAAAGCTCGAAATCTGCTCTTAGACCAAGTTGTAGGGGTGGTAGGCGTTAAAACTGGAAACGGCTTGGTTGTGGCGGAAGACCTAATCCTGCCGGATGTTCCCCAGAGGAGACCCGGCTTTTCCCCAGAGGAGGTAAACGCTGTGCTGATTTCAGACCTCCACGTGGGAAGCAAGGTCTTTGAGGGGAAACTTTTCCAAGCCTTTCTCGGGTGGCTGAGGGGAGGCGGGGGAGGCCGCCGGGAGAGGGAGCTCGCCGGAAAGGTCAAGTATCTTCTGGTGGCAGGAGACTTGGTCGACGGGATAGGAGTCTACCCTCAGCAGGAAGAAGAGTTGGAGATTCAGGACGTTTGCCGCCAATACGAGGCAGCTGCCGCTCTGCTCGAACAGGTTCCAGACCACATTGTCATCATTGTCATTCCGGGAAACCACGACGCCGTTCGAAAGGCTTTACCCCAGCCGGCTCTTTCTAAAAAATACGCCGAAGCCCTCTACGAGAAATGCGGCTCTCAGCTGGTTTCCCTGGGAAACCCGGCGCAGGTGAGGCTTCACGGAGTTGAGTTTCTCCTCCACCACGGGCGAAGCTTGGAGGACGTCCTAGTCTCCATGCCCAACGTCAGCCACCGGAACCCCGCCAAGGCCATGCTGGGCCTTCTCAAGGGTCGGCATTTGAGCCCTGTCTACGGGCAGAGGACCCCCATAGCCCCGGAGACCCGGGACTGGATGGTGGTGGACCGGGTTCCCGACGTTTACCACGCAGGCCACATTCATGTGTTCGACCAAACCTACTACCGGGGGGTGAGGCTGATCAATTCCGGGTGTTGGCAAAAGCAGACCCTCTACCAGCAGAGGCTGGGGTTAACGCCCACCCCCGGTGTGGCAGCGGTGGTCAATCTGAAAACCTTAGCCTTGACCGTGATGGATTTTTCTCGGATGCTTGGCGCGCCTTGAAGGGCTGAGACCTCGG
Organism: Candidatus Hecatella orcuttiae; assembly: GCA_002011035.2. Taxonomy (GTDB): domain Archaea; phylum Thermoproteota; class Bathyarchaeia; order Hecatellales; family Hecatellaceae; genus Hecatella; species Hecatella orcuttiae. Next base: position 359,755 of record MTLY02000002.1, on the reverse strand, counting down.
GCTATCAGCCGGGCGACCCTCAAGGGTTCGGGGCGGTGGCCGAAGACTGTCAGTTTTTTGATGAGCTTTCGGGCTTCGAAGGCCCTTAGGCCGTAGGTGTAGAAGAACACTTCTCCGCCTTCTTCCAAGCTGAGTTTGTAGGGTTTTTTAGCCTTATCCAAGATGGCGAGTCTCTGCTTCCAGTTGGGGAAATGCTTCTTAAGGGCGGCTTCCACGGCTAAGCTGTCGGGTTTCTGGGGGTTTACAATGAGGACGGGGAGGCGGAGGCGGCGGTGAACCTCCTCCGGGTCGACGAGGTTGAAGCCGGCGTAGGCAAGGGAGGCCAACATCACCAAGTCTGGTTTTTTCCCTCCCTGCTTCACCATCTGGATGACGGCCTCGGTGGCATCCCAGCCGTCTACAGCCACCCAAGCGAGGGCAACGTCTTCGACGGTGAAATCTCGGAGAGTGACCGCGGCGAGAAGAGCCTTTCCCTTCTTAACCCCAGCCGGCCAGCTGGGAAAACTGCCATCTTCCACGCCCAGAACCCTCACCAACCCAGCGGCCTCCAACCCTGTGCCTTCAATCTCAGAGAAAAGAAGACTTGAGGAAGAGATTGTGCTTCTTCTCGTAGCCTAAGGTGGAGGGGGGTCCGTGTCCAGGGTAGACGGTTAACCCGTCGTCCAAGGGCAGAAGCTTCCGCTGGAGCGAGTTTCTCAAGGCCTCCGGGGAGCCGCCGGGGAGGTCCGTCCTACCCACGCTGCCGGCGAAGAGGGTGTCTCCGGTGAAGAGGCTGCCCTCGGCGAGGAGGCAGATGCTGCCGGGGGTGTGGCCGGGAGTGTGGAGGACTTGAAACGTGACCTTCCCCACCCGGATGGTTTCCCCGTCCTTCAACAGCCTGTCAGGCGGGGGGGAATTCTCCCCGACATCGAGGAGGAGCTCTATCTCCGAGTCTAGGCGGGGGGAAGAAAGCAGGGAGGCGTCCAGTTCGTGTATCAGAATCAGGGCGCTGGTCCTCCTCTTCACCGGAGCATTGGCGGAGACATGATCCGGGTGGCCGTGGGTGTTGACAATGTAAACAGGCTTTAAACGGCTTTTCTTCAACGCCTCTAAGATTCGCTCAGGCTCTGCCCCCGGGTCGATGACCGCGGCCTTAGCCGTCTCCTCGCAGCCTACGATGTAGCAGTTTCCCATCAGCGGCCCTACCGTCAGTCTCTTGACCAGCATCCAAAACCCTCCGAGGGACAGGGAAACTTCACCTAAGGATCAGGTTCCAAAGCAGATTAGTCTTTCCCATGCCTCAGCCTCGCCTCTGCTACGCCGCCGGCTTCTAGGAGGATTTTTTGAGCCTCTTTTCCCTGGAGCTGTTCTGGGAGGCTGCCGCCGTGAGCCTGCGTCTTGGCCAGAAGCTCTTCTACCGTTCGCCCTATCTTCTCCAGTTCGCCGGAGAAAGCGGGAATAACTCCCTTCAGTCTCCCTTTAAGCTCTGAAATGGTTTTGAAGGCGGAGGGCATCTCGGCCATGGTTTCCGCGAAGCTGTGGAGGGTTTTAAGCCTCTCCACTAAGCCTTCCAGTTGCACCTGCACCTTCACCAGCAGGTCTGAGTTCTTCTTCGCCTCCCAGTAGGCTGTAAGGTAGGCGCTGGCTTTATCGGCTTTTCCTGAAACCTGAGCTGCTAAGGCTTTATCGTACAACCTGTGGGCATGCTTCTCCCAAGCAGAGGCTTTGGCTGCCAGCTTTCCAGCCTCAACCTCAAGCCTCCCCGCTACCTCCTCCGCATCTCTTTGAATGGGGCCGGATGTCTTGAAGCTGACTCTGGGGCCGGTTTTTTCGAAAACCCCAAAAATCCTGTCGTAGAGCTTGTCCAGAAACCTGTAGGCGGTGAAGGAGAAAAGCCAACCTGAAGCCAAGGTGAGGGGGCTTGAAGCCGTCAGTCGGCTGATTTTTCCAGGAGCCTCCTCCAGCGGGGGATTTGCCAAGGCTAGGTAGATGAGGAATAGGGGGACGAGGATTATCAGGAGGTTGATATAAGCGGCAAAAGGGGAGTCGTAGACGACCTTTCTAAGCCGCCCTTTCGTCCTTCCCACCAGATAGGCGGCAGAGGCCCCGTAGAAGGCGGCGAGGTAGGACCACCCCGCCGGCCGGCTGGGCCAGCCTAGAAGCTCCGCTGCCCACTGGAGAATAAAAAACCAACTCACCACAGACAAGAGGACGAAAAAGATCCTTAGGACTTCATCTTCAAGTCTTTCCTCTCTTCCCATCGGAAATAACCTTCTATCCTAAACCACCTCGCACTGTTGAGGGGGGAAGCGGAGTAGCTTGAAGGAAGTCTTGAAAGACTAGGCTGCGGACTGTTTTGAAGACTAGCCGAGGTCGGGAGAACGCTCCTCCGCAAATTCTCCCACTGGAAGTTTGGGGAATTTCTCTTTCATTTTCTGCTCAGCCAAAACCGAAGCGGACTGAAGGATTTTCTGAGCCTCTTCCCCTGAGGCTTGGAAGCTGGGAGCCGACGCGGAGACTTCCCCCGCCTCGAACATGATCTCGTTTAATGTTTCTCCAATTTCGTTGAGCTCCAAGGAGGCTTCAGGCATAACTCCCACCAGCTTCCCTTTCAACGACCGAACTACACCAGCTACAGGCATCATCTCCTTGGCCACGTCTCCGAATTCCTTCACCGTCTCCAGCCTTAAAGCAGCCTGCTCGATGGCCAGCTGGCTTCCCAAAACGGTTTTAGCCATCTTCCTCAGCTGAGCGCACTCGTTGGCATAGATCTTCGAACGCTCCTCATCTCCCCGGGCCATGGATTCAGCGCATTTGCCAAAGAGCTCCCGATCCTTCTGCTCCAGTTTGTTGGTCAACTGCTCCAGTTTAGCTTGGATGCTGTTAAGTTTGTAGAGGGAGTTGAAAACCTTATCCCTCAAAGGCGGAGTGCGGTGGAAGCGGTCGCTAATTTTTCCGAAGAGAGAATCCTTCTTTTCCCAGTTTTTAAGCGGTTTCAATTCTTTTGCAGCCTCAAGTCTTATGCGTGAAGGACATCATATAAAATTTCACAATCATCAGAGAAGGATTGGAAACGGGATTAAAGCCTGCTGGGAGAGGAAAAATTGACGAAAAAATGCTGAAGCTTCCCCCACGGAGGTGGGAAATAGTCACATGCCTGTATCAGAAAGCCGCCTCTCAGCCTCATCATCCACTTGGGAGACAGATTTCAGCCCCGTGGGACACAGGTCTAGAATAGGGCAAGCTTCATGCTTAGGATTCCTAGCCGTGCAGATTTTTTTCCCCAACTCGATGAAGAGAACATGGGCCTCCGCCCTTTCCTTTGGAGGGATAAGCCGCTCGTAGGCTGCTCTGACATCTTGGTAGCGGCTGGAAGCTGTAAGCCCCAGCCTCTTCCCTATGGTGAAAAGATGCGTATCCACTGGAACAACGGGGATTCCCCCCGCGAAAACTAAGATGACGTCGGCGGTTTTATCTCCGACACCTGGTAATCTCAGCAGAAAATTTCTACTCTCTTCTGGAGGGAGGTTGAACACTTTGGACAGGTTTCCTCCCAGTTCCCTCAAGATGAACTTGGAAGCCTCTTTCAACCTTTTAGCTTTGATTTCAGCCAGCCCAGCTGTTCGAATGGCCTGCTTGATCTCTCCCAGAGGCTTTTCAGCCAGAACCTGCGGAGTAAGCTTCATGGCTTTTTTTAACTCTCTGAAGGCGCGATGGCTGTTGACATCGGAGGTGTTTTGACTTAGGATCGTTGCCACGAGAATCTCGAAAGAGTCTTTCGATTTGGCCCACATTATTTTTCCGAAGTGTTTCCTAAGTCTGGAAATTATTGAACCCATCCAGCTGGCATCCTGCTTCAAAGTCGTCGCCGCCTCAAGCGGTTGAACTTTATCTATCATCCTCCGCAAAAAGTTATTTCCCTTTTCCAGCACAATGTTTTAAGGATTTCTTGGAGATTAAAGGAGTGATGTTCCCCCAAGCCCTAAGCAAAACAGTGGAGCTGGAAGGAAGAAAATTTTCAGTCTACATCTTCGAACTGGACAACGCTATCCTAAGCTTCTTTTTCGAAGGGGAGAAAACTAAACTGGGCACCCTAGCCGTGGCAACCCCGCCCATTCCTCCTTCCGCGCCTCATTCTTCAAGCCTTCTCCTCGGCTATAAGAACTCCCACCTCGCTAGGGTTTTGGCGGAATATTTGGCAGCCAAATGGGGCAAGACCGCCCTAGCTTCGGTGTTTATCCCCCAAGAAAACGATCCCCTAGCAGGTCGAACGCTGATGAACCTCGTTAAGAGCATGGGAAATTCGAAAACCAGCATTCACTTCAGGTGAGTTAAACTGATCCTTCCATTGAAAGGAGTTGGAGAAATCAAGGACCCTGTCCACGGTTACATCCGATTCACAGAAGTGGAGAAGAAGCTCATCGATTCCACCCCCGTCCAGAGGCTGAGGAACATCAAGCAGCTGGCAGGAGCTGAGCTAACCTACCCTGGCGCCGTTCACACCCGTTTCCTCCACTCCCTCGGGGTTATGCACTTGGCAGGCATGCTGGGAGTCTATCTCGCCGAAAAGGGCTACATTTCGGAGGAGGAAATTCAAAAAGTCCGTCTAGCAGGGCTGCTTCATGACGTAGGCCACGGCCCCTTCTCCCATGTCTACGAAGAAATCCTCGAAAAGCACCGCCATCAAACTCACGAAGACCTCACCCAGTGGGTGATTGAGAGCAGCGAAATCGGGGACATCCTTTCCAGTCATGGCTTCTCCAAGAAAGAGATAGCTCAGCTTTCCACAGGACATTTAGACCGTACGGAGAGAATTTTTCTGAACCAGGTTATCGCCGGCCACTTTTCCGCAGACATCATGGACTATCTGGCTCGGGACTCCTACTTCGCTGGAGTGGAATATGGAAAGGTGGATGCCCAGCGGCTTATCTCATCCCTAGAGTTGATAGAGAAGAGGCTGATGGCCGACGGTTCAGGGGCTTTCGGCGTCTTGGAATCCTTCATCATCGCTAGGATGGAAATGTTTAACACTGTCTACTTCCACCGAACAGTGCGGGCGACTAATGTTATGATTGCAAGGGCCATGGATTTTGCCTGCGAAAAATTGGGCCTCGCCTCCTTCAAAGACGTGGAGGAGTTTCTCCGATTGGACGACGGTAAAGTCCTAGAAGGACTGCTCTCCCTCAAGAAGGAAGTCGACCAAAAGCTTCAGAAAGCCTACCAATATATTTTGGGGGTTCGCAGCAGAAAGCTTCTGAAGAGCACCTACGAGCTTATCATATTCAGAAAAGACACCTTCTTTTCCAACCTCCTCAACAAACCTAACATCCGCCGCGAGGTTGAGGTTGAAATCGGGGAAAAAACCGGAGTTGACCCGGACTTCATCGTCATCGACGTCCCTCAAGTTCTTTCCGTACCCATCAACCCAGTGGAGAGGCAGCGGTCAGACATCCTCGTCTACCGGAAGACCCCTGCGGGTGTGATTGTTCAAAAAGCCACGGAGCTTTCTCCTCTTTTAGCATCCCTAACCCAGTTTATGGACATTGTGAGAGTCTATACCTTGCCGCAATTCCGTGAAAAAGTTGCGGAAGTCTGTGAAAAAACCTTTGGCGGTAAGCCTTTTTCCGCCAAGATTTCTGTTTAGCCTCCGGAAAGCCTGGGTTTCCCTGCTCACCTAGCTTCTAAAGGTATGGTAAGCCTCCAAAAATTGGAACCTTAGACCTTATGATTGCGGGAAGATTTAAATACTGGTATACAAAAACGTATTCTTTCAGGGTGTTTCCTTGAGCGTGGAATTAAAGGACCCTGAAGAATTCAAAAAATGGCTAAGAAACCTCGACCAAGACCCCATCACTGATATTCTACTTAAAAACAGTCATTTAACCAAAACGCAGCTGGAAACGTTTCTAATAGACACTATAATTCCATATTTATCTGGAAATAAAATGATAACTGAAGAAAAAACTTATTTTAGAATTAAAGGAAAAATTAGTAAAGGTTCTTTCAATAGAACCCTGAAACAAGCTCAGAAAAACATAATAAAGTCAATATACACGTTTTTATTACTGGGCTCCCTGGGGATCTTCGACTTGCCTGCCTTCCAACAATACATCGAATTGTCCAGTAGACTGAAGGACTATTTAGATTTACATAGACAAGTCCGCGAAGAGTCCTCATCAAGTTCCGACGAACTTCAAAGAGCCGCAACCATTGTTTCTGTAAGGGAGGCCTTGGAAAAAGCCCTAAATACTTTGACTTCTCCCAAGTCATTGAAATATCAAACGTGATGTCACAGATTACATGTGATGCCGTGACCGCCTGAAATCATAAATAAACATCAGCTGTGACTTGACATGTGATGTCTTAACATAAAAACTTATATTATTGTTTAAAAACAATTTTAGCCCTAAAAATAAGCTTCTTTTCACCGAATAACTCCTTTTTAATGAAAAATTATCATATAAACGTGATGTCACATGATTTGTAGGTGGAATCACAAGGTTTAAATCCTGATAAAGAGAATAATTTTTTGAATGAATGTCAGGTCAAATGTGATGTGCTTGCTTACAAAAGCATCACTTGTGATATCAGGTGGGAATTATGCAGTTGAAGAGGTCACAGGTGATTATTTCTGTGATTTTCTTCAGGTCACATGTGAGAGGGTGAGTGAGATTTCATGACGGTTTTTTCCGGAGAAGTGTTTTTTCTAGGCTTGTTGAGTTTTACAGCGGCCTTCGGATTTCTTCTCGCACTGCTTCTATTCAGAAGGCCTAAAAAGAGTTCTCTAGGGGAGTTAAGCGACTTGGTTCAGCTTTCCATAGTTCAGTTAAGTAAGAAGATGGCTAAAGTTGAGGAGAGTGTCTCCTATGCTCTGCACAGAATTGAAGCTTCCTTTTCAGAGTTAAACCGCCTTCAATCTTTCCATGAAGCTGAGAGGGAAACGTTATCAGCATTAACCGCCAATATCAAAGAGCTCTTCCGCGCTCAGACAAAATTCGCAAAAATATTGAAAGTCCATAACGATAAACTATCTGCCCTAGATGAAAAGCGTATCCAGCTTGAACAGCAGGTTAATGCCCAAGATAAAAAAATGCGAGGCTTGACTCCACGTTTGGAGGAGCCGAGTCCAACGCTAGAGGGGGGAAACGTCTCCATCGCTCGCTTAACCCCCACAGAGATGGCTGTCCTAAAAGTTTTGTACCGCAGCGGCCCTAAAACAGCTCCGGAAATTAGAGAGGTCATCGGCAAAACACGGGAGCACGCAGCGAGGTTAATGAAAAAACTTTACAGAGAAGGTTATGTGGTTAGAAACACTGATGTAATACCTTTCAGCTATAGTTTAAGTGAAAGGATCAGGAAAAGTTTTGAGTTTTCTGTTAAAGAAGAGCCTCTCTGAATTCTAGCCACTACGTTCTTGTTTCGGTGCTGAATTTAAAACCTCAGGGTTAAGTCTATACCGAAGACTGGCTGGAGAGCCTTCGCGGGTTAGAATTTTTTGTTCCCAGTACCTGCTTAGGTAGGTGGAAACGGTGCTGAGGCTTATGGGCTCCTTAAATTTTTCTTCATAAGCTAACTGAACTTCAGTGGATGTAAACCATTGAAAAGGATAGTGTTCTTTCACGGTTTGGAGGATTTTTTCAAATTTCGTGTCTGAGGAGGAGGGATTTTTAATTTCCAAAGAACCGGCCATCATTTCTACTAGGTCGATGAACTTGATTATTTTATCTCGGTTTATGGGAGAACTAACCGTGAAGGTGTACTTGTTTCCTTTGATGTCTTCGACCTCCACTTTTACCTTTCTCAATTCCAACGTCTGTCCTTCACTTACTTCTCTTCACAATGTAATAAATTTAATTGTGAAGTCAAACAGGGATCGTATGGGAAAAATTTAGAAATTGGAGTTTCTAAAGAAAAATTTCTTTTCACCTTTTCACAACCTTTTCTAAGGAAAATATCCTTTAAGAGGCCGTATCTTCCTTTTCCAGTGGAAATAAGGGGGTTGAAATATTATATTTTGTGAACGGTTTTAATTTGAACTTATATCGCCTGCTCCACCCCTATGTTTCCACTGGAAAAGTTAAATTTCTAAGAAGTGATGTTGTTACAGAGAAATTGAGGTTAACATTAAAAGTTTGGTTGAGTAATTTTATATCTGAAACAAAGATAAACCGTATGAGGTATCTTTTGGCATTTGTAATATATTTTTTCTGGGCACCTAACTTATTTTCCAGTGGAAACCGGCGGGTGTACTGGTTAATCTTTTATGTCTAATCTATTCTTTTTGTGTTTCATGTCTTCTTTTCTTAAGTCAACCATTTATTTTGTCTCTCGCTGTTTTAGAGAAAGTTCTAGAGGCGAGGCATTGTCTGTAGATAAACTAGAGCAGCTTTTCGAAAAATATGCAGGTGAATCTTCAATATTTGTAAACAGGGAAGTCTTGAGACATGATTTTGTACCGAAAGAACTCCCTCACCGAGAAAAAGAAATATTAAGATTTGCCTCCATCCTTGCTCCTTCCCTTAAAAAAATGAAATGCTCCAATCTTTTTGCTTACGGTAAAACTGGGACAGGAAAGACGGCGGTGACAAGGTATGTTCTGGAGAGATTGGTTAAAAAAAGCGAAAAAAGGGGGGAAAAAGTGAGAATTTGTTACACAAACTGCCGAGCAGCAGGAACCGAGTATAGAGTAGTTTCAAACATGTGCTCAGCTGTAGGAGTTAGCATTCCCTTCACTGGGCTTTCAGTGGCAGAAGCCTTGGACAGGTTTAAAGAAGGATTAAACGATGCTCGTTGCGCCTTTATCGTTGCTTTGGACGAAGTTGACACTTTAGTCAAAGAACATGGAGACCGGTTGCTCTACAAGTTAACCCGCATCAACGAAGAGCTGAAATCCAGCAGCCTCACCACCATAGGCATATCTAACGACCTCTATTTCAAGGACATGTTAGACGCCAGAGTCCTCAGCAGCCTCAGCGAAGAGGAAATGGTCTTCAAACCTTATAGCGCTGAGCAGATTCGGGATATTCTGCAACAGAGGGTAAAGTTGGCCTTCCGCAACGGAAGTCTTCCCTCCGCTACACTGAACCTCTGTGCAGCCCTTGCTGCCGCTGAGCATGGGGATGCAAGGCGGGCTCTCGACTTGGTAAGGGTTGCTGGGGAAGTGGCTGAGAGGGACGGCGCCAGTGTAGTGACGGAGGAGCATGTGCGAGATGCGCAGAGGAAGATAGAACATGACCGGGTTTTGGAGGTTTTAAACTCTCTCCCCCTTCATTCTAAGCTAATTCTTTTTGTGCTCTACGAAAAAAAGCAGACGGCGAGAGAAGGCCTCTTTTCTGGAGAACTTTATGAGGCTTATGAGGAACTCTCTCAGAGGATTGGAGTTGAAGCCCTGACTCAGCGGAGGATAAGCGGCCTCCTGAACGAGTTGGACATGCTGGGGGCGGTTAATGCCAAAATTGCCAGCCTAGGACGTTATGGGCGGACTAAAAAAATCCGTTTAAAAGTGCCCTTCAGCACTTTGGAAAGAATTTTCCGAGAAGACCTACACCTCAAAGGATTCATTAAATAGCCAGCGGCTGGGAAACCTTCTTTAACCTCTGAGCGCCCCCTAGCTTTTTGAACAGTCTTCCCCGCGGCGGGGAGGTTAAGCCTTGAAAATTCTGGCTTTAGACATCGGTTCGGGGACGGAGGACATTTTACTCTACGACTCTAACAAAAACTTGGAGAACTGCATCAAACTGGTGCTTCCAAGCCCAACGGGGATTTTGGCTGAAAAACTAAAAGCCTTGGCGGAGAAAGGGCGGCGCTTTCTCATCACAGGAGACACAGTAGGCGGTGGCGCCTTAACAGGTGTGGTGAAAGACTTCTTGAAGCAGGGATATCGTTTCTACGCCACGGAGGCTGCAGCCTACACCTTTTACAACGACCTAGACAGGGTTAGGCGTTTGGGGGTGGAAGTTTTAAGCAAAGCCCCCGAGACTTGGAACGGTCCCCGTCTTGAAACTCAAGAAGTGAACATAAAAGCCTTAGCGTTGTTCTTGCAGAGTTTCGGAGAAAAACTAGAGAACCTAGACGCTGTGGCCTTGGCTGTGCAGGACCACGGGGTTCCCCCAAGAGGGGAAGCTGGAAACAAGTTTAGGCTGAAAAAAATGAGGGAGCCTCTCTTGAAGGATCCTTCACTTGCCAGCCTTATGTTTTCTGAAGACAGAATTCCCGACTGCTACTATAGGATGAAGTCGGGAGTCAAGGCGGCTAAACGGCAGCTGCCAAACATCGGTGTATGGGTCATGGACAGCGTGCCCGCGGCTGTTTTAGGCTGTCTTCAAGATGAAGCCGTCAAATTCGCTGACTGTGTGCTGGCCATGAACTTGGGAAACTCGCACACCATCATGGCGGTGGTGGATAAAGGCACTGTGCTGGGGCTGATGGAGCATCACACTTCCCTGCTGACGCCTTCTAAACTGGAAACCTTCGCAGTGAACTTGGCGGAGGGGAGGTTAACATCCGAAGAAGTCCTAGCTGACGGCGGTCACGGAGCCTTTTATATCTCCTCGCCTCGAGGGTTTAAGAACCTAGAACTGGTCGCAGCCACAGGGCCCCGGCGGGGGATGCTGAAAGACTCCGGTTTAAAGGTGCACTTCGCCTACCCTGGGGGCGATGTCATGATGGCGGGAACCTTAGGTTTAGTGGAGGCGGTGAGGAAGAAGCTTGGAGAAGAAAAGGCCGGCTTAGCTTAGCTTTCCTTCCCGTCAACCCGGTAGGTTTGAGTTGGGGTTACGATGATGTCGACTTTCACATCCCCCTTTTCCACTGGAACCTTGTCCACCACTTGTAAGTCGTGGACGGTGGTGACCACGAGAATCCTGCCGAACCTTTCCTGAATCTCTCTGATTTCTCTGTCCCCGTAGCCGCCGCCCTTTCCAAGCCTGAAGCCTTCCAAGTCCACCGCCACGCAGCCAGTGACCAGCAAGTCGGGTTTCGGAGCCCGCTCCAGTGGAAGGGCGGTGCCGTGGCGGAAGGCCCCCTTGATGGTGGCTAGGTAGCTTTCCCTGCCTCTTGCGTCCCTTGGAGGGATGAAAAGGAAGCCGGCCTTAAGCCTAGGCGTAGCCATGAGCAGAGCTTTCCCGTCCTTGAGGACTCTTTCCCTGACGGGTTTTTGAGCGTAGTCGGGGTTGCAGAAAACAACCGAAGCAGCAGCCCACTCTTTTAGCTGGCGGAGCCTTTCAGCAGCGACATCCGAGCCTACGAAGTTGGGCATCCTCCCCCAAACGGGGAAAGGAAATAATGCCGCTTGGCGTTGTTCCAGCAGCCTCCAGATTCTACGCCTAAGCCTCTGCTTTTCTTCCTTTACCTCAAGGAAGGAGAGTCCTGAGGAATGGGGAGGCTCTCTCCCCCGCCGTTTAGAGGTTTTCGCGCCCATGTAAAATTCCCTCTGACACAGTCCCAAAAAAACCCATAGCATCAATTGAGGCCCGTCGCGGCGCTTGCTTTCCTGGGATGGTTGGAATTCCCTCGGTTTTCTTCCAGTGGAAAGGGGGGTTTAAAGAAAACATGTTAAACGATGATCTTTCCCGGCTCCTCCACGCTTTCAGTGAGCTCTTTGTAGGGGAAAACGATGACGCCGGAGGCAAGGGTGACCTCGTCGGCTACTGTGACGTCGCCCCCCACTACTACTCCCTCACTGAAGGTAGTCCATTTCCCAGCCACAACACCGTTACCCACGATGCTGCCTTTCACCAAGGCTCCGGTGTCGATGAAGGCGGAGGGAAACAGGACGCTTCGGTAGACCCTGGCGGTTTTTCCCACAGTGGTGTCCCGGCCTAGCACGGCGTAGGGGCCCACCTTGGAGTAAGCGTCCACCCTCACAGCGTGGGAGACGTAAACTGGTTGGAGGAGCTCGGCTTCGGGGTGAACCTCTGCGTTGGGGCTTACATAGCCCTCAGGGCGGTAAAGTTTCAGGGCATCGAAGTTGGCTTGGAGGAAAGCTGAAAGGTTACCGATGTCCGTCCACAGGCCTTCATGAATGCAGCCGAAAACGTTTCCAGTGGAAAGTAGCTGCGGCATCAGCTCCGCGGCCAGCTTCATCCTCGCATTTTCAGGCACGAACTTCAAGACTTCTGGTTCGAAGATGTAAACCCCTGCATTGGCTAGGTTGGAAGGCGCCTCTCTGGCTTTGGGCTTCTCCACGAATTTCACGATCCTGCCCTCCGAGTCGAGTACAGCTACGCCGTAGTGCCCGGGGTCTTTAACTTTGGTAAGCAGAACGGTGGCGATCCCTCCCTTTCTTCGGTGGAAATCCACCACAGCTTGGAAGTCGATGTTTCCGAAGATGTCTCCGTTAACCACCATGAAAGTTTCATCCAGCCCGTAGAGGCTGTGGATCAGACGCAGAGGACCTGCATCCCCTAAAGGGGTAACCTCGCGAGCGTAGCGAACGTCTACGCCGAAGTCAAGGCCGGTGCTATATCTTCCCATGATTTCCTCTGCAAAATACCGGATGGAGAGGATGATGTTCTTCAAACCTGCCCGGCTTAGGCCTTCCATCATCCAGTCGAGGATGGGCTTGTCGAGGATGGGAAAAAGGGGTTTAGGCAGCGTGATACTCAGAGGCCTCAGCCTAGTGGCGTAGCCGCCGGCTAAGATGATGGTCTTCAACTCCCCTCAGCCTTCCTTACTTTTTATTTCTTTGAAGGTTAAAAACTAACTAGAACCTTCCGGCGGGTTGCCCTCGCCGGCAAAAAAGGCTTTCCACTGGCAGGAGCCTCTGTAGCCGCTCAGGAGTATACTTTTTTCCCGGCTAAAGACTTGGCCGTCATAGCTTCTAGGTTCAGCTTGGCCTCTTCCTCCAAGACCTTTTCCAGCCTAGCTTGGGTGGCAGGCTTCCTAGGGTTGGCGCAGCATCCCCCGGGTATGATGGAGTCAAGGTATGTTCCTATCTGCTTGGAAATCGCCACGATCTCCTCCTTGTTAAAGCCGATAAGAGGGCGGAGGACCGGAAGCTTCACAGCTTGGTCTTCTACGGCGATGTTGGCCAAAGTCTGGCTGGCCACCTGGCCTAGGCTTTCCCCCGTCACCAAGGCTGAGGCTGAGAGCTCCTCCGCCAGCTTCTCCGCTACCCTCAGCATCTGCCTTCGGCAGAGCACGCACACCAGCCTCCGCTCGCATTTTCTGTAGAACTCCAAAAGGCTGTGACTGTGAGGGAGAACATAGGCCTCTCCCACCACCTTAAGCCTTTTCAGCTTCTCCCAGCACCTCAACGCCTTCAAGCGGCCTGTCTCCTTTAAAAGGGGGAAATTGTCTAAATGAAGAACAGAAACCTCCACGCCCAGACTCCTCCCTACCAGATACGCAGCCACCGGGGAGTCAAGACCCCCGGATACTAGGGCGAGGACTCTTACCGAAGGAGGGGCCACCATGTTAAAACCGCCTGAGGGAGTCTTCTTTCAATCGGTTCCACGGTCAAATAAAATTCGGGGCTCAGGGATAAACTTTAGCCCGGGGAGCCGTCAAGAATTTCAGCATTCAGCCTTTTCCACCGGTTGGGTGGTGCTGAAAGATAGGCAGCCTCTTTATTTACCTATAAATAAAGTTGGAATATAACTTACTAATCTTTAATAGAAAAAGCAGCTTTCTTTTGATTCCCTGTTTAAGGGGCCTATAACCATGATTAAGTTAAAATTTAAGGTTAAAGGTATGCAGTTCGAATGTTTCGGGGCCCCCGCGGAAATAGGTGAAATCATAAGGAAGCTACTGAAAGAAAAACATGAGGTTAAGGAAATCTACGTAAGCTCCACCAACCAAAACTCTAAGGGAAGTTCTCCGGAGAACTTCCCTGGCAAGATAATCCACGCCTATACATGAACATGTAGGAAAAATAGCCTCAAGCAAAACAGATTACACAGGGAAAGACGCCGCCTGCATCCATTGGGCTAGACTAGGATTCTTCAACGAAGCCGTTTCCAGCTCGGAAATCCTAGCGTCGACATTGGACGATATTTCCCATAGCCGTTGGAAGTGTTCTTTGGCAGCGGCAACGAACGATTTGCTGTTCGTCCAGATGCGGGTCCACTTTTCTGTCGCATAGCCGTAGGTCATTTCTTCCCCGTCAACGACGAAGATCCGAGTGTTGAGGTGGCTCAGATGCCGTAGTTCGCAGTATTTGCGAAGCTTCTTAACATCCTTCAAGTTTTCTTCCTCCACCTCGACGATGCCCTTGGCCTTCACACCTCTTTTTAAGGTTTTGGTGAATGCTTCCACCAAACCAGCTTGGGCTACCTGACGCCAACCTCGGACGCCGGAGATGAACAACATTTCCTTTTCAGCCCTGTTCATCATTTCAAGAGCTTTATCCCTGAAAGCTCCAAAGTTTTTGATGACGGTGAAAAGCTCCCTAGGTTCCCCTGTCTTGAGCTCCTGAACTCTTTCACCCATGGGTACGGAGTCAACCCACATTTCATCAAAGAACCTCTTCGTTATGGCAATGTAACTCGGACTGTTAGTCCAGAGGTCAAAACGCTCTCCCATCCCAGGCTTAACCTGAGCGCCGACCAACAGCTCTTTGCCGTCGCAAATTGTGAGGCGGGAGGCTAGGTCGTCAGAATGTCTGAGGTCAACCACTCTCTGGTAGCGTTTAACCAATCCCATGAGATGGTTTAAAAATCTGTCAGTGAACTGTTTTACCTCTAAAATACCCTTAACCTTCACTCCCCTTCGCATAAGTCCTCTAAGCGTTGCGCCGTCTAACATGGAAATGTAGGTTCCCAAAAGTTCAACCGGCGTAACGAAGAGAAACTCCTTTTTTGCACGCTTCAGCATGGAGGCTATTCTCTTGTTGCCAGCTTGCTCCGAAATCAATTCAAACCTAACATGCTCTTTCTCCTCCACTACGCTTCTTTTGGGAATGGAAGATAACCATAAGCTCAGCTCCCTCTTCTTCGCGCTCAAGCTCTTCATTTTTGAAGAAAGCTGAGAGAGAAGCCTTGTAAGCGCCTTTCGGGGATGGACAGGCTGGAATGTTATCGGACGGCCTAACGAAGCCTCCGCCAACTCCAACTTCTCCAACTCTCTCAAAACCCGGTAGGCCTCCGCCTTGTGCATGTTCACCGTCTTCGCTATCTGACTTGCAGAAGACTTGCCGAGCTGAAGAAGCCCAACGTAAACCTTAGCCTGAAGGAGCGTTAACCCAAATTGGGTTAACTCGTAAACCTTCTTCAAAACTTCGAACTCCAACGCAGCCTACCTTTTAATCATCCAGTAGATATAATTGCGCATATTTCGTTTCACAGCGGCTAAATTTAAAGTTTAATCAAAAATCGACTGAAGAGAAAAGAGGGTAAAAAACTGACTGCCGTTGCCGGTTTTGGTGCGTTAAATATATAAGGATGGATTAACCATCCATATATCATTAAGAGGGAATGCGTATGAGGGCAGTCCTTACCTATTTCGTCTTGGTTTTGCTTTTGGCTTCCTTGGCGGGCGGGGTTGTTCCTTCCGCTTCGGCTGACTCGATTACCGTGGTGGACAATTTGGGGAGGTCGGTGACGATTGATCCTTATCCTCCTCAAAGAATCGTTTCCTTGGCCCCCAGCAACACGGAGCTTCTCTTCGCGGTGGGCGCGGGGCCTCAGGTTGTGGGGGTGGACACCTACTCGGATTATCCTCCTGAAGCTGTGGGCTTACCTACCGTGGGAGGCTTCGGCTCCATCAGCATCGAGGCGGTCATCGGCTTGGAGCCGGACCTCATCCTCGCCACCGCCGGAGTTCAGCTGCCCTACGTTGAGGAACTCAGCGACCTAGGCTATGCGGTGATCGCCCTAGACCCCAAAAGCATCGACGATGTAATCCAGAACGCCATCTTAGTGGGAACGGCCACGGGAAACGTGGAAGGAGGAAACAGGGTGGCGCAGGAGATGATGGACCAAGTTT
Organism: Candidatus Hecatella orcuttiae; assembly: GCA_002011035.2. GTDB lineage: Archaea > Thermoproteota > Bathyarchaeia > Hecatellales > Hecatellaceae > Hecatella > Hecatella orcuttiae. The sequence continues at coordinate 343,852 of MTLY02000002.1, read as the reverse complement.
CCCGGGTTGAAGACATTGTAGCCGCTGAGGCGGATTACACGCCCCGGGTCTATTTTGAGCTTTGGCATGACCCCTTCATGAGCTTCGGCCCCGACACGTGGGTGGACGAGATCATAACCAAGGCAGGTGGGAGTAACATTTTCCACGACGCCCTTTCCCAGTACCCGGTTGTGAGCAGCGAAACCATCATCGACCGCAACCCCGAGTTCATCATCCTCCAATCTCACTCAGCCGGAGGAGTGTCCCCGAACGATGTCAAGAGCAGGCCGGGGTGGGACATCATCGACGCTGTGCGAAATGAGCGAATCTACGTGGTGGACGAGGACCTTTTCCTAAGGCCGGGGCCCCGGATAGTGAACGGCCTCTACACTTTGGCCTCTATCCTTCACCCGGAAATAGTCATACAGACTCAGCGGCCCACCTTGGTGACGATGAATTTAGACTTACCGGTGGTTCCTCTGCCCTTTGCCATGAAACTGCCTATTGTTGAAGCTGGTGCAAGCCTAGAGACCGTGGGCTCGGTGGAGCCCGCAGTAAACGGGTCCATCATCTTCGTAGCTTACTCAGGCCGAGGCCCAGAGTACGACATCATCCTCCGCGACATCAGGGTGGAAAACGGCAACTACTCCTTTAACTGGCAGCTACCTTCCGAAAGGCTGTGGCTTACGCTGAAGGTTTACATCATCTTCGTTCCAGATGACCCGGCCTATGCAACGAGCGTAAGTGAACCTGTGGACCTGATAGTTTTACCGCCCATCTTCATGTGGTGGCAGCGGTAAGCTCGGAGGCTCAGGTTAGCCAAAAATACTCAGCGAAAACCGAGGCGGATTGGCGCTCAAGAGGCCGGCCTTATCTTCAGCCTGCGGAGGACGGCTAAACCTAAGGCTAAGGCCACATAGAGGTCGATGAAGCCTTGAACGGAGTTCCAGAAGGCTATCTCCACGGCTACAGCCGTTATCCCAGCCGCCCCTAGGGAGAGGCCTACAAAGCTCTGGAAAACAGGGTTGGAGAAAAACTCCACCACCTGGCGGACGGTCATCCCGAAGAAGACGGGAATGGCGAAATACAGGTTGAAAAGGATGGTGGCCAAATCCCGTACGGCTACAGCCACAAGGCCCACCAAAGCGTAAAGCCATTTGCTGTGAAGCAGACGGTTAACTCCGAACTTGCAGGCGAAGCCGGCTGGCACGGCGATCATCCACACGCTGGCTGCGGATTTCATGATGGCTCCCACCCAGCCTCCAGCGAAGGGGCCGAGAAGCCCCACCAAGGGGACGCTTATGAGGAGGCTGAGGGCCGCCGGCCTAAATCCGAAGAAGATCCAGGCCAAAATCCAAGGCACCGCCACGAAGTCTATTCTCATGAACCAAGGGGTTAGGAAAAGGGGAGGTAGAAGCTGTAAGGTCACAGATAAGGCTGCCAGCACAGCTGCGCCTGCAATGCCTACGATATTCGGCTTGCGCATCATAGTTCCAGCCGAGAAGGCTTATATCTGGAGTACTATTAATAAGTTATTACTCATAAATAAGTGCCATAATTCTTTCCAACGAAACTGATAGCTATCGTCCCCGCCTTCCCGCAGCATCACCGAAGCTCAGTAGTCTTCTCCATATTTCCGGTAGCAGCTTCGGCAGACAGGTTCTTTCATCGACCTAGGATAGTAGGCGGAATTTTTGCTGAGAACGCTTCCACACCAAGCGCACTTCAGGGAAGAACCCTCCGAAACCTCGCTGCCGTTGAATATATACTTTTTTGCACTGAAAAACGAAAAAACTAATGCCCCATCAAACGTATCACCGGGTTTAGGCAACGTGACCTAAGCTGAGTCAAGACTAGAGCTCGGCTGGAGGTGAATGTGAAAAAGTGGCATATATGAGCATAGGTTTTTTGGGCGAGACTTCCCGCCTATGCCAGCCGCCGGGTTCCTTTTTTTAAGACGTGCTGCACGTCGACCCGGAGTTTTCGGCTGGAGGGGCTGAGGTAAATCTTTACGCCTTCCCGCTTCAGCAGCATCAACTTGACGGAGGCGCCTAAACCGTAGCGGCCTAGGGTGAGGTCTGACTTTATGATGCGGTGGCAGGGAACGAGAAGGGAGAACGGGTTTCCGGCCACAGCGTTCCCCACGGCTCTGGCTCCCCTAGGAACCCCCACAGCTTCAGCTACGCCCCGATAGGTGGCGGTGAAGCCTCGGGGAACCTCCCGCACGGCTTCCAGAACCCTCCTCGTGAAGGGGGACAGCCTTCCCAAGGCGAGGGGAGGCTTCACGTTGGTCTCCCTCCCCATGTAGGCTTCGGCTAGGGCTTCCAAGATTTCCTTCGCCTCCGGAGAAGGTTTCTCTTCCACCTTCCAGCCTTCGCCCGGGAAGCCCCCGTAAGCTTGGAGGGCGTGGTTTAAACTTTTGGGGGAGAAACTGGAGAAGGAAACAGAGTCGTCCTCCTCCATGCCTACGCAGAACCATGCGCCTTCTTTTCGGAGGCTGTAAATGCGCATCACAGCTCCAAACGGCTCCTTAGGGTTCGAGAAACCTGTTCTTCCAGCCTACTCCTTCGCAGGTTATGTTGGCGGTTTCCCCCAGCTTTCCCTCCACCTTGAAGCCCGCCCCTACGAAAAGCTTGCAGACTTCCATGGAGGTCAACGCGTGAAGAGTGAGCTTGCAGACTTTAAGCCTTGAAACACCTTGAGCTAGACTCAACCAGACGATAAGCTGGTCTGCTAGATGCGTGTCCACAGGCGCCTTGGTTCCCAGCTGGCTTAGAAGGGCTTCAGCAGCCTCAGCGCCCACTTTCTCCGAAGGTTTCCCCCTCTCCCCCAAACTGTCCGCAGCTATCTTCAAGCCGTTTTGAAGCTCCGCCACCAAAAACAGGCCGCAGCCGGGGCTCACCGCGCAGGCGCCATCCCCATCCTGAAGAACCTCCACCTGAATGTCCACGTCGGCATACCCGGCGTCCCTAAGCATTTCCAAGGCGGTTTTAGCCATCCTAGAGGCGATGTGGCCGGGGAGGCGGCAGACGTAGGCCAGTCCCCGAATCTGGGAAACCTTGGAGAAATCTGTGAAGTCAACGGCCGTCAGCCTTCGAGCCGGATTCAGCCTAGCCCTGACCACGCCGCCTCCTCGTGGGTAGAAGCCTCTTCTCACCAGCGCAACACTGCCCCGGAAGCCTATCTTTTCCAAGGTTGGGAAAAGAACCTGCTGCACGTATTCGACGGGAGGCGCCCACTTGTTGTTGGTTCCCCCGTGGATCTCGGCGAACATGGTCTTCGGAGCGTAGGCTGCCACCGGAGCCAACGCTTGGAGGATGAGCATGGTGCTTCCAGCGCTTCCGATCTGGAAGAGGAACTCCCCTCCCCTCAAGGTTTTGGGGTTGAACCTGACCTCCGAGGAGCCGAGGTTTAGGCCTTCCACCTCAGCTTCCGCCACGGAAGCCACAGACTTTAGGGCTGCGATATGCTGAAGGCGAAGGCCCGGAGGGTTCCGCTTAGCCCTGATGTTGAAAATTCGGGCAGCCCGACCTGTGAGGGCGGAGAGGGCTGCGGAAACCCGGAGGATTTGCCCGCCTCCCTCCAGCATGCTGCCGTCGATTTCCACGAACTCCAAGTTTTCTCTTCACCTGTTTGGGTTTTTCAAGAAGGCTGAAGGTAGGTTTCAAGCTTGTGGGCGACAAGGGATTCCAAGCTTTTACCCGTTTTTAAGGCTTCTTTGAAGGCTATTCTGTAGCCTTTCCTGGTGGAGGGGAGTTTCCCGGGTTCGAGGAGAAGCCACCCCTTCCCTTTATGTTTAAACTTCACAGCAAGCATGGCCTTGGCGCCGAATCTCTCGGAGAACCGGAGCAACTGGGCTACAGACGCCTTCTCAACGTATAGGATACTTTTCGCTGTGGTCTTCACTTCCAAGGCAAGGCAGAAACCCTTCCGGCCGGCTAGGATGTCAGGGCGGTCCAGCTTCGTTCGGGAGCCGGAAGCAGGAGCTCGGAGGACGGCGAACCCGAGGCCGTCGAGTTTACGGACAAGCTCCCTTTCGCTTCCTATTCCCCGCCCCATCGGAATCCAGCCTACTTGGGTAGGTTTCCTTTCAGACACTTCCCTTCGAATCCCAAGATACGATAAGAAGGAAAATTCTTAACTCTTCCTATTCAAGGGCTTAGAGGAATCCCGAGTTCGACTTCGAGCTTTGGAGGGGAGGATAGCTGAAATGCCCATGAGTTCAGGGCCTGTGGTGAAAGCACCCACCAGCGCCCCATGGCTGTTGATAAGGATGCCGCTGCTCAGGAAGGTTACACCTCCGTTGATGGTTCCCACGCTTACCGGAACCTTCAGGACTTCTGACAGCAATTTCTTCTCCTCCTCCGAGGCTTCAGGGTGAACGAGAGCCCCTTGGTTGGTTGCGACGGCCAAGGAGCCGGGAAGAGGCAGACCTACCAGCGGGCTGGAGGCAGCGTCAACGGCTAAGGTTTCTTCGATTCTCCTCACCTCCCTTCGGCTGAAGAGAGGCGCTACCACCGCGCCGCGGTCGTTAGCTAGGATCAGGTTTCCCAGGGATGTATGCTTGCTGTTAAGCCTGTCGACCCTCACGTCCAACTGTTTCCGGATGAAGCTGACTTCCTCGTCGGAAATGTAGTGAGGTAGGATTATGCCGTGGGAATTGGCGGCTGCGAGGATTCCTATCAGTTTAGAGTAGCCTAAATCCAGGCTTACAGCCTTAACCTTTAGAACCTTTTCAGCCCTCTCAATTTTTCTGGCCGAAACTCCGGCGGGAAGCATGACGAACTTGTCGGTGGCCAGAGAATAGATGCCGATGTTAGGGCTTCCGAAGATGCTGTAGCGGATTATAGCCAAAATTAACCATTCACCAGCAGAGCTTTTCTCAAGACTGACCTCGGCTGCGTGCATACCTGAACTTAGACTTTCCGACATTACCTTCATTCTATCATATTTTATAAGCCTTTACATCAGATGAAAATCATGGCGGAAGCCTTTCGAGGCTGAGGGGGAAATTTTGGCCGAAAACTTCGAGCTCATCATCGTCGGAGCAGGCCCCGCCGGCTTGGCAGCTGGACTCTACGGGGCGAGAATGGGGTTGAACACGCTTGTCGTAGGGGAAATACTAGGCGGACTGGCTACGGAAGCCGCTTTGATAGAAAACTATCCCGGCGTCGAACCCGTGACCGGCCTCGAACTCATGGACAGGCTGCATAGGCAAGCTGCAAAGTATGGGGCGAAAATCCACGCCCCGGAAACAGTCTTGGAACTGGTCCTCCACGGGGAGGAGAAGAAGGTGAAAACCGACAGGAACCTTTACTCCTGCCGGGCGGTGATCATCGCCACTGGATGCGCTCCCAAAAAACTGGGAGTCCCCGGTGAAGAAAAATTCAAAGGCAAAGGCGTCAGCTACTGTGCCACCTGCGACGGCCCCTTCTTCAAGGATAAAACTGTCATGGTGGTGGGCGGAGGAAACTCCGCTGTGTCCGGGGCGCTTCACCTTAAGGATTTAGCGAAAAAAGTTTACCTCGTGCACCGAAGAAGCCAGCTTAGGGCGGACGCTGTCCTCCGAGAGAGGTTGGAGGAAAGCGGCGTAGAGATTCTTTGGGACACTTTAGTCAAATCAATAGAAGGAAACGGGCATGTAGCCCGTGTTCAACTGGCCAACAGCCTAACAGGGGAAGAGGCAGCTCTTCCCGTGGACGGCGTATTCATTTACGTGGGCGAAGCTCCCCAAAGCAAGTTGGCGGAGAAAGCAGGAGTTCGGGTTGACGGTGAAGGGTTCATCCTCGTCAACCGGAAGCAGGAAACCAGCCTCAAAGCTGTATATGCCGCGGGAGACGTGACGGGGAACGTACGCCAGGTAGGCGTTGCCGTGGGGGAAGGCATAACCGCGGCGGTAAACGCCTACCGCTACCTCAAAGGCGGATGAGGCAAAAGGGAGCCTCTTCGAAAAGCCTTAAAAAACCCACTTTCTTCTAATGCCCTATTGATAGGCGAGCTTACCGTTGATATTTCTTATTTTAGCCCTCATCGCCGGCGCAGCCACCATCCTAGGAGGGGCTTTGGCCCTTTACACTGGGCTGAAGAACGTGGACCTCCGATACCTAGCGGGGTTCTCCGCGGGGGTTCTGATCTCCACAGCCCTCTTGGTCATGCTCCCCGAGGTGAAAGGAAGCCTTTGGGCGGCTGGGCTGGGCTTTTTCTTCCTTTACTTCTTTGAAAAGTTAACCATCATCCACGCCTGCCAAGAGAGGGAATGCCCCTACAAATTTCACCACGTGGGATGGCTTCCGGTGAGCGGTTTAACCTTGGACAACGTTGTCGACGGTGCGGGAATAGCCGTAGGCTCCATCCTCAGCCCCATACTGGGAGTTACAGTAGCCCTAGCGGTTGCAACCCATGAGCTACCCCAAGGGCTTTCCATGGCGGTGATCATGAAAGCCAAATACCGCGGCTCTAAGATACTGATAGCCTTGTTTCTGGCTGCCATGTTCACTCCTCTGGGGGCTTTGCTTTCTTTTCTGATCCCTGAAGCTGTGTTTGAGCATATCCTCGCCTTCGCAGCCGGCACCTTCATCTACATCGGAGCCAGCGACCTGCTGCCTGAAGCCCATGAGAAATTCAACCTCAAAGTTATCCTCTCCGTGTTGCTGGGCGGCCTTCTCATCACCGCCTTGGGAATATGGACCTAGCTGAAAGGACCTAAGCTAACTTTCTAACCCGGCCTTCCCTGTCGCCTACGTAGGCAACATCCGCCAGCTTAAGAAATAGTCCTGTTTCCACCACACCGGGGATAGCCTTCAACATTCCATCGGCCTTCTCAGGGTCTTTCAAGGGGCCGCAGTGGACGTCTACGATGAAGTTTCCGTTGTCGGTGATGAGGGGCCCCACTTTTCCCCCGCCTTCCCGGATTTCAGCTTTCTTCCAGAGTTTTTTAATCCTCTCTAAGGTTACCGAGGCGGCGAAGGGTAGAATTTCCACGGGCAGAGGATGGGTGGAGCCCAGTTTTTTCACCAGCTTGGTTTCATCGGCTATGATGACATATCTTTTCGCTGAAAAGGCTACCATCTTCTCCCGAGCGAGCGCGGCCCCGCCTCCCTTCACCAAGTTCAGCTTTCCATCGATCTCGTCAGCTCCGTCGATGGCTAGGTCGAGCTGGGGGTGAGCGTCTAGGGAAGTGACCTTCAACCCTTCTTTGATGGCTGCGAAGAAGACTTGGTAGGAGGTGGGGACGGTTGAAACCTGTAGCCCCTCAACTCTCACCCTCCGCCCGAGTTCAGCTATGGCGTGGGCGACGGTGTTGCCGCTTCCCAGCCCTACAACAAACCCGTCTTTCACGAGTTTAACCGCTTCTTCTGCAGCTCTCTTTTTCGCCTTCTCCCGCCAAGAGGGAATCTAGGTCAGGCCTCCAGCTCAATCTGCTCCAGTTTTTCCAGTTCCTTTTGGAGGTCTTCCCTCAGCTTTTCCAGTTCCTCGTCGGCTTTCGTCCGCTTCCTCGGCGGGGGAGCGGGTGTGGGGGTTGGTGGAGAAACCTTTTCCGGGGGAGACGGTTTGGCTTCTCTTTCAACCTTTGGGGCTAGCTTTAGCTCTACGGTTTCCTTGGTCTTCAGTCCAAGTTTTCTCCGGAACTCTTCGATCTTGGTGTTGACCTCCATGAATTTATCATGGAACATTTTAGCAAGCTCGGCGCGGGTTTCTTCCAGTTCGTGAAGGCTGATGATCCGCTGGTTGCGTTCGACGATGGAGTCCAACATGGCCAGCTGGTCCTTGTACTTTGAGATGAGGCGGTCTCTTTCTTCAGGAGTGATCTTCCCTTCCGCCGCGGCCTCGTAAAGATGGGTTACAGTTTCACCGAGAATGTCTTTCTCCACGGTGGAGAGTCTGAGTTCGCTTTTGGCTTTTTCGATGTCTTCGGGGGTGAAGCTTCTCTCAACCTTCAAAACTGGAGGGACCTCTGTGGAAAGGCTTTTCGGAGGCTCTGTTTCTTTCTTCTCCTTACGTCGCCAGAAGATCATGAACATCCTTTCCAGAGCTTCTAATCTTGATTTAGGAAACTTCTTACAATTAAAGATTTAACCCTTTAAGCCATTTAATAATTGTGATTTAGGCTGAGTGAAAAATCCGCAAACTTTACGGATGGTTGAAAATGAAAGGCTGGGCTGTTTGGCTCACAGGTTTACCGGGGTCGGGAAAGTCCACTCTAGCCCGACTAGTGGCGCGTAAACTACGCGAAAAGAAGGTTCCTGTTCAAATCCTATCCTCTGATAGGCTTCGGAAAATCTTAACCCCCAAACCAACCTACACGGAGAAAGAGCGGAAGATGGTCTACAATGTCCTAGTCTTCATGGCTAAGCAGCTGACGGAGGGGGGAACAAACATAATCATCGACGCCACGGGAAACAGAAGAAGCTACAGGGATAAGGCTCGCAGGGAAATTAAGAAGTTCATGGAAGTCTATTTGAAATGTCCTCTACCCACCTGCATCCGGAGGGAGGAAAGCCGAGGGAAAACCTTCGGAGCCCCTAAAAAAATCTACGAAAAAGCCTTCAAAAATCTGAGCGGAACCATTCCCGGCATGGGTGCTCCCTACGAGGAACCCCACAAGCCTGAGGTGATCGTAGAAACGGACGCCGTGTCCCCTCGGCAGGCTGCTGAAAAAATCCTTAAAGCTTTAGCGGGCAGGTTTGGAGTTCAAGCCGGGAAAAGGCGGAATGTTTCCAGAAGAGGAGGAACAACATGACAAGCCTCAGTTTAGCTGAACTCCAAAACTACTTGGCCTCCCTTTACCGAGGAGAAGCCAGAATAACCCACGTGGAAGAACTGGGGGTGGAAAGGGCTAAAGTTTCCGAGCCCTTCTTGGAGCTCAAGGGTTTCGGCTACGGGAAATCCTATCTCATCGAGTTTCAAGTCCGTGGGGAAAAACGCAGCGTCGTGCTTCAGACCATGAGGCAGGACAGCTTCGGCCACGAGTACCTCAGCGACAGGGCTCAGAACCTCATCCTAGCTCATAAAACCTACAACAGGCTGGAGGGGCATGTTAAATCCCTTGACCTAGGCGCTGTGCGGGAAGACGGCACCATGGCTTCCCTAGGCTCCTGCGGCGAATTCTTCATCCTCTTGGAAAAAGTGGAGGGAAAGGAGTATCACTGGGACTTGGACGAGGTTTCCAGCAGGGGGAACCTCCGCCCGCTGGACTTGGACCGCTGTCTGGCTCTCTCCGACTATCTGGTGAAAATTCACTCCTTCAGGAAAAACGATATGCCCAGCCTTTACACGCGGAGGATCCGCGACCTCCTAGGGCATGGGGAATGCATCATGGGCCTCATCGACAACTACCCTCCGGAGGAGAGGTTCATCAGCCGCGAGGAGCTTCACCGAATAGAGAAAACATGCGTGGACTGGAGGTGGAAACTCAAAGACCGAGTTCACCGCCTCTGCCAAGTGCACGGAGACTTCCACCCCTGGAACGTCCTCTTCAGGGAAGGTGTAGACTTCACGGTGCTAGATCGAAGCCGGGGGGAGTGGGGGGAAGCCGGCGACGACGTGTCCTGCATGACGGTGAACTACATCTTCTACTCCCTTCAATCCCACGGAAAACTAGCAGGGCCCTTCCAGAAACTGTTCGAAGCCTTCATGAAAAACTACCTCGACAAGACAGGAGACGAGGAGCTGTTGGAGGTCGTTCAGCCTTTCTACGCTTGGAGGGCGTTGGTTTTGGCAAGCCCTAAATGGTATCCGACCCTCAGCTTTGAAGTGCGGCGAAAACTCATAAACTTCCTCCATAACATATTGTCCACTGACAGGTTGGACTGGAAGGATGTAAACCAGTATCTGGAAACCTAACAGCCAGCCCAACTCAACCTCAGGTGTCAAGCCATGAAGGCGATAATCCTCGCAGGAGGCCCGGGAACCAGGCTGAGGCCTTTAAGCTGCACTAGGCCTAAACTTTTGTTTCCCATCCTCAACCGCCCCGCCCTCGACTGGACGCTGGAAAACCTTTCTAAGGCAGGGGTTTCCGAAGTCGTCTTGGCCGTGAACTACATGGCCGCAGCCTTACAGGCTTTCCTCGGTAGGCGCAAGTACGGTTTGAGGATTTTGTACTCCAAGGAGCCGAGAGCCCTCGGCACAGGCGGCCCCATAAAGCTGGCGGAAAAAATCTTAAAACTCAAGCCGGGGGAGCCCTTGCTCATCCTCAACGGCGACATCTGGTCTGATGTGGATTTTGCAGCTCTGAGGGAGGCACACCGCCGCCACATGGAAGAGTATGACGCTGTAATGACTCTGACGCTTCGAGAGGTGAAAGACGTCAGCCGCTATGGAGTTGTGGAAGTAGATGGAAAGGGGAGAATCTTGAAGTTTAGGGAAAAACCTCGCGGGGGAAAGAGAAAGGGGCTGATAAACGCTGGAATCTACCTTACAGACCGCAAGATCTTCCGGAGGCTGGAGGAGAGGAGATTCTCTCTAGAAAGAGAACTGTTCCCCCGGCTGGCTGAGGAGGGAAAACTCTACGGATTCAAGCATGAAGGCCTCTGGAGCGACATAGGTAAGATCGAGGACTTTATGGCGGTTAACTTCAAGGTCTTGGAGCTTAGAGCTGAAGGTAGACTGGAGATCGGCAGAGGCGCCAAAGTGGCTCGGGAAGCACAGCTTCGCCCCCCTGTCTGGGTTGGGGAGAAAGCGAAAATAGCAGCCGGAGCGGTGGTAGGCCCCTATGCGGTCCTAGGCAACGGTGTACACGTGGGGGAAAGATGCAAAATAAAGAAAGCCGTCGTCTTCGACAGGGCTGAAGTAGGAGCCCGCAGCCTTATACAAGATTCGGTTGTGGGGGAAGGAGCCGTGATAGGGAGAGGAGTTAAAATCCGAGACCAAACCGTCATCGGAGACCACGCTTTTGTAGCCGACGCCCTGAAATTGGTTAGAAAGGTTTCCATCTGCCCCCACAAGGAAGTAGGCATAAGCCTCATAGGCCCTAGAATTTTAGCCTAACCGGCTTCGAAAACGTCGGAGGAAAAAAACCATAAGCTTCCCGGTGCTTCCCGCGTTCACGGCAGCCCTCAGCCTCCTCCTAGGTTTTCTGGCTGTGGAAAGGCTGACCGAGCCTTGGGCCCGCCTCATGTTGAGGAAGGGCATCTGCGGCAGGGATGTCCACAAGCCGGACAGGCCGCTTATCCCTGAGATGGGCGGGGTGACCATCGTCGTCGGCTTGGCGGTGGGCATGGGTTTTTTCACAGCCCTCAACCCTGAGTTCAGCCTGACCGCGGCGGCCTTTCTTTCTACGGTGGTCGTGGCTGCGGTGGTGGGCGTTGTGGACGACTGGCTGAGGCCTTTGAGCCCCTTGGAGAAGGTGGCTGCTGTGACCTTGGCCGCGCTTCCCCTCCTGATTCTGGGAATGTACACGCCCTACCCGGTGCTTCCCTTTGTGGGCGGGTTAAGGCTTACCCTCATCTATCCTTTCATTTTCATGCCTCTGCTGGTCACGGTGCTGGCGAACTCGGTGAACATGCTGGACGTCCTAAACGGGTCGATGGCAGGAACCTCCACCATCTCCGCCCTCTTCCTCACCCTCATCGCCGTGCTTTTCAGCCAGTGGGAAACAGCCTTCCTCCTCGGTCTTCTCGCAGCCTGCACCTACGGCTTCTACCGGCATAACCGCTACCCAGCTGAGGTTTTCCCCGGAGATGGAGGAAGCCTAGCAGTGGGGGCTGCCTTCGCCGCGGCAGCCATCATCGGCCGCTTGGAGGTTTTAACCCTCATCGTCCTCCTCCCAGCTCTCATCAACGGCTCCCTCATTCTCTCCAGCTTGGGGAGGCTGGTGGAGCGTCGGGGGATAAAAGAGCGCCCCACCCTTCTAGTGGCGGGCCCTCGGATCGCAGCCAGCCCCAGCAGGCAGGCTCCGGTAACCTTGACTAGGCTGATGGTGGCTTCTCAGCCTCTGAGGGAGGAAGAAGTTGTAAGGGGGTTCATGGCTTTAAACCTGCTCACAGGAGCTCTCGCCTTGGCAACCGCCCTTTTCATGTTGGGGGGTTAGACTTGCTGGGGAAATTCTGGAAACTGTATGCGGCCGTGGTCCTATTCTGGGTTCTATGCTTGGAGGCAGCTTGGCTGCTGGCTGAGCTCTACATGCCTCTGGTGAAGACATGGACCTCCGGAGAGCTGGGAGCCTTAACCTCCGACATCCTCGTATGGTTAGGGGTTCTCTTCACCTTGGCGGTGATCCTGATTTTTTTCCGAAGATTCTTCCACGCCCTCTTCTGGTATGAGCTTTCTCTGGGAGAGGAAAAGCGTGGAAAACAGCGGTTCTCCCAGTAAATTCGGCGAGTCTTCCGGCCTTCTGATCTAAAGCCTCAGGACTTTCGCGGGAAACCATCCTCGGGGAACGTCGGTGACATGGATTTCCTTCGGAACTATTCTAACCAGCGAGGTGGTGACCATTTCGAAGAAAGGCCGATACTCGGGCACCCTGTCCAGCACAAGCTTTCTCCCTTCTGCTTCCTCCTCGCCTTCCACCACCTCAGCTGTACCTGCCGCTTGAACAAACCTATCCGGAACTCTGTTGTCTATAGCCAACGCCACGTGAGGGTTCTTTTTAAGATTCGCCATACCGTGGCCGCGATTTTCAACTATGCAGTAAAAATTCGTCCCCTTCACCGCGAAGAACATGGTTGTAGCCCAAGGTTTTCCACCGCTTTCGGTGGCTAGGGTGCAAACCTTACAGCCTTGGAGAATCTCCTCCATTACCCTGCGTATTTCCTCCTCCGACATTTGAACCTACCCTCAAGAGTTTTCTATAATAAATAGTAAATATATAAAAAATTATAGTAATCAGCCCCAAGATTAACTCCTATAAGGGATGCTTTTTCATCGAAAAATACGTCCTCTTATCCTCAAAAGGATAAAGCTTACTTTAAAATCTTAACAAGCCATAACCATGAGTCCGGCCTTTTGGCGGAGGATCAGACCCACCCAAAGAGGGATTGTGGTAATCTGGCTTATCACCTCCCTCACCGGGGTTGGGATCAGTCAATTTTTTGACTTGGGAAAGCTACTACTGTTTTTCGCAGGAACTTTTCTGGCCCTGGTGGCTGAGCGTCTGTTCGAAGACTGGGTGAGGCCCGAGGGGACGCGAGGCTCCTTCCGCTGGTTTACCGTGGTTTCAGGAGTCTCAGTTTTAACCCTAGCCATGCTGGTGCATTTGTACAGCTTGGTGTTTCTCATACCCTTGGGCGGAGTTGCCTTCCTCCTAGTCATCCTTCCTCCCCTAGCTCAGTACAGGTTTGGGTCTCGTGTGGGGGGAGAGTACCTTGGAATCGCAGGTTTAACACTGGCAGCGCCCGCCGGCTACTACATCATGACCGGCAGCTTCGACTTAACCGCTTGGATGCTGTGGCTGACTCTTCTCCTCTACCACTTTCCAACCAACAGTTACATCCGAACTTTATTGTCGGAAATGAAGGTAGAATTTGCTGAGCTCAAAACAGATTCAGCGAAGTCCAAGCCAAAAAGGATGACCGCCTACTGGCTTTCGATCTTGCAACATGTCCTTTCCTTGGGAGTAGCAGGCTTTCTGACAGCAGCACGTCTCATTCCCCCCTTTACGATTTTGGCTTTTTCGGTTTTCTCGGCGAGGTTGGTGAGAGTTGGGAGAAGAAAAACTTACACCTCCGCCGTCCTCAGGGTTGGGCTGAGGGAGTCCATGTTTTTGGCCGTGTTCTCAGCGATCCTCATCCTTTCTTACAAGCTGGGATAAGGCTGCCTTTTCCAGACGAACTGGAGGCAGTCAGACGCCTCGCCAAAAGAGGCCTTGACGTTTCTCCGCCCAACAGCCCGCCTGCAGTCCTTCTACCCGAGTTGGAGGTTAGGGTAGGTCTCCTCCGCCGTCTATTCAAGCCTTCTGTCCGGCTTATTGGTTCATCATAGCAGCGGAGGCTCCTCCAACTCCTTAGGCAGAACTTGCCTCTGATGGGGAAGCATGGGGTTTACCGAATATATGAGAAAGCTTGAATTTTAAATCCTCCCCCAGCCGCATTCCGCATCGGAAAAGAAACACCACTTAGGGATGGTTGGTGGGAAACATTCCGGTGGAGGAGGGTATCTCTGAATTTTTATCCTCCATGGGAAACGGGCACGAAAACCAAGGAGTCCCCCTCCTCCACCGGCGTGTTTAATCCTTGGAGGGCGCTTACCTCTACACCGTTCTTCAGAACTAAGGGGAGAAGCCTTACTCCGTCGGGTCTTCTTTCCACCAAGTTTACGCCCAAGTTTTTTCCAAACTTTTTCTCCAGAAGGTCTATGAGCAAGGAAAGTTTTTGACACGACTCCCGGTCGAGGCTGAGCTCTGTCTGCTGAAGGCCTGCTAAGTTCTTCAGGAATCCTACGAATTCGACTTTAACCTTCATTCCCCTTTCCACCCTCTCGGAGGAAACATTCGGCGGGCTGACTTTTTGTTTAAATTTCCTCTACACGGCATTTTATTTTCTTTTTCACTTCTTCCACGTGCTTTTCATCCGTTTTGAGAGTGTAGAGATACTTGGAGGTTCGAAGTTTGAGCTTCACTCCATCTTCAGACCTCTTGAGGAAGCAGACTTCAGCTTTGGCTGAAAGCTTCAGGAACTCCTCCACGTCCTTTATCTCTTTAGGCAGGGTTGACGTCCTCCCAAAGCTGAACCAACCTACTGGTTTTGAGCAGGGAAGCTTATATAAGCCTTAAAGAGGATTGTTTCAGCTTCGGAGCGCAGGCTGAAGCTGGGGAAGCGGAATTTCCAGCCGGACTAGGTCGCCGTCTTTAAGCTTTAAGGCTTCTCGGATGCATATGGGGGCGATGACCTCCACCACGGAATTATCATAATGGGTCCTCTGGATGAGGATTACGTGGCCTTTAATTTTGCCGTCGACCAAGACGGGTATGCACCTTAAGGTCCCATAAGTTCGGACACCGTTGCTGAAACCTTCAATAAGAATGCTAGGGAGAACTTCTATCTCCCTTCTGACAGCCAAGTCGTGGCTTCCTGAAAGCCGCAGGTTGACGGTTCCGGGATACGGCTTATAGCCCAGTTTGGCGATGAACTGCTTTTCATAACCATTTCTGGTAATGTAGTAGGCTCCCTCGCCGATGCCGGTGAAAATTCTACCAGCCAAACGGAGGGCCTCCACCTTGGAAGGCCTTAGCAAGGCGGCTAGGGCTGCATGAACAGCCATCAACTCGTCTCTTCCCTTTTTTGTAAGACTCAAATACTCTCCTCGAAGGTTGATTTTCCTTTCAATCAGACCTTTTTGAGAGAGTTCCCTCAACCACCTAGAAGCCGTCTGCTGGGAGCAAAGGAGCTCTTTGGCAAGGCTGCTGGTTGTGGTGAAAATCTGCCTTTTAAGACCTCCCAGTTCCGCCAGCTTTAACAGGAGAAACCACTGCCGGGGCTCGATCAAAGTTCAACCCTTTTCAACTCCTTAAGAGGTACCTACCTATAAATATTAATAAGAACGATTTTTCAGACCCGAGATAGCTGGTGAGCTATCTTCAAGGGTTCCGGTTGAACGTGCTCCCTGATACATCGGAAAACAGCATCCACCGCTTCGTCCAACGTTATCAGGTTTCCCACACTAACGTAGAGGAGCTTTTTTCCCGGCTTAGGAGCCAAAGCCATACCCACAATTTTCCCGCCTAAAAAAATCGGCGCCCGCCTCCCCTCAAATTCTCCAACTTCCCCGCATAGCAGCCTTTTGGCCACTCCGACCGTGGGAATTTTCAGAAGAACACCCACGTGAGAAGCCAGCCCGCAGCCCAAAGGATGAGCAACACCATGACCGTCCACCAGCAGAAGATGGGGGCGGTTTTCAAGCTTTTGCACGGCCTGAACAATAGGTGGAGCCTCCCTGAAAGCTAGGAAGGTTGGAATGTAAGGAAACGCCACCCGAGTCCATGAAATTTTAGCCTCCCTCTGTTCCATGGTCTGAAAATCTAAAACCACCGCAGCGGCTTTGGCGCGGTCTTCCATGTAGGACACGTCCACTCCCCCCACCAGTTTCACCTCCGTGAGAGGGAGAGGTCTGATTTCCACCCGTTTTGCTAAGGTTTCTTGAATTTTCCGAGCTTTAGAGAGGTTGAAGCCTCGATGGTGTTCCGGAAGAGGCCTCTTTTCGATCTTGGAGGTGTCCAAGCCTAACTAACCTGGAACCTTAGGATGAAGCCTCTCATCTACTGCAAGCCTTTACGGCTGCGGAAAATCTCAAGCCGAGTTTCGTGGACGCTGATTTTCATCCTACTACTTCGGCGTTTGCGCATCTTCGACCTATTCGGGTCACCTTGATCTTGACGTGGTCACCGGGCTTCGTTTCAGGAACGAACACCACGAAGCCTTGGATTCGGGCTATTCCCTCTCCCCGTCGGCTGGTTTCCATGATGTCCACATCGTATTCCTTGCCAACTTCGACAGGGTAGGGCCTAAAGCCTCGACCCGAGTAGGTCGACCTTCTTTCATAACCCATACATTTTTCCCTCCTGCTGATGAGTGTGAACAGTTTTCAGGAAATATTAAGGCAAAACCTTAAGGCTTCCATAGCGCCCTATGTTAAGCTGCTTTATTCCCCGAAATTCGGAGACGTAGCCGTTTTCAATCTGAACGTCGTCTTCAAGTTTAACAGAGTCTATCTGTTCATTCCAGAGAGCCAAGTTGATCTTCCCTGACTCGTCTGCCAAAACCGCTGTGGCGACGCGGTTGGGCCTGTTGGTTATCCTCGAAATCACCGTCCTAGGCTCCGATATCTCCAAGACTTTACCTTGAATGTTCACGGACCTCATGCCCACATGCAGCTCAGATATTTTCAATGAACGTTTCACCCCCTTTCTTTCGCATCCGCAACCAGACAGGTTTCAATTCTTCCAACTTGGCTTGCTTCAAATGGAAGCGAAGAGTGGCAGCAGAAAACCTCGGAAACCTGGTTAAACTGTGCTCTTTCAAAGAAAGCGTGTCACCAAAACTTATCTGTTGATAAAACATAGACTTCGACTCGGATTTCGTTTCCTTACGGTTTGACTTATCTCTTTTCTTTCGCTGCTTTCAAGGCGAAAAAGCCTTTTCCTTTTTCGAGCTTAAACCGTTGGAGAAAAGCTAAGCAGCCTGAGGCTACTTTAACTTACCCGTCCGGTTAACTCGATCGTTAATTATTTCATCAGCATCTCATATTAAGTTTTAGGTTGAAGGAAAACTTTTCCTGCCAGCTTTTTGCACATCTCCACGGCTTGAACAGCATCCTCTGCATAGGCGGCGTGAACCTGTCTAGCAAAATCCCTTGTCACAGCTGTGCCGCCTAGGATGACTTTAACCTTGCCCTTCAGATTTTTTTCCTCCAGAAGCCCTATAACTTCTTCGATGCTTTTCAGGGATGTGGAAAGCAAGGCGGACAGAGCTAGGATTTCAGCACCAGTTTTTTCAGTTTCTTCCACAAATTTTTCAGCCGGGATGTCCACACCCAAGTCCATCACCTGGAAGCCTTCCACGGTGAGCATGGTGGACACCATGTTCTTGCCGATGTCGTGGATGTCCCCCTTCACCGTGCCGATGACCACGGTCGCCAAAGGCTCTGAGCGTCGGAAAGTTTGAAGATGAGGTTTCAGTATCTGGAAACCTTGCTTGAAGGCTTCCGCCGCCATGAGAAGGTCTGCGAGAAAATATTCCATGTTCTCAAATTTTCTGCCAACTGTTCTCATGGCCTCCGTCATCTTGTCTAGAATTTGAGGGACGCTTATTCCCTCATCTAATGCCTTCTGGACTAAGGAAGCTATGTCCTCTACCTCGAGATTCAGTATAGAATCGTAGACGGCCTTGAGAACCCGGACCATACCTATCATCTTTGGACATGAGCCTATAAATTCTATTCCTCCACAGATACACAAATGGAATAGGCCTCTGTCTCCAATTCAACTCGAAACAGTCAACATGAACCATGAGGAAAGCATATTGTGTTTATGAGAATACTTGCAGATGAAAATTCGAGGCGCCTTGACCGTCAAGGTTTGGATGTTTTCAGCTTTGAAGAGAAGACTTATGTAGAAGGCCTTTTTCCATTCTCGGTAAGGTTTTCGCAGATGGGCGGCGTACCAACGGTAATGGCAACCCAGCATCCCGATTCTGCCAAAAAATACGTTCCCGTACAGGAGGAAGTCGATGAGGCGTTGGAGGCTTTTCTCAACGGCTATAGGGAGAGACTCCACTGCGACGAATACAAGGTTGACTATGAAGGTAAACTCACACCGTACCATCAGGTGTCGCAGATAGTTCTCAAGGCTGTGGAAAGCAAACTGAAGCCGGGTAGAGACATTTTCGTAACCCCGAGAATGCCCAGTGCAAGGGAGGAAACAGCTTTCCGTCAGATCATGTCCGTAATGGCGGCGATCGAAGCTAACTATCTGACCCAGAATACACTTGACAGCCCGGCGGTAATCGAGATAATTCACCCTATGACAAAGGATGTCGGTGAACTGCTGGGCGCTAAAAGTAGAATGAATCAGGCAATAAGCTTGGCTAAGAACGAGCTGGGAGCCAAACTCAAACCTGAAGACATGAGCATCATACCTCTGTTCGAATCCGTTTCTGCACTGCTCAACATCGATAGAACTGTAAAGGCTTACGTCAATAAAGCTGGAAAACCTGAAAGGTTAAGGGTTTTCATAGGCAGGTCAGACCCAGCCATGATGTGCGGCTTAGTAGCTGCTGTTCTCGCAGCTAAAATAGCCTTAAGCAAGCTGGGTCTATCATCAGAAGATTTAAACGTCCCCATTTACCCGATTCTGGGCGTCGGAAGCCTACCTTTCAGAGGACACCTTACACCTGAGAACATCGAGAACTTTTTGAAAGAATACAGCGGCATCAAAACTGTAACCGTGCAGTCAGCTTTGAGATACGACTATCCTAAGGAAAAAGTCAAGCGGTTGATCAGGCATCTCCGAGCTGAAATTCCCAAAACTCAACCTACAATATTCGATGAAAAGGATGTGGAAAGTATGGTGAAGATGATCCAACTGGCAACTAGGTCCTACCGGAAACATCTCGCGAAGCTCATGGATATAATCGTGAGAATTTCTAAATTTATCCCTAACCAGAGAGATAGGCTGTCGATAGATTCCGACGTCAAATATGGAAGAACTTTAAACGAGCACAAGCCTTACCTTCTTCCCCGAGTCATAAAAACCACAGCAGCATTCTACACCATAGGTCTTCCCCCCGAATTCTTAGGCGTCGGAGCCTTCTTGGAGAAACTGACCTCCAAGCAGCTTCAGTTTTTAAGAGAACACTATCTCGGCTTAACCTCCGACTTGAAGAAAGCTGGCAAGTTTTTGAATTTTAAAGTGGCATCAAAGTTCATAGGAAGTCATGTTTCCCGGCTTCTGGAAAAAGATGTGGAAAAAACCAAGCGGATACTCAAACTTGAGATAGAGCCTGATGAAAACTATACGACTTTCCTCCTTCTCTTGGAACCCTATCTGGCCGCCTTACTAAAAGGGCCTAATTCAAGCGTGGCTGAAGGTTCTAGGAAGCTGATAATCCACTTAGGGCTGCTGAGAAAAAGCCTAGGATAGAGTTTTAAACACTCCAAACGCCTAAGAAGCGAGTTCGAAGGGCGATATGTAATCTCCATACTTCTCTCTAGCTCGGATGAGCCTCTGCCTCTGTTCTTCAAGCACCTCGAACACCCTTGAAGGTACACTGGTTAACTCCCTGTAAATTTTGGTTATTCGGTCGATCTTAGCCAAGTTTTCCTGAACTCTGACAGTGAACTGTTTAATGTAGGCTTCCTTAGCGTAGTGTCTGTCGAGCACCAGCTGGAACAGCTTCCTCAAGTCTTCGTAGACAGGTATCCTCCCAGTAGGCGTGTCTATGGCGCCCACATCTTCGTGGACACGAAGCTCCATCCATTTAAACCAAACTTTCTTATCCGTCTTCTCAGTCAAGAAGTTTCCATCTTCACCTTTCAGAAAATAGTTAACGGCGAAGATGCGAGGCGGCTTCGCCAAGTCTTTGCCGAAGTTGATGTTGTCCTCGATATATCGGCCGATGGGTATCGACAGAAAGTCCAGGTTCGACATAGGATTAAACTCCCGAACGCCCTCCGCGCCTAAGGTGGCGGCTGTGCTTTCGGATTCTAGGGAGGCTCCCTTGGTGATGATTCCGTGCTCCCAGTTGAAGGATTCCTCCACTGGCACCCAAGTGTTTGAATCTCTCCCGCCGTACACAATGGCGTCTAACACAACTCCTTCAGGGTCGTCGAGGCGGGGATCTAGATTCTTGAAATATTTTAATTCCACGGTGAACCTAGCGTTAGGATGGGAGCAGGGGATTTCTTTACCCTTCTCGTCTTTTTTACCTTTCCACCATTCACCGGAATGGTTGTAGCCTCGCAGGGGAACCTCGCCGTCCTTCCCTGTCCAGTGCACATGGCCGTCTTCGGTGACGAGGACGTTGGAGAAAATCACCTCCACCGGGCTGTGGAGCACCTCCCATTGGATGGGGTCATCTTTGGAGTTAATTCCCTGAATTATTCCGAAAACGCCTTTCTCCACGTTGACGGCGCGAACCCGGCCATTTTTCTTTCGAAGGTAGGCTATGTCGTCGCCTACAATGGTCTCACCGTCCAGCATGGCCGTGGAGGTTTTCCCGCACATGGAGGGAAAAGCTCCGGTGAAGTAGGTCACTCTGCCTTTCGGCCCATGGATGCCCATGATGAGCATGTGCTCCGTCAACCAACCTTCCTTGGACGCGCGGTTTATCGCCAAACGCATGGCCAACTTCTTGAGGCCGATGGAGTTGCCGCCGTACTGGGTGTTAGCACTGTACACAGTGTCACCTTCGATGTCGATGTATATTCTGCGCTTGTCTAGGTTCGTGGAGGTTTTCCTCTCATCCAGTTTGCCTTGGGAATGGACAAACTTAAACGGTCGGGCTTGGCGGCCCTGCCTGACGAATTCTTCGTATCCCTGCCTGTAGAGAATGTTTTCACTGTGAGCCACATAACTGGAGTCTGTGAGCTGAACACAGGGTATAGTGAACTCCGAGCCCGCTGGGCCTAGGGTGTAAAAGCAAACATAGAGCTCATGGCCTTGCATGATGTTTTTCAGGATTTCGTGAATTTCCTTCAGCTTCTCTTCTCTGTCCCCTGTCCTCAGCTTAGGGCCTAGCTCCCTCCCCTTGGAGACGAGCAGCAACGTGTGCTCCCGGTCTCTCGCTTGGTCCTTGTAGTTGTCGAAGTGAACGGTATGGCCTTCTGTGGCAAGCTTGATTTCTTCCCCGTTTTTCACCGCCGTATTCTTTATGTATTCTATATCCTCCGCCGAGCCCTGGGAGACGTAAACCCTGTCCGGATTGCAGAGTTCCACATATTTTGCCACAAAGTGGTGGAGCGCAGGGTTATCTATTCTTAGAAGCCTTCGATAAGCTTCCTCATCCAGCCGGGTTTTGAGTATTTCTCCGAAGCCGGGGGCGGCATCCTTCACAGCAATTTCCTCCAAAGAGACTTCGCAGAACTTAACCCACCACCTCCTTTAAAGCATTTGCATAGTGGAAAGCCCCTCCAAGTCAACACTACCCAAGGGCACTGTAACCCTTACTCCGCATGAACAAAAGGAGAGTTGTCCTGAAAGATTCATAGAAAGATTTATGTGCCCAAACTGCGTCCACATGTTTGAGCCCAGGTAGCTCAGCCTGATCTCAAAGGCTAAGGAGAGCGCCCGATACCGCCTCAAGGCAGGTGGTAGGTGAAGCTGAAGACCGGGTTGACGGCCTTCCGCCCTTGACCAAAGGCCGGCCCAATCGCAGGTTCAAACCCTGCCCTGGGCACCATTCGATTTTTTGAAAAACTAGGGAGAAAAATTGTTTGCCGCCAAAAAACCTAGGCGGAGATAGGGTGGTTAGGTTAGGGGTTCGTTTTTGATGATCTTCCAAGCTCCGAATCCCTTTTTACCGGTGGCCACCATGGTGATTTTTCTTCCCTTCCTTTCGATGATTTTTATTTCTCCTTCTCTGGGTCCTTCAGACAAAGGATCACCTCCCCTTTCCTTCTCGTCAAGCAATCTTTCTAGGTGATATTTTATTACGTTTCATCCTTGAGAAAGGGGGTTTGAAGCAGGGTTTTCAGGCGATTTCTCCTGTGGGATGGGAGGTTAGACGTGGAAATCAACGGCTGGTTGGGAGGAAATTATACAGTTATCTGACAAACTTAAACGGCAACATCCCCCAATTAGAGGGAATAAGGGCTCTTGGTTGGCAGCGGATGTGGAAGCTTCGAAGACTTGCCCGGAGGAGAATACGCAGCCTAATTTGGGGTTGCTTTTTACATATTTCAGTAAAAAAATAGACGGAAGTACATCTTTTTTGGAGAAAAAAATTTCAACGGATTTTCATGGCAAGCGGGTCGTTTTCAGCTGAAAGGACTTCTTAGCGTGGTTAAAGGTTATTATAATTTACTGCGAAAATTAGAGGAGAGAGCTCCTATATGACCGTTAAAATCGCCATAGCCAACCAGAAGGGCGGCGTAGGGAAAACGGACCTCTGCGTCAACCTAGCTGCTTCTCTGTCTTCTTTCTCTTTCAACACGTTGCTGGTCGACTTGGACCCTCAGGCCAACGCCACCGACTATCTGACGAGAAATAACCCCCAAAGTTCCACCTGCGACCTGCTGATGAAGGATGAGATTAAACTGGAAGACATCACCCTGAAGACCGACTTCCCCAACCTAAGTTTGGCTCCCTCCAGCATAGGATTAAGCGCTGCCCAGGTTCAGCTGGCCAACGAGGTTAACATGCAGTTCAGGCTTAAGCGGAAGTTGAAGGCTTTAGACGGGTTTGACTATGTTTTCATCGACACTCCTCCTTCCCTGGGGCTTTTGACGGTTAACGCCTTAACCGCCTGCGACCAGGTTATTATTCCCATTCAGACTCATTATTTTGCCATGGACGGTGTTACCAAACTGCTGGACACCGTTAACACCATCAAGGAAGACCTTAACCCTAACCTTTCAGTCAAGGGCATCGTCCTGACCATGTACGACAGGCGAACTTCCCTGTCCAAGGAAGTGGAGGAAAAGGTTAGAAACGCCTTCAGGGGTAAAGTTTTCAAGACCGTGATTCCCATCAACGTGAAGTTGGCGGAGTCGCCCAGCCACCACCAGCCTATCATAACCTATGCTCCCAGAAGCACGGGGGCGAAAGCTTATCTGAACTTGGCCAAGGAGTTTGTAGGATGAGCAAGAGACTGGGAGACAACCCCCTATCCCGGAGAAAAATGGCGGTAAACACCGTTCGAGCTATGTATCGGAGAAAAAGGGGAATTAAAACTTCTTCCAAGCGCTCCCTGAAAAAGAAGCCTACGCCTAAGTCGCGGTCTAAAAGCCGAAAACCCCAGCGAAAACAGAAGGTTAAAAGAAAGAAATAGAGGGTCTTTTTTCAGCTCTGCAGATAATCTTTTCTAGGGGCAGGTCTTTTTAATACTGAAACATTTATTTGACCTGAGGAATTGACGATGGAAGGTTTAGGCTGGAAGCTTGTTCCACCAAAAGAGGCGTTGGACGGGTTCTTAGAAAAGACTCAACCTAAGGTTTTGGGGGAGGAACTCGTACCTCTTCAGGAAGCTTTGGGCAGAGTGTTGGCTAGGGACATCGTTTCGGAGGTGAACGTGCCCTCCGCCAATCTGGTCTTCCTCGACGGCTACGCCCTCAGGGCGGAGGATGTTCAAGGCGCTTCAGCTGAGAAACCTGTCAGGCTTAAAATCGCAGGGAAAATTATCCCAGGGCAACCCTCAGCCGTGAAGGTTTCTCCGGGGCAAGCTGTGTATGTTTCCCATTACATGGAGGTGCCTGAAGGCGCTGACGTAGTGGTGTCCTTGGAAAGCTTGGAGGTGGGAGACGGGGAAATCATCGTCAACCGCCCTTTCAGAGCCGGGTTGGGCATTCTCCCCAAAGGAGACGATATAAGGGAAGGGACGCCCGTCCTTAGGAAAGGCTGCCTTCTGAGGCCGCAGGATTTGGCTTTGCTTTTAGCCTTGGACAAGTGGGAAGTCCCGGTGGTCAAAAAGCCTAAGGTGGCTGTCATCTCCGTGGGAAATGAACTGGTGAAGCTGGCTGAGAAGACCTCTGCGGAAGCCGTAGGCGGATTTTCCATGCTTATCTCGAAGCTGCTCTTCGACCTCGGAGCCCTTCCCATGCCGGAGGTGGTGGGAGACGAAGTCGCCAGCATCAGGGAGGCGTTGCTCTCAGCGGCTGAGAAAGCCGACCTCATCCTCACCATCGGAGGACTTTCAGTGGGGAAGGAAGACTTTGTCCCCCAAGCCTTGAACGCTCTAGACCCTCCCGGGGTCATCGTCCGGGGAGTTGCCTTGATTCCGCCTTGGCTCACCACGTTGGCGGTGGCAGGAGGTAAACCCGTGGTGTGCCTGCCGGGGAGATATGTGCCTTTGATCGGAACCTTCTACTATTTCGCTGTTCCCGTGCTTCAGATGCTCAGCGGGGTTTCCGCATCCCTGCTGCCGGTTGTCAAAGCCAAGATGGGACATGATGCCAAGGCAGGGCCGGGAAGAAGCTTCTTCATGCCCGTCCGCTTGGAGAGGGAGGGCGCAACGTTTACAGTCAAGTCTACCTTCAGAGGGCCGCACCCCATAAGTTCGCTGACCAAGGCTCACGGATTCATCATCATCCAAGCTGGAACCATCCTCAAACAGGGGGAGGAAGTGGAAGTTATCCTCTTCAGCAGAACCGAAGCTGCTGCGTTACTTTCACAGGATTTCGAAGCCTAAGCCTAAAAGCAGAGTAGAATTTTTTCGGCAGAAATCTAGGCATGGAGAAGGTTTCAAACGTTGAGGCTGGTGGACGCTCACGCCCACCTGGAAGAAGTGGAAGAACTGGAACAAGCCTTGAGAAGAGCGTGGGAGGCGGGCGTGAAAGCGATCATCGCCGTGGGCTCCGACTACCACTCCAGCAAGTTCGCCCTAGAACTGGCGGAGAAGCCGCTGCGCCCGAAAGTCTACGCTGCCCTAGGCATCCACCCTTGGAGTCTGAATCCTTCAACCTTAGATTCCACCATGGAATTTATCCGCCGAAATCTCGGGAAAGCTGTAGCCGTCGGAGAGGTAGGTCTAGACTACTGGTACAAGGAAACGAGAAGAGACCGGGAAAAGCAGGCTTTGCAGAGAAAAGTCTTCGAAGAGTTTTTGAAAATGGCGGAGAGCAACGGGAAGCCGGTGATCATTCACAGCCGAGGAGCGTGGGGCGACAGCTTGAAGATGGCCATAGAACTCGGGGTTGAAGAAGCTGTCTTCCACTGGTTCAGCGGCCCCCAAGAGGTTCTAGAAAACCTGCTAAGCCACGGCTACTATGTTTCAGCAACCCCCGCTGTAGCCTACAGCAGAGAACACAGGAAAGCCGTCCTGAGCACGCCTCTGAGTCGTCTTCTCCTAGAAACAGATTCCCCCGTCAGCTATGGAGGTAAACCTTCAGAGCCAGCGGACATTCTTAAAACCTTGGAGGGAGTAGCGAGTGTGAAGAACATGTCTAGGGAGAAAATAGCTGAGGAGACTTTTGAAAACACGCTGCGCTTCTTCAAGCTTCCCCTAGACTGAGGGAAGACCATGGAAGCCTGTTAAAACTTTAATTGGAAAACGTCGACCTTTTTTTATGCCCAAAGCCAAGGAACTGGCAGAGCTTAGGAAAAAGATCGACAGAGTTGACTCGAGAATTGTGGCTCTGCTGGCGGAAAGGTTTAAACTCGTCAAAAAAATTTCGAAAGCGAAGCAGAAGCTGGGAATCCCAACCATCGACCGCCCTAGGGAAGCTCAAGTTTTGTCGAGAGTGGCGGTAATGGCGGAAAAGAAAAAGCTTGAAAGCAAGTACGCCGTCAACGTGTTCAAGGCCATCATAAGCAGTTGCAAAAAATTTGAAAAGGATTTAACGAAAGATAATCGGAAAATCCAGAGGTAGCCGCCTTCCCATCGAGACCTTTCCATCCCCGCGTCAGAGGATAAGGCTGGGAAAACTTAACTCAGGCGGCTGCCTTTAAAACGGAAAATTGCTCGGTGAAAATTTTGAAGACAGAAGAAAGAGAGTTAGTGGAAATCTTCAAAAAGCATAGGGCCAACGAGCTGAGACTAGCTGACAACTTAGCCTACCGTGGAGAAGACTAGAAACTCCGTGGCAAAGGCTGTGCTGGGCATGTTGATGTTTGATTCTAGGAAACACGCTCTGATGTTTCAAGCCATGTCCGACCTAGCAGTCGGCGAGGTTATGGAAGATGCGGACAAGGAGAAAATAGCCAACGCCCTCCGAGGACATCTGAAGGCTGAAAAAGACATGATGGAGGAACTTAAGCAGCTTAAGAAGAAGATCAAGGATTCAGTCCTCCGCGCCAGCCTTGAAGGCATATTGAAGGATGAGGAAAAACACCATCAGCTACTGGACAAGCTTGTGGAGTCATTCTCTGCGAAGAGCGACCATGGACACTTGGAAAGGCTTGTGGGGTTTCTCCCAGTTTCCCCAAGCCCATCTGGGCGAGTGAACCCCCAGCCAAGCCTCATGTTGGGGGACGACCCCTTTACCCCAAGGGAGCGAAACGTTTCCAAGCCTGTTTGAAAATATAAAAGGGCTGAGTGGCTTAAATTAAACAGTTTTAATAATTAACCCAAGCTCAGAAAAGGTGGAAACGGTGAAGTGGCTTCACATAGCTTCTGAAGAAGAAGTTAAGAAAGGGGAAACCACCGACATCTACTTTGTCCACACGAAAAAAGTGTTGGAAGCCAAGGGGCTGAACAAGGTAAAGGTGGTGGCTGAAATCACCCCCACCGGCCTACCTCAAGGCTGGCCTTGGGCTGTGTACTGCGGTTTGGAGGAGGCCTTGCGGCTGCTGGAAGGTTACCCCGTCGACGTCTACAGCCTCCCTGAGGGGAGTATCTTCCATCCAACCGACAGCTTCGGGGTTCGAGCGCCCGTAATGGTCGTGGAGGGGCCCTACGGCGCCTTCGGCCTTCTGGAAACACCTCTTTTGGGGCTGCTATGCCAAGCTACGGGCATCGCCACCAAGGCGGCGAGAATGCGGAAACTCGCTCCTAAGAGTCTTCTGATTTCTTTCGGAATCCGCCGGATTCACCCCGTCATTTCCCCCATGGTGGACAGGGCGGCCTACATAGGGGGCTTTGACAGCGTGTCCAGTCTTTCGGGGGCGAAGCTCATCGGACGAAAGCCCACGGGAACCATGCCGCATGCGCTCATCATTCTCTTCGGGGATCAGGCTAAAGCCTGGAAAGCTTTCGACGAGGTGGTGGAGGCAGGGGTGCCTCGGATAGCCTTGGTGGACACCTACAGCGATGAGAAAACCGAGGCCATCAAGGCGGCGGAGGCCTTGGGGGAGAAGCTCTACGGTGTGAGGCTGGATACTCCCAAGTCGAGGAGAGGAAACTTGCCTCAGATAGTTCGGGAGGTTCGGTGGGAGCTGTCTCTCAGAGGCTTCAGCCACGTTAAAATTCTAGTTTCAGGAGGCATCGACGAGAAGGACCTCCCCCCACTTATCGACGCGGGGGTGGAGGGTTTCGGCATAGGCTCCTCCATTAGCGCCGCTCCCATCGTAGACTTCGCCTTAGACATCGTGGAAAAAGAAGGAAAACCTGTGGCTAAAAAAGGAAAACTGGGGGGAAGCAAGAAGCTTTGGAGATGCCCCCGATGCCTCACCGACACCGTGCTCCCAGCTCAAGCTTCCCAGCCTCCATGCCCGGCTTGCGGAGGAAAAACAGAGTCTATGCTGAAGCCCGTGCTTAAAAACGGAAAGCTAACGCAGCCGTTACCTGCTTCCGAAGAAATTAGAAAATATCTGCTCCAGCAGCTGGAAAAACTGCGGGAATAAGTGTTCCGACGGGTGAAGGGTGCTAAGAATATTCCCGCCAAGTCATTCCGCATTTGGTACATCGGAAGAACTGAGTTGAAGACTCGTCAGCTCCCCGGGTCTGAACCATCCATACGTAGGCTTCCATGTTACCGCATTTGGGGCATTGAGCCTTCTGGGTGGGAAGGGTCTTAAGCTTAGCTTCTTTCTCCCCGATGATGATGATGGATTCCTTGGAAGGTTTCTCGGTGGGTTTAACCAAAGCCGGCTGACTGGTCTTTTTGCCTCGTAAGACGTAGTTGCAGTTGGGGCATTTCAGGGAAACCCGGGAAGACTTTTTCTCCTTAACCGAAAGCACCAGCCTCATTCCGCATTTAGGACAGAATTCCATCTGGCATCACTGGACCGCTTCAGCGCTTCAAAAGCAAGGGACACTCCGATTTAAAGGTTTCCCCCGAAGGTTTAACACCGCCATAATGAGGCCTCTAAAGCTGAAAGACTTTAAAACAGCCACTTCTGACCTGTTGAAGGGCTCTCCTGTATTTTCAGGTTTAAGCGTCTTGTTATGGCGCGACGGAAAACTGTTTATTTACGGCTTAGCGGGAAAACCACTCTCTTATCACGTCTTTCGCCTTTTCATTGTCTTTAAAGCTGAACTCCAGCTCCGACCAGCCTAGAAAACAGTAGCCGTCAACTTCTTCCCATGTTTCATCCAAAATCGTCCTGAAAATTTCTGCTTGGGTATCTTCATCAACCCTTGCTTTCTCAGCCCCCAGTTCTCCGAAGAAGAAGCCTTTGAGGCCGTATTTTTGCTTCAGAGAGTTCCCTTTCGCTACGGCTGCGTTTAAATAGTTTCTAAGCTCATCGTAATTCGAGTCTCCCCACATGATGTCGAAAGCCAAGTAGTCATATCCTCCTAAACTTTCAATTTCCTCCGGGCCCATGCCGGCCAGCTTTAACACCAACCCGCCTGAAAACATGGACCGTAGATTTTGAGACTCAACCATCCATTCTTCCACCAGATGTTCTTCCGAAAAAACGAGATTCGGCTCGTTTAACGGAGAATAAAACTCCACGTTTTCTTCTTCAGCTATTTCAGCCCATTTTGAGGATATCTCCATCACGGCTTCAACATATTGCGGGTCGGTCAAATGGGGGAAGCCGCCGCGGCTGGCGAGATTTGGCTCCAGAAAAACCGCAAACCCGGCACTGTGAGCCCTTCTGATCAAATCGATGATGAGAAAGTTTGGCACATCCTGTCTGATGTCGCCGTTTGAATCTATGCTGTAAAGAGGGCATATTCTGAGGGTGTTTATGCGCAGTGTTCTAAGTTCTTCTATTTCCTCATCGTTTAAAACATACAAACCGTTTTCACTTGAAACCATCTTCAAAAAAGTAACATTTTGCCTTCGGTATTCTTGGACAGCTACGTCTTGCAGTTGCTCCGCTTGTTCCGCCGACACTTCTTGCTCCGATGGCTTACCATCTTCTGGCTGCTCCTCTATTGATGGCTCAGTTTGCTGGGGCTGAACCTGCAGCGGCGCTTCCTTTGACGGAGAAGCTGTCGGTTGAACGCCCGCCGGTGTTTCTGTTGGCGCCTCTGCTGGCGGTTCTTGAAAGATATAGCCTCCTACAAGGGCAAACCCCACGATCACCGTTACCGTAAATGCTAAAAATCCGGTAAACACATACTTCTGTTTCAATTTCATCGGTTAATGCTTAATTTTATTTTCTTTAATAAAGCTTCTTTTCAAATAGCCCTAAGACTTCAGGGAAGTGAAAGCGGAACCTACCATGCGGGCTATTCTGAGAGGTTCAGGAATGAACCCCGGCTTGCAGGTTGCCTTCACCACTCTCCCAGCTTCTTCCACACTCAGCCCAAAGGACTGAATCCAAAAAGTTTTTCCCCCCTCCAGCTTTAATGGAGTAGGGTTCCCAGCTTTCTCAACCATGCTCACCCTTTTCTCTCCAAAAGGCAGGGATTCGAGTTGGCGTTTAAGCTTTCCTAGGTCAGGCGCTTTTTCCCAGAAAACCATCACAGGCCTTTGGAGGTTTTCCGCCAGCTGAGCTACATCCACTACGTTGAAGCCGGCGAAGCATAAACCCATCAGCATGACGACGCGGATCTGCCCATAATGGCTGGATCCTTTCACTGCTTGAGTTATCTTCCGGGTTGCATCCAGCCCGTTCCACTCTGCGGAGCCTTTCAGCAGCCCTTCCAGCCATTCCTTCCCCCTGAAAACAACGCCGAAAAAGGGGCAACGTTTTTGAGGGAGGGGCATGTTGCCGTTTACGATGCCTAGGACTCTGATCTCCCGTTTTACGCTCCGCAGTTTCAGGGGTATTCACCCTATATTTTGCTTTATCCGGCTGAATGGCTGTTTTCTTAACCCTCGGCCTTCCTTCTGGGAAGGTGAAGCCCAGCTCTAGTCCATATGTTTGTGAGGGCTTGGCTGAAAGCTGAGACGGGGTCTTCTGCCTCTCGGAGCAGGTCGACGAGCTCCCGGCTTGAGATCAGGTTTTTGGCGGCGGCGTAGACTATCAGGGCTTCCGCGGAGCTGCCTATATCTCTCCTTGAAAGCCGGGAGGGAAGCCTCCTTCGGACTCCCGCCTGCCTGACGGCTTCGGCTAGAACCTTGTTGCTGACTTTCATTCCGCATGGCTTTTTCTTTTTAAGGCTGAAGGCTAGGGAGTAGAGGAAGTTGATGTAAGTGTCTCCTAAGCCGGCTAGATTCCTCTCGGAGAATATTTCTTCGACAGATTTCTCTTCCCCCTTCAAGGCTTCAGCCAGCATGTTTTCCAGACTTCCTTTTCCCGCTGACAATTTTTCTCGCCTTCCAAATTAGGGAGGAAGATTCGTGGAGGCTTAGGGTTTAAGCCCCTTTTAGCCGCTTCAGCTCTTGGTCGAGGAGGGGGAGAAAGGTTCCGATGTCAGAGACCACCCCGATGGCTTGCATGGAGCCGCGGTCGAGAAGCTTGGTAACGGTGGCGGGATTGATGTCGACACAGACGATCTTCACCGTGGAAGGCAGCATGTTTCCCACGGCTATGGAGTGAAGGGTGGAGGCGAACATCAAAACCATGCTGGTTCCGGCGAGAGCCTCCCTGTACAGTCTCTGAGCCTCCACCATGTCGGTGACAACCTCGGGAAGAGGCCCGTCGTCCCTGATGGACCCTGCGAGGACAAAAGGCACACCTTTAACGATGCACTCGTACATGATGCCCTTTCGGAGGACACCCTTCCTCACTGCCTCCTTCAAGGAGCCGGCCTTGTAAATTTCGTTGATGGCGGCCATGTGGTTCCTATGCCCCCGGACGGAGGGGACGCCTTCCTCCAAGGAAACCCCGAGGGACGTCCCCAGCAGGGCGGCCTCCACGTCGTGCACCGCCAAGGCGTTACCGGAGAGAAACACGTCGATGAAACCCTCCCGGATGATGCTGGCCAGAGCCTCAGCAGCTCCTGTGTGAACCACAGCCGGGCCTGCCACAGCCACGATTTTGCCCCCCGCCTTCTTGGTGTCATAGAGGTCTTTGGCGATCTGCTTCATCAGGGAGCCGGAGGGTTTTTCCGATGAGGCGTCACTTCCCATAAACTTGAAAACCCCGATGCTTTCCCGGGGCCTTTCAGGGGGTTTGACTTTAACCCCTGTCTCGCCGACGACCACCAGTTCCCCTTTTCTCACCTCTCGGAGAGGTTTGCAGTAGGCCTTGCTGCCGTCGGGTTCCACTACCACCACCTTATCCATCATGGGATTTTCCACCTCCACCCACCTTCCTTTAAAGTAGATGAAAGTAGGGTTGTTGGTGGTGGAGTAGAAGTTCTCAGGGAGAACCATGTCCGCGGGGGCGGGTTCGCAGACAGCCTCTTGAACCTCGTGGGGAATAGCCCCCAACCGGTAGATTTCTTGGAGGATCCTTTCCAGGTGGCTTTCGCTTTTTCCCTTGACTAGCATTCGGGCGTAGCTGTAGTCGGTTTTCCGCTTGCCAACTCGGAATTCGGAAACTTCAAAATCTCCGCCCAACTCCATAATCCTGTCCCAGATCCTGGAGAGGATCATGGAGTCGATTAGGTGGCCTTCCACCTCCACGTCTCTAGTGTGGAGAAAGGAGTCCTCCTGCTTTTTCCGATGGAACTCGACCACCGTCCACGGTCAGAACCTCTCTCAAAAACCGTTAGAATTGTGAAGGCCTCCTTTATTTAAAGATTGAGGGAGTTCGCTTGGAGCAAAATCTATTTTAGGTAACGGCTTACCATGAAGGGATCGATGAAGAGCCGCCTCCCACCGCTCTTCTCTTTAGGGCTTGGAAAAAAATGACGGAGCCGCAGCCTTCCAGCAGGCTTGAAGCTATCCTCGTCAAAATTATGGCTGAGAAGCCGGATTTGACCAGAGAAAAACTGCTGGAGATGGTGGAAAGTAAGAGGGCTGAAGCTAAAAGCCTCCTCAACCCTGAAGGTGCCGCTTTCCTCGTGGCTCTAGACCTTGGAGTTTCTCTTTGGGACAGCAGTCTGGCTGTTGACACTGAAATCGAAGATGTCATCTCAGGTTTGAGGGACGTATCCCTCACAGGGAGGGTTCTGGGAGTCTACCCGGTAAAACTCTTCAAGAGACCGGACGGTCAGGAAGGAAAACTCAAGAGGCTGCTTTTAGGGGACAAGACAGGAGTGCTGGAGGTTTACCTGTGGAATCAGAAGGCTGAAGAAGCGGAGCGGCTGAAAATCCAGCCCGATGCCGTTGTGAAGATAGAACACGGCTACACCCGAACCTCCCTCGCGGGAAAAACCGAGCTCCATGTGGCTGACAGCGGAAGGATAGCGCTTATCCCCCCAAGCCAAGTCGGCGGGGAAGTCCAAGTTCCCGCCCTCGGGGAGTTTTTCCAAGAAATCCGAAGCCTGAAGAAACCGGGGGAAGAAGTCAACCTCTCAGGGGAAATCATCCAGGCCTACCCTGCCAGAAAATTTCTCAGAAGCGACGGAGGGGAGGGGACGGTGATGCGGCTGAGGCTGAGGGATGACTCCGGGGAGATAAACCTCGTAGTATGGAACGACTGGGTGGAGGCCGTGGAAAAAGCCCGGGTGGGAGACAGAATAGAGGTAATCAGGGGGAAAACCCGGGAGAACAGGCTGGGTGAACTGGAAGCCCACGTCAACAGAAACACCTACCTGAAGCTGACGCCTACACCCACACCCGCCGCTCCAGTGGAAGACAAGCCTACACCCCTAGGCAGGATCAACCCCGGCATGAGGAACCTCACCGTGGAAGGCGTGATGGTCGACGCTCCGGCTGTGAGGGAAGTGACCCTGAAGGACGGAACCCAAACCCAGGTGGCCAGCTTTAGGCTGAGGGATGAAACCGGCGTCCTCAGGGTTTCCGCTTGGAGAAAGCAGGCGGAGATCTTGGCCAAGTTTCCACCGGGCGTTCAGATCAGGCTGAAAAACGTGACGGCTAAGCCGGGTCTTCAGGGGGAAACGGAGCTTTCCACAGGAAGCTTCACCGTCGTGGAGCTAATTTCTCAGCCTTCTGAGTCGGAGTCCAAACCCTCCACCAGACTGTTTTCAGATGAGAAGGCTAGAGGTTAAAATAGCGCATGAAGCTGCCGTTGGGAAAAACACCCCCGAAGGTTTTGAAGGCCCAGGTCTTCCGATATTTAGGCTTAAAACGTGGCGACGTGGTCCTCGGACCTGCCAAAGGGGAGGACGCCGCCATCGTCAAGGCGGGGAGAAGCCTCCTAGCCCTATCCTGTGACCCCATCAGCGGCGCGGTGAGAAAAATCGGCTGGGCGGCAGCTCACATCGCCTGCAACGATGTAGCCACGCGAGGGATCAGGCCTCAGTGGCTTCTCTCCTGCATCATGCTTCCCCCGGGGTCTGGAGAAAAAACCTTGAAGGAAATCTCCGCCCAAATAGGCTCAGCCGCCCTCCGGTTGGGGGTTGCTGTGGTAGGCGGCCACAGCGAGGTTACTCCGGGCCTAAGCCACCCCTTGGTCGTGGGTTTTTCAGCAGGCTTGGCTGAGAGGGGCCGGTATGCGGCTTGCAGGAATGCTAAGGCGGGAGCTAAGATAATTCTGACCAAGGGAGTGGGCATCGAAGGCACCGCCATCCTAGCATCTGACAGGAAAAGTTTGTTGGTTGAAAGGCTGGGGAAGAAAACCGTGGAAAGGGCGGAGAAGTTTTACCGGGAAATCAGCGTGGTTCAAGAAGCCTTAACCGCCTTCGAAACGGGCGGAGTTCAAGCCATGCACGACCCCACAGAAGGAGGCCTAGCTGCAGGCCTCCACGAGCTGGCTGACGCCTCGGGGACGGGGTTCAGGGTCTACGAGGACAAAATTCCCATCAGGCCTGAAACCCGGGAAATCTGCCGGGTCTTCGCCGTCAATCCCCTGAGGCTGGTGAGCTCTGGGGCGCTCCTCATAGTAGCGGAGCCGCAGAGGACGGATGACATCGTAGAAAGCCTTACTCGCGAGGGCTCCGAAGCCGCTGTCATAGGGAAGATTCTGAAAGACCCCAAAGTCAGAGTAATGGTGGGAAAAAACGGCTTGGCAAGAAGACTGCCCGCACCTCTCCAAGATGAGCTTTGGAAGGCGCTTCAAAGTTCACCTCAGGAGCTGTAGTCTTCGCTCAAGTTGGTGTTCAGGTTTTCTTTCCCCTCAGTTCTTCTACGTACTCGTAAGCTTGGATAGCGGCGGTGGCTCCTTCGCCTACGCAAGTTACAATCTGCCGCATGCACTTGTCTCTGCAGTCTCCCGCTGCGAAGATTCCGGGAACCGAGGTTCGCATGCATTCGTCGGTTAGGATAGTTCCATTCGGATTTTTCTTAACGTTGACGAAATCCGTGTTGGGCTTCAGGCCGATGTAGATGAAAACACCGTCTACGCGAAGCTCGGAAAGCTTCCCTGTTTTAAGGTTTTTGAGCACGAGTTTTTCCAGCCGGTCTCTTCCCACTACTTCTTCCACCACGGTG
Organism: Candidatus Hecatella orcuttiae; assembly: GCA_002011035.2. Classification (GTDB taxonomy): domain Archaea; phylum Thermoproteota; class Bathyarchaeia; order Hecatellales; family Hecatellaceae; genus Hecatella; species Hecatella orcuttiae. The sequence continues at coordinate 309,070 of MTLY02000002.1, read as the reverse complement.
TCGAAGATGAATTCTATTTTCTCGTTTCGGAAGGCTTTTTCCTGCCATGACTTCTCAGCCCTCAACTTATCTCTTCGGTGAATGAGATACACTTTGTTCACCATCTTGGTCAAGTAGATGGCTTCTTTCGTGGCTGAGTTTCCCCCTCCCACCACCGCCACGTCTTTGCCGGTGAAAATAGGCCCGTCGCAGAGTGCGCAGAAGGCAACCCCTTTCCCGATGAGCTCCTTTTCCCCTTTGACGCCCAGTTGTCTAGGAGAGGAGCCGGTGGCTATGATGACGGCTCTGGCTTCAAGGTCCCCTGAGCTTGTCTTAACCAGCTTCCTGTCTCCTAGGTCTTCTATGGCTGAAACTTCCGCTGTTTGAATTTCAGCTCCCGCCGCTTCAGCCTGCTCTTGGAAAAGCCTCATCAACTCCGGGCCGCTGATTTCCTTGAAGCCGGGGTAATTTTCCACCGTGGCCGTGAGGGAAATCTGCCCTCCTATGACCTCTTTCTCCAAAACCACGGTCTTCAGTCCAGCTCTGGCCGCGTAGAGAGCCGCCGTCAACCCGGCGCAGCCGCTTCCCACAATAACGAGGTCGTACACTTTTTGTTCACTGTTCCCCAAGACTGATCTTCGGAATCGCATAAATTTGTTTCCTTTAAAAAGCAGTCTTAATCGTTGGGTTAAAACTTGTAGCCGAGTTTTTCAAAGATCCTCTTCATGGCTAAACTGTCCTGTTCTAGAATGGGGGATTCGGAAATGATGGTGGCGCTGACTTTTCTCCTCAAAATTTCTCTTGCCAAAGGCTCGAAGGGAGGCTGGTTGGCTTTTATCTCCAAGTGGTTTTTTTCGTTGCCTTTATCCGTTCCCTTAACAGGAGTCCAGTTTATTCCTGAAAAGTGCACGTGGAGATGCGGCAGCTTCAGCTCAGCCACCCGGTCGAGGATTTCTCCGTAGTCTATCTTGCCCCCCTGCCTAGCGAAGATGTGGGCAAAGTCCACGTTGGGCACGCAGTCCACTTCCCGGCATAGCTGGATGATTTCGTCGAGGGTTCCAAACTGGCTTTGCTTCCCCATGGTTTCAAGCCCGAGTTTAACCTTTCCGACGCCTTCGTCCCTCAGCCTGCCTAGGAGGTCTTGAAAGCTTTCCTCCACCATCTTGAAGGCTTTCTCCGAAGTCAGTTGACCGTAGTACCCGGGGTGAATGACCACGATGTGTGCGCCCATCTTCTCTCCTCGAGTAGCAGAGTCGAGGATCCTCTGCTTGGACTCTTCGACGGTCTTCTTCTTCTCAGAGCAGAGGTTGATGTAGTAGGGAGCGTGAATGGAGAGTTCCACGTTTAATTTTTTCGCCACTCTTCCCACTTCTTCAGCCGCTTCAAGGCTCATGTTCACTCCCCGCACAAACTGGATTTCTATGGCCTGGAGGCCTAGGCCGGCCACGGTTTTAACACCTTCCACCGAAGACCGAGGCTTGGTTACCGTGGGGATTCCTGCGGGGCCTAGCAGTATTTTTTCAGCCATAGGCTTCAGCTCATCCTATATTTTGGATGTCGAAATATTTAATATCTGGCTCCACTTTTAGTAATGAAAATACTTTTGAAAGGTTGTGACCCCTTTGCCGGGAGCCCGGCTTCTGTGGCTCGGCTGGTTCGTCGCCCTTTTAGCCTTGGCCTACGTTGTACCCTATACGGTTTTGGCGGATTTCCCCCGCATCTACGGAGCCTACTTGTTCTGGGCGGTTTTGGCGCTGGTCGCCATAGTCTCCATGTTTTCTCTGATTTCAAGGTGGGAAGATTAGCTTGGTCTCCGCAGGGTGGATTTACCTCACCATAGGCGTTTTCTTCACCGCCAGTTTCCTCATCGCCCATTACGGCCGCATGAGAACGGGCAAAGGCCTAGAGGAGTATTTCATAGCGGGTAGGAGGCTGGGGGGCACGGTTTCCGCCCTCACCTACAGCGCCACAACCTACAGCGCTTTCATGATGGTGGGCCTCGTGGGGTTCACCTACGTGGGAGGCGTAGGAGCTCTGGGTTTTGAGCTCATCTACCTCATGGGTTTGATGGTAGCGGTGATGGTGGGCCTTCGATTTTACGCCGCCGGCAGGCTGAGAAGCTACGTAACCCCCGCCCAGTTTTTGGGGGACCGGTATGAGAACAGATTCGCCGCGGTGGTGATGGCTGCCGCCTGCTTGGTTTTCCTCGTTCCCTACATGTCGGTGCAGTTGGTCGGCCCCGCCTACCTGATAAGCACCCTCTCTGGCGGTCAGATACCTTTCATCGCCGGGGTGCTCTTCATGGGCTTCGTCATCGCCGCTTACACCTGGTGGGGTGGCATGAGGGCTGTAGCTTGGACGGATGCCTTGCAGGCTTCCATGATGATCACCCTAGCCCTTATTCTCCTCTTCTTTGTCATCCAGATAGGCCTAGGAGGCTTCGGAAGCTTCTTCTCCGCCCTCGAAACAGAGCATCCTGAGTTGCTGGTGGTGCCGGGGCCCGGGAAGTTTTTTAACTTCCCCAAGTTTCTAGGCTTGACTCTCCCCTGGTTTTTCTTCTCTATCACCAACCCCCAAGTTGTTCAGAGGTTTTTCGTCCCCAACTCGGTTTGGTCCCTGAAGAACATGTTCAGAGGCTTCCTCGTCTTCGGCTTCACCTACACCATCATCGTAACCATGCTGGGGTTGGCGGCTAAAATCCTGCTGCCCGATTTGGCTAACCCGGATTTGGCCATGCCGTCGCTTCTCACCCTCGTGCCCGCTCCCTTAGCCCTGCTGGTCATGGTGGGAATCTTGGCCGCAGCGGTTTCAACAGTGGACTCCATTCTCCTGTCCTTGAGCTCCATGACAGCTGTTGACCTATACAAGGGTCTGAGGCCGAAAGCTAGTGAGCTGGGAGGCTTGAGAGTAGGTCGAGCTACCATTCTGATCATGGCAGCGGTCATCGTAGCTTTCTCCATTCGCCCCGCGGGATTACTTGTAGAGCTTTCAGTCATGTCTTCCGCAGGCCTGCTACAGTTTGTCCCCGCGGTTTTAGGAGGGTTCTTCTGGAAGAGGGCCACAGCCGCGGGAGCTGTGTCCAGCATCCTAGCCGGAATCGCCGTGGTAGGCTTCCTCTACTTTACCCGCACCTTTCCTCTTGGGCATTGGCCTGGAGTTTGGGGGATCCTCTGCAGCTCAATAGTCTTCCTCGCGGTGAGCTTCCTGACGAAGCCTCCGAAGGGTGCGGAGAAATTCGTGGAGATTCTAAGCCGCAAACAGGTTTAACCCAAGAAAACCGGTTAAAATTGTTTATGTAAAATAGGCGGGATAGAGGGCGGAGAAACCTGCCTTAAAGCTGGAAAACCAGCTGTTTCCCTCAGCCTCCTCCCAACCTCTGGTTTGAGGGCTGTCTTGGAAAAGATAGCCCAGCTTATTCTGTGACCACAATGGCTTGGGTGGGGCATTGAACCTCGCAGGCTCTGCACACGATGCAGGCGTCGTTGTTGACTACAACGGATTTTTTCCCTTCGTAGCCTTCCACATCTTGCATCTCAAAAACCGAAACCGGACAAACATCCACGCAGATGGAGTCGCCGTTGCATTTGCTCCAGTCAACTTTGACTTCAACCACTTTTAGTTCACCTGCCAATTTTGGAGTTTCATGGAGATTTTAGGTAATAAACTTTTCTAAGGCTGAAAGATGCCCTAAAGAGGCTTCTTTCAAATCTTTCATTTCACAGCGAAATGCCTATAATGGTTTTCCGCTAAGATTAGGTGGAACATCTTGGGTTTAGGCTTCAATCCTGAAAGATTTCTGAAAAAACTCTGCGCTGGAACGGTGGCAGCGGGGATTCTTTTCCATCTTTCCACCTACCTGTGGTCCTTGGGGTTGGGGTTCTTCCTCTTTTTCTTCACCCCAGCCGGTTTAGACGTTGCCCGGCGGGTTGTCCCTAAGGTGGACTTGCTCTTTTTCAAAGTGCTGGTTCCCAGCCCTCTTCCCGTGGGCTTCGTTTTCTTAGCCCTCTGGATTGTTTTCATCCTCTGCTTCATCGTCGCGTGGAAGGGCCCCGGCTTAAGCTTTCCCCAGGCGGTGAAGCTCAGTTTTTCCCACCCCTTAACCCGGTCTTTCAAAAACTACCTCTACCTGTTTCCCATCTTGACCAGCATGCTGCTGGTGGCGGAAAATTTCATAGAAAGCATTCAGGAAGCCCACGGAGTCCCCACGGGAGGCTTGGAGGTAGCCAACCCCTACCTGCTGTTCTTCTCCGCATCCTATGCCGCTGTCTTCGAGGAAATAGGATTCAGGCTGGTTCCTCTGGGCGCTGTGGTGGCGGCTTTGGTTTTGTGGGAGGGATGGCGGAAATTTTGGCAAACATCTTTTCCCCACCGATTGTGGTTGCTGCTCCTCGCCTTTCTCTATCCTGAAGGCGTCAAGAAGAGGGTGGGGCTGAGGAATGTGGAAGCCTACGGCTGGCAGAAGGGCATAGGCAGAGCTGAGTGGCTCATGGTTTTGGCCTCCGCCTCCGTCTTTGCCCTAGCCCACATTCTCTCAGGCTCGGAGTGGGAGGTTGGAAAAGTCAGCTTAACCTTCATCCTCGGCCTCGTCTTCGCCGCCGTCTACCTTATCTATGGGCTGGCGGCCGCCATTCTGGTCCACTGGTTTCACAACTACCATCTCGTCCTCCTCTGGCTTGGCTACCAGCATTTCGGCCAAGCCTTCCACAGCTGGGCGACATCAGCGAACCTAGCCATCTTTCTTTTCGGCCTAGGCGGCTGGGCAACTCTCACTGTCTATGCCTTTTTCCAGTGGACCAAGGAGAAAACTGAGGCAACAGGCCAGCTTCCCCATTAAAGTCGGGGGGAAATCAGCCTTGAGCCGTCATTTTTTCCTTCTAAAGCTGCGGAAGACAGAGTAGACGATGGCCGCGGCGACGGCGGCGGATGCTAGGGTGGCGAGGATGCTTCCGTAGCCGGGTAGGAAAGCGTCTATCGTCTTCCCGGCTAATTTCCAAGAGAAGAGAATGCCTGTTCCCCAGACTTGGAAGACCCCCGGCGGTTCAACCTCGACGGAGGCTGCGTTGGAGGCGGCTTCAAAGTTTTCTCCCCGGTAAACATAGCTTACCTCCGCGGGTTGGAAGGTGTAGACGCCTAGGTTTCGCAGGGTCAGGGTGTAAGTGTGAACCACCGCGGTGCCTCCCTCCAGCTGAGCCCACTCCGCTTTCAGGGAGCCGTCCACCAGCCTGACCGCGGAGCCGTAGTTTTCCAAGGCTTCAGAGTCGTCGAGTTGAAGGTTGAAGACGGGAGTTAAGCCCTCGTTGCGGATTTCAATCCGAACTTGGACGAAGTCTCCCTCTTCCAAGGAAACCGGCTCCACCTGTTTTGAAACCTTCAAGTCGGCGGGGAAGACTCGCTCGAAACTCACCGTCGCTTCGGAGAGAGGCTCCCCCGGCCTGAGAAGTTTCAAAACCGCCCCCTCCTCCAAAACCAGCCAACCCGGGGCAGGCTCAACGGCGGAGGGCGCGGCTATGAAGAAGAAAGAGGCATGGGAGTCGGATGCGGCGGTGGGAGGCTTGGAGTTTCTCAGGAAGCTGAAGAGGTTGAAAGTGTGCTGCTGGGGGGATGAATGAAGGCTGCGCTCCCAGAAGGAAACGTGAAAGAAGAAAGGAACAGGCTGAGAAGCTTGGGTGAAGGAGCGGATTAAACTGCCTAAAGGCTCCTGTTCCGACGTTAAACCTACCACCGCCTGACCGAGGAAGCCTCCTTCCTCTAGAAGCTGCAAGGCCTTGGGGGCGTTGACCAATCCCACGGCAACCAGGCTGCCGTCGGCGCTCCAAGGCTGAGAGCCGGGGGTGAAGGTTCCGTTTCGGTAGACATCGTAAACATAGGAGGCGAAGCCTTCTGGGTTTTGGGCGAGAACCCCCATTAGTTTCTCCTCGGAAACCGTGTAAGAGGCTTCGCTCCAGTAGACAGCGACCCGATAGGCTCGGTCTGCCCAATCCAAGGGAACCGCGGTCAAATAGGTTAGAGGGAGGTTGAAGTAGGCGGAAAGCTGAGAGCTGAGCGCGGGGGCAGCCCCGGCTTCTCCGCCCTCCCCCAAAGCTTCCTCCACAACGACGAGCACAGTCGGAGGCGCCGCGGCGTAAAGGCTTTGCCACCCGCCGGAGAGAGGTAGAGGTCCTTCTAAAGGCAGGGAAGGCAGCTTATCTGGGGGAAACGACTGGGTGAGCAGTATGGCTAGGATGAGACCGTCCAACTGCGGGTTCGGGGTTTGAACGCCTAGGTTAAGCTCCGAAGCCACCAGGGCGGAGGCCACGGCCACGGAGCCGTCGGAAGAAATTAGCCCGCCCAAGGCCTCCAGTTTGAAGGGAGAAGCCTGCGCTGAACCCAAAGGAATGAGGGAGGTTGAAGCCGTCAAGGTCAAAAGTAGAATCAACGCCAACGCCTTGGAGGCAGGGAAGCCAGCGGCCTCCGACCCGCCACGGCCAGAGGCTTTTTTGGCTAGGAAGCCGCCCAGCAGTCCGCCTGCCAACCCAGCAACGCAGGCCAATGCGAGGACCTTCACAGCGTTTACCACCACCATTTCACCCACAGCCTCCAAGATTAGCTTGGGGTCGAAAGGCTGGGTTGCCGCGAGCATGTCCAAAGCTAAGCGAAGCCCCGGGCCGACCACGGGGGCGTTGAACAAAGCTGGGAAAGAGAAACCGGGGGGCACAGGTGGCAGCCTCAGACCTTCGGGTCCCGCTTCCAAGGCGGGTTGGAGGGTTTGGAGAACAGCTAAAACGCTGAGGCCTAGGATGGCGTGGATGGCGGAGTAGGTGGAAACAGCGACGCCTATTCCCCGCAGGCCTCTTCGGGCTATGAGCCCCCCTACAAAGGCAGCGGAAAGCCAGGCGGCCAGTAGGGAAACGTCGCGGAAGGGGTCTCCGTAGAGAAGGTAAAGGCTAACCAGGGTTGTTCTCAAACCCAGCCCTAGGAGAGGCGCCAACCAAGCGGCCAGCATCTCGAAAGACTGGGGTAAAAGATAGGTGTAACCGAAGGTGAAGACTAGGAAACTGGAAGCCAGCCAGCCTAGAGTCTTGCTCAAACCGCTGCCCCCCCTTTTTACTAGGGGGTTTGAAGTAAAAAGTTTTACCAGCCTTTGCGAAGGCCGAATCGGAACCTCCGCCGGCCCCGCGTGGGAGGTTTTTCCGGACTGGTTTCCCCTTCCACGATGCGCACGTAGATGCTGTTGGCTATCTCCTCATCCACTGCTATCTGGGTTTGGCCTGCTTGGAAAACGTAGGAGGGACTACGCTGGATGAGGGTAACCGGGCTTCCCGGCAGAAGCCCCATGACCATCAGTCTCTCCAGCTTCCTCCGGTCTGAGGTGTAGATGTAGGCTATTTTCCCCCCTTCCCCAGGTTTGAGGTCGGAGAGAGGGCAGATGATTCTCCCCGTGGCCTCCTCCTCCTTCTCGCAGCATCTCCCGGGAGGAATAGGCAGGCCGTGGGGGCATATCTTCGGATGGCCGAGGAGGATGCAGATATGTTCGTCCACACCGTCTCGGAGGAGGTGCTCAAACTTGCAGGCAGTTTCCTCAACAAGCTTTCCCTTAAGGTCCAAGACGTCGACGAGAAGCCGCTCCGCCAGCCGATGCCGTCTAACGATGTCCTCCGCCAGCTTCCGGCCTTCCTCGGTGAACTCCACTTCCCCGTCAACCGAGCGTATCAGATTTAGCTTAAAGAGCTCCTCCACTTCTCTGTCCCCCCTCTTAAATCCGATGTCTTGGAGGGCTGTGGAGGAGGCGTTCTTCTTTTCCAGCACCGTCCAAAGGGCTTCCAAAACCTCTTCCGCTGGCTCACTTATTTCCATCCGCTTTTCCAACCCCTGAGTTTTTTCAAAAGCCTTGACTCCCTAGGGAAGCTGTAGCCGCACCGCGGACACCTGGCCAAGCTGCAAGCATCCCCGAGGGCTAAGGGGCAACCCTTACACGCCGCGGCTTCTTCCCTTTCTCCGCATTCGCAGCCGCAGAGAGGACACTTCATATTTGAACCCCCAAGGCCGTTAAGGCGAAGTTCACGGTGAAACCCACGGTGAAGGCGAAGGGGAAAATAAAGAGAGCTATGAGAAACGCCGTCTTCAACCCTCGTTCCCTAGTCATCACCAGAAACTGGGCGATGCAGGGTACGAAGAGAGTGAGGGTGATGGCGGAGACCGCCAGCTGAACCCCGGACAGCAGACCTGCCTGCTGCAGGTCGAAAAGGCCGGCTGCTCCGTAGTCCCTCCGGAAAAAGCCGAAGAGAAACACCACCGCCGCCTCTGGAGGCAGTCCTATGGCTTGCACCAGCGGCTGCAGGGCGGCGATCACCGCTTGGAAAACCCCTGTGAGTTGACCTGCCCAGAGGAGGACGCTGGCTAGGAGGAAGTAGGGGAAGACCTCCATGAAATACCATTCCATCCGGGCGAGGGTTTTGGTCAAAATGTTACCCAGCCTCGGCATTCTCAGCGGGGGGATCTCCAAGAAGAAACTGGGCTTCTCCCCCGGTATAAGCTTTGAAGCCAAATACCCGACTAAAACAAATATTAGGAGAATTGTCCCGGCCCAGAGGACTAAAGCCGTAGGCTTCCCGGATAAAATCGCCAAGATAACCCCCAGCTGAGCGGAGCAGGGGATGGCCAAAGCCATCAGCAAGGTGGCTATCACCCTCTCCCTCCGAGTCTCCTGGGTTCTCGTCACGATGGTGGCCATGGTGTCGCAGCCCAAGCCCAAAACCAAGGGGATCACCGCCCTCCCGGTGAGGCCTATCCTTTTGAGAACCCTGTCGATGAGCATGGCCAAGCGGGGGAGATAGCCCACATCCTCGATGACCGAAAAAACGATGAAAAAGGTGCCTACGATGGGTAAAATCAAGGCCACCGCATACCTCACACCTAGGGTTATGACCCCGTACTCGCCCACCAGCAGATCCTGAACCGTAGCATAGGGGATGCTCCTCACAACCCAAGCGGTAATGCGGGGGTTGACGACGCCTTCGAAGATGCGGCCTTCGAGAAAGTCCACAAGCACCCCCGCTCCGAAGACGCCTACAAACTGGTAGATGCCGAAATACAGAACAGCCAAGAGAATGAGGCTGCCGGTCCAAGGATTCATCGTCAACCGGCTCAGGTGCTCCGACAAGGTCAGCCTCATCTCCCGGGAAGGTGGCATAGACGCTTGGGCCACCATCCAAGTGGCTTCGTCGAATCTTCTCAAGGCTATATGGTAGCCCAAAGGGTGAACGAAGTGAGCCTGAGTCTTCCCCACCAGCTCTTCAATTCGGCTGTAACCGTCTCGGGGCTCTTCCTTCCTGACTTGCTCCCTTATTTCTTTATCTCCCTGCAAAAGCAAAAGACCTACAGCTCGCTTGGGAAAGCCGTACTCCGCCTTCAGCAAGGCGCATATGTCGCCTAAAGCAGATTCTACAGGCTCACTGTAGTCGAGAATGGAGGAAGCTCCCTCTTTCCCGCCTCCGCGGAAGACTCTTATTCTTTCCTTCAGCTCCTCGATGCCCCGTCCGGTTGTGGCCACGGTGGCCACCACGGGAATGCCCAGCAGCTCCTCTAAGCGCTGGGGGTCGACTTTGACCCCTATCTTTTCAGCCTCGTCCATCATGTTGAGGACGAGGATGACGGGGAGACCTACCTCCATCAACTGGAAGGTCAGAGGAAGCATCCTCACCAGGTTTTTGGCGTCCGCTATCTGCAGAACTAGGTCGGGTTTTTCCCGGAGGAGAACCGTCCTGGCAACCCGCTCCTCCTCGGTGAGGGGAATGAACGAATACATGCCCGGGGTGTCTATGACCTCGTATTCCGTTCTGCCGATGCGAATTTTCCCCCGAGCTATCTCAACGGTTGTCCCCGGGTAGTTGGAGACGGTGACGTAGGCGCCGGTGAGGCTGTGGAAGACCACACTCTTCCCCACGTTGGGATTGCCCACCAAGGCTATTTTCTTCAAGCCTTTTCTCGAAGAGGGGGGAGGGGCGCTGCCGTGACAGGTATGGCGGTGCATCAGGGGGAACCTTTCCTCTGGGGGTTACTGGTTTTGAGGTGGGCGTTCAAAGGACTTAGGCTCACCTAACATAGACGTGTTTATATAACGAAAACCTTCAATATATTTTTTTCCTCCTCTCTTTCAGGGAAAGGACTCCCCCTAGGCGAATTTGGAAAGAAGGGGGTTTCGGAGGTTTGGAAAGAAGTCATAAATAACGGTGTTATAATTTTTATCATAGGTCATCGGCTTGACTGAGTCAACCCAAAACTCCCCGCGGAGAATTCTAGACCTCGTAGGCCTCTACTGCCCTGAACCCGTCTTCCGAACCCGAAAAGAACTGGACTCGATGGCGGTGGGAGAAACCTTGGAGGTGATAGCCGACGACCCGGCCAGCGAGGAAGACATCCAAAGTCTCCTGCGAAGACTAGGCCATCAGCTTCTTCGACTGTGGAAGACAGGGCGGGAGATCCATTTTTTGATAAAAAAGACGAAGCAGACATAAAAAGGGAGGTGAAAAAGTTTGGCGGAAAAGAAAAAGGTGCTCTACGTTCAAACCAGCGGTTTGGATACTCCTGAAAGAACCTACGCCCCCTTCATCCTAGCCACCACCGCTGTGGCCATGGGCTTGGATGCCACTGTATACTTCCTCATAAAAGGCGTGACCGTGGTTCAGAGAGGAGAAGCTGAAAAGGTGAAGCTGGGAAGCTTCCCTTCGTTGAAGGAGGTCATGGACCAGGCTGTGAAGGCGGGAGTGAAGCTGATGGTCTGCGACCAAAGCTGCCAGCTTCTGGGGCTTACCCCCGGAAACGTGGTGGACTACGCCAAAATAGTGGGAGCAGCAACCCTAAACGACCTAGTCCTAGACGCCGACGCGGTACTATACTTCTAACACCCTTGAAGAAACCAGGGGAAAATCCGCCCTTACCCCGCGTCCACGGTTTTTTATCAAGCAAAAAAAGGGCGGGATAATTTTTTAGCTCAGGTAGAGGAAACATCCCCTTGGAGGGTTGGGTGTGAAAACTGAAATCGTCAAAATCGAAACCCCAGAAGGCTGCAACCTCATCTTGGGAATGGCCCACTTCATCAAAACCGTGGAAGACCTCTACGAGGCTGTGGTGAACTCCGCTCCCAAAGCCAAGTTCGGAGTGGGCTTCTGCGAAAGCTCCGGCCCCTGCTTGGTGAGAAGCGAAGGCAACGACGCTTCCCTGAAGAAGGCGGCGGCGGAAAACGCCTTCAAGCTGGCAGCCGGCCACAGTTTTCTCATCTTCCTGAAGGAGGCCTACCCCATCAACGTGCTCAACGCCATCAAGGGAGTGTCTGAAGTCTGCTCCATCTTCTGCGCCACCGCCAACCCCGTGGAGGTCATCGTCGCCGAAACCGAGCAGGGAAGGGGCATTCTAGGCGTCGTCGACGGCTACAAGTCCAAGGGAATAGAGCAGAAGGAGGACGCGGAGGCTAGGAAAAAATTTCTGAGGACCTTGGGCTACAAGCTGTAGGCTTGCGGGGGCGGGTCTCCGCCTTCAGGTTTTCGCCTGAAGTCTGAGGTTTTCCTTAAGCCTGTCCATGAGAGCACAGGCGGGAGCTAGACCGGTTTGGTAGACTTTCTTTTGAGCGTCCTCCCAGATTTCCTCCACCAACCTCAGAGGACAGCCTCCCTCCACGTACTCGTAAGCTTGGAAGGCGGTCTCCAGCCTGTCAGCCGCCTCCACTATCTGGGCTTCCAAGGAGCTGCCCCTCCGGTAGTTTCTCCAAACAGCCTCGTATTTTTTCCTCAGAGGCGGAGAAACTTCTGCCAGAAGTCTTCTCAGGGCTTCTTTTTCAACCTTGGGTTTTGCTTTGAGGCTGGGGGTTAGGCAGTTCCAAGCCTCTTTATCCAGGTCCTTGAGCAGGATTTCAGGGAAATCGTGGAGTAAAGCCATTCGCAGGACGAGGGCGAAGTTTACCCTCCGCTGGGGGGAGAGCATGTCCGCGAGCATCATGGCTAGGACGGCTGTTCGGAAACTGTGCTCCGCTACAGATTCTACGCGGGCCTTTTCCACGCCGCGAGTCAGCCATCCGGTGCGGGGAAACAGTTTAAGCCGCCCCACCTTTAAAACCAGCTTCCACAGGGTTTCGGAAGATTCAGGGGCTGAGGGCGAGTTCATAGGGGTATGTTTGGAGTCTAAAGCATATAAGGTTCAAGCCGCCCTCTCAGCTAGGGTGAATTATTTTGCCTCCTCGAAACTTACCGGTATGCGGACTTCCATATCCGCCTTGACAGAGCCGTGGAGAAGGTAGGGCCCATGGGATAGGGTGAAAGCCGTGGTGAAGGGACCTTCCCCAAAGTGGGCTTTAACCCTGTGGTAGAGACGGTGGGGTAGAACCGCCTTGTAGCATTTCTCTTCACCTTGGGGGGCGAGCAAGGCTACCTCAAACACTTCCGTGTGCCCAGTTCTCATGTTCACGAACATAAGCTTGAGGATGTAGCTGCACACAGGCCCCACTTACCTTTTAAATGATATTTAACCTCCTTTTTACCATTCCGCTCGAAAGAAAGTAAAATAGGTGGGAAGAAGAAATCTTCCTTGCCCCTTGTTTTCTAAGCGATAAGCTTCAAAAACCGCTCCATGCCCAGCACCCGGGAGAACCGGGTGATGAGGTCTCTTTCACTGACCACTCCGGCGAGTTTTCCCTCCTCAGAAACAACGGGGTGATAGGGTATCCAACGTTCTTGGACTCTTTTTAAGAGTTCTCCCACATCCTCGTGCTCCCCTATGAGCACCGGTTTGGGGAGGCTGAGGGTGACGACTTCCTCGGAAAGGCGGTTCTCCAGATTCTCTTTCTCCTTCAAAGCCTCTTCAGGCCCTTCTGTTTTGACAAGATAGCGAAAAAGGTCTGAAGCTGATAGGACCCCCACTACTTCGCCTTCGGACAGGAGGGGGAGTCTTCTCACATGGTGGGCGGCCATAAGGTTGAGGGCTTCGAAAATGCTGCTTTCAGGCTTGATGGTATGGACCTTCCGCGTCATTATGGCGGAAAGGTTTATTCCATAATGGCGGGGGGGAATTCTCTCAATGGCTGGGCGCTCGGTGATCACGCCTTTTATGCAGTCCTTTTCATCCACCAAAATCACATGGCCGACCTTGTTCTCCACCATATACTGGACGATGCACTCGAAGGCGAAACTGTAGGGAAGCTTGTGAAGATATTCCTCCATAAAGAGGAGGACGGGTTCTTGGAGGAGAGCCTCTAAACCTCCGGCTTTCTTCTTCAAAATTTTCCCTTTGTGGCCGGCGATGTATTCGAGGATTCTGAGAGAGGAGATAACTCCTTTAGCCCTTTTTTGGTCGTCTACTACGGAAAGGCGGTAGATGCCGCCTCTTTCACCCATCAGCTTCAAGGCTTTGATGAGGGGGGCGAAGCTTTCGATGATGTAAAGGTTCTCCTTATAGGCTACGTCCATAGCCTTGGCCAACCCTCATCCTCCGTTTAGCTTATATGTCTCTCTTCATGATCTAATTCAAAATCAACCTTAATGAATATTTCCAAGACGCTCCGACGCCTCCCGAGGGGTTGACTTATGGCTACTTTCAGCTTAGACGACTACAAGGCTATCGTGGGAGAACAGGAAATAGCTGAAATTGAGAAACTGGCTTCTTGGGTGAAAGGCGCCTCCATCGTCCACATCAATTCAACCCGTTTTGGCGGGGGAGTGGCGGAGCTTCTTAAAAACATGGTTCCGCTGGCTAGGACCGTGGGGTTAAACGTCTCATGGCAGGTTATGGAGGCTTCCAGTGAGTTTTTCAATGTCACTAAAAAATTCCACAACGCCCTCCAAGGAATGCCTCTTAAGCTCACAGAGGCCATGAAGAAAGTCTACTTGGAATATAATCGGCTGAACGCGGAAAAGCTTGATTTCAAGGGCGACCTCATCATGGTCCACGATCCCCAGCCGGCGGCCCTTCTAAGGTTTAGAAACCGGGGACCTGAGAAATGGGTGTGGCGATGCCACATAGACCTAACAAAAGCCAACCCGGTTTACTGGGATTTTCTGAAACCCTTCGTGCTGGAATATGACGGTCTCGTGTTCTCCCTCCAAAGCTACATCAAAGAAGACCTTCGAAACAAGCACATCTTCCTTATGCCTCCCTCCATCAACCCCCTCTCAGAAAAAAACAAGCCTATTTCAGAAAGCCAAATTTTGAAGATGCTGGAGAAATACGAAGTCAGCCCTGAAAAGCCTATCCTGACCCAGGTAGCTAGGTTTGACCCTTGGAAGGACCCTTTAGGCGTTATCGACGTCTACCGCCTGGTGAAAAGGGAAATTCCCCAAACCCAGCTGTTGCTGGTAGGCTCCATGGCTGCAGACGACCCCGAGGGAGATGAATGGCTGAAGAAAACCGTGGAAAAGGCGGGAGGCGACAAAGACATCCACATACTAACCGACAGAGAGGGGGTGGGAGACTTGGAGGTTAACGCCTTCCAAAGAGCCTCCACGGTGGTGATACAAAAATCCCTCAGAGAAGGCTTCGGTCTCTCGGTAACTGAAGCCTTGTGGAAGGGAACCCCTGTGGTGGCCACTCGCACAGGCGGCATCCCTCTGCAGGTCCTAGACGGCGTGACAGGTTTCCTAGTGGACACCGTGGAGGCTGCAGCGGAAAAGGTCACCCTCATCATCAAGCGCCCTTATCTGGGGAGGATGCTGGGGACCAACGGGAGAGACCATGTGAGAAGAAATTTCCTCATCACCCGCCATCTTAAAGACTATTTGAAAATCCATCTAGAACTCATCGAGTAAGCCTAAACAAAAAAGAGTGGGAAATACCCCACCAACCCAGCGGGAAGCCTCGCCCAAAAAACCTATGCTCATATATGCCACTTTTTCACACCTATTTTCCAGCCGAACTTGGAGATAAGCTTAAACCTGATAAGCGAATTGGGTCAAGCGAGTTAAGCAACGCCATGGGTGAAGCTGGTGAAGTGGAATTCAGGCTTCTACGTGGGGAGGTTTCAGCCTGTTCACCGGGGACACGTTCACGCTGTCACCCAAGCCCTCCGGCAGGTTAAGGAGCTGATAATAGGGATTGGAAGCGCCCAGTTCAGCCATGACCCTCAAAACCCCTTCACCGCGGGGGAAAGATTCACCATGCTGAGGCTGGCCTTGGATGAGGTGGGAGTGGACAGAGCCTCCTACTCCATCATCCCCGTGCCCGACACCCAAGTTCACAGCATCTGGGTCGCTCAGGTAGTGGCCTACACGCCCAAGTTCGAAGTAGTTTTCACCAACGACGCCCTCTGCCGTCAACTCTTCCAGGAAGCCGGCTTCAAGGTGGAGGGCATTCCCTACTTGGATAGGAGAAAACTTTACGCCACCAACGTCCGCAACAAGATTCTCAACGGCGAAAGCTGGGAAGCCCTCGTCCCCGCCTCCGTTGCAAAGTACATCGTCCAAATCGGCGGCATAGACCGCATACGAAACTTAGCTCGAACGGATAGGCTCTAGTTTTCTCCCCCCGGAGGCTGGGAGGAGCAGTTTGATTTTCCCTCCAGCTTTCAAGCCCAGCCGCTTGGAGGCGTCCCCCTGGTTGACGGAGACTTCCAAGAAGCCTCCGCTTCCCACGGTGAGTAGGAGTTCTCCCCTCGCCGCTTGGGAGTAGGTTTCAGCAAACCTAACCTTTCGGGGGTGCTGGATTTTCCCCGCTTGAATTCGGATGGCGGAGCCAAACCGCAGCCCTCGAGTTTCGGGAAGCTTTCGGTCTATGTTGGTTACTAGGTTACCGAAACGGTCTACGTGGATGACCTCCCCCTCCACTATCCTGCCGGAGATTTTAGGAGATGGGAAGGCGGACTCCACGTAGGTGGAGACCTCTACGCCCAAGGAGGACGGAGGCTTCCCCGCTGCCAAGTGGCCGGCTGCAGGGGCGAAGAGGTCCCTCCCGTGGAAGGTTTCGGAAACCTTCGACGGCCAGCAGTATTCTTTCCTTATCTGGTAGGCGTGGCTTATGCCCTGTCTTTTGGCCGCCGCGGTCAGGAGGCCGTTGTCAGGGCCGACGAAGAAGGCTGAGGGCGTCTCCAAGATGAGGGGCTTCCGCCCGCCTCCGACTCCCGGGTCCACCACGGCCAGGTGCACGGTTCCTCTGGGGAACAGCCAAGCTGAGCGGGCCAAGAGGTAGGCGCCCATTCTGATGTTGAATCTTTCAACCTCGTGGGTGATGTCGACGAGGACCGCCTCAGGGCAGAGGGAGAGAATAACCGCCTTCATCTCCGCCACATAGGAATCCGCGGTGCCGAAGTCGGTGGTCAATGTCACCACAGGCCTTCTGGCCTTCGCCACCAAGCTTTCCATCCCCACGGCTGCGCTATTCGGGCTTCCGGGTTTTCAGTTTTTCCTGTACCAAGTCTAAGATTTTCGCTGCCACATCTTCTTTCCGAGAGAGGGGAACCTTTACCCTTTCTCCGGCTTTATCCAGGATGAGGGCTTCGGTGGTTTTGGAGCCGAACTCAGCGCCCTTCCTCCCCACGTCGTTGGCCACCACCAGGTCGGCTTCCGTTTGCTTCATCCGCTCCTCAGCCTTAGCCGCCAGCTCCTCTTCAGGCACTTGGTATTCGGCTTTGAAGATCACCAAAAAAGTTTGGGGGCTGAGCCTTTTGACTTCCTCCACAAGCTTCTCCGTCGCCCTCAGCCTCACCGTGAGCTCAGGGGTTTGGGCGGTGGAAAGCTTCCGGCTTGAAGGCTGGAGGGGGGTGAAGTCGGAGACCGCTGCCGCTGCAAAGAAGACATGGCAGTTTCCTCTCCGAAGCTGGGAAACCACCGTCTCCCGCATTTGGTCGGAAGTCTCAACCCGGATCACCTTCGCTCCTGAGGGAGGCTTGGCGGTGCCGGGACCGTAGACCAAGGTAACCTGAGCACCCCGCCGGAGGGCTTCCCGGGCTAGGGCCACGCCCATTCTTCCCGAGCTTCGGTTGGTCAGAACCCGGATGGGGTCAAGATACTCCACCGTCGGCCCGGCTGTTACTAGGACGTTCATCTCAGCCATGGTAGGCAGAGTTAGCCTTCGAATCACCGCCTCCACCAGTTCTTCCACCTCCACCAGTTTGGCTTTCCCCTCCGTCAGCTCAGGTTCCACGATGGTGAGGCCTAAGGCCCTAAGTCGACTGAGGTTTTCAGAGGCAGCGGGACTGTCCCATAGGCAGCGGTGCATGGCGGGGGCGAGGACGACGGGGATATGGGCCCCTAGGGCTGCGGAAACATAGGCGGTGACCGGGGTGTCGCTGATGCCCCAGGCTATCTTGGCTAGGGTGTTAGCTGTGACAGGGGCGACGAGCACCAGGTCCACGGGAGCCATGCCCTCCCCCCCAGCCGCGGCCACGTATTCGATTTTCCCGGTGATCTCGGTTACCACAGGGTTTCCCGTGGCCCATTCCAAGGCATAGGGATGAATGATCTTCTGAGCGTCAGAAGTCATGACTGCGTAGACCTCCGCCCCCCTCCTCATGAGCTCTCGGGCAACCTCGGGGGCACGGAGGGCGGCGATGCTCCCGGTGACGCCTAAGACTATCCGCTTTCCCTCCAGCTGCCTGCCGGCGGTTCCTATGATGGCTTTGGACGGATGGCCGGTTAACAAGTAGGCTTCCCCCTTCTTTCCAAGCTTTTCACCAGCACAGTCAGCAGCCTGTTTAAGGGAGCGGGAACCGAAGCCTTGAAACCCAGCTTGGCCACCGCCCCGTTGAGGTAGTCGATCTCCGTGGGCTTCCCCCTCCTAACGTCCTGAAGCATGGAGTTGAAGTTCCCAGCCGTGGCCTTCACAGTCCTAAACATCTCCTCCACCGGGTCGCCGGGGAGGGCCACCCCCAGCCGGCAGGCGACGCGAGTTCCTTCCTCCACGGTTTCAGCCATGAGCTCTCCCATTTCTCCCACCTCCAGAAGCTCCCCGTTTCTTAAACCCGTCAGAGCTCCGTAGGGGTTTATTCCAGCGTTTATCAGGGTCTTCATCCACACAGCGCCCTCGATTTTTTTCTCCACCCTCGCAGGCAGCCCAGCTGCGTTGAGGGCTTCTGCCGCCAGCCAAGCTTTCTCTAGGAGACGACCGTCGGTTTCCTTGAAAGGCAGCCCTAAGACTGTTTCCCCCCGGCCTGTAAACCGGACGGAGCCGGGGGCCTCCAAGAAGGCTCCGCAGAAGGTCACACCCCTCAACAGGCTTCTTCTCCCCAAAGCCTTCGCAGCCTTCTCCTCCACTCCTATTCCATTTTGGAGGCATAGCACAGGCGTTCCTCCATCTAGGATGGGTTTAAGCTGGGAGCATGCCTCCTGGGTGTCGTAGGCTTTCACCGTCAGAAAAACCACGTCGAAAGCTTGGCTTCTCAGGTTTTGGGGGGAATCTTCTGCGTGAAGGCTTAGAACATGTTTCGCCGTTATTCCCCTCAGCCACAGCCCCCTCTGTCTGACAGCTTCCATGAGGCTGGCTCTGCCGATGAGGTAAACCTCGTTTCCCGCCTCCGCCAGCAAGCTGCCGAAGAGGCTGCCTATGGCTCCAGCTCCCATGATGGCGACCCTCGTTTTAATCCCCTCTCCCACCTAGCCTAGAATTTTCTCCCACTTTCTCAGCTTCAAAACCTTGGAGAGAGTGCTTCCTCTTCTGATTTCAGCCCTCACCCTCTGCTCTTTTTCGAAAATATCTTTCCCCCTGTTGGCGGCCTCCACAGCCATCTCCCTCGGGACGACCAGAACCCCATTGTCATCGGCCACAATCCAATCCCCAGGCCGCACCTTCACTCCACCGCAGCGGATTTCCACGTTGATTTCCCCGAATCCTTTGGGCTCCCCGGCGGTGGGGGTCACATGCCTGGCGAAGGCGGGAAACCTGAGCTTCCGAACGACTTCCACGTCTCTTATCCCGCCGTCGATGACCACCCCGCCGAGCTTTCTCTGAATGCTGCTCCAAGTGGCCAGCTCTCCCCACACGGCTTTCTCTCCGCCCCCCGCGTCGATGACCAACACTTCCCCTGGGGAGGCGAGGTCTACAGCCTCCACCGGCTTCGCCCAGTCTCCCGGGTAAGTTCTCACCGTCAAAGCCTTCCCCACCGCCTTAACTCCGGAGGTGACAGGCTTGATTCCCCTCATTTCCTCCATCCTCTGCAGGGCGTCGGAGAGGTTTGGGGTTGAAATCTCAGCGAAAACTTTCTGAAGTTCTTCCTCCCTCTCGTATTTCTTGTAAAGCCTCGTGGCTATGGATTTCCTCAAACCCATGGCTTTCTTGATGGTCTTTACCGCAGCCTTGACATCTTCAGCCTTAGTGATGGCTCCGCCTATCACGACGATGCTGGCCCCGGCTTTTACGGCTAAACCCGCGGTTTCGCTGTTGATCCCGCCGGCCACGGCCACAGGAACCCTCACCGCTTTCACCACTTCCCTGAGGGCTTCTAGGGGCTTTAACCCCCGCATCTGCTGGTCGATGCCCACGTGGACGCAGACGTAGGCGACTCCCAGTTTCTCCAACTCCACCGCCCGGGACGCCATGGCGTCAACCCCCAGAAGGTCGACCATGATTCGAGCTCCATACCTTCTCCCAGCCTCTACTGCCTCCCTCACCGTGCTGTCGTCGGCGAGGCCGAGAAGAATCACCACGTCGGCCCCCGCCTTCGCCGCCATCTCCACCTCCACGGCCCCTGTGTCCACCGTCTTCATGTCAGCCAAAACAACGCGGCCGGGAAACCTCCGCCTGATCTCTCTCACAGCATCGAGGCCTTCACCCTTGATAAGAGGGGTGCCCACCTCTATCCAGTCCACCCCTGCCTCAACCGCCTCCTCAGCCACTGGGAGAGCGCGGTGGAGGTCGGTGAAGTCCAAGGCCAGTTGAAGCTTAGGGGCTTCTCCAGTCTTCAAGGCGTCCCTTCTCCGGTTTGGGGTTGATGTTCAAACTTTCCAAATTCGAGGGAGCGAAGCCTGGTGTTGATGAAATCAACAGCCTCCCGCAGGTTTTCAGGGTTGCTGTAGTTCTCCACGATTTTTTCAAGCTTCTCTCGCCCCTCGTGCTTCAAGGCTTCAGCCGCCGCCCTCAAGTTAGGCACGGCGCGGAGGAGGTTGTCGACGATGGTGATGGAAGCTGCAAGGGCTGTTCTCGAGAAGGGATTCAAATCCACGGCAATAACCCTCTTACCCATGTTCCTCAAAGCCGCGGTCCTGTCTCCGTCTTCGACAGCCAAAAACACGGTGTCCGCCTTGAAGATGCCTCGGGGGTTAACTTTCCCCCTCCAGCTTTGAAGCTCTGGGATGACTGCTTCCCCCTCTGAGCCTAAGCCCAAAACTTCCTCCGCTCCCTCAGCCTTGAGGAGCTGCACGATGAGTCTCTCCCTCTTCTCAGACCAGTGGAAAAGGTTCACCTCGATCTTCGCTCCCACCAGCTTCGCCAACTCCACCAGCCCCCCGGCGCAGAGGGCGGCGGCGTTTCCGTTGACAGAGATGACCGGATGCTGAGCCAGAAGCAACGCTGCCGCCGCTGTCTTCTCAGCCTCCAAGGCGAAAGGCTGAGTTTTTTCGCCCAAAATGTAGTCGAAGCATTCCCCCCGGCCGTGGGCGATGAGGCCTTCCTCCACGACGATTCCCTGCCTGTAAGCGGAGACGAGTTTTTCTCTAACTCTCAAAGATTCAGCTCGGGGGTGGCTGGGGGGAATGAAACCTTCAACCAAGCAGCCGAGCCCCCTCTCCGTCGATGTCGGCTACGAGCACACGCCCACCTAAGAATTTCGGGCTGTGAAGGCAGCTCAGAAGCTCAGGAAGCTGCTCAGGAGTCACCAGTGTGAAAAGAGCCCAGCCGAACATGTTCACGGTGAAAAGGGGAAAACCTTCCCCCTCCAGTTTTTTCATGAACTCCTGCATGGGGGTTCCGGTGAAAAGGGAAATCCTGTCCGCAAATTCTCTGGAGCAGCTTAGAAAACCCTCCACGGTAGGTTTTTCCATAAAGCGGTGAAGAAGCCTGTTTCCTTCCCTACTAATCTTTTTTAGAACCAGAGGGTCTTTCAGAAAACTCCGGGTGGAAAGAGGCTTCCAGTAGATGGAAACAACTTTTCCGCGGGAGGCAGGCAGCCTCCTGCATAGCCCTATTCCCGGGGCTCCCGCCCTCACCCTCAACCCCAAGCCGCCGCAAGTTTCCGCGAGCACCGTTCCCAACCCGGTTCCGCACTTCACTTCCGCCACGTGGGCGAGCTGCGCGGCCTCGGCGGAGGAAAGCCCTGCATTCAAGGCTTCGTTCAAAGCTAAGGCTAAGCTCAGGGCGCCTGCACCGCTGGACCCATAGCCCGCTCCTATGGGAACCTCCACCCGGTGGTCTACGGTGACCTCGTGGGGCGGGGCAAACGGTTTGAACTCTTCCACCGTTGCCTTAGAAACCTCAGCTTCAGCCGGTCTGCCGTTGAGCCTAAACTGTGTCTTCCACCGGGGGCTTTTCTCCGCGTACACCGTGGTGTGAACGCCTTTTCCTAGGCTGACGCCTACGCCTCTGGACCCTCTCATCTCCGGGCAGCGATGTCCTTCCACTGTGAAGAGTCCTGTGATGTGGGCTGGGGCGAAGGCTGTAGCGGTTTTCATGGCTGTTCGGATTTAGGATGAGGATGTGTGAAATTAAAGTTATCTATGAAGACTATAAAGACCTTTATTGACTATGAAGGAAAAAAGTTAAAGACCTCCACCCCCCATATTGGTAAGTTTCAAAAGGGAGCTGCCATGCCTATCGAAAAAGGAGATTTCATCCTTCTCGACTACACGGCTAAAGTGAAAGAAACCGACACGGTCTTCGACACCAGCCTCCAAGAAGTGGCCAAAGAGGCGAAAATCTACAGGGAAAACACCCTCTACGAGCCCATGCTGGTGGTCGTCGGGGAAGGCTGGGTTCTGAGGGGGCTGGACGAAAAACTTCCCGGCTTGGAAGTGGGGCAAAAGACCGTAGTGGAAATCCCCCCGGAAAGAGCCTTCGGGCTCAGGGACCCGGGGAAAATCAAGCTGATACCCCTCAAGAAGTTTAAAGACCAAAATATTTCCCCCTCCCCCGGGATGGAAGTCGAAGTAGACGGAAAACTAGCGACCATTCGAAGCGTAGGCGCGGGGAGAGTGCAGGTGGATTTCAATCCCCCCCTGGCCGGCCGAACCCTCATCTACGAAGTGGAGGTCAAACAGGTTCTCCAGTCTCCTCTGGAAAAGGCGAAGGCCCTTCTCCACCGGAGAATTCCCCCCGTGAACGTAGACCTGTTTGAACTGGAGATTTCCGAGAAAGCTGTCACCGTCACTCTTCCCGAGGAAAGCTTCGCCCTGGAAGGCCTCCAGCTGGCAAAGAGAGGACTCGCCGCCGACTTCATGAAGTTTCTGCCCTCGGTGGAGACGGTGACGTTCATCGAAAGACACCGGCGGAAAGAGGCTAAGGCTCCTCCTCAACCCGCTGGGAAAGAAGAGAAACCTGAAGCTGCACCCCCGTCCTAGGGCAGACGAATCTCTCACGGAGCTCCATCACCCTGCAGGCGGCTCCCTCCACCAAGGCGTTGGGGACGCAGAGGTTGAATTTTTCGCAGTGAAGCCGGCTGCAAGGTTGAGGATTAAACCTTATGAGCGCGCCGGGAATGGCAAGATGAACTTCCACAGCGCCCTCCACCTCTGCCGGCTGAACCTCCACCAGGCGAGCGTCTCCTTCGAAAACCTGGCAGCTTACCTGTTTTTCCTTCACACTTGCGACGGTGTAGGCGGTATGGGGGGTTAAGTTTTCATGGCAGACTTTGACGTACTCGCAGTCTTCACAGACTTTAGGTTTTCCTTCGTAGAGGAAGGTGTACCCCTCTTTGGCGTTGTTGAGGGAAAGAAACGTGAAAATTTTCTTCACCGTTGAATTCGTCTCCTTCATCCTGGAAGGTGATAAGGTGATCAAAGAGGACATCATATTTTTCGGTGTTGTTTTTTACAAACTATCTTGCGTGTTCTTTAACCGTTATTCAGAAACATTTTTAAGTTAGGCGAGAGTATCGTTAACCGATTTTCAGAAGCCTTTTTGCCACCTTTTAGGGGCTGCTTCATCTATGCAGGGATTGTATGGGGCCGGCATTCACAAGGGTACTACCACCGTCGGAGTAGTGTGCAAGGACGGAGTTGCCTTAGCCACCGACACTAGGGTTACCACAGGATACTTCATCGCCCACAAGAAAGGGAAGAAAATCCATAAAATAGACGACCACCTAGCCATGACCATTGCAGGAGCTGTCGCCGACGCTCAAAACGTGGTCGACATCCTCAAAGCCAACGCAGCCCTCTTCAAACTAACCCATAAACGGCCTATGCCTGTTGCCTCAGCCACAAGGCTGGCTGCCAACCTCCTGTTCTACAACAGGTACATCCCCTTACTCCTCCAAGCCATCGTCGCAGGTGTGGATACAGAGGGAGCTCACATTTTCTCCCTCGACCCCTTTGGAAGTGTGACGGAGGAGGAGAAGTTTTTTTCCACAGGTTCAGGTTCCCCTGTGGCTTTAGGAATATTAGAAGACGGCTTCAAGGAGAACCTAACCACGGAGGAAGCCGTCCCTCTGGTGGTGAGGGCTGTGAAGGCGGCCATGAAGAGGGATGCCGCCAGCGGAGACAGTTTCGACGTGGCCATCATCGACAAGGCAGGCTATAGGGAGCTCACCGAAGAAGAAAAGGCCAAATATGTTGCCACTTAGTTTGAGCAAAGCTTTCTCAAGCCGTGAAGCGTTTTGAACAGAGAAGAAATCCAATCTAAGATACGCCAAGTCATCTTACAGCATGTGCCCAAAGAGGCGGAAGTTTCCAGAATAGAGTTTGAAGGGCCTCGGCTGGCTATCTACACCAAAAAACCTGAAATCCTTCTAGATCAGAGCTACATTGTAACGGACATCGTAAACCTCATCAGAAAGAGGATTACCCTCCGCTCAGACCCCTCCATCCGAATGCCTGAGAAGGAGGCTGAACGCTTCATCCTCTCCGCCGTGCCTCCGGAGGCGGAAATCACCAGCATAACCTTCGACCATTCGCTGGGCGAAGTTATCATCGAAGCCAAGAAACCAGGCCTTGTGATATCCAAAAACGGCTACATGCTCCACGAAATAATCAAAGCTACCAAATGGAGGCCGAGGGTTCTGAGGACTCCGCCTATTCCCTCGAAGATCATAGCCCACATCCGCCACTACATGCACAAAGAGGTGAAAGATAGGGAAAGAATCCTGAGGTCTGTGGGGGAAAGAATCTTCAGGCCGACTTTCTCCAAAACCCAAGAAGTCCTCCTAACTCCCTTGGGCGGCTGCAGGCAGGTGGGCAGATCCGCTTACATACTGAGAACCCGGGAGAGCAGCATCCTCATAGACTGCGGAATAAATCCCGCCTCCACCAACCCTGAAGATGCCTTCCCCCGGCTTGACATCAACGAATTCGACCTAGAAAATTTAGACGCTGTGGTCATCTCTCACGCTCACCTCGACCACTGCGGGTTGCTTCCCCTCCTCTACAAGTACGGATACGACGGCCCGGTTTACTGCTCCGAACCCACCCTCAGCTTAATGTCCCTGCTTCAGCTGGATTATCTGGATGTCCTGTCGAGGGAAGGCGCCCTCTTGCCCTACAGTCAAAAAGATGTGCGGGAGACAGTTCTCCACGCTATTCCCCTCAAATACGGCGTAGTCACCGATGTGGCTCCTGATGTGAAATTAACCCTCCACAACGCCGGCCACATACTGGGGTCCTCGGTCATCCACATTCACGTAGGAGAAGGCCTCCATAACATCGTGTACACAGGCGACTTCAAGTTTCTACGCACCATGCTCCTCGAAGCCAGCGCGACGACTTTCCCCAGGATTGAAACCCTCATCATGGAGTCCACCTACGGGGCCCCCGGAGACGTGATGCCCTATCGGGGCGAGGTGGAAAGCAAGCTTGCCAACGTGGTGGATGAAACCCTGCGAAGAGGAGGGAAAGTGCTGATACCTGTGTTGGCCGTGGGAAGGGCTCAGGAAATCATGCTGGTTTTAAACGAGTACTTGCGTGCGGGAATGATCCCTGAGGTTCCCATCTTTGTCGACGGCATGATAAACGAGGTTACAGCCATCCACACCGCCTATCCTGAATATCTTTCCAAAGAACTGCAGAGTAAAATCCTCTACGAGGACGTTAACCCCTTCCAGTCAGATTACTTTGTAACCATAAAACACGCCAGCTCCAGAAGCGAAGCCATGGAAGGCCCGCCCTGCGTGATTCTGGCCACCTCAGGCATGCTGGAAGGCGGCCCTATCCTAGAGTATTTCAAACAGCTCGCCTCCGACGAAAAGAACACCCTCATATTCGTCTGCTACCAGATCGACGGCACCTTAGGCCGACGTATCCAGAACGGCTTAAAGGACGTAGCCATGATGAACGCTGAGGGCAAGGTGGAAATGGTCAATGTGAGGTTGAGGGTGGAATCCATCGAAGGCTTTTCAGGGCACAGCGACAGAAACCAGCTTCTGAATTTTATCAAAAGAGTCAGTCCTAAGCCTCAGAGAATTATAATCTGCCACGGCGAGAAATCCAAATGCCTAAGCCTCTCCAACTCCATCGAGCGAATGTTTAAAATAGAAAGCTTAGCCCCGGAAAACCTGGAAACCCTCAGGCTTTGCTAATCCGTCTTTTTCCCCTTGCGCCAGATTTTGACGGGTGGAGGGGTGATGACTATCCGCTCTTCACCCAGCCTAGCGATGTCTCCTCCGATGGTTTCAGCGTAGACTTTAAGCTCGTCTATCACCCTCTTAACTTCTTCGATGTTTTTGGAGGCGAGAGGCGTCAACTTGACGATGAGGATGTTCCCCGAGTCTAGGTCGCTTTTGATTTTTTCTATGTCTGAATATTCTCTCAACGGTAAGGCTTTCACGTAGGTAGGAGGGGTTTTAGCTTCAACTTCCGCGGTTTGGCTTGAAGTTGACATTTTTAAATTTACCTTAACCGGCGGGTATATTTAATAAAATAGGTGCTCTTTGTTACTTAAGACTTTCTTTCCCAGCCCTAAGACTTTGGCAAAGCCTCCAAATCTTGTCCCCTATATAGTGAAGGTTCTCAGCCACCTTCCCACGGGCAGTCTCCCTTATTTCGGTTGAGGAAGCCAAACTCAGCGCCAAAGCGACAGTTTTCCGATGTTTCTCCTCCACCACCGAAAGCAAGGCGCCCTCGGAGAAGTCTCCCTCCACGCTTACCATCCCCGGCCTCATCACGTCGGCTCCGGCGCATATGTGAGGGACAGCACCTTGGTCGATGACCAGCATGGGCAGAGCTTTTAAAACCTCATGAAAGAGAAGAGTGGGAAGAAGTAAGCCCTGTTTAGTTTCAGCCATGAAAGGCTGCTTATCCAGAAGGTAAACAGTTAAGCCGTCGGATTCAACCTTCTCAGCTTTAACTTTTTGAAAAACCTCCAAATTTATCTCCAACTTCAAGTTTGACTGCAACCGGTGGAGCAGTTCCTTGAACTCTTTATCTTTTATGAAATGTCTTTTCACAGCTTTTACCTCAGCGGCTTTCCATGCTCATAATATTTTTTCAGCGATACTTTTATAATTCCATGTCTCTCCATTCTAGAAACTGAGGAGCGTTGAACCCTGATGCCTGATGATATGGCGGTAAAACTTCTCGAGGAAAGCGTCGGAAAAGTTGTCTTGGTAAAATTGAGAGGCGGGAAAAGCATTCGAGGTAGGCTTCAAGGCTTCGACCAGCATATGAATTTACTGTTGGGAGAAGCGGAAGATGTTTCGGAGGCTGACAAAGCCAGCGGGCTGGGAACCATCATCCTCCGAGGCGACAACGTCATCATGATCTCTCCGCCTAAAACCTAAGATCTTCAGAAGGGGGCAAGCACTCTGGCAATCTCCATGGGCAAATTCAACAAACCAGTCCATACGCGGTGCAGACGCTGCGGCCGCCGAGCCTACCATATAATCAAAAAACGCTGCGCTGCTTGCGGATACGGTGAAACAAAAAAATTCAAGAAAACTTTCACGCCTTGTTAACGGCGGCTTTCGAGGGTTCCGAAGCAATAAACGTGCAGAAACAATAATAAGCTCCGCATCCTATCAGAAACTTGGCTAATCCGCCCCTCATGGGCCGGTAGATCAGCGTGGAATGATCGTCCGCTTGGCATGGACGGTTTCCCCAATATGCGGAAAGGCGGCTGGATGCCCCGTAAGGTCCCGGGTTCAAGTCCCGGCCGGTCCACCATCCCATTTCTTCCCATGTTAGATGAATTCTGAAGACACCTAGCAGGGGCGAAAGCTCTGCCCTGACACTACAGTAGGGTGTTAAAAAATTAAAAAGTCAGGTAAAAGGGGGGTGTCTGTTCTTTTTGGTTCATGCCGTCGTAGGCATCGGGGTCTTCGCCACCAAGCGGGCTTCGAGGCTTAGGGATTCGAAGAGTTGAATGTACTCTTGGGCAATTTTTTCAGAAGAGTGCAAGCGGACGAATTCTTTCGCCGCATGCTGGCTTCGCTTAAAACTAGGTTGGCCCTCAAAAACTTCGAGAAGCCGGTCCTTGAGTTCTTCCGGCTTCGAGTACTTCATAACCTCTTGGTCTAGGTCCTCAAAATAGTTGCAGTCACTTACCACCAGAGGGCATCCTGAACCTAGAGCCAAGTAAGCGGTGCTGGACAGCACCACGGCGTCGGGTTCGGATTTCCTGTAGATGCAGAGAGCGTCGGCTGCGTGGAGGTACTCGTAGAGATCTTCCACCTTCAGTAAACCTTTTCGAACTCTCATGTCCAGTTTTCCTTTGGGCAGGCTTAGAAGTTTGTTTATTCCAACGTGGTTGCTGCTCAGAACCAAAACCGTCAGGGGAAACTTGCTGTTCACCTCTGCCAGAGGCGGGATGATGGGGCTGTAGTCTTCAACCCTGAAACCGAAGATCAAGACTATCTTTCTGTCCAAGGGGAGGCCTAGCTTCTTTCGGGCAGCCTCTTTGTCTCCCCTCTTCCACGGGTGGCATGGAAAACGGATTATCTTAAGGTGGGGGAATACGTTCCTAAACAGGCTTAAATAACGTTCATCGAAGCATACCACACTGTCCCACGAAAACCTGTAAAAATCCGGATCCTGAGGCAGTCGGCCTTCATGGAGAATGAGAACAGTTTTAGCTTTCGCCTTAATCTTGGGGAAAACTTTAAGCAACTCCCGCATTGGAAGAAGTTCCAAGTTCTGGGCCACAAACACGTCGAAGTCAGCGTTTAAAATAGGACCCGTGTCCAAAAGCGAGTAGGACGTCCAGCTGGGGATAGTAAAATTTCTCACAACGTAGGGTTCATCTTCTCGCACAAGCATTTCGTGAGGGAAGAGCTGCCCGTCCACCTGCCAGTAGCGGGGAAAGTCGGATTTGAAATTAGAGAACACAATTAGCTCATGCCCCATTCTCACCCATTCTCTGCCGATAAGCTCAGCGTGGATAGATGGGCCTCCTGAACAGTTCCACAACGTCATCATACCTATTTTCATGGACTTTTCACCCCTTCAATACCCTGCGATATCCGAGGACAACCCCTTATCCAAAACAGGCTTGGTGGATATGGCTTTAAGTGAGCCCACCAAATTCCAGAGGAGGAGTTTAAGGCATTTTGCCGTAACCCTAGGGTTAACCAACATACCCGGCAAACACACAGCTGCGTTTTTCAGGAGGTGAGGTAGGCTCCCCTTCATTCCATCATTATTTAAAGATGTATCGATAAAGCCGAGGTAGTAGGCGTCGAGGCTTTTTCTGCGCGTGTAGTGAATGCAAGCAGCCTCGGGAGCGACGACCCACTTGTATCCTCTTTTCTCTATGTAGCTTCGAATATAGCGGTCCTCATACACGTGAAGGTATGGAGGAATCCGTATCCCAGCCACGGCTTCCCTTCGAATGAGGGTGTCGCCTGTAAAGATACCCTTCACCACGGGAAGGCCTAGGTTGAAAGGTTGAGTGTTCTTCCAGATGCGGCTCACCGACCTGTTGAATATTTGAACCTCATCGCAAAGCGGCAAGTCCACTCCCTGCACAGCACCGATGCTGGGGATGGACATGTAAGGTGAAACCCTCGCGAACCAGTTGGGGGAAAGGATGACATCGCTGTCAAGAAACATGAACCAGTCGGTTTCCACAGACTCTATCCCTTTCTGCCTAGCCGTAGCTCTAGTGCCACCGTCGTCGTTGAGTATCAAGGTGCGAGAATATCTCCTAACAATAGAAAGGGTGCCATCCTCGGAGCCTCCGTCCACCACGATAAGCTTGTTTACGGGTACGTTGGCGTAGAGGCTGTTGAGGCATTCTCTCAGATGGGGACTTCCGTTTTTCACCACCATTACAACGTCGACGCTCATCTGAGAACACCTCTCAGCCTTCCCTCGCAGTTTTTCCAGTAGCTTTAAGTTAGAACTTCTAAATAAACTTACCTTAATAATTAGTCTTTCTAATTTTAGACAACCTTTTAACAAAATTATCTAATAAAATTTATATATATGCGAAACCTAGTAACTGAAGTTTGGGAACGATGAGTCAAGATACAGAAATAGACGACCTTGACAAAAAAATCATCCGAATGCTCCAAGAAGACTCCAGAAAGCCTTTCGTAGAAATAGCCAAAGAGCTGGGTGTTTCCGACCCCACCGTCCACGCGAGGGTTAAGAAACTTCAGGAAACTGGCGTCATCGAAAAATTCACCACCGTGTTGGCGCCCACCCGGGTGGAGAAAGCTGTAGCTGCCTTCATCGAGATCAACGTGAAACCCAACACCATCGAAGAGGTGGTTAAAAGTCTTGAAAGCATGGATGAAGTACTGGAGATCCATGAAACTCACGGGGAATACGACATCATCGCCAAAGTACGGGTGAAAACCAACGAAGACTTGAGAAACATCGTAGTGGGGAAAATACGCTCTTCCCCCAACATCACAGACACAAAAGTCATAACCGTTCTTAAAACCCGCAAAGAAGCCCAGCTCAAACTTCCCGGGGAGAAGTAAGAGATGACAGCAAAAGCTTCACCGTAGAATGGCCGTTTCTATTCCGTCTGTTTCTATTATGCTAGGATTTGGTGCATAAAAACTAAAAGGGCAGAGCATCGCCTAAAATTTATTTTAAGGCAACCAGCCGGGGAGTTGTTGGCGCGGTTATGTTCAAGGTTTCAAGAGAAGCGGCGAAGGCTGGGAATCTGAGGGAGTTTAAAACCTTAGACCTTGTTAAAAGACTCGGTGTGATAACTGCCAACAGGGTTCATTTGAAAAATTACCCGGTAGAGAACCCTACAACTATTTTTAACCCTTCCCTAAGCGTTGAAAACGAAACCATCAGGATCTACCTCCGCATCGTGCTGGGCTATTTCACCTACACCAGCGCTGTGGCTATGCTGGAAGCCGGTTTATCAGACATATACGAAGGATATCTAAGCGTCAGCCATTACCCTGTGGAGCTCATCCTCTGCCCCGACAGCGAATACGACTTTTGGGGAATCGAAGACCCCCGCGTCTACCGCATAGACGATAAGTTGATGATGACCTACTGCGGGAGGACGGTGAACTACTTCAACCCGGCAATCAGAGTTGAAAGAACCCTTCCAATTACAGCTGTTTCAAAGGATCTAAAAAATTGGAGAAAAAACTACGTTTTCCGGCTGACTAAAGAAATAAGAAAACAAGTCGTCAGCGACAAAGACGCCTTTCTGCTTAAGACTAAGAAAAGAGAACTCTTCCTATTCCACAGGCCGCATCTCACCGATGAAAACTTCTACTTAGCGGTGAGCAAGGTGCCAATAGATATTTTGGAAAAGACCGACAGCGGGCTGTCAGAAGTGGTGGTTACAGAAACCACGGTGCTCATGAACCCAGCGAGCTTTGAGGCGAAACTCGGCTGGGCGACACCTCCTGTGGAGGTTGGAGGCGGAGAATACCTGCTACTAGTCCATGGGGTGGACAGACGCTTTGAAGGCTACCGGGTTTTCGCCGTCCTACTGAGCTGCGAGGAAGAGGTTAGGTTGACGGCGGTTACTCCCCACTATATCATGGAGCCTAAGATGAGCTATGAACTCTACGGAGAAAGGCCCTACACGGTTTTCCCCTGCGGCATTCAAAAGGCAGCCAATAGGCTGCTGGTCACCTACGGCGCTGCGGACTCGGCGGTGGGTGTTGGAGAAATAGAGATAGATAAGCTGCTTCCCATACTTGACAGGCATAGGCTTAAGGAATAGGCGTCCGGCTAAGCTTCTCGTTCGAAGAGAAAAGCAGTGGACAAGTTCAGGTTATCTTCCAGAATTTTTTGGAGTGAACGTCGCCGAAGACTATTTTTTCCCCTTTCAGATGCTCTGCCAAGGGCATGACTTTTTTAACGTCTTCTTCAGAAAGGAGCTTGTTCACAAAAACTATGGAGCGGGCTTGGGACGGGGTCATCTGCAGATAATGCTTCAACACCTTCGCCACGGTGGAAGCGGTGATCTTATCCCCGTGGTTTATGCCTGTCAGCTTGGCGACGATTTCAGGTCGGTGAGCAGCCTCAGCGGTCAGTTTTTTCCCCAAAACCTCTACGCTTACCATGGGTATGTAGAGGGTTGTATCCGGAGGTATCACCGGCTCATAGCTTGCGGGGGCTTTGAAGGGTTTGCCTCTTGCTCCGTCAGCCTCCACGATGATGCAGTGTGGTTTGAGGGCTGACAGCCATTCCCCTATCTTTTGAGGGTTAACTCCCTCAGCTTTGTCACGTAGGTTTTCCCTAAAAACTCGTGTTACGCAGGTTGCGTGATGATGTCTTTCGAAAACGTTGGAGGGAAGGTTTCCTTCAACATCTACGATGAAGCGCTCAGTTTCTCCGTTGGCAGGTACCCAGATTTTTGTGGTGGTGGTTGTGATGACTTTTTTACCTTGAGAAGCCAGTTCTTGGGCTAATGTGAACATGAAGGTCGTCTTCCCTCCCGCCCCCACCAATGTAACTATTTCCCCGCTGCGAAGGTTGAATGCTTCTGAAATGTTTCGGTGTAACTTGTCCAATTTTACCCCTTTTCACTTTTTGGAAAGATTTCACTGCAAGCTTTAAGGTGGATTTAGGGGATTTCAGTTTCCACGTCGGAGGAAGGGAAGAGTTCTATTTCCGTTTTGCAGTTAAGCTGTTCTTAAACATGGTTTCAACTGCCGGTATTATTTCTTTCACTGCCTCTCTAAAAGCGTCTATGTTGACGTTTTTGATGGGGGGATAAATCACTGGTTTTGGAGGCTCTCTGTTTGCTGGAGAAACTTTATGCCTTGCTAGGTCGTTTCTGATGGCTTTCTTTGTTTCCTCGTCGCAAATGCTGCTGTAGTATACGGCGGCGAGGGAGGCTAGAAGCATTTCCGCCACATGTTTGTCGCCTTTCTCCTTGTGGAAGTGGGGGTTTCTCGTTTCTATTTGGTAGATGTCAATGCCTTTCTCCACTACCTCCTTATAGGCGGTGGGTTTTATCCCGCCAAACTGCTCGAAAATGAACATCAATTCGTAAGGCTCCACGGCGAAGCCTGAGGCGAAAGGGAGGATGGAAGCCAAAGGCATGCTGAGGGCATGCTCCCCGGCGTTGGCGGTTTTTATCACCTCGGTCTCGAAATGGGTGTGCGCTGAAATGATGGAGTTCACATGCTGGTTTGTGAGCTCTGAGACTCTCCCCCATTTTTTAAAATAGACATCCGTTCCCAGAATCTTCGGTTTGAACAGCCACGCGTTCCTCACCATGACGAAGGGGGATTCAGGTATGGTAAAGCCGGCGGCGAAGTTTTCCACGTACTCATGGACAGCTCCCGGCATGTAGTTGTCAGCGTCCACAAAGCCCACGTAGTCCTTCCCAGCCAGCTTAGCCAAGAGGATGCCGAGGATCATGCCTTCAGCTTTTCCGTCTTTGACCAAGCCGTCTTCGCCTAGGATGCTTCTGTATCCGGCTTTTTTCAAAGCTTCAGCGATAACTCTGTCCTTCTGATGGATGATGACGGCTGGGCGCTTGGTAAACTTGCAGAAGTGCTCTAACGCATCCCTCTCCATCCTGTAGCGATCCACAGGCTCCCGCTGGCTGTTGGAGACGACGATGATGAGGCAGTTGTGGGGAATCCCGCTGAGAACTCCTTCAAACAGTTTGAGTTCCTCCCCCTTTATCGGAATAACAATGGCCATTCTCTTCTCTATCTGCGCTATGGCCTGTCTAGATATCTTTCGAACAGCCGGCTCTAGGAGGGCCTCTTCTTCGTCTCCACTGTCCAACTCCAAAACTCTTTGGGTTCCGTGGATTCGGACGGAGCCGAATCTTTCAGTATACCTTGGCGTCTCTATCAGCATTGGAACTCCCTAGTTCCTTTAGGTCGAATGGAACAGGAGGGTATTTAGAGTCTTTGCTTTTGAGCATATAAACATATTCATCCAAGCCAGCCGGCTGGAGAAAAGATGGAAGACGGTTAAAAACTTATGTAGATCCGCCTCTGTTTCCATTTTATGGACGCCCGATTGTGGTTTATGGAAACAAGGCCTCATTTTCTCCTCCTGTCCGTGGTCTTGGTTTTCCTCGGAACCTCTGTAGCCGTCTACCACGGTTTTTTTAATCCTCTCCATTTCCTCATGGCCCTAGCTGGGTTACTACTGGTGCACGCAAGCGTTAACGTCCTGAACGATTATTGGGACTATAAGACGGGGATAGATTTGATGGCTGAGAGGACTCCCTTCAGCGGAGGAAGCGGCCTCCTCCCAGCGGGGCTTCTCAGACCTGTCTCCGTCTACCGGTTTGGCGTCGGCTGCCTACTTTTAGCGGTTCCCATAGCAGCCTACTTCGTAGCCGTTAAAGGTGTGCTGCTGGTTCCCATCCTGGTTTTGGGAGCTCTCTTCGTCTACTTCTACACAACCCATTTCGCCCGCTGGCTGGTGGGAGAACTAAGCGCAGGGTTAGGGCTGGGAGCCCTACCTGTCCTAGGAGCCTACTTCGTCCAAACCGGCTTCTATAGTTGGGATGCGGCGGTGGCCTCTGTTCCCGCCTTGATACTCACCCACAACCTCCTGTTTCTCAACGAGTTCCCCGACGTGGAACCTGATAGGGCAGGAAGGAGAAGAAACCTAGTGCTCTCCTTGGGCAAGCGGAAGGCAGGGCGGCTCTATGTGGCGCTGAGTCTCGGCATGTACCTGTGGATAATAGGAAGTACGGCCGCCGGGTTCATGCCCATCCCAGCCTTGCTGGGGCTGCTGACGTTTCCTTGGGGGATGAAAGCCGTCCGAGAAGCTTGGAAAGGCCTCCTAGAGAAAGAAAAGGTGGTCCCCGCTTTAGCAGCGAACGTGCTGGTGGTGTTGGGAACACAGGCCTTGCTGGGAGTTGGATATCTAGTCGCGTTCTTCCTTTGACAGCTACAACGCTTCAGGTCTTCAGGACGCAAGGTTAAAAGCTGGGCGGGGAGAGATTCTGACAGGTGAGGAGGGCTGAGTGAAGATAGATGGACTCGGGAAACCAGAAGGCTTTTGAAGCTGATGGACGAGCTTAAGGCCTCCGGTGAATTGGATCGCCTTGAACTGGTAAGAAGCCTTTACTTTTCTCTTCAAGTGATGCAGCGAAGCCTTGCAGGATGGTTGCAGTGGGTTTCAAACCCGGAGATCATGGCTAAATTCTCCCTCGAAGAGTTGAAAGAAATGAACGAGAAAATTCGAACCCAGGCCAAAACCTTTTTGGAATACGATGTGGAGATAACCGAAAAGGGATCCGAATTCCTTAAACCCCGGGAAAGGCCGAAAACAACTCGGCTGGAAATTTGAACACGTCTGTATCGCAAAATTTTTAAAGAAGAAGACTCAAAAATCTAACGGCGAGGTTAGAAATAATGGCAAAAAAGAAAAGCGGGAAGAAAGGGAAAAAAGGAAAGAAAAAATAAGCAAGAGCCTTGATCTAGAAAGATAAATTTTCCCACCGATTTTTTATATCCAAAAATTTAGTAATGCGTTAAAATGTTTTTGAACAAAAGTTTACGGCTTGATGAATTAAACTAAATAAATTTGCATTTTATGATTTTCTTTTCTTCTTTTTCTTAAGCCCCGCGTCTAAAACTTTCTGAACTTTCTCTCCAAATTCAAGATCCCGCCTAGGAGGTCGAACTCCAAGTTCATGGCTGAGGGTGCTTACAATGCGCTCTTCCAGTATGCGTGCTCCTATGCCGAAAATCTGCCTCAGCTTCTCCGTGAAAGTGTTCAAATTAACCATTTTTTCATCTATATCTAAATGGTAAAAAATAGCCTTAGCGCCGCTGTTTCCCAGAAGGTCTGAGAGGGCTCGATGAATGCATTGCATGAGAATTTCACTGCTTGCATCATCATAATTTTTAAACGTCATCATGTTAGCCCTCTTAGGATAAGGACAAGTAACTGGAAAGATAGCTCCCCGTGAAATTGACTCTTTATGAGTCTTGGGAGGATTTATGCTTTATTAAATTTATTAAAACATTGGAAGAAGCATTCTCAGCGAATTAAGAAAGTTGGAAGCCGGTTTTCCGACTTTTTAGAAAGAACATCGCCTTTATCCCTGCAAGGCTGCTTCTTACGTAGCCTAGCGATTAAAAATGAATGGTGATCAATAAAACCTATAACTCCAGTTGCAGAACAGATTTTAACCGAGGCCTTATGTGTTCCAGCATCTTCATGGAGACTGTCGGAGATGCTCTAGGAGAGAGGGAAATCCTTGGCTTCAAGGAGTTTGGTGGGGGCGAAACTGGCTTTGAAGCTCTTGAAGAAGGGCGCTGAGGCTAATCTTTACTTGGGGGAGTTCATGGGTTCCCCGGCTGTCTTCAAGCGGAGGATAAGAAAACCCTATAGGGTCAAGGAGTTGGACTGGAAGATCAGAGAATCTAGGACTGTTCATGAAGCCAAGCTTCTCCACGAAGCCAAGGTTGCAGGAGTGCCTACTCCCCTCGTCTATTTTGTCGACCATCAAAGGACGGAGCTTGTTCTGCAGTATGTGGAAGGATTGAGGTTAAAGGATTTCCTGGAAAGAAACATGGGCGCGGAGGAGGTTGAGAGAAAATGCTTCCAGTTGGGAATCTATATAGGCCGTCTTCACAGTCATGGCCTCATCCACGGCGACCTTACTACCTCCAATATCATTCTTCCCCCAGAAGGCCGTTTGGTTTTCGTAGACTTCGGGCTGGGTTTTCATTCAGAGAGCGTGGAAGACCGAGGGGTTGATCTCCACCTCCTCAAACAAGTTTTTGAAAGCCATCACCTGAGATGGGCTAAGAAATGCGTCGAAGCTGTTTTCGAAGGCTACAGGAACACGGTGGGGGAAGCTGAAGCTCAAAAAGTTTGGAGGAAGATGAAGGAAATCGAAGCTAGAGGGCGATATGTCCCTCCAGAAGCCCGGCTTCAAGCCTAGCCTTAAACTCGACCCTCCCCCCTCAGAGGAGCGCTAACTCTCGTGTTACCTTGTCTACTAGGCTTACAGGAGCAGGGCCTATTCCTAGGCAGGTCACAGTGCCTGGCGGAACCTCCGTGAGCCCTCGGTCCTCCACCAGCGCCCAAGGTAAACCCAGCTGGGCTGCCTTTTCCTTCAACCGGTAGAGTTCCTCCAAGGAGTCAACCTTCAGAATGACTTTCCTCTGCCCTTCTTTCATCCAAGCCTTCCACCATTCGCCATG
The DNA here is from genome assembly GCA_002011035.2 of Candidatus Hecatella orcuttiae. GTDB lineage: Archaea > Thermoproteota > Bathyarchaeia > Hecatellales > Hecatellaceae > Hecatella > Hecatella orcuttiae. Next base: position 272,499 of record MTLY02000002.1, on the reverse strand, counting down.
ATGTTTCTTGGCTTCCTCCGACGCGGAGACCGCTGCGTGGGCTGCTTGACCGCAGAGCTTTCCCTTGGATATTTTAAGGTCTGCTCGGATAACGATGTTCTGAGTGTAGCTGAACTCCCTTGGCTGCTCGCTCACAGCTGACCCTCCAAGACGGTGGTATCTTCTCAGCCTATCTTGGGTTTTTAGTCTTTCCTTCGCGTTAAGGCAACTATATATAGGGGGTCGGTTCTTTTCCTCCTTCATTCCATGTTCGTCAGAGTGATGGAGAGCCGTGAACGGTCATGAGCGAACTGAAAGTTCCCACCTGCATCTGGTGCGGTAAGACCATCATTCCCACTGAATATTTCGTCAAATTTCCATGTCCCAACTGCGGGGGAGTAACCATCACCCGCTGTGAAAGATGCAGAAAATTCGGCAGACCCTACAAATGCCCTAAATGCGGCTTCGTAGGACCATAGGAGGGTGAAAGGTTCCCATGAGCAAGGTTGTGGCTTCTTTTAAAATTTTTCCAGCCGACGCTGATGTGAACCTAGCCGATTTAAAGGAGGCTATCAAGAGTAATCTCCCCAAAGAAGCCTACGTTCACAGATTTGAGGAGGAGCCCATTGCCTTCGGCCTCGTTTCCCTCATAGCCCACGTCGTCTTCCCAGAAGACGAAGCCGGCGAAATGGAAAAAGTGGAGGAGGCCGTGAAAAAGACAGAGGGCGTGGGGGAGGCTGAAGTTTTCTTGGTGAGGCGAATCTAATTTATCTACAACCGTCAAACCGGTTGAGTTTTTCCCTAAACTCCACCAGATCCCGCACCACGTATTCTCCCCGGTTTCTGCCGCTTCTGTCCAAGTGGTAGGCTATGGCGCCGGCTTTTCTAGGTGGGTGAAAATCAGAGTCCAAACGGTCCCCCACATGCACCGCTTGCTGAGGAGTCACTCCTGTCAGGCTGTAGATTCTGGAGTAGAGCTCTGCATGGTGTTTTGTCTGAGCAAAATCGGAAGTCGTTGAAAACACTTGGTCGAAATAGTCTTCTAGCTCCTTTATCTGAAAGCGTAGAAATTCCCTAGAGGAATTAGATATAATTATGAGCCTGTATCCGTCTCCGCGGAGACCTTCCAAAACCTCTTTCACCTCCGGATAATAGGCCAAGCGGTGAAAGGAGTCTTCCAAGATGGATTGGAAGTTTTCTAGATTGAAACGCTTAAACCAGTAAGCAATATCATACCATTCCGGCTTATCCATTCCCACTTTTTCATATTCTTTGGTGATGAACGCTTTGGCTTCTTGAAAACTGATACCGCGGTTTCGAGCGTAGAGACGAGGTATCGCTTCCAGCCAAACGTAGTCGCTGAAGCTCGGTGTCACTATTGTACCTTCCACGTCGAAGGAAACAACCCTAGCCTTAACCATCTTTCACCAAACCTAAGCTATGATGCAGGCTTTCCGTAAACGATCTCTCTCAGCTGAGAAGTATTTATGAATTAGGATGAATAAATGAGACAGGGAGCTGTTCTGGTGAGTATTCGTTGGCAAGGCGAGCTTTGATAAGTGTCTCAAACAAGACTGGGCTGAAAATGCTTTTGGAAACCTTGGCCAAACATGGTTTCGAAATAATCTCCTCAGGCGGAACCGCGAGGAAAATCAGGGAACTCGGCTATGAAGCCGCAGAAATCTCCACGTATACAGGCTATCCTGAGAGCCCCGATGGCTTGCTGAAAACGCTGCACCCTAAAATCCACGGCGGCCTGTTGCTGGACCCGAGTCGATCACAACACCGCGAATACATGGCCGCACAAGGAATTCAACCTATCGATCTGCTTGTTGTAAACCTATATCCCTTTGAAAAAACTGCAGCTGAAAAGACAGCGCTTTTCCGGGAGGTGGTGGAAAACATCGACATCGGTGGACCTGCGATGATAAGGGCTGCGGCCAAAGCTTCTCTTTTACACGGTACGGTTACTGTTGTTGTTGAACCTGAACAGTACGGGGAGATTGCGGAGGAGATGGAAAAAACAGGCGGCAGCATTAGCCTTGAAACCAAAAGAAAAATGGCTGTGAAAGCCTTTGTAAAAACAGCCCACTATGAGGTTGCGATAAAAAACTATCTGGAAAGGTGGTTGACATGTCAAAGTTGAGGGATATATATCACACGGCTTTGCCTGAGAAGCTTCCTCAGCAGTTCAGAATTTTCCTAGGCGACAAGGAGTTGGTTTACGAAAAACGCCAAAGCCTCCGATACGGAGTTAACCCTCATCAGCAGGCAGCTCTCTACAGTCCCGCTGGGAAAAAGGCGGTTATGGGAAACCTGAAAGAACTGAAAACAGGAAAACAAGGCCTCAGCCAGACTAATGTAGAAGATATGGACAGGGCTTTAAACATACTGAAATACTTTGACGCTCCCGCCTGCGCTGTCATGAAGCATTTGAACCCCACCGGGGTGGCGGTGGCCAGGAAAAACGACACCTTGCGAGAAGTTTACCTCCGAGCGAGAGACAGCGACAGCCAAGCAGCCTTCGGCAGCATCGTAGGCTTCAACTGTCCGGTTGACGGGGATACTGCGGGAGAAATTGTAAGCACTTTTGTTGAAGGAGTAGTTGCCCCTAGATATGAACAGGGAGCTGTGGAGAAGTTTGGAGAAAAAAGGAACATGAGGGTAGTTCAAATTGCGAACCTAGACTGCTTGCCGAAGTTTGCAGGTGGAGAAACAGGCTATCTGTGTCTTTCCGTTTTAGGCGACGGGTCGATTGTAGTTTCAGATCCCTACACCACAAAAATAAGGAGAAAAGACGACTTACAACCTGTAACAAGGAGAACGCCTACTGAACGGGAGTTTGAGGACATGCTTTTCGCTTGGTATGTTTGCGCCAATGTGAGGTCAAACGGCATCGTCCTCGCTAAAGACGGATGTACAGTCTCGGTGGGAGCCGGCCAGCAAGATAGGGTTACCGCCGTCAAGATAGCCGTCGATAAGGCTTTAAAATGGCATGCGGAAAGTCTCAGAGGGTCTGTTCTCGCCTCTGACGGTTTTCTCCCCTTCAGGGACTCCATAGACCTCATTGCCAAGTACGATGTTTCAGCCGTCATACAGCCGGGGGGTTCGGTTAGGGATCAAGAGGTGGTTGATGCATGCGATCAATATGGCATCGCCATGGTCTTCACGGGGGAGAGGTGTTTCGCGCACTTCTGATGGGGAAGAAGGCGGAAAAGCTGGCAATAGAAAGGGTTTAGCCCATGTTTTCATAAAAGTTTATAGTATAGGTGGTTAATTGAATCACTCAGCAGTTGAAATATGCCTATAAGCTCCGATAAATGGAGGCTGGTGAAGGAGGAAAATGCCGGCTGAGGTTCAGTTGAAGGTTGCGGAAGCTAAGCAAAGGGATGTAGGAAGGGGTAAAGCTCGGATAAGCCAGAAAACCATGGACCAGCTTAATGTCATGGCAGGGGACATCTTGGAAATCCGCGGTAAGAAAACCACCGCCGCCATAGCTTGGCCGGCTTACCCTGAAGATCAAGGCTTGGACATCATCCGCATCGACGGTCTCATCCGAAGGAATGCCAGCGTGTCCCTCAACGATTACCTAACCGTCAGGAAAGCCCATGTTCAAAACGCTCACACCGTAACCTTAGCTCCGGTGGACGTGAGAATTGAGTTTGACTCTGACTTTACCAACTTCGTCAGGTCGAGGCTGCTGGAGATGCCTCTGGTGGAGGGGGACATAGTCCTTCTCTCGGTTTTCGGGAACGCCATGCCCTTCACCGTGGTTAGAACACGGCCCAGCGGCATCGTCAGGGTTTCAGCCTCCTCCAACTTCCAAGTCCTCAGCGAACCCAGCCCTGAGAAGAAAGGAATCCCCAGAGTGACCTACGAAGACATCGGAGGCCTTCACGAAGAAGTCCAAAGGATCAGGGAGATGGTAGAGCTGCCCCTCAGACATCCGGAGCTTTTCCAGAGACTGGGCATCGACCCGCCTAAAGGGGTTCTTCTCCACGGGCCTCCGGGTTGCGGTAAGACGCTGCTGGCCAAGGCTGTGGCCAACGAAGCCCACGCCTACTTTATCAACATCAACGGCCCGGAGATCATGAGCAAGTTTTACGGGGAGTCTGAGGCTAGGCTGAGGGAAATCTTCCAGAAAGCCCAGGAGAACGTGCCCTCCATCATTTTCATCGACGAAATCGACGCCATCGCCCCCAAACGGGAGGAGGTAGTAGGCGAAGTGGAAAAAAGAGTTGTAGCCCAGTTGCTCGCCCTCCTCGACGGCCTCCAAGCTCGGGGTAACGTCATCGTCATCGGTGCCACCAACGTTCCCAACATCGTAGACCCTGCTCTTCGGAGACCCGGCCGGTTTGACAGGGAGATCGAAATAGGTGTTCCCGACAAGGATGGGCGGTATGAGATCCTTCTCATCCACACGAGGGGAATGCCTCTAGCCCAAGATGTGGACCTTAAGAAGCTGGCCGATATGAGTCACGGCTACACGGGAGCGGACATCGCTGCGCTTTGCCGGGAAGCCGCCATGAAAGCTCTCCGCCGCTACCTGCCGGATATCAACGTGGAAGAGGAGCACATTCCGCCTCATATTCTTCAATCCATGGAAATCAAGATGGACGATTTCCTCGCTGCCTACCGGGAGATCACTCCTACGGCAATGAGAGAGGTCTACGTGGAGATTCCCAACATCCGCTGGGAGGACATAGGGGGCTTAGAGAAGGTTAAAGCAGAGTTGAGGGAGGCCGTGGAGTGGCCTATTAAATATCCGCAAGCTTTCGAAAAAATCGGAATCAAGCCTACCAAAGGTATCCTTCTCCACGGGCCTCCGGGTTGCGGTAAGACGCTGCTGGCCAAGGCTGTGGCCACGGAGAGTGAAGCTAACTTCATTTCCATCAAGGGGCCTGAAATCTTCAGCAAGTGGGTTGGAGAGTCTGAGAAGGCCATTCGGGAAGTTTTCCGGAAGGCAAAGATGGCCTCTCCGGCTGTAGTCTTCTTCGACGAATTCGACGCCATCGTTCCGCGAAGGGGTATGGGCTACGCTGATCAAGGGGTCTCCGAGCGGGTGATAAGCCAGCTGTTGACGGAGATGGACGGAGTAGCCGGTTTAGAAAACATCATCGTGCTGGCTGCCTCCAACAGACCTGACATCCTAGACCCCGCTGTCCTCAGACCCGGCCGGTTTGACAGGCTCATCTACGTCCCCGCCCCCGACGAGAAAGCTAGGCTTCAAATCTTCCGTATCTACACCGCTAAGATGCCTTTAAGCAAACAAGTAAGCCTAGAGGAACTGGCCTCCATGGCCAAAGGCTACAGCGGAGCTGACATCGAAGCTGTATGCCGGGAAGCCGGCTTGAACGCCCTCAGGAAAAACCTCGCCACTAAGGAGGTTAAGATGGAAGACTTCCGGGAAGCCTTCAACAAGGTAGGGCCCAGCATCACTCCTGAAATGGAGAAATTCTACGAAAGCTTCGCTGCAACCTTCAAGAAAGTCGAAAAGCCTCTGACGCCTTCCCCAATAACTTAAACCAGCAGCTTCACCACCCTTCAAATTTAACCCTCATCTTCAGAGATGTCTCAGATGAGCAAGATTTGGCGGTCCCTCCCTCTCCACGCGCGGGTGATCGAAAGCCTAAAGGTCTCCGGTCCCTGCACCGATGAGGAGCTCTTAAGAAACCTGAGAAAAGACGGAGACGACACCCTTTCAGCTTCCACACTTAACAAGGCGCTCTTTCAGCTGGAAATACGGGGCCTCATCCACGTTTCCACAGCTCCCAGAGGCAGGAAAAAAATCGAACTACGAAAAACGTAGCTAAAGCGGGCAACTTAGGGGAGGAAAACTTGGGAGTAGACTTGAAGGACCTAGTTCCCCGCAAAGTCCTCAGCCTCGAGGAGTTGAGCGGAAAAAGTGTGGCTGTGGACGCTTACAATGCCCTATACCAGTTTCTGTCCATCATCCGCCAATCCACAGGTGAGCTTTTAACGGACCGACGGGGCCATGTGACCAGTCACCTCAGCGGAATCTTGTATCGAAGCTCGAACTTGGCGGAGAAAGGGCTGAAGTTGGTTTATGTCTTCGATGGGACACCCCCTTCTTTGAAGAGTAGGGAAATCCAGCGGCGGGCTTTGGTGAAGGTTCAGGCTGAAGAAAAATATGAGGAAGCCTTGAAAAAAGGGGAGCTGGAGGAGGCGCGGATTTACGCTCAGATGACTTCCCAGCTTAAGGACTACATGGTGGAGGACGCTAAGGCTCTTCTCACCCTCATGGGAGTGCCGTGGGTTCAAGCTCCCTCGGAGGGAGAAGCTCAAGCTGCCTACCTCGCCCTGAAAGGCCATGTGTGGGCGACCGCAAGCCAAGACTACGACTCTCTGCTTTTCGGGGCTCCTAGGCTGGTCCGTAACTTAGCTATCACAGGCCGCAGAAAACTTCCTCGGAAGAAAACTTACGTGGAGGTAAATCCGGAGGTTATCGAATTAGGCCAGCTGCTGGCCGAGCTTGGGATTACACGCCGGCAGCTGGTGGACATAGGAATTTTAATCGGCACCGACTTCAACCCTGAAGGCGTGAAGGGCATCGGCCCTAAGACAGCCTTAAAGCTGATAAAGGAATACGGGGAACTGGGGAGAGCGGTCTCCTACTTCCAAGAAAGAAACCTCGCTCTACCGGAGAATTGGGAGGAGATCGCCGCCATATTTCTCCAACCCGAAGTTACCGACGACTTTAAAATCGAATGGAAGCCCCCCGACGTGGAAGGAGCGGTCAGATTTCTCTGCGGGGAAAGAGACTTCTCCGAAGAAAGAGTCAGAACTGCCCTAGGAAAACTGGAAGCAGGCTTCACGGAACTCAAAGGAAAGAAAACCTTAGACACATGGTTTTCATAGTTTAAAGGTACCGTGAAAGATGGGGCAGATCATCTTTCCCCAAAATTTGCCTAGCAGCGTAGATCAGAGCATTGGCGTAGAGAACGGTGAACTCGGATATATCTTCAGCCGGAAGGCTCAGCTCCAAGTCTTTTCTCCTATAAAAAGCCTGAAGCACATCCTCAAACTCGGGAGCGTAACGTTTGAGGACATAATAAACCTCCAGTTTCGGCAGAGGGCTGACGACTATAACCCACTCCGCAGCCTCCTCCAGGAGCTCCGTAAGCCTCCCTCCCACAGCCTCCGCTAACTTGCCTGCCTCCTCCCGGCTGATGCGAGCGAGAATTTTAGCTCTTTCCTTTAGGGCGCGGTCCAGAAATTTTTTGTGAGCCCAACCGCCTTCGAAAGCTTCAATACCCACCAACTTGTCTTCAGACATCTCCAACCGCCTCTTTGAGCTTTAGCTTTTCCATCCGTACTCACCCCTCAAAGGAACGAAGGCCACACCCATCAGGTCGGAAGATTCAACCTGTCCATCCTGCCTTTTCTTCACCGTTCGGAGGGTTTGAGATATATAGGCGCCGCCCACTGGGATCACAAGAATGCCTCCTGGTTTAAGTTGCTCCACCAAGGGCGGGGGCACAGAGGGCGCTGAGGCTGTGACGAAGATGCGGTCGAAGGGAGCGTGACTGGGTAATCCGCGGGAGCCATCGCCTTGGATAACCGTTACAACCTTAGCGTAGGAAGTTTTCTCCAAGTTTTCCGACGCAAACCTAACCAGTTCAGGAAGGATCTCCACGGTGTAGACGTGGCCTTTGTTTTCAGCTTCCTCCGGGGCTATAATCTCAGCTACTACGGCAGCGTGGTATCCGCTTCCCGCTCCCACCTCTAAAACTCTGTGGCCCGCCTCCAATTCCAGAAGTTCACTCATCATGGCCACCATGTGGGGGGCTGATATGGTCTGGCCTGATAGGATGGGCAGGGGTGTATCATCGTAGGCTCTGTCTTTCATGCTTTCCAAAACGAACATCTCTCTCGGAACCTTGAGCATAGCTCTGATAACCTTAGGGCTGCGAAGGGCTCCATAGGCTTGGAGTGCTTCTACCAGCCGTCTTCTTTCCTCTTCAGGCTTCAACTTCACCATGATGCACCAGCGGGTCTGAGCGGGATTTCCTAATAGAGTTTTAGGACTAGGACGTATTTGAGTTTGCGTGAAACGGCTGAGTAGACCTTTTTTTAAGGGAAGATAAAGGATAGCTAGGTTAAGCTTCTCTTTCTGATCAGAAACTTATTTAAGCTTAGGGTGGACTACTTTATGAAGGTTATACCTTTGGCAGAGTATTCCAGTTTTCTCCTGTTTCTACCATTACTTCTATGCTGCGTTATGATGATGCTGATGCAGTCTCGAGGAGCCGCTCAGAGAGGGCCTCAAATAACCGACGTGTGGTTTACTCCTTATACTTTGCAAGAAGCCTACGATGCCATCGTCAAGAAAACAAGGGAATGGGAAATCCAAGGAGCGCAGCCCAGCACTCGCAGTTTCTTCTTAGGAGGAAAGGCCTCGCCGAAATTCGAAGTCTTGGAATCCATTCCCCCAAGACTTTATAAGGTTAGAGTGGGCGGTCAAGGGGAGGCTACCTTCGAGCTAACGGAAGTGAAAGGGGGCGGCGCCTCGGTAAAGACCACCTACAGCTCCGGCGTTGCGGCTCTCATGCGTAATTTCAAGGCAAACTTTCCCATCCAAGTGCCCGCGGTTGGGAAACCGTGTTCCTCCTGCGGTAAACCTATCATGACTGACTATCAGCTGTGCCCCTATTGCGGAAAAAGCCAAACGGAAGCTTGTGGGTGAAGGTTTTGAACTGGGAAAGCTTGTTATCCCACAGACACTGGGTGACCCTAAGGCTGGGAGGCAAGGACATCCATATCTGCGCTCGCTGCTTGGGGGTCTATATGGGCTTTTCCTCTTTAATTGCTGCGACGGCTCTCTATGAAGTTCCACTATTCCACGGCCTCTCTTTTCCTTATCAAGTCTTCTTCTGCATCTTACTTCTTTTCCCAGCTGCTTTCGACTGGTTAACCCAAACTTGGGGTTTCAGGAAAGGAACCAACCGATGGAGAGTTTCCACAGGCTTCTTAGAAGGTGTGGCAGTGGCATTGCTTTCCTTGACCGCTGTCTCTCTGGCTTTGAAAGTGGCCGTAGTCCTCTTTGTTGGTTTTTCCATAGTTTACATCGGCTTTTTAGGAAGGCGGTTGAAGCCTAGGTTACACCGGTGACTTTACATTTGCAACACGAAACGCTTATTTTTCAGCGGTCTCTTTCTTCATAGTGGAGGAAATTTTTATGGTAGAAAAAACCAAGGTTACCGTGGCTCCTTCTACATGTGTTGACCATGACCGGGAAAGATACTACGTGGAAGTGGAATTCCCTGGGGTTGAGAAGAAAGATATTGAATTGGAGCTTGGAGAACAAACTTTCTGCGTCAGAGCTGTCAGAGAGGACCTAGAATATTCCGGATGCTACTATCTCGCTCATCCCGTAGATGTGGATAAAGCTGAAGCCACCTATGAAAGTGGGCTTCTCAAGATTACAGTGCCGTTGAAGCAGCCTCTTCGCGGAAGAAAAATCCCCGTAAAGTAACAAAACCCTCCATTTTTTTGAGGTCCAGTCTCCTTAGACCAGAGTCTGTAAAGTTTTAAAGACCGCCGACGCTTAGTCTAGGGGGATACTCTTTGAGCGACTACGCCATAGATGTAGGGGACATCCTCGGGGAATTCCGCCTTCTGGTGGCTGTGTCGGGGATTCTCTTCGGATTTCTCCTCAACGTAGCCGTTTTCAAAGGGGGAGAAGAAGCCTCAGTGCAGGTGTTTTTAACCATCTTAGCCCTCTCCTTTGCCGCCATCTCTGTCCTGATTTTCCTCCTACCTCCCGTCTACCATCACTCCCGCAGTTTCCCCATCACCCAAGAGGAGAAGAGGAAGCTTTATTTCAGAAGCCACCAGTTTGCTCTCTACGGTATGTTAACCCTTATCTTAACCATCTACTTCTCCCTAGTCTTAGCCTTTTACTCCCTAGCATCTTGGCAGTCTTTCATCCTAGCCGCGGTTATCCTCGGTGTTCCAGCCTCTCTTTTCAGGCTGAGGCGGAGGCTTTAACCTTCCTCTCCCCTCCGGCCCACCAGCCTCGCATCTTCGATTCTAATCCATGGCGCCACCAAGAGGGCCAGCTGTCTGAGGTTGCTCGCCAACCCTGAAATATTTCTGAGAAGTTCATAAATGGTTCCAGTCAGCATCACTCCCTTCAACGGTCGGCCTACTTGGCCTTCTTCAATCTTCCACGCAGGTGCAGCCACCACCGAGAACTCTCCGCTCTCAGGATTGCTGCTGTGGGCGCCTTGAACATAGGGAATGAAAACTCCCTTCTTCACCTCGGACAAAAGCCTCTCAGGCGAAATGGTGGACGGGGTGACGGTGAAGTTTGTGGCCTCGATGATGGGAGTCCAAGCGTAGGGGGCCGGATGGCTCCGCCAGGCGTTACCCGTGCTCTCCACACCCTCCTTGCCAGCCGTGTAGCTGTCGTAGAGGTAGCCTTTCAACACGCCCTTTTCTATGAGAGTCGTCCTCTGGCTTGGGTGACCTTCGTCGTCGAAACTCCAAGTGTGAAGGCCCCCTTCCCGGAGGCCGTCGTCGTGAATGGTTAGAAGCTCCGAGGCGATGTTCACTCCGATTTTCCCTTTCAGCTTGGATTTACCCCGCTGAACGTTGTCAGCCTTAAGGGAGGGGATAAGACTGTGGTAAAAAATCCCCAGCAAGGCAGACTGGCCGAGGACCACGGTGTAGCTGCCGGTTTCAAGGTCTTCCGCTCCGAGGGCGGAAACAGCCAACCTCGCTGCCTCTTCTCCCACCTTTTCCGGGTTGATTCGAAGAGAACAGTGAGCGTCGAATTCGAAGCATAGGGGAGTAGTTTCCCCCACCTCTTTGGCTATGGCCCCCAGAAAGCATTCAGTCCGGGTTCCTCTGTCGCAGGCATGAACCCCCAACGAGTTTACCACCGCCTTCTCCACCAGGGAGACGCCTACCGATCCCTCGACAGCCAAGACTCTGCCGTCAAAGCTTTGAGCCGTCCTCAACATTTTAGAAGCCAGGTTCACTGCTTCTTCCGCGGGGAGGCCGGCTACTTCCTCGTCATAGGTGCCCTTCGCTTTTGGAAGTTTTCGGGAAGCCGGGAACCCTTTCCATGCCTCATCAGGTTTTCCTGCCCTCGCCGCTCTCAGGGCCGCTAAGGCGGCTTTTTCCACCTCCTCGTCGGTCAGCTTGTTGGTGTAGGCGAAACCCCAAGCTTTACCTATTACCGCCCTCACACCTAGGCCTTCATCCACCATACTGGAGCTCCTAGCGATCTGACCTCGCTCTATTTCCACCACGAAACACCGACCCTTAGCCAGAAAGGCTTCCGTTTCCTGAGCCCCTGAGGCTAGAGCTCTGCGAACAGCTTTCTCCCCGTAGGCTAGAAGGTTCACGGCTTATCCTCTCCCTCCCAGCTGAGCCTCCCCTACTCTGATGGAAGGGCCTCCGTCGCAGATGAAGGCAGTCTGGCCTTTTCCACACCGTCCCGGCCAGAGTTGGAAATCCTTCCCTACAGCTTCTATCTTCAGGAGTGTCTGAAGAGTGTGCCCGCTCATGGAAAGATTTCTCACCGGCTCGCAGACTTCTCCCCTGATAACCTTGTAGCCTTCCTGAATGCCCACCTGAAAAGTGCCGTCTAAGTTGGCTTGTCCTCCTCTGAGGGTTTTCAGATAGTAGCCGAAACGAATGGGCTCTAGAAGCTCTTCTAAGCTCTGATCTCCTGGAGCCAAATAGGTGTTTCTCATACGGATTATTGGTGTAAACCTGAAACTTTCCGCTCTAGCGTTTCCAGTAGGCTGAACACCCAGCCGGCCTGCTGTTTCCCGGGAATGCATCAGCCCCACTACCACGCCTTTCTCCACCAACGGGGTTCGCTGAGCTGGAACACCTTCGTCGTCGTAGCGGAAGCTACCGAAGGCTCCAGGCAGCGTTCCATCGTCGAAGATGCTCGTTGCCTCCGAGGCTATTCTCTTTCCCATTTTGTCTAATGTCACCGAGCCGGCTAACGCTAGGTCTGCTTCCGCTAGGTGGCCGAAGGCTTCGTGGATGAAGACCCCTACCACGTTGGAGCCTAAGACAGCCGGGTAGACTCCGCCTTTGGGCAGTTCCGCCTTCAACTGCTCCCTGATCCGCCGGGAGACCCTGCTGCTCACTTTTTCTAGGACCTGTCTTTCAAAGGTTTCAAAACCCTTGGTGGAACCCACCTCCTCACTGGCGGAGGCGAATACCTCCCCCTCAGACGCCGTGGCGTAAACTCTCAGCCAAACGTGGAGGCTGTCCTGTTGGATGCGGGCTCCTTCACTGGAAAAATAGTAGTTCACGCCCACCACGTCGAGGTAATTAACAGTGCAGCTTTTCACCTGAGGAACTAGGCTGAAAATGTCCCTGTCGATGCTTAGAGCCAGTTCCGCCTTTTGCTCCAAGGAGACATCGGTGGGGGAAAGTTTAGGCTTCTTAACCACCCTATCCCGCACAGGCTTGACCTCCGCCAACTTCACAGGCTCTTTAATCTCCCGGCTGGAGGTCAGGGCCAACTTGTAGGCTTTCTCCGCCGCTTCCCTTATTGATTCCCGGTCTGTTTTTCTTAGGGATAGGAAACCCCAAGCCCCACGGGCTAGCACTCTTATGCCTAAGCCTTCTTCGAAGCCTTCTCTGATATGCTCCGGTTTTCCGTCTTTAGTGGTTACCGATGTCTTATGGAGTTCTTGGCCTCGGACCTCCACGAAGTCGGCGCCGAGTTTTTCTCCCACGTGAACAGCGTAAAGAAGGATGTCTTCCATGGGCTTAACTCCTACGGAAAGGTATTCGAAAAGCCCTTATTATTAATTGCCTCAGGTTGCGGAAAGTTTTTTTGGTCATCCATGCCGGTTAACCTTGGATGTCTCCTCCGAAAATTCCCGGGCTGAAGGTTAAGAGAATTAGAACAGCTTACTGGCTTCCGGGAACCAACTACTTGGAAGAAATTCTTCGAACCGCGGGGAAGCTGGTTAGAAACGGGGACATTTTAGCTGTTTCAGAGAAAGCTCTCTCCATCGCCCAAGGGAACATTGTCGACGAAAGCAAAGTTGAACCCGGCTTCGCCTCTCAGTTTCTCGTCCGAGTGTGGATGAGGCTTTGCTGGGGATATCTGCTGGGTTTCCTATGCCGGCTGAAGCCTCTGACTATGCTCCGGCTGAGAGACTACCCCCAAGTTGAAGGAGCTAGGCATAAGCAGCTAGTGTTGGAGAAAACCGGCTTGCTTCAAGCTTTAAGATTCAGCTCAGAGGGAGGCGTCGACGCCACCAACCTTCCCTATTCCTACGTCAGCCTTCCTCTCCCCAGACCTGGGGATGTGGCAGAAAAAATTTATGCTGCCTTCCAGCAGAGGCTGAAAAAATCCGTCATCGTTCTCATCGTGGATTCGGATAAAACCTATTCTTTTCGAAGGCTTCACTTATCCCCTTCACCTACTGGTGTGAGTGGCATTCGTTCTGGAGGAGGCTTCCTCTACTACCTTTTTGGAAGGATGTTTAAGCTTAAACCCCGTTCAACTCCTAAAGCCGTGTATCCTCCGGAGGCTTTAACAGTGGAAGAAGCCTTGAACTTGGCCGAAGCCTCCCATCACATCCTCGGCTATGGGGCAGGTAAAACCATGTGGGATGTGGCGGAAAAGTTCAACGTGGCCATGACGGAAGTGACGTGGAAGATGCTCAAAGAAACAGAACATTGCCCCATAGCCATTCTGAGACGGACTAGCTCCGCTGACTGGCGGAGAGGAAACTAGGTTTCATGTTAGGAAAATTTTTTGGGGGATACCGAAAGTCTTTTAACCGTTGAATGTTGAATTCATAAAAATTTAATTTCCCCAAGGCAGACGTGTTTGAAATGCCCTTGGCTTTTGTGCTACTCAATGTGCAGTCTGGAACAGACGAGGAAGTAGCCGAGAAAATCCGAGGTACACCCTCGGTGAAGGAGGTCAGCCGCATCTACGGCATCTACGACCTCATTCTCCGGGTGGAAGTGGAAAACCTAAACGAAATTAAGGCTCTCGTTGAAAGCAAGCTCCGAAGGATGCCTGAGGTCAAGTCCACGTTAACCATGATCGCCGCTGAGAAGTCTCTGAAATCTTAGGATGTTGAAGGGCTTTTTCCCTCCGAGGAGGCCGAGGTTGTTTCCTCTGTAAGAAGCAACTCCAACAATGTTTTCAAATCCACCTCCGCCCTCGTCCTCCAGTCTAAGCGGAGAACCCCATTCTCATCCAACGACAAGTATTTCATCTTGATGAAGCGGTCGAGGCTGAGGTTAACCCTCCATTCGGGAAGCTTCTCCTTCAAAAGCTTCTCCACCTCGCTTTTCGGAGCCTTCCCCTGTCTTGCCAAGATGTAGGCCAAGGAGGCCGCGAGCACCGCTAGGTCATCGATCCTCCATCCTGCCAGCTGGGTTTCCGTAGCCGTAGGCGAGCCTCCCAGCGTGATGTAAAACCTCGCCCTATCCAGTTCCTCATCGGTAAGCCTCTCCGGACGCTCGGTTTCACTGGTTTCCGGGATGACTTTAACCTGAAGGCCCAGTTTCCCTAGTTCGAAGTTGAGAAGCTCCACCACTTTCATGTAATCTTTGCCTAGGGATTTCCTCAGCTCCCAGCCTCGGAGGCCCGGAACACGGTGTCTCTGGAAAAACAGCATTTGAGCTGCTCTTTTCAGCTTCCTGGCGTAGGCCGCGGCGGTTTCTTCCTCAGTCACGATGTCTTTTCCTCCCGCAGTTTTTCCCAGAGAAAACGGTCTAGAGATATGGCCACCGATGAGCCGACGTTTTTCTTAGTGACCGGTTCGGGGTTAGGGATAAGGGTTATGTCCCCCTCTAAGGGTTCCACCTCCAGCCGGGCGTAGCCGTAGGTGAGCAGAAAGCTGGTCAGGTAGGCTCTCACCACCAGCTTTGCGAAGCTTTCATCCGCCACAAACTTCCAGTAGGAGATTTTACCTCCCCCCTCCTTTGCCTTGAGGCGAAGTTCCTCCCAGAAGTTCCTAAGAGTTTGATCAAAGTCTTCCCCTTCCCAAACCATTTTCAGAACCTCATCCATGGAAGTAGAAACCTCCAAGGAAGGGAGGAGAAAATCTTCTCCACGTTCTCCTCGAGGAGGAAGCCCCTTCCAGTAGCAGAAGGCTTCCTTCAACCTTTCTAAGGAAAGCTTTTCCAGCCTAACAAGCGGACGCCATGCTCCTAAGAAGACTCCGGCTAGCTCTTCGGGCTTCAGCTTCGCTATCCGGGCTTCAACGGTCTCAGGGTCCACTCCGTGGAGGGCTGATCGGCGTTTAATCCAGTCCCCTTGAAGCCTAACGACCTTGGAGAGGTTGTTGATGGCTTGGGCGTCTAGGCAGAGCTCTTCGAAGGACTTCCAACTTGCGAGAAGCCGTCGGAGGGAGTTCAGGGCTTCTTTAACCTCAACCTCAAAAGGGTTGATCCCCCTCCGCTCTACCGTTTCACAGAGGGAAATCACCCTGAGGAGGTGTTCTAAGTTATCCTTGGACCTTCGAGCCGGCTTCAGAGCTGTTCACCGTTTTAACTTCAGACCTTCCTGCCACATTCTGAACGATGATGAGGTGAGCTTCTTGGTCAAAGATTGGAAGATGCCAGGGCGTTATAATTATATACTGCGCTTGCTCTTGTTCGCCGACGGTCTGCGCTATCAGCTTCGATACTGTCTCCCTATTTCTAGGGTCCATGTGTATATCAAACTCATCCACCGCCCTAATAGGAGACTTCACGTATCTTTGGAGGGCGAGCAGAAAGGCCATGATGGCTGTTGTCCGTTCTCCTCCGCTCTGGGTGTAGGCGTCTAAGGGGGTAGGAGCTGTGCCGTGGAAGCCTACGTAGAGCTCTAGGCCTGCGGTTTCCACATCCTCTGCGTTGACCAGTTTCACGTTTCCAAGGGCGCCTATGGTGGAGAGGAACTGCCTGTAGGTTTGGTTAAGCTCGGCGAGGAAGTTTTCCAAAACTTTTCTCCAAGCCTTTTTCCGGACATCCACTTCCTCCAGCATCTTAGCCCTGTTTTCCGCTAATACTTCAGATTTCTGCTTCAGCTCTTCGTATACCCGCTGATATTTGCGGTAGATTTTTTCAGTCTCCGGATTAACATCCGCCAAGGAGACCAAGTGGGCTGTTAGAGTTTTGATTTCGTCGCTGATTTCTTGGGGAAGCCGGTGGGTTTCCACCCTAGGCCCGATTTCCCTAGCTTGGGAGGCTAAAGTCTCCAGTTCCTCTTTAAGCCTGTCCTCTTCTCTTCCCAACTGCCGGAGCTGGTCTTCTAATTCCTCCCCCTGATAATTCAGCAAAGCCTCCCTAACCCTTTTCTCCACGTACATTTCCTGAAGACTGTCTAACTCCTGTTCTAGGGAACTCAGACTTTTTTGGAGGAGTGAGATTTTCGAATTCAATTCCTTCATTTTCACCATGGAAGCTCGGGAATGGCTTTGAATTTCCTCAAGCCAACTTTGTATCTCCTCCATCTTTTCCCTAACAGCCCTATAGCCGTCTCCCTCGCTCCTTCCCGATGAGTTTTCCAACCTGTCCAGCATGGCTTGAAGACTTTCCATCCTCTCTGAAAACTCGCCTGAAAGCTTAGTGTAGATCTCGTTTCCAGCCTTTTCCTTTTCGCAGCCTATGAGAGTGAAGAGGCTTTGGTTGCGTTCAAACCGAAGTTTACCGATGTCATGCTGGAGCTCTTTCCCCTCTTTCTTCGTCTTTTCAGCGTTTTCTCGAATTCGGATGAGCCTACGTCTTTTTCTTTCTTCCTCCTCCATCACCGCCTCTAGGGATTTCTCCAACTTAACCACTTGCGCCCAAGCCAGTTCCCGTTCCAACTGGCTTTTCTTCTGAAGTAGCTCCTTCTTTCGGAGGTACCGGTCGTATTGCTCTTTCCAGTAAGCTAGAGTCTGCTCAGCGCTACCTAGGAGGCTGGCGATGGAGGTTTCTTCGCTGAGAAGTCCCATAAGCCTTTGCTGGGCTTCCATGATCCTCTGCCGGTAGGGCTGGAAGCCTACGGCTTCCTCCACCATGAGGAGTTTCTGCTGGGGGGAGACAACGCTGAACTCCTCCACCATGTTCTGGTGCATGATGATGAGCATGTTGTCGGGGTTGATGCCGAAGGAGTCCAACAGCCGAGAAAGTTCTCCTTTGGAAATCCCGCGATAGTCCGCTTCAAACCAGTATTCCCCGTTTTTCCTAAGATAGCGGGAAAGCCTGAAGAGATCGGAGTCGCTGCTGGGAATGGGTCTCCTCCCATCTTTCCCGGGGGAGTTGTCGAAAAGAAGGGTCACTCGGGCGTTTTCCTTTCCCCTCCTTATCAGGTCGCTGAGCCGCTTCGACCGCTCTGTATAGGCTTGGCCCAACGCCACGGAGAGGGCGAGGAGGATGGAAGACTTCCCTGCGCCGTTGGGGCCGCAGACCACGTTGAGGCCAACTTTCAGGGGTATTTTGGCGTACTCGTAGGACATGAAGTTCTCTAAGACGATCTCTTTGACGAACACCTTCCTTCTGGGCTGGGATAGGTCAACCCCTTTTGGAAGGCTTTCCGGAAGCCTTTCGCCCATTTTTACCCCGTCAGTAGCCCTACGCTGAAGATGCTTAGGTTCAGAGATAACCTTAGCAAGCCTAGAAATTAACGTTTCTGGGTAGCTTGGCGAGGCAGAGCCTCGCAAACTCCCCTCGGTGGACAGTTTTCCGCAGCCTTCCCATGATTTCCCTCACAGCCCCCCCGTCCACCTTGAACTTTATCTTCTCATATTTTATGTCTGCAAGTAGTAGATTCTCCGGAGGGGCCGGAGGTATACTCAAACAGCTTTCCTTCTCTTGGAGCATAGGCCCTATATCCTCCAGCCGGATTTCTCCTCTGCCGACTTTCAGAATAAGCCCCGACGCCTTCCTTACCGCCCCCTTCACAAAGCCTTTGGAAGAAAACTCGAACAAAAGTAAACCTCGCCACAGCTTAACCTTAAGCTTTTTCAAGGGTGTAAGCCAGTCTGCACGCTTCCTATGCTCAGCTTGGGAAGAGGTATGCTGCAAGAGAATCCGTGCGGCTTCTCTCATTTTTTCCATGTCCTCTCCTTGGTAGGGAGCCAAATATAGATACTGCCTCTCCACAGCCTCTTTTCTCGGGTTAAACTGAGCAGGAACCTCCGCCCAAGCCCAGGCTCTGATGTCGCAGGGGAGGAAGGCGTTAAGCCTTCGAAGGTTGAGAGGCTGGTCAGCGTGAAAGGCGACGGTTTGATTGAGGGCGTTGACCCCCCGGTCGGTTCGAGAGGCTGCTTGAAAGTGAGCGGAGACCCGGCTGCTTACGAGGCCTGACCTCAGGAGGGCTGAAATGACTTCCCCGCCTACGGTTCTCTTTTCCCTCTGAGGTTGAAAACCGTGGTATCCATCTCCCTCATAGTAAAGTCTGACAGCGTAACGGGGCAAGGGTAAGGTTACTCCTTGGCATGCTTAACCACATGAGGGGCCTCGGGGATTATGAGATGCTTAACCCCCACCTCCACGGCGTGAGGCGACCCTGGCAGGCAGAAGACTGCTTTCCCTCCGGAAACCCCAGCCACGGCCCTAGTCATCAAGGCGGCGGAGCCTATTTTTTCATAGCTTATTTTTCTGAGAAGCTCCCCGAAGCCCGGAAGCTCCTTTTCCAGAAGACCCTTTACGGCTTCAATGGTTACGTCCTTAGGAGTTACCCCTGTACCTCCCGTTGTGACCACGGCGTCTACGTCCTGTCTTCTTAAAGCCCTTCGGAGGATATTTCGAATTTTCCTGAGGCTGTCAGGGATAAGCTCCCTAAAGACAACTCGATGGCCGGCCTGCTGGAGGAGGTCGACGATTAGTTTCCCAGATTCATCCTCCACATTCTTCCCAGTTTTTCGCTGCTGGTATTTAGAAGTGCTGATGGTGACTACAGCAAAACGGAGGGTGGAAGGCGCCTCTTTTTTATGCCTTACAGAAGACTTGCTCAAGGTTCGCCCTTAAACTTCTTTTTCACCCGCAGACTTAAAATCTCCGCGGTGGGATACTGTCCCCCGCGGTCTTTCTCGTATTTTTTAACCATATCCCAAACGTTTAGAAGGGCCGTAGCGGCTGCCACCAAGGCTTCCATTTCCACCCCCGTCTTAGCCTCAGCTCTCACCGTGGAAACCACCCTGACAGTTCGACCGTCAGCGATGTCCACCGCCACATCCACGTGGGTAAGGGGAAGAGGATGACATAAGGCCACAAACTGACTGGTATTTTTCGCCGCTAGAATCCCGGCTAACCTCGCCACCTCCAAGGGGTCTCCCTTCTCCACCTCTCCTCTCCTGATCCTCCTCACCGTGGACGGTCTCAACCTTAGGAGACCTTCCGCGGAGGCCTCTCTGAAAACCACAGGTTTAGGGGTAACATCCACCATGGAGGTTTTCTTCATCTTCAGGTTTCATTCCCCAATTAAAGTTTTGCGGCTTGCGGAGGTTGAACTCTATGAGACTTTTCGGCAGCCTCCATCCCCAAAGTAGGGTTCCCGTCTTTTTACAGCCTCCAAGAAAATCCGTTTTAACTCCTCCTTTGAAGTTGCTCTCCGCAGAGGGGAAGCGATATTCACGTAGTTGTCACACCTCATCAGGCAGGGTTTCAGCTCCCCACCGGCCGTTACCCTCATGCGAGTGCAGTTCATGCAGAAGTCTGAGTTGTGAAAAGGCCTAACCAATTCCACCTGAGCCCCGCCACCCTTCAGCCGGTAAACTCGACGGTTGTGGAGACTTTTAACTGTAACCTCTGCAGCTCTGGCTTCCAGTTGCTCTTGGATGCTTTGGAGATCTGCGTAGTATTTTTCATAAAAAGCAACTCCATTCCCCAGTCTTTCAAGCTCGATAAGCTGGAGGACGAAGTTTCTTCCCTCAATGAAGTTCACCAGATCCCATATCTCTCCTTCGTTAACCGACCTAAGGACTACCATGTTTATTTTAACAGGCGTCAGCCCTACTTTCTCCGCGACGAAAAGGCCTTTTTTAACCTTGTCCAGTTGGGAGAAACCGGTGACCTTCTGGTAGACTTCTCGCTTTATGGAGGGAAGGTTAACGTTTACCCTTTTCAGACCTGCGTCCTTGAGAGCATGGGCGTAGTCGAGAAGAAGGGAACCGTTGGTGGACATCGAAACCTCCTCTATTCCATGTACCTCCCTGATTCCGGAAACAATTTCGCAGAGGTCTTTTCTGAGAAGCGGCTCTCCTCCCGTTATCTTAACTTTCTTCACCCCCAGTTCGCTGGCCGTTTCAACTATCCTCCTGATCTCTTCAGGAGTCAGTTCTGCTTCACCTCTTCTAGGATCTCCCTCCTCATGGCAGTAGATGCACTTGAAGTTGCACCGCTGGGTCACTGCTATTCTCAGGTTGGTCATCGGCCTTCCGTAGCTGTCGGTTACCATGAAGTCCGCCGCCTGAAAGAACAATGGAAATACAACTTTTTTTTTAGCTATTCGCAGTAATATCTTTTTTCTTTAACAGATTGAAAGCTAAAAAGCCGTAGTGAAAAATTTTTAGCCTTGAGAAGCGGGGGTTTTCTCTTCCCGCCGTTTGGTCGCCTCCTTTTCAGCTTGGGTGAACATGGCTTCCAGCTGCTTTTTCATCAACTTCAGCTCTTTACTCAGACCGAAATAGTCGGAGAAGACCGAGGTTGTTCTCAGCAAATGGGACTTTCCAAACTTTTCCCGGCCGATGAGACCCATCTCCTGCAGTCTATGGATGTGTTCATAGGCCTGCGGACCCCTCACATCGATAACCTTAGCTTGGGGCACAGGCTGCTTATAGGCAATGTAAGACAAGGTCCTCAAGGGACCCTCGGTTAACAGCGGCTTTATTGAAAGCCTTCTAACCCGGGGAACATACTCGGTTTTCAGCTGCATCACAAATCTTCCGTCTTCCAGCTCTAAAATTTCCAAGCAACCGTTCCGTGCTTTGTATTCTTCAGCTAGGCTGCGGGCCAGCTCCTGAACTTTTCTCTTTGAGTATATCTGAGCTACAGAGCAGAGGGTTTTAAGTTCCAAGGGATAACCGGCAACGTAAAGGGCTGCCTCTATCAACCTTTTTTTGGCTTGAAGCTCCTCAGCCTCCCCCGTGGGCTCTAGGAGGAGTTTCTCTGGATGTTTATCCAGTTCTTTAAGTTGTGAGGATTCTGTCAACTTCACTGAGCTCCGAGTTTAAGGCTATTTCAATTTCCCCAAATTCCTCTTCCTGAATAAGTTCAATCCGGCCTTGGGAAGCTAGAAACAGAAGGATCATGAAAATTCGCACTGTTTCAAGCCTGTTTTTTCCCTTGACCAACTGGGATAAAGGTAAAGTGGCTTTACCTTTGAGCTTTTGCTGAAGTTGAACATAAAAATCTTCCAGCTCATCTTCTTGAATGGTAAACTGTTCATATTCTCGGAAAAACTCAGCCACAGGAGGAGTGATCGGCGAAACTTTAATGGTTTTTCTTACGGTTTCAATTTTTAAAATTTCCTCCAAAGCCGCTAAAAGATTGTCCAAAGTTGTTGAAGTAAACTCGTATCGAAAAGGCAGCTGAAGCGCAGGAGGAATAGGCTCCATTGGCTTGGCTTCAGGGGTTTCAGGAGGCTCTTCAGGCTTCATTATCGTTTCCGACTGAAGACGGAGAATAGTGCTGGAGGACAGTAAAGCCGTGCCTGAAGCAGCGAAGTCGATGTACCCTGTCTTCCTCATTTCATTCAGAAAGGTGGACAGCAAGCGAGCTATGTTTAAATCCCATGGGCGAACCTTGTAAAGCTTCGCCAAGTCGAAGAGAATCTGCCAAGGCGGCCTGAGCCAGAAAGGTTTTTCTCTAGGCCGTGAACTCATGAAGCAGCCTCCATCACTTGCAGAGGGAGAGAGTGGAGGTATGATATTCCGTTTTTCACGTAGACTCCGAAAATCTTGTCCGCCTTAGCAGCCACAGTGTCTTTGAACGAAATAACTATCATCTGCGACTCCTTCGATTCTCTGGCCAGCAGTTCGGCCAGCCTTGAAGCATTCACGGAATCAAGATGAGCGTCTATCTCGTCGAGGATGTAGAAGGGAGAAGTCTTGGTGAGGCTTTGGAGGGCGAAGATGTAGCATACAGCTACCACGGATTTCTCCCCGCCGCTGGCCGCAGCCACAGGCATAGGAGGTTTTCCTGGAAACTCCACGATGATGTCCAAGCCTTCCGAGAAAGGCTCATCGGGGTTCTGCAATTGAATCCACCCCTTGCCGTTTGTTATGGCGCTGAAAGTTTCGGAGAACTTCTGGTTAAGTTTCTCCAAAGCTGAGAAGAAGGCATCTCTCTTTTCTCTCTCCACGTTCTCCATGAACGTTAATATTTCTCTCTTTTCCTCCTCCAGCTGGTTTATCTTCGTGGAAAGTTCCTTGTAGGTTTTCATGTGAGTTGGATAGAGGGCTGCAGCGTTCATGTTTAACCTTCCATAGAGGCGATCATGTTCCCTTTGAAAACTTTCAAACAGCCCTTCAGAAACTCTCTCTTCCTCTACACTTACTTCCCGGGGCTGCTCGTATCCTAGGCTCTTAAGTTCGTTGATGATCTGCTCTCGTTCCAATTGATGTCTGAGAATTCTCTGGTTTAGTCCGTTGATTTCTTCGTTGAGGGGCTCGCATCGTTTTTCAATCCTCTGGAGCTCCTTGTTGATATTCTCGATTTCTTCCTCGAATTTCCTGTATTCCTCCTTCTTCGTAGTCATCATTGCTGAAAAGTTTTCTTTCTCCCGCTGTAAACTTTTAAGCTTAGACTCAGCTTCCTCCATTCTCCTTTTAGCTACCTCTATTTCCTCTCTTCGTTTTCTGATGTTTTTCTCTATTCCAGAGAGTTCTCTCTTCCCTGTTTTCAGAGAAGGCAGATATACGTGTTCTAGGTTGGACTCGTTGGAGGACAGTTGACTGTTAATCTCGTTGAGTCGACGGTGATATTCACTGATTTCACTCTCCAACTCAGCGTTCTCACCTTCCAACTTGGTCATGGTTTCCGGCTTCAACTTTTTCCTTATGTTCGCTGCCTCAACCCGTAGCTTATGCAGCCTCTGTTCAATCTGAGCTACTCTAGCCTCTGCTCCTTCGATTTCAGCTTGAAGTTTATCGCGTCGATGGGTGAAACTTCTGATTCTCCTATTCAATTCAACAATGCTTTTGTGAGCTCTTTCCATGTTTTGGGTTAAGCCCGCGGCCTCCCGTTCAAGAAACTTTATCGTATCCTCCCGAAGCACCTTCTCACCCTCCAGCCTGATTAGTTCTTCGCTCAGATGCTTCAAGTCAGCCTGTCTCCTGCTGAGGAGGCGTTCAAAAGAGGCTACAGTTTCATTCAGCATTTTAACGGTTTCCCCGCTGGGGATAACGTCTGAAAGGTCTATGGGCTCCCTGTAGAAGCCTACCTCCAGCCGTATGCCTGGCTCGTAGACTTCCCCCTCCACCGTTACAACCCTGTAGCCTTTCGCCGAAGCTTGGAGGGCTGTTTCCCCGTCCACCGCCACAAGAGTGTCTCCTAGAACAAAGTTGACAGCAGGTCTAAACTTGTTGGCGCATTCCACAAAAGAAGCCGCTGAGCCCAATATGCCTTCAATAGGCGGTTTCCCTACGGACCGAACTTTTTCTAAACTCGCTAAGGGAAGAAGCTTAACCCTGCCTATTTTAGCCCTCTTCAAACTGTCCGCGCATCTTCTGACCACTTCCAAGTTCTCAACTATCAAGGCTTGAAGCCAGCCTTCCGCAGCGGCTTCCACCGCTTTTCTGTACCCGGCTGCAATCCTTATTTTCCCAGCCAGTCTGCCGTGAACGCCCGAGAGAGCTTTCAACTCAGCGAGGCCTTCTATGTGCGCCAATGCCTTCTCCTCAGAAAGTACTGAGTCGGCTAAATTTCTTCGAGATTCAAACTCAGCCACATTAACTCTCGCCCGCTTCGCAATCTTGTCAGCCTTGGAGATTTCAGCTTCAGCAATTTCCCTCTGAGTTTTAATTCTCTCTATGGCCGCCAATACTTCTTGGTAGCCTTTCTGTTCCTTCTGCTTAAGTCCATTAACTTCCTTCAGGCGGCTGGAGAAACTCTCATGCAGGTTTTCGAAGGTTGCCTTTCGAGAGTTTAAAACTTGAAGCTGATCTGTTAACACATTAACGCTTTCTTTTTCAGCCTTGATTTTCACGTGTAGACGAGCCAGCTCGGATTCCAGTTTCCTCGTTTCCTCTTCTAAGCTGGAAAGTTTAGCAGCGTTTTCGTCCAGAGAATTTTTTATCTCCCATATTTTGCCTTTAATCTGCTCTGCAGCTTTTTCTTTTTGGGATAGAAGAGCCTGAATCTGATTTCTAGCTCTTATAAGCCTCGCCCGTTCTCTCCGAACAGCGACTGCATCTTCGCGTAGTTTCTTCAACGCCTCCATTTTTTCTAAGCGCATAACTTCTAGGGTTTTGAGATTTGTCTGAGCCGAAGATATGGTGGTCTTAAGGCCCGCGATCTCGGAGTTGATGTCGCCGATCTGGCTTTGGATGGAAACCAGCTGATCTCCACCTTTATCTACCACTCTAACAGTGTATTCATGCATATCCTTTTGCCTGGCGTGGCGTTCAGCTTCCAGTCTTTCCTTCTGAAGCCGGTAATCGCTCAGCTGCCTTGACCTATCTTCCACCTCTTTTTTCAGCCTTTCCAGCTCTTCGTCTAGTTTCTGGATGCGGACTGAAAGACGATTTGCTTTCAACGTCGCCAACTGATTTTTCACGTAATTATATCGAAGAAGGTCGTTTCTTTCTCTTTCCAATTCGATAACTCTTTTCTTTATTTCCTCATATTTTCCTTGGGCAACTTTGATGTTGGTTTCAGCCTCCCTAAGTTGCTCCCGTGCCTCCTGCTTTTTCTTGTCGTACTCCGATATCCCGATAATGTTCTCTATGTTCTCTCTACGTTCTTCCGGAGAATAGTCCGCTATTTTCATAGTTGTTCCTTGGAAGATGATGTTCATGCTTCCTGTAAGAGAAGCTACACCCAAAAGATCCAGTAATGTGCTTCGGGAGTATTTTTTCCCATTAACCTTGTAAATGCTCGTTCCGTCGCTTCCAATATGCCTTGAAATTGTGACCACATCTGTGTCCACTGGAATTTTCCTGTCTTGGTTGTTCAGATGAAGGGTGACGGTGGCATACCTAGCCCTAGGTACTTCCCCGTTGCCGTGAAACAGGAGAGAGGAAAAGTTGCTGGTCGCTCTCAAAGCCCTCCAACTTAGCTCTCCGAGGACAAACTGGATGGCGTCCACGATGTTGCTTTTTCCACTTCCATTGGGCCCTACGATGACATTGAGGCCTTTATCAAAGGTAATCGAAGTTTTCCTGGCGAAGGTTTTGAAACCCACCATCTCCAATTTTTTTATGGTTACCAATGGGCTCCTCCTATTCCCTTATTGCTGATTTTACTGTTTTTTGAGAGTTCCCTCTAAAGATAAGAAAAGCGAAACGTCGGGGCATATCAAAACCTAATATATCCTGTCCAAATAACGGTAAAAATCTTTTTTTCACCAGAACAGGATAAAATAGGCTGAAGAAGGGGCAGTTCTCGTTCAACTTGCTGTATTTTTATCTTAAAACTTTTAAAAAGCTTTCTATCTTAAGCAGATCTATTTAGATACATTTGTATAAAATGATCTGATACGGAGACCCCCTCCCAAGAAATGTCGGTCGAAAATATGCCTAAAAGATTTAAAAAGTATCCTCCAAAGGCGAAAGAGATGCGCTCCCTCAGGAATAAGTCTCGCCGTCGTGTTGCAGATTTAAACATTGAATTGACCAAACTCGGATTTCACGCTTATCTCTGTGCATCCCCCTCTAATATTCAGTATCTAACCGCCAGTTCTCCCTTACGCAGGGCCGCTCACGCGATGCTGGTAACCCCCGAAGCTAGGCCGATTCTGTTCACCTCCCTCATGGACAGTGCTTTGGTTAAGAATGAAGTTAAAGATATGGATTTGGAAATTTTAAGGACGAGTGAAAACCCAGATGAGAGTGTGGCTGAAAGGCTCCAAGACTTTCCTGCGGAGAAAATAGGCTTCGACGAATTGTCTTTCCCTAGGTTTCAATTTTTTAGAAAAAAACTCTCCAAGAGGAAATTCGAACATCGTCCTGAAATTCTTTCTCGCATGAGGCAGGTTAAGGACGAGGCTGAACTGGAAATACTGAAGGCAGCGGCCAAGATTGCTGATGCAGGTTTGGAAGCAGCTGTGGAAGCCGTCAAAGCCGGAGTTAAGGAATATGAGGTGGCTGCTGAAGGCGAGTATGCCATGAGGAAGAAGGGTGCTGAAGGATGTGCCTTTGACACCACAGTAGCCTCGGGGCTGAGGTCCAGTTTCCCCCATGGCGGATGTACTGATAGAAGGCTCCGAGAGGGTGACACGGTGGTCATAGACATCGGAGCTAGGTTCGCCGGCTACCACTCAGACTTGACGAGAACGGTCTTCGTAGGTAAGCCGTCTCCAAGACAGATTAAAGTCTACCGGGCGGTTTGCAAAGCTCAGTCTGAGGTGTTGAAAAGGCTTTTCCCGGGACTGAAAGGCTGGGAAGTGGATGCCATGGCACGGAAGGTTCTCAGCGAAGAAGGCTTCGACGCTTATTTTATCCACAGTCTCGGGCATGGGGTTGGGGTTGATGTACATGAGGCCCCTAGGCTCTCTGCCCGTAGCCAAGATGTCCTCCAGCATGGAAACGTGGTAACCGTGGAACCGGGGGTTTATCTTCCTCGAAGTTTCGGAGTAAGGATTGAAGACCTTGTGGCAGTTACCCGTAGCGGCCCTAGGCTTCTAACCGAAAGTCAAAAGAGGGTTTATTAATCCTCAAAGTATCGATCTTGAAAAGTTGAAGGGAACACCTGTGGCTGAGGCGAAGATAGCCTTACAGAGGATTCTGGATACAACCTTGCGAGAGGGAGAGCAGACTCCCGGGGTTTATTTCAAACCCGAGGAAAAATGTGCTATAGCTGAGATGCTTTACAGGGTTTTGGCGAAGAAAACAGTCCTAGAAATAGGGCAACCCTACAGCCCCAAATATCGGGAGGGGGTTGAGGCGGTTGTTAAACTCTTCAAAGAGAAAGGCTACAGAGATGCCGTACTACTCAGCCACTGCAGAACTCTCAAGGCAGATGTAGAAGTGGCTCAGGAATGCGAAACCGACGGTGTAGTGGTGGTCTTAGCCCCCTCGGAGAAGCATCTCATGTATAAACTTGACGGTCTCCCTTTGGAGAAGGCTCTCCAGAGAATAGGCGAGATAATAGAGTTTGCCAAAAAAGATCTAGGCTTTAAGGTAGTCCAATACACTATGGAAGACGCTACCAGCGTCCCCCTGGAAACCCTCATCCAGGTCTCCCATGTAGCTGAGGAGGCGGGAGTCGACGTTCTGAGGATCCCTGATACCAAGGGTCAGGTTGAGCCCAGCCGCTTCCGAAGCATCATCGAAACCTTGGTGAAAAACGTTAGGGTTCCAGTGGATGTTCACTGCCACAATGACCGCGGCTTAGCGGTGGCTAATTCCGTGGCCGGTCTCATGGGAGGAGCAACCGGCGTCCATGTAGCCGTCATGGGGTTGGGAGAAAGATGCGGAATAGCCGACCTAGCCACTTTGATGGATAACCTAGAAACCTTCTACGGAGTGGACACGGGCGTCAATTTTAAGGAGATTCCTCCCCTTTACCGTTATGTGTCAGCGGCTTCCGGAATACCTATCCCGCCTACTTTTCCCATCCTAGGCTACTTTGCTCGGGTCCATAAGGCCGGCTCCCACCAGAAAGGAGTGTTACGCTGTCCTGAAACTTACGAGACCATCAACTGGGAGAAATACGGGTTAAAAAGAGAGTTCGAGTTTGGAGCCATGCAGTCTAAAGAACTGGTGGAGAAGCTCTTAGAAGGCTGTGAAGTTCCTAAGGAGGTCAAAGCCGCCATCATTGACAACATCCGGGACATTTCCATGGCTAAGGGACGCCCCCTCCGTCGACCTGAAGTTTGGAGGATCATTGAAGAAAAACTGGGAACCCCACCCTCCGACCAAGCCGGCACGGGCGAAACTGAACTTGACGCCTTAATTTTCCTCAAAGTCAAACCTGCCTGCGACGAGTTAAGTTTGGTTAAAAGAATCAGGAAAAAATTCTTGGAAAATTCTCTTCCCGTAAGGATTAGGGACGTGTCTGGAGACTGGGATTTCATTTTGGATGTTCGAGGAATCCGCA
The DNA here is from genome assembly GCA_002011035.2 of Candidatus Hecatella orcuttiae. Classification (GTDB taxonomy): domain Archaea; phylum Thermoproteota; class Bathyarchaeia; order Hecatellales; family Hecatellaceae; genus Hecatella; species Hecatella orcuttiae. The sequence goes on along the minus strand of MTLY02000002.1, from coordinate 244,326 downwards.
GCCCCCAGCTTCTTGACCGATTAACAGGAGAAATCCGAAGGGAAAACAGGGAGATATTAGAGACCAGCACTTCCATCGTTTTCGACGAATATAAATAGTATCCCCTCTAGCTTGCCGTAAAAGGGGGCATATAGCCGGCTTCTGGGCGCCTATTTTCCCCTTACAAGGAAAAACAAGCACTACGTTTTTATGTTCTCTCAACGATGAGTCTATTAGAGATCAGTGAGCAAAACAATTTTTTTAAACGCATCGGTCTTGCTATCCCTGCTTTTCATTAGTTATCTTGCTGTTTATCCTCCATTAACCTCCGCTCCCGCCTATCCTATCGTAATCAACGAGTTTGAACAGAACCCTCCGGGAGCGGATGTGGGGAAAGAATGGATTGAACTGTACAATCCTTCGGATAAGGAAGTGGACATAAGCGGCTGGACTATCACTACTACTCATGGAAGAGTAACAAGCTACATAATAGGACCAAACACCGTGATACCCGCCGGCTCCTATTACATTATCCGTTTATCCTCTCAGTGGCTAAGCGATGAAGAAGAATCTCTCATCCTGAGCGACAGCTTTGGAAACGAGGTAGACAGAACGCCTATCTTGAGCGACCTCTTTGACGACTTTCGAAGCTGGCAGAGGTTTCCCAATGGAGAAGATACAGACTCGCCGTCAGATTGGCTTTTCCAATCTCCCACCTATGCTTTTTCCAACGGTGAGGCAGCCCTAACAATTTCTACTATACCCAGAGGAGTTGCTCTCACAATACCCTCCCTCCAAGAAGGGCGATGGGTGAACGTTACCCTTGAGGAAGCTGGAGGATTACCTATCATAGAGTTGAAGATCAAAGCTAAAACCGACGTTGACGATGTGAAAATTTTCTTAACAAGAGTCGAGTCTGTCCCTGCCTCTGTTGAAGAGGTTGCTACCGGGGAAGCATATGCTTACATAGTGATTGAAAAATTCAACTTGGAGGATGCGGACATCTTGGCGGTGAAGATTTCCTTTAAAGTGGAGAATCGATGGATTGTGGAAAGCAATATCGACGAGTTGACAATTTCGCTACAAAGATACTCTGAGGATAGGTGGAACATCATGCCCACGACTAAGATTGGTGAAGATGTTGACAATACATATTTTGAGGCTGAAACCCCAGGGCTATCCGTCTTCGCCATTACAGGCAAAAAACTGGCTTCGAAAACAGCAAGTCTGGAAGACATCTCTTCGTCTACTCCCACTCCTACCCCTACGCCCATACCCACTCCTACTCCCACTCCCGCTTCTAAATCTCCGCCTGAAATAACCCCCACTCCTACTCCCACTCCTACCCCCACCCCCACGCCTACGCCAGCATCAAAACCGGTAGACACCTCTATTTCTGTGGAAGATCTGGGGGAATCGACATCAGAAAGTGAGTATTTCATGAAAATTCTTCCGTTCTGGGTTATCTTAGGTGTAGGAGTCATTATAATAGGAGTATTGAGGAGAATAGCCTCTTAAGAGAGAAAACTTCCACATTAACTTGAATTTGAAAGTTGTAAAAGTGCAGGCGAAAGCCGTATAAGGAGGCGTCTACCTCAATCTTTTTATACCTAAGGGATAGAAATCCCCATTGACATAAGGTGACCCTGTCTCTGAAAGAAGGATTCCCAGGTCCTCTTCCAAATATTTCAGACCTAGTTTTCATACTCCCCACCTTGCGTGTAGTTCAGCATACAAGGGGATGGATGGGGAAGATTTTCCTTTGTACGTGATAATCGTAGGACTGAGCGGAGTCGGAGAAAGTCTCGCCCGAACCCTCATAAACCGGGGGCACACCGTGGCTATTATCGACAAAAATGAAGACAGATGCAACACTTTCGCCTCTGAAGTCGACGCCTTGGTAATCTGCGGAGATGCTGGAGACAAGGAGAACCTTGACAACGCAGGAGCCGATAAGGCAGACGCGCTGGTTGTAGCCACCGGGGATGATTCAGTGAACTTAATGGTGGGCTCTCTGGGTAAGGAGTTCAAAATCCCCCACCTCATATCGGTTGTCAGAGATCCCGAGCACATTCAGCTTTTCAGCAAAATCGGAACAACGATCACCCCGGACGAGATCGTGGCTGAGCACCTTTATCAGTCCCTATTCAGAATTAGAGATTTCCTCCTCTTAGGGGATAAAGAAGCTGAAATCTTCACTTTAAAGGTTGAAAAAAATTCAAAAGTAGTTAACAAGCCGGCAAGCGAACTTCACCTCCCCAATGGTTACACTATTCTAGGAATCTTCCGGAAAGGCAAGCTGTCTCCTCTCAGTAAAGACCTTTCCATACAGCCTGACGACGAAGTTCTCATCCATGCCAACAAACTTGACGGCATCAAAAAAATAGTGGAAATGTTCACTGGAAAACTAGAAACCCATTAGGTTGTTACCTTTCTCCAAGTCTTGAGAACTCCCGCCAAGTGGCCGGGGAAAGTAGAATTAATATAGGGAGAATTTCCAGCCGGCCAGCCCACATGCCGAAAATAAGGGTGAGCTTGGGTAGGACTGGCATGTTGCTGCTGATGGATAGAAAGCTTGGACCTATGTTTCCTTGAGCTGAGAAGGCTGCAGATACAGAACCTACGATATCGTAGCCAGAAAACGCCAGAATTAGAGATTGGACTGTGAGAAGAAAAATGTAGGCGGCGAAGAAGCCGGCTACTCTGAGGATTTCCTCCTCCCGAAGCGCATGTCCGCCCAGCTTCATGGGTCTAACGGTTCCCGGGGGAAGAATGGCTTTTGTTATAGTGTAGGCTACAAGCTTGAATAAGATGACGATTCTGAGAATTTTCATAGCTCCCCCGGTAGAGCCTACCCCTCCACCTATTGTCATCAAAACAGTGAAGATGCTTTTGGAGAGGTTTGGAAAACTGTTTATGTCCACCGTGGTGTATCCCGTGGTCGTTAAGATGGATGTCACCTGAAAAGCAGCGGCTCTGAGGGTCTCAATTCCTTGGTATACTTGATGGGTGAGCAAGTCGGCTGTGACAAGGAAGGTGGAGACGGCGATGATGAGTAAGCAGATTTGAACCTCAATGCTTCTGAAGAAGGCTTTGGGAGTCTTAGTAAAGACTCTCATGTGGGTGAGGAAGCTTGTTCCTCCCAAAAACATGAAGATCATTATTATGACTTCCGCAAAGGGGTTGCCAAAGGCCCCGATGCTCAGGTTACGGGTCGAGAAACCGCCCGTGGATAAAGTTGTAAAAGAATGAGTAAGAGCGTCGAAAGGACTAAACCCCACTATCCACAGGAGAAGGGCGCATGCCGCCGTGTAGCCGACGTAGGTTACCCATATCATCTTCACGGTGTCCCTAGCCTTAGCCGCCAACCGTTCCTCTCGTGCTTCCGCTCTATAAAGCCTCCAAATGCCGATTCCCGCAGGGGAAGCGAAGAGAATGAAAAGGAGGACGATACCCACGCCTCCGATCCACTGGGTGAGGGCCCGCCAGAAAAGTAGGCTGAAAGGAATATGTTCCACGTCTAGCAAGGTCATTCCCGTGGTGGTGAAGCCGGACATAGCCTCAAAATAAGCATCTAAAGGCGTCATCTGGGCTATTAGTATGAAGGGAATGGCGCCTAAAAACGAAACCAGTAACCACCCCAGAGCCGCTATCACCATAGCTTCTAGGTATGAAATTTCTCCAGGAGTAGTCCTCCACAGTGTTAGCAAACTTGCGGTGCATGATAACCCTGCTATGGTGGTGAAGACCATGCTTTCGCGAAATTCCCCGTAAAAAAGACCTAAAAGAGCTGGAATGAACAAAGTTAAGCCTATTGCGAGAATGATGTAAGCCAAGTAGGAAGGTATGTTTCTGGACACCGTTTCCACCGCTTACGTCAACAGGAAGGTTGAAGAAACGCAGCTCGCTGACTTTTCATTTCGCCAAGCTTCATGCTTCAACCTTCTTCAGCCGTTTAAGGTAAAGCTCGACGATCTCATCCTCAGTGGTGGCGTCTTCCGGGCTTTTGTCCTCCCGGTATCGGCCTGTAAATCTAGGAAACCTAATGGCCAAGCCGCTTCCTTTTCTTATACGGTTTATCCCGCAAGGGTGAACAGGGCTCAGGGTTATTTCAGCTCCTAAAACTTCGAGGACTAGGCTGGGGGTAAACCAGACATCCGCCTTCATCTGAGTTACAACCCTAGCATGCTTGTGAGGTATGATATAGTCTTTCAGCATCCTGGGAAGTTTCTCCAAGTCCTCGTCGGTGAAGCCTGAGCCGATCTTGCACACAGTGGGGAAGACGTCCTCCTTTTCATTGTATGCTGCGAGGAGCAGAGCGCCGTAGGTTCCAGCCCTCCGCCCTCGGCCGTGGAAGGCTCCGACGACCACCAAGTCCACGGTATCTGTTAAAAGAGCCTGGTAGTCCCGTTTATATTTTATCCAAAGCCACTCCCTAGCTCCAGCCCGGTAGACGGACTCAGGATAGACGGCTTTAGCTAAGATGCCTTCGCATCCCTCCGCGACGGCTTCCTCGAAAAACTTCTCCAAGGCCTCCGCGTTGTCAACGACCAAAGCTTTGGCAAGCTTGATGCTCTCCCCCTCCTCCACCAAGCTCTCCAGAACCCTCCGTCTTTCAGGATAGGGTTTAAGGGTGAGGTCTTCCCCGTCCGCATAAAGGAGGTCGAAGAGGAAAAGGGAAACAGGATAAAGCTTCATCGCCTCTTGGATGCCATATTTCCGCCTTCTATGCATCAGCTCTTGGAAGGGCATCATTTCCCCTGTGTCAGGGTTTATAGCCACGGCTTCACATTCCACGATGGCCGCTGAGGCTTGAACATGGTTCACTACCAGCTGGCAAGCATCCGGGTAATGGTGGGTGATGTTCTCCAGCCTCCTGGAAAAAATTGTGGCTTTGTCTTTCTCCTTGTGAATCTGAAGTCGCTCTCCATCGTACTTGTATTCTACGGCACACCGGCCTCCCATCTTTTCAAGGATTTCCTGAGGGGATGCCAGCCGTTCAGCCAACATGGGCCTGATGGGTTTCCCTACGGTTATTTTAAATTTTTTGACGCCCTCCAAACCCCTCTCCGCCACCGCCGCGGCTAGGCCTCCTAGGTCTGAGGAGAGGTTGTAGGCCCTTTCCAATGGAGGTCTGTTTTCTTTGGAGCCGCAGAAAGCAACAGCCAAGGCGTCTAGAATAGTCATGTCCGCTACCCCAAGCCGAAGCTTCCCGGTCACCGTTCTGACGATGTACTTGGCTTCTTCAGGCTCAGCGTCGGAAAGGAGGCTGGCCAAAAGCTTGATCTTGGCTTCTTGGGCACCTTCCCCTGTGGACAAGGCTATCCTGTCCATAGTTTCATACACCCTGCTAACGGTGAGGGGCTCGTGGAAGAGAGTAACCTGAGTTTTTTTTCCCAGAAATTTCGCAGCCGCCTCCCCAATGTCCCCTATTTTTTTCAGCGCCTTGTCCACTTCGACTTCTCCAGCTCCGGAGGAGAGGGAGATGGCTTTGATGGCCAGTTTTTCCGCTATTCCCAGCTCTATCCCCATATAATCGGGGTGAAGCTTTCCTTGGGTCATATATACGACTTTGTCGATGAGCTTCTTCGGTGTCTTCTTGAAAAGATCTACTAGGTAGTCGGTGATCTCTAAGCGTTTGGTCGTCGCCTCTATTCTCTCATACATCTCCACGAGGAGGGAATAGTTCATGTCTTCTTTGCCCAAGTCTTTCGGGCTCCGGGAACTCTGCTTTTAATGGTTGAAGAGTCTCTTTAGAATCTTTCGAAATGAAGGATCTCGCCCAAGGGCCTTTTAGACATGGAAGGAGGTCTCCCCGCGGGCTTGCCGATGGGTAGAAGAGCTACAGGTCTGACCCGTGGGGGGATGTCTAGCGAGCGTCTCACGGCTTCTTCGTGGAAGGCTCCCACCCAGCATGTTCCCAAACCTAGGGCATGAGCAGCGAGTAGCATGTTTTGGACAGCAGCAGCTGTGTCTTGAAGGCAATAGAGAGTCTCCCCTCGTTCCCCATAGGCCCACGAAGCCCTCTGCAAGTCGGCGCAAACTACAATGACCACGGGAGCTTCGGCTATGAACCTCTGGTTTAGGGCGGCTTGAGCCAGTTTGGCCTTAGCTTCTCCCCTCTTGACAACGATGAACTCCCAAGGTTGAACGTTGCCGGCTGAAGGCGCCCAGCGGCCTGCTTCCAAGAGCCTGTTCAGATCTTCATCTTTCACTTCTTCTTTTTTGTAGCTTCGAATGCTTCTCCTAGTTCGGATGGCTTCTAAGACTTCCATCTGCCTTCCCGTAACTGTCTTGGATGTTGGCGGTATAAAAGCAATGGGCTCCAGCTTCGTAGGCTGTTCGAAGGTAAGAAATGTATATAACCTACATGAGTTTTGTAGTTATAGTCGCCTTAACCGTGGTGGTCTAGATGTGGGTTTACCTTTTCGAAGAAGGAGGAAAACATCTGAGAAAAATCTTGGGAGGTAAAGGCGCAGACCTAGCGGAGATGACTCAGCTGGGCCTCCCTGTCCCCCCAGGTTTAACCGTCACCACAGAAGCCTGCAGAGAGTTTTTCACCCATGGGCAAAAATTTCCCCCGGGATTAGAGGATGAACTTCGAGAAAAACTCCGAACCATAGAAGCTAAGACAGGGAAAAAGTTAGGCGACCCTTCTAATCCTCTTCTTCTCTCAGTCCGCTCAGGAGCCCCTATTTCCATGCCGGGCATGATGGACACGGTGTTGAACATAGGCCTTAACGACCGCACCGTGGAGGGTTTGGAAAGACTGAGTGGAAGCCGGAGGTTCGCCTTGGACTGCTACCGCAGACTCCTCCAAATGTTCGGGAGGATTGTCCTCGGGATCAACGGGGAGAAGTTTGAGAAGATTTTCAACTCAGCTAAGGAGAAGAGAGGCGTTAAACTAGACTTAGAACTGGACGCTGAAGCCCTAGCTGAGGTCGTGGAAGAATACAAAAGACTCATAAAGGAGGAGACAGGCCGGGACTTCCCCCAAGACCCTTGGGAGCAAATTTTCATGGCCGTCACAGCCGTGTTCAAGTCTTGGTATACCCCTCGAGCCATCGTCTATCGGAGGGTTAACCAGATTCCCGACGACCTCTACACGGCTGTAAACGTTCAGACCATGGTCTTTGGAAACCTAAGCCCTGACTCCGGGACAGGAGTTGTCTTCACTAGAAACCCCTCCACAGGGGAGAAGAAGCTCTACGGTGAGTATCTGAGTTTCGCTCAAGGTGAAGATGTAGTAGCGGGCATACGGACCCCTAAACCTGTGGAAAGCCTCAAGGAAGAGGCTCCTGCTCTCTACGAGCAGCTGGCTCAGATCTGCGAGCGGGTTGAAAGACACTACAAAGACATGCAGGACATGGAGTTCACCGTGGAGAAAGGTAAACTCTACATGCTTCAGACTAGGGCAGGTAAGCGAACGGCTCAAGCGGCTCTCACCATCGCCGTAAGCATGGTTCAGGAAGGGCTGATAGACATTCAGGAAGCCCTCTTGAGGGTTCAGCCTAACCAACTGGTTCAGCTTCTCCACTCCCACATCGACCCTAAGGCTGATGTTAAGCCCATAGCCAAAGGCCTCCCCGCCTCCCCAGGGGCCGCTGTGGGCAGGGTTGTCTTCGATGTGGATGAAGCCGACAGAAGAGGCAGCCAAGGGGAAGCCGTAATCCTTGTAAGGCCTGAAACCACCCCGGAAGACATCCACGGCATGGTGGCCGCTAAGGGAGTTCTCACAAGCCGAGGAGGCATGACTTGCCACGCTGCCGTCGTAGCCAGAGGGATGGGTAAGCCTGCCGTAGTGGGATGCGAGGAGATAAAAATCGACCTCCAAAAGGAAAAATTCTACGCAGGAGACGTGGAGGTAAACAAGGACGACATCATCACCATCGACGGGGCCTCAGGCTCGGTGATCTTGGGAAAAGCGCCCATGGTTGAGCCGGAAATCGGCAAAGAGCTAGGCCAACTTTTGGCTTGGGCTGACGAGGCTCGGACTTTGAAGGTCAGAGCTAACGCGGACACTCCCGTCGCCGCGGCTAAGGCGAGGTCTTTCGGGGCGGAAGGCATCGGCTTATGCCGGACGGAGAGAATGTTCAATGCTCAAGACCGGCTGCCCATCGTTCAGGAGATGATTCTCTCCCCTACGGATGAGGACCGGAAAAGAGCCTTGGAGAAGCTTATGCCCATGCAGAAAGAGGACTTTAAGCAGATTTTCAGGGAAATGAAAGGACTTCCCGTCACCATAAGGCTTCTGGACTTGCCTCTCCACGAGTTTCTCCCCCGGATCGACGAACTCATCGAGGAAGTCGCCACCCTAAGGCTGACAGGTAAGGACCTTGAAGCCTTGAAGGTTAAGGAGAAAATCTTGAAGAAAGCCCAAGAATTGGCGGAGCATAACCCCATGCTGGGGCATAGGGGATGCCGGCTGAGCATCAGGTACCCGGAAATCTACGAAATGCAAACTCGGGCTATCTTCGAAGCGGCTACGGAGCTGGCCAAAGAAGGTGTGACAGTTGACCTAGAAATCATGCTTCCCTTGGTCGGAATAGCGGAGGAAATAGCCCAGCTCCGCCGTCTGGTAGAGCAGAAGGCCCAGGAGGTCATGGAGCAGAGAGGCATCAAGGTGAACTATTCCATTGGAACCATGGTGGAGGTGCCCCGGGCGGCCCTCACTGCTGACGAGATCGCCAAGCACGCGGAGTTTTTCTCCTTCGGAACCAACGACCTAACTCAGACGACCTTCGGCTTCAGCCGCGATGACGCTGAGGCCAAGTTCATCCATGAATACTTGGATCGGAAGATTCTGGAGGTTAACCCCTTCGAGGTCCTAGACCGCCAAGGGGTGGGGAAGCTCATGAAGATAGCCGTGGAGCTAGGTAAGAGTACGAGGAAAGACCTTAAAGTCGGCATATGCGGAGAACACGGCGGGGAACCCAGCTCCATCGAATTCTGCCACAGCCTAGGCCTCGACTACGTGAGTTGTTCTCCCTTCAGGGTGCCAGTAGCCCGGCTGGCAGCTGCTCAGGCTAAGCTGAAGGAGGAAAAGGTAAGTCTCAGCCCTCAAAAGGGCGACTGACAGCCTAGGCTGATAGTTTTATAACCGTCTTGGGCGATTGTACTAGTGGGCCTTCAAATTGCACCCTCTCAGGATGCTGGCTAAAATCATGGAGAAGGCTGCGCCCGGGCCGGGGTTAACCTTCCTCGAGGCTCACGTCATGAAAGCTCTAGAGCTTATTGGGGACGAAAAAACTGTGGGACGGATCCGACTGGCCGGGGAGCTTAAAATCGGGGAAGGAGCCGTTCGAACCCTCCTAAGGCATATGAAAAACCTGGGCCTCATCAAAAGAACTCGAAGAGGAAACAGCCTTACTGACCGGGGGAAAGAACTTTACGATTTCATCAAAACTTGGACAGCCGGCCCGGTGGAGGTGCCCAAGAGCCCCCTCTTTCTCGGAAAATATAATGCGGGTGTTTTGGTGAAAAAGGCGGCGGGGGCCGTGAGGTACGGCCTCGAGCAGCGGGATGCCGCTTTGAAAGCTGGAGCCTTAGGGGCGACAACTCTCATCTACCGGAAGGGCGTCTACATCATGCCTGGGGGTGGGGAAGAAAACTGTTTGGAGGGTTTCCCTGAAATCCGCCGAAGGTTGGAGGATGGTCTTCACCCCAAGGAAGGTGACGTCATCATCATCGGGAGCGCCGATAGGGAGAAGGCTGCTGAACTGGGCGCTAAGGCTGCAGGTTTAGAAACTCTCAAACAGCTTCACCTCGGGAAGCTGTAAGGGGGGCTGCTCCGGTTCTTGAGTGAAAGGCTGTCCACAGGTATACCTGAGTTCGACAGGCTGGTTGGGGGAGGTATCCCCCGAAGTTTTCTGGTGGCGGTGACAGGGGAGCCGGGAACAGGTAAGACTGTGTTCTCCATACACTTCATAGCGGAAGGGATAAAGGAGGGAGACCGTTGCATCTACGTCACCACCGAGGAGTCTAGGGACTCCATCATCCAGCAGTCAGCTCAGTTCGGCATCGACTTCCGCCGGGCTGTGGAGGGTGGGAGACTGATAATCGTCGACGCCCTCATGGGCTTGGAAGATCCTTGGTCTCTGAAAAGCCTTGAAATCGACGAGTTGCTGAACAAGGTCATCGAGGCTAAGAAGACCTTAGGCTACGGCCGGGCTAGATTGGTCATCGACAGCCTCTCTGCCTTCTGGTTGGATAAGCCGGCTATGGCCCGGCGGTACTCTTATACCGTCAAAAAAGTCCTGACTAAATGGGACTTCACCGTCCTAGCCGTCTCCCAGTACGCCATCACCACCTCCGACGCCTTCGGCTTCGGGGTGGAGCATATAGCCGACGGCATCATCAGGTTTCGAAGGTTTGTCCGCGGAGGGGTTCTGAGAAGATACCTTCTAGTGGAGAAGATGAGGCAGACTCCCCACTCTTTGGTTATGCAGGAGGTCACGGTGCTGGACGGCCGAGGCCTCACCCTCCTAGGCTCCGCCAAGCAAAGAAGGGAAGATGTAGCTGTGCCTTCCAAGGTTTCGGAGAAGGTCATCAAGGCGGCTGAGGAAAGAGAAAAGGAAATGCCTCCGTGAGTCTGCCTGCTTCGCCTTCCTTACCAACTTCGAGGTGAAGCTATGCCCTTAGCCTACGAGCAAATCCTCCACCATTACAGCAAGCCTGAGGTTCAGAGGGAGATCGTTGAATTTTGCAGGGACAGGTGGGTTGGAATTCACTGCGAACAAAAAGACGAGCGAGGCCGGAGAATATTAGTTCGCTATCAAAAACCGGGGCATCGTCCCTTGAGGGTCGGGAAGACCTCAGACCTAGACTACCTGTTTAAAGCCTACCGAAGGCTTCAGCCGCGAACCATTCATGCCACAGCCAACCTTTACCGGCAGCTGGAGCGAGAGGAAAACATCTACGACCCCGCCAACATCCAAGCCTGCATGGCCACATGGGATGTAGACAACCGGCTGGAAGGATGGAGGGCCACGGTGGAGGCGGTGAAGGAGATACTCCGATGCCTAGAAACCTATGGAGTCTCTGAGTCTGTGGCCGTTAAGTTCAGCGGTCGAGGAGCCCATGTCCACATACATCCCTCAGCCTTCTCCCCGGAGCTAAGGGCGAAGGTTAACCCCTTGGACCTCGCCTACGCCACCGTCGAGTATGTGAGGGTGAAAGTTCACCCCAAGGTGGAAGAAGCCGCCCTGAGGCTGGGGTCGGCGGGGTTAAGGGTTGACAATGAAATGGACCTCCAAAGGCTTTTCGTCTGCCCTCTCTCACTGCACAGGGAACTGGACAAGGTCGCTGTGTTCATCGACCCCGAGAAGCTGGAAGATTTCTCCCCAGAAGAGGCCTGCGTGGAAAGCTTCAAGCACTATGAAGGTTGGCGAAGTTACAGGGTCGGTGAAGCTGACCCGTTGGCCCTACGCGCCTACCGGCTCCTAGGCGGTTGCCCATCGGTCTCGAGGCCTAGGAGAAGGAAGCATCCATCCCTAAGCAGGCAGATCCTAAGCTGGATTGGGAAGGCTGAAGAGCTAGGGTGAAAGGATTAAAACCAGTTTCCATCAGCTTCAGGATCGAAATTTTTACATCTCTTCAGCGAACGGTTATTATAGTTGTTGCAGATAGTCATTTGAGGTTTAGCAGTTCATCTGCTCTGTCGCCATTTCTAAGGTGAAGTTGAGGATGGCCCTTTCGAAAAGGCATATTTCGAAGGAAGAGGTGGAGCATGTCGCTTGGTTGGCGAGGCTGGAGCTTTCAGAGGAGGAAAAAGAACTCTACACCCAGCAGTTCAATGACATCCTAGACTACTTCCAAAAGCTGAATGAGCTGGACACGGAGGGAGTTCCGCCCACTCTCCACGTCTTAGAGTTGGTTAATGTTTTCAGGAAAGATGAAGTGAAGCCTTCTCTCCCCCCCGAGGAAGCTTTGGCCAACGCCCCAAGGAAAAGGGGCCGCTTCTTCGAAGCTCCCCGGATCCTCTGAGGGAAGCAGGCCATGGAACCTTACAAGCTCGGAGCTTGGGAAATATCCCAGAAAATCAGAAACCGGGAATTGACTGCCCGGGAGTGTATTGTCTCCTTCCTCAGTAGGATAGACAGTCTTGAGCCTAAAGTCAAAGCTTACGTTTCTGTCCTCCGAGAAGCAGTCCTCAAGAAGGCTGAAAAAATAGATAAAAAGGTGAAACGGGGCGAGCGGGTGGGGATGCTGGCAGGTGTAGCCGTAGCTGTGAAGGACAACATCTGCACCAAAGGGGTGAAGACCACCTGCGCCTCTAAGATTCTGGAAAACTTTGTTCCCCCCTACGATGCCACTGTAGTGGAGAGGATTGAGGCGGAGGACGGTATCGTCATCGGAAAGACTAACATGGACGAGTTCGCTATGGGCAGCTCCACGGAAACCAGCTACTTTGGCCCCACGAGAAACCCCTGGGACCTCAGCCGGGTTCCAGGAGGCTCCTCAGGAGGCAGCGCCGCCGCAGTCTCAGCCCAAGAGGCTCCGCTGGCCTTAGGAAGCGACACAGGGGGCTCCATCCGATGTCCGGCTAGCTTCTGCGGTGTGGTGGGACTCAAGCCCACCTACGGGCTGGTCAGCCGTTACGGACTTATCGCCTACGCCAACAGCTTGGAGCAGATAGGTCCGCTGGCTAGGGGCACGTACGACTGCGCTTTGCTGCTGTCCGTGATAGGGGGGTACGATGAAAGGGATTCCACGTCGGTGAACAGAGCTCCGCGAGATTATACGCGAAGCTTGGGGAAGGACCTCCGAGGCTTAAAGGTAGGCGTCCTACGAGAGTTGATAGGGCTGGGGACGGATGAAGCGGTGGTGAAGGCTGTGCTGGAATGCGCCTCCAAGCTGGAGGAGATGGGAGCCCTCTGCCAAGAGATCTCCTTACCCGTCCTTAGCTACGCTCTCCCAGCCTACTACCTCATCGCCATGTCGGAGGCCAGCTCCAACCTAGCCCGCTACGATGGTGTAAGGTACGGCTATAGGACTGAAGTCGACTTGGATTGGAACCAGGTTTTCTCCAAAAGCCGCCGGGAGGGCTTCGGAGCCGAGGTGAAACGGAGGATCATTCTAGGCACCTACGCCCTCTCAGCCGGCTACTATGACAGGTTTTTCCTCAAGTCCCTTAAGGTCGCCACCTTGATAAAGAGAAGCTTCGAAAAAGCCTTCCAGCAGGTCGATGTCCTCCTAGCGCCCACCATGCCCTTGCTTCCCTTCAGGCTTGGAGAAAAAATAGACAACCCCTTGGCTCTATACATGTGCGATGTGGACACCGTGCCTGTCAACCTCGCCGGCCTGCCGGCTGTGTCTTTCCCCTGTGGTTTCCACCAAGGGCTTCCCATCGGAGCCCAGGTGATAGCTCCTCCCTTCAGGGAAGACCTAGCTCTGCAGGTTTCCTTCGCCTACGAGCAGGCTGCGGCCTTTAAGGGAAGAACTCCCACGCTCTGAGCTGGTGAAGGGCCTTGGAGAAAGTGAAGATAGGGCTGGAAATCCACTGCCAGCTGACCAGTCTCAAGACTAAGCTTTTCTGCGGCTGCTCCTCGGATTACAGAGGGAAGACCCCTAACACTTTCGTCTGCCCTGTATGCTTGGGTCTTCCAGGTTCGCTGCCTGTGCTTAACGAGAAAGCGGTAGAGTTGGCCGTCATGGTGGCTTTGGCCCTAAACTGTGAGGTGGCGCCTCAAACTTTCTTCGTCCGCAAGAACTACTTTTACCCTGACATGCCTAAGAACTTCCAGATCTCTCAGTATGATGTAGGGGGAAGCATAGCCATAGCCTCCGGAGGCTGGGTGGGCTTTCTAGTGGGAAAAACCCGGAAGACAGTGAGGCTTAGGAGGATCCATCTGGAGGAGGATCCTGGGAAACTTTTCTACCACGGCACCATCGACACTTCCCCCTACACCTTGGTGGACTACAACCGGGCTGGAATTGCTCTCCTCGAAATCGTCACCGAGCCGGAGTTGGAGGCTCCCGCGGAGGCCCGAGCTTTCCTCCAAAAGCTCCGTTCTATCCTTGAACACTTGGGTGTTTCCGACGGCGGGCTGGAGGGAGCGATGAGGTGCGATGCGAACATATCCATCGAAGGCGGAGGCCGAGTTGAGGTGAAGAATATTTCCTCCTTCAAGGATGTGGAGAGGGCCTTGACTTTCGAAATAGTCCGGCAGCGGGATCTATTAAAAAAAGGAGTAAAGATTCAAACGGAAACCCGCCACTGGGACGATGTGAGAAGAACGACCCTCAGCCTCAGGGTGAAGGAGGAGGAACAAGACTACCGGTACTTCCTGGAACCCGACTTAACGCCTGTTCGGATATCCCAAGAGATGGTAGAGCTCCTCCGCAGCCGGATGCCGGAGCTTCCAGACGCCCGGAAAGAACGCTTCCTAAAAGCCTACGGTCTTCCGGAATATGACGCGGAGGTTCTGACGAGCGACCGGGCTATGGCGGATTTCTTCGAGGAATGCGCTAAACTCTACGATAAACCCAAGGCTGTTGCCAACTGGCTGATGGGGGATGTGCTCCAATGCCTCCACAGCCTCGAGGTGGACATAGACCAAGCTAAGCTGGCTCCTCAATATCTAGCGGAAATGCTGAAGCTGATGGACCGAGGGGACATAAGCATCAAAATAGCCAAGAAAGTCCTTTGGGAGGTGATGAAACACGGAAAAAGCCCCTCCACCGTCGTCAGGGAAAAGGACTGGTGGCGCATCACCGACCTCCAAACCCTAGAAGGCTACATAGCCCAAGTTTTCAAAGAGTATCCCAAAGCCGTGGAAGATGCCTTGGTCGACGAAAAAACAATCCACTATCTGATCGGCAAGACCATGGAAGCCACGGGGGGCAAAGCGGACCCAGAGTTGACCAACGCTCTCATCAGGAAAAAACTCTCCCAGATGAAGAAGGGAAGCTGAACTGTTCTTCTCCTCTAACCCCTCGTCCAAGAAACGGAGAGAAGTCTTCTTCGCCACCTCAAACCTCCACAAGTTCAAAGAAATAAAAACCTTAGCCGCCGGCTACGGCCTCACCGTAAGAAGGCTGGCTTTTAAGCCTGTGGAAATTCAATCCGAAGACCTGGCATCCATAGCCCGAAACAGCCTAACTCAAGTGCTGGAAAAACATCACCTCCCAGTAATGGTGGAAGACGCCGGCTTATTCATCCAGAGCCTCCGAGGCTTCCCCGGCCCCTACTCCTCCTACGTTTACCGGACCTTGGGTGTGGAAGGTGTCCTAAGGCTGATGAAAGGGCAAAACCGGCGGAAAGCCTACTTTCTTTCAGTCATAGCCTACGGCTCCCCAAAGGCGAAGCCTCAACTGTTCACCGGAAAAGTAGAAGGGCTGATCGTGGAAGAAAGCCGTGGGAAGGGAGGCTTCGGCTTCGACCCCCTGTTTCAGCCTCACGGATGCTCCCAGACGTTTGCGGAGATGTCTTTGGCTGTGAAAAACCAGTTTTCCCACAGGGCCCAAGCCTTCCGGAAACTGGCATGCTGGTTGGCTAAGGCTAAATTCTTATAGAGGATATGCTTCTATTTTACGGAGCGCATATTCGTCGGGTGATCGAAGTTGGCGAGGGTTCACGCTCATAGAAGGGGGCAGTCCCACTCCACTAGGCCTGTGACCAAAAGGCCCCCCTCTTGGTGTACCTACAGGCCGGAGGAAGTGGAATCTCAGATAATCAAACTAGCCAAAGAAGGGAATCCCCCTGACAAGATAGGAATGATCCTTCGAGATCAGTACGGTATTCCGCTGACTAGGTCTATTACTAACAAAAAGATCACTCAGATTCTCTCCCAAGCCGGTTTGGCTCCGAAGATTCCCGAGGACTTGGCGGCTCTGCTGAAGAGAAGCAGCCAGCTAGCTAGGCACTTGGAAAAGAACCGAGGCGACCATAAAAACGTCCACAGCCTCTATCTTCTGGAGTCACGAATCCATCGGCTTGTCGAATATTACAAGAGAAGAGGCAAGCTTCCGGCTGACTGGAAATATAAGCCCATCGTAGGCTCCTTCATGTAGGCTTAGGCTAAAAGACATGTGCTCATCTATCCAAGACTTAACTCGGCAGTGCGGAGAAGCGGCGCGAATTCTCCGAGAATGGGTGGAAAAAGAAGCTTTTATCCCCATTTTTTCCCACAACGACGCTGACGGCTTGGCTGCTGGCTCTATTGTGGCTAAAGCTGTGCATAGGCTGGGAGGTAAATTTCTCTTAAGAATTATACCCCGCATCGACGACCGCTTCCTAGACCGGCATGAAAAAGCCGGCTTCAAGTTCTGCGTCTTCACAGAGATAGGAAGCGGCTATTTGGACATGCTGGGAAAGCTTTCCTCAGAGGCAGTGTTGGTGATAGACCATCATAAGCCTCTCCCGCTGGACTTTCCCAGCCTCATTCATGTGAACCCTCACCCCTACGGCTTCGATGGAGCCCGAGACATAAGCGGCGCTGGGATGTGTTATCTAGTAGTTAGAGAGCTCAGCCGGGAGAACGTGGACTTAGCTCCTCTCGCAGTGGTAGGAGCCCTGGGAGACCTTCAGGACAAAAACGAGGCTAGGACGCTGCAGGGGCTGAACTTGGAAGCTGTGAAGGACGCTGAGGCAAACGGCCTCCTAGAGGTCTCCACAGACCTTCTCTTCTATGGAAGGGAAACTAGGCCTCTGCCCCAAGCCTTGGCCACCACCCTGAACCCCTTCATCCCCGGCTTGAGTGGGGAAGAGGATCGCTGCCTAGGTTTTCTTTCCCAGCTGGACATACCTTTGAAAGCTGGAGAACGGTGGAGGACGATTTCAGACCTCACCCCTGATGAGAAGCAGAAAATCTTCTCCGAAATCACCATCTACTTATCTTCCAAGGGTTTTGCTCAGAACACAATCCTAAGCCTGCTGGGCGGTGTTTACACTTTCAAGAAGGAAGACAAATGGACTCCGCTGCGGGACGGCCGGGAGTACGCCGCCCTCCTTAATGCCTGCGCCAAGATGGAAAAAACAGGACTTGGAGTAGCCCTCTGCCTAGGGGAAAGGGGAAAAGCCCTGGAGGAAGCCCAAGCCGTCCTCAACGATTACAGGCGAACCTTGGGAAGAACCGTAACCAGCCTGATGGAGGACAAGGACCGCGTAAAAACGCTTTTGAAGCTCACCCTCATCCGAGGCCACGGCTTGGTGGATGAGAACCTCATCAGCCCCATAGCCACCATCCTTTCAGGCTCAGGGAGTTTTCCCCCCTCCAAGCCCCTCTTAGCCTTAACGAACACCAGGACAGGAGAGGTGAAGGCGTCCATCAGAGCCAGCCAAACCTTGGTGGATCGAAGCCTAAACTTGGGGGTCATCATGCAGGCAGCGGCTGAAAAAGTAGGGGGAAAGGGAGGCGGCCACAATGTAGCCGCAGGGGCCACCATCCCTCCAGAAGGGGAAGAAAGCTTCGTTCAACTCGTCGAACAGATGGTTGGAGAGAGCTTAACTTAGGTGGCGAAGTTAAGCCTCTGCTATGCTTGGTAGGAAGTCGGGTCTTCCACAGCTGCTTCCTTAAAGGCGGTTTTTCTGTTTACACAGGACTCACATTTTCCGCAGTGTTTATCTCCGTCCAGATAACAGCTCCAAGTTAACTCGAAGGGTACGTTTAGCTCTTTACCCAGCTTAACTATTTCAGATTTAGCCATGTTGTGGAATGGTGCGTCGACGACGATTCCCGTGGCGGTTCCGCTTCGCGCAGCTTCTTGAAATGCTTCGAAGAATTCTTTTCTGCAATCTGGATAGAAGGGCGCATCTGACCTGTGGGCTCCGTAGAAAACAGCCTTAGCTCCGATGGATACAGCATAGGCAACCGCAACCGCGAGGAAGATAGCGTTTCTAAAGGGAACGATGAGGGTTGAACGGAACGATGGAGGCATCTCCATGTTTCTGTCGCACAGTGGAGAAACACCCCTAAACACTGTCTCCAACTGTGAAAGGTCTATTTTCTTCAGGGAGATTCCCAGAGTTTCCGCCACAAGCTTTGCGTGAAGTGTTTCCTTAGCCGCCAGCTGCCCGTAGTTGAAAGTTAAACCATAAACCCCGTATCTCTTTTTCGCCCAATACGCTAGGGTTGAGCTGTCAACCCCGCCTGACATTATAACGACGGCTTTTTCCTTCATTTTAGCTTCACCTCAATTTCCCTGAAGCTCATGACCTTGTGTACACCCTTGTAGAGGGCATACCCCAAACCGACGGTCGCTATGGCTATCCCCACAAAGACGTAGATGAAAGTTAAGCCGTAGGGGAGACCTAAAACATAGTATAACATGAAGGCAACCCACAACGACAACGTCAACGTGTATAGGAAAAGGCCGGCGGTGACACTGGTTTTTCTCAGCTTATACACGGCGAGCAAGCCAAGGAAAGAGGGCCCGGCGCTGACCAAGTCTATCGCACCCAAAGGGCTGGTTAAATTTCCCAAAAGAACCCCTAAGGCGATGCCATACACGGCAGGCATGCCCACTAAAGGAACAAGTCCTATCAAGGCATTTGCGATACGCACCTGAACCATGAGAAAGCTCAAGGGTGCAAAAGCCGTCACCAAACCGGCGTAAAGCGCCGCAAAAACAGCGACTAGAGATAATTCCCTGCTTTTCATTGCCATCCCTTCAACCCGCAACAAGGTTTCCGCTGAGGCTGTAAGCACTAAGCTTATCATCTGCTTGCCTGCGGTTGATTTACTGATTTCGTTCCGAAGCCTATAAAAGTACCGCAGATTTCCAGCTTCTTATACTCTTTTTTGAGTAGAAACTTATTTATTGTATTCAAACTTATTTCTACCAACGAAGGTCAGAGGATGTCCAGCCTAACTGATGCTCTGCATATTCTCAAGAACGGTGGAGGTGTGCAGATATTCGACTGTAACAACCGGGAAGGTGAGACCGACCTCGTCTACGCCGCAGAATACATCACCTCAGAAAAAATTTTTGAACTACGAAGCCAAGCCGGCGGCCTTATCTGTTTAGCTTTTCCTTTCAATGCAGCCCGCCTGCTGGGTTTGCCGTTTATGGTCGACATACTGAAAGAGGCAGCCGTCAGATTTCCGGGACTCCATAGGATCGTTTCTACGAAAACCCTTTATGGAGACAGGCCGGCTTTCTCTATAACCATCAACCATAGGAAGACCTACACCGGCATAACCGACGCTGACCGCGTCTTAACCATTGTTGAATTTGCTAAGCTGGTGAGGGAAGCCTTAGATAAAAACGCGTCTAGGTCAATGCTTCGGAAGAGGCTGTGGGAAAATTTTGTATCCCCAGGTCATCTTCACCTCCTCATAGCGGAGGAAAATTTCTTCACCGAAAGAAGGGGGCACACTGAACTTTCCCTAGCTCTGGCGGAAATGGCCGGTATCACGCCTGCTATGGTGATTTGCGAAATGTTAGACGGCCAAAGTGGAAAAGCCTTGGATAGAGAGAAGGCGTGGAAACGCGCTAGAGAGTATGGAATGCCGTTTCTGGACGGGGAGGAGATCCTGAACGCCTACAAGGATTTCAAAGGAGGATAGCCCGGGTGACGGCAAAGATAGGGATAGTAGATACGAGCTTCGCTAGAGTCGACATGGCAAAATTTGCAATCGAGGAACTCAAGCAAAGAGTTTCCAACGTTGACATCATCAGGTTCACTGTGCCAGGTATAAAGGACCTACCTGTCGCCGTCAAAAGGCTGTTGGAGAAGGGCTGCGATATCGCCATGGCCTTCGGAATGCCCGGCCCAAAACCGATAGACAAGCAATGCGCCCATGAAGCCTCCCTTGGCCTCATCTGGGTTCAATTGATGACGAACAAGCATGTTGTTGAAGTCTTCGTGTACGAAGATGAAGCCGAAAGAGTGAAGGAACTGCTCGAGATATGCGAAGAAAGAGCTAGGAAACACGCTCAAAATGTAATCAAACTATTGTTCAAGCCTGAAGCCCTCCTAAAGGAGGCTGGAATGGGGAAAAGGCAGGGTTTCCCTGATGTCGGGCCTTTACGGATTTAGGGAGGAGTGAGAATGGAAGAAAAAATTCGCCTAGGAATAGTAGTTTCCGAGTTTAATTACGACATAACCTACCTAATGCTACAGAGAGCATTAGACCATGCAAAGTTCTTAGAGACAGAGGTCACCCACATATACAAAGTTCCGGGAGCCTTTGATATGCCCCTCGCAATAAAACAGCTCTTAGAAATGGAGGAAGTTGACGCCGTGGTAACCCTAGGCGCCGTTGTGGAAGGAGACACTAAACACGACGAACTTGTAGCCCAGCATGCTTCCAGAAAAATCGCCGACCTTTCAGTCGAGTATAGAAAACCTGTCAGCTTGGGTATGTCAGGTCCGGGAATGACGAGGCTGCAAGGTACAGAAAGAATAGATGAGTATGCGAAGAGGGCAGTAGAAGCAGCCGTCAAGATGGTTAAACGTGTCAGGTTGGTAAAAGTAGCTTCCGCCGAGAGCTATCCGATAACAATCTCTTAGAGGACGTGGCAGATGTTTTCCAACGGCCTAATACAGATAACCCTCATCCAGATCGATAATTATGGCCGCTGGACTTCTTCTTTGGGATATGACCGTGAAGATAAACTGCAAATATTGCAGGCCAGTCTCTACACTGATGTTCAAAGATTTTTTTCTTCGCTTGGCGGAATAGCATTCTTCCACAGCTTTGATACCATGATGGCGGTAACTAACGGAATAGATGAAGGATCCCATAGGCGTATTCAATCTGAAATTTGTAGCCGCTACCCCATATCGGTAAGCATGAGCGTCGGTGTAAGTTCTACCGCCTACAAGGCTCAAAGATGGGCGTCGGAGGAACTTATCAAACGCAATACATCCCCCGTACATAGTCAAAGAATGATTCTCATAAATTCCGAAAAAATCGTGGATGAAGGTGGAGGCTTGGTTCAAATAGCCCACTTTGACGTAGATGATTCAACCAAACTTTTCCTCGACACTAGATCGGCGTATGATGCGGCATTGGCGATAGACCGTTCATTTCAAACTTTAGCTTTCCTCCTTAAAGAAAAAGAGGCTCTCCTCTTTTTCTGCGGAGGAGACAACTTTATCTCACCATGTAATGGTTTGTCTACTTCTGAGCTGCACGAAATTATAACCGCCGTGTATGAGGAAACCGGAGTCAAGTTCAAGGTGGGGGTAGGGCTTGCTCAAAAAGCCAGAGAGGCTTTAAAGTTTGCGGCTATGGGACTTGACGAAATAAGGGCTGGCAAGTATCCGGGGCCTATCAAGTTATTTTCCAAAATTTATACCGATCAGTTGAAGTGAAGCCTCTATCTCTCTGATGATGGAAAACGTATTAGGGCCAGTTGACCAGATGATTCTCAGAGGAGGTTACGGTTTAGTTGGCGAAGTTTAAGGCTGAGCTGAGGATTAAGATGGAGAGGAGAAGAAAAGCCGAAGCTCTGGCGAAAAGCGTGAAAGCGGATAATCTTCAGACGCCACCTCAGCTTTCTGTAAAATCTTGGTTCAAGAATAAAACCTTCTTCTCAACCGTAGAATGCGACAAAAACTTTGAAACCTTTTTAGCCACCTTAGACGATTTGCTTTCATGCTTGCAGGCGGCTGAAAAGACTTTGAAGGTGCTCTGACATGACTCTCCCATCCTTAATGATGCAGCTCACTTGCCATTTAACCCTAAGCCGGGAAGCCGAAGGCGCTGAGGCTGAGGCGGTGATCAAAAGACTGGTGGACAAAGCCAACCGTGAACTTCTACTGAAAGGGGCGCCTCCAGGCCGATCAGAGGAGGCGGCTCAAATAGTCAGCTGGACAGTTAAAGGCAGAACCCTGTCTATTCAGGTGAGGTCTGGCTCCCATGTCAGAGCTCCCTCAGCGGTGATAAGGTTTAGAAAAGCTCTAGCTCAAGAGTTGGGCTCCAAGCTTAAAGTTGGCATCCGGGGCTTAGAGGTCTCGGATCTGGTTGTAGAAGTTTCCGCAGAAGTTTCTCAACAAAGCCTGGAAAAAATTCGTGGGCTTCCTCACATCAAGGATGCTTATGGGAAAGATGGAAAACTGATTCTGCGGTTTAAGACTCTCACTGAAACGGAGTTGAAGGATAACCTCCCTGATAGGGTTGTCAGCCTTGCGAGGAGGCTGGCGGAAGAAAAGGTTGAAGCTAGGCTGGAAGAAGTTCATCCAGTGGTTAGGCAGGGGGTTCCCCGTCGACTGGCCTTCCGAGGAGACCCTGTCGAGCTTGGAGTTGAGCTGGGCTGGTTTAAGGAGTTTCCGGGGAGAGGCCAGTGGATTTACACTACACCCTATGCCATGCTTTCCGAGGTCATAGAGCAGCTTCTCATGGAAAATGTCGTGAAGAAACTGGGGTTTCAACCTTTCATGCTCCCGAAGCTTATTCCTTTGGCGGTTATGAAGCGGATGCCCGGCTACTTGGAGGGCATCCCTGAGGGCATGTACTACGTATGCCCTCCGCCCCGAGACCCCGAGGCCTTCACCGAGTTTAAAGAGACGGTGAAAGTGACCAAGAGGATCCCCAAGGAGCTGTTAAAACGCATCCTGAAAGAACCTGAATATGTCCTTGCACCTGCTCAGTGTGAGCCCTTTTGGCAGTTTTTCAGCCATGAAACCCTGAGGCTTGAGGATCTTCCTATCAAGCTTTACGACAGGTCAGGGTGGACCTACCGGTGGGAAGGGGGAGGCGTAGAGGGGCTGGTTCGAATCCAAGAGTTCAGGAGAATAGAGCTGGTTTACCTCGGCTCCCCGGAACAAGTGGTGGAGATCAGGGATGCAGTAAGAGACAGCGTGGTAGACGTGGTTGACAAACTGCTGGAGCTGGATTGGCGGATTGTGGCAGCCGCCCCCTTCTACATGAAGGAGGGAGAAATCGGAGACATCCAGGACAGCCGTAATGTCGCCGCCTTCGATGTGGAGGTCTACCTCCCCTACCGAGGGGAAAGGAAAAAAGCTGAATGGCTGGAGATCGCAGGCTGCTTTGTTCACAAGGATAAGTTTGTCAAAAGCTTCAGCCTCCACGAGGCTAAAAACCGCCCTCTCTGGACCGGTTGCACTGGGTTGGGGATCTCCCGCTGGACTGCTGCTTTTCTGGCATCTTACGGCTTCAACCCTGAGAATTGGCCTGAAACAGTCAGGAAAAGGTTTGGAGCCTACAAGCTGCCTAAGACCCTCCTCTGGCCTAAGAAAACCTCCACCTAACAGTTTTCTGAGAAAGTCTTCCCTATAGTCTTATAAACTTCTACTTCGATATTCATTGAGCTTTGGTGGTGAAGCTTGTCGTCTCAGAAAAGGGGGAAAATCCGAGATAAGTGGCGTTTAAAAACATGGTTCACAGCCTATGCACCCCCCTATTTCGGAGGCCATGAAATCGCCCTCCTCCCTGCCTCTGACAGTCAGCATTTGATGGGGAGAGTTGTGGAAACAACTCTCTATGATTTAACCAAGCAGAATGTTTCCCACATGAGCATCAAGATTTTCTTCCAAGTCGTGAAGGTGGAAGGCGCTAAGGCGGAAACCGTGTTCAAAGGCCATGAGTATGCTCGGGAGTACCTGCGAAGTCTCGTCCGCCGTTGGAGCTCCAAGGTGGACGCGGTAGTGGACACCACCACCAAGGACGGGTTTAAGCTTAGGATTCTGGCAACAGCCTTCACAAAGAGAAGGGCTAATCCATCCCAAGAGACAGCCATAAGGACAATAGCTCAAGAAGTCATCCAAGAGAAAAGTAAAACTTTGAATTTCGATCAACTGGTCCAAGAGCTGGTCTTAGGTAAGGTTGCTTCAGAAATATACAACAAATCCACTAAAATTCTCCCGCTAAGACATGTTGGTGTCAGAAAGAGTAAGCTTTTAGCCATGCCTTCTACGTATGAAGAACCGAAGCTTGTGGCTGCTTAACGTTGTCAGCATATTTTAATTTTTCAACAAACCTAAGTTTGATGGATGGAAAAGTTGAAAGCAGTCATCTTGGCAGCGGGAGAAGGCGTTCGGCTTAGGCCTCTCACTTGGACTAAACCGAAATCCCTGCTCCCTGTAGCCGGTGTCCCCCTTCTCCTTCACCTCCTAAAAGCCGTGAAGCATGTAGGTGTGGATGAGGTCTTTCTGGTGGTAGGCTACCTCGGAGAAAAAATTAGAGAAACCTTGAGTGAAACATCACATCCGAGTTTAACGGTTCACCATGTTTCTCAAAAAAAGGAGAAAGGAACGGGAAACGCCCTAAACTCCGTTGAACGTTTCCTCGAAGCCGAGGAATTTCTCACCGTATACGGAGACCTTTACCTCAAACCTCAAGCCTTGGAGAGACTGAGGAACGTATGGAAGAAGGACGGGGAAAAACTTTCAGGCCTCATGGGGGTGGTTGAAGTTGAGAACCCCCAACAATATGGCGTCGTCAAACTCGGCTCTCAGGGAAACGTCCTTAACATCGTGGAGAAGCCGAAGAGGCCGCTTTCCAACCTCGCCAACGCGGGGGTCTATGTTTTCACCCAAAAAATTTTCAAGGCGTTGAGAGATGTTCGGAGGTCGTCTCGGGGGGAAATCGAACTAACGGACGCCGTTAACAGGATGATCCAAGAGGAGTCTGAGCCTTTCTATGCAGTAAAATTCAGCAGCGAAGAATGGCTGGACATAGGCAGACCTTGGGACCTTTTGGAAGCCAATAAAAGGGCTCTGAAGAAGCTTAAACCTTTGAGGAAAGGTCGAGTTGATAGAGGAGTTAGGATTAAGGGGCCTGTGAGGGTTGAAGCTGGAGCCTGTTTGAGGGCTGGAACCTACGTAGAAGGCCCTGCTTTCTTTGGGGAGGGCAGCACCGTCGGTCCTAACGCCTACATACGCTCTTTCACTGTCATCGGCAGAAATGCCTTTGTGGGGCAGGGGTGTGAGGTTAAGAATAGTATCCTCATGGATGGCGCCCGCGTTCCCCATCTCTCCTACGTGGGCGACAGCATCCTCGGGGAAAACTGCAACCTCGGGGCTGGGACGGTGGTGGGGAACGTGAGGCTTGACGGCGAAACTGTGAAAATCACGGTGAAAGGGGTGAAAGTGGACAGCGGCTTGAGAAAGCTGGGAGCAATCTTGGGAGACCACGTTCAGACAGGAGTCAATGTCAGCCTCATGCCCGGCGTTCAAGTGGGCCCTTACACTCGAATAGCTCCAGGCCTCACTGTTTACTCCGACCTTCCTCCTAACAGTTTCTTCACGGCTAAGCAAAGCTCTTAGAAAGGAAGGTTTAAGCGGAGTAGAAAGCCGTGGCTTCTTTGATCACCTATCCTAGGACTGGTTTGAAAAAAGACGTGTTTAATTATCCGTTCCGCGTTTTCCATGAAAAGTCTTCTCTTCCTTTGAGGGATGTGATAGATGGCTGATGTCCTCTTGGTGCAGCCGCCTTTGCCTAAAACCATGGCGGACTACGTGGAGGAAGCTGTTTTCTGCCCGCCTTTAGGTCTCGGCTACATCGCCTCAAACCTTCTCTTTCACGGTTTCGACACCCATGTCGTCGACATGGCGATAGTGAAAATGGAAGAGGACGCGTTCAAATCCGAAGTCAGTCGTCACCAGCCTAAACTCGTCGGGATAACAGCGAACACTCTCACCTACAAAAACGCTTTGAAGATCGCGAAAGCCGCTAAGGAACTGAACACGGAGATCTGTACCATCCTAGGAGGTCCGCATGTCACTTTTACAGCCGAGGAAACCCTTGCAAATCCGCAGGTTGATATTGTCGTCCGCCGGGAGGGAGAAGCCACGATGCTGGAGCTTGCAAGCCGACTGCTGAAGGGAGATAGGCGGCTGCATGAAGTTCAAGGCATCAGCTACAAAAAGGACGGAAAGGTGGTAAACAACCCAGACCGACCATTGATCCAGAATCTCGACGGTCTTCCCTACCCAGCGCGGCATCTGTTTTCCATGAGGCTCTACAAGATACCTGGCACCCTGGTGACGAGTAGGGGTTGTCCTTACAACTGCATCTTTTGCTCAGCGGGGACATTGTCCGGAGGCAGGTATCGTGTTCGAAGCCACGAGGATGTGGTGGCTGAGATGAGGCAGCTTATCAACAGGTTTGGTGTCGACTATTTCTTCATTGCCGACGATACCTTCACCGTGTTCAGAGATAGGACTGAAAAAATATGCCGCGGCATATGGGAGCTGGGTGTGAAAGTCGGATGGTCATGTGAGGCTAGAGTGAACACGGTGAGCAGGGATGTGGTTCAGGAAATGGCTCGCTCCGGATGTGTTTGCATTCAATACGGAGTTGAGTCTGGGTCTCAGAGGATCCTGAACCACATTCGGAAAGGCATAACGGTGGAGCAGGTTAAGAGGGCGGTGAGACGGTCGGTGGAGGCGGGGATATCCACGTTCTGTAACTTTATGATGCCTTTCCCAGAGGACACTTTGGAGACGTTGAAGGAAACTGAAAAATTGATGAAGGAGTTGAAGGGAATGGGCGCCCACTTAGTTCTTTCCATGACCACACCTTTCCCGGGAACCTACCTTCGCACCTACGCCAATGAGCTGGGAATATCCATCCTGTCGGAGGACACTGACAGATACGACTTTGTCACACCTTTGTTCACAACCCGCCACCTCTCCATCGACCAGATTGAACAAGTGTTCAACGACCTCAGCTCTCTCTGCGACCAAACCATAGCCGACATTTTCCCCGCCAAGTCGGCTTGAAAGGCGAGAACAGACCCCTCCCGTCGCTTGTTTTAAGTGTAGAAAAGTAATTAGGTTAAGGTGAAGCAGCCTCTTCAGGAAGACGGGGAAGACGGTTTTGCGAAATCCTCTCATCGGTTTGGCTGGAAAGCCCAATGTGGGCAAGAGTACTTTCTTTTCCGCCGCCACTCTAGCCTCCGTGCCTATAGCCAACTACCCCTTCACCACCGTCAAGGCCAATGTGGGCATTACCTACGTGGCCGTGGACTGCGTGTGCCGTGAGTTCGGCGTCCAAGACAACCCGGTGAACTCCGCCTGCATTGGAGGACGCCGCTTCATCCCAGTCAAAATGGTTGACTGCCCGGGGCTGGTTCCCGGAGCTTGGGAAGGGAGAGGTTTGGGAAACCAGTTTCTCGACGAGGTTAGGAAGGCGGACGTGCTTCTGCTGGTGGTGGATGCTGCTGGGTCCACGGACATGGATGGAAAACCCTGCAAACCCGGGCTTAACGACCCCCTTCAAGATGTAGCCTTCCTCGAGAAGGAGTTTGACATGTGGATTTTCCAGATTCTCAAAAAAGACTGGGATAGAATCGCTAGGAAAGCCGAGACGTTGGGGGAGAACATCGTAGGAGTTCTCTCAGAAAAGCTAGCCGGCCTTCAGATTCGAAGACAGGACGTGTTCAGGGCTGTCGACGAGTTGGGTCTTCAAGCTAAGAAGCCCACCCGGTGGACCGAGGGGGAGCTTCAAAACCTAGCTAAGAGGCTTCGGAAACTCGCCAAACCTCTCCTGATCGTTGCTAACAAGATAGACCTTGAGCCGGCTGAAGAAAATGTGGCTAGGCTGAGGGAGGCTGGCTACGCTGTGGTGCCTTGTAGCGCTGAGGCGGAACTGGTCCTTCGGAGAGCGGATGAGAAGGGAATGATAGAATACAAGCCGGGGGACAAGGAGTTTAAAATCCTCCAACCTCAGAAGCTTACAGTTGAACAAACTTCCGCTCTCCGCGCTGTGGAAGAGAAAGTGTTGAAGAAGTTCGGCTCCACGGGAGTTCAGGAAGCCCTAGACTTTGCTCTCTTCCGCCTCCTAGGAATGGTCGCCATTTTTCCCGTGGAAGATGTGGAGAAACTCACAGACCACGAAGGAAGAGTCCTCCCTGACTGTTATTTGGTGCCTCCAGACACGGGAGCGAGGGATTTGGCTGGCATGATTCACAGCGAACTGGCTGAAACTTTCATCTACGCTGTGGAAGCTAAGAGCAAGAGGCGGGTTGGCGAAGACTACCGGATCAAGCATAGAGACGTAATCAAGATAGTGTCTTCCAAAGGTAGAGCTTGAAAAATTCAGCTCCCATAGGCTCACCTAGGCGGCTCTCGTTATGGTTTCTCAACGTTTAACTGGTTCTTTTAGCATTTCCTTATATACTTTAAGGCCCTAAACTACGTTCATCGAGGGCCATGGTGGAGGAGGAACCGGAAAAGTGTCTAAGGAGCAAAACACCATCTTCATTGGAAGAAAGCCGCCTATGAACTACGTCCTCACCGTCATAACCTGCTTCAACACACCTGACACTAAGGAAGTTACGTTGAAGGCGAGAGGACAAGCCATAACCACGGCCGTGGATGTGGCGGAAATAACCAGAAGCAGGTTCATGAAAGACTTGAAAGTAAGCAGAATAAACCTAGGAACCGACACTGTGCAGCTTCGTGAAGGTGGAACGAGGAACATTTCAACCATCGAGATCACGTTAAGCGTGTAACTTAAAACATGCCGGTAAACGTCATGCGGATTGTGTGGAGTAAAATAACGGATGGAGAAAGAGGCCGACCTCCCAGCCCATGGCATTCCTACTATGATAAGAGACTTTTCACCTATGTCACCCGGATCTCCCAAAAACATGGCATCAGCCTCGACAAGTTCCTCCAAAAAATTGTTGAAGCGAGAGAAAACGAAAAGTCAAAGTCAGCATGTAAAACCTTAACCATCCAATGCCGCGGAAAAACAAAAAACCACGCCGTTTTCCGCATAACCAAAAAAGGCAGCCTAGTGGCTCAGCTCCGCATACCAAACTACTTGCTGGATACAAAGGACAAACTGAAAGATAAGTCGAGCATCTCCCAGCCTTAAAGGCTGAGCAACGCCTTTTTTCCAGATTTCCATCAGGTGATTTTCCACTTCATATTTTCGGCGAACAATCCGGGTAGGCTGATTGTAAAAATTGGCTAGAGACGAAAAACTGAAACGTATACCCCTTATCTAATAAGCTTAACCATGAGAGAAGACTGGGTGTGAAGATTGACACTCTTAGATTTTTACGGAAGGAAGCCTAAGGTTCACAAAACATGCTTCATAGCTCCCAATGCCACCCTAATCGGCAGCGTGACTGTGAGTGAACACTCCAGCATATGGTATAACACAGTAATACGGGCAGATTTGGACGAAATCGTCATCGGCAAGAAAACCTGCATCCAAGACAACTCTGTTTTACACGTGGATGAAGGTTACCCAACCTATGTGGGCGATAATGCCATAATCGGGCATCGCGTAGTTCTCCACGGATGCAAGATAGGGAACAACGTCCTCATCGGCATAGGCGCTGTGGTCCTTAACGGCGTTGAGATAGGTGAATCATGTGTTGTAGCAGCTGGCTCCGTGGTGACCGAGAAGACAAGGATTCCGGTTGGATCGTTGGCTTTAGGTATTCCGGCTAAAGTTGTAAAAAAGATCACCGATCAGCATATGGGCAGAATAAGGAAAGGCGTTGAAATGTACGCTGAGCTTGCGCAGAAACATAAAAATCTATAATATCTCCGCTCGCCCTTATCTTCCTTAAAAGGTGGTTTGCGTGAAAGTCACGTTCCTAGATGTTCTGGATAGAGCCCACACAGGCCCTGTGGTTGATAAGAAAAACTGGGAGTTGAAGATCTTTCCGGGAAAGATTAGGGAGAAACTGGAGAAATACGGGCTTAAGGGTGTTTGCGACCCGGAAAACCCGGTAAACACCGATGACGGTTTGGCCAACGATTTTTGGAAAGCCGGCTTTGAGCTGGCCGTGGAAACCGGAATGTACTGCTCCGACACCAAACGGGTCATCAATTTCACAGAAGATGAGCTGAAGACGGTGTTAGCCGAGGCGCCCAGCGAACTACAGTTGGGGGCGGGTGCAAACAGGGTGACGATGAAAGCCCGAAAGCCAGAGGACAAGACTAGGCCGAGGGCAATAATGGCGCCCCTTGGGCTGGAGATTTCAGAGGAGCTGTACATCCCCCTCATGCAGAGCATCGCCCAATATCGGGTGATCGACATCATAGCCGGAGGAGTCCCCGCCACGATACTGGGCCGCCGCCCCAGAGCCCGAACCCCC
Source organism: Candidatus Hecatella orcuttiae (assembly GCA_002011035.2). Lineage (GTDB taxonomy): Archaea > Thermoproteota > Bathyarchaeia > Hecatellales > Hecatellaceae > Hecatella > Hecatella orcuttiae. Next base: position 214,371 of record MTLY02000002.1, on the reverse strand, counting down.
TATGAAACTCTGCTAGGAGCCTATGAAGCTGCCTTGATAAAGGAAGCCTTAAGGAGGGCGAACAGGGTGGGAATGCCTGTTCAAGGACCCGAAGCCAGTCCCACCGAGTACGGGCAGCTCGGCGGGCTGGGAATGCCTGAGGGGTTTAACCCGACGTTAACCGTCGCTATTCCCCTTCTTGTGAACCCTCTGGTGACAAGCTACCAACTGCTACATAAGACAGCTCATGCTCTCACCTGCGGAGCCATGATCAAGCCTGGATACCACTCTATGATCGGAGGCTATGCAGGTTCACCGGAAGGCGCCGCCTTGGAGGCGATAGCTGCCTTCATTTTGCACATGGCGACACACATGGGAACCTACGGTGATGTTGCAACTTTGGACTTAAGATACTTGGGCAACTGTGGAAGGGAAGCCCTCTGGGCGCAAAGCATCAGCCGGCAAGCTCAAACTCTGAACACGCACGCGATCATCACCGGGGTTGTCACTCAAACAGCCGGCCCCTGCACGGACATGCTTCTCTACGAGACAGCTGCCTTCGAAATTTGTGATGCTGCTTCAGGCTGCGCTTCAGGCTTCGGCACTCGTCCTACGGGTTGTAGGTTTCCTGATTATGCCAGCGGGTTGGAGAACAGGTTCTGCGCGGAGGTGGTCAAGGCCTCGGCGGGCCTCAGGCGGGGGGAGGCCTGCGAGCTGGTGAAGGCGCTGCTGCCCCGCTACGAGGACCGCCTCCGCCGCCCCCCAAAAGGGCTCAGCTTCCCCCAGTGCACCGACCTCAAAACCCTCCAACCCACCCCGGAGTGGCAGGCCATCTACCAGAAAGTGTGGAAAGAACTCGAAAACCTAGGCCTCCAAAAACCATGAAAGCTGAACTGAGTGGCGATAAGGCGTTCGTGGCTGTCTAGGTGGAGATCGGCGGAAAAGTTTAACTTAGAATAAGGAGGTTTTTCAGCTATGAAGCTTAGAAGTCGAAAAGTTGTAGAAGGAATAGAGCGGGCAGCCCACCGGGCTTTGTTTAAAGCCGTAGGTCTGATGGATGAAGACCTCGAAAAGCCTCTGGTCGCCATAGCCAATTCTTGGACGGAAGTTGTTCCAGGGCATCAGCATTTGAAAGGCTTGGCGGAGGCTGTTAAAAAGGGAGTGGTGGCCGCAGGGGGAACCCCACTGGAGTTTAACACCATAGCCATCTGCGACGGCATCGCCATGGGGCATGAGGGTATGAGAAACTCTCTTCCCAGCCGAGAAATTATCGCCGACTCCTTGGAGCTGGCCGTCAACGCTCACGGCTTCGACGCCTTGGTTTGCATATCTTCCTGCGACAAGATAGTTCCCGGTATGCTGATGGCCATGTGCAGGCTGAACCTGCCGGCTATCTTCGTCTCCGGGGGGGCCATGTTACCCGGCTGGTATGAGGGGCGTTCTCTCAGTTACTCTGAAATGTTTGAGAGTGTCTCCGCTGCCAAGGCGGGAGCTATCTCAGAAAAGATTCTCAGGGAGATGGAAGCTTGCGCCTGCCCAGGCCCAGGTTCCTGCGCGGGAATGTACACTGCTAATACCATGCAATGTCTGACTGAGGCTTTGGGTTTAACTCTGCCCTATGGGGGTACTGCTCTGGCTGTTTCGGCTGAAAGGTATAGAATAGCTGAAGAAGCAGGCCGTCAGGTGATGATGCTTTTGCAGAAAGACATAGTTCCCAGAAAGATCGTGACGAGGAAATCGCTGGAAAACGCCATCATGGTGGACATGGCTCTAGGAGGCTCCACCAACACCGTCCTCCATCTCATGGCCGTCGCCAGAGAAGCTGGCTTACCTTTAGCCTTGGACACGTTCGACCGGCTGAGCCGGAAGACTCCTCACCTCTGCGACCTTAACCCCGCGGGGCCCTACTACGTAAAGGACCTTCATGAAGCGGGCGGTATCCCCGCGGTGATGAAGGAACTGGCGCCTCTCCTTCACCTAGACTGTCTGACGGTGACAGGGCGAACGGTGAAAGAAAACCTGAAGAAAGCCCGAACAAGGAGGAGAGACGTCATCCGGCCGCTCAACCGCCCTGTGCACAGGGAGGGCGGCATTGCCATTCTAAAAGGAAACCTAGCTCCCGAAGGCGCTGTGGTTAAACAGTCGGCGGTGGTAGCGGAAATGCTCAGATGGAAAGGAAGAGCTAAAGTCTATGACAGCGAAGAAGACGCTCTTACAGCCATTCTAACCGGTCGGATACCTCCCAGCTCCGCTGTGGTCATCAGGTACGAGGGCCCAAAAGGCGGGCCGGGTATGAGGGAAATGCTGGCAGCCACCACCGCCATCAAAGGAATGGGCCTCCAAAGCTCTGTGGCTCTTCTCACCGACGGCAGATTTTCAGGAGCCACCACCGGCCCCTGTATAGGCCACATCAGCCCGGAAGCCGCTCAAGGCGGGCCTATTGCTGTAATTCATGACGGAGACCTCATCATCATCGACATACCCCGCCGAAGACTCGAGGTGAGGTTGAAGGCGGGAGAGCTGAAGAGGCGACTGAAGGCTTGGAAGCCTCCTAAACCTAAAGTGGCAGGGGGTTATCTTCTGAGGTACTCTAAAATGGTAGGTTCCGCAGCTGAAGGGGCTGTGCCTCTGCGAGGTTAATCTCGGTGGGCAGGGTCTGTTCTCTTCTTTTTAACAGCGCTTAGCTTTTCCACCGCCTTCATGTTTTCCACAGGTTTGAATTCTATAAACCCTGCTTCCGCAGCTCCCTGGAAGATTTTCTTCCCCTGCTCCGTTCGAATGAGAACTGTGGACCAACCTTCTGGAGAGCCTACCGAGCCCACGGAGATGTCGGAATATTCCCCTGTAAAGTCAATGCACTGGAGACAGTTAGGCCGGAATTGGTCTTTCAGCTCTTTGATGGGAACGTTGAGGACTTCCTCCCCGTTCGCCCGAACTCTAAACTTACCCTCTCGAATGGAGAACTTAGTGATCCTGTTCAGGTCTACACCTTTACTTTCAAGGTAGGTCATCAAGGCTTGATGGTAGAGGCTTTCATAGCAGAAGAGGGCTATCTTGAGAACTGTTCTCTCCGTCAACTTTCGAATTCCATAAGGGGAAGTTTCCATCCGCCTTATCGCCTTAATTTGACAGGGAACACCCACCACGGCTACTCTCTCCTTGTCCCATTCTTCCACGGCGGAACGGAGACCCAAAAGAGTAGGACTAGTGGAATAGCGGGTTCCCATGGCTTTCAGCAAGTCCTCGTAGGTGTCAACCACTCGGGGGATAGGCCTCCACTGCTCTCCCGGCTTCAAACCTGAAACCACGGCGGAGTCAATGATCCCTTTCTCGAGAGCGTAGGCCAGAATGGCTGTGACCACGCCTCCATCCGAAGCTCTTTTCAAAATTTCATCTTTTAGAGCTCTGGCAGTGTGAGCTTCCAAGAGCACACCAACTTCTTCCTCCGAAGTCCTAGTTCGTCCGAAGGCGGCTTCTTCCAGCTCCCGCCTTGAGGTCCCTGTCCTAGGACAGTTGTAGTAGCAGTATTCGCAGAGGATACATTTCCCTGCCAAAGTAGGAAACTCCGAGTCGCCCTTGAAGGCGATGACGTCCACAGGGCAGGAAGCAGCGCAGGCTGCGCAGCTATCGCATAAGTTCTTTTTCACAACCTCTGTAAGAAGATTTCCGAAGGATTTAGGCCGGTGTTTGGCCTTAACTTCAGTAGGCAAAGCTTGAAGGACTGTATCATAGGCAACCATGGTTGGCTGTCACCTTTCTGCTTTTTCAACTCCTAACAAGCCGAGTTTGTTCTTTTTAAAAAAGATAATTTTTAACCTATTAACAGTTTCCCTCTAGCTGGGAGCAACGTTTTTAGGGAACTCCCAATAGAACTAACTGTCTAGCCGATCTCGGAGATCCGTGAAAAGGGAAGGAATGGGACTGAACGTGTATAGACAGCTAGCGGAGATGTGGAAATCCCCTGAGAAGTCAAGTCTCAAACAAGTCATACGAGACCGAGCTATCCGTTGGCGTCGGGGACCCACCATAGTCAGAGTGGAAACACCCACTAGGCTAAATAGAGCTAGAAGCCTAGGCTACCGCGCTAAACCAGGCTACGTGGTGGTCAGAGTGCGGGTTGGCCGCGGGGGATTCCAGCGGCTGAGGCCTAAGGGAGGGAGAAGACCCAAGAAAATGGGCGTCCTGAAAATCAAGGGAGCCAAAAGCTTGAAGCAGATAGCCGAGGAGAGGGTAGCTAAGAAGTACCCCAACCTCAAAGTCCTCAACAGCTACTGGCTTTGGAAAGATGGAAAATACAAATGGTTTGAAGTCATCTTGGTGGATCCGCACCATCCGGCCGTTAAAAGCGACCCCAAGATAAACTGGATATGCCGTTGAAGGCCGGATTGCGGAAGGGCGATGAAGAATGCAAAACAATTTTGCGGTTTTCCATTTATTTTAAAGATTTTACACCAACTTTTTGAAAACATAGTTGGTTATTTTTTTAAAGGGCTTCTCAACGGGCCATGAGAACCTACCCAGCCGCTTCTTGATTTGAAATTGAACAGTGCCTTTTAGGATGGCAAATTTCAGTTTAGCGCTGGAGAAATGCGACTTGTAGATCAGCGAATGGTCGATCAATCCCAGTTTCGGCCTGACCCAGTCTGTGAGGGTCATTCTATCCTTGACTTTTTCATACAACCCTGTGCCGGGAATAGGATAGGGCAGTGTGAAAGAAAGATATTCCAGAGGGAGTGAGGTTGAAAAATTGATGGTATCTAGGATGCTTTCATCCGTCTCCCCAGGGTAGCCGATGATGAAGAATGCTCCTGCCTTTATTCCGGCTGAAGCCACGTTCTCCACGGTTCTCCTAGCCTCCTCCAAGGAGAAGTGTTTCGCCATGATTCTCAGGGTTCTCTCATTTCCCGACTCTATACCGAAGAAAATCCTGCGGCATCCTGCCCGCTTCATCTTTCCCGCCAGCTCGCGGTCTATGTTATCAACCCTAGAGAGGCATTCCCATTCAAAGTCGAGGTCTCTAGCTAGGATCTCATCGCAAATCTCCACCACCCTCTTCCTGTTGAGAGTAAAACAATCGTCGACAAAAAATATGCCATCATATCCAAATTTCAAAGCATCTTCCACTTCTTCGACTACATTCTTCGCTGTTCTCTCCCGGTAGGATACACCGAAGACAGCGTTGCTGCAAAAATCGCAGCTGAAAGGGCAACCCCGGGTTGTAATTATCGATGTTTTAGGAGGGTGACCTCGCTTCCGCCAATAAAGGATGTAATCCCTGTTGGGAAAGAGGTCTCGCGCCGGAAAGGGAAGGGTGTCCAAGTTTTTAAAGGGCTTTCTGTTCCCCGTGAATGCTATTTCTTCACTCTTGCTGTGGAAAATGCCAGGGATACGTGAAAGGTCTCCTCCTTCCGTAAAACATTTCACGATATCCAGAAACGTTTGCTCCCCTTCCCCTTTGACTGCTAAGTCAAAATTCTCCAAAAAAATCTCCGGCCTCACGCTTGGTAGAGGCCCCCCTGCGACCAGAAGCGCGCAATCACCCCTCAGGACTTGAGCAAACCGAGTCGCAGGCTCCGCCATGGAAAACATGGAGTAAATCCCGATGATGGATGGTTTCAGCCGCCTCACCGAGTCAACAGCTTTTTTCCAGCTCAGAAATGTGCAATCTACGATTTTTACAGAAAAACCGTTGCGCCTTATGTAGGAGGCAATGTAGCCCAGACCGAGGGGAGGAACTCTAAAAATGGACCTATCCATCTTAGGGGCGAAGTATGGATAGATAAGGACAACGTCCGTGATTTTCAACACCTCAATATTCAAAATACGTTGACAAAAGAATAAGCAAACCTATTTTCCCAGTCAAGCTTGAAGGTCCTTCCCTTAGGTTAAAATCAGCCATTTTTCAAAAAAGATCTTGACACTGATGCCTAAATAACATTACGATCGCAACGGAGGAAAAAGTGCAACTTGCAGCGTTAGAGGAATGGAAAGTTTTTAAACTTTCAGCGGGCTTTAAAGCCTCATTAATTGATTGAAATCTTAAATCAATTAGGTAGGTGAAGATGAAAGCCGCTTTTCTGAGGGGTCCCAGCGACGTAAGAGTTGAGGATGTCCCCATCCCCAAGATAGGGCGTGGAGAAGTGCTGGTGAAGATGAAAGCTTGTGGGGTCTGTGGAACGGATGTGGAGAAAACTGCTGGTTACTTTCTCACCCCCCCTGTTTTAGGCCATGAAGTAGTGGGCGAAGTTGTGGAAGTTGGTGAAGGGGTAGAGGGACTGAGAGTGGGCGACAGAGTTTTCACTCATCATCATGTCCCTTGCTACAAATGCCACTATTGTAGGCATGGAGACTACACGATGTGCGAAGAATTTCCGCGCACAAACTTAGACCCCGGAGGATTTGCAGAGTATTTCAAAGTCCCCGCCGCCAATGTGAAGAGAGGCGCCGTCCTTAAAATTCCGCGGGGTATCTCTTTCCAAGAAGCCACCCTCATAGAGCCTGTAGGCTGTTGCATAAGAGGTGCGAAGAAACTAAGTCTTCAACCCGGTGATGACGTGATGATCATCGGCGCCGGACCTGCAGGGCTGATCTTCGCCAAGCTTCTGAAGTTGTTAGGAGTAGGTAGAATTTTCGTCAGCGACCTCGTCGATTTTAGGTTAGCGGCGGCTGAGAAATTTGGGGCTGAAGCTGTCTTCAACTCTCTGCGCGAAGACCCTGTTCTCGCTGTGAAGAATCTCACCCACGGCTTAGGCGTGGACGCTGTCATAGTTGCTACTGGAAGCATTGAAGCGATCAGGCAGGGTTTGGATTCGGTGAGGAAAGGTGGAACCGTGGTTCTTTTCGGAGCTCCCCTGAAGGGAGCCGTGTTCTCCTATGATGTTAGCAAAATTTTCATCCAGGAAATATCCCTCATTCCCAGCTACTCGACGACGGAGCTGGAAACAAATATGGCTTTAAGGCTGATGGAAACCAAACGGCTTGAGTTGAGCGGACTGATAACCCACTCTTTTAAGCTGGACCAGGTTGCTGATGCTTTAAAGTTGGCTGCTGAAGGAAAAGAATCGCTGAAAATAATCATCACCCCTTAAAGGAGGACCCGGCACCAGCGAGTGGAGTGATGAAAATGGATGGTAGGATGAAAGCAGCGGTATACCATAAGCCAGGCGACATAAAGCTGGAAACAGTGGACATACCTAAAATCGGCCCACGGGATGTTCTAGTTAAGGTTGAAGTCGTCTTAACCTGCGGCACCGACCTGAAAATGTACAAGGTTGGCCATCCCCTGACTAAGCCTCCCATGATAATTGGACATGAATTTTCCGGCCGCATAGTCAAGATAGGCGGGGAAGTTGTAGGCTTCAGGAAGGGGATGAGGGTCGTCGCTGCCAACACAGCCCCCTGCAACACTTGCTACTACTGTAAAAGGGGAAAACCTAACCTCTGCGAAAACCTAAGTGAAAATGTAATCGGCTTCTCCATTCCAGGAGCCTACGCGGAGTACATCAAAATCCCAGCCAGAATAGTTCAGCAAAACATGTACGAAGTGCCCCGCCATGTTTCCTTTGAGGAAGCCGCCTTGCTGGAGCCCTTAGCCTGCGTAGTCCACGGTGTGGAACTTGCCGACATCGGCCTAGGCGAGCGGGTGGCCATCATAGGGGCGGGGCCCATAGGCCTCCTGCACCTGCAACTGGCGAAGATAAAAGGTGCGAGGGAGGTTATAGTTTCAGACCTGTCGAATTTAAGGCTTGAGAACGCCCGTAAACTGGGAGCCGACTGCTTAGTCGACGCGTCGAAAGTGGATCAGGTGGAAGAAGTGAGAAAACTTACGGGCGGAAGAGGAGCGGAAGTTGTCATCGAAGCCGTGGGCTCTCCGGAAACATGGAGAAAAGCCGTGCAGATGACTGGGAAAGGAGGCCGAATCATCCTCTTCGGAGGCTGCCCTTCTGGAAGCACTGTACCATTCGACGCGGGGACTGTTCACTACGGGGAGCTTACAATAAAGGGCGTCTTCCACCATACACCTCACTGTGTCGAAAAAGCTTTAAGTCTGATATCTTCCGGCGCCATCAAAGCAAAGGAATTTATCACCCAGGAGATGCCGCTCAGCCGGGTGGAAGAAGGCTTAAAATCCATGGCTCAAGGCAAGGCCATCAAGGTGGCCATACACCCATAGCTGCGAATTTCCCTGAGACCCTCGTTCACGTTTTCGAGTCGGAGAAAAGCTTAAGACAAAAAGGTTAGCTTAAACTTTTAGCAACCCTATCTTGGAGCTGTAGATAAGGTTGTTTAAACTTCCCGAAGGCGAAGAGGTACTCGACACTTTTCTCGCTGCCTGCGAGGCTCTCAGAATAGAGCATCCCTTGGAGAAGGTCAGGAAGATGGTCATTTACGAGATGACCGACGGCATGAGGACTTCCACGGACCTAGAGGGTTCGGAAGCCTATGTGGATGGGGGGATTTTCTCCTTAAGATTGTTTCACATTCTCAGAATCCTCGGCAGTCCCGCCTGTTACATCAATGTGATCGAGGAAAGACATAGGTTGAGGGAGAATTATCCCCAGATCTACGACGCCCTCAAACGGCTTTACGTAATCTACGACGACTACGCAGCCAAATTCAATGTGAGGCTTAGGTTTTTAGGAGACCTAGACTCCAGTATAGAGCCTGAGGGAGTTTCAGGTCATTTCGCCCAAGACCTCAAGAAGTTGGAGGAGAAAACGAAAAACAATTCAACTTTCACTGCCCATTTCCTCATCAATTACTCCCTAGACTGGGCTGTCAAAAACGAAGCCCTCTTCCAACTTCTTCCAGATGTAAACGTGACAGTGAGGCATACCAAACTTCAATGTCCCACAGGCATGATGCTTCCCCCCTCGAAATCCGACTACAGCAGCTTTGTCTACGTGCAACAGGGCTCCTCCAGCCGAACTTGGACTGACCCTCAACTCATCTACCTAGTAGCCTTGGCGCTGAGAAGCATGATGCTCAACGAGGCAACCCAGTACCTTAAAAAATACAGCTCCGGCGAAAGGGCTCTTGTTCGGTCGAAGAGGGAGGCTGAAATGTATTTCGTTCACGAAAAACTTGGGTCTCTTTCATTTAGAGTTTTCACACCAGAGGGTAAAATTACCGCCCCCCCTCCAACGCCTCATATCCTCAGAAAGAGAGTTATAATCGCAGGGATCTTTGGGCCGGAAATCTATGAATTCTAAGCCGGTAGCGGAGGCTAAGTTGTTCACCGATGATGCCTAAGGCGTATCTGGGTTTGCTTTACTCCTTTTCAGACCAGCTTGCCAGCTTCATGATGAAAAAGACTTTGAAGGAACATTTTAAAAATTTCCCGGAAGAACTCAGCTTTCTACTAAACTATCATACCAGACTGTCGAAGGCGGCAACTATCCAATCATTTGTGGTGTGGAAAGGAAACAGAGGATACGTTGACGCAGCGTTCCGGAAGCCGTCCCTTCGGTTGGCAGCATCCCTCCGACTCACAGCCTTCGAGTCGGATGTGCTGGACACCATGGACGACGAGTTTCGCCCAGAAGTTCTCAGCTTGAAACATAAGCTTTATGCTGAGGAATTTGAAGCTAGGCGGAGAACTTACAATTTTTTAGCAAAGGTCTCTCAGCGTTTAAAAAGCCTTGTCTATGAAAGGTTCAGGCAGTATCACTCTTCATCGTTAAACCTATACCAGGAAGGCAGAACCCGGCTGGAGGCAGGTCAAGAAGAAGACAAGGCAGTCCGCCTCCACCTTTTGCAAGATGATGTCGACTGGTTAAGGGAGAAATTTCCAAGCTGGGAAAGCGCAGTTAAACTTTTAGAGAAAAAACTCGGCTTGATGGGTGCGTATATAGCTAGAATTGTCTACATGGAGAGCGGAGGAGAGAGCGAAGAAATCCAAGACTATCTTTCTGAATTCTGGCTTTGCTCCGCGGTTTTGATGCAGATGGCAGCCAATGACTTCAGAAAGCTGGAGGAAGACGTTGCGAACAAAGAAACCAACCCTGTGGTCATAGCTGTTCTCTGTGAGGAGAAAAAAATCAGGCAGATAAGCCTTCGAGACGTTGGAAGCTATCTGAAGGAGAATCTTTTCCTCCTCGAAAAACTGCCAGAACCCCACCTCAAAGGCATGATGGAAAGCTTAAAGAAGCTGGAGACAGCGGGATTCAATCCTAGAGACCACAGGGCGATAGCCGCTCTGGTCAGAGAAACTGTGAACCGCGAAAAATCAAGCCTAATAAACAGATTAGGAGCGTAATCGTTAGACTCAGCAGCGCATTTCCAGAAAACTTTTCAAAAGGCGAAGCCTCGGACGAATCTCGCTGTCCTTTCATCCCTAGGTCTTTGAAAGATTTCTTCCGGAGAACCTTCTTCAACCAAAACTCCCCTTGCCATGTATGCAATTCTGTCCGACAGTCTTTTCGCCTGAAAAAGATTATGGGTAGCTAGGATGACGGTGGTGGCGCCTTTGAACTCCTTTATGATTTTCTCAACCGCAGCCGCGTTCTCAGGGTCTAGGTTTGCTGTAGGCTCGTCGAGGAGCAAAAGCTCAGGCTTTAAGGCAAGAGCTCTGGCGAGAGACACTCTCTGCTGTTCTCCTCCCGAGAGAGTTTTCACAGGTCTCTTTTCATAGCCCTCCAGTCCCACTTGGCTCAAGGCTTCCCGGACTCGATGTTCTAAATCTGCTTCAGGGATGCGTCTCAGCTCAAGCCCGTAGGCTACGTTCCCATATACATCGGAGTTAAAGAGCACCGTTTTCTGGAAAACCATGGTGCTGTTTCTTCGGAGAAGCTTCAGGTTACGGTCATCGATCTTCTCCCTGCCGTAGTAGATATTTCCGCTGTCCTGTTTGAGGATTCCTCCCATGATCTTCAGCATCGTCGTCTTTCCGGCTCCGTTGGAGCCGAGGAGGGCGAGGGTCTCTCCTCTTCTAACTTTCAAGCTCACGTGGTCTAGGGCGGTTATCCTCCCGTAGGTTTTAACGATGTCCTTGAGCTCCATCAAAACCTCCAAGTCGTCCTCCTCCCAGCTAGGTTTACAGCAAGGCTCAAGGAGAAAACCACAAGCAACAGGATGATGGTTAAAGCTATTCCTAACACTATCTCCCCACGGGTCGTTTCAAGGGCGATGGTCGTTGTCAAAACTCTGGTGGCCCCTCGAATGTTGCCTCCCACCATCAAAGCCACACCCAGTTCGGCTATGGCCCTGTTGAAGCTTGCTGTAACCGCTAAGACAACACCTCCCGCTGCTTCCCCTAGAACAGCCAAGCCTGCTTGGAGTTCCGAAGCCCCCAAAGTCCTGGCCAAATCCCGAATTTCAGGGTCCACGGATTCGATGGCGCTGACGGTGAAGCTGACGATGATGGGAGTCACCAAGATGGCTTGCCCCAAGGCTATCGCCATAGGGGTATACAAGAGTTGGAGAAATCCCAACGGCCCGCTTCTTGAAAGGGCAAGATAGAGAAGAAGCCCTAAAGCCACCGTAGGCATGCCCAAAAGCGTGTTGAATAAGCCCTTAACCGGCCGTTTTCCTCTAAAATTTTTCAGAGCTATCGCTGCTCCCAGAGGCAAGCTCCATGAAGAAGCTAAAAGAGTGGCTAAGCCTGAAACGTAGACCGACCTCAGGGTGATTTCTATCACCATGGGGTCTCCGGACATTATGAGCTCTAAAGCCTTTTGAGCGCCCTCCACAGCCTCCCAGACCATAGTCTATCAACTTAAAGTTGGGTTAATGAATTCCTCCATCGCCTTTAAGCGAGATAATACGCTGGCTTGGCGGTGTTTGACAAAAGTTTTATCGAAATATTCTTATAAACATAACGGCATAAAGATATTAACCTTATTCCGCCTCCAGCGTCCAACCGCTAAAAAACTGTTAAGCTACCATGCGACTCTAGGTTTTCAACTTGTTAATAGCTTTTAATCTCTTCCATTCGTTTAGGCAGATAGTCCTCCACAATTTTAGTCAAACCATAACGACTGAAGGCCTCTTGCTCAGCTTTCTTCTTGATGTCGTAGAAAACTTGAATTTCCCTCTGCCACAACTCCTCCCTGTAGCGGGGGTCCCGCTCCAGTTCCTTCAGCCTCTTCAAATCCAGTTCCTTCAGTCTCTCCGAGGGCAGCTGATATTTGACGATGTCGGAAGCCCAGACTCCAGCCCATTTGGCGTCGGGAGTGGTCAGCTCCCTCAGGTGGGCTGCGTTGGCTGAGCCGCTGATGATGACTTGGGCGATGTGCATTCCCCAAGGGTCGGCGTCGCAGAAGATGTAGACGGGGAGATTCAGCTCCCGGTTAAGCCTGTGGATGATGTGCCTTGTAGCTCTAGGAGCCTGCCCGGCTGTGTGGATGAGCACCGCCTTAAACTTTTTATGAACTTCTTCCTCCAGAAATCTCGTAAACATAGCGCCTTTCTCGATGCAGAGAACCATCTCAGCGTCAGTGTCTATAAACTCAGCGCTGGCCAAAGCCGGGCCGATGATAACGCCGTCGGGGTGAACGGTGAGGTTCAGCCGTTTTCCCTCATATCTCGGCACCGTGTATTCGATGGTCAGATTGGCGTAGATGGCCGACCTCTCTTCGGGGAAGACGTTGAAGTCCTCTCGGGCGAATTTAATCAGACTCTCCAAGTCTGTGACGATGTCGTCTGACTCTGCTTGGTCGGTGAAATCCACCTCATAGGCTTGGGACATGTAGAACATATCCCTCAGGGTGCTGGTTTTGCCTTGGCGGATGAGCATGTTCACCATGTCCCCCAGCCAAACCAGCTGGGTGAAAGGGCGGATGTGGCGGACATTGCGGGTGACCCGCTTTATTGTTTTATCTCCCAGCACATATTGGCGGATTTTTTTATCGTACTGGATGTTTGAAGTTGAACGGCTGGGCATCTCCAGCCAGGGGAAAATGCCTTTCTCAATCTGGCCGCAGATGTTCTCCCCTAACTCTTTCAACCTCTCCAGTACCTGTTTTTTCCTATCCTTCATGGACTCAGTCTTCTTCCGCACCATACTTAGCCACACTCTTCAACAAAGGTTTAACTTCAGGAACTTTATCCTTCCCAGCTAACTCGGAAGAGAAACGTGCGATCTTGGGAAGGAATCTTTCAAAAATGTCTAACCGGCGTTTCTCCCGCTCCACGCTTTTTCTGCGGGATAGAAAGAGGGAGAGTTCCCGAGCGGCCTCCCTCACTCCGTTGAGAATCTCCCTCTCGATTTCCGGAACCTCGGCAACGAACTCTTTGCCCACGCTTCTGTAGGGTATCTTGGTGGAGCATATGTGGACGAAGACGGCTAAGGGGGCTTCTGCCGGGTTTACGTTGTAATATTTCCAGTTCACCTCCTCGTTCACCACCTTCCAAGCCACATCGCTGGCTTCGTCGTAGAGGAGAGGTATCCTGTTGGCGAATCTGTAAAGGAGGATAGACCCCGTTTTAGGAATCTCGCCCCCGTAGGCTACTGCCACCTCCACGATGAAAGGGTAACCGGAATAGACGGAGGGACTACGCTGCCTAACCGCCACAAATTCAGGCTTCAACTCCTTTTGAATCCCGGTTCTGAGCAAGTCTTCTCCCAGAGGGGAAAGACAGTCGGCGGAAGGGGCGCGGAAGTGCGGGAACTCTTTCATGGCTTTAGCCAGTTTCACAAGGTCTTCAGTCTTAAGTCTGTGAGGCCGCTTTTTGGGAGGTATCTTGGCGTATTCCAGAAAGTTTAAAGCCATTTTCCTCCCCACCTTGTGGAAGTGCTCCATCATGAAACTGACCATGTTCTTGCAGGAAGTCGTCGAAACCATTCGTTTAAGAGTCTCCACATCCGAGCCGTAAGGATGAAGCTTTGTCTCCGTGGGCGGCTTGGGCATTTCTTTTGTAGCTCTCTCAAACCGGTAAAGCCGGCCTTTAGGGTCTACAAAGGAAAGGTTGGCATAGGGAACCACGATGGCGGTCTGCTTGAGGTACTCTAGGACTTTTGCGCTGGCTCTGCTGTAGTCCCCTTCCATCTTGATTTCGATGACAGTGCCGTGCCATCGGTCGGGGTTATTGTAGGTTTTATGCCTCAAAACCATAGGGCGGTTGCGGCGGATGTCGATGAGTACATCATATTCATGGATGCACTTCCCCGCGGTGGAGGAAATCACCTTAACAGGCTTGCTGGTGGTTATCTGACCGTAGAGGATGGCCATGGTGCCTCCAAGCCCAAAGGTTCCCCTAGACTGGCGGAGCTTATATTTAGAGCCGTAGAAAACCTGACCGAAGGCCGAGGGGATGTGGCGGGCTGGGACACCTGAGCCATTATCTTCAACCCTTATGGTATGAACAGTCGCCCCTTCAGTTTCTTTTCCGTCTTCGGAGCTTATCCTCAGGTAGATGTCTGGGGGATACCTGTAAAATTCCCCTGCATCTAAGGAGTTTTCCACAAGCTCCCTCACAGCGGAATATATAGCTCTGGCAGGATTGCTGAAGCCGGCTATGTCCTTGTTTCGATAGAAGAAATCAGCAGGACTGATCTCGTAGAAATTTTCCCTAGAACTCGTCTCTTTTCACTCCTCCCAAAGCTTCAACTTTTCTCTCTTTATCTCCTGCCTCTTTCTGCCTAGGAAACGATAGACGGTGGCATGCTGGCTTCCCGCAATCAGCATTCGCACCGCTTCTCTAGCTGCCTCCAATTCCTCCAATCTCCCTAGGAGAGCCACGGTATGACCGTAGATGGAAACGTCAGCGCCTGAAGTTTCCTCTATTATCTTTCTAGTTTTGCCTTTCTTCCCGATAAGTCTTCCTTTTATCCTGGCCATATCCGCCTTAGACCTGCCAATTATATCCCTTAAGTTTAAGATGTCCAGCATCACCTCCTCGTCCATGAGGCGGAAAGACTTTTTCGGAGAAAAACCGCGGCCTATGGCTGAAACTATGCTCTGAGCCTTCAGGATGGAGGACGGATCGCCAGAGGTATCCTTGCATGAAATTTCCACTTCCCCTGTCTCGCCGTTTACGATCAAGTCTACGTTGCAAGCTTTTTCTATTCGCTCTTTTACAGTCCCCTTAGGGCCTATGAGTACTCCGACTCGTTCGATGGGAATGCGCACCTTAAGCACTTGAGCCATTTCCCACCACCCACTCATATATTTTTTCTTCATCCTGAATTTTTACGCCGAGTTTTCTGAAAAACTGGTTTAAATTACGTATGTCGCGGCGGAGAAGTTGGTCGGCGAGAGGATGACTCAAGAGGACGGCTTGGGACACATCGAACAGAACTGGTTCTCCGCGGTGTATCATCACATTATATTCGCTCAAGTCCCCGTGAACTAGGTTGCCTTTGCTGTACAACAGTTTTACGTACTCCAGCAGCTTTAAATAACTTTCTTGAGGGCTGGGAGGAGGTAGATCCTTTAAAAGAGGAGAAGGAACCCCTTTTTCCCCTATAAATTCCATGACTAAAACATTGTTTCTCACAGCGTAGGGTGTGGGAACTCGAACGCCTGCTTTGAGGGCGATTTTAAGGTTCTTAAATTCTTTTTCAGCCCAAGTATAGATAAGAGGTTTACCGCTCTTCACGCGTTTGAAACGCGGGTCGCCTGCAAGGTAAGGGAGCATTCCTTTCCTAAACTCTGCGGAAACAGTGAGATATATTTTCACCGCAAGTTCCGCTCCTGAGGGAGCGATGGCCCAGAAAATTTTAGACTCTTTCCCGCTTTTCACAGCCCCATGAAGTTTGTCTATGACCTTCTGATTCATCAAGTGGTAAATTGTCATAAGGGTAGGTTTGTCGAAGACTTCTTCGAGAACTTCGTATTCTTCTGAACGTTTTATCTTCATACGTTGCGCTTTGTCGTAGTATCGTTCCCGGATGAAGAGTTTTTTTTCGATTTTATTTTTAGGCAAGGTTTTCGGTTTTCCCCGTCTAATAATTGCAGGGAATGAAAGGCTGGCAAATCACATATTCAAATAATGGTTTTTCCTTAACCAGTCAGCTTGATTTTTTGTGTATCTCCACTCTATGTCGCCTTTACTGTCGCTTTGAAATTCCCACGGAGAGACAAGCACCACATCACCTTCCCTGATCCACACTCGCCTTTTCATCTTCCCCCTTATTCTGCAGAACCTTTCTTTCCCATCGGTGCACCTGACCACAACTCTGTCAAATCCCAGCATCTTCACAACTATGCCTAGAACTTGGCCTTCTCCCGGAAGGATTAATTCTTTCAGCTCTTCTTCGCTCAGAACCTTCCTCTTCAAATTTTCACCAACAAACTATTTTCTATTGATAAACAGGCAAAATATAACCTTTCTCATAAGCAGCGTGCACTAGTTTACTTTTATTTTTTTACATCTTTATCAGCTGGGCATGGGGAACCCCGGCTATCACTATCACTGCGATGGGATTTATCAGCCCGCATTCGGCTGCTTTTCTAACGATTCTCGAGCCGACAAGATTGACGATAGAGCCCGCCTTAACATACTCTATGCAGTTTTCCAGCCCCATCTTTGAGCCTTTGTAGAAAGTCTCCTTTACTTCCAGTTTTAGACCTCGCTTTTTATCCTCAAATTTTTTCCCCAACAATTCCTCGTCACATACAGCGACCACGGTATCATTTCTGACCTTCACCATCTTCACGTAGACTTGATGTTGTGAGGATTGTTTTTTCAACCATCTTTAGCCTCTTACGGAGGATTTGGCTCCACATGCTTCGCAGATTAGAAAGCGGAATCTTTCCTCTTTAACAAGCCTTGTATCTGGGCTTCGGCAAACAGGGCATGTAACGTATTCTTTGATGTAGTTTTCAATCAACTGCTTTATTACCGTGAAGTTAAACTTCCCTTGGAATACTCCTTGACCTCCCTCTAAGCTACCTGCGGTTGCCAGTTCTTTGGCTAAAAACCTTAAAAGATGCTGCTCGCTTCTGTTAAGGCTGTCGCTTATCGCTTTAAAATTCTTTATGAAAGTTCGATTTCCGAAGATGAGTGTTTGAGGTTCAGGAACCTCGAACCTTTCCTTTACACTCAAGGTCTTAGGTAGCTTTGCGTAGAGGCGGTCTAACTGTTTTTCGTATTCAGTGACGTCAACCAAGTGTCTTTCCCACAATAGATTATCAGACGGTTTTCCTTTTAAACCGTTCCCAACTCCCAGCTTTGAAGATAATCTCTCTGCTCCTCCGTGAGTTCATCCAGCTTTATGCCGTGGGCTTTCAAAGCCAAGGTTGCGACTCTTCTGTCAATGTTTTCCGGGACCTTGTAAACTTGGGGCTTCAATTCTCTGCCTTTGTTTTTCAGGTATTCTATGCATAAAGCCTGGTTGGCGAAGGACATCATCATCACTTCGGGAGGATGACCCTCTGCCGCTGCCAAATTCACCAGTCTGCCCTCGGCTAAGAGGTAAAGCTTTCTTCCATTTTTGAGGTGGAACTCCTCCACGTTGGGCCTGATAGTCCTCTTGGAGACAGTCATCTCCTCCAGTTGAGGGAGGGCCAATTCTACGTTGAAATGCCCTGAATTCGCCAAAACAGTGCCATCTTTCATTTTGGCGAAGTGCTCCCCGCGGATGACGTTGATGTTCCCCGTGGCGGTGACGAAAATGTCGCCAATCTCCGCAGCCTTGGAGAGGGGCATAACTTGGAAACCATCCATCAAGGCTTCCAAGGCCTTCAAGGGTTCTACTTCGGATATTATGACCTGAGCTCCCATTCCTCGAGCTCTGAGGGCTATGCCTCGGCCGCACCAGCCGTAGCCGACCACCACGAAGTTTTTCCCAGCCAGCAGCATGCTTGTAGCTCTGAGGATGCCGTCGATGGTGCTTTGGCCTGTTCCATATCGGTTGTCGAAAAGATATTTGGTGTAGGCGTCGTTGACGGCTATCACAGGATAGCGGAGGTTGCCGTCTCGGGCCATGGCCCTCAGCCTCACAACTCCCGTGGTTGTTTCTTCGGTGCCTCCCCGTATCTCGCCTAAGAGGTCTTGGCGTTTGCTGTGGATGGTGGTGATGAGGTCGGCTCCGTCGTCCACAGTGACCTCCGGCCTATGTTGCAGGACATCTTGAATGCACTGATAATATTCCTCGCTGGATTGTCCTCTCCAAGCGTAGACCTTCACCCCCTCCTCAGCCAAGGCGGCCGCCACAGTGTCCTGGGTGGAAAGGGGGTTTGAGGCGCAGAGGGCCACCTCGGCCCCTCCTGCCTTCAAAGTCCTAACCAAGACTGCTGTTTCCTTGGTGACGTGGAGGCAGGCTCCTATTCTCAAGCCCTCTAGGGGCCTGCGTTTTTTAAAGTCCTCCCTCACCTTCAGCAAGACAGGCATCTTGCTTTCAGCCCACTCCACAGTCTTCCGGCCGTCTTCGGCTAAGGATAGGTCCTTAACTCTATGGTGTTTCAAGTTTCAAACTCCGACGATTTTGGTTTAATGTAAACCTCTAACACATTTAAGCTTCGCTACAACCATGGAGTAATTTAAGCCGAAAAACCGTGTCTGAGTCGTGCTTTGTACTTCGAAGACAGGCTTCGGGTTTAGGCGCTTAACCTAACTTTTTTCTTTAAAGGCATTGTTTACTATTCAAGGGAGGGATTCCTATGCATCATTTAAGGGAAGCGCAGAAAGCTGTGCAGGAAATATCGAAGGAATATGACGAGAAAAAAGCTTACACCTCCGCCTTCTTTATAACACTTCTCACCGAGCAGTTAGGTCAAGTTTCTGAGAAGTACATGCACAAAGGCCGGGAGGCGCCTGAAATCGAAGTTGACATAGCGGACTTGATTGTCTGCAGCCTAGCCTACCTAAACTGGCTTGGGAAGGATGCCTCCGATGCGTTTATGAAGGCGCTGGAAAAACACAAGACCAGACTGGAAGCATTGAAAACTAGAGCTTAACCTACTTTCACTTGCCCCAAACTTGGGAAAAGGTGGAATGCACAGCAGCCAATTCACATGGTTTCAGGCGGGGATACACCTACGGAAAAGATCCTAGGCGTCGACGAGGCGGGAAGAGGACCTGTCATCGGCCCCATGATAGTCTGCGGGGTCGTAGCCACGGAGGAATCCATCCGGCGTCTCGAAGAATTGGGTGTGAAGGACTCCAAGGAATTGACCCGTCAAAAAAGAGTCGAGTTGAAAAGTAAGATAATGAAGACAATTCAAGGCTTTCACATGGTGGAGGTCTACCCAAGGGAGATAGACGAGGCGGTCAGGCGGGGGAAATTGAACGTGCTTGAAGCTCGGAAAATGGCGGAGATAATGGAAAGGTTCAACCCTGATGTCACGTACATAGATGCGCCTGCTTCTGCTCCTGAAAATTTTCTCAACGTCCTCAAAAATTTTCTGAAAACACATCGAGGTAAAATTATAGCTGAAAATTTCGCTGACAAGAAATACCCCATTGTGAGCGCAGCCTCAATACTTGCAAAGGTGAGAAGAGACATGATCATGGAAGAATACTGTAAAAAGTACGGGCCTATGGGTTCGGGGTATCCTTCAGATGAGGTTACGATCAGTTTTCTGGAAAAATATTTTAGAAAGCACAAGAAGTTTCCGGAAATCGTCAGGTTGGAATGGGAAACAAGGCGAGAAATTCTGGAAAAAATAACCCAGTCGAAACTTTCCCGTTTCTTCTAAAAAAGAAAATGAGGCTCCTCCGACAGAGGGTTTTTTAAACTCAAGTTCTGAGTATTCTGCTGAAGAAGCTTTTATATTTCTTGTAGGCAAGCTTGTAGCCAAGCTTTTCGATTCTGCCCTCTATGTCAGGGATTCCGACTTTTTCAGGGTCGTAGGTTACAGCAACCTTCTCCATCAAGTAGCTCACCTGTGCATCCTTTACACCTTCCAGTTTCTTCAGTTCCTTCTCTATCGTCAGGGTGCAGGAAGCGCATGGCATACCCCTTACAGGTAAAATCTTGCGGATGTGTTTCTCTTCCATCGGTTCGGTTTTCTCCTATCTTGCGTGTTTTTCAGGGTTTCTGTCAAATTCAGACTTACAAGTTGGGCTGCAAAAATAATAAGTTTTTCCCGCATGTTCAGACTTGTATTGGATTTTCTCTTCGTCCACATCCATTCCACATATAGGATCTTTCGCCAAGATATCACCTCCTTTCAGGTTTAAATCTCCTGAGGAGCATCGAGTTTCCGACCACAGTCAAGGAGCTGAGCCCCATAGCTGCAGCCGCAAAAATAGGATGAAGTAGTATGTTGAAGGAAGGGTATAGTATTCCCGCTGCCACAGGGATTAAGGCAGTGTTGTAGGCGAACGCCCAGAAGAGATTCTGTTTGATCTTTCTAACAGTTTTTCTGCTCAGTTTTATCGCAGTTACAACGTCTCTCAAGTCTTCCTTGATCAGCAGAATGCCGCCAGTTTCTTTGGCCACATCGGTTCCGCTTCCAATGGCAATGCCTATGTCTGCTTGAGCCAATGCAGGTGCATCGTTTATTCCATCCCCCACCATCCCTACAATTCTGCCTTCTTGTTGAAGACGTTTAATTTCGTTGACTTTATCCTTCGGTAACACCTCTGCCAAAACCCGTTTGATCCCAAGTTTTCTGGCGATGGCGTCTGCGGTTCTCTTATTGTCTCCGGTGAGAATAATGACATCAATTCCCATGCTCTGCAAGGCTTCTATTGCCTCTTTTGAATAATCCTTCAATGTGTCTGCCACAGCAACTATCCCAATCACCTTCCCGTCCAAAGCAAGCACCATCGCCGTCTTACCTTCTTCTTCGAGTGCGCTAATTTTGTCTTCAAGTTTTTCTATGTCTATCTTGTTATCTTTCATGAGCTTCCTATTTCCGAGCAATATTTTTTTACCATTGTATTCCGCTTTCACTCCATGCCCTGGAACAACGTCGAACTTTGCAGGGTCAGGGATATCTATTCCTTTATCCTTAGCGCCCCGAATGATGGCTTCTCCTAGAGGATGCTCTGAGCCTTTCTCGGCGATGGCGGCCAGCTTTAATACTTCCTCTTCATTCAGCCCACTGAGTGGAATGATGTCAGTTAAGGAGGGTTCTCCCTTGGTCAAGGTTCCCGTCTTGTCAAAGACCATGGCTTGAAGCTTGTGGGCTTTCTCAAGGTATTCTCCTCCTTTGATGAGAATGCCGTTTTCAGCCCCTTTTCCCGTTCCAACCATGATGGCCATAGGTGTCGCTATTCCTAAGGCGCAAGGACAAGCGATGATGAGGACAGCTATGGCTACGGTGAGGGAGAACTGGAAGCTCTGCAAACCTATCAGATACCATACAAAGAACGCAATACCTGCTACCAAGATGACTATGGGGACGAAGTAGGACGATACCACATCAGCCAGCCGTTGTATAGGGGCCCGTGATATTTGAGCCTCCTCAACCAACTTTATTATCTGGGATAGAGTTGTGTCCGCACCGACTTTTGTTGCCTTTATCTTCAGCATCCCAACTTTATTGATAGTGGCGCCGATAACTTCGTCACCCACTTTTTTTCCAACCGGCATGCTTTCGCCAGTGATCATCTTCTCGTCAACAGAGGAGTGGCCCTCAATCACTATACCATCGGTAGGAATTTTCTCTCCAGACCTGACGATTAAGATGTCGCCCAACTGAATTTTTTCGACGGGAACTTCAATTTCTTTTCCATCTTTTATCAATCGGGCTAATTTTGGTTGAAGATCCATCAGTTTTCTGACCGCATCCGAGGCTTTACCCTTGGCAATATCCTCGAATAGTCTTCCCGTAAGTATCAGCGCAATAATTAAGGTGGCCGTGTCGAAGTATACTTCCGCTCTAGGAAAGAAGTTAGGAAAAAAGGTAACGATAGTGCTGTAGAGCCATGCTGCAGAAGTACCTATGGCTATCAACGTGTGCATGTTGGCGTTTCTACTCTTCAAAGCGTCCCAGGTACCTCGATAGAATCTATACCCGGCTACAAATTGAACCGGTGTGGCGAAAATAAAGAGCCAAACATTGTTAGGTAAAGCCGGCAAGACCTTTATGTAGGTGAAGGTAAACGTCAAAATTCCTAAGATCCAACTGAATATTACGAGTCGTTTAAGATTTCGCAATTCAACCTCAGGCCTCATGAACGTCTCGGCACAGTTTTCACTGCAGAAATAGTATGTTCGCCCTCTAACCTCTCGTTTGATGACTTCTTTCTTGTTTTCGTCCACATACATGCCGCAAATCGGGTCTTTAGCCATGTGATTCCCTCATTTTTTTATTATTCCCTATAACGAGTAATTTAAACTTCGATTTTGGCAGAAGCATAGGAACAGTATTCCTGTATTTGTGAAATCTTTCTCCAAACTTCATTTCCAGATCTTTTTCCTCTCTTCTCGCCAGCCGATAGTATAGAAGAACCAGAAAAGGCCACATCGCCGCGCCTATGATGGTCGGCCAATGTACCAACCAGCCTAAGGTGAGAAGCATCAGTCCTAGGTATTGAGGATGCCGTACAAAACGATAGACTCCATCAGTCACAAGTCCCCCATCGCTTGACACCGCTCTATGAACCGCCCTCCATCCGGCCACGATTAAGGCTCCGCCTAGGATGAGGATGGGTGTTCCAACGGCTATGCCCACCCATCCGAATAGGTGTCCACTCCACAGCCACTGGCTGGAGCCGGAAAACGGTAGAAGAAAAGGAGCGATGACGTAAACCGTCAAAGGTAGGCCGTACATTTCGGTGAATAAGGCTACCAAGAAACCTATGAAGGCCCCGCGGGAACCCCATGCGCTTCGCCTTTTGAAGGGCATGAGGAGGAGGAATAGGGAGAACAATGCCACATTCGCCAAGACTAGGTCCCACCTATTCCAGAACTCCCACGTCATGGAGGCTCCCCCTAGGAGGCGTTTTCAATCCTCATGTTCATGGTGCTCTTGCAGCTCCATGATTCGGATGAATTCCCCATGCCAGTTGTGATACCAGACATCTCCACTGTAGCCGTTTACGCTGAGCATGCCGACGATGCCGCCGTCTATTTCCACGTGAAGCGTATAGTATCCGTAGAATCTATGGGGCTCCACAGCAACGGCTCCCGGCATGTATGTATTCAGATAATTTTGAGCATAGACCAATGCCTCCCGCTCGTCGATGGGCATTTCTGCCGACATGGAGTAAGCCCCCATCATTCCTCCCACACCCATCATTCCGCCTCCATGGTGACCGTACTTGGTGTTCCACATCATGTTCGGTCCATGCTCCGGGTAGATGTCTCCATCCCTTTCTATGATAAGCTCGAAGGCGTGAATACCTGTGCTCTGCTCATAAACATCCACATAATAATGGTTGCTGAACTCCATTATCTCAGCCACAGCCAGATCCAGATCGCCTACTTTTCGGAGGTAATCTTGGGAGGCCGCCAGCGCCCCTTCCATCGTCAGCAACTCCTGAGCCGCAGAAGGCTCTCCTACACTTGGTCCTTCGCCCATCATGCTGGGAGGCATGGCAGTGGACGGAGTTGGCGCCAGAGGTTGAGGCCTCATGCCGGGAACGTAGGTGTAAGAATAGAAAAACAACGCAACTACTGCCACAGCCAAAGCTGTAGCTATTACCAGCGCGCTTACCTTCCAGTTATAAGACATGTCGCCGCACCGTCTCTATTCAGGCTGCTCTTTTCCGCATTGAGGGCAATACTTGGCGTTTGAAACAATCGCCCGACCGCAGTGGACACAGGTTTTAGTGGGCTATTTTACACGTTCTGTCGCCTGCGCCGGCGGTGTCCAGCCTATGGCTAATGCTCCTCCGATTATTCCTAGAATCAACCCTAGGCCGAAGCCGCCCATTCCGCCTAGGATGCTCAGGATTGAGAAGACCAGTATTATAACGCCCCATGTCCTATGTTCCTGAGGTCTTGAATCCAGCATTATCGCGCCGATGATCACGATGACACCTACGACTAGGCCTGTTATGCCGAAGGCTACACCGAAGCCCCAAACAGGCCAACCCATCATGCCGTATCCGCCCATCATCCCACGCCAGCCGCCGCTGTACAGACCCATCATTCCCATGAAAACGGAGCTCACAGCTCCGCCCAGCGCTATTAAAACCCCTGCGACGAGGGATAAAACGAAGGCTGCGGTTGGCTTCTCCCCGTTCACGCTTCTACTCCCCTATCTAGACTTGGTCCCGGAGGGTATTAAAGCGTATACCTTTAAAAAGGCGAAGAGAATGAGTCGCTCATTTTTCAATTGTAAACGTTAATTAATCGCGGAGGAGGTTTCCCGTTGAGACCCCTTGTCCATCAAGTTGGATGAAACAGATATAGCCATACTCCGAGCTCTGCTGGAGGATGGAAGAAAGCCCCTGCGCCAAATAGCCAAGCAAGCCTTGGTCAGCACGCCAACTGTGGAAAGTTGCATGCGGAGGATGTTTGATTCAGGGCTCATAAAAAAGATAATCCCTCTGCTGGACACGGATAAAATAGAGCAGGGAGTAGTTTCAAACGTCATGTTGAAAGTTGACTTCTCCAAGCTTGAAGAAACCCTCAATGTCTTGGACAAAATCGAGGAGGTCAGGTCTATCTACTTGACAGCGGGCTAAGGCAACCTTCTCATCAAAGTGTTCGCCCAAGACCTGAAAGCTCTCCAAGATTTCTTGGCGAAAACCATAGCGAAACTTGAAGGAGTTACAGTGGTCTCCAGCAACATAATCGCCAAGATAGTCAAAGAGCAACCGGGGATTATTCTCAGACCTGGACTGGGATTACGGTTGACATGCAATTTCTGCGGCAGAGAGATAAAAGGTAAACCTGAAACCCATAAAATAGGAGACCGAGAACACTCCTTCTGCTGCAAAACCTGTCGAGCCTCCTATAAGGAAAAGTACCAACACAGATTGAGATCCCTTTCCAAAACATAACAAATACCTCACGATAAAACATTCTTAAGCTATTCCACGAAGGGATTCGGGTATTTTTTTATGACCTCAACAACCTCAGGCCTCATTAATTCTTTTGGAGGAGTTTCTCCGCGGGTAAAGATGCTTCTCACCTTTGTTCCGCTGAAGACAATTCTGTCCTGCGCTCCATGGGGGCATATTTTTTCATTCATTACGCCTTGACATTTTTTGCAGTAGAAGAATTCTCGGAAGAAGATAGGGGTGATGCCCAAGTCCGGGAACTGGTCGAAAACTTCTTGAGCCTCATAGGGGCGGTAAAAGCTGCCGACTCCTGCGTGGTCTCTTCCGAAGATGTGATGTGTGCAGCCGAAATTCTTCCGTATTATTGCGTGGTGTATTGCCTCCATAGGGCCGGCGTACCTCATTTCCCAAGGCAGGATGGCCAAGACCACGCTCTCTTTGGGATAGTATCTGTCTATCAGCACCCTGTATGACTCCAAGATAATCTCGTCTCTGAAGTCGCCTTTCTTCTTTTTACCGATGACGGGATTGATGAAGAGTCCATCTAGAAAAGAGAGGGCGGTTTTTTGAAGGAATTCGTGGTTGAGATGAGGTACGTTCCGCGTCTGAAAACCGACTACTGTTTTCCATCCTCTTTCCTTGAAGATGGCCCTAGTCTGTCTGGGAGTCAATGCGTATCTTTTATAGGCGCTTTCAACCTCCTCCAGTAGGTCAATTTTCCCCCCGAGGAGGATTTCCTTTTTACTGTAGAGGGAAGCTACTCCCGGGTGGGATGGGTCAACGGTTTTAAAGACCCTCCGAGCAAACTCTTTCTTGTCATAAGGGTACTTCTCTTCTAGGTGAAGCACAGCAACCGTTCTATTGTTGCAGGTTAAAGCTATATCCTCCCCCTCTTTCAGCTGAGCCGCCCTGTCTTTCGTAACGTCGAGAACGATGGGAATCGTCCAGTAAACGTCCTTGAATGAGAGTCGTCTCTCATGAAGCACACGCTCGTAGTCCTCTTGGAGAAGAAAACCTTCCAGGGGACTGTAGATTCCTTGAGCAATGTTTTGAGCGTCCTTTGCCACTTCTTCATCTAAACTTACAGCCGGCATAAGCGCGGCATCCTTTTGGGCTTTTTCCCTCGGCTTCCCCTTCAACACTCGGTCTACGAGTCTTCCCCCATGAGGCACGGACAATAGGCATTCCACTCCAGCTTCGCGGCGGATACATCTCTGTTTAATCATCAAAGAATTATATACTTCGGTTTAAGTCCAGCGGCAAAATGTCTCTCCCCCGGCGGTTTCTTGGCAATTGAGCGAAGCATGTAAAGCGGTTTTATAGCCCCCTAGACCTCCACAGACGCTGCGAATATTGTCGCCGCGTGCGTGGTCTAGAGGAACCTTTTCTTTCTGGGTTCAAATTTTCCTTTTATGGCTATTCTGGTACCGCAGTAGGAACATGTCATCTTTTCCGTGAGTCTCCATTTCTGCACGTCGAATCCCCACCGTTGAACTAGGACTGAGCCGCAGCCGGGGCAGTAGGTGTTTTCCCCCTCATGACCGGGGACATTGCCTACGTAAACGTAGTGGAGGCCTTCCTTCAAGGCGATTTCTCTAGCCTTGACGAGGGTGCCCACGGGGGTAGGCGGCAGGTGAGTCATCTTGTACATGGGATAAAATTGGCTGAAATGAAGAGGGGTATCAGCGCCCAATTCCTCCACCACCCACCGGCTCATTTTTCTAATTTCATCCACGCGGTCGTTTAACCCGGGGATAAGGAGGTAGGTGGTTTCTACATGCCAGCCCTCCTTCACCATCAGCTTGACGCTGTTGAGGACGTCTTCCAGCCTCCCTTGGCAGTGTTTGCTGTAGAATTCAGGATGGAAGGCTTTGATGTCCACGTTGGCTGCGTCGATATAGGGGGAGAACTCTCGAATGGACTCTTCGGTGGCGTAGCCGTTTGTCACTAGAACATTCAGTATATTCTGTTTCCTAGCCGCCTTAGCCGTGTCCACGACGTACTCCAACCAGATGATAGGTTCATTGTAGGTGTAAGCTATGGTTTTGCAGCCATATCTCTTAGCCATCTCCACCACCTCTTCCGGAGAGACCTCCCGAACAGGTATCTCCCCGGGCTCCACCTGCGAGAGAGAATAATTCTGACACCATTCGCAGGTGAGGGAGCAGGAGATGGAGGAGATGGAAAAGGAGAGACTTCCCGGCCAAAAGTTGAAGAGGGGCTTTTTCTCAATGGGGTCCACGTTCATGGCAGTGAGTTTGGCGTAGTTGAGGACGTAGAGGGTTCCCCCCCGATTTTCCCTGACCCTGCAGAAGCCCCTTTTCCCATCTGCAATGTAGCATCTTCGACCGCAGACGATGCACTTTACAAGGCCGTCTTCCCGAATTTTCTGGTAAAGCCTTGCTTCCACCGGCAGCCTTTCTCCCTCTTCGGCGGCTAGGTTTTCTTTTCATATAATAAATAGGGGTTCCGACCCTTAAACAGCACGGCATGCCGCCGGGGGTCTTAAACCCTAATAACGGAGTTTGAATATTGGTTGAGTGAGCGAATATGGAGTATTGCCCTGAATGTGGAGGAGAAATGGCCTACGACCTCAACATGAAACTCTACTCCTGTCGAAGCTGCGGGCTAACATTGAAGTACCACGAAATCCTAGAAGCTAAAAGGAGGAACATACCTCCTCGAGAAGAAGAGGAAAAAAGGCAGGAACGCCGAGAATACTTAAAATGGTGGCTTTCTAAGAAGGAAAAATGACCTCGGATAGAGGGCCATCCTCCACTGGAAAAACGGAATGAGGCGGTTTAAGTGCAGGCTGCTGTTGAGCTGATCACCGTAGGTAATGAATTACTCATCGGAAAGACTCTAAACACCAACGCTCACTGGATTGCCAAGCGGGTAACCGCCCTAGGCGGAAGCCTCCGTAGGATAACCACCGTCCCCGACGACGTGGAAGAAATAGCCTCCTCCATCAGAGAGGCTTTGCGAAGAAAGCCGTGGCTGCTGATGATGGTAGGCGGCTTAGGGCCTACCCACGACGACAAAACCCTCCAAGGCGTAGCTGAGGCTCTGTCCCGGCCTTTGAAGGTGAATTCCCAAGCCTTGGAAATGGTCAGAGAAAAGCATCGTGAACTGCTGGAAAAAGGCCTAACCCTCCAAAGGGAGTTGACATCAGAAAGAGAGAAGATGGCACGGCTGCCTCAAGGAGCAGAGCCTCTGTCCAACCCCGTAGGCACGGCTCCCGGCGTGATGCTCAGGGAGGAAAACACTCTCATTCTCTGCCTGCCGGGTGTGCCCAGCGAAATGAAGGCCATCTTCGACGAGGCTGTAGCTGGATTGATCACAGAAAAAGCTCAAGTCCAGTTTAGGGAGGAAAGCCTCATAGTTAAGAAAGTGCTGGAGCCTGAGCTTTCCCCCATCATAGACGAAGTCATGCGAGTTTACCCGCAAGTTTACATTAAATCTCATCCCTATGGGGAGGAGGGGCATTACCACAT
The DNA here is from genome assembly GCA_002011035.2 of Candidatus Hecatella orcuttiae. Lineage (GTDB taxonomy): Archaea > Thermoproteota > Bathyarchaeia > Hecatellales > Hecatellaceae > Hecatella > Hecatella orcuttiae. The sequence continues at coordinate 186,109 of MTLY02000002.1, read as the reverse complement.
TGAACTTCACTTCTCAACTTCCGCCAAAACCGGCGGCGAAGCCTTGGAGCGTATTCGCAAGGCTGAAGAGATGGTTACGGAGTTGGTTAAAAAATCAGGCGGCGAGATCCAGCGTAGTGAAGGCTGAGGAGATACGAATGGTCTCCTCTGAAATGTAGTTTTCATGGCTGCCCTTTCGAAGTCTCAGCAGCTTTCCTGTGCCGTGTTTCCTCAGCCTTCACAAGTGGAGGGTAGTGGATGTGTATGGGATTTTCATCTTAGGCACTGCGGGGTGCGGTAAGTCCCTTCTCGCCTCCTCCCTGGCAGAGTGGCTTGGCAGAGAAAGTAAATCAGTGGTCATCGTCAACCTAGATCCCGGAGCCCTCCGACTGCCTTATTTCCCTCAAGTGGATGTTAGAAAGTACATATCCCTCCAGGAGCTTATGGAGAAATACGGCCTCGGACCCAACGGAGCTCTGATAATGGCCGCAGACCTCTTGGCGGATCAGGCTCCTAGGCTAAGTGAGGAAATAGCAGCCTTAAACCCTGAATACGCCATCATCGACACCCCCGGCCAGATGGAGCTGTTCGCCTTCAGGGTCAGCGGCCCCTACTTGGCGAGGGAACTAAGCCTCGACCAGAAAATGGTACTGTACCTGTTCGACGCTCCCTTCTGCTCAGACCCCTTCAACTATGTTTCAAACCTCTTCCTCTCCGTCGCCGTGCATCTGAGGTTCACACTTCCCCAAGTAAACGTCCTCACCAAGATGGACCTCCTCTCCGAGCAGACAATCAAGACCATTCTCCAGTGGTCAACAGTTCCAGGTATGCTGGAGGCCACTCTTTTATCGCAGGCCGGCGGCAGCGTTCCTCTTCTGGCCCGAGACCTTCTAGCCGCCATCTCCCGTCTTCGATTTGACTTTTCCATGATAGCCTCCTCAGCTCGATACTTCACCAATTTCGTCAACCTAGTCGCGGCGATAGAAAGAACCCTAACCCGCGGTGAAAAAGAATAAAGAAACCTTTATCAGAAAAATTTGGACATAGGGTTTTAAGGCTGGAAGGCGTCGGTGGTTAAACAGCCTAACGGAGGCCTCAGCTTCGGATACTGAAAGTTTGGTTGAAGAAATCAGCACACTCACTTCAGAGATAAACTCTCTGCGGGAGGAAAGAGATTCTCTCAACCAAAAGGCTAAACGTTGGCTGGAGAAGAAGAGAGAGCTTCTGCGGCAGATAGGAGAGTTAAGGCGGGAAGCCCAAAGTCATAGAGGCTGCAGGGATGAAGTTAACAGGTTGGTAAAAGAGCTGAAGCAGAAACTTGAAGGCTTGAGGGCTGAAGCTGCGAAAGAGTGGAAGCTTTATGCAGAAATCAAACAAGAAGCTGAGAAGCTTAGGTTAACGGTTCCCACTTCGGAGAGGAAGGCCAGAAAAGTTTTCGAGGATTTGGAATGGAAAATTCAAACAACTCCCTTCAGCCATGAAGAAGAAAAGATGCTGGTGGAGAAAATCAGGGAGCTAGAAGCTCAGATCGCCGTCCATAATCGAAGGGGAGAAAAGGTCAAAAGGCTTAAAGAAATATTGAGGAAAGCCGAAGACCTGAAATGTGAAGGTAAACGGATTAGAACTGAACTCGTCGAAAAAGCAAGAGAAAGCCAAGTTCACCATGAGAAAATGATGAAAGCCCTCAAGGCTGTCGATGAACTCGTGGAGAAGGCGTCGGAGGCGCAGCAGAAATTCTTAGAAGCCAAAGGGAAAGCAGACGAACTCCACGGTAGGCTTCTTGAAGTCTTGGCTAAGAGGAAAGAGTTGGAAAACAATCTGAGGCGGCTTAACGAGAACTATTCAGCTCAGAGGCTGAAAAAGGCTTTAGAAGCAAGGGAGGATAAAGGGCGGCTGGCAGAGGAAAAGCTGAAGCGAGGAGAAAAAATCACCTTCGAAGAGTTCCAAATTCTCTTGTCGAAAGGAAATCTGAACCAGAAGGACGCTTCTCCCTAGGCTAACTCAGCTCTTCCCAAATGGTTAGTTTCGGGGATGAGAACTTCCAAAAAGAGAGTAAAAGAATTAAAGGATCGACCTATCTTTTAATTCTAGGTCTTTCTTTTCAAGGGCGCTGGCTATGTCTCTGAAAGAAAAAATAATCTACGTCTTTCAAAAATTGTTTTGGGGAGTAGTAACAAACCGTTTCACCGTGGAGATCTACGAATGGTTTTTGTGGAATAAACTAAAAAACGGAAAGTTCCCTGAGCATGTGGCTGTGATCCTAGACGGTAACAGGAGATGGGCTCAAAGCAGGAGGATGTGGCCTCTCAACGGCCACCTAGAAGGAGCGAAGAAGGCTGAAAACTTCGTGGAGTGGTGCTGGGAAACCGGCAAGATCAAAACTACAACCCTCTTCATTTTTTCCACAGAAAACTTCCGTCGGCCTAGGCAGGAGGTGGAGGAGCTTATGGGCTTGATAAACGACTATCTGAATCGTCTCGCCCGAGATGATCGTATACATGAAAACGAGGTTAGGGTGAAGGTTCTTGGGAGAAGAGAGATGCTTCCGCCGAAAATTCAAGAGAGCATTGGAAGGCTTGAAAAGGCGACTGAAGACTATGATAGATACTATCTCAACCTAGCCATAGCCTACGGTGGAAGAATGGAAATCCTTGACGCTGTGAAAAGGATAGCCCTCGATGTGAAGGAGGGTGTTCTCTCTCCCAGCGACCTTACTGAGGAGATTTTTGAAAAAAACCTCTACACCCATTTTCTCCCCAACCCCCATCCGGACCTCATCATCCGCACCTCGGGAGAGGAAAGGTTGAGCAATTTTCTCCTTTGGCAAGGCGCCTACAGTGAGCTTTGCTTCCTCGACGTCTACTGGCCTAATTTCAGAAAACTCGACCTTTACAGGGCTATAAGCGTCTATCAGAACCGTCAGAGAAGATTTGGAAGTTAGGCTTCATTTTCTCCTAGGCTTGTCAGGAGGCCAGGCTTCGAAAAGTCTTGCCACCGCTTGGCATTTCTCGTCTCCTTCTCTCACGCTGAAAATTCTTATCCGCCCATAGTTTTTTTCCTCAACAAGCCTTGACTGCTCTAACATTTGTAGGTGGCGTCTGGTTGAGGTGTAGGAGAGCCCTGTTCTTCTGGCGATCTCCGATATGTTCATCTCCTTAAACTGGAGGAGTAGCCTCAGTATCTTCAGTCTTCCCTTGGAAGCTAAGATGTTTTCCAGCAGAAAAATTCACCCATGTTTCTTGGACTCCAGCATTCTGCGAAGTTCCTCTTCCAGTCTTTCTGAGGAAACGTAGAGGCCGAGGAGAGTTGTTTTCCCCCGCTGGCCTTTTCCGGAAATTTTGGTGGACATCATCCCTGACATGCCCAGGGTCTTCACGTATTTCCAAGTCTGAGTGTGAGCCCGAGGCTTTTCTCTGTATTCCTCGCACACTGCACTGTATTCTTTTTCCACATCGCCTATGGGCAAGTAGGCTGTTTGGCTGAGTCTGAGGGCTCTTGCCACAGCCAGCAAAAGCAGTTTTTCATGGAGGCTCAGCAGTTTGAGGTCCTCCCTTCGAAGGGAGGGATGAATGTTCATTTGGGCCGCCCTGATGTGTTCGGGAAGCAGTCTGGGAGATCTGGCTGTATCGGCAAATTTACCGCCCAGCCAGAGAAGTTCAATGGCAAACCGGGCGTCCCCTGTTTCTCCCGCTAGGTCCGCAGCCAACTCCAAGGCTTCCGGCTCTACAGCGTTTTCTTGAAAGGCTTCGTGGACTCGGTATTCTAGGATCTCCTTCAACTGGCCGGAGGTATACCCCTCCAGTTTCACGGTGTTGTGGCCCAGCGTGCTGAGGGTGCTGGCGTCCAACAGTTTGAAGGCTTCTTCGCATTCTGGCTCCCGGAAAATGCAGATGAGGGAAAGCCTCTGGGGGGAGCCGGGAGGCCTGCCTTCATAGAGGCGGGTTAGGCTGAAAAGGGGGTCTCCCCCCTCCTTCCTGATGAGGGCTTCCAGCTCGTCTAAGGCTAAGAGAACGTGGAGGTTGTTTTTGTCCAAAATTTCAATGAAGATACTGAGGAGTTCTTGGGAAGAATAGCCTCGGCTTGGAAAGCCTCTTTCAAAATTTCTCCGGATGATGTTTTTCAGGACGCCGTAGAAGCTGCCCTCTTCCCTGCAGTTCACATGGACGTATTTGAAGTTAATTTTCTTCTTCCTAACATAGGCTTCGAAGTCGCTTCCAAAACGTTTAGCTAAGGCGGTTTTACCGCTGCCAATTGGGCCGCGGAGGATTAGGCGGTAGGAGGCTTCTCCCGGAGCTTCTGCCAGTGAGCGGAAAGTCCTCGCCAAAATTCTGAGCTCCTCCTCCCTATGGAGAAGGCTTGGGGGAACGTAGTCGGGGGAGAGTTTACTTTCATCCTTGAAGACGGAGGGGGCGGAGAGCTCTTTCTCCACAAAAGATTTTCCGCTCAAAGGAGGGGTCTCCTGTTAAATACTGTTACCGACCTGATAGATAAAAATTATAGGGGAAGAATGAACCTAATAACCCGGTTGACCTGAACCATTGCCTTCAGTTTTCAGCCCCCTATCAATTTTTGAAACCCTAAGAGTTGAAGATATATCAACTTTAAAGGTAAAGGGAAAAGCAACCCCTAAAAGGGCTTGGATGGTGGAAGAGTATGAGGTTTGAGGAGGCGCTTTCCAACTACGGGAACCTCGTAGACAGCCGGCTGGAAGCCTGTTTCAGGGAATTGGTTTGGGATGCTGAGAAATACCATTCCTTCATAGGAAGGGTCTACGCCCACGCAGCGGAGTTTCTCCTCCGGAAGGGGAAAAGAATAGCCTCCTACAGCACCCTCTTGACCTACAAAGGCTACAAGGGTATGGTGAACGAGGAAATCCTCACAGTCTGCGTGGCTGTGGAGTTTTACAGACATTCCATCCTCGTCCACGACGACCTTATCGACCGCGATGAGATGAGGAGGGGTGGAAAATCTTTCCACAAGCTTTTTGCAGAGTTCAATGACAGGTTTGGAGAGGGTTTAGCTGTTTTCACCGGAAACATCCTCCTAGCCTTAGCTTTGACAACCCTGCTCAACGCAGGCTTCGATAGGAGGACTCTCCAAGAAGCAGTTAAACTCCTCATCAAAGATTACTGCGCGGTGAACGAAAGCCAGATACTGGATCTCCTCTTTGAGCACAAGGAGCCTGATGTAGAGGAATGGAAGGTCATGGCTTCAAAGAGGGCGGCTTCCCTTTTCAGAGCGACTCTGGGCATAGGTGCTATCCTAGGCGGCGCCCCGTCCTCCGACCTTCGAATCCTAGAGCAGGCGGGCACCTGCATGGGCTACTCCTTCGACATCCAAGACGACATTATAGGCACCTTCGCCACGGAAGACCAGTATGGACGTCCTACCGGAGGAGATATCATGCTTCGAAAGAAGCCGCTGCACATGGTTTACGCCTACCAGATGCTCCGAGGCCGGCGGCTAAGTCTTTTAAAGAGCTTACTTCGAGGGGGGAGTTTAGACCAAGGGGATGTGATGCGCATAAAAGAAATAATCCGAAGAAGCGGCGCCCTTGACAAGGCTAAGCAGACGGCGAGAAGTTATGCTCGAGAGGCTGTCAGGTTGATTCGCGCAACGGCGATGAGTGAGGAGGCGAAGGCTTCTCTTCAGGGTTTGATCAAGTTTGTGGTTGGAAGCTTGGATTGGTATAAATAATATTTATTTTTAGATTTCAATATAATTAATATAATATTAATGATAAATTTATATATAACTTTTCCCTTATAGATAAACGGTGAAAACTATGGTGGAAACGATATTAACCAGCAAATGGGCGAACAGGTTTATTTGGGCGGCGATAATTCAAGGCGGCATCGCCTTTGTCATTACCATGTTGATCGTGTTGCCTTTTCTGACTCCCAGCCCCTCGAGGGTGATAGCTTCAGGCAGCGCGGGAACATGGTTTTTCGTCGGCTACATTTCCTATATCATAGTCGGAGTCATCGCTGTGGCTGTAACCGCCCTTTTCTACCAGCATCTCGAAGTTCACCTGCGGAGGACCTATTCAGGTTTCAGGAACGTTCTAGCTTGGTTGCACTTCATCCTCATGAACGTGGGAGCCGCGGGAGCTACATGGCTGCTCATGGTGGCAGGCTACATAGGTGGAACGGCTTTGCTGCCCACGGCGGTAGGCGGCGGGGGATTAAGCCCCGGGGAGGTTCATCAACTCATCGGCGGATACGTTGAACCCATAGGATACTTCATCATCCTAGGCGGGCTAGGCGTCCTGCTGGGTGGAATAGGCTACATCATAGGCTACATCCAAAAACCCTAACTTCCCCTCTATTTTCAGGAAACCTCTGCAAAAGGCAAAAAGGGGCAAAAGCCCCCGGTTTTCACAGCGAAACATGCCTTAAAAGAGCGTTGACGCTGCACCGGGGAAGGGGCGGCTTAAAATCTCAGCTGGGGCAGCTTGAAAAGCTGTAGCAAATGTGGCATATAGTGCGGTTTTTTGAGGAAGAGGATGCACCGCTTCAATATGCCTAGTGTGCTATCCTCCTACTTTTGCATACTGTTTTTCGGGGTTTCATGAAAGCTTAATTTAGAGTTCTCTTCTACAAGACTCGTAAAGGGGCCGGTAGTTCAGCCTGGCATGAACGACGCCTTCGCAAGGCGGAGGTCCCGGGTTCAAATCCCGGCCGGTCCACCATCCTTCTGAAGATGCTCGCTTTTCCGCGGAAGTTCAGGTAGGTTTCATTTCTGAAAACGCTGGGACTTCCTTAGGTTTCGGTGAAGGGCGTCGGCCTCCATTCAGCGGCCTTTTTCATGCTGTTCTCCCTCCCCACAGGGCAGGAGTCGTGGCATATGGTGCACTCGAAGAGGCCTCGAGGGCTCAGTATCTTGAAGTAAGCCTTGGCCTCGGGAGAAGGTTTGTCGAACAGCTCTTGGGGGATGATGCACCTGTTCATGTCCACCTTCTTTCCCGGCTCGACTCCCTGAGAATACCCCGGTATTATAGCCTGCACCGGGCATGTTTTTATGCAGATTTCGCAGTCCTTGCACAGGTCGCCTTCTCCCCCGGGGACGAACCTCCAAGGCTCGTCCGGCTCCAGCTCAGCGTCCGTGAGGATGCCCACCCAGCGCTGCCGCGGCCCGTATTGGGGGGTTAGCACCAGCGTCATTTTACCGATGAAGCCCAAACCCGCCAGGGCGGCTGCGGCCTTGAGGTGGATTCCCTGGCTGGGAATCGCCTTGTATCCCCTGTCCCAGAGAAACTTGCACACCCTCCACGCTCTGGCCTCCACTATCTCGTAGTACATGTTGTAATATACGGCTCCCTCCACGATGTCGAAGGGAATTTTATCCGGTGGTATGGCTGAAGCTACCACCGTGTTCATGGCTATATCCCAAGCATGGAAGCCGAGTACCGCGACGGACTTTACTTCAGGCATAACCTCGGAGGGTTTCGAAAGCCCCCTGTGAGGGGGGAAGGGCACTTTCTCCAGTTCCTCTAATTTCGGCACACCGAAGAAGCTGAACTCTTGGTTAAAAGCCTCTTTTCTCAGTTCTTCCTTTAAATTTCCTCCCATACAAGTTATTAAAGAAAAAAGGCTATTTAAATTCTTCAATGGCATGGAGCTTAAATTTTTCAGCGAAATCCAACCTTGGGGAGAGAGGGTATTCGAGGGTTAGGCTGAATCGCCTGCGGGTATGGGCTTAAATTTGTAGAGAGGTCTTTCCCTCCAGTTTTCGTCGGGTATGTCAAGGTTTCTCTTTTCTTCTAGAACCATCTGGACTTTCATCCCAATCTCAGGCCGGTCCGTTTCAACGATGGACATCACCATAGGGCCTTCCTCCAGCTTGATGATGGACACGCAGAAGGGAAGCTTGCCTGTGAACGAGGGAGGGGCGATGTTTGAAACCGTGTAGGCATATATTTCGCCCCTACCGCTGAGCTCAACCCATTCCATCTCCCACCCGTTACAGGTGGGGCAGGAGGGCTGAGGAGGGAACACCACGGCCCCGCATCTGCATTTCAAAGCGAAAAGTTTTTTCTCCCCTTTCAACTTATCCCAAAACTCTGATACCGCCCCCATGGTTCTAGCCTCCCTTGACGCTGAAGATGTGAACCGTCACCACCCCCCCTGTTCCTCCCACGTTGTGGGTCAGCCCTATCTCCGCGCCGGGGACCTGTCTGCTTCCGCTTTCCCCCCTCAACTGTTCGAATATTTCCACCATCTGAGCGACCCCCGTGGCGCCGATGGGGTGGCCCTTGCCCAGGAGGCCTCCGCTCACGTTGACAGGTATCTTCCCCCCTATCTCCGTTGAGCCTTCTTCCACAGCCTTTCCCCCTTCGCCCTTCTTGAAGAACCCCAAATCTTCCACAGCCAGAATTTCCGCTATGGTGAAGCAGTCGTGAACTTCCGCCACATCCACATCCCCGGCTTCCACTCCGGCCATGCGGTAGGCTGTTTCGGCAGCCTGCTTGGTGCTGGGTATCGACGTAAGGCTGGGCCTGTCATGGAGGGAAAGCGAAGCCCTCGCCTGGCCGCTCCCCAGCACATACACCGGCGTGTCTGTATACTTTTTCGCTTCCTCAGCCCTAGCTATCACCAAGGCGGCGGCGCCGTCGGAGATGGGGCAGCAGTCCAGAAGGCGGAGGGGCCAGCTTACCATCTTGGAGCTGAGAACCTGCTCTAAGGTAACCTCTCCATACTGGGCTTTGGGATTCTTCGCAGAGTATCGATGGTTTTTAACCGACACAGCGGCCAGCTGCTCGGGGGTTGTGCCGTACTTGTGCATATGCCTAGAAGCTAGGAGGGCGTAGCTGCTGGGGAAAGTTATCCCGAAAGGCTGCTCCCAGAGGCGGTCGGAGGCGTAGGCTATTGTTTTGACGCATTCCCGGGTGGGACGCTGGGTCATGACTTCAACCCCGGTTACCAGCACTAGGCGGTGGAGACCGGACATCACTGCCATCGCAGCCTGCCGGAAAGCTACGCTGCCGGTTGCGCATGCATCCTCCACTCGGCTCACCGGTATGTTGTTCAGCCCTAAGGAGTCCGCCAGCATCGGTGCGGGGAAAAGCTGGTTTAGAAACAAGTCAGGGGTCCATGTTCCCACGTACATGGCGTCTATGTCCTTGGCTGATATGCTTGTATCCTCTAAGGTAAGCCTAACCGCTTCCGCGTGGATTTCCCTCATCTCTCCCTTCAATTTACCGAACTGGGTCATGCCGGCTCCTACTATTGCGACTTGAGCTTTCAATAGCTCTCAACTCCAGTGTGTTTCATCATAAATCTTCTCATGATCCTATTAACCTTACCCACAATCGCTCTCCAATCATTCTCGTTCGCGGCACTTCCACCGGAAATGTTTTCCTCATCTAAAGCCTATCCCTATCGGCGGCTCCATAAACTTAATTTTTAGGCTTCTTCATGAAGTATGGAGATGAGAGGAACCCGGGAGAGAGATCCGTGGATATTGAAGAAAAGCTGATGCTTGTGGAAAAGGACCTCGAGGAAATCGTCACCCGCAGCGAACTCCGCCAGTTGCTGGAGGCTGAAAAGCATCCCAAAGCCTACTGGGGGTTCGAGCCTTCCGGACAGCGGCGGCTGCGACAGCCCCGCCCGGATTAATGCATTTGGGCACAGGCTTCCTCTGCGGGGCGAAGATAGCGGACATGGTGGAGGCCGGCTTCGACTTCACCATCTTCCTAGCCGACTGGCATGCTTGGATCAACAACAAACTCGGAGGGGTCATGGAGAACATCCGCCTCTGCGGCGCCTACTTGAAAGAAGGATTCGCAGCCTTGGGGCTAACTCCCAGCCGGGTTAGGTTCCTCTGGGCTTCAGAGCTGGTGGCTAGGGAACGCTACTGGGAGAACGTTCTCCGCGTAGCCAAGAAAGCCACTCTTTCTAGGGTGATCCGCTGTCTTCCCATCATGGGCAGAGCGTTGAACCCTGCGGACGTGGACGCGGCTTCTTTGATCTATCCTTCCATGCAGGTGGCTGACATCTTCGAGCTAGGTGTGGACTGCGCCTGCGCTGGACTGGACCAGCGGAAAGCCCACATGCTGGCGAGGGATGTGGCTGAGAAGCTGCACTTGAAAAAGCCTGTGTGCCTTCACACCCATCTGCTTCCCAGCTTAGCCGGGCCCTCCAGCAGAATGGGCGGCGTGTACGATGAGGATGAGGCGTTAAACCTCCAGATCAGCTCCAAGATGTCGAAAAGCATCCCCAGAAGCTGCATCTACATCCACGACTCCCCGGAGGACATAAGGGCCAAGCTCATGGAAGCCTACTGCCCCCCCAAGCAGGCTGCCGGTAACCCTGTCATGGAAATAGCCCGGTATGTGGTCTTTGCCAAGCAGAAGGTTCTTCGCCTAGAAAGGAAGGAAAAATTCGGAGGCCCCGTGGACGTGGAAGGCTACCCTCAGCTGGAGGCCCTCTACGCCGCGGGAAAGATTCACCCCCTTGACCTCAAGAACGGGGTTGCAGAAGCCCTCATCAAAATCCTAGAGCCTGTCAGAAGACATTTTAAAGGAAAGGAGGACCTCCTTCAAAGAATGGTGGAGTTGGAGAAAGCCTTCAGATAACAGCAAGGGGAGGGACTATCCTCCCACCCGTCCGCCTAGGTTGGTTCTCTTGGACAGGAAAAACAGTGGAAAAAGGCCTTTAAGCAGCTCCCTTCAGGAAAAAGCCGAAAAATTAGCCGTCTTAGTGGAGAAAATAGTGGATAAAAGCCGGGAGGGAGCCGTCATCGTGGTTGAGGGCTCCAAGGACGTCCATGCCCTCCGAAGTTTGGGGGTGAAGGGGGAGATCTTCTCCGTGAAAACCCGGAGGATCCCCCTCTACGACGTGTTCCATGAACTTTTGAAGATGGAAAGGGAGCTCATCATCCTCACCGACTTCGACAGGAGAGGCACTCAGCTGGCTGGGAAAATGACCCACTACCTTGAACATCACGGTAAAGCCCCCAACCTCACCTTTTGGCTGAAGCTGAAAGGCCTCCTTTCAGGGGATGTCAAGGACGTAGAAGGTCTGGCTGCCTACGTTGAAAACATTAAAAGGGCGACTGTAAATATATAGTAAGAATTTAGGAGGTTGAATGTTTCATGGTTATAAAAGTTGGAGTTAACGGATTCGGAACCATAGGGCGGAGGGTAGCCGACGCCGTAGCCCTCCAGCCGGATATGAAACTCGTCGGCGTTGCCAAAACCAAACCCGACTACAAAGCCCAGCTGGCCTTGAAGAAAGGCTACCCGCTCTATGCCTCGGGTGAGGCGGGGGTGGGCGAGTTTGAAAAAGCCGGCCTCAAGGTGGAAGGCACGGTGGAGGACCTTCTGAAGACAGTGGACATCATCGTAGACGCGACACCTGGAGGAGTTGGCGAGAAAAACAAGCCTGCCTACGAGAAGGCGAGGGTGAAGGCTGTCTTTGAAGGAGGGGAGAAAGCCCGGGTGGCCGCTGTCTCCTTTGTAGCTCAATGCAACTACGACAAAGCCTACGGAGCTGACACCATCAGGGTTGTATCCTGCAACACCACAGGACTCTGCAGAACCCTCCATACTCTGGACAGTGTTTTCGGAGTTAAGAAAGCCAGGGCAACCCTCATACGGAGAGCCGCTGACCCTGAGGACATAAAAAGGGGGCCCATAGACGCCATCGTCCCCGACCCCACAACCCTGCCTTCCCACCACGGCCCTGACGTGAACACGGTTCTGCCCACCTTGCCCATCACCACAGTCGCCTTGAAAGTGCCCAACACCTACATGCATGTTCACTCTGTTTCCGCAGACCTCCGTCAGCCGGTCAAAAGTGAAGACGTGATCGAAGCCTTTCAAAGGGCTCCCCGCGTTCTCCTCGTAGGCAAGGACGAGGGTCTCATATCCACCGCCCACCTCTTCGATTTCGCCAGAGACCTAGGCCGGCCTAGGCAGGACATCTATGAAATCTGCGTTTGGAGAGAGTCTGTAATGGTGGTCGACGGCGAAGTTCACTATCTTCAAGCCGTCCACCAAGAGGCCGACGTAATACCGGAGAACATCGACGCCATCAGAGCGGCTTTGAAGTCGGCGGATGTGGAAAAATCGATGAAGACAACCGACTCGACCTTAAAAATGCTGAAATAGACTTTTTCCTTGGTCTACGCGATGCGGGTGGAAAACCAGCCTAATAGGGATAGGAGATGAATGTTTATGACCAGTCAGTCAGCCGCACCCACAGCAAAATACGTCATCACCGCGAGGTTTGAAGTCAACGGCCTTGTGGAGAAACCTGACGTCATAGGAGCTCTATTCGGCCAAACAGAGGGGCTTTTCGGCCCTGAGCTGGACCTTCGGGAGCTTCAGAAAAACAATCGAATTGGAAGGATTGAAGTGGAGATGAAGACCGAGCACAACAAAACCCACGGCGTGATCACCGTGAGCTCCAGCCTCAGCATGGCCTCCACCTCCCTCTTGGCAGCTGTGATTGAAAGCGTGGACAGGATCGGCCCCCGGGAAGCTAAAGTTTGGATTGAGAAAATCGAGGACGTCAGGGAGCTCAAAAGGAAGCGGATCATAAAAAGGGCCAAAGACCTGCTGAAAAAATGGGCCTTTGAAGCCATGCCTGAAACCGAGGAACTGATGAAGGAAATAGGCGAAGCCATGAAGCCTTCGGAGATCACAACCTACGGGCCTGAGCAGCTGCCCGCGGGGCCTGACATCGACAAGTCTCCGTCCATCATCCTCGTGGAGGGAAGAGCCGACGTCCACAATCTCCTGAGATGCGGAATAAAGAACGTTGTAGCCATTCAGGGTGCAAGAGTTTCGGAAACCATCCTCAAGCTCGGCCGCGAAAAGGAAATCACCCTCTTCCTCGACGGGGATAGGGCTGGAGACCTCATCCTCCGCGAGCTTTTGGAAACCATCCACGTCAAATACGTGGCCAGAGCCCCCCCGGGAAAGGAGGTGGAAGAGCTTACCTGCAGAGATATCTTGGCCGCCTTGAAGGAGAAGGTTCCGGCTTCAGAGGTTAGATTGAAGCACGCTCGGGTTTCCGTTTCCCCGAAGCTCATCGAGGCCATCAACAACCTCAAAGGCACGCTGGAGGCAAGTCTTTTCAACGGAAACTTGGAGGTCGTAGCTCAGATGCCCGTCAGCGAACTGGCGGAGAGGCTTCCTCAAACCGACGGCGTGACCACGGTGGTCTTCGACGGCATCATAACCCAGCGACTGGTCGACGTGGCTGCTGAGAAGGGAGTAACCTGCCTCATAGGGGACCGAATTTCGGAGTTGGTTAAGAAGCCCAGCCATGTGAGGCTGCTTACCTTCGACGAAGTGGCCCCTGAAAGCCCAGCTGGCCCTAGGAAAGAGTAAGTTTAAAATGGCCGGTGGAGACACCGTTAGAAGGTTTTCTTTCCTCCCCCTTTTATTCATCTCCTTTCTCCTCGTCTCCCCAGGGCTTCCTTTTTCCCCGCCTCACGGCTATCTGTCCGCATCCACCCCTGAGACTACTGCTGGGAAAAGCAGCCCTGCCTCAGAGGCTTCAAAGCCTGAGCTGGAGGAGTTGGTGGAGAAGGTTATGAGCCGGGTTGAGGACATCAGAGAACTTGAGTTTAAACAGGCGCTCCCCTTGAAGACCATCGACCGGGCGCAGTTGGCTGAAGAGTATTTGGGCAACTTTTCAGCCGGAGAAGACCTAGAGCTGGCTCACCAAGAGTTGGTGGCCCTCTACATCTTGGACGAGACAGCGGACGCGGGGGAAATCTACCATTCCTTCTACACTTCAGCCGTCCTAGGCTTCTACGATGTGGAAAAAGACGAAATAGTCATCGTGGACTCAGGGGCAGAGGTTGGGGAGGCGCTGTTAGCCCACGAACTAACCCACGGCCTGGTCGACCAGTATTTCCCTGAGATTTTTGAGCTTCAATTCAACCTCACCGACGACAACCTAGCCCTCAGCGCCCTCATCGAGGGTGATGCGGAATACGTGGAAGCAGAGTATGGAAGAAGATGCGAGGAAGGCCTCTACGGCGAGTGCCGCCTCTACGTTGGCGGGTCCAGTGGAGGAGGAAGCGCGGGGGTGCCTTGGGGTTTCATCCTCATCCAAATCTTCCCCTACTGGGAAGGAATAAACTTCGTCGCAGCCCTCCTAGAGGAGGGAGGTTGGGAGGCGGTTAACCGGGCCTATGAGAGGCCTCCCTCCTCCACTGAGCAGGTGATCCATCCGGAAAAGTTCTCAGCCGGGGAGGAGCCTCTTCCAGTAGGCGGCTTGGGTGAGGGTTATGGGGAGTGGGTTCTGCTGGGGGAAGACGAGCTGGGGGAAGCGGTTATCTTCGTCATGTTCTGGAACGTTGGATTGGTGAGGCTGGGTGAGAAAGGAGGCAGCGTAACCTATTCTTCAAAATACTCTGAAGGTTGGGGTGGAGACTGGATGGCGGTCTACAAGAAAGGCGACCGCTACGGCTATGTTTGGAAACTCCTCTGGGACACGGAGGAGGACGCCGTAGAGTTCCAGGCAGGCTACCGGACGATGCTGAGCTTGATGGAAGCCTCAGAACTGTCCGAGGGTTTATGGCGGGTGGAGGGAGGAGACTATGTTAAAATTTTCCGGGAGGGTTCAGCGGTTACCATAGTCAACGCTCCCAGCTTCGGGGAGCTTAAGGAAATTTACAGAGCAGCGGGAATCCCGCATGCGGAGACGTTAGGTTTCACGTCCTCCACCGCCCAAGGCATTCCGGCAGCCTACGGAAAGACGGGCGGCGAGGTGGTCCTCTCCCTAGAATTGAAGAATCTAGCCCCAGGAGGTCTGCCGTTAACCTACATCGTTCAGGTTAAAGATGCTCGGGGAAGAGTTGTGCACCTCAACTCGGTTGCAGGGTTTCTGCCCCCGGGAGAAACCGGCGTCTTCACAGCCTCATGGACCCCTGAGAAGCCGGGAACCTACACTGTCCAAGCCTTCGTCTGGTCAAGCTGGGATGACCCCTATCCTCTGGGGGAGAAAAAAGAACTAACCTTCATGGTGTGGAATTAGCGGTGTCAATCCCTGCTCAGAGGCGCTGCGGGAAGCCGTGGCCTTCGCCCGTTCGAATAGGGCTGCCTTCCAACATGTTTCTCAGAGAAAGACTGGAGGAATCCCTCCGCCTTTTGGCAGAGGTCAAGCCTGAGTGTATGGAGCTTGTGCTGGACACTCCCCATTTCAACCCCGAAAGCCTGCGGAAGATCAGTCTTCCCCAGCTGAAGAGGACACTCAGCTCTTTCCCGGCCCTTTCTGTTCATTCCAGTTTTTACGGGCTTAACATGGGGAGCAGCCACGAAGAGCTGAGAAGGCTGACCCTGAAACTGGTGAAGAAATGCGCATCTATATGCGAAGGCCTCGGCTCCTCGGTGTTGACGGTGCACCCCGGATACTTCCCCGTCCCGGAGATGGAGGCCAGCATGAAAAGGGCTGAGGCCCGGTTTGTGGAAGACCTGAAGAAATGCTGCCGCTACACTGGAGATAGAGGTGTAACCCTATGCTTGGAGAACCTTCACGTACGCTACTTCTTTTTCCACAGCCTACCCAACGCAGCCCATCTGGTGGAGGAGGTGGAAGAGATGAAGATAACCTTGGACATAGGCCACGCCTACCTCTTTCAGCGAAGCCTAGGGGACGACAGACCTGAGGAAACCATCTCCCAGCAGATTGAAGCCTACCTGAAAGGACTGGTGGCCCATGTTCACCTCCACGACAACGACGGCCTTCGGGACAGCCACAAGCCTCCGGGGCAGGGTAGCATAAACTTCCAGCCCATCATCCAAGCCTTGAAGGCAATAGGCTACAGCGGGCAGGTGATCGTGGAGCTGTGGAACCCTGAAAACCCGGAGAAAACGGGGAAAGCAACCCTAAATAAGGTGAAGAGGCTTTTCCGGTCTCCCCGAAAAACACTCACCCACAGCCCGAAAGATTATTAGTCTTATCCCCTGTCCTCTCTTCTAGAGAGACAGAAGGTGGCTTTTTTGCCTGAGGAACCTGGGTCAGAGTTTCCCCCCTCGGTTCTAACCCGAAGCCGAACGGGGAAGCTGGAGGTCCGAAGCCTAGACTCCAAGGGAAGATACATCCTCTGCAAATACTTAGATCCGAAAACCTTGAAGCCAGCCGACCGGAAAAAGAAGCTCAGCCTGATGGACGAACATGGAACCCTCCGAGAATACTTCATCATCCCCCTCAAAGGGGAGAAAAAATTTCTGATGGTGGAGGCAGAAAAGGAGGAGAAGGAAAGGAAGGTCTGGAACGAAAAAACCGGAGTCCCCGAAGACCTCTGGGAATAGGACTAAATACCTTCAAAGACATTTTTGATCCGCCTAAAACAGTCGCGGGGGTCGCCAAGCATGGTCAAAGGCGCAGGATTCAGGATCCTGTCCCGAAGGGGTTCGAGGGTTCAAATCCCTCCCCCCGCACTTTCGAAGAATCCCAAACCCTCAGCCCTGATGGCTTATCAACAACCAGAGTAATCTTCTCTCCCTTTCCCCGAGAAAATGGCGCCCTTTTAGATTTTCACGTTGCAAAGGCTCTTGCCGCTTAGGCAAAGAGCGCAGTCAGGTGGGACATCTTCATCTAGGCTTTTATGTAGCCCGCATACCATTTTTTTCGAACGGATGAGCGTGCAAGCTCGGCAGAGCTCTCTCATCAGCTCAGAGCTACTGAGATTTCTCCTCTTCAGCCTCCCGGCTATGCTGTCTAGGAGGACTTGGACCTCCCGGTCGCGTTGGATCCTCAGCCGAACGCCTCTTTTTCCAGTGAGATACTGGCTTACCGCCGATTGTCTTATTCGCAGTAGCCTAGATATGTCCTCCTGCTTCAGACGGTATTTCTCCCTCAGTCTTCCCGTGAGAGCTGCCCTTATGGTAGGGATGACGTATCTCATGGAAAGTTCGCAGACGGGAATCATGTTTTTCCCACCGTTTTAACCGGCTGGGGTTGATCAACATCACTATTGTTATGGTTTTGCTATATAATTCTTGGCTTTTTTTCGAAAGGATTGTTGGATGTTGCTGTTATGAATTGGGTGTAAATCTGTCTATATACATCGTAAATTATTTATATCACAATTGTTATAAATCTCCCACCGTAAAAAGACCTGCAGTCAGTCTATGTCGGGAGGTTCCCTTGTTGAAACGCCAGCTTCTCGCCGGAGCATGGTTCACTCTACTCATCGTTTTCGCCGCCTTATTCTACGCGCCTTCGGCTTCAGGAGGGGAAGTAGTAACCGTTCACATCACCGCCCGCCAGTTTGCCTACGAGCCCGGTAGGGTGGTGGTAAACCAGGGCGACACGGTGGTCTTTGTGCTTGAAACCGTGGATGTGACTCACGGTTTCTACATCGACGGCTACGATGTGGATGTGCGGATAATTCCGGGGGAGACTCAGACTGTGACTGTTGTGGCTGATACCCCTGGAAAGTTCAAGATCAGGTGCAGCGAAACTTGCGGGGCCCTCCACCCTTTCATGGTAGGTGAGTTCATAGTGTTGCGCAGCGGAGTGAACATCGCCTTCCTAGGAGCGGCCTTCGGCTTGGTGGGGGTTGTTCTAGCTGCGACGGCCTACGTTTGGCGTAGGGGCGACTGAGATTGGCGGCAACTCGGTGGCATGTTAGAGATTTCTTCTCCAGCCTCATCCTCCACAGAGGCAAGTTTGACCTTCTCCAAATAGGCATCATCAACAGGCTGCTGAAGCACAGAGCCTTCCAGTACGCTGCCATGATGGTTAACCTTTTCGTTTTCTGGGTTATCATCCTTTCAGGATTCTTCGGTTCCCCCGTGGGGAACAGGAACATCTCCATCGTCTTCGTCTGGATCCTCTGGTGGTTCGCCCTCATCGTCCTCATGGTTCCCCTCCTCTCCCGGATCTGGTGCACCATGTGCCCCCTCCCCGCCTTCGGAGAGTGGCTGGAAAGACGGGCGCTGGTGAAAAAGCGTAGCGCGTTCAAGTACCTAAGCCTCAGGAAGCCTTGGCCTTCCAAGTTGAACAACATCTGGCTTCAGAACCTAGGCTTCCTAGCCATCGCCACCTTCAGCGCCCTCTTGGTAACCAGGCCAGTTGTGACAGCCATAGTGTTGCTAATTCTTTTTGTAGTACCCGTTTTTCTGGTGTTGATATATTCGAGGAGGGTTTTCTGTAGGTTCATCTGCCCTGTGGGCGGCTTCTTGGGGTTGTTTTCCATGTTCTCCGCCTTAGAGCTGAGGCCTAAGGACAAAACCCTCTGCCGCAACCACATGACCAAGGAATGCGTGAGGGGAAACGACAACGGCTACGGATGTCCTTGGATAATCTACCCAGGAGGCTTGGAGAGGAACAACTACTGCGGCCTCTGCTTCGAATGCATCAAGACCTGCCCCTACAACAACCTAGCCCTCAACCTACGCTCGTTTGGAGGGGATATTCTGGCGAAAACGGGCAGAGCCTTAGATGAGGCTTGGAAATCTTTCATCATGCTGACGTTGGCTGGGCTCTACATCCTGGTAATGCAAGGTCCTTGGGGTGTGTTGAAAGACTGGTCCAATGTTTTCTGGGCACCCCCCTACGGTTGGGCGCTGACAGGCGTCGGAGGGTTCCTTCCCTACGTGGGAATCTTTTGGGGCCTATCGTTGGCGGTCACACCCTCCGTTTTCTTCCTGTTTACAGGCGCTTCTAAGCTGGCTTCCGGGGTCAGGTCTGTGCCCCTTAAAAAGCTGTTCATAGACTTCTCCTACGAGCTGATTCCCCTAGCCCTCATGGCTTGGATAGCCTTCAGCATCCCCCTTCTGCTGGTCAACTGGTCCTATATAGTCAACGCCCTCCTAGACCCGGTTGGTTTGGGTTGGAATGTTTTCAGCGGTCTCTATGTTCCTTGGACCCCCTTGATTCCCGCGGTTATTCCCTACCTGCAAAGCATAGTCTTAGCCGTGGGTCTTGCCTACTCCATAAAATACTCCTACCGCCTCGCCAAGCAGAACTTTCCAGAAGGCAAGGCAGCGTTGAAGGCCTTTCTCCCTCAAGTAGTATTTCTGACCTTCGTCAGCATGATCTTCCTATGGCTTTTCATGGGGTGAAAAAACGGTGAACCAGACAGAATGGGCAGCCTTAGCACTTCTCGTAGCCGTTTTGCTGGTGCCCTCTGCGTCGATCTACGGCTATGACCTCTGGCTTGATGCCCAAAAATTGGATGAAGAGGTTCAAGTCGTCTGGATTACAGGCTGGGCGGCGGAAAACGGCGGCTGGTCTCCGAGTGAGATAACCCTCCGGAAAGGTGTGCCGGCGAAGCTGATCATCACAAGCGCCGACGTAACCCACGGATTTCATGTTCCAGATTTAGGGTTAGACAGCGGGCCCATTGCCCCCGGGCATAAGGCAGTCATAGAATTTGTCCCAGAGGAAACAGGCACTTTCACCTTCCGTTGCAGTGTCTTCTGCAGCGAAGGCCATCAGTCCATGGTGGGGAAAATAACTGTCGTGGAGTAGGTGAAGGGAGTGGTGGAGGGCAAGCTCTACAGGAGAGAAATAATGCTGAAGGAGAAAAAGTACCTCCTCTACGCGTTTCCCGACTTCCTCATCCCCCGGGGGGAAACGGAGCCTCTTTACCGTTCCGGAGGATACAGTTTCATCCTAAAACCTGCGGAAGAGCCTCTGAAGTTTAAGGAGCCTCTTTCCCTTCGAGTTGTCAGTCTCCCAGATGAGCATTCGATTTTCACCATGTTCCTGTTCGGGGAGAAAAGGCGAATAGCCGACGAGATGGTGGAAATCGCTCGGAGGAAAAGGGCGGCTCGATCTAGGGTGAAATGCTTCCACCCCGGGTGCAGAAAAGATGCCCTGTTTTACGTGGACAAGCCTCCTGAAGAAGGCTGCTGGTTTGCTTGCAGTAAGGAGCATATGAGCGACAAAACCACCCAAGGTTTCCCTGCGAAGGAAACAGAATACATCAGAATGGAGAGTGAAATGTCATGAAAAATTCCAGTAGAAGAGATTTCATGAAAATGGCGGCTGTGACCGCTGCGGCTGTAGGCAGCTTCTACGTCGCCTCCCAACTCACCACCGCGGATTTGATGTTCCGCTTCCTAAAACCAGTAAAGGTAGACAACCCTCTAGCCGCCTACCCGGAGAGAGACTGGGAAAAACTCTACAGGGACCAATACCGGTATGACTCATCCTTCACCTTCGTCTGCGCGCCCAACGACACTCACAACTGCCGGCTGAGAGCCTTCGTCCGAAACGGGGTGATAGTCAGGATCGAGCAAGCCTACGATGTCGCCGAGTATCAGGACATCTACGGCAACAAGGCTACGCCTACATGGCATCCGAGAGGCTGCCTAAAGGGGCTGACCTTCATGAAGCGAGTTTACAGCCCTTTTAGAGTGAAATACCCCCTAGTCAGAAAGGGCTGGCTGAACTGGGTTAACGCAGGCTTCCCCCGGGATGAGAATGGCAGGCCTCCGAAGGAATATTTCCGAAGAGGCGTCGACGACTGGGTGAGGGTCTCTTGGGATGAAGCCTTTGAATTGGTGGCTAAAGCCATGGTGAACATCGCCCAAACCTACAGCGGCCCCTCGGGAGCAGAGCTCCTCAGGAGGCAGGGTTACCCGGAGGAGATGATTGAAGCTTCCCTAGACCCTTCAGGCGAGATGGCGGGAGTTAGGACGTTTAAGCTCCGAGGTGGAATGGCCTTCTTAGGAGCCACTAGGCTGGCTGGCATGTACCGGTTTGCCAACATGCTGGCTCTGCTGGACAACTACCTCAGGGGTAAAGGCCCTGAGGGATCGGTGGGAGCTAGGACTTGGGACAACTACGCCTGGCACACCGACCTGCCTCCGGGGCACCCCATGGTTCACGGGGTTCAGACCTTCGACCAGGAGTTCAACGACTTCTGGAACTCTGACATGCTCGTCATCTCAGGGTTGAACCTGATCCAAAACAAGATGGCCGATGCCTCTTGGTGGCAGTCCCGCATCGATAAGAAGAAAAAGATAGTGGTCATAGCTCCCGAATACAGCCCCACCGCCACAAAAGCCGACTACTGGATTGGCATCCGCCCCGGCACCGACACAGCCCTCATGCTCGGCCTAGCTCACGTGATAATCCGGGAAGCCCTCTACAAGGAGGACTTCGTGAAAAAATTCACCGATATGCCTCTTCTGGTCAGGGAGGACACCAAGAAACTACTCCGGCAGGATGAGCCTCACCCTAAGCCTCTCTCCTTGGACCCCGGAGAAACCTTCGTCTACGCCGACGGCAAGCCTGTCCAAGAAATGCCTGAGGAGCTGAAAACCTACGCGGTGATGAGAAGCAAAGACGGCCGGCTTGTGGGGGTCAGCCGCACGGCTGTGGGGGAGCATCTCGCCCAGCAGCTTCAGGCCTTAGGGCTGAGCGTCGACGACCTAGAATTAGACTGGAAAGGCACGGTGACGGTGAAGGGCGGAGAAACCGTCGGCGTGAAGACCATTTTCCGCCTTTACAAGGAGCTGACGGAGGAGTACACACCGGAGAACGTGGAAAAGATCACCAACGTCCCCAAGGATATGCTCATCCGGTTGGCTCGGGACATAGCCTCAGCGGGGTCGGTGGGTTTCCTCTGCGGCATGGGTATGAACATGTATTTCCACAACGATCTCATCAACCGCGCCTACTTCCTCGTCGCCAGCTTAACGGGGAACATCGGTAAACCTGGGGGAAACGTGGGAAGCTACGCGGGAAACTACAAGGCCCCCATCCTGAATCTCCCCTGCTACGTGGTGGAGGACCCCTTCAATCAGACATTATCCCCCGACGTCGACGGCCGCGACGTTAAGAAGAAGGCCTACATAAAATTCGAATCCATCCACTACTGGAACTACGGAGACAGTCCTCTGATAGTAAACAGCCCGAAGTTTGGCAGGGTTGTCCTGACAGGCAAGACGCACATGCCCAGCCCCACCAAGCTGGTTTGGGCTGTCAACGCTAACCTGCTGGGTGTGTGCAAATGGCACTACGACACCATCAAAAACGTTCTGCCAAAGCAGGAGCTCTACATAGCGCAGGATTTCGAATGGAACATGAACTGCGAGTATGCGGATGTGGTGTTCCCTGTTGAGGCTTGGACGGAATTATCCTACCCGGACATGACAGCTTCCTGCACCAACCCCTTCATCCAACTGTTCCCCAAAGGGATGAACTCTGTTCATGACACCAAGCATGATATAGAAGTCTACGCAGGCGTGGCCTCCGCCCTCGCCAAAATAACCGGCGATGAGCGGTTTGTTCTCCACTGGAAATTTGTGAAAGAAGGGAAAGTAGAGGTATACCTCCAAAGAATTCTGGACTGCGGCACCACCACCCGAGGTTACAACATCTACGAAATGCTCTCTGCGGAAAAGGGATTCCTCGCCCTCTTTAGAACCTACCCTCGGATTCCCGGATGGGAGCAAGTTCAAGAAAGTAAACCCTTCTACACCAGGACAGGCCGCTTGGAGTTCTACCGGGAGGAAGACGAGTTCTTAGACCAAGGGGAAAACCTCATAGTCCACCGGGAGCCCATGGAGTCAACCCCCTACCTGCCCAGCGCCATCGTCGCCCCGAAGGGCTTCAGGGCCATCGAGCCGAAAGACCACGGAGTCGACTGGGAGTCGCTGAATGTGGAGGAAATGACCGTCAGGCATGTTAAGCTGACCACGGAGGAGATGCTTAAGACGAGGAATCCGCTGCTGGACAAAGACGGCTTAGACCTCATCTGCATAACCCCCAAGCCTAGGCATAGGGTTCACTCTTCTTGGAGCACCGTGGACTGGAACGTCATCTGGGCCAGCAACTTCGGCGACCCCTACCGCATGGACAAGCGCACCCCTTGGGTGGGGGAGGAAGAACTAGACATCAACCCTGAGGACGCTAAGGAGCGGGGCATCAAAGACGGCGACTACGTCTACGTGGACGGCAACCCCCGAGACCGTCCCTACCGAGGCTGGAACAAAGGGGACCCCTTCTACAAGGTTTCCCGGCTGAAAATCAGAGCCCGATACAATCCCTCCCTCCCTCGGGGTTTCACCATCATCTACCACGGAATCTACGGAGCCACCCACAGGTCTGTGGAGGCTCATGAGACGAAAGCCGACGGGTTGGCTGTCACGGACACAGGTTATCCTCCCAGCCTCCGATACGGCTCCCAGCAGAGTGTTGTCCGCGCATGGCTGAACCCCACCCAGATGACCGACAGCCTAGTGCGGAAGGACTACTTCACCCATAAAATAGGCAAAGGCTATCTGGTCGACGTCTGCTCCGTCACCGGCGCTCCGAAAGAGTCCTTGGTGAAGATTTCCTTCGCCGAGAACGGCAGCCTAGACGGAGCGGACACATGGGAGCCTGCTCAAACAGGCTTCACTCCCGGTAATGAAAGCGAGGCGATGAAGAAGTATCTGCGAGGAGGATTCATCCGTGGCTAAAGTCTACAACTGGCAGATTGGAAGGGAGATGGAATACCTCTACGAAGGTAAAAGGCCTAAAAAGCAGTTCGCCGCAGTCTTCGACATCAACCGCTGCATCGGCTGCCAGACGTGCACCATGTCCTGCAAGTCCACATGGACCTTCGACAAAGGGCAGGAGTACATGTGGTGGAACAACGTGGAAACAAAACCCTACGGCGGCTACCCCCAGTTCTGGGACCACCGGATCTTGGAGATGCTGGGAACCCAGAGCTGGGAGAACGGCGTGTACACCGGTAAGACCATCTTTGAAGCGAGGCCGGAGGGTGCTATTGCCTTAGGCTTCATGCCCTCGGAGCCTGAGTGGAGGTTTCCTAACATTTACGAGGACACTCCCACCGGCTGGTCTTCCACCGTTGAGCTTCCCGTCCATCAAAACTGGATGTTCTACCTCCAAAGAATCTGCAACCACTGCACCTACCCCGCCTGTTTGGCTTCCTGTCCTCGGAAGGCCATCTACAAGCGGGAGGAAGACGGCATCGTCCTCATAGATCAAAACCGATGCGGGGGCTTCAAAAAATGCGTTGAAGCCTGTCCCTACAAAAAATCTCTATACAGGGAGTACACGGGGCGGAGTGAAAAATGCATAGCCTGCTATCCGAGGGTGGAGGAGGGAACCATCCCCCGCTGCGTTGCCACTTGCGTAGGGAAGATCAGGCTTCAAGGCTTTCTGAACCCCCCGGAAAAGGTTGACCCCAGCAACCCCATCGACTACCTGGTGCATGTGGAGAAGGTGGCGCTTCCCCTCTATCCGCAGTTCGGACTGGAGCCTAACGTCTACTATATACCGCCCCGCTGGGTTCCTAGGGACTTCCTAACCCAAATGTTCGGCCCGGGGGTTGAGGCGGCTATAAGGAAACGGACCAACCTAGACTCAACCCTCTTCGCCGTGCTTCGTCTTTTCGGGACGACGCAGAGAATAATTTCCAAGTTTAAACCTACCTCCAAGGAAGTTGTAGCCTATGATTCCGGGGGAAACGAGGTCATAAGGGTTTCCTTGGAAGAACCAACCTACATAAGGCCGTTTTACGATGAAAAATACAAAATCCACCGATTCAACGAACCCTGAGAGCCGTCAACCCTCCGCCCTGCCCGAGCAAGAGGAGAGAGAGGTTCTCTACGCTCGGAGCTATCTGTACAGGTTGATTTCGCAGGCCTTAGCCTACCCCCGCCGTGAAATTCGAGAGCTCTGCGGTGAAGAGGTCCGCAGGAGGGCTTCGGAGGCCGCTGGGTTGCTTGGGTCGGAGGAGCTCAGCCGGGCCCTAGAGGTTTTCATGGAGCAGATGGATGAGTCTTCCGTCGCAGAGATGGAAGCAGCCTACAACAGGCTCTGCTTGGTTCCCCTCAAATGTTCTTTCTACGAGACGGATTACTGTCAGCATTCCTTCATAAAAGCTAAAGAACTGGCGGATGTTTCAGGGTTTTACCGAGCCTTTAAAGTTGAGCTTTCCGTGAAAGAGCGGCCTGACTTCATCTGCACGGAGCTAGAATTCATGGGGTTGCTTCTGCTCAAAGAAGTCTACGCACTGGATAAGAGGTGGAAGGACCAGGCGGCTGTATGCCGGGAGGCTGGGTTGAAGTTTTTCAAAGACCACTTGGCTTGGTGGATTCCGAAGTTTTGCAGTAAACTTCGCAAAGAATCTTCTTTGGGCTATTATTCCAGCGTGGCTTCTCTGCTGGAAAAGTTTATGGAGTCCGAGGAAAGGCATGTGAAGGAAAAGAGTTGACCCGTGAGGGGCTGTCTTGGACGAGGCTGAGTTTTAGATAGTTGTGATATGTTTAAATAATATGATATGAAACATTTTTCATACCAATATTCTCCGTCGGGGAAGCTGAATGAAGTACGGCCTCAGCGAGGCATGTCCTTTCTTCTTCGCAGCCCTCTCCAACCCCACTAGGCTGGCGGTGGTGGAGCTTTTGAGGGAGGGCCCCAGAAACGTCACCCAGATCTCGAAGGCTTTGGGGCAGAGTCAGAGCATGATCTCCCATAACCTCCAAGCCCTTGTTCGATGTCGCTTCGTCCTTCCGGAACGAAGGTGGAAGGAACGGGTCTACTTCCTGAACAGGGAGACCTTAGAGCCTCTCTTCAAGCTTGTCGACTGCCATGTTCAAACCTACTGCCCCAAAAAATGTTCCCCTAGGAAGCCGTCTAGGGGTTGATGGAGGTGAAAGTTTAGCATGGAAATAGAAATAAGCAAAGACATGACGGTGTTAGAGGTTTTGGAGAAATATCCGAAGCTTCTGGATGTCTTCGTGAAAAAGGGCTTCACGCCCCTGAAGGACCCGGTGATGAGGAAAACCATGGCCGGCTCCACTACCATAGAACAAGCCTGCGTAAGGTTTGGGTTGGACGTGCAAAAATTCGTGGAAGAATTGAAGGAAGCCGCAAAGTAAGGGAGAGAATGCTCATGAGAAAATCCCCGCGGAATTCGATACCCCCCTAAAAATTGTAGGTGATGGTCGGTGAAAAACTCCAAGATAGTGGTTAAAGAGCTGAACTCAGCCCTCGCCAAAATAAAGGGATTGGAAATCCTAGTCGGGCAGATTACTGAGGACTGGGAGGAACCCCCAGGGCCGACGCCCTTCCCCACCCTAACCTCCCTCCGGGAGTGGGATTGGAAGCTGCTGAAAAAATATCAGCCCTTCTATTCGCCTCTCTGCGACCGATGCTGCCTCTGCGGCTACGGTAAATGCGACCTCGCCAAAGGGCGGAAAGGAGCCTGCGGCATCGACATCCGAACCCAGCAGGGAAGACACATTCTCCTCGAGTGCGTGGTAGGCGCATCAGCCCACACAACCCACGCCAAACATCTGGTGGACTACTTGGTCAAGAAGCTGGGGAGAAGCCACCCCATAGATTTGGGTTCGGAGATAGATATTGAGGCTCCCTTGACGAGGCTTATCACCGGAGTAAAGCCTAAGACGCTGGGCGACTTGGAGGGGGTGCTGGACTACATAGGCGACCAGATCACCCAGCTTCTCTCCTCCGTCCTCACAGGGCAGGAGCAGAATTACCTAGACTTCGAATCTAAAGCCCTCCACGCCGGCATGCTGGATAACCTTGCTTTGGAAGTTGCGGACATAGCTCAAATATCCGGCTTAGGATATCCGAAAGGCGACGCTGAAACACCTTACGTAGAAATAGGCCTAGGAGTGCTGGACCGGAATAAGCCCGTCATCATCTTCGTCGGCCACAACGCCGCGCCAGGTGTGGAGACGGTGGAATACCTAGCTAGGTCCGGCCTCTCAGATAAGGTGGAAGTGGGCGGTGTTTGCTGTTCAGCCCACGACCTAACCCGGTTTAACAGGGGGGTCAAAATCGTCGGAAACCTTTCAAGACAGCAGCTCATCGCCAGGACGGGGATGGCCGACGTTCTAGTCCTCGACCAAGAATGTATTCGCGTCGACATTGTAGAAGAAGCCTTCAAGGCTGGTACGCGGGTCATCGCCACCATCGACCAAGTCTGCGGCGGCCTGCCCAACCGGACAGAGGACCCGGTGGACGCGGTTGTGGAGGACTTGGCTTCAGGCAGAAACATGGGGGTCCTCATACTGGACCCTTCCAAGGCTGCTGAGGTTGCCGTCCGCACCGCTGTCAAAATCGCCCCCCTTAGGAGGAGGGAACTTAAGCCTCTCGCAGCCTTGGCAGAGGCCTCCCGGTGCACCGGATGCGGCCTTTGCAGGAGGGTCTGTGTTCCCGACCTTCCCGTGGATGAAGCCGTCTTGGCGGCGGCCAAGGGCAACCTCACCAAGCTGTCCGAAGTGTACGACCTCTGCGTGGGATGTGGACGCTGTGACAGCGTATGCCCGAGGAAGATCCCTGTTCTCACCCTCATCGGAGAGGCTGGTATGGAAAAAATCAGAAAATCCAAGTACAAGATCAGGGCTGGAAGGGGGCCGATTCTGGACACGGAAATCAGAAACGTGGGCAGGCCTATTGTCATGGGTGAAATCCCCGGGGTGGTTGCCTTTGCCGGGTGCTCCAACTACCCCCGCGGCCACATTGAGGTTGCTCAGATGGCGGAGGAATTCGCCCGAAGACGGTACATCGTTGTCACCTCGGGGTGCGCCGCCATGGATATCGCCCGCTACAAGGACGAGGAAGGCCGGACTCTGTACGAGAAATACCCCGGCAGCTTCGACGCGGGAGGCATCGTCAACACCGGCTCCTGCGTTTCCAACGCCCACATCTTAGGGGCAGCTGTCAAAATCGCCAACATCTTCGCACGTCGGAAGCTTAGGGCCAATTTTGAGGAGATAGCCGACTACATCCTAAACCGCATCGGCGCTGTGGCCATTGTCTGGGGGACTCAGAACCAGAAGGCGGAGGCTATTGCCACCGGAGCGACGAGGCTGGGAATCCCCGTGATCCTCGGACCCAAGGGTGTAGCCCATCGGAGGGCCTACCTAGGCCGGCCGGACGTGGATGAAAAATGGATGCCCTACAACGTCAGAAGCGGGGAAAAAGAGTACACCGGCCCTGCTCCTGAGCACCTGTGGTATGTGGCTGAGACGAAGGAGGAAGCCCTCGTGCTGGCCGCCCGGCTGGTTATGAGGCCCAACGACACCCTCAAAGGCCGCTCCATCAAGCTGAGAAACTACCTAGATTTATACCGAAAACTCTACGGAACCCTGCCTGAGGACCTTCACCTATTCGTGAGAACTGAGTCCGACCTGCCGGTGTTGGAGAAGGATGAGCTGCTGCCAGTTTTGAGGAGTCAAGGCTGGAAGCCTAAGACTGTTCCGGAGCTGGGAACCACCCTTCTCGATAGGCTGGTGTTAAGGAGGCGGTAAACTTGGCGGCTCCTTGGCAGTTGGCTGAGGTTCCAGGCTTAGAGCAGGCTTTAACCCTCAAACCGGAGATGGCCGCTAAGCTACTGCGAAACGCGAAAAGGCCGCTGATAGTAGTGGGAGGCAACGTGCTCGGAGCAAAGGGGGAAGACGTCGACGTGGTGAAGTTCGTGCACCGGCTGGCTGAGCTGACGGGTTCTCCTGTTGTGGTTTCCCCCGGATGTTTCAGGGTTTTCAGGGAAAGAATTGGAGACGTCCCCCTCACCTGCATGGGCTTAGAGGATTTGGTCAACCGGATGAGGGATGAAAACTGGCAGGGGCTGAGGGGGGAGGGAAACCACGACCTAGTGGTCTTTCTTGGAGGAATATACTTCTTCCAATCCCAGCTTCTTTCAACCCTAAAACATTTCGCCTCCCATTTGAAAACTCTCTCCCTAGACAGGTTCTACCAGCCTAACGCCACCTTCTCCTTCCAGACGGCCACTGAGGACCGTTGGAAGAAAGACCTCGAAAAAATCTTAGAAGAACTGGAAGCAAAAACTTCTTGAAGTCCTCCCCGGGCCGGGGAAAAGAGAGACTCACTACCCTAGGCCATATATGTACATATATAACATAAGAGGCAGCCGGCCCGTAGTTCGGCGAGGATGAAAGCAGGGAGGAGAAATTTAAAAATAAGAACGGGGAACGCGGAAAAAACCCAGCGAATCAGCGGCTGGTTTTGGTGCGGCCGCCGGGACTTACTGTTCCAGACCTGAATGGGTACTTTTTCATCGATCTGCCAGCAGCTCCTGTTTCAATGTCTCCTTTAGGGCTTGGCTGAGAACTTTCAGCTGGCGGTCTTCCAGTTCTTGAGGGGCTATGTATACTCTGGCTGGTTGGAATAGGGCTTCTCTGGTGAGAACCTCCCCCGGGTTGACGCCTGGGGTGTCATAGTCTTGGTATTTCCCCTTGGTGATGTCGCCCCTTATCCTAAAGGCTCTGGGAAGATCAATGTTTTTAGAGCGATTAGTTTTGTTAGGGATGTCTTTGAAGACGGATCAATAGATGTAAAGTCATACTATCACAATGATGATATGAACAGGGACTTATTGAGATAGGTGTAACTTTTACAGATGAAGAAATTCAAGCGGTGTCAGACTTTTTTGCGCAAGCTTACTGGAAAGTTTAGTATCACACTTCAGCAAATTCTTCAATGGCATGGCTGAACGAATCGCCAACAGTTAAAATTCCAAAATATGCAAATAGTAACGCGAGGCTGCTCACAAAACCAGACGCTGCTGGTTCTCTCCAAGCTTTGCTTTTAGAAAGCATCATGATGCTGTCAACCTTCATATGATTGAAAGATAATCCATTTCCAAATAGCGATAGACTATTGCTTTTCTTTCATCTGTAATCTCGCTCCTGAAAAGCTCATTTACATATAGCTACAGTCATTATAGGTACAGGCTCAAGCATTTTCTGGTGCTTCCTTCAATACCTATCACTTCGTAATTATGCTTTTGAAGTTCTGAGATTTTTATAAGAATTGTCGTTTCTTTTGGGAGAAATTTAGAGATATGTTGACGGATTTTTCAAAAAAATCATCTGCTCTATTTTTTCACAAGAAGAAAAAACTAGCTGGTGAAATATGTAGCAACTCAAAAACGTCTTTCGATCAGACAGCCTGTTATTCATGAATAAAAGACTTCCATGAGAAAGACTATAAATAAAAAAGAGAGTTACTTCCACTACAATACGAGCATGATAATTCTTATGGAAGATGAAAGTATCAGAAAAGTGTTAAACCTGCTTAAGGAGTTGCTAACTAGGATTTTCCGATAAAGCCTTCTCAGAAGGCTGTAAACTTCTGTGTCTATGAAGTTGACCTGAAGGATGCTCTCCAGAGTTATGTTTTCGGCGAGTCACAGCTTCTTAACCATCTTATCTGCGTCTTTAATCTCGCTCTGGTGATTGTAAGCATAGACTAACACTTTTAGGCCCTCTAACGCCAGCTCGAAGCACGCATCTTCACCCAAATGTCATCAGTTGGTAACTTTCACCTTTTCTTCCATTTTTGGAGGTCTGGTTGGTTCTTCGAATCTTTTGTTGAAAAAATTGTTGAGGGGAACAAATATTACTGCGATAAGCAGTCCATATATGAAGGCCTCGAAAAGTCCGAGAAGAAAACTAGACAAGCTTAGCCATGTAAACCCCGGGAATAAGGGAGCCCAAACCTGATACATCGCATACTCCGGAAAAGCTAAATCCCATGCAACACAAATAATATATATTATCATAAAACCTATGCTTAACGTGAAGGCTTTTACTTTTAAACTCATTTTTCCACGTTTCTCCGCCAAAGTTACTCACCCTTCAAACGATCACTGAACGCTGTTACGTGGATTTTGGGGAAGGGAATAAACATCGGAACTCCGCGTTTGTATTCTAAGTATGCTTCTCCAAATTTCTCCTCCATTTCTTTTTCCTCCCTCTTCGCCAATCTGACATAGAGGTATATCAGTACCGGCCACATGAGGGCGGTGAGAAGGGTGGTCCATTGGATAAGCAGTCCGGATGCGAGTAGGAGCAGTCCGAGATATTGTGGGTGACGGATGTGTCGGTATACGCCCTCGGTTACAAGCTTACCCCCAGCGTTATGGATTTTTCTCCAGCCGGCTATTATGAGAATTATTCCACCTAATATCATGAAGTTCGATAAGATATGGAACGGCGACATCATTCCCTGCTCAGGGTATAAAAGGTGTCCAGCTTCATGTGTTAACGGGTTACTATAGCCGAAATAGGCAGTGAGAATGTAGATGGTTAGAGGGAAACCGTACATCTCCGCAAACAGTGCGGTTATGAAAGCTAGGTAGATACTCTTTTGAGGATATGCAACCTTCCTTCTGAAGGGTATGAACAGCAGAAATAAGGAGAAAAGCATAATATTTAATATTACTACATCCCAGTGACCGTAACCGTATTCAACCATTCTCTTTCCTTCCAACTAAAGTATAAATGCCTATTTTATCTTCAGCGTAGCGGACAGTTTCTCCATAAATGCGGGTATGAGGGAGAAAGAAATTATCATCGAAAGGATAAAGACGAACCCTACACCTGCGAGTACGTCGATCTTCGTGTACTGCGCGAATCTACCGGGCATCTGCAAAGCTAGGGTATAGAATATCCAGCTTATCACCACAGAAACCAAGACGCAAACTAACATGTTTATGCCTTGAACTCTTCTCTTTATTTCACTCATTTTTATCACCTCTTAATTGTCAGGTTAAGCAGCCGGATGATGCACCTTCTTAAGCTTGTATCTTTTGAATAACAATGAGTTTGCAGTGACCGATACGGAACTCATAGCCATGAAGGCAGCGGCCAACGCAGGGCTGACTAAAAAGCCTAGTGAGGGAAACAGAACCCCCGCTCCTACAGGTAGTCCCGTGCCGTTGTAGACAAAAGCCCAGAATAGGTTCTGTTTAATTTTCTTCATAGTTTGTCTGCTGAGTTTGATTGCGGAGACAACGTCTCTAACATCGTTTTTGATTAGCACGATCTTGCCGGACTCCATGGCAACATCAGTTCCACTTCCTATGGCAATGCCGATGTCAGATTGGGTCAAAGCGGGTGCATCGTTGATTCCATCCCCGACCATGGCGACTCTCCTGCCCTCGCTTTGAAGCTTTTTAATCTCGTTAGCCTTGTCTTTAGGAAGCACTTCTGCGAGAACTCTGTTTATGCCCACTTGCCTAGCGATTGCTTTTGCTGTTCGCTCATTATCTCCTGTAATCATCAACACCTCTAAGCCCATCTTGTGAAGTTCATCCACAGCCTCCTTAGCGTACTCTGTGAGGGTGTCTGCAACAGCGACTAGGCCAACAGGTCTTTTATCAACCGCAAGAATCATCGCTGTTTTCCCATCGTTTTCCAATGTTTTCATTTCTTCCTCCAAGTGCTCAATGTCTATGCCATTGTCTTTCATCAATTTGCGTGTTCCGAGAAGAATTAGTTTGCCATTGTATTTCGCTTCCACACCGTGGCCGGGAATAGCGTTGAAGGCCTCAGGGTCGTCTACCTCTATTCCTTTTTCCTTCGCGCCCTCCACGATCGCCTTTCCTAAAGGGTGTTCAGACATTTTCTCGGCTACCGCAGCATACTTTAACACACTCTCTTCACTCCACTTTTCCAGAACAACTATTTCTTCCGGTGGGATTTGACTTATACTCGGACCCGGATTCGCCAGTAATCCCCTGGCAACGATTATGTCTGTTAGGGACGGTTCGCCTTTTGTCAGAGTGCCTGTCTTATCGAATACGATGGTGTCTAGTTTATGAGCATTCTCTAATGCCTCTCCCCCTTTGATGAGGATACCGTTTTCGGCGCCTTTCCCTGTTCCCACCATGATAGCGGTGGGTGTGGCCAACCCGACAGCGCATGGACATGCTATTACGAGGGTTGTAATGGCTATGAGGAGCGCGAAGAGGAAAGGACTCGCTGTTTCGAATATAGTTCCAGGTGTGAATGTTGGATATCCTACGAAGAACCAGAAGAAGAAGGCTGCCAAAGCCAGTACGTGCACGGCGACTATGAAGTGCCCTGCCACGTAGTCGGCGATCCTCTGAATTGGAGCCTTTGAGGTCTGAGCGTCCTCCACTAATTTGATAATCTGCGATAGTGCTGTGTCCTTTCCTACTTTTGTAGCTTCAACTTTTAACACTCCTGTTTTGTTGATTGTTGCGCCAATAATTTCGTCGCCTACTTTCTTATCAACGGGGAGGCTTTCACCAGTTATCATGGACTCATCTACAGCCGAATGGCCTTCCCTCACTATTCCATCAACTGGTATTTTTTCACCCGGTCTAACGATGACAAGGTCTCCAACCAACACATCCTCGGCAGGGATTTCCTTTTCCACACCAGCCCTAATCACTCTCGCTATCTTAGCCCGCAAACCCATCAGTTTTCGGATAGACTCAGAGGTTCTGCCTTTCGCATTTGCCTCCAAGTATCTCCCAAGAACTATGAACGATACAAGCAGCCCGGCAGTATCGTAATAGACCTCTCTATACCCCGGGCCTAACGCAAAGAAAGTTGCTACGACACTTACCACGTAAGCGGCACCTGTTCCTGTGGCTATGAGCAAGTTCATATCCGTGGTGCCGTGCCTTAATCCCTTGTAAGTTCCGGTGAAGAACTGTCTTCCAGGCCCAGCCATTATGATGGTGGTCAGAATAAACATGAGATAAAGGAGGTACTTGTTCTCCGGTAGAGTATACATGGGAAGAAAACCCAATCCGATACTTTCATAGAAGCCAGCGAAGGTGTCGCGAAAACTGAATAACACAAGGGGAACAGTTAGGGCTACAGCGATCATAAGGTTGTGCTTTTGAGTTCTTATCTCCTTCTCTCTCGCTGCTCTTTCCCTATCTTCCGCAGTCTCCTCAACTCTCTCCACCGCTTCATAACCTAAGTCTTTTACAACCTTCTTAAGTTCAGCTACACTTACCTGAGACGAGTCATACTGGACTACAGCCCTCCCCATCGCAAAGTTTACGCTTGCATTGGATACCCCCTCAACTTTGCTCAGTGCCTTTTCGATGTTTTGGGCGCAGGAAGCGCAAGTCATACCGTGAATATTCAGCGTAATCTCATCTTTGATTACCCTGTATCCTACATCGGAAACAGCTTTCTCCAATCTTGTCCGATCTATCTTTTCTGGATCGTACTCGACTGTCGCCTTTTCAGCTGCAAAATTGACTGCAACCTCTGTTACACCCTCAAGTTTAGACAGTTCTTTCTCTATGGTTTGAGCGCAGGAGGCACAAGTCATTCCACCTATCTTTAACACAGTTTTCTTACGTTCAATTTTTTCCGTATCTAATCAGCCCTCTTTCACTCACTCCCACTAATGTGTATAGTTAAATGGATACCGTCGGTATAATTTGGTTGTCCTTTATTGTTTATCTAACAACATGGAGCTGAATTATTTCTTTATCGAATTTTATCAGAAATTTTTGGCGGATAGGTAAATTTTGATGGCAATAATAGTACCACGATGGGAAAAGAGATCCAGAGGATAACTCCATTCTTAGCGTATAGCCGAGGCGCACGTCTCGCAACAAAAATATTGCTCAGCGCCGTTTATGGTCTTCGTAACGAGATCATCTGTGATATCTTTTCTGCAATAGAAGCATAATAGCTTTAACCCTAACTCATGCTTTAGCACGGGCCCATAATGTTCCTTGAAGCTTTCGACGAGTATGCTACATTGGAAACTCCTTATAGTTTCTATAGTGCTTAACTTGCAGATAATGAAGTCTGGAAGTGAACGTATATCCTGCAACCATACCCTTATTATGAGGTTATATTCTCCGCTGGTGTGGTAAATCGCGGTAACTTCATCCATTTTTGAGAGAACCTCAACCACTTCCTTAACTTCTGGCAACTTAACTTGAAGGCTAATGAACGCTTCAGTACCTCTTGGGAGCTTTTGACTGTCGATGGCTATTGTGAATCGTTTTATGATTCCTAGTTCGAACATTTTTTCTATTCTTGTACGGACTGTGGGTACACTGGTCTTTACTAGTTTGGAGATAGCTTTCAAAGATATTCTACTGTTTTTCTGAAGTATTTTAAGGATGTTTATATCAATGTTGTCAAGCTCTAGAAGCATCATTATCCTCCACTTGTTATCTGTTGGCAACCTTCTATATCCCTTTCTTTTCCTCTTTCCAAAATATGAAGAGAGAAGCGTTTTACTTTTCACTAAATTTAGAGCTGATTTCTTAACCTAGAGTACTTATATCTTGAAGGTTGTTTTAGTGAAAAAGCAATGGAAACATGCTGGATGGCCAAAAGCTTTCACAATATGCTACCGGAGAGTCGATTACCACCTGACTCTAAAAAAGGGTTTCCTCCATTTCCATAACCTTGGAGTCGTGCAAAAGGGTCATCGCAGATTACGGGATAGCCGAAAAGTTCTCTAATATTGCAGGTGTTCTGCCTATCTGTGGAAAGACCCGGTAGGAGTTATCAGGGCATACAGACTGATCAAGAACAGAAACCAGAGGTTCAGCTTTTTATGAACCTTTGCTGGTAGGTAGAAGCGCAGGTATCGCAGCAGAAATAATACTCCCTTTCATTTATAGTCTTTCTTACCGGGTCTTTAGCTATCTCTCGCTTACAATAGTAACAGGAAAGCCTGATGCCGAATCCTGGACGTAGAACCGGTCCGTATAACTCTTTTAAAGTCTCCACAATTATGCTACTGTGGGCGTGTTCTATACCAGGAACTTCGCTTAACTTGTGGGCGATGAACTCTTCGAGAGAACGCATGTCCGGTACACAGATCTTAGCAACGACATCGTATTCTCCAGTGGTTAAGTAGGTTTCTGTAACTTCCTCCATTTGTGAAAGCCTTTCTCCGACAGCCTTGATGTTTGGAAGTTTTACATCTAAATGGAGCAAGACGGTTATACCTCCTACCAGTTTCTGTGGGTCTATAGCTACTGTGAATCTTTTTATGACTCCGAGATCTTCGAGTCGCTGAATTCTTGCGCGCGCGGTAGGTACACTGATGCCCACTAATCTTGAGATCTCTTTCAATGATGTTCTGCTGTCTTTCTGAAGTGCCTGAATTATACCTGTATCAACTTTGTCGATTACTATGGAAGACATATTATCTCCCTATTTTCTATTATTCGACTTATAGACTAATAATTCTTTTTCTCTCATCAAAATTACATCAGCTTAATTGCACTTTAACAAATAAATATTCAGTAAAGTTTTCAAGAGATATCAGCAGAATATTCTTGACATTTTTTGGAAATGGAGATATATCGCCTCTTATACCATATCTTTCCTGAATCACTAAACTATTTACTGTCTATTTTTCTTTTTACATAAAAAAACGGGAACGATGTTTATTGAGAATACCATCACGGTTTCTTTCATTTTATTCGAATAGAAATAACAATCATTTTAAATGATATTCCATCATATCTTCCCGAAAATGAACAAGTTGGAAGAGGTGATATGTCTTGGCGAAAGATCCTATTTGCGGGATGGAGGTCGATGAGAAAACAGCACAATATAAGTCGGAGCATATGGGTAAAACCTACTACTTCTGTGCTGCCGGCTGTAAAGCTAAGTTCGACGAGGACCCGGCGAAGTACGTAGGCATGCATCATTAAACCTCGAACAGAACTGCCCAATGCTATGGGTAAAGTTTTCTTTATTTATGGTGTTATAAGGGTGAAAATAGAACGAAGTGTATCTGCGTCTGTCTTTGCGGTAGATGGAAAGAATGGAAATATCTCTTTATGAGATCCTCCAACTCATGATAATCGGCTTAACTATCATAGCGGCTCTATTGTGTTGCGAATCTAGGCTTCCGAAGAATGTCGCCGCCTTCTTTTTCATGAACATTCTCGTTGGTGTGATGTTTTTCATTTTGGGCGCTCCTTTGGTCGCCGGTCTTCAGATCCTGATCAATGCTGGCGCTGTTGTTGTCTTATTTCTTGTAACTTTGCACACTGTAAAGAAATGGTAAGGGCAGATGGGAACTTTATTATTGTGAGTTATCGAAGAAGGTTGACTCATGGTAGTAAATCCAACTTGGTATATTGCCGCAGCAGCTGTTCTTTTTATTATAGGCGTTTACACTATTGCCGTAAAAAGGAACATGATAGTAATAGTTATAGGAATAGAGATAATCACGTCAGCCGTCAATCTAAACTTCATAGCTTTGGGGCAGAGTATTTCTCTATCCGCATCAGTCGATGCCTTAGCCCAGAGTGTAGTCATTGTATCGATTGTTATAGGGGCTGCAGTGGCAACTATAGCTTTACTCCTGATCATCAACGTACATAGGCATTATGATACCCTTGATGTGAGAAGACTTCGTAGATTAAGATGGTAAACCGTGTAGATATTTATTTCATGGCTTCAAAGAACATGCTCCTTACTGATTCATTCTTCTCTTATGAGATTAAGCTCTTTAGCTCTGAAGAATATAATCTCTACCGAAGCTTTGAAGCGTATGTGATTTTAGAGGCTGGGCTCTTCCTTCGTACCTTTCTAGTTAATTGTAGTCGATGAAAGCTCTCTCTTAAGCCTTTCACTTGAACCGGCCGAAGTATGAATTATTATGTTCCTTTCTTCAATTGTTAGACTGTTAATTTGCTTCTCTGAGAAAAAAATATGCCAAAAGATTTCATTTAACAAACCTACCCAAGCTTTTCCTTTGGTGAAAGGAAATACAAATGTATTTTAGCTAAGTAATCTATCTAAAAATATAGTGAATGAAAAGTGAGTATGTCCGATAGTTCTGGGGTAAATATTCAATTCACAGAAAGGGCTTTAGCCTTCATAAAGAAGAGTAGATTAAGCAATCCGTCAATTCTTGTAAATCTCGGTTTTAGATCTGGAGGCGGAGGATGCGGTGGAAGCGATGCCAGTCACTCTGTACCATATCTTAATACCATAATGGTGGAGGGGGGAAACCCTGGAGAAGCATTCGTAAGGGTGGACACCCCTGTTGGAATTCCAGTTTACATGGCGAAACCTGTTTTCGACATTGCTAAAAGGAATGGAAACCCTCTCTTAATGGATGTTAAAGGGTTTGTGATGAAGAAGCTGAAACTAGAGGGACTTGATCCATCCTCATTAACAGGTAAAAGCTCTCGCAGTGGAGCGAGTTGTCATTAGTACCGGTTTTCTCTTCTTTTGCTCTGAAGAAACATAGGTTCTCACCGAACTTGTAATAGGATAGGTGGACTCACTTGAGCTTTGCGTCCGCAGATAATTTACTAGATTTGGTGGAGAAGATAATCCAATTAAAAAGAGAAAGAGATGCCGTTATCTTGGCACATAACTATCAGAGTCATGAAATTCAGTTTGTTGCGGATTATGTTGGTGATACGTTGTCCTTGGCAATGCTTGCAAAAAATGTTAAACAACATATCATTGTTTTTTGCGGTCCGGATTTCATGGTCGAAACCGCAAAAATTTTAGCTCCGCATAAAACTGTTCTGTACGCTAATGAGAATGCCAAGTGTCCCATGGCAGCGATGATTACACGTGAAGAATTAAAAACTATGAAAGAAATTCATCCGGACGCTAAAGTAGTCGGTTATCTCAATACATCAGCAGAATGCAAATGTGAAATGGACGTATGCTGTACTTCATCAAATGCTGTGAAAATCGTGACATCGCTGAATACAAAAAAGGTGATCTTTGTTCCGGACCAGAATCTTGCCTCCTACGTGAAAAGGTTTGTTCCAGACAAAGAAATAATAGCATGGCCCGGTTTCTGCACCGTACACCAAATGATTCAAAGGAGCGACATCCTTAAACTCACCAAAGCCCATCCACATGCAAAGATACTCATACATCCGGAATGCACACCCGACGTAGTTGACCTAGCCCACGTCGTACTTTCGACCGACGGGATGCTAAAATATGTGGCAAATTCTTTGGAGAAGGAATTCATAGTCGGAACGGAGCTGGAGCTGATCAATCGAATGATGGAAGATAACCCCGGTAAAAAATTTTACCCTGTAGAGAAGGCCTTCTGCAGAACTCAGAAGAAGATAAAATTGGAGAACATCCTTAATGCGTTAGAAATATTGGAGCCTAGAGTGAGCTTCTCTGAGGACGTGATCGAGAGAGCTAGGCATCCTGTAGAGAAGATGTTAGCTTTCGGCAGGGGAGACTAAGTGCGGGTGTAAATATGATACCGCAACATTGCCGTGAAGTGAGCGTAAAAAGAGTTTCCTTTCCTCTGACCGAAAATGCTATCACGAAAAAGACTCTTGGGAAGTTAGTATATACTGTCACTAATTATGTAATACTAAACAATGGCAGAGATTGGGCGGTTGCGAGAATAAATAAAGTGGAAGGCCGAGAGTTATTTCTGGGAATAAAAAAGGTAGAAATCATCTCGTTGCCAGCCAACACAGCATACGTAGAGGATGCAAGCTTGGACGTCTTGAATCCAAGTGCAATGGCGAAAATAGTAGAAGAAATCGGAAAAGAGACAGTGATAGTGAAAGGCAAATTTGAACACATCTCCTTTGTCCATAAAGAAACATCTACGCCACTAATAATATTCGATGTTATACCCCCCAAGCCTCCGAAACTTGTGAAATTGGCAGAATCGGCCTTAGGCACTGGCAGGATAAGGAAGCCGATAAAAATTGTTCCGAGACTTGTGGATTTGAATAAGCTGGCTCGGGCAAGAAAGACAAGATACGTAATGTTTCCATGCCATACCCCCACTTTAAAATGTGGAAAAAATACCTTATATCTTGACCAGGCACCAGACTTATCCAAATTAGGTTTAAATAACATCACGCTGATCGGATGTGAACTCTCACTGAGAACATTCACCACTCTATACAGGGAACAACCGACACTTATTGATATCTGCCCTAAGAAGATAGTCGCCCAGCAAGGTGTTGGAGAAAAATGTATCAGCCGATGCTGCGCTATCGACAAAGGATACGAACGTGAAGGGAACGTTACCTACGTATCTTGGGGCGCAACGGTAGGAGACGTTGAGGAGGCAATTCTGAATTTATTGAATTTGAATCTTGAATGATGATTCGAAAGAAAAGTTACCAGTAACAAAGAATAAACGAAGAACTATTGGATCACGCAACTGAAACAGAGGACTGATTAAAACATACGGCAAGTTTACCGCTGTTTCCAATGAACCTTGAAAGTGCCAAATGTTTCTTAAGCTCTAGAACCTAATGAAAGTTAGAGTATGCACATTCTA
This sequence comes from Candidatus Hecatella orcuttiae, assembly GCA_002011035.2. GTDB lineage: Archaea > Thermoproteota > Bathyarchaeia > Hecatellales > Hecatellaceae > Hecatella > Hecatella orcuttiae. The sequence continues at coordinate 146,147 of MTLY02000002.1, read as the reverse complement.
ATCTCTGCTGATGGTTTTTGGTGCGGCTGCCAGGATTCACCGTGCTAATGCTGAATAGGTTTAATTTTCATGGTTATTCCTTTAAATGAAATATTCGTAATTTTAGAAGTTTAAGCCTCTTCATCTATTAAAAGGTAATTTTCATCGTCTTAGCCGTAAGTCTTTCATGTTTGGTGAGGGCTTGCTGGTATAGGTTTAAATGCATTTTAGCTATTTTCTGCCAGGAAGTTGATAGAGCTAATTCCATCAGCGGTCTGCATTTCTTCAGAAATCCTTCATAATGAGTTGCGGCTGTCATCATTTTTTCAGCTAAAGCGTTCACATCGTTTTTAGGCACCGTAATGTCCGGCGCCATCATAGAGCACTCTGCAAGTCTTGGAACCCTGCTACATATCACAGGCTTAAAGCATCCCACAGCTTTATGGAAGGCTCCGCTTACACTCCATATTCCCCGCTGATCCTTATAGGGAAAAACGACGACATCCGCCGCTTTAAGTATAAGGTCAAGCTCATCATTTGTCAAATATTTCTTCATAGTTATCATTCCGTTCACGCCGTCGGCTGTTAGACTTGACTCTACGTTGGCAACAAGTTCAGCTCCGTTTACTCTCGGAGGAATACCTGCTATTATGCAGGCCGTGTTTGGAAGCTTTTCATGAACCCTGCTAAACGCCTTTATGAGAGTATTTTGGCCTTTATCCCGTCTAATGAAACCTGGGCAAACGAAGAGAAACTTGCCGTTCAAACTGGATAGATTCAGCTTTTTAAGGGTTTCACCTTTGTCTATCCTTGAAAAACCTATTATGCAAGTTCCATGGGGAATCTTCTGCACCTTCGCCGGATCTACCCCTTGAGACAGGAGCTCATACTCCTGAGCAGTGTTGTGAACTATTACGGTATCTGATGTCCTGCAGAGTCTCTCCTGATGCTCAGCAATCCTCTTCCTGAAGGAGCTGACGACCGTGTGCATTGTCACCGTGAGCCTCCTACAGTGCTTTTTTAATCCTTTAAAGGCTTCCAACGTCCTAACCGTGGGCCTGAACAATCCATATTCATGTTGCACATGAATCACGTCGAAGGGTCCATGTTCGCTGGCGACCTTCAGAAGACTCCCATAGCTCAGCTTACTTGGAGAAAACGACGGGATCACTAGTATTCCCAGCTCGTCTATTCGAGCCGCAGAATTCCCAAAATTGTCTGAAAGTACGGTAACGTTAACGCCGGTAAGCCTACTGGTAGCCTCAGCAAGGTTTCTGGTATATTCAGCTATCCCGCAGGATGTCGGAGGATATGTGGAAATATAAGCAATCTTCATGATAGAAACCTTCTACGAATGTATTCTTTTTGAATTTAGCTCATACCGCTTGCATCCAATTGTAAATACGAGACTGGTTTGCATAGGCCTTGACTGTATCACTATGCGATTACTGCCTGTGCAAACCTACTTTTCACATCTGTTATTCTGATTTTCACCTGTTCCCCGCGCTTAGCACTGGCTACAAAAATTATGAATCCTTGAATCCTAGCTACGCCGTCTCCTCGACGGCTCGTTTCGGTTATCGTTACCTCGTACTCTTTCCCAGCTTCAACAGGCGCCGGTTTTCTGAAACTCCTACTTCCAAAATCTCTTTGGTAACTCATGATGCTTTTCACCTCGCTCAATTTAAGTTAGAACATTAAGAAATAGTAGCGAGGTAAAAAGCGGGGCACGCAGTTTAGCCTTCGCCCATTTCCCTAAAGCTAACTCTTAAAATATAGCTAAGCCAAGATATAAACATAGCTAAATGTCTAATTCAAGAGGGTGGGTAAGTGAGAGAAACAATACTCAAGGGGTTAGGCTGTCTTCTTTTGCGTGCATCTATAAGAACGAGTACAGGTTCTTCTTGCTGTCTTCGATTATGTGGACCATGATGGGGCATAGGGTCCACACCCACCATGACATCCGAAGCCTAGGCTTTAAGTTCGCTGGATCCATGTTAGCTCAGGTTTAGCCATACGCCTAAGACAAGTTAGCTAGAAGTCAGGTAAAGGGATACTAGCAGACCAATAAAAAGTACATATTCAGCTCCAGAGTGGTGCGGCCGCCGGGATTCGAACCCGGGTTAGGGGCTTGGAGGGCCCCTGTCCTAGTCCAGGCTAGACCACGGCCGCGACGCTCATTAGCTTGCCCGCGGAATTGTTTGCAGAAGCATGAGGAACTAGCTAGGTTAGTTGATATAAAACTATCGAGTATATTCCTCAGCTGACGTCGGTTCTACTTCCGCATAAGGGGGAGTTTGAAGGCGATTTCCACGTAGATTTCCGGGTCGATTTCCCTCACGGTTCCTTTATCCACGTCGATGATGTAGATGGCGTGGAGGCGTGAGTTTTTTATCTCCTCGCAGCTGACAGGGGGATTCCTGTAGTAAGCGTCGCACAGGGTTTTCACCTCCTTCACTTCGCTCACCCTCCGATATTTGGGCGGCTTCAGGAAAACTGGGGGGATGGGTAAAATATTCGTCGGAGTGGTTCCGAGGACAAACTTGTCGGCGTAGGAGCTGTACCGCGCAATTTTACTGGCCGTTCGAGCTTTATTGTAAGTGTACGGGTCCAAAGCATGCTCCGGCGGGGTGAAGCCTGTTTCGATTTCCAGAATAAGCCGTCCCTCCCCCTTGACAGCGTAAAGGTCGCATGTCAGCCAGTCGTTAAGCTGGTACTCCACCTCCACGCAGTATCCCGCCTTGATGAGATGTTTAGCGCAGACCATCTCCAGCACGGAATGGTTTATCTTCACAAGGTTCTTTTCTCGAAGATCTATCAGTTTATCTTTAACTCTCTTCAACTCCGCGCTAACTTCGCTTTGCTCCCCTTCATTCAGCTTCGCCGTCAATCTTTCAAGGTCTTCGTCGAACCTTTCCATCTTGCTGAATTAGTCTTCAACGAAGGGGAAGATATGTTTTTGCATTGCCCGGCATCAAACTGGGGAATCCGGTCAACCACTGTCGACCGCTTTAGTTAAACAGTTAAGGATGAGTGCAGTGATCTGCATATAACGTTTATCTGCAGAAATCCTTAAACAAAGTAAGGAGGAAAATGCGTGGAAAGAGGCTCTTATCCCCCATGCCCCAACTGCGACGGAGTTCTCATCCCGTTTTCAGCGCTCGGAACCTGGGGCGGGCAGGTGGCAGCGAAGACCTTTGCCCACTGGGTTTGCATCAAATGCGGATTTTACATGGGAACAGGAAGCAAAGCAGGAGGAAACCTCGTAAAAGACCTTGAAATCATGATCTGCGAAGACATCAAAAGAAAAATCGAGAAAGTTATACGGAAATAGACGAGAAACAAGAATCAAACAGGCTTCTTACCCCTCTCAATCAACGGCTCCCCGGCTGTGGCTGCAACATTCTCCATTATCGAACCCCATTTCGGCATAATTTCAGATTCTCCTGGTGAAAATTAAAGAGGAGGCTTCCACCCCTTTACTCGAGAGGTGGCAGCCATGCCCGTGGTAACCAAACTCATCAACCTCCGCAGCAAAGGCGAACTGGACATCATAAACATAACCGACGAAGTCGCTGAAGCTGTGAAGCTTTCAAGGCTGGAAAACGGAGTAGCCACAATCTTCGTCCCCGGCTCCACAGGAGGCCTAACGACTATAGAATACGAACCAGGGCTGCTGAAGGATTTCCCAGCCATGCTGGAGAGGATTGCACCGAAAAACCTCACCTATGAACATGAGAAAAGATGGCATGACGGTAACGGGCATTCTCACGTCCGCGCGTCGCTCGTAGGCCCGAGCTTAGCTGTCCCCTTCGTCGAAAGAAAGCTGACGTTAGGGACGTGGCAGCAAATAGTCTTCATCGAACTGGACATCCACAGCAGAGCACGGCAACTCGTAGTTCAGATAGTGGGAGAATAGCCCCTAACACCCAGGCGAAACAGGGAAACATCCGGGGAACAATTTCCATGGTGGGCCGGGCAGGACTCGAACCTGCGACCTGCGCCGCGTGAGGGCGCCGTCATAGCCAACTAGACCACCGGCCCTAAAACTTAGGCTAAAGTCACGGTTACTGTTTGGCTCCCAGTTCCCTCTTCTTCCATCTGAGGTTGGTGCTGCGGCATTTTCGGCACTTCCAAGCTGCGGGAGAGTTTTTTACTCCGCAGCGGCGGCAGATTTTGTAGTAGAGACGGTGCCTTTGAGCTAGGGTGCGGCTGAAAAAGTCTGTTACAGGCAACTGCCAGCCTCCTATGGGTACACCATCTAGACGGGTTTGTTGAAGCTATATTATCGACTTAAACCTTGCCTTTAAGGCTTTCTAGGTTGGAGGGCCCGGCTGCTACTTCAAGGCTTCAAGGGTGATGAAAGAGTGAGTTTTTTCAATTCCCTCAATCTGGGCTATTGATTGGAGAATTTCGTCGAGACGGCTGGCCTCCGCCACAAAAACCAAGTCCATGTCTCCAGCCACCCTGAACACCTGCCAAACAGGCAGAGATGCAATTTTCTTGTAGGCTTCACTCCTTCTTTGGGGGGATATTTTCAAGAAAACCAAGGCTATGTTGCTGGACAAACCTAAGGTTGTAAGGCCTCGGCTGGTTATCTCCACAAAGCCCCGGCCTGTGCGGATCAGCCCCTGAGACCTTAGCTTTCTCAGATGCAGGTTCAACGCCTGCCTGGTCAATTTAAATTCTTCCGCGAGCTTGCTTTGGTCCACCTCCGCCACGTAGGAATATGAGATTTTCGCCCTTTCGAAGAGCAGTCGAAGAATTTTCAGGGTTTTACCTGTGAGCACCGTTGTTTCAGGCAATTCCTAATACCCTCAATTACTGTTGGCGGGATTTACATTAAAAAAGTTATGGGTTTCCCGACAAAGGCTGCCCGCCTTCCCGGTTTATAAGCAATAAACCGTAGAAAGCTCGCCGACCGTAACGTATTTATCCCTATTCTGTTCTTTGAAATGTGAAAGACATCGATAGCTGCGACGGAGAAATGGAAATGTCAAAGAGCAACCATGTACTAGTAGGCAAAAAACCTGTGATGAGCTACGTGTTGGCTGCGCTAACTCTCCTCCAAGCAGGAGAGCCCCAAGTCTCTATAAAAGCCAGAGGCAGAGCCATAAGCAGAGCTGTAGACGTGGTTGAAATAGTCCGCCGACGTTTTCTCCACGACGTGAAGATCGGAGACGTGAAAATAGGCACTGAGCAGCTGACAGCTGAAGAAGGCGGAGTTCCGACCAACGTAAGCACCATAGAGATATCTCTGGTGAAGTAGTCGAAGACATGCTCAGCCGTTAAACAGTCAAAAATCCACCTTCTCCCTTTTTTCCTGCCCAAGAGGCATTAAACACATAAATAAGTGTCGGATTTCACTTAAGAAAAATCGGGGTGCCTTTTTGAAGGTAAGCTTTCTAGGCTCCGGAGGCCCTTACGTAACCAAGGAAAACAGCTGTCCGAGTATTTTGTTAAACCGAAACATTCTGATGGACTGCGGAAGCGGCTCTCTGAAGAACTTTAAGCTGATGGGCTTCACTTTGGGGCAGCTGGAGAAGGTGATGATAACCCACTTCCACGCTGACCACGTCTGCGATCTTGTCGCTTTGATATGGGCCATGCAGATGGAGGACAGAAAGAAAGCCTTAGAGGTCCTAGGCCACATAGGGGTCAAAGAGATGACTGAAGGTTTTCTTAAGCTTACAAACACTCCAGAAGAATTCATCGCCTATCCCCTCGTCTATAAGCCGCTGAAGGGAACGGAGGACTTGGGTGAAGTTAAAGTGTGCAAAACCGACCACAAACCTACCAACCTAGCGTATCGGGTGGAGCTGGACGGCAGAAGCGTATGTTACACGGGGGACACGGCTTTCCATGAGCCTCTGGCAAAATTCGCCTACAAATGCGACTTGATAATTCATGATGCAGCCTTCTCCGACGAGCAAAGGGACATAGCCCTCATGACTAAGCATTCCACAGCCGGGCAGGCTGGGAGAATCGCTGAGTTGGCTGAGGCGAAGAAACTGGCCCTTTTCCACCTCTTCCCTTTCAACCGGGGTCGGGAGAGTGAAATGGTAAGTCAAGCTGCCAAAGAGTTCAGCGGCGAGGTTTTTGTCGCACAGGATCTTCAGGAGCTGGAACTGTAAAAATCTGCGAAATAAGCCTTTTTCAGATTATCTGAGCAGCGGTAAGCCCAGTTTTATATACGTCGGAGAAAACTATTATTCATCCGGGTTTGCCGTGGTCCCCTCGGGGGATGTGTCTGAGGTTTGCTTTCAAAGATCTGCACTGTGGATCTGAAAAGTGGAATACTCTGCTCTAAATGTGAGGAGAAGGTGAAATCCGGGGAGATTTCTGAATCAGATTTAAAAGTCGCTAAAATCCTCCTAGGCATGGAAGCCAAGTATCCAGCTCTTCAGGACACGTATTTTCACGGCTCTATGGAAGCAGGTAATACCTTGATAGTGCTGGTTAAAAAGGAGGACGTAAACCGTCTTCTCAGCTACGGAGGAAGGTTTCTCAAAGAGCTCTCAGAGCGAACTGGGAAAAAGAGGGTGAGGATCTTGCCCTACAACGAAGAGCCTAGGCGTTTCTTGGAAGAGCTCTTTGCGCCTGCAACGGTTTTAGCTATCAACACTCTTTGGCTTCCCGACGGCTCCATTGAAACCAAGGTGGTCATTCCGAAAAGGGACGCCAGAAAGCTGCCTACTAATGTTGAGCTGCTGAAAGAGTTGGCCAAGAAAATCATGAACATAAGCCTGAGAGTGGAGGTTGAAGGCCAAGTTTTAACTTGGCCGAGTTAGGTCATCTTTTTCCCAGCCTAACGAGTACGTCGAAGGAAACGCCTTTCCTCCTTTTTTCAGGCCTTTCCCCCAGAGTCTTCTTTTTCTTCAAGGTTTTGAGGAACTTTTCCACCTCTTTGAAATCCTTTTCGTAAATGTGTAGGTCGTTGGAGAAGTCCACATAACGGCCTACTTCAAATTTTATGCGCCTGTTTTGAAAGGCTTCGTTAAGGGGCTCCACGATTTTACGCCGGCAGAGTTCGATCAAGGCGTTGACGTTGGCCGACCAAGCGTCAAAGAGGTCTCTAGAACGCCAGCAACTTTGAAGGTTCACCCTGTACCTTCTGCCCGGCTTTTTCTCAGAGTCTGCTGTGGGCACGGTTATCCATAGTCTTTGAAGGCAGGGAGGATTGGCTGATTCTCCATCTACCCAAGCCTGCCATGTGACAGCCTGAAGTCTCCTAGAAAACAGGTCTCCTTCCATGAGGCCTTTCAAAATTCTGTCCATCTGGTCGATAGGCGGAAGCGCAGGCGGCTTGTAGTTCATCAGTCTTTGATGGTAGGTGTAGTGCCATTTTCCCTCTTCCACATAAAAATCCTTGGTTCCTTCTATGATTTCGTCCAGGTAGCCTCCGATGATAGCTTGCTGCCCCACAGCGTCTCCGGCGTGAAGTCGAGGCTCCTTGAGGGGGATGTCCACGACTATGAGGGCTGTGGCTGCTTTGCTGAGCATGTTGACCATTCTGCCTTTCTTGGCCATCTTATACTGGGTCATTTTCTTTATTCCCTGCTTCCAAACGCTGAGCACGGCTTTTTCCCAAGCTTCACCCACCGTCTCAGCTTCAACAGTCAAAACCGGCATGTCTATGGCGGCAACACCCTCCTGGAGAAGCCCTTATTCACCTCCACACCGTTCAATTAAAAATTATCCCCCAGCCGCTGGGAAGCTTTAGGGAGGCTCGATTTTTAGGGGAGTGCTAAAGATAAATTGGAGGAGAACTGTAGCTAAGTGAGAGGCAGGGCGGACTGCTGTGTCCGTGGATAAACTGGGAGACTGGCGTCGAACTCACTACTCATCTGAAATAACCCCCGAACTGGATGGGCAGAAGGTGGTGGTGTTCGGCTGGGTTCAGAGTCTGAGAAACTTAGGGGGAATAAAATTTATCCTCCTGACTGACAGGGAGGGAACTGTTCAGGTCACCGTTCCCCTCAAGGAAGTGAAGCCTGAAATATCCGAGAAAATAGAGCGGCTTGGGAAACAGTACGTTGTCGGAGTGAAGGGAACCGTCAGGGCCAGTGAGAAAGCCCAACAGGGCGTGGAGATCATCCCGGAGGAGTTGAAGATACTCAACTCGGCTAGGCATCCGCTGGCCTTAGACCCCACGGGGAGGGTTCCCGCTGACTTGGATGTGAGGCTTAACGCCCGAATTCTCGACCTTCGCAGGGCGGAAAATTTAGCGGTCTTCAAGATAAACCATCACGTCATCAAGGCTATAAGGGAGTTTTTAGATGGAAAAGGTTTCATCGAAGTTCAGACTCCGAAGATTATCGCCACCGCCACCGAGGGAGGCGCCTCCCTCTTTCCCGTGGTTTACTTTGACAGGGAAGCCTTCCTAGCTCAAAGCCCCCAGCTCTATAAGGAACAGCTGACCTCCGTCATGGAGAAGGTATACGAAATAGCCGCCTATTTCAGGGCTGAAGAATCTCGGACGGTGAGGCATACCGCGGAGTTCATTTCCGTCGACATCGAGCAAGCCTTCGCCAACGGGGATGACGTCATGAAAACCCTCGAAGAGCTTACGGTTTACGTGGTCAAGCATGTGATGGATAAATGCGGGGAAGAGTTGAAGCTGTTGAACAGGCAGCTTCAGATTCCAAGCGTTCCCTTCCCCCGGTACACCTACGATGAGGTGTTGGAGCTTTTGAAGGAAAGAGACTTCCACGTTTCCTGGGGTGAAGACCTGCCTACTCCAGCCCTCCGGATGTTAGGCGACCTCAACCCGCACACCTACTACTTCATCACAGACTGGCCTACCGAGGCTAAGGCTTTCTACATCAAACCTAGGGATGACAAGCCTGAAATCTGCGAAGGCTTCGACTTCATGTACAGCTGGATTGAGCTGGCCTCAGGCGGCACTCGGATCCATGATAAAAACCTCTTGGTGGAACGGCTTCGTCAGCAAGGGTTAAACCCTGAAAGCTTTGAACACCACCTGAAAGTCTTCGACTACGGCATGCCTCCCCATGCTGGCTGGGGGTTGGGGCTTGGCAGGCTGCTGATGGTTCTCACGGGAAAAGAAAACGTCAGGGAATGCATCCTCTTCCCCCGGGACCGAGATAGACTTACCCCATGAACATACGCGAGCGGCTGCAGGCCTTGGCTTCTTCAGCCTTAAAAAAGCAGAACGTCGAAGACTTGGTGGCTGAGATAGATAGGCTGAAGAAGCTTCCCGTCAGAAACGTGGTTGATGCGAGGATAAGAACGTTTCAGAGGTTGAAGGAATGCGGCGACGGTGAAAAGTTTTCTGAGCTCTGCTTCTGCATACTCACCGCTAACTCCTCAGCGAGGCTGGGGATGAAAATACAGCAGGTGTTAGGCGAAGACTTTCTAAGGCTTCCTGAGGGGGATTTGGCTGAGAGGCTGAAGAGGCTAGGCCACAGATACTACAATAAAAGAGCGGAGTTCATCATAAAAGCCAGAAGGTTCAAGAACATAGGAGCCATCCTCTCCCGGTTTTCCAGCTCAGCTGAGGCTAGGGCGTGGCTGGCGAGAAATGTTCAAGGCTTAGGCTTCAAGGAAGCAAGCCACTTCCTCCGAAACCTAGGCTACCTAGACTTGGCAATCTTGGACAGACATATTCGGAGACTTATGGAGCAATACGGCCTAACGGAAGGTACGCCTAAAACCCTAACAGCGAAAACCTACCTAGAACTGGAAAAGAGGCTGAAAAAAGTGGCTGAAAGAGTAGGTATGCCGGTGGGGCAGCTGGATCTTTATCTCTGGTATGTGAAAACCGGCGAGGTACTGAAATAGGTTGAAGCCCAGAAGCGTGCCCAGCGAGCAGAATTCAGGCTCCCACCCTGTTGTCCTGTTAATTTTATGGTGGGCCGGGCAGGATTCGAACCTGCGACCATCGCCTCGTAAAGGCGATATCATAGCCGCTAGACCACCGGCCCCCGGGAGCCTCAAGACTTTTCCTTTCTTTTAGATGAGAGAGCTTGGTTTAAATTTTCAGAGATTTCCCTGTGAAGTTTTCGAAACCTCCCCAAGGCGGGATGGTTCTCCCCTAGGCTTCGGGACAGCTCCTTTAAGGCTTCTTCGAAATCTATGACCTTATTTCTCATCACCAACTTGTCAGCGTAGGCGATGATTTTCTCCTCCCAAGTCTGGGGGATGAAGTCCCGAGCTGGGAGACCCAGCTCCGCAGCTTCTTCAGCTGGAATGCCTGCGCCCACGTGTCTTTCCACGATGTTCACGAGAGGCTGAGGTAGACCCAGCGTCCGAGAGATCTCCCCTCCTATGAAGCCGTGTTTCACACCGTGGGTTCTGCATCTTCCCAAGTCGTGGAGAAGCCCACCTGCCTCCACCAGCTTCAAATTCACCTCCAACCCCCTACTGCGAAGCGTTTCAGCCAGCTTCAGCGCTAACTTGGTCACTGCCCTTGCATGGTTTATGACCTCTTCAGAGCATCCCACCTTTTTCAGAATAGCCTCCGCTTCCTTCCTGCCGGGAAGATTATTCACGTTCCATCTCCTCTTTCAGCTTCCTGATTTCTCTTTCCAGAACCTCAAGGACGGCTGTGTTGTCGAAATGTTCAAGAGGTCCCCCGCATTTGGGGCAACGGAAAAAGGACTCCACAGCCTCTTCGAAGGCAATCTTTCCGCAAGGGCCATTAACGCAACGGTAAAAGTCATGGCTTTTTTCGTAGGCGAGTTTTTCCTCCAACTTTTCCAGAACTCTCTTCTTCTGGCTTCGGATTAGACTCTCCAGACGGTCAGGTTGAAGCATCCAGTAGTATATCAGCCACCCACTGTTCTTGTCCTGAACGCTTTCCGAGGAGACAAGGGAGAAACTCCGCAGCTTGAAAAGGATCTTCCTAACCTCGTTGAGGTTGACCCCCGTCGCCTTGGTTATGTCGTCCTCCGTCGCCCGCCCCATCTTCTTCAACTGCCGAGCTATCTTGACAGCTTCTTCCCCTCCCAGCTTGAAGATCACTTCGAAAAGCCTAGACTCGCTCATAGGATGCCACGCTCGGAAGGGCGGGAATAGAGATGGAGGCGAACACGTCCACAGCCTATGTCAGCTCCAAGGCTTTTCCAAGCAAAGACTTAAACACGCGTCTGAATATCAATAGAAAGATAGACTTTTAGAACATTTAACTCTAACTAATTCTCAGAAACAAAAAACAACACTCCAAGCGAGGCCGTAAGTGATGGAGCCTCCGCAGACTCAGCCTCCCCCTAAAATAGTGGTTTTACGGTGGGGGCACAGACCTCGAGACTACAGGGTTACAACCCATGTGGCATTGACAGCGAGAGCCCTAGGCGCTGAAGGAATCATCGTAAGCGACGTTCAAGATGAGAACATTCGAAAGTCCGTGGATAAAATAGTCAAACGGTGGGGAGGCCCCTTCTTCATCGAAATGGGAACTCCTTGGAAGAAGGCTGTGGAAGACTGGAGAGCCCAGGGTGGCCTCGTGGTCCATCTGACCGTCTACGGGAGAAACCTCACCCCTGAGGTTCTCGGCGAAATAAAAGCCCGCGGAAAGCCTATCATGGTCATAGTAGGATCTCAGAAGGTTCCAGTTTCCTTTTTCTCAGAGAAAATTTCAGATTTCAACGTTGCCGTGGGAAATCAGCCCCACTCAGAAATCTCCAGTCTAGCCGTGTTCTTGGACAGGTATTTTGAGGGAAAAGAATTGGAGAAACAATTTGAGGGCGGTGAGCTTAGGATAATCCCTCAACACCGCGGCAAGAAAATCGTTAAAATCAGACCTTAACGGCCTCGAGCATCTTGCCTCCGATATTTTCCACACGGCCCTTTATCTTGTCCATCAAATAATCGGCTGACTCTACTTCCAGCAGAATTGTTTTCCCCTGAAAGTCTTGGTTAAGGACCGTGGAGAATCTTCGGATGTTGGATATGAGAGAGAGGGAGGCGGAGTTCAGAGGAAGCTCGAAAGATGCTTTGAGAAAGTTTCTAAGATGATCGCTGACAGCTTCCTTCAGCTCCTCCAAATTCCAACCGTAGAGGGCGCTTATGAGGAGGGGGTTGGGCGCCAAATCCCTGAGATGTTCCACCATGTTTCTAGCCTCAGCTTCCCCGACCAAGTCGGCTTTGTTAAGGGCCACGATCATGGGTGTGGAGGCTGCGCCGATTTCTCGGAGAGTATCCAAGCAGCATTTCAGCTTCCTTCTCACCTCCTCAACGCTTTCACTGCAGTCTACCACCAAGATGATGAGGCTGGAGAACACAGTTTCCTCCAACGTCGACTTGAAGGCTTCGATGAGGGTCAGAGGCAGGCGGTCGATGAAGCCTACGGTGTCCACCAGCATGGCTTTCTTGCCCCTAAAACTTACAGAGGAAATCTTCGGGGACAGGGTTGTGAAGAGGCTGCCTGTGACTTTCTCTTTTCCCCCGGCCAGAGCATTAAACAGGGTGCTTTTACCCGCAGCGGTGTAGCCGCTGAGGGAGACGGTGGGAAAGCCTAAGACTTCCCTCCGCAGTCTTTTGAAGGTTCTTTCCTTTCTGATTTTCCTAAGCTCAGCCTCTATGCGGGAAACCCGTCTTCTGATGGCGTCGTAATAGACGTTAACCTCGTACTTTCCCAAGCCGTGGAAACCCGGCTGCTCGCCTTTCTTAGCCAGTCTGACTTTTTCCTTAGCTCTAGCCAACTCATATCGGAGGCGGGCCAGCTCTATTTGGAGATTAGCCTCCCTGGTGGAGGCATGCTGGGTGAAGACTTCCAGAATAAGCTGAAACTTGCTCACAACCTCCACGCCTGTCAGCTTGGCCAAATTATAAGCCTGAACAGGTTTCAGTTCGTTTTCAAAAACCACCCTCTCAGCGCCCAGCTCTTTGACCATTCTAGCCAGCTCTTCAGCCTTCCCACGGCCTATCTGAAAACGGGAGTCCAGCCCCCTAACCTGTTCCAGCCTGCCTAAAACTTGATGGCCGGCAGCTTCAGCTAGGCTTTCCAGTTCGTGAAGAAGGCTTTTCTCCCCGTGCAGCCTCCGCTCAACCAGAATGAGCCTCTGACCTGCCACTCTTTTTTCCCCTGTTCTCAAAGACAGCTATATCGCCTAAGGTAAGTTCCAAGGTTTTAGACTGAAGGGGAGCTGGGCTTGATGGGAGGGAAGCCGTTTGAGTCAGGAGGGGAAAACCGAAAATGTGCTGCAGCTTTTTCGCAACCTCCAAGCTTGGGACCACTTTCTCGGTTTCAACCTTTCCTATAAAGGAGGCTTTTTCGTTAATCCGACGGGCTAGTTCTTCTTGAGACCAGCCTCGCGCCTCTCTAGCTCTCTTGATCTTCTGGCCGTAATCCTCCACCATCACGTAGTCTTCTTCCTCAATCTTGACCCTTCCAGCTCTTCCCGGTTTAGAGGAAAAAGTCTTGGGGCTGGGTCTCCCTCTTTCCCCCCATGTGGAGGAGGCATGCTTGGCGCAGTCATCGCAAACCTGCAACAAGGCGCCTTCGATGACGGCCCTTCTCGGCTGGCTGCGAATGGTTCGACCGCAAACCTCACAGAGCATGATACATTTACCCTTATGCATGAAGGGTTTGGGAGAAATTTAAAGCTTCCAGCCCCTACGCCGTCTGTCCTCGACCTCGACGGACTCGAACGGCTTTCCCACATTGGAAAGCCACCATCTCAACTCCGCTGAGAAGGGCCTTACCCACGGCGAGGAGTTCACCGTCCTCATCGACCACAGCAACTTCATCCTGAGGTCTGATAGCTGGGTCGGCGTCCTTTACATGCTTGGCGAAGACGGTTCGACCTTGCCTTATCAACTCCGCTACATCGTTTTGCACAGTTACCCTAAACCTAGGAGGCTTGAACGCCTCCAGTAGTCTTTTGAAGCCCTCCAATGTGAGAGCGAAGGTTCCGGAGGTCGCCCTCAAAGAGGCAAGAAGCCTACCCTTCCAGATGACCTCCCTGACTTTCCCTGTTCTCTTAGAGTGTCTTATGGTTACTCCTTCGGGAAACAGCGCCTTACCGGCTCCCCGGCTGAACTGGTAGTTGGCTATGCTTCTGATCTTTTGAAGGGCATCCTCCGGCATGGAAGCTACCTCAACACTCTGAATTTAAATATTTTTACCCTTCCGCCTATAAACTAATGTGAGAGGAGAGTAAGTGTGAGGCGGTTCAGTCCCCGGGAGCTCAAGCGAATGATGGACAGGATGGGAATGAGCACCCAAAGCATGCCTGAGGTGAAGGAGGTCATCTTCAGGACGGCTGACAAGGAGTTGGCGGTTCAAAATCCTTCCGTGACTGTCATAGAAGTCCAAGGTCAGAAACTCTTCCAAGTCGTGGGTGAAGGCTTAGAAGAAAGGGCACTTCCCTCCGGCGAGCCCCAGTCCGCCAAGGCTTTTCAGGTCCCCGACGAAGACGTTCAGCTGGTGGCTCAGCAAGCTGGAGTAAGCTTGGAAGAAGCCCGGAGGGCGTTGGAGGAAACCCAAGGCAACCTAGCTCAGGCGATACTTCTTTTAACCTCTAGAAAGCAGTAGGGGCGGCGGCTGCACGCTCAGCTTCTTCAGCAGCATGAATTCTTTTAATGCGTTTCAGCCTGAAAAAATCTTCTCTAGCCCGTTCTTCTAGGTGCATTTGGATGAATCGGATGGTGTTTTCAAATTTTGGAATGATGATGTTCTCCAGGGCGTTGACTCTCCGTTTGGTCATGGTTATGACTTCCGCCAGTCTTTTAACGGCTGTTTCAATTTCAGCCAGCTGGACCATAAGCCCTAAGGCTTCCTCCATGGCTTTCAGGGCGTCATCCAAGGAGGCGGAGGTTTCGGGGATATCATACCACCAACGTTCCTGAGGCCTTTCCTTGACTTTCAGCTCAAAGAAGGGAAGCGTGACTCCTATGATGTTTCGGCTTCTCTCTACCACGTCGAAGCGGTCTGGAACACCGTAGGACAGACCGTGCAGCCTACCTGAGCCTAAGGCCAGCTGGGCGCTTAGGAAGCTTTTGAAGGCTTCCTCCAGCCGTTTCACCATTTTCCCTCGCAGGGGGGCTATATCCCTCAGGGCGTCAAAGAAGTGGAGAAGCAGCGCGTCCCTCTTTTCGACGAGAAGGTCATGGCCCCGCCGGGCTAGCTTAACTCTTCTCCTGAGCAAAAGTAGCTCAAACCTTGTGGCATGAACTCCCGGGATGATTTCTGTTGACAGGGAACACCACCGCCCTTCTCCACGCCTAGAGGCAGCTACTCGTTTTTGTTTTATCTTCTTTTAAATCTTTAAGAGTTTTCCTCCTTTGGAAAGTCATGCTTCTTTATCTGCCTCCATTCCTCCATTAAAGCCTCATAGATCTCATCGGAATCTACTATGACTTCAAACCTGCCTAAGAGTTCCGATATCTTCTGGGCGATGACGTGATAGCACAGAGATGTCTCACCGTCTAGAACCCTGAAATAGAAATCGTCACAGCTGCAATAGTTAACGGAGGGCAGAACTTGGTAGTCTCTTTCCTTTCCCACCACCACCCAGACCACGCGTCCGCTGGGCTCGAAGATGTATTTTTTAACCGCCCCATCCTCTAAGGCTTTCAAGGCGTTTTCACCCCGCTTGCCGAAGGTTCTCACCAGCAGCTGTTTCTGCCTCTTGGTAAGGCCTCCTTGCGCTTTGAGTTCTTCGCAGAGGGTCTGAAGAGCTTTTACTTCGTCCTTTGACGTGGCCGATCCCCGCTATGCTTAAAATGGGCTTTGTCTCTTTAAGACTGTAGCTTTTACTTTAGCATCCGCGATTGGTGTGAAACTTGATTCGCCCCTATGTCCCTTGGCCTGCTCTCTTGGTGGGCGGCCGTGAGCGGGTGCTGATCGTCAGCGACCTTCACTTGGGATTTGAATTTGAGCTGGCCGGGTTGGGGATAAACCTCCCTTCTCAGAGTAGGAAGCTGATGGACAGCCTCCTTCTGCTTCTTGAGAAAGCTAAACCCCGCCGCCTCATAATTCTGGGCGACTTCAAACACGGCATCCCTCAGGTTTCACCCCAAGAGTGGAGGGACATTCCTGAGTTCCTTGAGGGAGTGAAGAGGAAAGTTCCTCGGCTTCAGCTCATCGTGGGAAACCATGATGTGGGAATAGAGCCTTTCCTAGGCTCAGGAGTGGAACTGGTCTCCAGCAGAGGTCTCATTCTGAGGGAAAAACAGAAGATAGGGCTTTTCCACGGACATGCTTGGCCTTCCCCAAAACTCTTTGAGGCTGAGTATTGGGTGATAGGCCACAACCACCCCGCGGTTCAGTTTAGAGGACTTTTCGGCTTCAGAACCTTGAAGCCTGCGTGGATTAAGGTGCCCATAAACCGTAGGAAGCTGGTTAAATCTTTTCTCCACCATAGAAACATAGAAGTGGGAGAGAAGGGAAACCCTGAGAGGGTTTTCAGGGATAAGTTCGGCGTTCAAGCTCACTGTACCAAGCTTATCGTCATGCCTGCCTTCAACGACTTATTAGGGGGCTTGGCCGTTAACGCAGTCGACCCCCAGGAGCTGATAGGCCCCATCATGCGCTCTGAAGGAGTGCTTGTTCCTAAGGCGGAGGTTTTCCTCACAGACGGAACTTTCCTCGGAGCTTTAAAGAGCCTAAGGGAATACGCCTGAAAACCCGGCTAAATTGATTTATGCGATAGGTAAGCATATTAATTTCCTCCCCCTAAATGTTAGGGGAAAATACGCTTTGAAGCTAAAGACCGACGTCACCATCGTGGGCGCAGGGTCTGCCGGCCTCTTCGCAGCCTTGGAGCTCGCTGAAAAAAGTAAGCTGAAAGTTCTGGTGGTGGACGAAGGGGACGAACCTCTGAAGAGGGTTTGCCCCGACCAGGTTTACAAGGGGTGCGCCAACTGTGTTCCTTGCCATGTTCTCTGCGGGGTTGGAGGCGCAGGAACCCTTTCCAGTGGAAGACTGAATCTGAGAATCGACGTAGGCGGAGACCTGGCGCCCTTGGTGAAGAGTGAGAAAGAAGCCTGGAGCCTAATCGAACATGTGGATAAGACCTTCTTACGCTATGGGTGCCCCAACAGGCTCTACAGCCCAAGCCCGAAACAGGCGGAGGAATTGGAGAGAAAAGCGGCGGCTGCCGGAGTTAAATTCCTCTCCATACCCCAGAGGGAAATAGGCACCGACAACGCTCCCAAGGTTATTCAAAACTTCATGGAAGACTTGATGAGGAAGGGAGTTCAGTTTCTCCTCAGAAAAAGGGCCTTAAAACTGGAGAAGGGACTGGTGGAGCTGGCTGGGGGTGGAGTCATTGAAAGTAAATACGTACTAGCTGCACCGGGTCGAAGCGGCCAGAACTGGTTGGCGGAAGAGGCTAAGAGGCTTAAGATTCCCACCCGCCATGAGCCCATCGACATAGGGGTGAGGGTGGAGGTTCCGGCGGTCATCATGGAGCCTGTGACCAGCATCAGCCGCGACCCCAAGTTTCACATCTACACTGAGCAATACGACGATTTCCTCAGGACTTTCTGCGTAAACCACCGAGGCTTCGTTTGTTTGGAGGTCTACGACGAGGAAGGAGTCGTAGGAGTGAACGGTCATTCCATGGAGAACTCCCAGTCCTCCAATACCAACTTCGCCTTTTTGGTGAAGGTAAACCTAACCCAGCCCTTGGAGGATACCTCCGCCTTCGGCCGCACCATAGCAGCCCAAACCACTCTGCTGGGAGGCGGGAGGCCGCTCATCCAAAGGCTGGGCGACTTGGAAAACGGTCGGAGGTCTACGTGGGACAGGATCGAACGGAGCCATGTTAAGCCCACCTTGAAAACGGTGACCCCTGGGGACATAGGCATGGCCATGCCCCACAGGATTGTGAGGGACATCATCGAGGGTCTTCAGAAACTTGACAAGGTGATACCGGGAGTAGCTTCTCCGTCCACCCTCCTCTACGCTCCGGAAGTAAAGTTTTCAGCCAATCGAATCTACACAAACAAGGAGCTGGAAACCCCTGTGGAAAATCTTTTCGTAGCCGGAGACGGCGCAGGGCTGTCCCGCGGAATCGTCATAGCCGCCGCCACCGGAATCATCGCCGCGCAGGGAATCCTTAGAAAAGAAGGCGTAGACTTGGCTAAATCTGAAGTTTAACCGTCGGACGCAGGCTTTGTTCTAAGTTTTTCAGGGACGAGCCGGCTTAGGTAGCTATGTGAATTCCTCCATGAGCCCCTCTAACCGCTGGAGTTCGATTTTCTGCTTTACCAGCGGCCCGTCCTTGAGGGCTGGGAATTGCTCTTCGAAAGTCGGTCTTCCTTCCTTGTAAAATACGCCTACGGGGATCCTGTCCCCCCACTCTTGAGCTTTCTTGAAGGCGCTAAACCTGTCGGCGGAATCGTAGGTTTTCTCCTCCTCAAGTTTGTAGATTCTCTTCCTATACCAAGCGAAGGTGTTCAGGTAGTTGAAGGTGACACAGGGTTGGAGAATGTCAACTAAGGCGAAGCCTCGATGCCGGATTGCCTCTTTGAGCACGTGGACAAGGTGAGGGATGTCACCTGAGAAGCTTCTGGCGACAAAACTTGCCCCCAACGCCAAAGCCAGTGCTATAGGATTCAGGGGAGGGGCGACAACCCCTCGGGGGGTGGTTTTCGTCACGAATCCCAGGTCGCTGGTGGGCGAAGCCTGACCTTTAGTCAACCCGTAGATTTGGTTGTTGTGCACAAGATATTTCACACCCACGTTTCTCCTTATGGTGTGGATGAGATGGTTTCCGCCTTCTCCATACCCGTCTCCGTCTCCCCCCACAGCGAAGACATGCAGCCTATGATTCGCCAGCTTGGCGGCGGTGGCCACTGGCAAGGTTCTACCGTGTAAACCGTTGAAGGTATTACACTTCATGTAATGTGGCAGCTTCCCAGCCTGTCCGATGCCTGAAACTATCAGAACTTCATAGGGAGCGATGCCAAGGTCAACAAGCGCCTTCTTTAACGCGGTGAGTATTCCGAAGTTGCCGCATCCCGGACACCAAGCGGTCTCTCCTCCACGGTAGTCTTCAAGCTTTACCATCCTAGGATGCCACCTCCCTTTTGAAAGCTTCCACGATGAAGCTGGCTGTGAGAGGCCGGCCGTCATATCTGAGAATTTTACCCGTCATCTGAATTCCTGTTTCAGCTCTGATGACTCTTGACAACTGGCTTGTGGCATTGCTTTCAACCATGATCCTCCTCTCCGCACCCTTCAACGCCTCCATGGTGGCAGCCGCTGGGAAAGGCCAGAGGCCGTTGAAATGAAGCATCCTAACCTCAAACCCTTCACCGTTCAGACGGTCTACAGCTTCCCTTATCGCACCGTAAGAGGAACCCCAACCCAGCAGAACTGTTCCCGCCTTCTCAGAACCGTAGGTGAGAGGGGTCATCTCCTTTTCTAGTCCTCTCGTCTTCCAAACTCTCTTTTCAACCATTTTAACACGGACTTCGGCGGACTCGGTGATGTGGCCGTCTTCCGTATGCTCGTCGCTGTCCGTCACCACCAGCACCCTTGGGTACCCGGGGAGAGCGCGGGGGGAGATCCCTGACTCCGTCAACTTATGGCGAGCGTAGTCTTTAATCTTGGAAGCCTCCTCCTCTGAGAGTAGCTCTCCTCTGTCGATGGTTATCTTAGAAAGGTCGAAGCGTTCCACCGTCCAATAGGAGTCCGCCAGATACTGGTCGGTCAGCACCACCACGGGAATCTGGTACCTCTCAGCTATGTTGAAAGCCTTGCTCATGAGGTAGAAGGCGTCTTCAGCGTCGCGTGGAGCTAGAACAGCTCGGGCGAACTCCCCCTGCGCAGCGTGGATGACGAACTCTAACTCACCCTGCTCCGTCCTAGTAGGAAAACCTGTAGCCGGACCCGGCCGTTGGCCCAGCACCACCACCACCGGGGTTTCAGTCATGCCGGCTAAACCGAAGGCTTCCACCATCAGGGAGAAGCCTCCCCCGGAGGTAGCGGTCATGGCTCTAACTCCTGCGAAGGAAGCGCCCACTGCCATGTTGAGGGCGGCAATCTCATCTTCCGCCTGCTCCACTACAAGCTTGAGAACAGCTGATTTACTTTGCATGTATTGGAGTATCCCAGTGGAAGGCGTCATAGGGTAGCCGCTCATGAATTTACATCCCGCAGCCAACGCTCCCAACGCCACAGATTCAGCCCCGTTGATCAGCATCCTTCGAGGACGTTGGGTGGGTTTCAATTCAACCTCCAAGCTCCCTTTGAAATTTTCCTCTGCGTACTTGTAGCCCGCCTCCGCAGCCCTAACGTTGTCCTCCGCGATCTTCCTGCTCTTCGCTTGGAAAGCCTCCGTCAACACAGCTCGCAAAATGCTGAAATCATAGCGGACAAGACTGAGGGCTGCGCCGATGGCCACCGTATTACTGAACATGCTTCTACCAGCAGCCTCTGAGGCCAGATGCTCAAAAGGGACGTCGAAAAAGCAAGGTTCCCTTGCCTCCACTCCCGTCTTTTCCCCGTCGAACACCGCAACTCCTTTCGCCGTGAGAGCTTTTGAATGTAGATCGACGGTCCGACTATCTAGGGCTATCAACAAATCTACTTTCTCGGAAGTGCCGTAGATTGGGTTCTCAGACACGCGAATATGGAAGAAATTATGGCCTCCCCGGATCCTTGACTCATAATCTTGAGAAGCGTGCACGTAGAGGCCACCCCTTGCCAAGGTTTTCGCCAGAATATATCCGACGGTTTGAACACCCTGACCGGCGGCTCCGCCGGCTCTGAAATTAAACTCAACCATGTTTCCCTGCACCTGTTTAACCATATAAGGATAGTTTTGAATTGGGCTAAAAATTAAATTTTAGGAAGGAGTGATGCCTTTTTGATGATGTAGCATTGGTTACTGAAACGTTGAAAATAGCCCCCAGCGTCTACTGGGTAGGAGTCAATGACACTGTGACGAGGCTTTTCGAAGGCCTCTGGGACGTTTCGGAAGGTGTCTCCTACAACTCTTACTTAGTGGTAGGTTCGAAGAACATAGCGTTAATCGACTCGGTGGGGTCAAGGTTCGAGGAAGAGCATCTGGCTAAAATAGAGCAAGTTATCGACCCAGCGGAGATAGAGTACCTCATCCTCAACCACATGGAGCAAGACCACACGGAAGCTGTGCCCAAACTTTTGCAGAAGGCACCGAAAGCCAAAGTAGTACTCACGCCCATGGCCTTTTCGATGCTCAAGGCCTTCTACCATCTCGAGCCCCAAACTCTCATCGTCCGAGGAGACAGCACCCAAATCGATCTGGGAGGAAAATCTCTCAGGTTCGTTCCAACACCGTTCCTCCACTGGCCGGAGACCATGAGCACGTATCTCGCCGAGGAAAAAATCCTTTTCAGCTGCGACCTTTTCGGATCCTTCAAGCGTCTTCCTGAAAAAGCCATTTTAGATGCTGATATTCAAGATGTTGAACGGTATATTCAGGAAGCCTCTAGGGAGTATTTCGCAGGAGTCATCAGCAGGTACAGGGAGTACGTGCTGAAGGCTGTGGAGAAGTTCAAAGCTTTAGGGCTTGAGTTCGAGGTGTTGGCGCCAAGCCACGGCCCAGTCTACACCGCTCACAGAGAGGAGGTTATAAGCCTCTGGTCATCTTGGAGCAGACCGGACTATGCCAGAAAAGTGGTCATAGCCGTTGGCTCCATGTACGGGACAACTTTCAAACTCGTGGAAGCTCTGGTAGAAGGCGTCGAAGAAGCAGGCGGCGAAGCAGTAGTCTGCAATCTGGTTGAGGATGCTCCTGCAAAGACGCTGGGAGCCCTATTAGACGCTCCAGCTCTCATCGTTGGCACCCCCACCTATGAACACGGCCTTTTCCCTCCCGTCGCCCATTTTCTCCGCCTTCTGGAAAGTAAGAAGCTGACAGGAAGGGTTGCAGGGGCCTTCGGAAGTTTCGGTTGGTCTCGGGGAGGAGTTAAAAAACTGGTGGAACGGCTTAATGCCTTAGGCTTTAGATTGGTGGGAAACCCCTTGGAGGTGAGGGGCAGCCCTCTCTCGGAGGACCTAGAAAAGGCTAGGGTTATGGGAAGAAGGGTGGCAGACATCGCCTTCTATGAAGGCGGGAAACACGGGTTTCCGAAGGTTTAGAAGGTGTTACTCTTCTACCCAAGAAATGGCCTGCACAGGGCAGCCGTTTATGGCATCCTCGATGCTCTGCTCATCAGCGCCCTCAGGATTCTTTACGTAAGCCTTACCTTCACTGTCCAGTTCAAAAACCTCAGGGGCTATCCCCACACATACCGCGTGTCCTTCGCACTTAGACCGGTCGACTTTGGGTTTCTTCAATTCAACCGCCAATAGGTCTCATCTGAAATAATTAAGCTTTTCTAACCCCAACAGAGAAATGGCGCGTGAAACCTAGGTCCGCGGAACAGAATCCTTATTTTGGGGTTAGCGTTTCAAAATAAGCGCATTATGGATGTCAATCCCCCCGGGCGGTTTGAATGTTTAAAGACCTCTACGAGGCATGGCGTAAGGAAAGCGAAACCGAAGAACTCAGCCCGTTGAATTCGGATTTCTACGCAAAACTTAGCTCTTATTTGAAAAAGCTTGATGATGAAGTCAAAGACCTAGACAAAGGGTCTCTCAAAGCGCGCTTAAAAATAAAAGAAAAAAATAAAGCAACCCTCCTAGCCTCAGACCTAATTCACCTCCGACTAAAAAAAATGGCTGAATCGATTCTGCTTTCAGATAAAAAAACCTTGAAGCCGCCTTTGGGTGAAGAAGAAAAAGCCGTTTACGAGGAATTGCAGGACGCTGCCAAGATTTTTTCTAGGTTAAAAGCAACTCTTGAAAAGGGAGAGATTTCTCCTAGGGCAGAAGAAGGACGGGGAGGGGTTTTTATCCGTTTTCTTAAGGAGTCCCCAGCTTTGGTAGGGGCTGACCTGAGGGCCTACGGGCCCTTTGAGGTTGAAGATGTAGCCTGCCTTCCTCCGGAAATAGCAGAAGGATTAATTAAATACGGAGTAGCTAAAAGGGTGGAACTATCATGAGGTTTCCGAAGAGCGTGAACGTTTACTGCCCCCGATGTAGAAAACACACTGCTCATTCCCTCTCCCTTTACAAGAAAGGGAAAGAAAGAGCCCTCTCCGCCGGGGCGAGACATCATGAAAGAGATAAGCACGGCTACGGTGGACAGAAATTTCCCGAACTCAAAAGAACGAGTAAAACGACCAAGAAGGCAGTGGTGAAACTGACCTGCAAGCAGTGCGGCTATACGCTTCAAAAACGCGGCATAAGGCTGAGGAAAGTTGAAGTAACATGAGGGGAATGCTCGTGGTTAAAAGAGGCGAGTTGATACCTAAGCCTGAAAGTCTCTTTGTGAAAGTGAAATGCCCTGACTGCGGCAACGAGCAGATAACTTTCAACAAGGCCTCCATCACGGTGAACTGCAACGTATGCGGAGCGGTCTTGGGGGAGCCGAAGGGAGGGAAACTAGTCCTCAAGGGAGAAATCGTGGAAAGATTGGGATGAACAGCGGAAATGCCTGTTTCGGGCGCATGGTATTTTCTGGAAGAGACAACAATTATGGGAGTTTGAGCCGGTTGGAAGGTGGTGTTTCGATAAGCCAAAAGGAGCTACCTGAAGTAGGAGAACTGGTCATAGCCACAGTCGACCGGATAACCCAATATGGCGCCTACGTGAAACTGGACGAGTACGAAGGCATGGACGGGCTGCTTCACATTTCAGAGGTCTCCTCCGGATGGGTTAGAAACGTCAGAGATTACGTCAGAGAAAAGGAAAAAGTCGTTCTGAAAGTTTTAAGAGTTGACCCTGAAAAAAGGCACATAGACCTGTCGCTGAGAAGAGTCAGCGGTAAAGAAAGACAGGACAAGCTTCTAGAATGGAAACGTGGGAAAAAAGTCGAATCCATCTTGGAAATCGCCGCGGCAAACCTAAAGCTGGACCCAAAATCCTTCTCTCGAGAAGTAACAGCCAAACTGGAAGAGAAATTTGAAAACGCCTACGCCGGTCTGGAGGAACTACTGGAGAAAGGAGAAGACTTCGCTGAAAAGCTAAAGATACCTAAAGATTGGGCTGCTGCTCTGAGGGAAGTAGCTCGGCAGAGGATAAAATTACCCACGGTGAAAATAAAAGGAGTATTGCAGCTTGCCTGCCCCGAAGCTAGAGGGGTAGAAGTGATCAAAAACGTCCTTCTAGGATGCCGGTCTAAGAAAGCAAAAAAGGCGAAGGTCAATGTCGACATATACACTCTGGGTGCGCCTAACTACGCCGTGGAAGTGGTGGCTAGAAACTACAAGGAAGCGGAGAAGACTCTTCAAGAAGTCGTAGAATGCGCCCTCAGCGAAATTCGAAGACAGGGTGGTCAAGGAACATTCAAAAGAACAAGCTGAAAAGGGGTTATCCCTTGTCACCGTCCCTTCTTAGAAAATGCCGTGACTGCGGAGTTTACACTTTAAGTCAGACTGTATGCCCCAAGTGCGGGGGAACCATATATTCCCCCATTCCCCCTAAGTTTTCAGTGGAAGATAAGTACGGCAAATATCGAAGAGCTATGAAGAAAATAGCTCAAAAACAGGCGGCGGAAAGCTCGGCTTAAGCCTTACCTTTAAGAATTATCACCTGCGTGGTTGTTTTAGGCTGGTCGATCCAGAAATGGGACGGAGAAACGTAGGCTACTTCGAATTTTTCAAAATCTTCCTCTGCAATGCGGCCGATGGAGTAGAGGATCACCTTGCCCAAGAGAGTGTGCTCATCCGGTAGACCGTCCCCATTTCTATCAGCGTTCTCCACGCTTATCTCAGGGTGGGTTCCTTGAGCGATCCGGGCCATCCAGACCCATTTGCCTTCATCTCCATATCCCCAAGGTAAATGGCTGATTTGAAGAGCTCCAATCGGGGCTGTTGTTACGAAGATCAGTATGTAGTCGGTGTCAAAGTACTCTCTTGACAGGTCGAGGGCAACAGCTTCCTCCGAGAGGAGAATCTGCCCTATGTGTGCTATCTGAGTTACGTTTATGGTGGCGTTGTCCGCCACGCTGGGGTGTTTGCCCACCAAGGCTATCCAGTAGCCGTAGTCCCACCAGGAGATGATGGGAGTGTTTTCAGGGACGTTGCCGCGTATCCACTCCAAGGCCTCCAACCAGTCTCCCCGAAACTCTTTTATTGGAACGCTGCTGGAAGCTATGGTGGCTGGGGCTTCGGAGGTTTCAACGGTCCTGTAGAAGGTAGGAGCCATCGTCGCTAGCAGAATCAGAAGCAGAGCCAATCCCAGCTTTGGATTGACGGCTGATATCACCTTCTTAACCGGTTTAAGCTCTACTTTCTTTATGGCGGCAATAGCAGGCTTGGCCAGATTTACAACCCCGAAGGCTGAAAGGAGGCTGAAGGCCGGAGCTAGGATGAGGTTCAGCCTAATGAGGGAAGCAGCAGCATAGAGAGTTGTGACTCCGAATAGGATCAAGTAAAGGTCTGATGGACTTTTTCTTCTGTAAGCGAAGTAAAAGCCCAAGGGAGCGAGAATAAGCAGATTTCCAAACTGCATGTAAAAGGAAGCCCACGTGTTAAGCCTATGCTCCGCCACCGACTCCATGATGACCCCTGACTGGGTGGCGACTCTGAGGCTGGGATCCAAGACGGTGAGAACCTTTCCCGGAAGCCCTGCCATAAATTGGCTGAGAATCAACGCTCCCACAGCCACCACGACCAAGCTGAGGATGGTCGGCAAATAACCGCTCTTGAGAGACTTAACCCGCCTCAGGCCTTCGTAGAGCACCAGCTCCAAAAAGCCGGCTACAGCGGCTAACCCTCCCAGCGAGGCTATGACCCCCAAGCCAGGCCTGGGAAAAGGGAGGGCGATGAGGATGCCGAGGCTGAGAGTGATGTAGTAGGCGATGAACAGGCGTGAACTGTATTCCCGAAAGATTATGGCTGCGAAAAGGAAGAGAGGAAGGATCGTCATCATGTAGTAGAAGGCCCCCCAAGAGATGTTGAGGTAGCCTAAAGCCAGTCCCGCCAGCACGGCGAAGAAAACACTCCGACTGAGGGGTTTGGAGCTGTCCAAGGCTTTGAGAAAGAAAAGGGATATAGAGACGATCGCGAGAATACCTACGGATTCATGTTTGAAAAACCCTAAGACCGTTCTGCTGGCGTAAGCGTTGTTGAAAGCCAAGAAAAGGCTGGCAAGTAAGCCTGTCTCCCGGCCTCCCACCTCCTTCCCTAGGAAGAAAATCGCCACGCAGGTGACGGCAGCCATAGTTGGGGGAAGAAAAATAGCCACATCCAGTAGCGATAGGCCGAAGCCTTTCAAGAGGAAAAAGAAGGCAGCTGCTGTTAGGGGCAACCCCATGGGGGTTGTGGAGGGTACGTCTCTCCCAAAAGGATACCACGTCTGGAAGTCACGCCAGCCTTCAGGCTTGAAAATCCACCCTAGCCCCTCTTCCACGATATGCTGGCTGACGTAAAAATGCCAATAAGGGTCAAACTCTGAGAGGTAAGCTCCCCACTGCAAGGGCAGTATGCGCACGGTGAAGGCCAAGCCGGCGATGAGGGCCAGCAGACCCGCTTGAAAGAATCCGGAGAAAGCGATTTTTGAAGCTTCATCCATAAGGCTGAAACGGAGCGCTTCTTTCGAAAGCATTTTCACCGGCTTTCTGGCCGTCATCCTACAACCCTGTTTTTTAATAGCTTTAAAGGCTTTAAACCTTAGCAGCCGCCTCAATTTGTTTTATAGGCCCAATTTTTTTGAAATCTCGCCGCGTGGATCGCGTAAAAAACTATTATAGGCTGAATTTCTATCTCTAGAACACGCATCTAAGAAGGAAAAGCGACAGATCACCCCTTCAGTGGTAATGTCATGAGAAATCTCAAGCCCTCCTACGATCCTATTGAAGTGGAGAGAAAAGTCTCCGAAATGTGGGTTAAAAACCGCATCCGAGACAAGCTTTCCAAGCTAAGGGAGACCGGGCCTCTTTTCAGGTTCCTAGAAGGCCCCCCCACGGCCAACGGCTTCATGCACATCGGCCATGCTCGCGGAAGGGCGATGAAGGACGCTGTTTTACGCTTCGAAGCTATGCGGGGGAAAAACGTCTGGCGGAAAGCCGGATGGGACTGTCAAGGTCTGCCTGTGGAGATCGAGGCTGAAAAAAACCTAGGGATAAAATCCAAGGGAGACTTAGAGAAGATAGGCCTAAGCCGGTTTGTTGAAGAATGCAGTAGGCTGGTGGATTTCTACATTCAACATTGGAGAAAAAACTCTGAAAGACTCGGCTTATGGCTGGACTACGACCATGCCTACGAGACGAGGAAAGATAAGTACATTGAGTTTGTGTGGTGGTTTATTAAGAAAGCCTACGAAAAAGGACTGCTTAAAGAAGACTACAAGGTAGTACCCACTTGTCCCCGCTGCGAGACACCTCTCTCCAGCCATGAGGTGAGTCTGGGCTACGCCACCCTACGAGACCCTTCCATCATCGTCAAGTTTCAATTAGAGGATAAACCCGGGGAGTATATTTTAATCTGGACGACAACCCCTTGGACGCTGGTGGGAAACGAAGCTGTGTCAGTTCACCCGGATCACACCTACGTCAAGGTTAAAGTAGGGGAGGAAGTTTGGATTCTCGCCGAAGAACTTCGCAGCCGCGTCTTCCAGCAGCTTAAAGTGGAAGACTACGTTAAAGTTGACTCTTTCAACGGTCGGAAACTGGAAGGCGCCAAGTATGTTCACCCGCTGATGGAAGAAACTCCTGCTCACAGAAGACATTCCAACCTTCACGACCACGCCGTCATCTGCGGGGAGCATGTATCCATGGAAGAGGGAACAGGCTGCGTTCACACAGCTCCAGCCCACGGCCCAGAAGATTTTGAGGTTGGCGCAAGATACGGAATACCCGTGTTCTGCCCTGTCGACCAAAAGGGCCTCTTCACCGGGGAGGCGGGTAAATATGGGGGGATATTCTTCCGAGAGGCAAATAAGGCAGTAGTGGAGGACCTGAAAAGGAAGGAGCTGCTTGTCTGGTCTGGAGAAATTGAGCATGAATACCCCACTTGCTGGAGATGCGGCACTCCCCTCCTCTACCGGGCGGACAAACAATGGTTTCTTCAAGTCTCCCTTCTCAGGGAAAGGATGCTGGGGGAAAACAGCTCAGTCCAATGGTTTCCGGAGTGGGCTGGGAGAAACAGATTCGGGGAATGGCTTTGCAACGCGGAAGACTGGTGTATCTCGCGGACAAGGGTTTGGGGAAGCCCTCTCAATGTGTGGAAGTGTGGAAAATGCGAAGCCTTGAAAGTTATCGGAACCCGGGAGGAGTTGGTGAAAGAAGCCAAAAAACTCCCCAGCCGCCTTGAACTTCACCGTCCATGGATAGACGAGGTAGTGTTAAAATGCCCTCGCTGCGGAGAGGAAATGAGCCGCGTTCCCTTCGTTCTCGACTGCTGGCTGGATTCCGGTGTAGCTCATTCCGCATCCATAAACGCCTTGGAAGACCCTCAGCTTTTTCAGAGACTTTACCCCTATGATTTCATCACCGAAGCAGTGGACCAGACCCGTGGGTGGTTTTATTCCCTCCTAGCCACGGGAGTAACCCTCTACGATAAAACCCCCTACGTGAAGGTTTTATGCCAAGGCCATGTCCTCGACAAATACGGCCAGAAAATGTCCAAGTCTAAAGGCAACGTAATCTGGACTGAGGAAATCCTAAACCTCTACGGGGCTGACGTAACCCGGTTTTACCTTCTCGGTAAGGCTGCCCCCGAGGACACCTTACTTTTTGACGTTGAAGAACTCTCCCAGGTGAAAAGAGTCTTAAACGTGGTCTGGAACGTTTTCGCCTTTGCAGTAACCTACATGCAGTTGGACAGGTTCAATCCTGAGGATTGGCCTCTGGAAAAAATTTGGAAGCAGCTCAAAGACGAAGACAGATGGCTTCTTTCCCGATGCCAATCTATGACAGGGAAGGTCACCGAGAACCTCGTGAACTTCAGGCTTCACAAAGCCTTAAGGGAAGTCTTCGACTTCTTGGTCGAGGATGTAAGCCGATTCTACCTCAGGTTGATCAGGAGGAGAACGTGGATTGAAGCTGAGGCTGTGGAGAAGATGACCGCCTACACAGCCCTCTATACGGTGCTCTTAGAGGCCTTGAAGCTCATGAGCCCTTTCACCCCCTACTTGGCTGAGGAACTTTACTCAGCTCTATCCCCCGGGAAGCCTGAAAGTATTCACCTCTGCAGTTGGCCTGAGAGAAAAAATGAATTGGTGGACGAAACTCTTGAAAGGGATATTCAAATCTGCAGAGAAGCCTTGAAAGCCGTCCTTGCCGCGAGGCAAAAAGGGCGGATAAAACTCCGATGGCCTGTGCGGACGGTCACGTTGCTCCCCTCAGACCAAGCGGCTCACGAAGCCTTTACCAGAAGGAAGGAGATACTCCTCAACCAAGCCAACGCCAAAGAAGTACTCATTCTTCGCCCTGGAGAGCGGCCGCCCTTCCTAAAGCTTAAACTTCAACCTCAGCATGCCTCTTTGGGTTTGAAGTTTAAATCCGCCTTTCCCAAAGTGTTGGCCGGCTTGGAGAAGATGGGAGAAGGAACAGCCCTCCAGTTGCTCCAAGAGAAGGGGGAAGTCGAAGTATCCGTGGAGGGGGAAACCTACAAGCTTCAAAAAGAAGACTTCAAGGTTGAAGAAATCTACCCGAGTAGCATCGTTGCGGAGAATTTTGACCACGGCCGTGTGTATGTGGATACAGCTAAGACCCCTGAGCTTCTGGCAGAATCCGCAGCCCGGGAAATAGTTCGGAGAGCCCAGCTTATGAGGAAAGACATGCAGTTGAACATCGAAGACTACGTGGACGCCACCCTAGGGTATGCCAGCTCGGAAACTTTATCCATATTGAAGCAGATGGAAGACTACATCAAAACCGAGGTTAGAATCCGAAACCTGAGGCTGAAGAACATAGAAAACGTTAAACCAGCCGGAGAAGGTGCCTACCTAAAAGAGTGGCTGGTGGGGGAGGAAAAAATAAAGATATTGCTGGAAAGAATTCGGAGTTAGCTTTTTTCCAAGTCCTCCACCGGAAAGATCTCCACGTTGTCAATGAAGAATTCCAGTTTCCGTCCGCATTTAGGACATGTTCCACCGTTAAGTTGGATGATCTCCTCAGCCGGCTTCAGGTCGACGCCCTTATAGAGAAGATGGCCGCAATCTTTACAGACAGCCAGTTGAGGCATAACCCAATCCCTAGGCTAGTAGATGCGGTGAACTTTCAAATAAAGTTTCTTAACTCCTTGGAGAACTGATTTTCCACTTCCACCGCACCCCTTTCGGTGTGTCCTCTATTTTTAACCCCTTCTTCTCCAGCTCTTCCCTAAGGGCGTCGGCGGTTTTCCAATCTCTATTCTTCCGGGCTTCTTCCCTTTTGATGAGAAGTTTCTCCAGTTCTTCGGGAAGCTTTTCCGGTCTGGGTTTTTCTTCGACGAGGTTGAGGACTCTGTTCACGTTTTTTAAGAAGCCTTCCATGTCTTCCGCCTCCTTCTCTCCAAGCTTGTTTTCGTCGATAAGCCTGTTGGCCTCTCTCACAAGTCTGAACACCGAGGCTAAAGCAATGCTTACATTCAAGTCGTCGTCCATGGCTGCTTCAAAGCTTTCTTTGCATTGAGAAATCAGCTTTTCAGCTTCTTCTCTCTCTCCCTCTTCCTTCCTTCCCTTGGCTTCCTTTAGTCGATGGAGAAAGTCCTCTAGTTTTCCGACGACATCAGATGCCTTCTCCAGATTCTTCAAGGAGAAGTCTAATATCTTACGGTAATGGGTTGAAAGCAGAACGTATCTTATGGCCTTAGGGTGGTAGCCTCTCTGAAGTAAGTCCCGCAGGGTGTAGAAGTTTCCCAGAGACTTGGACATTTTTCTCCCTTCCACCATCAGGTGGTTGAAGTGAAGCCAGTAGTTGACGAATTTTCTACCAGTCGCCGCTTCTGCCTGAGCTATCTCGTTTTCGTGGTGAGGAAACATGAGGTCGACTCCGCCGGCGTGGATGTCGAAGGTTTCCCCCAGATATTTGATGGACAAGGCTGCGCATTCGGTATGCCATCCAGGTCTACCTTTCCCCAGCTCTGTTTCCCAAAAAACATCCCCATCTTCCTCGTCCCACGCCTTCCAGAGGGCGAAGTCTTCTGCCTCCTCCTTAGAGTACTGGTCAGCTTTGATTCGGCCTTTCGCCTTCAAAAGGCGTAGCTTGACCTTGGACAGCTGGCCGTATTCCCGAAATTTTGAGATGTCAAAATACACCGAACCGTCCTCCCCTCGGTAGGCGAATCCTTTGTCCATGAGCTTCTTGACCAGTTCTACCATTTCCTGGATGTGCTCGGTGGCTTTGGGGTAGACTTCAACTCTTTCAATGCCAAGTTTATCCGCGTCCTCGAAAAACGCCTCCGTATACTTGGCGGTATACTCCTTCAAGGAGAGACCGGTTTCTCTGGCGCCTCTGATGGTCTTGTCGTCAACGTCGGTTAGGTTCATGACTTGGTAGACCTCGTAGCCTTTGTATTTCAGCCACCTCCTTAGAACGTCTTGAAGCACAAAGGTTCTGAAGTTCCCGATATGGGCGTAGTCGTACACGGTGGGGCCGCAGGTGTAGATTTTCACCTTTCCGCTTTCTATGGGTTTAAACTCCTCCTCCCGGCCTGTCAGCGTGTTATATATTTTTAACCCCGAAGCCTTCAGTCCTCCCTTCAGTGTTTGCTGTATTTCTGGCAGTGTGCAATAAAATTTCTGACCAATTTCAGGCTGTGGGCGAAGTGGACATGCATGTAGGAGGCGTAGGTATTATACAGGTTCCAAGCGTCATGTTTCCCGTCGATGCCGTAGCCTTTCTCCATGCTGTAGGCGAAGACGGCGTCCCGGGGGATTTCCACGATCTTTGAATAGTGAAACTCATGGCCCTTCAGTTTCGCTCCCGGACCAGCCAGCAGGTGGCCTTTCACCACTTTGGCTAAAGTGTAGTTTAGGCAGAGCTTCTTGGTCATAAGGGTCCTGCCGTCGAAAATACCCACCATCCTATACGTGCGGCCGTTGAAATCGGTGATGGATCTCGTGAGATACATCAAGCCTCCGCACTCCGCGTAGACAGGCATGGAGTCCTCTGCCGCCTTCCTTATCTCGTTTCTCACGGTCTTGTTAGCTTCCAGTTCTCTGGGA
Organism: Candidatus Hecatella orcuttiae; assembly: GCA_002011035.2. GTDB lineage: Archaea > Thermoproteota > Bathyarchaeia > Hecatellales > Hecatellaceae > Hecatella > Hecatella orcuttiae. The sequence goes on along the minus strand of MTLY02000002.1, from coordinate 114,070 downwards.
AGCACTTCCGGGAATCCTCCTCCCAAGTATAGGCCGTCTACCTCGGGAAGCTTCCGGTGGTGGATGGGGCTGAAGGGCACAAGCTCAGCGCCGTGGAGACTCAACAAGTCCAAATTTTCTTGGTAGTAGAAATTGAAGGCTTCATCTAAGGCGACGCCTACCCTCACTTTTTTAGGAAGAGAAGTAGACGGAAAAAGCACCTTCTTCACTTCAGGCAATTTTGGGGCTGAAGCAGCGACGTCCAAGATCATGGCCAAGTCCACGTGGGACTCCATGTGGGAGATTATCTTTGAAAAATAACCTCCTAGGCTTTCTTTTTCCTTTACAGGGATCAACCCCAAATGGCGTTCAGGCATTTCTATTTCCCCGCTCTTGGGTATAGCGCCTACGACGGGGATCTTAGCTGCTTTCTCGATCGCCTCCTTGCACCATTGAGCGTGGGAGAGGGAAGAGACCCTGTTCAGAATCACCCCCCTGAGGCTGAGCTGGGGGTCGAAGCTTTTGTAGCCTAAAACTAAAGCTCCAGCGGACCTCGCCATGCTGTGAGCGTCAACTACAAGGATCACAGGCGCCTTCAATCTTTTAGCTACCTGCGCTGTGCTTCCAGCCTCCCCTGCGCCGTGGATACCGTCGTAAAGGCCCATGACACCCTCCACCAAGGCTATGTCAGCTTCTTCCATGCCGTGAGCGAATATCTCCAGCAGATGGGGCAGAGGAACCATCCATGAATCGAGGTTTCGGCACGGCCTCCGGGTGATGCCAGTGTGATAGCTGGGGTCGATGTAGTCAGGGCCTACTTTGAAGGTCTGAACTAGGTAGCCTCTTTTCATGAGAAGCCCCGCGAGGCCTAAGGTAACTGTGGTCTTCCCTGAGCTGCTCTGAGCCCCCGCCACCACCAGCCGCGGTTTTTTCAAGCTGTCCGCGTTTGAATGAGGTTTCATTTCACGCCGCCGAGGCTTTGGCTTTCTATAAATTTTAATAAAAACCGGAAACGGTGAGAGTTACGGAACAGGGCCCTTCAAGCTCGCCTAGCCGTTTAGCGCTTCTAGGCTTTAGGTTTAGAGGCCATTCTTTCTAAGGCAGCCACTTCATTTTCCGTAAGCTCTTGGGTGTGAAGTTTTATGAGGGCTTTTCTTTTTCTAGTCTCCAGTTTTCCTCTAGGAGTTGCCCAATATCTCTTGACTTGGTCGGGTCCTGTCTTCACGCCTATTTCTCTTCTTTTTTCTAAAGCATCCAGATTCTCCGCAAGTTCGGCTTCATCCCCGAGAAACTCTTTGGCCTTCACTCTTCTGAAAAGCTCCTCGAAGGTCATGGCCGCTTCGCTGTCTTCAGGCAGGCTTTGGATGACTATGTTGAACCGGTGCCCTGTCCTCTGCCTTATTTCACTGGCCACTCTCCAACTCATATAAAACACCTGAGAAGTTCTGAGCTATTATTTCAGCCTAAGGGTTATAAATCTAGCTGAAAAACCGTAAACAAAAAAGGAGGAAAGAGCTTTAGCAGAGTTTGTTGACGGGATGCTCCTCAGCCGGCTTCGTTCCCAAGCCCTCCTTAACAGCCTCGGCCACCATGATGTTGGCGAAGGCTACGGTTGGGAAGATGTAGGGAGCGTTTTCAATAGGCCCGTAAAGGATGAAATCTCCTCCGCATAGGACATGGACAACGGAGCTGGAGATATCGCAGACTCTGTAAACGTCTTTTCCTTCAGGGATTTGTTTCTTGTATTTTTTAAGCCAAGTCCAAGCTGAAACAGCGTTGTGTATGCCTGTGCCCACCGGCAGCCCGAATTTAGTCTTCATCACGTACGTTGCCCTCTCAGAAGGCCCTGCCCCTAAGCTTAAAGCCGTAGCTGCCACGTCGATAAGGATTTTTTCAGTGAGTTCTTTCGCAATGTCTAGGAGGCCTTTTTCCATTAAACCCGCTCCAGTAGTCATCACTTCCATCCGCCCTTTTACCGTTGTCTGATCCTTAGGGTTAAAAGCTAAGACAATAGCAGGCAGGCTGGTTTCTCTGAGCACAGCCATCTCCTGTTCGGTGATGGAAACATTGATGGAGTTGAAGATCGCCCTATCTTGTAGCCCCACTTCCGCTGCATGTTTAGCCCCTTGAAGCCGGGTGGTGGCGTCTGTGGAGTCTATGAGGAGGGGGGCATCGGTGAAGTTTGAAACGAAATCAAGATACTTGATCATGACTTCAGGGGCCTCCGCAAAAACCTGAACCACCTGCGGAACTCCTGTGAGTTCTGAAAGCTCTTCCTGCTTTTTCAACAGGGCTTCAGCCGCAGCTCTGTCGAATTCTCCGCTTTTCGGGTCGGTGATGATTTTATGCCCTTTGTAGAAAATTGTGCCCGCCAAGGGCGTGGGCAGCTCGCCTGGCTGTCCTCCGAACTTCACTTTTCCAACTTCCACTATGGTTTGTTCCCTTTCAAACCTGAACATGCATATCACCTACATCCAATGTAACACGTATTTTAGGAAGGTGATGATGGTGAGGCCTAGCGCTAGGCCGTAGAGGAAACCCATCCACGTTCCAGCGGTTAGACCTCTCCTCAAGGCAACCTCCCCGAGGACGAACTCGATCTTCTCATCGACGGCGTCCAGTCTATCATGGAACTCCTTTATCTCCGGTGGTGTAACTACCGTCGGAACCACTACTTCTTCCCCGTCCGGTTTACCGACCATTCAGTATCTCCTCACGGTATGAAATACGCGAATATAACTCCGAACAGTAGCAGGGAGATGATCATGCCCCACATGAATCCTTTAACCAAGCCTCCGTAAAAACCTGCAGCAAAACGGTTCTCTCTTCCGATGAGAAGCAACCTTGTCTTCAGGTCATGTATCCGAGCCTCAATGAGAGCCATTTCCGGCGTGTACAAGGTTTCTACAGCCCTACGTTTGGCTTTCTCCACCATCTCACCCCAATCCAGCTAAGAGGAGCAGAAACAAGGTACCTAAGGCAGCGAAAAAGCCCAGAGCGAAACCTAAATGCCTCGTGGAGTACACACCCATGGTCAGTCTTCTCTCCCTTGTCAGAAGCCTTACCTTGTATTCCACATCCCCGACGACTTTTCTCATAGAGTCGACGGCTGGGGGAAGGGAAACCATCAGGGGAATTCTCACAGCGGCTTTTTCCTCCACCTTCTCCGCTATCTTAATGATCATCGGAGGCTCTCCGAAGGCGCCGGGGTCTTGGGCTGCCAGCTCCTCTATTTTCGCTAGGATGACTCCTAGGTCTTCCACATCCACCATGGCTGCCATTTGAACCTGTTTTCTGAACCTCTCCACGCCTTCAGGAGGTACGGCTTCAATGTAGGGAATGGCCCCCGGAGCCTTTATGATCTTTTTGGTTTCAGGGTCAACGCCGAATTCCCACAGGGCCTTGAAGCATCCCCCGGTCACGTGGCCTGCAACCTCGGTTCCGCACACCACTACAAATCGAATATTGGGGTTGGAGATGGTGTTCAAGATAACCTTCTCAATCCCAACGTTTTCCGTTTTACATTCCCCACAGAGAGCCACGTTCCGGTTTTCGAGGAGGGGTTTAATCAAGGCTGCGGAGGCAAGGGTTACCACAGCCACGCATCCCTCCGGGTTGCCTACGTAATAGTCTCCGGGAGCCACAGGCCACTCTGACACTGGAACCTTATTCACCTTAGGCTTGGGCTCCGCGGTCTCGCCCCCTTCTTTTTGGCCCATGGAACTATCCTCCTCCCACAGCCTTCAAGGCTTCAGGGCTCGTAACCGCCAAGTAGGTGAATATTATAATGGCGAAGAACAGGCAGCCGATGAGAAAGCCTAGGAAGATATTGGTCAGAAGCCCCGCTCTCCTGTATATGCCTCCTCGGAGAGGCCTTGAAAACAGAGGCTCTGAAGCTGGGTTGAGGCTGGAGAGAAGCTCCTCCGCCAACTTTTCCAGTTCCCTCAAACTTTTTTCCAAGGGCATGATGTCAAGAGTGACCACATCCATCCGAGCTTCTCCCACGAGGCCGTTTTCAGCGTCTAAGATCACGTCGTATTCTTTAGATATTTCAGCCGCCATAGCTCTCCCTCTACTTCTTTGCCTCCGGAAAACCTGTCCACATCACCGAAGCTGATTCTTTTATGGCCGCCTTTATGAAAGCATAGTATCCACCAATCCACACCGCTGCCCCTAGGAAGATAATGCCCACAGCCGCTTCCAACGTCATGATAGAAGGATTCAACCCCGCCACTCCTAGGGCGGAGATCCCGGCGAGAGTTACGTCTATTCCCGCCACACCAACGGCTAGCTTTAAGGTTCGAGTCTGCTTTTCCCCAGGCCCCAGACAGGCGTTGAAGGGGTGGAAGATGGTCATGCTGGTGGCCCAAAACACGGCGACGACGAACCCTGTCAAGAATATCATGGGCATAAGCCTCCCTTGGAAGAAATCCACCGTATACCCTCCTGCAGCAGCGCTGAGGAGAGCCATCAAACCCACGGAGGCCCCTACAGACAGCTCGGTTATGCAGCGGGTGAAGACAGGGATCTCCAAAATCTTCAATCTGCCGATGATAACCCCGTACATAATGCCCCAGAGAGCCGCTAAAGCCACGCCCAACGCAGGCTCATATCTCAGCCCCACCAGCGCTGTGAGGACACCCATCCCTATGGCCAGATTACCTATGGAGGGCACTCCGGTGCCTAACCCGTAGCCGGCTATGCGGCGAATGGCGTCTGCTGCCCAAACAAGGGCGGGCACGGCCAGCGCTGCGGGGATTAGGGGGGAAAACTTCCCCAGATAGACACCGGGTAACCCTACGGCGACTCCGATGATGGCTAAGTATTTCGGATTTATGGTAGGCTTCTTAGGAGCCCCTTTCGTCACATGGCCCATGTTTTCATCCAACACCCCCTATTGAAACCAACAAGATGAGAACTCCGAAAAGAATCGAAGCTGAGAAGCAGGCGGCGATAACTCTGGGCAGCTTGGAAAATTTCGGATCCAGCCAAGACTCGATGACGCCTCGGATGCTGTAAGCTGCTATGTTAGCGTTGATGAGGTATAGACCCACCGCCGTTATCACGGAAAGAGCCATGGCTGCCACTTGGGGGGCAGGTTGGGGAAGGACTCCTACAAACTCCGCCAACGTCGCACCGCTGCTGAACCGGTACATGGCTGTGAAGGCCAAGGCTCCCCCCGCTCCAGCCAGAAAGCTACCCAGCACCCCGCCCAGATAGGGGGCGGTGGGGACACCGTGGCCGACGGTTCCCGGGGTCACGTAGGGTTTTATCGGGTCCCCTGTTATGGGGTCTCGCTCTTTGGTGGCGAAGGCAGGGGGAACTCCTTTGCCGAAGATGACGATGAGGTTGGTGAAGAGCATGGTGATCGCCAGCATGAGGGCGGAGCTTACGCCGGCGGTGATGATCACGAACATGAGACTTTTGGTGTAGAAGGCTGCCGCCAAAAACAGGCCGGTTACACCAGCGCCCATGGTTATCATTTCGCATCCCGTGGCAACGCCTGTCGCTGTAGACATGGCCGCTGGGGCGCCGCCTATGGGAATGAGGAAGACGCCTACGCAAACTAGGATTCCTCCAAGCCCTATCATGAACAGGACCAGCAACATTACATCGATCATGGGAAGACACCTTCTCAAGCATAGGGACCGAACTTTTTCCGAGCCCAAACCTCCAAATACCGGTTGAAACCGATGAGCGCAGCTAAGATTATCAGCCCTGTGATGAGGCTTAACAGGATTACGGTGAAGTTTCCTATCAAAAGGCGTAGGTTATCCACCAGCAGTATCAACGCGTAGCAGAAGCCGGCCATGGGGCCGCCGTATTTGGCGCAGAAATAGGTCACATCTATGCTGGTTCTCCAGCCTACCTCCGCCTTGGTGGTTATCTGCCCGAAGTTTTTGCTGGGAACCCCTTCCCCGAAGGGAAAATGCTGAAACTGCCTCTCTGCACCGTAGTGAATGTCCCCTGTCGAAGAGCCCACGGCTCCCGCCATTATTCCCAGCAGAAAGCTGAGGAAGGGTATGGGCATAGGGTAGCCGAGCAGCCCCTCCAAGCTGAAGAAAACATTGTAGAAAATGTAGGCTAAGGCAACCAGCGCCGTGCTGACGATGAAGCCGTGGGAGGCGATGAGGGGAAGATGGCTTGTAACAACATCCAAGTAAAGGGGTTGCTTGAAGATGTTCACGCTGGCCGTTCTCCCCAGATGAGAGGAAACCGCTAGAGAAATGTGAACCAACGTGGTGAAAGATGAAGCGACGGCTAAGGCGATGAGGGGGTGAACCTGGAAACTGTACCATAACACGGTGAACACAGTTCCCGCCGTCGCTCCCCACAGCCCGTTGGATATGGGTTCCCCGGAAATCGCCTTGTTGTAGATTCGATGACGCACTCCCATCTGAGGGGCTAGTTGAACTTGGGAATTGGGATTTGACTGTGAGCCTGTGTCGGATTCTAGGTCTTCAAACCAGCCGATGATAGCTCCTAAGCTTACAATAAAGGCGAAAACACCGAGGACGATGGCGGCGGTTAAGAACTCCATGGCCGACCATTATTGCTAGTTAAAAGTCTCTCACTATATATTTTTTTGGCATCCCCCTTCTTGCTTCAAAGAAAGCGGATAGTTGAGAGTCCTAAAAAACGAACTCCCTCCACCTCCTATTCCGGGCTTGTTTGTAGGTTGCAGCCTGTAAGGAAATATCTTTATATATATTTAAATTCATAACACCGTTATACGGTGAGAGAAGTTGCGGAGGGTTTTTGTTTGCCTCTCCGAAAACATCCCAAAGCTTTGCGGAAAGGCTTCAGATAGAGGGTAGTCTTCTCTCCTCAGCTTTTAGGTTTCCAGCCGGATTGGCTTTCTTAAGAAAGCGGGTTAATTTTCCCCTGCCGCATCATGAAAAATTTTTAAAGCATATATGTGATTGGGAGGAAAGCTTAACCTGCGCTACGAGACTATTCTCCTCAGAAAGTCAACGCTGGGAAAGGAAGTGACCTTATGGTGAAACCAAGAAACTGGAAGGAAATCGATGAAACGATAAGAAGCTATCTCGGCTTAAAATACTCCCTCGTCGGAGTGAAACTTCTCAAGGAAGACGCTCATGGAACTGAGGCTCTCAAACCTGAGAGACCCATGGAGTACTGTAAGACGCTCCGCTTGGCTTCCATGGAAAACAGGGTTTTTCTTTACGGGAAAGACGACGAAGCCTGCTCCACAGCCCATTTCGTCCTAGGTTTCAGGGAGCCGAAGCTATCCGGGGTTGAGCCTAGGGTTAAGCCAGCGGACACGAAAGGCATACAGGTTGCTCCCCTCAGCCGGATGGAGGAAGAGCCCGACGTCGTCCATGCGATTTTGACTCCGAGACAAATGATGGAGCTAACCAGTATCCTGAAAGGTGCGGGGGTCGAAAGCCTAGCCGCGGACTTTAAAGGGGAGAAGGCTTGCAGCGATTTCACTGCCAAACCTTACTTGGACCGTAAGCCCAATGTGTCTTTCCTCTGCAAAGGAGCCCGGCTACTGGCTGATTTTCGAGAGGACGAAGTCATCTTCGGAGCTCCTCCTGAAGTATATGTGCAGGCAGCTGAAGCCATATCGGAGGTTATGAAAAGCGGAGGCCCCCTCTGCGGATGCCGGGCCAGCGACCTACCCAAGGACCTCGTTCAAGAACTTGAAAAAATCGGCCTGTCCAAGGGAACCGATTATTTTCTTGGAAAATTCGATGGCACCAACGTCAGGGTCTACCTCAACAAGGATTTGAGGGGCAGATTTAAACTGCTTACCATTCGCATCCCCCTGAAAATGGCTTCGGAGGAAAAGGCTAAAGAAGCGGTGGAAAGGCTTTCCGAAACCATCAGACCGTATGAAGTGGTTCAACGAGGTCCTTGGATAGACTTCATTCTCACAGCCAGCGAAGATGAACTGGGAGTGGACCTTTACTCTGGGGAGAACCTGGAGAGACTTCTCAAGTCGATCGTAGGTGACGTTAGGCGGCACCTGCAGAAAATAGGACATGAGGGATAAGGGACGACGGTAGATCTTCAAAGGTATAGGCGTCTCAGCAACTCCCACAAAGGATATCTTATCATCCACCCCATCATGACCGGGGGCATTCTCCCTCAAGAAGTTCAGAAGAGGCTTCTGGAAGAAGGCTGGACTAAAGCCGGCTACGCCATCTGCTTTGACTGTCTAGACGGGAGATCCAGCCTCATAGGCAAGCCTCCCGTTAAAGACTTCCAAGCCGATGTGGCGGAGTTCTTCGGGGGAGACGTGGCTGAGCATACCTTCGGCTGCCGGGGAGCCCAATTCGCCGTCATGAAAACCTTGGCTGACTATGTAGCGGAAAACGGGTCGAGGGAATATGCCAAAGTCATCGTCACCGATCCCCTCTGCCACTACACAACCGTCATAGCCGCTGAGATGGCGGGCTTCGAATTGGAAGAGGCAGTTCACAGAGGCTATCCTGAGTACAGGGTGGAGGCGAAAAATTTCGCTGAGAGAATAGAGCGGGTTAAAAAGGAGAAGGGGAAGCTTCCCGCGTTGATAGTGGTCACCCATGCGGACCCCTACTACGGTAACCTGAATCCTGTGAAGGAGGTGGGGGAGATTGCAAGGGAATATGACATCCCCTACATGGTCAACGCCGCGTACACAGCCGGGGTCATGCCGGTGAACATGAAGGAGATGAAAGCCGACTTCCTGACGGTTTCAGCCCACAAATCCATGGCCTCCCTAGGCCCTCTGGGTTTTCTAGTCACCAACTTTGAATGGGCTAAACGAACGTTTGAAAGCTCCACTATGGTGACCCACTGGAGCGGCCGGGCTTTTGGGAAGAAGATTCCCAGCCTTTTCGGGTGTAGCGTAGGCGCTGTGCCCCTAGTTTCCGCCATGCTTTCATTTCCCTACGTAGTGGAGCGAGTTAGAAATTGGAATGAAGAGCTGGAAAAAGTCCGCTGGTTTATCGGGGAAATGGAGAAACTAGATGACGTCATGCTCATTGGGGATAGGCCTCACCGACATCATCTGATGCATTTTGAAACCCCTGTTTTCTGGGAGATATCCAAACGTCATAAGAGGAAAGGTTTCTTCTTGGCGGAGGAGCTGAACAGGAGGGGGATCACAGGCATCCACAGAGGTATGAGCAAGCACATCAAGCTCTCAACCTACAGCCTAAGCTGGGATCAGCTCAAAAAGGTTAAGGATGCCTTCTACGAAATTGCCGAAAGCTACACCTCCGGTTAGACAATTCGGCCTCCGGAGAGGTTTAAGGCTCGTTTCAAAGCCTACGGATAGAGCGATGGCTGTCCACAACTTTAATACGTCCCTGCACCTCATCCATTTCCAAGAGCCTTAAAGTCCGACGGGAAGAAGGCTGGAGGCAGGCCGTCCAGCTGAGAATTCGGTGAAAACTCGTGGTGAACCCTAATCCTTTCGGCTTCTTTCGAGAGGAATGCGAAAACGCCCTCTTGGCGGTTCTCGGAAAGGTTTACCCCGACTTTGAAGCTCCAAAATACTTGACCACGATTCCTTCTTCACCTCAGTTCGGGGAGCTTTCCTCCAGCCTATGCTTTGAGCTTTCCCAAAAGACAGGGCTGAAGTCCTCCGTCATCGCCGAAAACCTCCGCGTGGAGCTTAGTAAGCTGAGTTTCAATTTAGTTGCCAAAGTGGAAGCTGTGGGAGGTTATCTAAACTTCTTCGCCGACATCCCCCAACTGGCTAGTTTAACGTTTGAAGCTGTGAAGGAACTGGGCCGCTCCTATGGGCTTGTCACCGCAGCCTCCTCTGAGAAAATCTTGGTGGAACATACCAGCGCCAACCCCAGCGGGCCTCTTCACATAGGCACCGCCAGAAACGCCATCCTGGGAGACGCTTTGGCTAGGCTTTTGGAAGGGCGAGGCCATGTGGTGAGGCGGCATTTCTACGTCAACGACATGGGTAGACAGGTTGCTACGGTGGCCTATGGTTTTATGCTCTTGGGAAAACCGAAGGTGGAAGGAAAACCCGACGAGTGGCTGGGCTTTCTCTACACGGCCGTTCACACTCTTGTGGAAATTACAAGTTTGAAAAAAAGGATGGGAGCGGTCAAAGAACGGGTGGAGGCTGAAAAACTGAAGAGACAGCTGGGTGAGCTTGTAGCCATAGCCTCGGAGCTGGAATCCCAGCGGAAAGAAGTCTTCGACAGACTCTTGGAAGCTGTAAACGCTGACTCTGATCCGGAGAAAAGCATCGAGAAAATTCTCAAACTCTACGAGGACGGAGACCCGCGGACTGTGAAGCTTATCCGGAGAATAGTTAACCTCTGCCTCAGAGGCTTTAGAAAAACCCTGAAAACCGCAGGCATAAAATTTGATGCTTGGGACTGGGAAAGCAACCTAGTGTGGAGCGGCGAAGTTAAAGAAGTTCTGGAAAAACTGAAGAAAACCCCCTACGTGAAACTTCAGAGAGGCGCCTTAACCTTCGACGCACGTTTAGCTGCTGAGACTCTTGGAGCTGCCACCCTTACATCCCAAGAAGGGCTGCCGGAGGTTTCTCCGCTGGTCTTAGTTCGAGGCGACGGCACCACCCTCTACACGACGAGAGACATCGCCTACCATTTGAAGAAGTTTTCTTGGGCGGACAGGGCGGTCAACGTCATAGGCGTCGACCAGAAGCTGGCTCAGCTTCAACTCAAGCTTGCCCTCCTAGCCTTGAAGGTCAGCAAAGCTGCGGATTCCCTCATTCACTGCGCCTACGAGTTGGTCACCCTTCCCGGGTATAAGATGTCGAGGAGGAGAGGCCGCTATGTCACCTTCGACGAGGTTATGAGGGAGGCTTTCGCCATGGCCTACAAGGAAGTGGAAAAACGTTCACCCGATATGAGTGAAAGGAGAAAAAAGGAGACCGCCAAGGCGGTGGGTCTAGGGGCTATCAAATACGCCATGCTCAGCGTTTCCCCCCTGAAAGTTGTCACCTTCAGCTGGGACCGGGTTCTGAACCTCGAAGCCAACAGCGGCCCCTATATTCAATACGCCCACGCCCGAGCTTGCAGCATTTTGAGAAAGGCAGGAGCCCTTCCCCCTCCTCCCCCGAGGGACAGCTTGCTTTTGGATAATCCCCTAGAAAAGCAGCTACTGGTTAAGCTGGCTAGGCTTCCTGAAGTTTTCTCGGAGGCTGCGGACTCCCTTAAACCTGAAATCTTGGCTGAATATGCTAACGAAGTAGCTGACAGCTTCAACGCCTTCTACGATGAGCTGCCTGTTTTGAAGGCTGAAAGTAAGACCGCCAAGAAAAGCCGCATGTGGCTGGTGAAGGCTGTGCAGGTGGTGTTGGGGAACTCTCTGAGGCTTTTGGGCATAAAAGCGCCATTTCGGATGTAAAAACGATAGTGTTTTAAGGCTTTTTGAACATATATAATGAGGGATTCTAAACCCCGTCTTTTTAAGAAACACCGGGCTTTGGCTGAGATGACGGTGAAAATTAAAATCTGCAACATAGTCGTTTCAGTAGATTTTGGCCGAAAAATAGCCCTATCTAATCTTCTTAAGACTTATCCAACTCTTTTTCGGCGTAAAAAGCATTTTCCAGGGCTTGTTATGAGGTTAAAAAACCCTAAGACAGCCAATCTGGTTTTTAGGACTGGAAAAATGATCTGCACAGGTTTAAGCTCCGAGTTGGAGGTTCCGAAAACAGTCAGAAAGGTGGCCGCGGAGCTGAAGCGCAGAGGCGTCAGACTGGAGGGGAAGCCGGAGGTCAAAGTTCAGAACATCGTAGCCTTGGTGAACTTCGGGAGAAACATAAGCCTAGAAAGAGTCTCCCACCAGCTGGTTTCCACCATCTACGAGCCTGAGCAGTTTCCCGGCCTCATCTGCCGCATCGACGAACCTCGAACAGTGGCCCTTCTTTTCTCCAATGGAAAGGCGGTGTTGACGGGGGCGAAAACCCGAAGCGAGGTCTACAAGGCTGCTCGGAAGCTTGAAAGAAACCTATTTGGAAGAAGGATAGAAAAGACTCTGGAGGCTAAGGAAAGCGAAATCAGGACGCTGGAGGATGCTAATGGGCTTAAGATTCTGACTACCCTCTACAGCCTCTGCGAGTTTTGCACCTACGACTGCGGGCTTTGCCCCTACCCGGGTTTGGGGATTTTCTTGGAGAAGGTGGACCGGGAAACCTTGGCTCATGTGGCTAAACTAACTCGTATAGAAACCTGTAAAGGCGGGGTTTTCGCCAAGCCCATACCCTCCCTCTCCAGCCGTCTAAGAACCTTGGAAGTCAGTTTGGATGAGTTTTTCCGGGATGTGCTCCAAAACCGGTGGAACGGTTTCCCCATCAGCGATTGAACATCGTTTTCGGCTTTTCACAGCAGCTTCCAGCTTCTAGGAGGTCTCCCTCAACCTTTTGACGGCGAACTCCTTATCTAAGGATAGGAGAAAAGGAGCCAGCCTAGGGCCGAATTTTTTCCCCAAGAAAACCAGATAAACCGCTTCAAAGATCTTAGGGCCTATCCCCAAGCTTTTCCCCAGCTCGAAGACTTGGTATTGAAGTTCCGCCTCATCCCAGTCTTTTTCCTCCAGCATTTCAGCCAGCCTCTTCAGTCCTTCCCTTTGTCGGCTGTCTAACATTTCTCGAACCTGCGCGGGGAGGGTTTCGGCTATGTTGAATCGGAGGTCTTCCCCAGCGTAGTGGACGACCCAGTATTGCGCCTTCTTCAGCCTGTCTTGGGCTGAGGAAATCACCTCCTCTCCCACTTTTTTTCCTCCCCCCAGTTTCTCTAAGACTTCTCGAACCTTGGATTTCACCCCCTCCTCCCCTAGGAGGGGCGTCAGCTGGCATAGGACTATGGCGAACCTGAAAGGAAGTCTGAGGGGAGGAGAGGCGGGGGGCCCCTCAGGCAGGCTGAGGGGGTAAACCCTCCGGACAGCGGCTTCCTCCTCCGGGGTTGAGGCCTTTTCTAGGTTGAAGTAGATTTTTTCAGCTCTTTCAAATTCGTCGATGAGCTGGGGGAGCCGCTCGGGGGAGAAGTTGATGTGCTTGCGGGGTTCTTCTCTGAGGACCATGAAGCGGTAGACTTCCGGGGGGGCGGAAGCCGACCATTCTGCGAAGGTGAAGGAAATCCCCTTGTGGGTTTTCATGGCCTTCGCCCCCAAAAGTATCCACTCGTAGGGAATGCGGTAAGGCGGCTTCCAACCGAAGACCCGGCTGACGATATGCTCCCCCGTGTCGTAGGCTCCGCCCTTCACGCAGTGGTCTTTGCCGGCTGGTTCGCAGCTTACCTTGAACAAGGCCCACTTGGCAGGCCAGTCGATCCTCCACCGGAGTTTAACCGGGTGGTCCGCTATCTTTACCTGCCCCCTCCGGCCGCAGGCCTTGCAGCTGTAGGTCAGAAGGTCACCTTGGGAGTCGTAGGCTTGAACCTTCGTGGTCATGAGGCGGCCGCAGGCTTCGCAGACCACCAAGCAGGGATACCAGTCTTCCAGCTCTTTTTGGAAGGCCTCAAGCTTCTCTCCCTGAAGCGTGGGTGTAACCACCCGGCGGAGGATGGCCTTTAACTCGCCCACCTTTTCTAAGGCCTTGCGGATGAGGTTTTTCATCTCCGGGGTCTGGTAAAGACGGTGGGACCAGACGATCTGGGGGTGGAAGCCGAAAGTTGGGAAGGTTTCGATGAGCTCCTGAGCGTAATGGCGCCCCCAGCTTTCGCAGTGCCCGTAGGGGCAGGGCACCGCCCACATGGGTCTTCCAAGGTACTCCCTGCGTGATGCGAAGTCCTTAGGCGTAGCCGGGGGGAAGGTTTTCAGGGAGTCAAAGTCGTCGACGAAAAAGTAGAAGGCGGTGGGGAAGCCTCTCTCCCTCAGCAGGGTCTCGAAGGCGCTGCAGTACACCAGCTCCCGACCTACACCGACGTGGATAGGCCCGCTGGGGGTCTTGGCGGTGCTGAAGACCAGCTGCTCATCTCCTCTGAGCTCCAGTTCCCTGACCACCCGGTCAATCCAATGGCCTTCCAGCCGCCCTATTTTTCCCGCCAAACTTAATCCCCGCCATCCGATCTAAGACTGCGAAGGGGAAGCAGTCGAAACCGTAAACCGTATAATTGGAGACAGATATAATATTGACGGTGACCTCCGGGAACCCTAACACCGCTGAAGAAGGGCCCGTCGTCTAGAGGGACTCATCGTCATCCCGGAAAATCAGGACTAGGGCGCCGGCCTGCGGAGCCGGAGGTCGGGGGTTCAAATCCCCCCGGGCCCGCCACCGTAGTCAGTGGTAATAATTTACTGTAGCCTCCAATTTGAACCCTTGTAGACGTTAGCCTCTCTTAGGAAGCGGTAGAAAAATATGCCACAACAAGCAGGGAAGCAGAATAATATTACAACAGCTTCGAAAGGCATCGATGAAGATTGCTAAGGCTCAATGGCGACGCCAAGCCTTGGAAGAGACGAGAGTAACCAATGTGAGGGAGGGGGAACACCCCTATCCGAGAGCTCACGCTTTGGCAGCTATTGCTCCTATTAGCGGTGACTAAGCAAGTTAAGGGAAAAGGTCAGGCCTTTCGGAAGCGAAGGCTGTCAGAATACTGATTAGCATGCCTCTTTCATGGGTATTCCATATTGCAAGCTCTCAGGAAAATCTTGGGGCTCCCTTTCAGCTTCGATGTTAAACAGCTTTCTGGCTGCCAGAACTAGGGAGGTTTGATCCTTTTCCGCGGCTTTTCTCAGGTTTTGGATTGGATGGTGGAAGATTCTTTCGACGAGTTCATAGGACATATCTTCGATGAGTTTCCGCAAAGTTCCATCCACCCGGCCCAGCATGCTGAGAAATCTCTCCACTTCTTTCCTCCTGATCTTCTCGGCCCTCTGCAGCATGGCTGAGATAACAGGTTCCGCGGTTTCCCTCTTCAACATCAACTCCAGCCGCCCTACTTCTTTTTCCACGATTTTTTCAACCTTTTCCACCTCTGCGGCGCGCATTTTAAGGTTTAGCTGGCTCAGCTTTTGGAGGTCGTCGATGTTGTGGAGTTGAACCCCCCTAAGGCGGGCTACCTCGGCGTCCACGTTCCTAGGCTGGGAAAGGTCAATGATGAGCATGGGCTTTCCTCCCCTTTCCTCCAAAGCCTTCCCCACCTCGCTCAACTTCAACACTGGGTGGGGCGCTGAGGTGGCGACCACCACCACGTCGGCTTCAGCCAGAAATTTCCCCAGCTGACTGAAGGACACAGCTCGGCCGCCCAGCATCCGAGCCAGCCTAAGGGCTCTGGGATATGTGCGATTGGCCACGAAGACCGCGGCCTGCCGTCTGGCTGCAAGAGCTTTCCCCACCAATGTGCCGGTTTCCCCAGCTCCTAGGATGAGGATTCTCCTCCCTTCCAGCCCACCGAGGACCTCCTCAGCCAAGTCTACGGCCACCGAACCCACCGATGCAGCGCCCTTGCCGATGTCTGTTTCAAGGCGAACTCGACCCCCCGTCTTGATCGCCTTGGTGAAAACTTTCTCGAGCAGAGGGCCTACCGTGCCGCAGGCTTTAGCCTCTTCGAAAGCCTTCCTGATCTGGCCGAGGATCTGAGCTTCCCCGACTACCATGGACTCAAGGCCTGAAGCCAGCCGGAAAAGGTGGCCCACAGCTTCCACGTCACGGGACACTTCGATAAGGCTGTAAAATTTCTCTGAGTTGAAACCTGTTTCTTTCCTCCACCACTCTGCCACTCTCTCTTCGTCTTCCTGGGTTAAGGTTACTGCGAAGATTTCTACCCTGTTACATGTCTGCAGAATTAGGCATTCCCTGATGTTTTCCGCATTCTGTAAACTCCTCAAAGCCTTCGGGGGGCTCTTGAAAGTTAGCTTCTCCAGCAGAGGGATGGAAACCTTCTTGTAAGTGGCCCTCAAGTTAAAGATTCTCAAGCCGCTCACACCATCCTCCCTTATGGCAAACACTTCTAAACGAATCCCGATCCCAAAAAATGTGGACGGGGGGCGCTTCTACTTGCCCCTCTTCACAGCGAAGATCACGGCGGCTCCTATGATAATACCGACCACTACGCCTATGGCGAGGTAAACGTAAAGCATTCCTACCCTCGGCGGGGCCGCTGCTTCTAACTCGGCCACACGGTCTTGAAGACTGCTAACCTGCGCCTGCAAACTGCTGACTTGATTCTCAAGGTCGCTGTTTAACTTTCGGAGGTCTTCATTTTGGCTCTTTAAGGCATTGTTCTGTTTTTGGAGGTCGGAGATTTCGTCTTGCAAGCGGGAAACCTCAGCCCGCAAGGTTTCAACTTGCTCTGCAGGAGCCAAAGTGGCGATGGTGGCGTCGGCTATAGCTTTAGACGCGGTCAATTCAGCCTTGGCAGCATAGTCCAGAGCTGCTGCCAAAAGCATCTGGGTGTAGGTTGGGTTATGGAAACCTTCACTGCCATCTGCCTCTGCGTAGGCAAACCTACTTTTAGCTTTCAGCAGTAGTTCTTCCGCTTCTTTGAGGGTGGCCATATCAATTCCTGCGGTTTCATTAGCCGTGATGATAGTAGTTTCGGCTGAAGATATGGCTGCCTCTGCCTTCTCCAGCGATTCGCTGAACAGAGTCTGGGCATCTAATATGCGCTGTTCAGCCCATTCTGCGCCTTGTTCCTTGTGGCAGCCTATAGCTTGACCACATGTATAATCGTATGTCCCATAGGATTGAACCGTCATGGTATGGTTGCGTAGATCATAGGCAATGGCCGTCTTGGTGTCAAGAGCCATGTGGCAGTCAACGCATGTAACACCGGAAGCATAGTGTACGCTACCTATGGCGGTGAATATTTCCCCTGTGGTATGATGCCATCTCTCCTTATCCTTCTCCTCCACCGTGGCTCCACCAGTGTGGCACTGCGTACAGACAGTTAATTTATCAGCAGTCGACCCAACCTCTCCCACGGCGGGGTATCCTTTGACGGCAGGCCTCGTTATTCTCAGGTCGGAAGAGTGGGGATTGTGGCAGTTGACGCAGGTAACAGGGTTCACGGCATTTTCGACGGTTACTTCAGGAGCCTTGAACAAGGTGATGAGATCGGTGTTCAGGATTTTATCTGCACTCATACAGCTCAAACAGTAATCCTGTGCGTAGGGCAAAGCTACAAGATGCTCTAAAGATTCGCTGTGTTCACTCTGAATCCAGTCATGATACTGCTGGTGATGTTTATGAGGCTTTTCACCGTGGGTGTAGCTGAAGGATTCGGGGTCTCCAAGCTGGTAAGTGATGTCCTTACCCCTAACATGGCACTGCCCGCAGACCTCCGCACTCACATCGATGACCATTTTGTTCTGCGTGGGCCCCGTGATGTGGTCTCCTCCAGGCCCATGGCAAGACTCACAGGTGATGCCGAGGAACTGCCAGTTGCCTACGATGCCAGGCATACCCTCTGGGGACGCGGCCTCTACATCATAGCCTGTAGTGTGACAGTTTCCGCAAGTATACTTTTTAACTTCGCCAGCGTGGTAGTCGACCCATTCGCCTGTGGCGATATTATATTGGTTTTTCCCAGGTGTTTTGACTCCATTCTCATAATGCCAAGTTATAAAGTAACCGCTTGTGTTTATGTAGCGTATCTTCCAAATGCCTCCTAAGGTGTACGCCACATCATCCCAAGATATACCCTCGGGCAGGGGGAAACCTTCCTCCTGCGCTTGCTGTGCGGTGAGTATCATGTTAGCATGGCCTGTGTCTTTCCATTCTTCATACTGAGCGGGGTGGCATATTTTACATGTCTCTGGACCGACGTAGCTTGGGATCTCTGCGGCGTATGTTTCTTGGGAAGCCTGTATGTTTGCTTGGATCGTCAATGCTCCTGCGATGGAACCGAAGGCTAGGATGGTTATGGTGATAGCCATTAAATAAATAAGATGTCTATTTTTAATCGTATATACCCCCTTCCTTTTTTGGCAGGGTTTCTAACGTTTCTTTTATTACTATTATTAGATATATAAATTTTTGCACAATAATTTAAATTTATAAATTATTATATATATAAAAAAAATCTTCGATCAAATTTTACCAGAAGCCTTTCTAATTTTGTAAGAGAACACTACTAACTCCATGACTGCTATTATGCCTAAAGCAATCAGCAGAGATATCTCCCAACTGAGAGACCTACTCCCCGCCAGCTCCAAAGCTATGCGCTGAGATTGCTCTCCCAAGTTAAAGGCTTGGGATATAAGCATGTGAGTAAGTATGGGTGCAT
Source organism: Candidatus Hecatella orcuttiae (assembly GCA_002011035.2). Classification (GTDB taxonomy): domain Archaea; phylum Thermoproteota; class Bathyarchaeia; order Hecatellales; family Hecatellaceae; genus Hecatella; species Hecatella orcuttiae. Next base: position 95,915 of record MTLY02000002.1, on the reverse strand, counting down.
GGAACCCTCGACTTTTCTCATTCTTCACCATTTCCAGTATGTGTTCAGCCTCAGCCAGCATGCTTTCAGCTTTCACCATTAGAGGGTCTTTTTCACTTACTTTGAAGACAGATTTGGCCTTGGCGATAACTCCTTCAGCCGCCCTTATTTTCTCCTCAGCCTTCTTGATCTCATACTCAGTCCTGTACTGAAGGGCATGTAACTCTCCCGAAGGTAGGATCGCGTGACACTGCTCACATGCTTCTTCTAAGAGAGGTTGAGTAAAGTTATGCCTGAACCGCTCTCCTTCAGAGTACATGTGGCATGTCTCACAACTTGCTCCCACAGCCTTATGGACGCTGGCATTCCAGAAATAGTATTCTGGACTTGTGGTCTGATTGTGACAGCGCCCGCAGAGGGTGGAAACAGTGGGGGTCCTAATTTCCTGGGAGTGGGGGTTATGGCAGTTGGTGCATGTGATATCATACACAGCCATTTTCGATTCGCTTAATTCTTCAAAGGTTTTATGGCACTGTCCGCAAGCGGCAGAGGAGGCGTTGATCCACCTGTGAACATGGCCGCTTTCTGCATGAGGATGACATACGTCGCATGAGACTCCTTCTACTTTGTGAGGGGACATATTCCAATCTCGATATATGTCGTCATGGCATCTATCGCATAACTCCGGCACCTTCTTTCTCAAGTCTTGGCTGTGAGGTTCATGGCAGTCAGCACAGTTGATGTCGTGCTTTATCTCAAGCCGGTACTGCTCGACATGACAACTACCACAAAGGACAGAACTGACCTCTACCAACCTGTGCACGTGCCCCACCTCTGCATGACGGTGGCATTTCTCGCAGGCCACTCCCGCCAAACCGTGAGCAGAGTCACTCCATCGCTGGTACTCCTCTGAATGGCAGCGACTGCATAGCTTAGCGACTTCAACCTCCAAAGTCTGACTATGGGGATCGTGACATGAGTTACAAGTGATGCTGATGACTTCCAGTTGAAACCTTCCCCCATGGCACTGACTGCACACGGCCAGATCTACTACGACTTCCTCGTGAGGCACGGTTTCAACGCCGGAATGGCAAACAAGACAGTTGACGCCTTTCTCAGCATGGATAGACTGCTGCCATCCTTCGTACTCTTCGTGGCATACTCCACACTCTTCTGGTGGCAGGGGAAGTGAAGGTGTAACTGCGATGGTAGGGGACGGTGTAGGCGACAAAACTAGTTCATGGCATCCACTGCACATCACGTAATCATCAGGGAAAACTGTGTGATCAGGCGATGGGGGGAGAAGAGGAGCATCAGCTACACCCGTTTCATGACAGCCCTTACAGACGGTACGTCCCTCATGGTCTTCCGGCATGGGAGGAGCTGCGGTAGATTGGGAGGGGAAAGAAGGTTTTGAGGCGAAGGCTGTGTTAAAAGCGATAGAAAGAATAATAATGATCGAGAAAGCCGCCATCGCTCTCTTATTTATCTTTGGCCCTGCTGTCAGATGCTTAAGATTTCTCATATCAACCCCCGCGCATACGAATATGAAAGTATCATGACGGTGATGAACAGCAGAATGAGGGAAGTAAGAAATATGGACTGCCAAGGTACAGGGGGAAGAGGCGGCTCTACCTTACCTTTTTTTATCCCCTCCAATTCTAAGGGATGCTCGCTGCGCATAATCTCTTCCGGCACGCTTCCGGTAATCCACACCCGATCCATGGGGAAAACATCAGCGTTGAGGTGGGAGTAATAGAAATGGAGCACCAGCAAAGTTAAGACGGCTAAAACAGCTTCTCTTTCATGGAACAGAAGGGCGACGAGGAGATAAGGCTCAGGAGCCCCTATCCCCACTCCAAAAGGTGACCTGAAAAAGAGTAAGGCTATGCCGCTTGCACCAAAAATCACTATGCCCCATACAACACCCCAATAATCGAGTTTTTGAATATAATTATATCGCCCAAATTTAGGCTTCTCTTTGGCTAAGTTTAGGAGATATTTGATGTTGGCTATTAAGTTGGATAGATCTTTCTTGGTAAACATGATCTCAACTCGCCTTTTGTGCGTGGTGAAAAAGGTGCGGCCGTAATAGATCATGTGGTATATCGCTAGACCGCCCATGGTGAAGCCAGAGACTATATGGACTATCCGCCTCGCTTCAAGTCCGCCTAGGAAGTAAATCACAAAGGCCCCCCAAGAGTCGAAGTATCTCAAAGCGAAGCCTGTGACAGCGCATATGGTGAAGGTCACTATCAGTACGATGTGTTGAAGCCTCTGGTTAAGGGAGAATCGCTCAAACTTGGCTTTCGATGTTTCTATGGGAAAACTTTCGGCTTCCCTCCACCTCTTCACGGTGTCGAGAAGCACATGCACTGCGAAAAGCAGTACTAAAACAGTGATGAGGAAAAAGTAGAAGGCTATCACATAGAATTGAAGTGAATAGGCTGAGGGAAGATTCGCTGAGAAGGGGAAGTTTGAAGCAATGATTCTACTCACCATCGGAAGGGCGTTCATGAAGGGTCGTAAGACTAGGGTGTAAAGAAGGTAAAAGCATATGTTAAGAATGAAGAATACGGTAGATATTTGAATGATTTTCAGTTTGCGTTGCATGGTTCTTCTTCGATTTTAAATTAATTTAATTAATAACTATTAAATATTAAGATAAAAAATTTTCTATGCACATATATATATAAATAATATTATTAAAAATTTTAATAAATATGATTATTAAATATTTATAAAAGAACTTTCATATCTATTATATCGATGTTAAAACAAGTAGGGTATCGAGCTTGAGGACCCGGAGGATAGTGGCGCTTTGTCTTATCTTGGCGGTAATAGGTAGCTACGTAGTTTATGAGCAGCTTACAAGTTCTATCACACCCTATACCCCTGTTTCTGAACTGATGGAGAAGCCTAGCGAATATTACGGGCGGCAGGTTCAGGTAACAGGAATAGTGAAGGAGGGCTCTGTGGAGAGGGTAGGAGCTACTCTTACTTTTATCCTTGCAGACAACCGCTCATCCATCGAGGTAACCTATTTCGGAGTTTATCCTTCAGGATTTCAAGAAGGTAATGAAGTTGTGGTGATCGGCACCCTTCAAGATTCAGTTCTCCAAGCTGAGAAAGTGCTGGTTAAGTGTCCTTCTAAATATGAAGAACTTCCGGAGGCCTCGGAATAAGCTAGTAGATGGATGTGCAAAGGGATGATAGGATACGTAAGCCTGATATCGGCTTTCCTGTCAACCTTCTGCGCTATTATTCTGTTTAGTGTATCCCTGAAAAAAAATCATCCGGGTTTAATCAGGTTTGGAAGGGGAGCTCTGCTCTTAGCCAGCGTGTTCATCACCATAGCCGCCTTGTGGTTATTCTATTTACTTGTAACTCGCGATTTCCAGAGCATGTATGTGGCTTCTCACACCAATAGAGCTCTGCCTTTGGTATACACGCTCTCAGCCTTCTGGGCTGGACAGGAGGGTTCACTTCTTCTGTGGGCTTGGGCGCTTTCCCTGTTCACAGCGGTAACCCTTTTTGTGGATAAGAAAAACGATGAATTCGCAATTTACAAATCCCTCACGCTAGCAGCAACTCTGCTCTTTTTCCTATTTACGTTGATGTTTGCGGCGAACCCTTTTCAGAGGCTTTCCTTTAAGCCTGTAGATGGCTTAGGCCTTAATCCTCTGCTTCGGAGTCCTGGAATGATTTTCCACCCGCCTACTTTGCTCATAGGCTATGCAGGTTTCACCATTCCCTTCGCCTATGCTATGGCAGGGTTGGCAACCGGAAATGAGCACTGGATATACCGTTCTAGGAAATGGGCGTTATCTGCTTGGATTTTCTTGAGTGTAGGCATCGTCTTAGGAGGCTGGTGGGCTTATCGTGTTTTGGGTTGGGGAGGCTACTGGGCTTGGGATCCTGTGGAAAACGCTTCCTTGATGCCCTGGCTTGTAGGCACAGCTTTTCTCCACTCGGTTATGATACAAGAAAAGAGAAGAGGCATGAAAAGATGGAACTTTCTGCTTATAACATTCACCTTCATATTAGTGATATACGCAACATTCTTGACGAGAAGCGGTATTCTCTCCTCGGTTCATTCTTTCGCTGAGTCGCCTATTGGGATCTTTTTCTCAACTTTCATTGTTCTCACTCTAATTGCATCGCTGGGATTGTTTGTTAGCAAGTATGAGGTTTACAGGAGCAGAAATATCTTTGAGGCGTCTCTTTCAAAAGAAGTCAGCTTTCTCTTCAACAACCTCCTATTCGTCGTCTTAACCGTCGTAATATTGGTGGGAACCACTTTCCCCCTCATTTCCCAAGCCCTCCGAGGTTTCCAAGTGACCATAGGAGCCGAATATTACAATGAGGTTACTGTGCCTTTAGGCTTGGTCCTCATTTTCCTTATGGGGATATGTCCCTCCATAGCTTGGAGGAGGGCAAACATAGCCAGTCTCAAAAGAAGTTTCACTTGGCCGATTGTAGCATCCATGGTAGGCTTGATTATCTCGCCTCTTCTCGGCATTCGGGATTTTGTAGGTTTACTTATGGTGTTTATATGCGTATTCGTGGTAGCCTCTCACGGGCTGGAGTTTTGGAGGGGAATTAAGGCAGAGGGTAAAACCAAGGGTTTCGGTTATGTGAGAAATCTTTGGCGTGCTGTCCAGAAAAATCGAAGGCGTTACGGAGGATACCTTGTCCATATTTCCATCGTAATCATACTCGTCGGTATAACAGCCTCCTCAGTGTATGACAGTTCGCGTATGTTTACTCTCAGTCGGGGAGAGACCTACAGCATAGAAGGGTACACATTATCCTTCGAAGGTGTTAAAGTGAGCGAGAAAGCCGACCGGGCTGTTTTCACTGTTTCTCTTCTAGTTTTAAAAGACGGTCGGGTGATACATGAAGCAACACCTTCCATAGAATATTATGAAAAAATGGAGCAATATATAACACGCGTGCACATCCATACCGTAGGCTTGAAGGATCTCTACGTTATCCCCTTAGAAGTGTGGGAGGATAACGCCACCTTTAAAGTCAAAATACTCCCATTTGTGAACCTCATATGGATCGGGGCTTTTCTGATGCTTGCTTCAACAGTATTTGCTATGACCAGCTCCGAGAAAGCAGTGCTGAAAAACCAAGACCTGAAGGGAAATGGTCGATGAAGATGAAAAACGCCAGAAAAATAGCAGTCTTTGTCTTCATATTCGGGTTGCTGTTGCTTCCGATCTCGGTTCAAGCCTCAGAGGTAAAAACGACAGTGGAGGAGGTTTCCCGCAGTGTATGGTGTCCCTGCGGCTGTACCATGCTTCTATCGGACTGTGAATGTGAAACCGCCTATAAGGTGCGTACTCAGATAGAGCAGATGATAAGTCAAGGGAAAACGAAGGAGGAAATAATCTTCGAGCTTCAAATGATATACGGGGAAAATATACTGGCAACCCCGCAGAAAAGCGGCTTAGAACTAATGCTGTGGGTGCTTCCCATCGCAGCTGCTGTCGGCGGAACCGCCATAATTTACCGTTTAGCATATAGAAAACCTTCCGATGTGGAGTTGGAGGAAGAAGAATATGAGAGTGAGGAATTACTGACGGCCATGGCAAAGTACGATGAGATATTTGAGAAAGAATACCAAAAGTTTAGGGAAAGAGTTGCGAAAAAATGAGTCTCACAAACGATTTGGTGGCATCTCTTTGTCTCTGGGGATCGGTTTCCTCATCAAACAGGTTAAGCAAGTTGTTAGTGGTTATTTTTCTGGTCTCCATCATGGCCGTCGGTCTTAGTGGCATAAAGGTTGCAAAAGGCGCTGAGGAAAGCGGCGTAATCGTCGGGAAAGTAACATCTTCAGCAGGCCCGCTTCCCGGTTTAAAGGTTTCACTCAAAGAGTTGCGCGGAGACGAGTTCATCACCGTTGCGGATACGGTTACCGGCAGGGAGGGTGAATATAAATTCGAAACCTTGCCAGTAAACAAAACTTTCGTTATCGAGGTTGTTTATCAAGGTGTTCCCTACTTTCAGATGGTGAAGTTAGACGGCCAAGAGCCAGTGCAGGCTGACTTTATAGTCTACGAAGTTACATCCAGCGACGAAGACATTGGGGTGCTCGTCCACTACATACTGCTAACTCCCCTTGAGAAACGTTTAGGAGTCTACGAGCTTCTCGTCTACCAAAACGTGGGCGAGCTGGTCTTCGCCAACAGTACTCTACGACTAAACGTTCCCCCAGATCGCTACAACTTCACCTCTCCCGTGATGGACTGTTGTCTGTTTCCTTCCGAAGACTCCGTAACCTTCGACCCCATGGGACCTCTTTATCCCGGCAGTCAGTACAGGTTATGGGTGGAATACGAGCTCCCTCTCCAACGCTCTGAGCGCGTCTTCACCAAACAGCTAGTCTATCCCACCCAACTAGTCCACGTGCTGGTGGAGAAGAAGCCGGGCGTGGAAGTGGAAGCGGAGGGGTTGGAGAACGCTGGTGAAACTACGTTGAACGGCAAGGTATACCAAGCACTTTTAGGCTCTAAGATGGAAGCCGGCTCCCAGATAATCGTCAAGGTTTCAGGTTTATCTCAGCTTCGATTTATCGCCAACTCTGTTCTCTGGATGTCGGGAGTCATCGCTATTATAGGCGTGGCTGCCCTTTATCTGAATATGCTAAGGAAAAAGGGGGGAGTAAAATCGGCTGTTTCAACTATCATGCAACTGGAAGGAGAGCTACAGGCTTCCGAGGCTACTCTCCGTAGATTGGAGTCTGACTATAGGCTAGGAGTTATCTCCCCAGAAGTATACGTCCAGCTTATACGCAGATATGAGAGCCGTAAGACGGAGGCTCAGAAAAAATTGAATAAACTGAAGAGAGGAAAGGAAGATAATTCTCAGAAGAAGAGGAGTGGATAAAAGTGGTTGTGGTTTCAGAACGCCGTCAAGCTCTGTGGCGCTACGGATTCCTTCCCCTAGTTTTTATCTTCAATGCTTTATCTATTTATCTCACATATTTTTACGCACCTCCAGAGGCTACGTTGGGGGAGCTCTATAGAGTTTTCTATCTTCACGTTCCAGCAGCGTGGGTTTCTTACCTAGCCTTCGGGGTTACGTTTGTTGGAAGTCTCATGTTTCTGCGCACCGGGCGAAGCGGCTGGGACCTCTGCGCCGACGCCTCAGCTAGGTTGGGGGTTGTCTTCTGTGGGCTGGCCTTGATACTTGGGTCTCTATGGGCTGGTTCAGCTTGGGGGGTCTACTGGCACTGGGACCCACGGGAGACGACCACTCTTATCCTCTGGCTGGTCTATGTTGCTTACCTTTCCTTTCGGCTGGCCGTGGAAGACAGGGAGAAGCGGGCGAGGCTTTCGGCTGTGTTGGGGATCGTAGCCTTCATAACTGTGCCATTAAGCTATCTATCGGTTCATCTCTGGTTTACGCTTCACCCCGTGGTCATAAAACCAACGGGCTTACTCATAACAGGGTCGATGGTTGCCACATTGATGGTGGCCCTCGCTGCGGTCACGTTGATCTACGTTTTGCTTTTCCGGATCACCCTAGACTTGCTTCGGATGGAGGAGAGAACAGAGGCCGTAAAATATGGAAAGGAGGTGTGAAAATGGGGCTTTTAGAAACCTTACTGACGATGTCCATGATCTTCTGGGGTGTTATCTTCCTGTATGTCTTATGGTTAGACCGCAAAGTTTCATCTCTCAGAAAGGTCTTACACACTCTGAAAGAGCAAGGGGAATAAACCGTCTCGCCAACTGTCTCTCCAGTGGAAACTTTCAGCTTCAATCTTGGAGGACATAGTCGAAAAGCAGGAGAGCGGCGGCTGCCAGCGCCGCCAAAGTGAGAGCCACCATCCTCAGCTCAGGCAGCACAGAATAGAACTCTACTCCAAGGATGAGTTTCTGGGTCAGAATGACGAGGGGGATAACTACCGGCAGCACCAGCGGAAACATCAACAGAGGAATCAGCAGAGCCCTTGACTCCGTATACATCGTCAAACCCGAGACCAAAGCTCCCACAACAGCGAGGTCCAACGTTCCTAGGACGAAAACCAATCCTGTTAATAGGAAACTGGAAGTGAAGGTGTAGCTGTAAAGCACCATACTCAAAGGAACAAAAATCACCTCGATGACTCCCATCAGAAGGAAGCCGTAGACCACTTTCCCCAAGAATATGGACTGGGAGGAGATGGGAAGCATTCTCAAGCCGTCGAGCGTGCCTTGATCGCTTTCCCGCGTGAACACCGTGGAAAAACCGAACATTCCTGCGAACAAAATTATTATCCATATTATGGCGGGAACCGCTTGGTGCACTGCGGCAGAGAAAATCCCGAAGGCGAAGTTGAATATTATGATAGAGATCAGGGCAAAAGTGAGCATGGAAAAAACTTCATACTTCCTCCTCAACTCAGCCAGAAGATCCTTGGATGCAACGTAGATGGCGCATTTTAACTCATGGAGAGTTTGGCTTGTCAACGGGCGGCTCCTCCCTTAAAGGCGTCTTTGAGGCTTACCTCGTCTATATCGCCGGCCTCCAACAAGCGGATAAGTCGCCCTTTTGCTAGGAGTGCTGCCTTGTTGCAAAGCTCCTTGGCTTCTTCGATGTTATGGGTGGAGATGATGATAGTCTTTTCCCCTTCCATGCTTCGCACAAATTCACGGGCGACCTCTAGGCTTTCCATGTCAAGGCCTGAAAAAGGTTCGTCGAAAAGCAGAAGTTCAGGATCATGAATGATGGCTCTGGCAAAGTCGAACCTCTTCTTAAATCCTCTGGAAAGGTTTCTGACAGGTTCATGCCGCCAGCCCCCTATCCTCAAAAGCTCAAATACCTCATCCAATTTTTCCTGAACGTACTCTGGAGGCGAAGAATGGTAGAACTTATAGTAGAACTTCAAATTCTCCTCACCTGTTAGGTCCCTGTAAAGAAGAGGCTCGTGGCCTAGGTAGCCTATCCTCCTCCGGAGTTCCACCTTCCTATCCTTCAAGCTGAGGCCGTCTATTAGTACAGAGCCGCCGGATGGAGACACCAGTGTGGCAAGCACTTTCAAAAGTGTGCTTTTGCCTGCGCCGTTGGGACCGAGGAGGCCAAAAACTTCTCCCCGGCCCACGCTCAACGTAACATCTAGGAGCGCATATCTAAAGCCGTAGCGCTTGGCGAGGTGCTCGATAACAACTGGTGTGTGTTCTTTCAATGGAAAACACTGTTCCCTTAGTCTCTAAAGATTTTGTTCTCAACTCATGTGTTGATATATTCTATTGCTATCTTCGAAAACAACTTAAACCTACCGTATCCTCTGAGGCACGGGAGTTAAGCTCGAGGTGAACTTGATATTTCCGCTTAATAATTATTTTTCTTTCATTTGTAATTTAAATAAATATTATATTATCCATATATATAATTAAAGAGAAAAAAATAAAAGAAGCAGGCTTCAATAGAATATGTTGTGAGTATTTGTTCTCAACAAATTCAAACCTGAAAGACGAAGAAGCCTATAAGGCTCTTTCCATCAAACCTAGAAGATTTATATTAGACCTTCTTGTAACTTGTGGACCTTTAGACTTGGATGAACTTTCGAGAAAGACTAACCTCAAAACCATAACCCTCCGCCACCATATGAGAATCTTGGAAAACGCAGGTTTAGTAGAGTCCTTTTTGGAGGAAAGAGGCAGCCCAGGCAGACCCAAACAGTATTATAAAATTGCAAACAGATATATGAATCTAGGTTTCCCCCAGCGTCAGTACCAACTGCTGGCTCAATTATTGCTGGAAAGTCTTATTGATAAGAAAGGTGAAAAATATGCAGCGACTCTCCTCCGGGAGATTGGAGAAAAAATGGGGGAGAACATGATGAGAAACCTTAGCCTTCAGCATCGAATTCAGCAATGGAACGAGGAGAAATTCTGCACTCATGTGCTCAGCGAACTGGAAAAAATGGGTTGTTATCCTTCGATAACTAGAACGCCTGAGGGGGACTTGGTGATAAAAATTTTCAACTGCATCTTCTACGAAATCTCGAAGCTCAGCCCCAAGACCCTCTGCGAAGGTCACGCTGCCTATTTTCGATCCATTAGTAGATGCCTTGGAAACTATGACGTAAAACTCGAAGACTGCATTATCGACGGAGATAGATGTTGCACAACAGTATTGAAGAAATTGTAACCGGGGGGTTCAATTGCGTCGAGTGGCGAAAATAGGGATCACTGCCCTAGTTATGATTCTAGTTTTCAGCTTTCTCACTTTTACGGTTTTAACTTACCAGATAGGGACCGGCATCATCTCAAATCCACGCTACTGCAGCGCATGTCATATAATGGAGCCTTTTGTTCAGGACTGGGAGATATCAGTTCACGGACAAAGTTTCGTCGAGTGTCATCTGTGCCATGAAAGCGGACCCCAGTCGGTGATCATGGTAGGAAGATATGTTCTAGGCATATACGAGGTTCCTGTTCTCATAAACTTTACCAATCCTCAGATATCAGCCATCTGCGAAGAATGTCATCTCCGAAACAGTCTTCACGAGGTTAAGGCTCATTCGGAGATCGCCTGCAGACAATGCCATGGTATGCATGGACCTGGAATCGAGGTGCCTACCGTGGATGTTTGCATACACTGCCATGAGGATCTTCCAGAATACATGATGGACACCAATTGTTACAAATGCCATCCTCGGGAAGATTGGGGTTCACCTATAGGGCATTTGCCTGATGAATATGGCAACTTAAACTTCGCCGAATGTGACCGATGTCATGTGATCACGTATCTCCACACAGAAACGCCTCACTCTAAAATCGACTGTGATCTTTGCCACACTGAAGGCGGCTTTGAGAAGATAAAACCCCGTGTTGATGTGTGTATCAATTGCCATGAGGAATGGGCGGAAAGATTCGGTGAAAACTGCTATGAGTGCCATTACAGGCAGGAATGGGGTGGGAGGAGAGTAAGCTAATAAGCTAAGTATCAAGCTGGCTTCCAAATGCTTCCCGAGCCCCCACACCATGAAATGCGTTCGTAACTGTCGGCTGTAGGTTTTAAATATAATTTTTCAACTTAAAATGGAGAAATATCTCCCTCATAGTAGACGGTTTTCTCGTCCGAGGAGTGCCCGATGTTGCTGAAGAGAATTGTTGACGGTTACATGCAAAAAGTTTCCGGGATAAAGGAGCATTGCAGTAGATGTCTCAGAACAGAGAGGTGGGGTGGAAGCGTGGTTTTGATGGTGGTGGACGCCGCGTTCACCTCCATCGGTCTAAACTACTTCACCGCCGTTGTTCCGAAGGTGGAGGAGTTCCGCGAGAAGTTTGTGGAAAGTGGTAAAATAAAAAACCTCAAAGATCTATCTGAGGCGAACGTGGAGGAACTGAAGGCAGTGTGGCGAAACAGGCGCTCATGGGCTATGGCCAAGGCCATAGCTTCCCACCTTTCAGCGCTGGGCGATGATAGGGAAGCCCTCAGGACTTGGGCTAGAAGCGCCGACCTCCAAAAATGGAGGGAGGACCCCGTTGGAAGGATCAAAGGTGTAGGTGTGAATACATTTCAGTATCTTAGGATGATGGGCGGTGTGGACACGGTGATGCCTGATAAAATAGTCAAAAGAGTGGTGAACGAGATCATGGTGAAAGCCGGCTTAGAGCCTGTGAACGACGACCTCGAGTTTGTGAAAAAAGCTGAGGAGCTTGCTCTGACTTGTGGGTATAGACCCATCGAACTCTGCTGGATGACTTGGCTCATTCAGCCTGAAGGAAGGAAAATGAGGATGGAGAAATACTCAAAGATTCTCCCGAAAATATAATAAGCCTCTTTGTACAGTTTTGAGTCTTCAGCAGAAGTTTGGAGTTCACGCTCTTTGAGGGCCAATTTTTTCTACGGATGGGTAGTGGTTGCGGCCACGACGCTGTGCCTCTTCACCTTCAGCGTTTTCGAGGTTTACGGTGTGTTCTTCAAACCTTTGATGGAAGAGTTCGGCTGGAGCAGGGCTGTGGCCTCTTCTGTCTTCTCGCTGTATGCCATATCGCACAGTTTTTCAGCCGTCCTCATGGGGCATCTAAGCGACAAACACGGGTCGAGGAAGGTTATCATGTTTGGAGGTATTCTCGTGGGCCTCGGGCTGATTCTGTCTTCCTCCGTAGAATCTGTCTGGCATCTGTATCTTTTCTGGGGTATAGCCTCCTTCGGCTCCAGCGGCCTTTGGGTGCCGCCTATTTCGACTGTGGTCAAGTGGTTTGAAGAAAAGAAGGGGCTAGCCGTAGGTGTTGCCAATTCCGGATACGGGCTGGGCATTCTCTCCATGGCGCCTATAGCCGCAATCCTAACTTCAACCTACGGATGGCGGGGAGCTTTAGTAACCTTGGGATTCGCACTCCTCGGAATTATCACCTTCGCGGCTTTTCTGATGAAAAACCATGCAAACTCGGATGGGCTAAAAGTCCGAGCGAGGAAGCAGGATCCTTTGCAAGTAAGCTTGTCTACAAAGCAAGCTGTCTTTACAAGGTCTTTCTTGATACTCTACGGGATCTATTTTTTTGGAAGTCTCTGCTTCACTTCTTTGCTTGTGCATCTTGTCCCCTTTGCTACGGACGCTGGGATATCAAGCGTCATGGCTGCTTTGGCTTTAGGGCTGATGGGCGGTAGCACCATCGCCGGCTCGCCTGCTGTGGGGGCAGTTTCCGACAAAGTCGGCAAAGAGAACATGCTGGTTGCATGTTTAGCCGCTCAGGCGGTTGTCTTCGTCGGGCTCCTCTGGGTGGACGATGTTTGGATGCTGTATGTGTTCGCGGTCGTATTCGGGTTCAGCGCCGCTGGTGTTTGGGCTTTGGTAGCGCCTCTTGTGGAAGAAACCTTTGGACCGGATAAGATAGGTTTGAACTTGGGGGCACTGACCACCACCTTCGGAGTTGGCGGCATCCTAGGGCCCATCCTACTGGGGTATGCTTTTGACGTTACAGGCAGCTACCGGCCGGGTTTGATTTTCTGTTTGTTCATCACCGTGGGTGCTGTGCTGTTAGCTTACTTGTTAAAACGTCAAAAGTCTCTCGATTGACAAAGCCTAGTGGATCAATTGGCTTAAATAAATAATGCTGAAGAAAACCGGATCCCCCAGATTTTCCTCCTACAAGGGGGTGAACCTGGAGGAATCTAAACGCGTAAACTCTAAAGGTAAGGTGGATATTCCTCTAAAAAGTTCACAGAAGAAGGGAGGTTCACGGCACCGCCCTTTCCCGCCCCCTTTCGGAGAGCAGTATTGAGCGGCGCCTCCGGGATTCACTTCCGAGATCGGACGGGATCGGGTCTTACCCCGGAAGCTGTGGCCGTAAACCTCCAGCGGAAAGGGTTAAAGCTGGAAGGGGATAAAAACTTTTCCTTGATGGAGCTAAAAATCATAGGGTTTCCTAAAGCCGTGTTTTGGAAAAAGGTCCGATGATGATTCAAAAGGCTTGCGAAGATGTTGGATGAAAGCTTCATAAAATTTATGCAAATAAAACTTATATAAGATTTCCTCACGTAGAATAATGGTGCCAAGATTGATCAAATATATTGAAAATCTGAAACAGACATTGGTAGAGTACGATACGGAGAAAGCCGTGGAATTGACGGATAAGGCGCTGAGCGAAGGTGCATCTGCAAGGTTTTTGATATCGGAGGCGATATTGCCGGCTACCAAGATTATAGGTGAAAAATATGAAACAGGCGAGTATTTCCTTTCAGAACTCGTCCTCTGCGGAGAAACATTGCAAGCTGTGATGAAACCTATACTGGAACATCTAGGAAAAGAAGTTGGGAAAAAAGAAGAAGAAATCGGAAAGATTGTGCTGGCAACCGTGGAGGGAGACATCCACGATATTGGAAAAAACATCGTGAGGTTGTTTTTGCAGGGCTCAGGCTTTACCGTCGAAGACATGGGAGTTGATATGCCGGCTGGCAAAATAATCGATAAGGCGGTCGATGTCAAAGCGGACATCATAGCCCTCTCCTGCCTTATGAGTGTGACTAGGGACCACGTGAAAGACGTGGTGGAAGAACTGGAGAAAAGAGGGCTTCGAAAAGACTTTAAAATTTTAGTCGGAGGAAGGTCGACCAATGAAAAATGGGCGGGGCAGATAGGATGTGACAAGTGGGCGGCCGACGGCCCTGGGGCAGTGGAAGCAGCTCGAAGCCTAGTGGGGCGTGGAGGATAGAGAGGAGGGTGAAGATCATGGCTAAAATGACCAGTCTTGAAAGGGTTGCCACAGCGTTGCAGAGAGGACAGCCAGACCAAGTGCCGGTAGCCACCCTAGCCATCACGAGAGCCCTTTGGGAGATTGGGGAAAGACCCCAAACAGCCATCGATGATGCTGAAAAGATGGCGAAGGCAAAGATTGCTGCCAATGAAAATTTCGGTGACGATATCGTCGTCGCAGGCATCGACGGCTGCTTCGTTGAAGCAAAGGCCATGGGGGCTAAAAACTACTGGAGCAAGCACATGCCCATCGTGGACACTCGTTACAGGGTAATAAAGTCATGGGAGGATGTGGACAACCTAACCTTCCCGGCTCCAGAGGAGCATCCCAGGATGAGAACTGTTATCGAAGAGGCGGGAATTCTGATGGATAAAGTTGGAGACCATATAGCAGTCGCTGTCATCGTATCAGGGCCCTACAGCACAGCCTGTAATCTTATGGGACATGAATCCATGTTCAGGGCCATGGTGAAGGAACCTGAAAAAGTCCATTCACTGCTAGACAAGATAACCGATTATTCCATCAAATACCATACCGCCTTTAAAGGCCGTGCACATGCCGTGGCTCTTCTTGACCCTGTAGCGTCCACCGAGGCTACGTCTCCAAAGCAGCATGAAAAATTTGTGAAACCCTATTTAGCAAGAGACTGCGATGCCATAGCCAAAGCTGGAATGATACCCATTAACCATCCCTGCGGAGACACAACGGGAATTCTGCAGATGGCGGCGGATGTAATACCGAAAGGATCTCCAGGCGCTATCCATGCCAACTATGGAGATGTGAAGACAAGGCCGCTAAGCTTGAAATTCCTGAAGGAAGTGGTCGGCGAATCCGTAGCCCTTGACCCGGACGACCCTTACAGCATCATGCTTAAAGCGGTGAAGAAAATGGTCGGCGACAGGGTCTGCGTATGCGGCAACATAGACCCCATTTCTGTCATGCTGGAGGGCACTCCGGATCAGGTTAGAGCAACGGTAAAAAGGAACATAGACTACGCAGCAGAGGGGGGAGGTTTCATAGTGATGCCGGGCTGCGACACCAATCCCGATACCCCCTCGGAGAACTTTAAAGCCCTAGTGAAGGCTGCGAGAGAATACGGAGTCTACCGCTGACCTGAAACCAGCCGAAGCTCGCTGCTTCCAAGATATAAGCCGGCGAACAGGTCACGAAAACATGCTGGCTTAAAATTCAGCGTCTGCATTTGGCCGTAAATTTCGACGATATTTTAACACGGTCTACCGCTCCAGTATCTTTTTTTATTTTTGTTAGAAGTTTTTTTAGCTAGAAAGCTTCTATTTAGGCAAAGCACTGTAGGTTTGGGGCAATGTTGATTAAGCCTCTGGCCTTCGACAGCTTCGGCGTCAGGTCCATGGCTACCTACGTGGAGACGGAGGATGTCAAGATCACCATAGACCCTGGGGTCTCTTTGGCTCCCCGAAGATTCGGGCTTCCTACGCATCCCTTGGAGCTGGCTAGGCAGAAGGAATGTGCCAAGGCTGTGCAGAGCCACGCTGAGGCCTCCGACATCCTCATCGTAACCCACTACCACTACGACCACCACGACCTAGGCGGACTTATCCCCACCTCCATTTACACAGGTAAAAAGGTCTTTGTGAAGCATCCTCGGGAAAACATCAACTACAGCCAAAGAGCAGAGAGGGCGCCTCGCTTTCTCCAAGCCATCCGAGGCCTCCCCAAGACCCTAGACTACGCCGACGGAGTGCATAAGGTTTTCGGCAGGACTTCCCTGAGGTTTTCCAAAGCCGTCGCCCACGGAACCGACACTCAGCTGGGCTATGTGGTGGAGGTCAGCATTGGGGTGGGGGGAGAGAAGCTGGTCTACACCTCCGATGTGGAAGGGCCCTCCCTCCCTGAGCAAGCTCGGTTCATTCTCGATGAGAAGCCCAGCTTCCTCATCGTCGACGGCCCCCTGACCTACATGCTGGGCTACCGGTACAGCCAAGCCAGTTTGGAGACTTCCATGGAAAACCTAGCTAAGATCGTGGAGAAGACTCCGGTTAAAACAATTCTGCTGGAACACCATTTCATGAGGGACCTCAATTACAGGAAGCTGGCTTCTCCCCTCTGTGAAGCCGCTGAACGCCGAGGGGTTCAAGTCCTCACTGCCGCTGAGTTCTTGGGGAGAAAAGTGGAGATGCTGGAAGCCAGCAGGCTTGAGCTCTATAAGAGCGGTGGAAGCCGAACCACCTCTGCCTCCAAAACATCTAACCTTGGGGAGAGGAAGAATCTGGCTTCACGGCCGTAACCCCGTAGTGGTAATGACCCGCTTGGAAGGCGGAGGGCTTTCCAAAGCCGGCTTGGGCTAGAAGATGGAGTACCTCGTCCAAGCTCAGCCTCTCCTCCCACGGAGGCCCGATATCCATCCTGGCCTTTTTCCAGTCTACCACGGCAATTCGGCCCTTGGGCTTCAGGATCCGCCAGGCTTCCTTGAGGAGGGCGTTCTTCCGCTCCACTTCATGGAGCGTGTCCACCAAGAGGACTAGGTCCACGGATGCTGTGTGGAGGGGAGCGTCTAAAATGCTGGAAAGCACGGGCTCCACATTGACACCGGCCGATGTCTTAAGCTTCGACTTCAAGAAACCCAGCATCTTCAATTGAAGGTCTATAGAGCAGACTAAGCCTCGGAATCCCACTATCTCCGAGGCTGGTAGAGAGAAAAAACCTGTTCCACATCCCATATCGACCATGTTTTTTCCCCTTCTTAACCCCGCCTTTCTGAGCATAGTGCTGATGCTGGTTCCCTTCCAGCGCTCAGGGTCTTCTAAAAGGTCTTTTCTGCTTGCGTCGAAGATGTGGGGCACAGTTCAGTCAGTCTCCTCTTCTCCTCAGGGGAAGGAGGGAAACTAAAGGTTTGCCCTCTCCAGTGTTTTAGTCGGGTTTTCAAGAAACTTTATTAGAGCTTAAAGCTTTGATATTTCCCCAAATTCCGAGGATTGGAAAGCCGATGCCCAGCTGGGGGTACTCCATTAAAGAACTGGACAAGGCCAAGACGGCTATAGCCAGCGGAAGAGACTTGAGAATCTCCCCTAAAGCCGCTAGGGAAATATGCGCCTCCATCAGAAAAATGCGGCTGGAGCACGCCAAGAAGTTTCTCGAAGAAGTCATCCAAGGGAAGAGGGCTGTGCCCTACAAGCGACATAAGAAGGAGGTTCCCCACCGCCGCGGCCTCCAAGGCTGGCATGCAGGGCGCTACCCTCAGAAAGCCTCCCGGGAACTCCTGAGGGTTCTGAAGGCTTTGGAAGCCAACGCTGTGGAGAAAGGGCTTGACCCGGAAAGGCTGAGAATAGTGCATGCAGCAGCCCAAAGGGCGATGAAGATAAGGAAGTATATTCCCCGAGCCTTCGGCAGAAGTTCACCTTACTTCCAGCAGCTCACCCACGTGGAGTTCGCTGCAGCCGAGATCTAAACTCGGAAAAGAGATGCGGGAAACATCCCACCATCTCAGCGGCTGGTATAGGCGCCCGCCAAAAACCTCATGTCATATACGGCATAATCTTTTTACACGTTTCAGCTGGGATTTGTAGGCGAAGCTATGCGTTCAGCTTTAAAGCAGCTGGAGGGGAATGGTAGTGTACTTCGGCTGGGTGGGGATTCCCTCCACCATTCTCACAACCTCAGCTAGGGCTAAAGTTATGGGCGGCCCCTTCCCTAGGCCGACGCATCTTCTGTCCACATAGATGTAGTAGCGTTGGCCTTGGTGAGAGTATTCAGCTTCACCGGCATCCTCCGTCCTCAACGGCTTAAGCCGAGGGTGGAAAGGCCAAAGCCTGCAGGCCAGAGGCTTGTCGTGCTGGATGCTGCAGAGGTTTCCCACTTGGAAGACGCATCTCCCCCAAGGGTTATGTTTGATAATGCTCTTGGCGCCTAGGCTCTCTAGAGACCAGGGATATTTCTGGAGAAACTTGGAGGCCTCCCCGCGGCTGACCATGACTACAGACCTTCTGCAGCAGTCCCCGCAGCCCAGACATCTCCAGTTCTTCACCTGCCTCCAAGCCAGCAGATGAGGTGCGAACACGACTTCCTTCCCCTCTAACGGTTTCGTTCCCTACGGCGGTAAGCTGGCTTCCTTGAAGCCTTAGGTCTTTTCCTCAAAAAACCCAGTTTCCGTTGCAGCGAATCCAACGCTCTTTCAACTTCTTTTTCGCGAACGTCCAGCTCTTCCGAGAGAGCTTCGATGTCGGCGACGCCTCCGGTGCCCAAGAGGGAACGGAGGACTCTCCTTTCCACCACCGTGCCTGTCACCTGTCTTACCATTTCGCGGACTCGTCCCATTATCTTCTGCTTCAACGTCAAGAGGAAGAGCTTGGCCTCAGTCAACTCTTTGGCTTGGCGATTGATTTCATCCAGCAAAACATCAGCCGTCGATAAGGCTTGAGGGAGGTCGGAGGTTTTTTCAAATTTTCTGAGCTGCCTTCTCAACTCTTTCAACCGTCTAGGAAACTCTGCTTCTTCCCCCCCCTCCTCTGAAGGGATCTTCTGGATCATGAAGTCGAAGGCACCCTTAGTCAACCCTATAGACAGATAGAACGATCTAGCCAGTTCGTAGTATTTTCTCGGCGGCGCAGCGAGTTCGCTCTCAACCTCGTAAGAAGTCACATAGCCGTATTTCTCCAACAAGGCTAGGTGCTTAAGCACCGCCTGCTGACTGACATCTGCTTCCTTGGCTAACTGAAGGAGGTATTTCGGCTCGTCGGCAAGAAGCTGAATAATCTTCCTCCTAGTCTCGTTGCCTAAGATCTCCAGCAGGAGACCTGCGTCTTCCTGACCTACGGACATCCTCGCCCAAATCAATAAATTCCACCGAAATATTTAAATATTATCATCCAGTTACTAACCTTAGGTTAATTACTAAAGGTGATAAAAATGGTAGAAAAGGACATAGACCTCAAAAAATCAGAACGTGAAACGATCATCCCTAGATGGTGGCGACCCACCAACTTCATCCGCGAATTGGATAGGCTGTTTGAAGATTTCAGGATGGGCTTCGAAGGATTACTTCAACCGTGGAGATTCCCCTTCAGACCATGGGATTTCATGCCGCGGCTGCCTGAACCAGCAGTTCGGACGCCTTATGTGGATGTGGTGGACAAGGGCGACAGGTTGGTCGTGACTGTTGAGCTTCCTGGATACAGTAAGGAGGAAGTTGACCTAACGTTGAACAAAGATACCTTGGAGATCAGAGCTGAGCACCGCGAGGTGAAGGAGGAGCACGAAAAATCCTACCTCCACCGGGAAAGATCCTACCGGGCTTTCCACCGGCGGATAACGCTGCCTGAAGAGGTTCTTGCAGACAAGGCGAAAGCGAAGATGGATAAGGGAATCCTTGAAATCGAGCTGCCGAAGAAGGAGCCGAAGCCAAAAGAGGAAGGGGTGAGAATCGAGGTCAAGTAGCGCTGGTGAAGTTTGCCGATGAGTTTATAAAACGGTGTTTCCATCGATGGGATGAAAAAATTAAGCTTCCTGCGCACAGCAAAGCTTCAGGTAGGTTAGAAATAAGCTAAACTTGGAGGAGGTTTTCCCTTTGGCTAAAATAATTGGCATAGACTTGGGGACAAGCAACTCAGCGGCAGCGGTTATGTTAGGCGGAAGACCCACCATCATACCTAGCGCTGAAGGCTTAACTGTCGCGGGGAAGGCTTTCCCCTCCTATGTCGCCTTCACCAAGGACGGTCAGCTGTTGGTGGGTGAGCCGGCTAGAAGGCAGGCTATTTCCAATCCGGAGGGAACAGTCACCGCCATAAAGCGCAAGATGGGCACAGACTATAAAGTTAAGATCTTCGGAAAAGAATACACTCCTCAGCAGATTTCCGCCTTCATTCTGCAAAAGATCAAACGAGACGCGGAAGCTTTTCTCGGGGAAAAAGTGGAGAAAGCCGTGATCACCGTCCCAGCCTACTTCAACGACAACCAGAGGCAGGCGACCAAGGACGCCGGCATCATCGCCGGGTTGGATGTGGTGAGGATAATCAACGAGCCGACGGCTGCCTCCCTAGCTTACGGTATAGACAAGGCTGAAAAGGAGCAGAAGATCATGGTCTTCGACTTCGGCGGAGGAACCCTCGACGTCACCATAATGGAGTTCGGCGGAGGCGTCTTCGAAGTCAAAGCCACCAGCGGGGACACTCAGCTGGGAGGCACGGACATGGACAACGCCATCGTCGACTACTTGGTCCATGAATTTAAAAAAGAAACAGGCATCGACTTGAGAGAGGATAAAGTTGCCATGCAGCGGCTGAGGGAGGCTGCGGAGAAAGCCAAAATAGAGCTCTCCACCACCCTGACCTCCGACATCAGCCTGCCCTTCATCGCCGCTGACGCCAGCGGCCCCAAACATTTGAACATAACCTTGACGAGGGCGAAGCTGGAGGAACTGATCGCTCCCATCGTGGAGCGTTGCCGGGGACCCATGAGGCAGGCTTTGGAGGACGCTAAATTGGAGCCAAAGGACATTGATAGGATTATTCTCGTAGGCGGCCCGACGAGGATGCCGATAGTTCAGATGTTCGTGGAGAAATTCATGGGCAAGAAGGTGGAGCGAGGCATCGACCCCATGGAATGCGTGGCCATCGGAGCCGCCATCCAGGGAGGTGTCCTCGCGGGGGAGGTTAAAGACATTCTTCTTCTCGATGTAACCCCTCTCTCCCTCGGAGTTGAGACTTTAGGAGGTATTTTCACCAAGATCATCGAGCGGAACACCACCATACCCACTAGGAAAAGCCAGATTTTCACCACAGCCGCCGACTTCCAGACCACGGTAACCATCCACGTGTTGCAGGGAGAGCGGCCTATGGCCTCCGACAACATTTCCTTGGGTAGGTTTAATCTTGTTGGCATCCCCCCAGCCCCCAGAGGCGTCCCTCAGATAGAGGTCACCTTCGACATCGACGCCAACGGCATCCTTAACGTCTCCGCCAAGGACTTGGCCACCAACAAGGAGCAGAAGATCACCATCACAGCCTCTACAAAACTTTCCGAGGAGGAAAAGCAGCGGATGATCAAGGAGGCGGAGCAGTTTGCAGAACAAGACCGGAAAAGAAAGGAGGAAGCTGAAATCCGAAACGCCGCTGACTCCATGATCTACACGGCGGAAAAAACCCTAGGAGAACTGGGAGACAAACTCAGCCAAGACATGAAAGACAGGGTGCAAAAAGCCGTTGGAGAACTGAAAGAGGCTCTGAAAGGCAAGGAAGTGGATAAGATTAAGGCTAAAACCGACGAACTGGCCAAAGCGCTGCAAACTGCAGGAGCCACCGTGTACCAGCAAGCCGCCCAGCAACAGGCGCCCAGCGGGGGAAGCAGTTCGCCTCCCCCCTCCAAGGAAGGTTCCCAGCAGGGGGAAGGAAAGGTTGTGGATGCCGACTACGAGGTAGTTGATGAAGGGAAAAAGTAACCCGGCTTTTCAACGTCCCTGCTTCCACGGGATAAAGCTAATATTGTATTCTCTGTATTTTAGCGACTTGGATGTGGCGGAGTTAAAGTTGACAGCATACTGAAGAACGCTGCATCCTCCTAGAAGCGGGCTTCATCCACCCCCAGCCGTGGGGAGGACGGCTAGGCATGAGTAAGCGGGACTACTACGAAGTTCTCAACGTGCCCAGAAATGCTACCAAGGAGGAAATAAAGAACGCCTACCGAAAGCTGGCCATGCAGTACCACCCAGACCGGAATAAATCTCCCGACGCTGAAGAAAAATTCAAGGAAATATCCGAAGCCTACGCAGTCCTTTCCGACGATGAGAAGCGCCGCCAATATGACATGTTCGGCCATGCTGGAATAGGCGACAGATATACTCCGGAGGACATATTCCGAGGCGTTGACTTTGACGAAATCTTCCGAGACCTAGGCTTCGGCTTCGGAGGCTTTGAAAGAATCTTCGACCTGTTCTTCGGCGGAGCCCGCCCGAGATACGAACCTCAAAGAGGCGCAGACCTTCGATACGATTTAGACATCACTCTCGAACAGGCTGCCTCCGGTTTAAGAACGGAAGTCGAAGTCCCCCGCATTGAAACATGCCATGTTTGTGGAGGAAGCGGCGCTAAGCCTGGCACCCAGCCGAGGAAATGCCCTGAATGCCATGGAACGGGCCAGATTCAATATGTCCAAACCTCAGGCTTCGCTCGGTTTGTGCAAATCCTAACATGCAACCGGTGCCACGGGAAGAAAACGATCATAGACTCGCCCTGCAGCGAATGTCGAGGCACGGGAAACGTGCAGCGGACGCGGAAGATAAGCGTCAAAATCCCCCCAGGCATAGAAGGTGAAACCAGCTTGAGGATCAGCGGCGGAGGAGACGTAGGCGCTCAAGGAGGCCGCCCAGGAGACCTCTATGTGGTAGTCCATGTGAAGCCTCATCCTATCTTCAAGAGAGACGGCCCCAACCTTTACTGCGAGGTTCCCGTCAGCTTCGTCCTCGCAGCGTTGGGCGGTGAGATGGAGGTTCCCACCTTAGATGGAAAGGCTAAGCTGAAAATCCCCCCGGGCACCCAGCCTGGCACTGTTTTCCGGTTAAAGGGAAAAGGGATGCCTAAACTGAGAGGTTTCGGGCGGGGAGACGAGTTTGTGAGAATCCAGGTGCGGGTGCCGACGAAGCTGACCGGCCGCCAGAAGCAGCTTCTCATGGAATTGGGCCGAGAAATGGGTATAATTTAGCCTCTCTCCCTCATCGATATCAATAAAAAAGACCACAGCCTTCTATATAGGAGTAAAGATGATGCTGAAGGGTAAAAGAATCGGAATCTTAGCCGGCCCTGACTACGAGGACTTGGAACTCCATTACCCTCACATCCGACTGATGGAGGAAGGAGCCGAGGTTAAAGTTTTAGCCCCGGACAGGAAAACAGTGAAAGGCAAACGCGGCCTGTCCGTAAAGCCTGACTTGACGGCGAAAGAATCCCGGGCTGAAGATTTCGACGGTCTCATCATCCCCGGAGGATGGTCTCCCGACAGGTTGAGGCGGCATAAGGAAGTCTTGAAACTTGTAAAGACTGCGCACCGGCAAGGCAAAATCTTAGCAGCCATATGCCACGGCGCCCAAGTTTTGATTTCAGCTAAACTCCTCCAAGGTAGACATATCACCTGCTTCGCAGCCATAAAAGACGATGTGGTAAACGCTGGGGCAAGATATTCAGACACCCCAGTAGTGCGGGATGGAAACCTGATTACGTCAAGGTCCCCCGCAGACTTGCCCTACTTTTGCCGAGAAATAATCAGCGCACTAAGCTCTAAGCCAAGCCGCAAGACATAAGGTTCCTTCCCCGGGGATCTTCCACTGAAAGCTCTTCAAGGGGCATTCTTATTCTTAGAAGGGAAGGTTTTTGAGGGGCATTTTCCGTTAAATATAATGGCCCAGCCGCCGTCTTGGTGGATCCATGTCCAAAGAAATGAGTCTGATGGAGCATTTCGCGGAGCTGAGGGCTAGGGTTATACGCGCCATCATAACAGTGATGGCCATCTCCGCGGGAAGTTTCGCCTTTTCCCTCCGAAACAGCGACGTCGGCGGCTTCACGGTGTACTACCTGTTTCCAGATCCTTTCCACAACATAGCCGCCCAGTTTCTGCAAAAGCTTCAGGAGGATCTCGTTCCCGAATACGTGAGGGTTATCGTCACGACTCCCGGAGAAGCCATCTTTTCTCTTTTCTATGTTTCCATTTTCTTGGGAATCGCCCTCGGCATGCCCATGATAGTCTACCAGTTGGGCAAGTTTGTGGCTCCTGGGCTTTACCCTCATGAAAAAAGACTGATCTTGAGGATGGCTATCCCCTCCGCTGCGCTTTTCATCGGTGGGGCGATTTTTGCCTATTTTTACGTCATACCCTTCACTCTGAACTTTCTTTTTCGGTATGCCCTGTCCGTTAATCTGACCACTTTCCTCACCATCACCAGCTTCGTGTCTTTTGTTTTGATGTTTCTCCTGGCCTTCGGTTTAGCCTTCCAGATGCCCATCATCATGGTAGGCTTAACCTCCGTGGGAGTTGTGGAGTCGGATTTCTGGAAAAGAAACTTCAACTACGCCGCGGTAGGTATGCTAATCTTTGGCGCGTTGATAACTCCGGACGGAAGCGGTATCACAATGTTCCTGGTCGCAGGGCCCATGTTGGTTCTCTATGCCGCGGGCTATCTTCTTACAACCTACCATAAGGTTAAAATAGGGATCGGGCCATTATCTTAAAGGGCTGAGTAACTATGCTGAATTTCGGAATAGAGCATCTGGGCTTTGTTCCAACAATTCACGGAATGGAATGGGTCATCCTCATAGTTGTTGTGGTAGTCCTCCTGTTTGGAGCGAAGAAACTTCCGGAGTTAGCCAGAAGTCTAGGGAGGGCAACAGGGGAATATCAAAAAGGGAAGAGCGAAATAGAGAAAGAACTCCAAAGCATAAAACAATTATCATCCACCCCTCCTTCTCAATCCCCCTCCACCAGTTCTGAGGAAGAATTGGATAAGCTCATAAAAATCGCCAAAGAACTGGGCATAGAAACAGAGGGCAAAACCGAAGCTGAGCTCAAAGAAGAAATAGCCAAGGCTATGATGAGGTAGCCCAGGAAACCCTCCAGCCCTCCATTGTTGTCCCTCCTTTTAGGGCGTTCTGGAAATTTTTTGTCCGTGGAAGTGGAAAAGGAGATTTCAGCTTCCCACCTCTTGGGTGAGGGAATCTCCTGAGGAGGTTTGAGTGTTTGAGCTTCGAGGTTAGGGATAAAGACCTTCTAGGAAGAATAGGCCGGCTGAAGACCAGAAGCGGAATCTTGGAGACCCCTGCCCTTCTTCCAGTGCTCAATCCTAGGGTTTTAGACATAGCGCCAAAGCAGCTTCGGGAGGAATTCGGCTACGGGGGGCTGATGACTAACGCCTATCTTCTGAAGAAGCATTTTGAAGCTCAGGTTACGGAGAAAGGAGTTCACCGCTTCCTAGACTTCGAAGGAGTTGTGATGACGGATTCGGGAGGTTATCAGGTTCTCCGGTACGGAGGAGTCGCTGTCACGTCTCGACAGATCATAGAGTTCCAGAAGAGGATCAAGCCGGACATAGCCATCATCTTGGACATCCCCACCGGCTGGAGGACGGGGAGGGCCTACGCCAAATCCACGGTGTTGACAACCTTAGAAAGGGCCAAAGAGGCTGTGAAGTTCTTCGAAGAGGACGATCCCCTATGGATGGGCCCCGTGCAGGGGGGCGAGCATTTGGATCTGGTGGCGTGGTCTGCGCGTGAGATAGGCCGTCTTCCCTTCGACCTCTACGCCCTAGGAAGCCCCACGGAGGTCATGGAGCGCTACCTCTTCGACGTCTTAGTGGACATGATAGCCGCCGCTAAGGCTAATCTCCCCATCCAAAAACCCTTCCATCTCTTCGGAGCCGGACATCCTTTCATGTTTTCATTCGCCGTGGCTCTAGGCTGCGACCTTTTCGACTCCGCTGCCTACGCCCTCTACGCCAGAGATGGCCGATACATTACAGAAAACGGCACCCTCAGGCTTGAGAGGCTGGAATATTTTCCCTGCTCTTGTCCCGCTTGTAAGAGCACCACGCCTGAAAAGCTGAAGCAGGAAGGAAAAGCCCAGGTCTACCGTTTTCTTTTAAGCCACAACCTCTACGCCTCCCAGGCTGAAGTTCAACGCGTTAAGCAGAGCATCGTCGAAGGTAGGCTTTGGGAGCTTTTAGAACTGAGGGCTAAGGCTCACCCATCCCTCTCCCAAGCTTTCCAGAGAATTGCCAAATACGCGGAGTGGATGGAGAAGTTTACTCCCTCCATCAAGCCCAGAGGCCTCCTCATCTACGGTGAGCACAGCCTCAGAAGGCCTGAAATCCTCCGGCATAGGTGGAAAATGCTGAAGTCCTATGAAAAGCCCCCTTCCTCAAAACTGCTTGTCCTCCTACCTGAGCCTGATTCCAAGCCTTTCCACCTATCCTCCTCAGGGAAGATCAAAAAAATTCTAGAAGCGATTCCAGCCGGGGGAAAAGCGGTGCATTTCTGCTTCTACAGCCCTGCCCTAGGAATTGTCCCCCTAGAACTGGATGAGGTATATCCGCTGTCTCAGTTTGAAGCTGCTCAACCCTACAGTCTGGAGATGAAAAGAAATCTAGCAGCCTACATCGTCGAGTATGTAAAAACCCAAAATTACTCAAAGGTGATCCTCCACAGGGACTCGCGCCTGCTCGACAGGGCGCATGTCCGGCAGTTGAAGGAAAAAGCAGGCATCCGGGTGAACAACGGCAGGAAAAGAGCTTGGGCTGAAGGGTCTCTCCAAGGCTTGAAGAAAAGCTTAGAGGAGGCTGTCCGAGGGCTACGTGGCTAGCGGGCCTTAACGTGTTTTACGATAGGCGGCCTAACTTTTTTCAGGATCTTATATCCGCACTCAGGGCACTTAAGTTCAGGCATGGCTGTCAACTCTTCATAGTACACCTTCTTTCCACATCGGAAACACTGATACTGGATCCCACTTTTTTCTCCGGCCATGGGTTGAAGGTCCTCCTGAAGACTAGCATTTTTAGTTCACAGGCCTAATAAACCTTCTTCAAGGAGCTCTGAACATGCGGGGAAGAAGCTTCAAAGACTACCTGAAGAAGGTCTTCCCTGGCGGGGAGAAGTTAGACCTACATTCCTCCTTGGAGATAATAGGGGACATTGCTATCCTCAAGCTTCCGGCACTCTCAGCTGCCCAAGAGAGGCTTTTAGGCGAGGCGGTGGCGATGTTGAACAAGCAGGTTAAGTCCGTTTTCAAGCAGATAGGCCCGGTGGAAGGCGGCTTCAGAACCCGGGGGCTCCAGCTTATCTACGGTGAAAATAGAACCGAAACCGTGCACAGGGAGCACGGCTGCCTTCTGAAGGTGGACGTTTCCAAAGCCTATTTTTCACCCAAGCTTCAATTCGAGAGAAGGAGGATAGCGGAGATGGTAGAGCCTTGGGAGGTTGTGGTAAACATGTTCGCTGGGGTGGGAAGCTTCAGTATGGTGATAGCCAAGATAGCCAAGCCGGCTAAGGTCTACTCCATCGACATTAACCCTGATGCAGTTCGATACCTGGAGGAAAACATCCGATTGAACAGAGTGGAAAGCGTGGTGGAGCCCATCCTCGCCGACGCCAAAGAAGCCGCCCAAAGGCTCCGAGGAACCGCCGACAGAGTCCTCATGCCCCTCCCAGCCAAAGCCTACGAGTACCTTCCCTACGCTGTGCAATGTCTAAAACCCGGCGGAGAAGGCTGGATCCACTACTATGACTTTGTCCACGCTGCCAAGGGAGAAGACCCGGTAGTTAAAACAGTGGAGAAGGTTGCCCGCAGACTCGAAGGGAAATTCACCATCTCTAACGGACGGATTGTCAGGTCAACAGGACCCCGCTGGTTTCAAACAGCCTTAGACATCAAAATGACGCCTTTTTAAAGAAAAACAAAGCAACTCAATAAACTTCGGTAAGCCATGGAGAGTTATCCCTCCAAACCCTTGGGGGAGTCGCGAGCATAACCTTTTTCTCTGCCCTCGTGCTCTCACGAAAGTAAGAGGATGAATGTATCCCCCTCAAGATTCTAGAAACCCTCGGCAGCGTCTGATAGAACATAGGATTGATATGGAAAGCAGAAAAGAGGAAATTGATCACCCTCTGTCACGGTTCACCTTTAAGGAGCTCCAACTTTGAAGTGCACCATCCCTCTCCAAGGCCGGCTGAGGGAGGGCCTTTTCCTCAAAAGGCTTACCCGGTTTTCAGCCGCAGTTAAACTTGAAGTAAACCACCGGAAGGAAGTCTGCTTTCTCCCAAATTCTGGAAGGCTGGAGGAGCTTTTGAAGCCGGGACGCAGAGTCATCCTCGCCGAAGCAGCCTGTTCGAAGGGAAGAAAAACCCGTTACACCCTTGTAGGGGTTGTTCTCCCCGGAGGGGTTAAGGTTTCCGTGGACGCTAGGCTGCCTAACCAAGTTGTGGCGGAGGCTCTGAGCCGGGGCCTTTTAGAGGAGTTCAGGGGCTATCGGATCATCCGCTCTGAACCCAGGTTCAGGGGAAGCCGTTTCGATTTCCTCCTCGCCGATTCTTCGGGTGGCGAGTGTTGGGTAGAGGTGAAATCCTGCACGCTGGTGAGGGAAAGAGTTGCCCTCTTTCCAGACGCCCCCACGGAGCGGGGTCGAAGACATGTTAAAGAGCTAACGGAAACCTTGGAAATGGGTCATCGGGCTTGCTTAGTTTTCGTGGTGCAGAGGGAGGATGCTGAAGTTTTCACTGCCAACTCCGCTGCGGACCCTAGGTTTGCAGCTTCCCTGAGGGAGGCCGCCTTGGGCGGACTGGAAGTCTATGCGTACTCAGCCCGGTTTACAGGGCGAGAATTGGAGTTAATAGGCCGCATCAGAGTGGCCCTGTGACTAGACGAAGTAGCGTTGAGCTTGCCTATCAAAATCCTTGACGAGCTCCGGCGCGTCCATGGCAAAGGGGGTGTCCAAGGGGATCCTGCGCTTCAGCAAGGAGTAAGGGTCTTGAGAGGCCTTAGCCGCTGGGTGCTCCTCTCCGAGGGTCTCCAAGGCCACACGTCTGGCTAGGTTTTTGACCTGAGTTTCGTCCACAAACCCTAAAGAATGGAGGTACTCGTGGAGGAGGAGGACGTAGACGAAGGAGTTCATTTCCTCCGCTGACTCTGTCTCCTCGCGTACCAGCCTGAGCAAAGCCCGGTTGACGACGATGGTGTTGGAGTTCACTCCATGATAGGCGCCCACGTAAAGCGGTAAGTCAGCTAGGTAAAGCATCAGCCCAGCTCTCTGGTGGCCCAGCACTTCTAGAACGGATTTCTTGACTACTTCGAAGAGGTCTCCGAAATCCTGGCTTTCCCTAACCTTCTTTCGATACCACTCTCGATCCATTGTTATTCCCTTGAAGAGTCTGAAAGCGTCCGTTTGAGTAGAAGCCTTCAAGGGAGGGATGGAAGCTAGGTTTATTATACCTAGCGCTTACCAAACTACAAGTCTTCCGAAAGAGTGAAGATATTTTAGGGTCCTGAAGCTACCAACCTCATAGCCTCAAAGGAGGGGTACCGAAGCCAGGTTAAACGGGCGGGACTCAAGATCCCGTGGCGTAGGCCCTCGTGGGTTCAAATCCCACCCCCTCCACCTCTCTTTTTGAGGAAGGAGGCTGGAAGGGGGAGTTTCTTCATGTTTAATAGAAGACGTAGGTTCATTTCCCATCCCTGCGTATTAGCCTGCGGATTTTCAGCATAATGGTTAAACTCCAAATTCCCCCAATCCCCTTTAGCACGGTGGGGAGGAACGACATCTTCTGTTGCGGCTTAGGTGCTGGGCTTCATGACCTTTTGGCTGGCGACCATTAGCAGCCCGTTAACTGTCATACCTGCCCCTACGGCGAGCATCCCCAAGCCGGAGAAGACGGCCCCTTGCATCATGGGTGTAACTCCCGAGAGCATCAGGGCTCCGACGGCCAGCATGATAACCCCGTAAGTTGCCATCAGAGCTCCGAAGACATGCATCCTTCCCATACTCATCCTTGTGGCTCCGAGGATTCCCGTGACTATGAGCAGGCTTCCGAGGGCATACAGCAGAAAAGCCCACCAAGCAGCGTAGGCGGGGAAAGCGGCCATCCTCATCCCCATTCCCATGCCGGGCATTGTGGGCATGAAAGTCCTTTGAAGCATGAGGGTTCCTGAGGTGAAATCTAAGGCAGCTCCGGCCGCGCTTAAGGCCAAGCCTACTGCCGCTAGACGAGGTATTATTTCCCCTTCTCCTCCGCCCATCTTGGGGTGGGAAAGGTTTTAAACCTTTAAAAAGAGGCGGACTTTACTTCTTTAAGGCTTTCGATGGATGGTGGCACTTTGGTTAAAAAGATAAGGAAGGACGGGAAAGACGTTTACACCTGCGAACTATGCGGGTTGGGTTACTCCGATGAGGAAACCGCTCAAGCATGCCAGCGGCACTGCTCAACCCATAACGCCTGCTCTCTGGAAATCACCCGTAAGGCTGTGTATTTCCCAGAGCCAGACTGAAAGGCCGCCTAGGCTCAGCTTCAACCACCCCGAAAAACAGACTCCGGGGGTTCACCCCATGTTCTTGGAGAAAGTTCTCGGTAAAGCTGAGGGTGGGCGGTGTTTGGTGGCGGGAATAGGAGGCGGAGGAGACATTCTCGCCACTGTCCCTACAGCCAATCTCCTCAAGCATGCCGGTTGGGAGGTGTTTTTCGGAACCGTCCCTTGGGAAAGGTTTGTGGTGGACTCTGAGCCGGGGCCTCGTCCTCTAAAAGAAATGGAAAACATTTACCCTCTTTCCGAAACCGTTGCCTTGGCGGGGAAGAAGACTAAGAGCAGGAAAGGCGTCGTCTTCCAAGCAGCTAGGTTCGCAGAGGCTACGGGTGAAAAAGTTCTCCTCCTGGACTTGACCTTGGGAGTTGAAGGCCTATGTACGGGCCTGAAAGAGGCTTTGAAGAAGCTGGGCGTGAACTTAGTCTTCGGCATCGACAGCGGAGGAGATGTCTTGGCGAAAGGGAGCGAAAAAGGCCTGCGCTCCCCATTAGCCGACGCCATGATGCTTTCAGCCCTAGCCCAGCTGGGGGGCTCACCGGTCATCGGCGTCTTCGGGTTTGGAAGCGACGGGGAACTCTCCGGAGGACAGATTTTAAGCCGGCTTTCTGAGGTGGCGAGGGCGGGGGGTTATCTCGGAGCTTGGGGAATGACCGCTGAGGATGTAAAACTCATGGAAAAAATTTCGCAGATGGTTTTCACCGAGGCCAGCAACATTCCCCTCATGGCCGCCAGGGGATTCAGAGGCCTAACACGCATAAGGGAGGGAACGAGGAAGGTTCACGTATCGATTCTTTCAACCCTCACCTTCTACCTCGATGCAAAAACCTTGTTCAGCCTAAGCCCCTTAGCTCAGAGGATTCAAGGCTCCAAATCCCTCTGGGAAGCCAACGAAGCCCTACACCGGAGGGGAGTCTTCACGGAGCTGGATTTTGAAGCTGAAATCAGGAGGCTGAACATTACCTCCTACAAGGAATGGGAGAAAACTCGGCGGAAAAGCCGGCTGCCCATTCGGGTTTCACCGAAGTCAAGCCTAGGAAAGCCAGCTGGAGGACGGGCAAAACCTACGGGGTAGCCGTCGCTCAACCTGCGAGGTCAAGGAGACAGGTTTTCGCATGATCCTTCACCTTAACCTGCCGATAGATTTTCACCACCTTCCCTTCCTCGTCGATGAGAAAGGTGGTTCTCTCCACGCCTAGAAAACTTCTGCCGTAAAGACTTTTCCGCTTCCAAACCCCGTAGAGGTCCAGAACATTCCCCTCCGGGTCGCTTAGAAGGGGGAGGGCAGACGGTTTTTCTCCTTAAATTTCCGGTGAGACTCAACGCTGTCTTTGCTCACTCCCAAGATGACCACGTCTTCCTCCTCAAACTTCTCACCTAAATCCCTGAACTCCTTAGCTTCTTGGGTGCATCCGGGAGTTCCGTCCTTCGGGTAAAAGTAGAGGACCACTTTCTTTCCCCGGTAATCCTTAAGGAAACCTCCCTGCCGCTGTCGGACATGAGGGTGAAGTCCGGAGCCATATCGCCTACCTCAACCAAGATAACGTCCCCTAAACAATTGTTTAGACGCCCCACCCGATAAGCCTATTCACCCGTGCTGTGAAATTTAAATAAGGAGAAGCCGCCCAATTCTCTTTGGAAAATGGAAAACAGCCGCTTAGTCGGTTTCGCTTACAAGAGAAGCGAGATCTCCGATGAGGACATCGTCAACCTCATAGGTAGCGCCCCCAAGCTGACACAGTACCATGTTTTCGACGCCGAAAAAGAAGGCCTACCCCTGAGGTCGTATCAAAGGTTTTTGGAAGCCTGCGAAACACAAGGGCGAAGCCGTGCTGTGTACACTCTGCAAATTCTAGCTGAAGATTCGGAGAGGCTTCTGGAAGAATTCGTCCGCACAGTGGAAGGCAGAGAGAGGCATGCCGGTATAGCCTTGGTTCTCGGATCTTCGAAATATCCCCTCAAAAGAAAGAGGGGGAAGCCCTTAGAGATATGGAGAGAGGCGATGGAAAAGGCGGTGGAAAAGTTGAGCCCCCTCCCCATGCCCATCCTCCTCGCGGGGATAGGTAAAAGAATGTTAAGCGTCAACGAAGAGGTTAGGGAAAAATTCGCAGGCACACCCATCCGGCACTACCTCTATCTGACTCCGAGACTAGAGAAGAGGTGGTGGCTGAGGAAGCCTCTCTTCTATCTCCCTATCTCCTTCGAAGAAACCTTGGAAAAGGCAGTGTCTCTATCCGCTCACTATTTCTCCAGAGCCTTAGGCATCGAGGTTGAAGAGATCAGGGCGGCCATCCAGAGGGGAGGATGGGAAGCTGAAAAACTGGTTCAACTTGCCAAGCCCTATTTTCTGCTCACCTCCCCTCGCTTCCTGATGGAGGACTTGAAGAAATATCCCTCCGAGCTTTTGGTGAAAGTCTTAGGAAGCGAGGAGAGGGAGAAAGACATCAAAACCGAATATTTGAAGATGTTCAAGCAGCTGGAAGCATCCTAGCTCTTTTCAACCGCAGGTGTCACTTTGAAGGCGAAAGCGGAGGTTAAAAGCCAGCTTATTTGGGCTTGGATTGGCGGTAAATGTGAAGGCTCCTATGAGCCACGGTTAGGTTGGATAACACGGCCACAGCGGCCAAACCCAAATCCGGCCGGAGGAAGATGCTGGAAGCAAATATGATGAGGATGCGCTCCGGCCTTTCCGCCAAGCCTACTCCCCCCATGGAAATGCCTAGGCTTTCCCCCTTCGCTCTGGTGTAGCTCACCAACAGAGAACCGGTGAGAGCCAGTATTCCCCATATCATTCCGGAAACCCCGAGGACTGAAACTTCCCTGTAAGAGAGAGTGATTCCGAAGATGACAGCTACGTCGCTGTATCTGTCCAGCAGAGAGTCTAAGAAGCTTCCGAAACTCGTAGCCCGGCCGCTGAGCCTAGCCGCCGCCCCGTCCAAAGCATCGAACAGTCCTGAGATAAGGAGTAGGGAGGCAGCCAGCCAAATAAACCGTGGTTGGGGGGAAAACGCGTAAAAATAGCCTGCGGAAACCGCTAGGATGAAACCTAGGGCGGTCATGGTGTTGGGGCCGACGCCGGCTTTCAGAAGCCCTTCGGCTAGTGTACACAGCAGCTCTTCCACGCGGATTCTCAGCTTCGTCAACATGGGTTTCTGCCTTCACGGACGATAGGTTAACGGGCTTCCCATCTTTATGATTTTTCCTTTCGGTTTCGCGTTGCCCTTTCCTTTTCGATGGAGGAGAGTATTTATATCGAACTATCTTTTCATCTTCAGAGAGGTTGAAGTTTTTGGTTGTTGAGAAAGGAAGCCTTGTGAAGGTGCATTACATCGCCGAAGTTGACGGCCGCGTGGTCGATTCCACCCTTCACAGAGACCCCATCGAGTTTAGAGTGGGGGAAGGCCGCGTTCTTCTAGGCTTAGAAGAAGCTGTGTTGGGGCTTGAGAAAGGGGTCAAGAAAACCGTCATCATCCCCCCGGAGAAAGCCCACGGTATACGGGAAGAAAACCTGACAGTTGAAATTCCCAAGGAAATGTTCCAAGGGCCATCTGAGCAGATTAAGGAGGGAGTCATTGTTCAGCTGAAAACCGAGGAGGGGAAAACCCAGATGGCCACCATCGTGGAGGTGAGGGAGGACAGTGTTACTCTCGACTTGAACCATCCCCTAGCCGGGCGAGCGATAAAGTTCAAGCTGGAAATAGTGGACGTAGAAGATGAAGCCCCCCGCCTTGCAGGTGAACACGCAGATAAGTTGGCAGAGAGAAGGATGTTGATTAAACGATTTTACTACAACGACAAAGACCTCTACAACATGGGGAAGCAGGCAGGGCTGGAATGGTTTAACCAGTTTGATGAAAAACATAAAACGGCTAAACTCCAGTTTTTCACCGACAGGGAAAGAGAGGAAGCTTTAGAAAAAATCATCCAAGTGAACTCCGACGAGAAATTCATTGAAATCCTCAACAAGGTCGGATGGCCTGTCTGGATCAACATCGACCGGTTTGTAGGGGAGCATTATTTTTTCGATAAAAAAAGAGGCTTCGAACTGGGTGACAGAAGGAACTCTGTCCGGGACATGGTGAGGAAAGTTCTTGACGAGAGAGGAGAAAAAGTCTACTGTTTTCTGAAAGCTTTAATCCAACTATACCGGGAGGGCAGATGGGACGCTGCTCGTGGAGGAGCCTTGACAGAGGATATAGCCGCCAAACTGAGAATGCAAGGCTGCGAACCCCTCAAAGCCAAGGACATCATAGCCCTCAGAAGCCACAGAATCTGCTACTGGAGCGGAGGCTGCCGAGGAGGCCCCATGCGATGCGCAATACCCGAAGAAACGATCCCAACCGTCGACGGAGAACTGGAAAAATGGAAGGCTGAGAAAGCCCGCACATAAAACCGCGGGTATGGTAGCCCGGGGGAGACTTTCGGGCTGCCTTGAAAGCGCCTTTCGAACTCCCGTCGGCGGGTTTCTTCTCGCGGAAGGGCGAGCCAAAGCCCGCTATGCTTGACCGCTACACCACCGGGCTACATTCTTCGAAGTATTAAATGGCTGCCCTTATTTTTTTCTCTTCCCTGCAAACCATTTCAGAACTCCATATAGAAAGCTGGATCAGCTTACGTTCAGTTTAAGAAAGACTTCGAAAGTAAGGATTAGTGTGAGAGTGAAGCTCTCAGCAACTTCAGCTTTCAGATGGCGAGCATCGGAGCTGAAATGGTGTTATTCCCTCAGAAGTTTCTTCAAGGCCAGCTCGATGTCTTCCCTTTTCACGGTTTTTCTTCCCGCGTGAGCGCAGTAATCCATGGCTTCCTTGGCTATTTTAACCGCCAAGTCCTCTAGGGATCTCCTCAACTCATCGGCAGCTGACTCACTAACCCTGTAGGCGCCAGCCTTTTTTATCAGCCTGTGGAGAGGGGCGAGGGACATCTCTTTTTCGGACATTTTTCCATGCACCAATAATATTTTTAGCCTAAATCACATAATAAACTTTTGCATCGGCTTAACGTTAACTTTCAGCTTAAAAAATGAACTGAAGAAGCACTCTCCCTCAAAAAAAGGCGAGTTTACCGAAAAAATCGAGAAAACAGTTTTTCAGCCCTCATGCAAAATGATTTATTGAAGTTCACGAAACCATCTATGGCTGTGCTGGGAGTGAAGCTTGGGCCGCATTAAGACAGCGCTAGTCAAGAGGATTTCCAAGACTCTGATGGAAAGGTATTCCAACCTCTTCACAGCCGATTTTGAACATAACAAAAAAATAGTAGACGAACTCACTGGGTCGGAGTCGAAGAAAATCAAAGACCAGATAGCAGGTTACATCACCAAGATCAAAAAACACGGCGCACTTTCAGGCTAAATTCTTAAATAGGGTTGCCGAATTTTTTCCTCTGGAATGAGGAGACTGACCTGAACCGAAGCCTCGGGCTTATGAGGATGTAAAGGCACCTCCTCCGACCTTCTTTCAACGAACGAGGTTAGACCCTTCGTAAAAACCGGTTATGGGAAAAGTTTTCGAAGATCTGCCGCTCGAGATTCCGGTGAATCCACGAGTACTGTTTCATCCAGCAGCTTCTGGGCGTACCAGCCGTCGAAGTTGGTGTAGTTCTCCCGCATGTTGGGTCTTGAAATCACCCTCAAAAGGCAGGTGAAATGCTCTGTTTTCACACCCAAGGCCTCCGAGTAGAGAGCTATATTGAAGCTTGAGAGTCCTGTTTCGTCGTAGTATTTCAGCACTTTTGAGAGGCCTGAGGCTAAACCTTTCAGAATGCAGGCATCAAGCTCTAAGAGGTGAGATTTCCCCAAAACCACCGCCTGAACCTCATCCATTCCTTGGGGGGCAAAAGGAGTTAACCAGTAGGTTCCGTTCACGTAGCCAACGAACCTTTCTCCCCGGGACTTCTCCTGCTTCACCAATGCTTCCCAATAATTTTCCCCCTGTTCCCTATGGTAGGCTTCACTGCAGCGGGAAAGTTCCTTTACATAGTTAAACTGAAGATCCCGCATGATAAGCTGAAAATGGGGGTGTAAAAGGCTGGCTCCGGCTGGAAAAAGATAGTTACCCCCAATGCAGGCGTATTTTAAACGAGGCTTAGATTCCCAAGCTTCCCAAGCGCATTCCAGGAGTACTCTCAAGCCCTCGTAGAGAACCCGAGGGGTAAACTGGTTTAGGCCAAGAAAGTGGCGGGGAGTTAAGACTGCCACTGCCTCGAATTCAGCTCGAGGATAGAGGTTCGGAAAAGCCCAGGCTTTCCCAAACCTTAGCCTTTTTTTCTTCAGATTGTAGAATCTCGCTGTTGCGCTTTGAAGGTTCTCGGGGCAGAAGGGGCAAGAGGCCTTGCTTTCTTCTGCCAAGGTCTTGACTAAGGTCCAATCCGGTTTTCCGAAGAACAATCCCCTTTTTTCCTTTATTCCCGGGCAGACGGTGGACAAGCGGCCGGTTAGGGGGTCGACTCTGTGTTCTAGGCGGTATTCCTCCACACTGTTAGAACCGGTCAGAATCTTGGCTTTTCTAACAATCCTCGTGAACCTGATTTTCACCAAGCTTCCCCCTTTGGAAAGGACTGAAATTCAGTAGGGCTTCACTTGTTCCGCCAGCCGCCTTGTTGCACTAATCAGGTTTTTCAGCAGCCTCGCCCGAGTCATCAAGCCTACGCCTCCGATGTTGGGCGTGACGTACGATGCCTTTTCAGACACGCTTTCCACATCCACGTCGAAGTACATCTTGCCGGTGGCGGGGTCTCTTTTCCCTCCCACTCCCACAATGACAGCGCCGTCCTTTATCAGCTCCGCCGTAAGCCTGAAGGAGTCTTCCCTGTAAAGTTCAGGAGGCCGCCCTACGGCTGAAACGACGAGGTCTCCCTCCGCTACTTTCTCGTACTTGTTTTTGGTTTTCCGGTGGAGGCATGTTACTGTCGCATCCCTGTCTTCAAGTAGGATGCGCAGAGGCCGTCCGACTAGGTCGCTTCTTCCCACGATCACAGCGTCTTTCCCAGCTGGGTTTATTCTGTAATACTCCAGCAGCTGCACGATGCCCACCGCCGTGCAGGGGAGAAGATCCTCTTCCAAGCTGTAGGAGCTCAGCATTCGACCCTTGTTGTAGGGGGTCAGCCCGTCGACGTCCTTCATCGGGTTTATTTTTTCAAGAAGTCTCTCTCTGTTGATAAACCCTGGGAGAGGCATTTGAACCAGTATGCCGGTGATGTCGTCTCTTAAATTGAGCTTCTCGATCAAGCCTAGCAAAGCTTTTTCCCTGTCCTCAGGAGAATACCCGCATATTTCATGGGCTTCGAAATAGATTCCAACTTCTCTGCAGTCAGCTTCTTTCAGGGCCACGTATTTTTTAGCCGTGAGGAGCTCTGGAGGGTTATCGGTGGCTATGATGGCGGCCAAGCCGGGAGTTATTCCCTCTTCTTTGAAGGCTGCCAGTTCCCTTCTAACTTCTTCCTTGATTTTCTTGAAAATCGGTTCAGCGTGCATTAGGACTGCGATGGCTTCAGCACCTTCCTATTTTTCGTTTTGAAGGGCTAGAAACTTTCTCTGCCTCTCATTCCATTCTTTAAGCCAGTTTCCGCTGTAATCTGGGACTGCGATGGTCAGCTCCCAAGTCATGCCTTCCCTCTCCACTTTTTCGGTTTCAATTTTTATTCTTCCATCCGCCTGCAGCTGGATCACCCTAGAATACAGCCTATGCTCGTAGAGAAGCACCCTTTCCGCGAGAAGGGTGATCTTGTCCTCCCAAGCTATGGGTAGTCCGTAGATGTCGCCGATGTGTACCGGATACTGGTCGATTATCGGCCCTCGGTCTACGGCTATGTCAACGTAGTGAACCGTGGGTCCTGTGACCTTCACTCCTGACTCTAAGACGGCTTTGTGGACTTTTCGGCCGTACATGCCTTTACCCCCGGCGAAAGGGAGTAGGGATGGGTGGATGTTCAATATCTTCCACCGGTATTTCTCAATGAACTCCGCTCCAAGTATCCTGTCCCAGCCGGCTAAGGCAATGAGGTCGACGCCATACCTGTTCAGAGTGTCTATGACTTCTTCGTCAAACTCTCCCCTGTCCTTACCTGCGTGGGAAACAAACTCGCTAGGCACCTGGCATTTTTCCGCCCTATCCTTCACCTTCGCCTCAGGGCGGTTGTAAACCAGAACCCTCAGGTTCACGTTTCGAAGAACCCCTGCCGCCACATGGTCGGCTATGGCTTGGAAATTTGTTCCTTCGCCTGAAGCCAAAACCGCCAGATTGCAGCCGCCCATGGTGGGTCATCCTGAGGTTTAACCGTTGAGGATGATGCAGAGTTAGTCCTTTTCACTTTAATATTTTATGGGGCCCCTATCTGAATTTAAGACGATAAAGGGAACCCTAAAATACTCCGCCACCCATCCGTTTTGTAGAATTATTCATGCGAAACTTGAAAGAAGACTGCAGCTTACAGAGATATTTCAACGTGGAACTCATAGACGGCCGTCTAGTTTTTAAAAACTCAAACCTCAAAACCTGCCGCGGAAACTGCCAGCAATGCCACCGCTGCCGGTGGCTGAGAAGTAGGTCTTTCTGAAGAAAGTCTTTTAAACCCTTCCCGCGTCTAGCTTTCCAAACCTAGAAGGTCGAAGCCACGCTCAGACAAGGGAGCTCCGGTAGTATAGGCAGCCCTCAAACGGTGCGGGGTTTTCCTGCGCCAGGCTGGTAAATCCCGGTCAAGTATTCCGGCCTTTCGAGCCGGAGGTCGCGGGTTCGAATCCCGCCCGGAGCACTAATAAACCTTCTTATGTTGCTGGTTAAAATTTCCGCTTTATGCGTATTTGCAGTCAAAAAGACCGGCAGGAGATGCTCAAAGAATTAACTCAAAATCCATTTTTCCCCTTCTCGCATTTTGCAAGCCTGCAAAGGCTGATGGATCAAAAGGATAGACGAAGTCCGTAAACGGGGTAGCTGAATGCGGCCGCCGGGATTCGAACCCGGGTTAGGGGCTTGGGGGGCCCCTGTCCTAGGCCAGGCTAGACCACGGCCGCGCCGTTCAGATTTCTACTATTACTCGCTCTTAGATTTAACTCTCTCCGGATTTTTAGATATTCTCCTCCAGTCTTCAGCGGCATGAAAAAAAGCTCGCCTATTTAGGGATGTCCGGCCGGTTTAGGGTTTGGTTTTCCTCTGAGGTATGAAGAGTCCTACCAGTGTTCGCAGCCCGTAGGTATGGACGAGGTTTATGATGAAGGCTAGGAATCCGATGGCGAGCAGTATTCCAAAGAACATGGCTGAGCTCATATAGGGCAGGTAGATGGTAGTGTCAGGGTAGAGGGTTCTCCTCAGCATACCCGGCGTCCACGCCAGCCCCATGGAAAAGGCCATACCTACGCCTCCGATCATCCAAAGCCAGAAGTGAAGGTTGCTCAGCTTCTGACTCTTCAACTCAGTGCCTGTCAACATGGGCAGAAGAGCGTAGATGACAGCGAAGATGACGCCGCCTAACCCCACCAGCACCATCTGGTGAATGTGGAATCCGGGAACCCACTGGGTGTTGTGCATGACTAGGTTCAAAGCGTAGTTGGCTTGAAGCAGCCCTGAACCTCCTCCAAGCATGAAGCCGAAAATACCCCCCAGCATGAATTTCAGAGGCATAGTTAGCTTAACCGGCCGAGCCAGCCAGACGGTCATCAGGACGGCGAAAAACGTCAGCCCCATGGTGAAGAACTCACCCCAAGTTATGAACTGCCCTGAGATCAGCCTCATAAACGAAGGCTGGGGAAGGTCGGACATCAGATGGTGGCTCCACACGCCCATGGAGATGAGAAGGTCTGCTAGGATAACCTTCCTCACCACATCTTCAGCGTAAAGTTTCCGGTTTGTGAGTAAAGGAGCGAGAAGATACAAGGCTCCAGCCACCCATATCAAAACATCGCCGTCGGCAATCATATCCAAACCCCACCAGAACACGTTCTTGTAGACTAGTGGGTCGACGATGAGAGGGTTTAGCATCACACCGGCTAAAAGCGCCGGCAGGCTGAAAGCCAACAGCAAGCCTCCTGCCCCAGCTAGAACCAGCGCGTTGAGAACAGCGTCGACGCTTCCCCGCATCACCGCCACAACAAACACAGGCATGGGTTGAGGATTGGAGCCGCTGCCTCCGTTCAACATACGCTTGGAAGACTTTACTCCCAACTTGCTGAGGGCCATGCTGAACCGTTGGGACAAACCCTCAAGCCCGAAGGCGGATAAGAGAAGACTTTTGAAGGTTTTCCCCGAACTCTCCCCTTTTCTGCTGAAAACGGTGGCGAAGATGTTGAAGATGAACAGCAACACCGACAGTTCTATGAGCAGTAGGCCTGAGGAGAAAAAGACTACGCTGTTGGGAGGGAACCTCTCCACAGGCAGCGGCCAGTAGAGGGTGTAGAGGGAGCCGAACTTGGTGAGAAGCCCGGAAGACCAAACGATGAGCACTCCTGCGACGAAGGTCCACAGGTTCACGTCGGCCAGCTTGAGGCTGTAGAGGGGTTTGTTAAGGAGTTTAGGGACGAGATAGTAAAAGGCGCCTATCACCCCCAAGTAAGCCCATCCGTAGATTCCCACAAACGGGTGAACGGTCAGCATGGCGTAGTAGTGTTCGAAGTCGAACAACGGAATGTTCACCAGTTGCACCCTCATCAGCAAACCTTCAATGCCAGCTAGGCCTAGGAACAGTGTTGAGATTATCGCATAACGCAGAGTAAGCCTTTCATAGGTCATGGGAAAGCCTCCACCTCACTCCACCACGCGAATGGCATTCGGTAAGACCATGTGGGGATGGTATGGGCCGGAGTACTCCGTGGAACGGATGGTGTAGTCGCCGGGTTCATCGAACACCCACAGGATCGAATTGCGATACCCGGGGAGCACCTGCATCTGGAAGACGATGCTCCCATCCTCTCTGAAGACTCCGAAACCATAGGTTACATCCTCCGACGTCACGATAAACCTAACAGGCTCACCTACTTGGACTGTTATCCCATCCGGGGGAAGTTGGAAAGTGTAATTTTTCATCCTTATATGGAATTCTTCCACTGGAGTAGGCGGAGACCAGAAAAGCCAGTTTTGCCAAGGGACTAGAGGAGAAAGCGTTGTAGCGTTAAAGACCACTGCTACGGCAACTAAGATGACCAGCCATCTTTTTTCCGCTTTCTCCACCTTTTTACCCCCCTCCTTTCTGCGTGATTTTGCGAACATAGAGAAGCATAAATGTCGCTACGCCTACCGCGTACAGAATATATACTACGTCTATGATTTGATGTACGGTCATTATTTATCACGCTAGTTATATTATTTTGGAATATATATTTATAATTTACTATGCGTGCAGCATGTTATCAATATTCTGATATTTTTCTAGTAGCCTAGCGCAGTCCGTCCATATCACTTAGGAACAGGAAGCTTTTCCCCCAGTCCCTTAAACTGATGGATTTTCAAATAAGGGGTTGGAGAAAGTTGAGGAGCTGGGTGAAGATTATCCCTAGGCCGACGGCTAAAGGCAGTCCCGGAACCATGCTTCTCCGCTCCAAAAGTTTGAGGGAAAGATAGACGCCTAGAAGTATCCCCAAGGAAGCCGCTAGGAAGGGGTAAAAGCCTTGGAGAAGGTAGATGTGGGATGCCAGCATA
Organism: Candidatus Hecatella orcuttiae; assembly: GCA_002011035.2. Lineage (GTDB taxonomy): Archaea > Thermoproteota > Bathyarchaeia > Hecatellales > Hecatellaceae > Hecatella > Hecatella orcuttiae. Next base: position 54,091 of record MTLY02000002.1, on the reverse strand, counting down.
GAGTAGAAGGCTAGGTCCCCCAGCCCTATTTTCAAATTGTCGTGGGTGAGAATGAGACCTGTGAAAACCTCTGGCTCCGCCGTCCAAGGCATTCTCCCCAGAGGCCCCTTGAACACGGCGAAAACATCGTAGACGGAGAGAGCGATGAGAATGGCGTAGACGCTGAGGCTTGGAATGGTAAAGCCTAGGAGAGCCCCTAAACCTGCGGCCACCAGAAACATGACGATGGACCTCCAGACTCCGCCCCTGACGAAAACAGCGTAGAGGGCCAGAAAAACAACTGCCACCGAGCCTAACCCCCCAAGGTAGGAGCTGAAAGGTGGACTCAAACCGGCTATCCAGAAGCCTGCAGCAGAATATATGGAGGCAAGAGCGAAAACTAGGAGGGCGTAGACTCCGAGGATGAGAGTCTTCAAAATTTTTCTCATACCGGCCTTGGTGAGAAGGTAGAAGACCAGCCCCATCCCCGCTATCAAGGCTGCGTAGTACAGAGCATTGTAAGCAGAGGCGGAGAGGCCGCCTTCAAAAGGCAGAGGGTTCAGAGGCGGCGAAGTATAAGCAGCCGAGAGAAGGGCGGCGAAAGCCATCGCCATGGAGAGGGTTAACAAGGGGAAAAGCAGATGTTGAAGCTTAGCCTTGTAGGTTCCTGTCTCCCCCATTAGGCTGCAGCCCCTCAACTTCAACCATCGGAAACAAGGCCCTATAAGGTTGATGTGCTGCTCGCCCAGCAGGATGGAAGGATTTTTTACAGAGGTTGAAGAAAAAGTTTCGTTTTAACAGCAGGGGTTGAGCGTTCATGGTGGCAGGTTTAGGCCGGTTGGATGTTTTGGTCTTGGGAGGCGGGCCGGGAGGTTACACTGCGGCCATCAGGGCCTCTCAGCTGGGAGGTAAGGTGGCTGTTGTGGAAAAAGACAGGGTTGGAGGCGTATGCACGAACGTAGGATGTATTCCCACTAAAACTTTGTTGAAGTCGGTGGAGCTGCTTTCCGAAATCAAAAGCTGCCATAAATTCGGCGTGGCCGTCCAAGGTGTAGCTTTGGATTTCAAGGGGTTGATGAAACGCAAAGAGGAAATTGTAAACCGGATGGTAGGCTACGTGGAGTATCTTCTTGAGAAAAACGGGGTCCAACTCATCCGTGGCTCCGCCGCCTTAACCAGCCCTCGGAAGGTTAGGGTGGTGGAAAAGGGCGAAGGGATGCTCGAGTTGGAGGCTGAAAGTATCATCATCGCCACGGGCTCCAAGCCTCTGAAGCCGCCCATACCGGGAGCCGACTGGAAAGATGTCCTAACCAGCGATGAAGCCTTGGCATTAGAAAATGCCCCCCATAGTCTGCTTATCATGGGGGGCGGCGCTGTGGGATGCGAGTTCGCCTCCCTGTTTTCAGGGCTGGGAACGGAGGTGAGGCTTGTGGAGATGATGTCCCGCCTTTTACCGGCGGAAGACGGTGAAATAGGCTCCCGCTTGGAGCAGCTGCTACGCCGTAGGGGAGTTGAGGTTTCGGTGGGCGTGGAGGTTAAGCGGATTTCCAGCTCCCCCGAAGGGAAAAAAGTGGCTTTAACGTCGAAAGAGGGTGTGAAGGAGGTGGAAGCTGAAAAGGTCCTCCTCGCAACAGGCCGGGTTCCCAACGTTGAAAATTTAGGGCTTGAAAACGCGGGGGTATCCTTTGGGAGGAAAGGCATACCTGTAAATCAGAGGATGGAAACCAACGTTCCCCGAGTGTTTGCGGTGGGAGACGTAGCCGGAGGGCAGTTCGCCCATGAAGCCTATGCAGGGGGACTGGTGGCTGCAGAGAATGCGCTGGGGGGCAATTCCATCCTTCGAAGGGAAACAATTCCCCGGTGTGTGTTCACCTCCCCCGAAGTCGCCGCCGTAGGCCTCACGGAAGAGCAAGCGAGGGAGCGAGGGCACCGCGTGGAGGTAGGTAGGTTTCCCTTCGCCGCCAACGGGAGGGCCGTAACCTTAGAGGCGGCTGAGGGCTTTGTTAAGGTCGTTGCGGAAGCCGAGTCCGGGGAGCTTTTAGGCGTTCACATCTTAGGCCCTCATGCTTCGGAGCTGATTTCAGGGGCCATAACAGCGGTCAGCTTGGAGGCTACCGTGGAAGACGTCGCCCGCACCGTGATCCCCCACCCAACCCTGTCAGAAGCCTTCAAAGAGGCTGTTTTAGACTGCCAGAAGAGGGCCATTCACAGCCTTCGGAGAACCTTATCCTAAAAGTGCTGAAAACTAGGGGCTCTGCACTCAAGATCCACATCACGGCTTCAGCTCAGTTGGGCTAGAGTCTTCACAGCCCCTGAAGTTGAAGAAGAAAGCTGCCTGATAAAAACCTTGCACATTAACTTGGATCCACGGCTTCTGCAAACCGCGGCTCTTTGGCCGCAGCCTACTGGGGCTTCTTCGGAATTATTATCAAGCCTTCTTCCGGTTTTCCTACGGCTTGAGCCTCACCCTCCAGCCAGAGTCTTCCAACCAAGGCTGAAACCACAGCGTCCAGCTCGTGGATGGTTATGTTTCGCTTCCTACGAAGCTCCCCCTTCACGCCGAATTTTTTGAGGGCCTCCCTCAACTTTTCAGCTCCCTCCCTTTTTTCAGGAAACCCCAAGAGGGCTTTGGCGGCGTGGGGAAAAGCCTCCACCACCTGAAAGCGTCCCCGCTCAAGGATTTTTCTGAGGGCCACAGCTCGGAGAGTCAGCTTCCTCATGGCCCCCAAGGTGGGAGGGAAAAGCTTCAATCCCATTCGAAGAAGCTCCCGGTCGCATTCTCTCAGATGGCCTGCGGAGCGGCAGGGGCAGTCGTCCCTGAGGCAGCATCTCCCCTTGGGCAGCCCTAGGGGAGCGTCCACGGCGACGAGGCGGGGTTTCAACTTTGCAACATGGCTGACTATTTCTTCATCCTTCCAGAGGAGGAGGGTTTTCGCTCTGAGGTTTTGGTCTAAGGTGCAGAAGCCTGTGGGTCTGGTTTCCACTCCCGCAAGGTCGATGCCCACTACCGGTCGGCTGGAGGCTGTCAAGATGTTCCCCTTTTCGCTGCGAAGTTTAACCTAGGGATCCCCAATTAGGTAGGTTTAAATTTTAGGAAGATGTGAGTACCTTGGAAAGATGTATAGGTGATATAAATGGCTGCCGCTAACTTTGCCCCTGCCTTCTTCCTGATAATCATCGTGCTGATAATTCTGGCTTCCTCCCTCAAAATAGTGAAGGAATACCAGCGGGCTGTGATCTTCAGGCTTGGAAGACTTCTAGGTGCCAAAGGCCCCGGCATCTTCTTCCGGATCCCCCTCATCGACGTCTTCAGAGTGGTGGACTTGAGGGTGGTGACCTTCGACGTCCCCAAACAGCGGGTGATCACTAGGGACAATGTCTCCGTGGACGTGGACGCCGCCGTCTACTACCGCGTAGTCGACCCTCAAAAGGCTGTGGTGGCCGTGGAAAACTTCATCTTCGCTACCAACCTTCTCTCCCAAACCACCCTGAGGGATGTCCTAGGCCAAGTGGACTTGGATGAGCTGTTGACCAAGAGGGAAGAACTCTCCAAACGGCTGACGGAAATCATCGACACAGCCACGGATCCTTGGGGCATAAAAGTGTCCAACGTGGCCATCAAAGACGTTTCCCTCCCCGAAGACATGCAGAGGGCGATAGCCAAGCAGGCGGAAGCGGAGAGAGAAAGGCGCTCCCGGATCATTATTGCTGAGGGTGAATACCAAGCGGCAACTCGCATGACAGACGCGGCTAAAATGTACCAGATGACACCTATGGCCATGAGGTTGAGAGAGCTTCAAACCCTCACCGACATAGCCCGAGAGCGAAACTTGGTCGTCGTCACACCTGCGGCCATTGGAGGAGGCGCCGACCTTGCCACCATGCTAGGGCTCATGAAAGCCGAAAAGAAGACTAGGTCCACTTCGGGTGAGTAAACCTCTGTGCATCGGTTCTCTTTCCTCCTTCTCGTCCTAGTAGCCGTTACTCTATCGGCTCCTTTACTCTCCCCAGCCGCAGCCCAGCAGCCGGAGGTCCTCGTAGTCAGACTGGAAGGCACCATCACCACCATGTCTGTTGAACTGGTCAATGAGGCCTTAGCCTACGCGGAGGCCCGAAACCAGCCGGTGGTCCTCACCCTCGACACGCCGGGCGGAAACCTGGACGCCACCCAGAAGATCATCGCAGCCATCGAGCGGGCTGAGGTTCCGATCATAGGCTACGTCTACCCTCCGGGGGCCACCGCCTGGTCGGCGGGGACCTACATTCTGCTTTCCACCCACATAGCCGCCATGGCGCCCCATACCATCATAGGCTCAGCCCAGCCTGTGGCCTTCTCTCCCTTCGGAGGCTCCCAGCCTATCAATGACACCAAGGTGCTCAACGCCCTAGAAGCCTACATGGCTGAAAGGGCTAGAGCTCACGGAAGAAACGAAACAGCAGCACGGCTTTTCGTCACCGAAAACCTCAACCTAGGCGCCGAAGAGGCGATGGAAATGGGCGTCGTCGAAGTGGTAGCCCCTGCGCTGGAAGACCTGCTGGCTGAAATCGACGGCTTCTCCGTGGAGACAGTTAAAGGCGAGTATGTCCTCCGAAGCCGCGGCGCTGAATTGGTGAGATGGACCCCCAGCCCAGGGTTGCTGGTGTTCAAAATTCTCTCCGAGCCCATGCTGGCTTTCATTTTCTTCACCGTGGGCATGTACGCTCTCATCTTCGGTCTAACCTCTCCAGGGGCGGGAGGCGAAGTTATAGGCGCGGTGCTTCTGGTCCTCGGCCTGATAGGCCTAGGCATCACAGGCATAAACGTGGGCGCCCTCATCCTCATGGTCTTAGGAGCAGCACTTCTGCTGGCTGAACTTTTCACCCCCGGGTTTGGAATCGTAGGCGGCTCCGGTTTCGCCTGCATGCTACTGGGGGCTGTCCTTCTTTTCCCCAGCCAGTGGTCTGTTTCACCGGAGTGGCTTAACCTTCTCTACGCCGCCCTCATCTCCGCTCCCTTAGCCATAGGCGTCTTCTTCATCTTCGCCGCCTACAAGGTGCTTAAGGCTAGGAGAATGAAGCCGGCGATGGGAATCATAGTAGGGGAGGAAGGAGAGGCCTTGGAGGAAGTTACCCCGGAAAAGGTCGGCTTCATCCGGTATAAGGGCGAATACTGGAAGGCTAAGTCAGCCGTCCCCATCAAGCCTGGGGAGAAAGTCGAAATAATCGGTAAAGAAGGCCCTCTGCTGGTGGTTAAGCCAAAAAAAACGAGGGAAGGCTAGGCAGCGGCTACACGTAGAAGGGCCGCTTACCCAGTTCTTTTTTAAGCTGAGGATAGGTTTCCGCCTGAATCCTCCTCAACTCTTCCAGTTTAACTTTTATGTCCTCGATTTCCTTATCCATCCGTTCGAAGCTGATCGAAATGTCAAGGATCTTCAACAGGACGTTTAAAACTCCCCTAGCCGCCTGCATGTCCGGGTAGTCGCCTCTCGTAGCTCCCAGCAGAGCTATGGAAGGTATGCTCCTCCGGTCGCTCAGCCCCAGGATCACGCCGCAGGCACCTGTGATGGCGCCGCTTCTGGTTATCTGAACACCTAGATTTTTCAGGTCTTCCCCCAGCTTCGCATCGTTGAAAACCCCGTAAACTTTCCCTATCTCTTTTTCCACCGGGGTCTGAAAGCCGCCTAGCGCTATGACCCGCTCGCAGCCTTGTTTTTGAGCGAGCTCTAGGATGTGGTCTACCACCTCGTATTGGCCGTGGAGGGTAGGCTGAGAGTCTCCGGTTATCAGGATGATGTCATGTTTAGGATGTCGATGGACGTAGAGTTCGATCTTCGGCATGTAGTAGGTTCCGTCCTCCTTGATCTGGATGCCTGTGCTTCCATCAGGGAGATTCAGATAGCTGGAGTAAAGCTCCGCGAAAAGTTTAGGCTTCAATTCATCTATGAGGTAGTTCACCGCCAGCTTCCCCACAAGGCCTAGCCCCGGCAGCCCTTGGACTAGAATGGGGGACTTCAACTTCAAGTCTTCCACAAGGTAGATTCTAGTCCAAGCCGGCATAGGTCCTCAACTCCCATGGATGCTGAAACCTTTCGGGCATAGTCTTCTGGCCACATCGCAGAGGTTTTTAGCTTCCCTTTCGCCGCCTTCCAATACGCATGTTTCCGACACTTTGGAGCAGAGCTGAGACTCTTCCTTACAAATAGAACATCCGTTTTTCACGCAAAGGGTGGAAATGAAGCTGCACAGCTTAGAGGCACTTTGGAGGTCTAAGCCGCTGTAGAGGAGCTCCCTTGCCTGCTGGCAGAGCAGAAGAGCTAACTTGCAATAGTAAGGTACAACAACTTGACCGAATTTTTCAGCCATACCACGAGAAAGGCTTCCGTTACTTATATCTATTCCTCTCAGGGATGGGAGTTGTTCTGGATACAAGAAACCTTAATATCGGAGGCCTGTCTGGTTTATCATCAATAATAAAACAGGAGGCCCCTTGGAATTGGCCTACGTTCCCTTTATTTCCTCCCCACCCGAAGTTGTCAGGAAAATGTTGGAGATAGCTCAAGTTCGGGAGGGGGAAGTCGTCTACGACCTAGGCTCTGGGGATGGAAGAATACTGATAACAGCCGTTCAGGAATTTAAAGCCAAAAAAGCCGTCGGAGTGGAGGCTAGAGAGGACCTAGCCAAAAACTCCATGGAGGAAATAAAGAAAGCCGGTTTAGAGGACCGGATTACGGTGATCCGTGGAGACCTCTACCAGACACCCATAGTCGACGCCGACGTGGTGACCCTCTTTCTGACAACTTCCGCCAACGAGCGCCTCAGACCTAAACTGGAGAAGGAGCTGGGAAACGGGGTTAGGGTTGTCTCCCACGACTACGAAATAGTAGGGTGGAAGCCTGAAAAGGTAGAAACCTTAGGTCAGCACACCATATATTTTTATGTCGTAAAAAAGCCTTAACAGCCCCTTCTGCTTATATGAGGGAGACATGAATAGAGCCGTCGGGGTTAATTTTGATCTCCACCTCATCCCCATACTGATATTTTCTGGGTAATTTTTCCCATTCTTGAGGAGTCAGGTAGAGAACCAGCCTGTTGTTGTAGGGCTTAACTTGAGGAAGCATCTTCGGCAGTTGGGTGAGAATGGGCATGACGGCTGAAACCTCCTGGGGAATATCCTTAGGTATCTGAATGAAGCTGGGAGGCTTCTGAGCCTCCACCGCGAACTCCACGCAGACGAACTCCCCTCCGAAAGGTGCAGCGGAGGGATGGATGGCGTTAACCTTGCAGATGATGGAAATACTGCCCATGGGAAAAATCTTCTCCTTTAGGCATTCAACCTGAAACTTCCCTTTCTACCGACATAGAGAAAGAGAGGTTATTATAGTTTAAGTTTTCACGGAAAAATCAACTTTAACTCGAGAAGGTGCAGCCGAGTATCCGCGGGCGTTTTCCCAGCTTAGTGGTGTGAAACTCCCCTTTGGTCGATCTTTTTTATGGAAACAATTTTTCGGCGAGGGGCGGGCTTAGGTTTGGTTATCTGCGGAGGTTGAGCGAGGCGTTCAGGGGGATATTCCAGCTCCGCTCTGCTGAACTCCGCCAGCTCATGTACCGGTGTGGTTTTCAGCGCCTTCCTAGGGCAGTAGTCCACACAAAGAGCGCAGAAGCAGCATCTTCCATAATCCAGTTTGGGGTATCTCTTCTCTCCTCTGGTGACCAGTTCTATGGCTACATTAGGGCAGATGTAGGCGCATACACCGCAGCCAGTGCACTTTTCCATGTCCAGCTGGATGCCGCCACGAGACCTTTCCGGTAGCTTTAGAGCTTCATAGGGATGAAAGACCGTAAAGGTTCTTTTTGGGAAATGTTCCAGCACAACTTTCAACGGCTTTACGATGGAAGACATTTTCTTTTCACCTTACTTTTTCCATTTTACGCCAAACCCAGCAGGCCTGGTGCCACATGAGCGAGGCCTAGGATGATCAGCACCTGGATAAGAGCCAGAGGTATCAGATACGTCCAACCTGCGTCCAGAAGCTGGTCTATTCTCACCCGGGGGAACACTCCTCGGAGGAGGGTGACGATGCAGACGATGATCCCAGCCTTCAGCAGAAACCACGCGATGGGCGGCAGGAAAGCTGGGCCTAGCCATCCTCCCAAGAAAAGAGCTGTCATCAGCACCGCCCCCAGATACAGGTCAACGTATTCCGCCATCATGAAGCATCCGTAGAGGACGCCGGGATACTCCGTAGCCCAGCCGTAGACCAATTCCTGTTCAGCGTGGGGTAGGTCGAAGGGTCTCCGGGACACTTCCGCCATCATGGCGACGAAGAAGACAGCGAGGCCGAGAGGCTGAAAGACTCCATGCCAAATGGAGGACTGGCTTTCTATTATGGCCACAAGGTCGAAGGACCCGGCCACCATGACGACGCCGACGATGGCCACTAGAAGGGGAACTTCATAGGCGAGAAGCTGAAAAGCTGTACGAAGGGCGCCTACGGTGCAGTATTTACTCCGGCATGCCCAGCCGGCTGCTATGATGATGAAAGGGCGCACGCTGAAGAGCAGGATGACGATGAGGAGGCTGATGTTCGAGTAGTAGACAACCCAGTATTCTCCGGGGCTTAGGTGGAAGGGAATGAACGGTAAACTCATCTCCGAGCCGATGACCCCGAAGGGAATGAAAGCGAAGCTCAACGTGGAAAGAGCTAGAGCGGAGATGGGCGCCGTCTTGTAAAGGAGCTTATGAGCTTTCTCAGGGACGATGAGCTCCTTTCCTATCAGTTTAACGAAGTCGGCGATAGGCTGGAAAAAGCCCATCACCGGGCCTACATGGTAGGGTCCTACTCGAAGATGGATTCTCGCGTTTACTTTTCTCTCAAACCACACAGCCAGTAGCACGACAAGGGATATGTGGACTAAGCCTGGGAAGATGATGACTTTGATGAAGAGCTCCGTCAGGTAGCCGCTCTGCCAGAGCTGCCACAGCTGCAACGTCAGAGACTCCAACCCCACCAAGCTTTTTCACCTATCCATGTCCAACGGCCAGAGGTCTAGACTCCACAGTATAACGGGTATGTCCGCGAAGGGGACATTTTTAGATAGATAACCCATGGCAGGGAGGTTTCTAAAAGAGGGACTGCTTATCTTCAAACGGTAAGGCCGGGTGGTTCCGTCCCCCACCAGATAGTAGCCCAACTCCCCCCGAGCCGACTCCACTCTGCTATAAGTTTCCCCTTTCGGAGCGGAGGAAGGGGCAGGAGCCTTAATGGGCCCGCTGGGAAGCCTCTCCAGCGCTTGGCGGATGAGGGAGATGCTCTGCTCCATTTCCCTAAGCCTCACCACAGACCTGTCGTAGGAGTCTCCCACCTTCCCCGTGGGCACGGTGAACTCCAGCTGGTCATACGCAGCATAAGGTTCATCTTTTCGCACATCCACCTTCACCCCCGACCCTCTGATAGAAGGGCCAACCAACCCCAGCTTTATGGCTTCTTGAGGTTTAAGCTTCCCAACTCCTTGGGTCCTTATTTTGAAAGTGTAGCTTTGGTAAAGCATTCGGTCATAATCGCCCAGCCGTTGCTCCAGATAGCTCAGCGCTCTGAAGGTTTGCTCTTTAAAGCCTTGAGGAAGGTCCCGCCGAACCCCTCCGGGGATGAAGAAAGAGTGAGTTATCCTCGCCCCCGTATACATCTCGAAGAGGTCTAGGAGCAGTTCCCTGTCGTTAATGGGCCACATGAGCATTGTTTCCAAACCCACAGCCACCGCCATCAAACAAAGCCAGTAGAGGTGGCTGGCTATTCTGCTCATCTCAGCCATGATGACCCGGATGAACTTCGCCCTCTCCGGCACCTCCACCCCCATGAGCTCCTCCACCGCCTCCACATAGCCTAAAACCATGTGGACCGAGTCAACGATGTTAGCTCTCTCCAATGGGGGAACCGCTTGAACGTAGTTGCGGTTTTCAGCTATCTTCTCCAATCCCCGATGCGTGTAACCGATGTCAGGCTCAATGTTGACCACAACATCCCCGTCAACGTCAAGGGCAAGGCAAAGGTGGCCGCTGATAGGGTGCTGAGGACCGAATTTCACACGCATGACAGGCATAGAGCCACACCTACCTCGGCTTGGACGGTAGTTTGAAGTCTTTTCTCAGGGGAGGCATCTGCTTCCAGTCCTCCGGAAGCAATAGCCCGGAAAGGTTGGGGTGACCGGCGAAGTTTATCCCCAACATTTCATGGGTTTCCCTCTCATGAAGATTGGCAGCTTCCCAAACAGGGATAAGCGTGTCCAGTTGAGGGTCTTCTCTGGGCAGGGAAACTCTTAAGGCTGCCAGAATCTTCCGGGGAATGGACCAGACATGGTAGACGACTTCGAACTCCTTCCGGTCAGGGTAGTCGGTTCCGGAAACAGAGGCCAGATGGTCAAAGTTGTAGCTATCCTTCAGGTATCTGGCGACATCTGCTAGGCGGTCTTTATTGACTTTTATGCTTATTCTGCCTTTCCGCTGGACTTCAGCTTGGAGAACAGCATCACCAAATTTAGATTTAACATCCTCAGTAACCATGGCTTCAGCTTTTTCAGCAGCCTCGCTCAAACTTCTTTCCCTTGGATCTTCTTCTGCAACATCATAATGCCTTGGATGAAGGCTTCCGGCCTTGGGGGGCATCCCGGCACATAGACGTCCACAGGGACCACCTTATCGATCCCCTGAACGACGCAGTAGGAGTCCCACCACAAGCCTCCGGAGATGGCGCAGTCCCCTAAGGCTATGACATATTTCGGGTCAGGCATTTGATCGTAGATCAATTTAACCCTTTTCGCCATTTTCTCGCTAACCACACCCAACACGAAGAGAAGGTCACACTGCCTTAAAGAAGGGAAGGGCAGAGTGCCGAACCTTTCCGCGTCGAACCGGGAACACGAAACAGCCATCAGCTCAGGGCTGCAGCAGCCTGTGCAAAGGTGAACAGACCACAGAGACCAAGCTCGACCCCAGTTGAGGATTTTATCCTTCAGGAGGGTGTATGTTTCCTTAGCCTTAGCCACAGGGCTTAGGGTCACCTCAACCTCCTCCTAGCCGAACGGAGAGAAGTCACAGCGCTGACCAAGGCGAGGATCACCACAGCGAGAGAGATGGAAATGAAAGTTGAAACCTCGCCTCCCAACCTGATGATGGCAGGGGCGGTGAGGAGGAGAAAGATAGCTATGGCCCCGAAGACCGCGTAGATCATGGCGTAAGGATAGTATCGAATGTTGAAGGTTATCCGAGGGTCTCCAAGAGGAACCTGTCCACATTCAAAGGCCAAGTTCTTGGTGGGACTGGGATTGGACGGGCCGAATATCTTTCCGGACAGCACTAGGCCTATGGGAAACAGGAGCATGATGACAATGTACACCACTAGGCCCAGAAGGTCTGCCACTGCTCTTCCCTTTTCCTTTGTTTGTTCTCGAGAAAATAGTACATTAATGTCGCATTTATGGTTTATCCTTTAATTTTGAAAGTAAACATCTTTTGAACTGTATATACGCCTGCATTTTCCCGAAAAAGGGAGCGAAGAATTTATATCTTCATCTCCTTTTAGATAAAAAACATTTCAAACGAAGGCTTTGTGGTGTAAGATTGGAACCGCTGGCTCTTCTTGAAATGGCCGTCATCCTCCTCACAATCGGCTGCGCTTTTCTAGCTGTTGAGTTCCGAAACATACCCAAGGCCATTGCTTCCTTCTTTTTCATGAGCATCCTTTTGGCTGTGGCTTTCTTCCTTTTGGGCGCGCCCTACGTGGCGGCTGTGCAGGTTCTCATCTACGTGGGAGCCGTTGTCGTCCTGTTGCTGGTAACCTTCCACACCGTCAAGAAGTTGTGAAAAGATGAACTCGCTTGCAGGTAGGATAGTGGGATTAGCCGTTCTACTTGCTTTCACCGTCATCATAGCCAGTTTTATGGGCTCCTACTTCATCATCCCCAATCCTACCCTACCTCCTTCTCCCCTCCCAGAGCAACTTTGGCTTTGGACCTACCGGGAGTTCGACATCCTCTTCCTGTTTCTGACGGTCTTTGTCACCATCGTCGGAGCCGCTGCTCTCTTCAGAACTGAAGAGGCAGGTCCGGAGGAGGAGGTCTTCGTGGAGGGCGTGGAGGAAGAAATCTCCGAAGAGGAGGAAGAATAGCCTATGAGCCTAGAAACGAGTTGGTACTTGGCCGCGGCTGCCATCCTTTTCATCCTCGGAGCCTACTGCATCGCTGTGAAAAGGAACATGATCAAAATCGTCATCGGAGTGGAAATTCTAACCTCAGCTGTTCACCTGAACTTTGTGGCTTTGGGCTCGGAGCTTTCTCCCACCCTGGCCGTGGAGGCTTTAGCCCAGAGCGTGGTCATCGTCTCCATCGTCATTGCGGCGGCCATAGCTACCTTAGCCCTGCTGCTGGTCATCAACGCCCACCGCCATTATGCAACCTTGGATGTCAGAAGACTGAGGAGGCTGAGGTGGTAAGCTGTGTCTTTACTCGTCTTGATGCCTGTGTTGACTCTTCTCTTCGCAGCTATTCTAACGCCGCTTGTTACAGCGTTGGGGAAAGCCGTCGGGTTTGAGAAGGCAAGGGACCTTTTCTCCATAGGAGCCTTCGCCGCCACCCTGTACTATGTTTTTAAGCTGGACCTTTTGGTCAAGGCTTCAGAGGAAGGCTTCGCTGTCTACCACCTAGAAGCCTACGGGCCGCCTTTCGGGGTCACCTACTTTGTGGATTCTCTAAGCGTGTACATGGCTTACGTCTACGTGGGGGTGGGTCTGATGGTGGCTGTTTACTCTCTGCGATACATGGAGAAGGATTCAGGCTTGGACAAGTACTACGCTTTGCTCTTGGCCATGGTGGCTGGCATGATCGGAGTGGCTTTCGCGGGTGATTTCTTCAACCTTTTCATCTTCTGGGAGACTATGTCCCTCTCCGCCTACGTCCTCGTAGCCTTCCGGAAGCACCGGTGGGAGCCCATAGAAGCCAGCTTCAAATACTTGGTGATGAGCACCTTCGGCTCCCTCCTCTTCCTCTACGCCATGTCCTTTCTCTACGGCATAACAGGCACCCTCAACTTCGAGGCCCTAGCCCAAGGTCTTCAGGAAGCAGGTCCTTCCACTCTCACCATGTTCTTTTTGGTCACTATGATCGTCTGCGGCTTCGGAGTGACGGCTTCGGTGGTTCCCTTCCACACATGGCTTCCAGACGCTCACCCAGCTGCTCCGGCTTCCATCAGCGCCATGCTGTCGGGGGTAGTCATCAAGGTAGGTGTTTACGCCATCTACAGAGTTTTGTTCGTGGCCTTTACACCTTTGGTCTTCGATTTCGGAACGGTGCTGATGCTCTTCGGCATCCTCACCATGACCGTGGCCAACATCATGGCTCTGCTGCAGAGGGACATCAAGAGGCTGCTGGCCTACTCCAGCATCGTCAACATCGGCTACATCCTCACCGGAGCCGGCATCGGAGCCTACGCCCTCACCCATTATTATTCCACAGCCCCTGAAATCGCCTTGGTGGTGGCAGGCCTAGCCATCATGGGGGCGCTGTTCCACGTGTTCAACCACGCTGTGGGAAAGGGCCTCCTCTTCCTCTGCTCCGGTTGCTTCATCCACGAAGCCAAGACCAGGGACCTAGCGGAGTTGGAGGGGATAGGGAAAAAGATGCCTTGGACTGGGGCGTCTTTCTCCGTTGGGCTTCTGACTTTGGCGGGGGTTCCTCCCCTCAGCGGCTTCTGGAGTAAGCTGTTCATCATCCTCGCAGGCTTCAACATGGCCAAGGACCCTTTCATGGTGGGGGTGACCATCGCCGTGGTGGTTAACAGCGTCTTCGCAGCAGCCTATTACCTTTGGGTCATGCAGAGGGTGATGTTTCGGAAGCCCAAGACGAGGGCGGAGGGCGCTAGGGAAGCCCCGGGAACCATGGTTTTACCCATCGTGCTGCTGGCGGCTGCCTGCGTGGTGGTGGGCATATGGCCTGACCTTGTAATTCAGCTGGCGGACAGCGCCGCCCATGCTTTGATAGGAGGGTGAAGGTATGGAGTACATCACCGAAATCTTCGTTTGGCCGGCTTGGCTCAGCTGGATTTTCCCCATGCTGGGAGCTGTGTTAACTCCTCTGTTGGCCAAGGTTCACTCCAAAGTCAGGGACTACGGTGCGATTGTTTTCTCTTTCCTCGCCATGGTTATGACCCTCAGCCTCATCCCCTACCTTTGGGAAGGGAAGTACTTCCACAACCAGGTTCTCTGGGTGGTCATGGAGGGCGCTCCGGTTTTAAGCCGGCTGATGGCCGGGGTCATCGTCGACCCCCTCAGCATCATCATGGCCAACGTGGTCGCGGTGATAGGCTTCCTCATCATGGTTTACTCCCTCGGCTACATGCACGGCGACCCCAGCCTGACTCGCTACTGGTTTTTCATGAACTTCTTCATCGGCAGCATGCTTCTGCTGGTGATGTCCGACAACATCATCCAGCTTCTCTTCGGCTGGGAGGGCGTCGGCCTGTGCAGCTACGCCCTCATAGGGTTCTGGCACCGCGACTCCAAGGAGGACTGGCTTAAATGCTGGGTTGGGGAAGGCCCTGAAGCCTACCCGCCCTCCCACTGCGGCATGAAGGCCTTCATCACGACGAGAATGGGCGACCTCTTCTTCCTCCTCGGAGCCTTCCTCCTCCTAGCCTTCGCCGGCACCCTCAACTTCGTGGAGCTTCAGGGAGGCGCCATCCTACGAGTGCCCCTAGCCGTCCTGATCCCCGCTGCCATCCTCCTCTTCGGAGGCCCTATTGGGAAGTCAGCGCAGCTCCCCCTGATGGAGTGGCTTCCCGACGCCATGGCAGGGCCTACCACGGTCAGCGCTCTCATCCACGCCGCGACCATGGTCAATGCCGGTGTCTACTTGGTAGGGCGGGTTTTCCCCATGTTCTACACCGCTGTGTGGCATGGGGGAGCAGCTAACGAGCTTATCACCTTTTTCTACGTCATCGCCTGGGTTGGAGCTATCACCGCCTTTGTGGCAGGCAGCCAAGGCATGGTTTCCAGCGAGATAAAGAAGGTGCTGGCCTACTCCACGGTCAGCCAGCTGGGCTACATGATGCTGGCCTTGGGCATAGCCGGCTCCACTGCGGAGTTTCTCGTCGGCTACGTGGGCGGAGTCTTCCACCTCATGAGTCATGCCATGTTTAAGGCAGCCCTCTTTCTCACCGCGGGGGCCGTCATCCACACCTGCGAGTCCCGGTTTATGACCCACATGGGAGGCATCAGGCGGTACATGCCCATTACCTTCTGGTGCATGTCCCTAGCCGCCTTTTCCCTCATGGGGGTGCCCCTTCTCTTCAGCGGCTTCTGGAGTAAGGACATGGTTCTGGAGGCCCCTCTGCTGGCGGGGCAGTATTGGATCTTCGCCCTAGGAGCGGTGACCGTGGCCGTGACCAGCTTCTACAGCGTTAGGATGCTGGGTTTAACCTTCTTCGGCCCTAAGAGCTCCCACCTCGCGGAGCAAGAACGCCACGGCCACCATGTCCACGAGGCGCCTAAGGTCATGTGGATTCCTTTCTTGGCCTTGGTCATCGGCACTCTAGCCTTCGGGGTCATGGGTCCCTTCGTCAAAGGATGGTTTGAAGGGGTCTTCCACGAATATCTGGGAGAGCTTCTCCCCGCAGGCGGAGGCCATTCGGAGGCTGTGGCTGTTCATGGGTTCCCCCATGAGCTAGCTGTTTGGGTGACCGCCGGCATATCAGTGGCCATGCTTCTGGCCGGAGCTCTTCCCGCCTACTTCCTCTATGTAAAGCGGAAGCTGGAGCCTTCGGTGTTTCTTCAACGCTACGGTTTGCTGGCGGTGTTGAGGCAGTTTGTGTTGAACAGGTGGTACATTAACCGTTTCTTCTACAAGGCTATCGTCTACCCGATGATCGGAGGGTGCATGTGGGCGTTGAAGAAAATAGAGCTGGGGGTCATCGACCGGTTCAACTACGTTTTAGCCAACGCCACAGCCGGCTTCTCCAACAGCTTCAGAAAAACTCACTCTGGAATTCTCACCCACAATGTGGAGGGGATCATCCTCGGCTTCGTGGTGTTCTTCCTCCTCTTGGCCTTAACAGTGATGGGGTGAAGGGAAACGATAGACACCAATCAGCTGCTACTACAAGTGGTCATGGTTCCCATCGCCTTCTCCGCAATAGCCCTTGCCGTGGGAGGGAGGCTGGGCAAATACGCAGGCTGGCTGGCTTTCGCCGTACTAACCTACACCACAGGGCTTCTGGGCTTCATCCTCTTCCAGCTTCGAAGTTGGGGCGGCAGCCTAGTGGCCAGCTATCCTTGGGGACGCTATTTGGGCGATTTCACCTTGGTGGCCGACGGTCTGAGCACACCTTTCGCTTTGGTCATATCCATGTTGGCTGCTTTGATCGCTATCTACTCTATTTCCTACATGGAGCATGAGCGCAACCTCCACGCCTACTTCGCTCTCTACCTTCTCTACTCTGCTGGGATGATGGGCACGGTGTTGGTCACCAACCTAGCAGCCTTTTTCGTCTTCTTCGAGCTGATGCTTATCCCCTCTTGGGCTCTCATAGGAGTCTGGGGCACAGGGGCCCGGGAGAAAATTGCCTTCAAATATTTCATGTTCACCGAGGCAGGAGCCTTGTTCCTTCTAGCAGGCATTGTGACCGCCCGGTTTTTGGCGGGGACCTTCGACGTGTTCGCCATCGCCGCGGGAATGGAGAGAGTCAGTGTCGGCACAGCTGTGGCTATAGTCTCCGCCATACTCCTCGGCCTCTTCGTCAAGATGGCCATCTTCCCCCTCCACACGTGGCTGCCTGACGCCCACGCCGAGGCGCCGACGCCCATCAGCGCCTTGCTGTCTCCGGCCATGGTGGGTATCGGAGGCTACGCCGCCATCCGCATCGTCTACACGGCCTTTCCCATGGTTTTAGGGCATGGGCAGTTCGTCATGGCCTTGGTCGTCTTGGCGGTGGTGACTATGATCTACGGCGGCTACATGGCCTTGGCTCAAGACGACATCAAAAGGCTTCTGGCCTACTCCAGCATCAGCCAGATGGGCTACTTGCTCTTCGGCGTCGTCTCCCTCTCAGCCCTAGGCCTCACGGGGGCTGTGCTCATCTACGTCAGCCACGGCTTGGGAAAGGCTATCCTCTTCATGGTAGCCGGCATCTTCATCCACACCCTCCACACCCGGAGCATCCGGGAACTGGGCGGACTGGCGGGGAGAATGCCCTACTCGGCCACGGCTACCCTCCTAGGGTTTCTAACTCTCATGGGAGCCCCGCCCCTCATCGGGTTCTGGGGGGAGTTCTTCACCTTCGGAGGTTCCATCTACACAGGAACAGGCTTCGGTGGGGTGACAGCCCCCAACTTGACCCGTATATGGGTGACGGGCATCGCCGTGGTTTTCTCCGCCATGACCGCGGGCTACGGCCTCTGGACGGTGCGCCGGGTCTTCTTCGGCGGAACCCCTGAACCTTTGAAGGAGGCGAAAGAAGGGCCTAGGTTGATGACGGCGCCCATCCTAGTCTTGGCCGTGGTGGCGGTCGTCCTCGGCATTTATCCCACTGTCCTCACCAACGTGGCAGCGCCCTTCCTCTCCCAGCTTCTCTCAGGGCTGACTCCTGCCATGGGCTCCTAACCCTAGGGAGAAGCCTGCCTGCTTCCTAGGCTGCGTTGAACCCCCCTAGAGCAGTGACCAGAAAGAGAAAGCCGAAAACCATGAAGACACCGGCAGAGGCTTTCTTCACCACCCGCAGCGGGACTACCCTCCGCAAGCTGGTTCCCAAAAGGATTCCTATGATGGTGATGAACAGTTCGGCTGAAAAAGCTCCTGCGAACACTTGGAGAGGTAGAGCATACTTGGCTGCCATCAATATGGTTGCGATCTGAGTTTTGTCCCCCAGCTCAGCAGCGGCAACGATGCCGAAAGGAACTATCAGAGCCATCCAGTCCAATCCCTGCGTCCCCGGCTTCCATACCGCTAGTTTAGAAAAATGTTTCAGGTATAACTGCATTTGATATTAAATGTTATCTTTACCTAAAATAACTGTACACGCATTTCTCGCTTTTAAACGCTTGACCATCCTCTTTCATTTAATGTTTGATAACCTTAATCATTTGGGCTTTAGCATAGAGAGCGCCATTGCGTTAAGTACTACAGCAAGTGAAAGCCCCATATCTCCTATGCCAACAGCCATCCACAATGTTACAATGCCTGGGAATGCTAGGACGGCGAACGATCCTTTTATTAGTATTGAAGCGAAGATGTTCGTCTTCATTACTTTGACAGTCTTTTTGCTTAAATTTACCAGATACGGTAGCTTTGAGAGGTCGTCCTGCATCAAGGCCACATCAGCCGTTTCGAGGGCAACATCGCTGCCTATGGTTCCCATGGCTATGCCCACGTCTGCTCTAGCCAACGCTGGGGCATCATTCACACCATCACCGACCATAGCCACCTTGCCCTTGTTTTTTCTCAAGTCCTCAATTATCTTCACCTTTTCTTCCGGCAGCAGCTCTGCATGAAATTCGTCGATGCCTATTCTCTCCGCTATTGTCTTAGCCGTTCTCCTATTATCTCCTGTTATCATCACTGTCCTTATTCCAGATTTTCGAATACTAGATATAGCTCTAACCGTGCCATCTCTAATCTTGTCCATGACAGCTATTACACCGACGATGCCTCTTCTATTTCCAACGAGTATCACCGTTTTGCCTTCTTCTTCAAGTTTTCCAGCTTCTTCAGGAATGGTCAAGGACATGTCATTAAATATTTTTGCGCTGCCTAGATAGTAGGTTTGGTCTCCGATTTTACCGTAGACTCCTTTTCCAGCGATTGACTTGAAGTTAGTGACGTTTTTTGTTTTTACGCCTTCTACGCTCGCCTTATAAGTTATTGCTTTGGCGATAGGGTGTTCTGACATAGCCTCCAAGGAAGCGGCTATGCTTAACACTTCTCTGTCGGGGTTGCCTAACCCTATGATGTCAGTTACCTCAGGCTTTCCTTCTGTCAAGGTGCCAGTCTTATCGAAGGCGAAAACGTCTATCTGATTTATCTCTTCGACATACCTGCCACCCTTTATCAAAACACCATTCCTAGCTCCACTAGTTATCCCAGAGACTATCGACACTGGTGTGGAGATCGCTAATGCGCATGGGCAAGAAACCACCAACAAAACCAGTGCCTTATAAAACCAATCGTTGAAAGGCAGATTGAATACCAGAGTTGGTATTGTGGCTACTAGAAGGGCTAAGAACAGAACGCTTGGAGTATAATACTTGGCAAACCTGTCCACAAACTTCTCAGTCGGAGACTTCCTTTTCTGAGCCTCTTCCACAAGCTTGGCAATCTTGGAGAGCATCGTCTGATCCGATTTCTTCATAACCTTAACTTCCAAGAAACCTTCGCAGTTTATTGTGCCTGCATAAACTTCATCTCCCGGCTGCTTTGTTACCGGAATGGATTCTCCTGTAATTGGAGCCTGATTCACGCTGGAAACACCTTTCACTACAACGCCATCCAAAGGCACTTTATTTCCAGGTTTCACAAGAATGACTTCATTAACCTTGATGTCATGCGTATGAACTTCCACTTCTTTACCGTTTCTTCTTACGGTAGTGATGTCTGGAGCTAGCTTCATCAGCGCTCCAACCGACCTTCTCGTTCTTTCTATAGCGTGCTCTTCCAAAAATTCTGCTATGAAAAACAGAAAAACTATTGCTGCCCCTTCTTCGCCATGACCTATGAGAAACGCTCCTATGGCGGCAACCATTATGAGCAGGTTCATATCCAAACGCTTTTTCAGCAGCGAGCGGAGACCATTCTTTGCGATGTCAAATCCTGAGAGAATAACTACAGCTACGAAGAGAATCTGGGCAAGAAGAATAATGTTCAGAACGAATTCGAAGATTAATCCGACTGTAAGAGTTGCAGACGAAGCCAGTATTATGTGTAGGCTTCTCTTTTTCCATATAGGCTCTCTTTCCTCAATAATTCCAACTGCACAGATAGAACAACTCTTTTCACCGACGTGTTCTTCCATCTTAACTCACGCTCGCCCTTCAGTATTTTTTCTTATTATCCTTCCATCTCCATCAGGACTCTTCTGCATGTTTCACGCCCACATGCAACAGGCTGAGGACGTGATCGTTCGCTAACGAGTAGTAAACGATTTTCCCCCGCCGCTTCGATTTGACAAGCTTTAGATTTCTGAGAATTCTCAACTGGTGAGATATGGCAGATAGGGTTATGCCTAGAAGACTGGAGAGATCGCAGACGCAAAGTTCCTCTTTTGACAGAGCATAGAGAATCTTTAATCTCGTCAGGTCGCCAAGAGCTTTGAAAATCCCGGATATAGTTTCTGTGTCCTCTTCACTAAGCATCTCTTTTTGCACTTTCTTAACTTTCTTCTCATCCACATAGATTATCTCACAAACTTCATCGTTCTTCGCCATAGATATTACCTGATATAATTGAATAATTATTCAATTGTTCAATATTTAAATTTTCAACTCAGAAGAGTTAAATTATTTCTCGAAAAATATCCTTTAGAAATCGACCAAAGCTAGTAGTGCGGGAGATTCGAACCCCCAAACCCCCTTCGGGACAGGATCCTCATTCCTGCGCCTTTGACCATGCTTGGCGACCCCGCAGCTGTTTCCATTAAGCCTCGATGAAAAACATCTCCATGGGCGGTCTTGCTTCAGTAAGCCTGAGGCCCTTTTGGCCGTCCAGAGAGGAACAGCTGTGCGCAGAAGGGTACAACTTCTTCTCCTTTTTTCTCGTATTGGATGACGAAGGCCCGGGCTTCAGGGTACATCTGCTTTATAAAGTCTTCGATTTCCTGATGCTTCAGGTTGATAGCGTCCCGTGGAATGTGGATAGAGGTTCTCTTCACCTCTAAGTGCTCCACCTGCAGGTTGAAAGAGTTATCTTTCTTTAAAACGACGTGGATTATCAGAGGAATCCTGATGAATTTGGCGGTGTTGTATTTTAACCTCCTTGCTTCTTCCTCCAGCCTCAAGCCCCTTCAGGCCTCCCGGAAGCCCTGATTTTTAAAATATTAATTGCTCTCATCCCATATCAACCTATCTAGGCCCGCCCGCCTCCTCATTCTTCAGGCATCTCGATGAGGGGGAAGACTTCCTCGGTGGTGTAGGTGAGAAAGTCTTTAGGCTCAACCCTGTTGAAGATGGTCACGATGCCATTGCCGGTTATCCCCACCACGTAGCCGTACCTTTTAGAAGTGACCACGACATACCAGATGTTACCGTGGCTCAGAAACTCTCCGTAAAGGGAGGCATTGGCTAAGCTGGCCCCATAGAGGGATAGCTTCCTGACGTTGGGGATGTCCACGTTGCTGAAGAAAATCACCTTTGTCCCCTCCGGGTTTTCCTCATGGTAGCTTCTCAGGTTTTCCGCCGGAATTTTAACCTCGACGACATAGCCGACGGTGGTGAAGAGAGCTTCGCTCAAAAGGTTGGCGAAATTGTTGGCCCGCCATTTTTTCTCCAGAATGGTCAGGAGAAGTTTTCCTCCATACTCCGTGAAAAGGAAGGGGGCTA
Source organism: Candidatus Hecatella orcuttiae (assembly GCA_002011035.2). Classification (GTDB taxonomy): domain Archaea; phylum Thermoproteota; class Bathyarchaeia; order Hecatellales; family Hecatellaceae; genus Hecatella; species Hecatella orcuttiae. Next base: position 32,564 of record MTLY02000002.1, on the reverse strand, counting down.
GGAAGGTTCTGGGCACGGGAACCAGCTCTCCCCGGTGAGGTATGTGAAGGATCTTATCGAAAGACAGAATTCCCTCAAGGCCTAGAGAGGTTTTGTTTAAACGTTGAACTTCGGTGACCAATCTGTGCTGAAAATTCTCCTCCACATAGGCTTCTTCCCTTTTGAAGTCTTTAAGTTTGGCCGCTAAACTGTCAAGCTCCACTTTTTCTCTGACTCTGAAGATCTTCCCAGCTAAAACCATATCACCGCCACCTAACTATCTCCAGCACATAAAGCTTGATGGTTTTTCGCGGAAAAAGGCTGACCTCCCACTGATTTAAAACTCGGCTTCAGTTTTTCTTGAAGAATCTTTTCCGCCATCTTCACATCTGAGGAAGTGTTGACGTTGACCGCCAGCTCAGGCCGGTCTAGAATAAGGTTTTCCTGTTCAATTTCAGCCTCATCTATTCTCCCCCCTTCTATCACATTTACTCCAGCGGGGACCAGTCGCCGGCTCTCAACCTCCAAACCTTCAGGCGGTTTTAAACCGAGTTTCTGAAACGTTTCCTGAGGAACCATCACTGCCAAGGCAGGTTTTTTGCAGCGGTGAAAATGGTTAATGACATCCTCGAGAAGACGACCTGTCAGGAGAGGTAGGTCTGCTGAGACTATGAGGGTCGCCCCTAGCTTCAACTTCCTCACGGCGAATTGCATGTCTGAAACATAATCTTTTCCGGGAGTTTCAACAACCTCTATTGGATATTTCGCCATTTCTTCAGCGGTTTTCGGCGTATGCGGGCTGGTGGCGACAAAAATTCTGCCCACATCTTTCACATCTTTGAGAGCGCGGAGGACATGCTCAATCATAGGTCTGCCGGCTATTTTTATAAGGGGTTTCTCTTCGGGGGAATCCATTCGGCTGCTTTTTCCCCCAGCCATGATTAGAACTGTTAAATCCATCAGGATACCCAGCTCAAGCCTGAATGTTCTTTATCTTTGAGAGGCTATATGGATTTCTTTCAATTTCGCTATCCAGAAGAAACCCCGGGAATATTGAATAAAATTTTTGTGCTAAATATGAAGAATTCCTATTCGAAGCTTCAGGAGAAGATTCAGAGAATTATGATAAAAAAAAACAAACAGAAACAGACGGAGCTACAGTGGGAATCCGACCAAAAATGCCGCAACTTTGTAAAGTACGTTGGATAATGCTGTGGAGGCAGTGAACCGTGGCGCTGACGCCTACATAATGAAGCCACTCAACCCTCAAGAACTGTTGAAAACTATTAAGGGGCAATTACGGAGGCAGCAGGAAGATTTAGTGATGACCCAAGAGAAGATCGCGGAATTTATAGAGACAAGAGCGAAACAGTTGAAGCAGGAAAGAGAAGGCTAGGCCGTAATGTGCGAGAGATGTAAGGCGTGGAGGGAGACTGTAGAAGAATTCCTCGGTGAAACCGCTGCGGAAATCCTCGAGCGGATGGCTAACAGAAAAATGAGTTAAAGAAATCGATTCTTCTTTATTTATATGCTTTATATGCTGCATTTAGAAAATTGGCAACGGGGACCACCGCTAAATTTTGAATCGCTTAGCGGTTTCCAACGCGTTTGACGTTAAGCTCTTAAGCGAGATAACTAATACTATGTCGGCTTTTTATAATTCTTGTGAGAGAGGACTGGGGTGTGGTGAAAGATCCGGATCTTCATAGACGGTGGAGTAAAGAGGCATCAGCTTAAAGATAAGCGGAGGGGCCGCATTGCTATCGTGATGAACGGATTTAAACTGGTGGAAGACGTGGGAGCGGTAACCAACAACCAAGCTGAATATATGGCACTACTCAAGGCGCTTAACTTAGCTTTAGCTGAGAAGGTTAATACTGTAAAGGTTTACAGTGACAGTGAACTGTTAGTCCGGCAGCTTGCAGGAGAATACAGAGTGAAAGACCCGCAGCTCAGAAAACTGCATAAAGAAGTATCTCGGCTGGTGAAGAGATTTGAAAAGTTTTCAGTCCAATGGGTCCCCCGGGAGAAAAACGAGGCTGGGAAATTACTGGCTTAATTAATTCAGACGTCCGGCAGCTACAAGTTTATCCTCCAAAAGACATGTCCCAGCATCTTGGGCTTCCTTTAAAGCGAAAGGCTAAAATTGAAAAAGCTCCATCCCTTCCATCGTGGGCCGGTTGACGGACGGGCCGGAAACGTGGAAACCTGAGCGAAAGGTGAAAGCCACGTTAGGGCATTCGTCTAGACGGTTAGGATCCCCGCCTGACAGAATTCACCATTAGATATTGAATACCAGGCGGCGCGGGGGGTCGCAGGTTCAAGTCCTGCCCGGCCCACCACAGAAATAAGCCTTTCAGTCTGCCTGTCTCAAGCGCTGATGCCCCTTTTTGGCGCATAAACAGTTTCAGGATGACGCTGAACTGGCCGTTGATTCCAAGGTACATGTGCGCTCTATGAAGGGGGAGCGATATAATTAATAAGCTTGTTCAGAGAATATGTTGTGTCTCAACCTGTCGAACCCGGTTTGCTAACAATGATGAAAGAAAACAGGATCCCGCTCATCTTAGGCTCAGCCGTATGCGCCATAATCTTGGTCATGGCAGCGATAAGCATGGCAGCGTTTCCGATGAGCATACAGGCAGGCAGGTCGCTGGATAAGGTGGCGCTGGACGAGTCAGACTTACCGCTGGGCAGCTACATCGTCATATCGTCTCCGAGGAGCCCTTCGGACATTTCAGCGGAAAGCTTAGAGTTGGGGTGGAAGCAAGGTTACCGCATAGTTTTTCTGGAAGACAGCCGCTTGGTAGTTCAGCAAGATATCTCCATCTACCCAAAGGAGAACATAACGAAGGTTCTAGGCTTTCCCATCAGGTTGGCCGAGTGGCAGGTGGAGGAACTGCCCCCTCCCAACATCGGCTTTGAAGCTCGAATGTACACTCTCACAAAAATAGAGAATGGGGCCGTAGCAAAAGCCTATGCCATCGAATTCATCAAGGGGGACACCTATTCCGCCTTATTCAGCGAAGATAAAACCCTGCTGCTCAGTCTAGCTGAAACAGCTGGGGAAAAGATCCCGCCCTTCTACATAAGCCCCTTCGTCATCTTAGCCTTAGCCTTCATTCTCATGTACCTGCTGGGACTGATGACCTATAGTGTCTATGTCAATATCCACGGAAAAATCAAGAAATAAATGAACGCCCACTTAAAAGAGCAGTTGATGTAAAAGCCGGCGGTGAAGAAAGAAACTTAACTGAGAAAATACTACGTAATGAATGCAGCCGCGGGGGTCGCCAAGCATGGTCAAAGGCGCAGGAATGAGGATCCTGTCCCGAAGGGGTTCGAGGGTTCAAATCCCTCCCCCCGCACCATAGACTCACGGGTGTAATTTATTCGATTTCTAAGGGAATTTTTAGGAAATCACCCAATTTAACCGGACGTGTTGAAAAACTCGGTTATCTGAAAGAAGTCATTAAAGTGTAAACTCATGCCTAAACTGCTGGAATAGGTTCAGAAAGGGTTAATGTAGGTGCCTCAGCTTAACTCTGATCTCTCATGGGCAAGTCGATCTTGTCAGGTTTCTTCATCGGCCCCTTCTTTTACCGGCCTAGCGAGGGCCGGTTGTCTAAAGAAAAATTCAGTCGGCTGGCTAATTAGCCTTTCTCTTTTAGCACAGAGCCCTCAGCGTTCGGGTGCGTAGCATTCTAGGACCATGTCCCAGGGGAACTCCACCCACTCCTTGGTCATGAGTTCCTTCCAGTAGAAGTCAGGCGTGTAGGTGGATCCTGCGCGTTTAAAGATCACAGCGGTTTTAAAGGGCACGTTTCTGAGCAGAGGATGTTCCACCATGAATTTTAAAGTTGCCCCGCTGTCGCAGATGTCGTCTACTATCAAGGTTTTTTCATTTCGAAAGTTTTCCATGGAGGGCACAGAAACAAGCCGGAGGTTTCTCCTCTCCCTCTTCTCATACGCGTAAGATTTCACGTTGAAGGCGAAAATGTTGCAGTCGAATTTTTGGGCCAAGATGACGGAGGGAACCCAGCCTCCGTGGCCTATGCCCACTATCTGGCTTGGATAAAACTCTTTGGAAATTCTTTCGTACAGATACCGGCAGGCCTGCTCAATTTCAGCCCATGAGATTCTCATAGATAAAATATATTTTCCGTAGCATATTTAAAATTTTTTGATAAAAAGATACAAAACCCCCCAGCTATTTTTCAGCCATCCTTTAAATAGAACCCTGCCGCCAGCATATCCCCCTGCAAAAGACGGGAGGCCTTACCTGCGGCTGTGCTTCTTCACCAGCCCCACCGCATAAGCTAGCGTTCCAGCGAGTATCAAGAGCACTCCGAGAATCCATAGAAATTTTAACAAGACCCATACTAGAAGGGTGATAATTCCCAAGCCTACAAGGCCGCGGCCTATCTGTCCGAGTCTCACCGGAGAACGCCCCCTCTCGTAGAGGAAGAGGCTTGGTCTTAATAAAATAATGATTGTGGGCAGAAGACTTAGATTTTTGTTTTTTCATACATTTTTTCCAAGGTCCAGCGGAGAGCGTTCTTCAAGGTTGCAAGCCTTTTTTGGTCTCGGTAGTTTTCCACTGTTATTTCTTTTATCAGTCCACCCTCATCCTTGACACGGAAGCTTAAAGCCTCTCCGGGGTCTATCTTCCCCGCGGAAACTGCTTCCCTATCTTGCGCCGCCATCCCATTGAGCACCTTCCTGACCAAAAACTGCTGAAAGGGGGGAGTGTTCACGTTGAGTTTCAAGTTTTCCTCTGGAACCGCCTTGAGAAAATTTTCGGCGAGATAGACGTTGGCAAGCAAAGTTCCGTCTCTGGCCGTTAGGGAAAAAACCTCCTTGGCCGCTTCCGGAGGCGAAGGCGGCGTTTCTTTCCGAGGTAATTCCGCAGCCACCTTATAGCTTCGCTCTAAGATAAGTTTGTCCAGCAAACCTAAGACAGTTTTCAGGTGCTCTATTTCGTTTTGATGCCGAGATATTCTCTTTTCGATCTTCTTTTTACTCTCCAAGAGTCTTTTTAATTCCTCCTTTTCCTCCGAAGTCTTAGTCATGGTGAAGCTTCATCCCAGCCCGAGGAGTCCATGGGATAAGTTTAGCCGCCAGCCCTCATTAGCCTATCGCCTTAAGCATTTCCAGTCTCCGTTAACCTTTTTGGATACGGTCTCCTTAGCTTCAAGGGGTCTCATCCTTGGGGAAAAATCCTAACGTCGTCTTAGTTGCCTACTCGGAAATAGGCCTGAAAAGTGAGCCTGTGAGACGGAGATTGGAAACTATGCTTCTCAGCCACATTCGGTATGTCTTGAAGAGGGAAGGTGTCGCTTTCCAGCGAATAGGAAGAAAAAGAGGGAGAATCTATGTGACAGCTCAGGAGCCCGAGCGTGCAGCCGAACAGGTGGCCTCCAAGGTTTTCGGGGTCGAATACACAGCCCCAGCCTTAAAGACTTCAACTGACTTTCAAACCTTGGTTCAAGACGCTGTAGAGTTTGCAGAGTCAAGGTTGAAAGGCAAACGTAGCTTCGCTGTGAAGGCTAGGAGGGCGGGAGAGCACCCCTATACCAGCCGGGACCTTGAGGTTGAGATAGGGGCTGCCATCCTGAAACGCTGCGGAGGAACGAAGAAATTAAAGGTGAACCTGAAGCATCCCGAATTAACTCTCCACGTGGAGGCGAGGGAGGGGGACGCTTACCTTTATACTGAAGTTCACAGAGGGCTGGGCGGTCTGCCTTTTGGAAGCCAGGGAAGAGTTGTAGCCATTCTAAACGGCTCTCCCACCTTCACAGCGGCCGCATGGTTGATGATGAAACGGGGAGTCCATATTCTTCCCTTGGTCTTGGCGGCTTCTTCCGCGGATTGGGAAAACCTACAGGAAAAAACACGTCCAGTCGAAGCTTTGAGGCCCTATATTCCACTCCCCATTTTTAAGGCCTATGTTGCACCCCTCCAAAACCTCCATAGGCTGCTAGGAGAAAACTTGAAAGAAAACCTCCAAGAAGCCTTGGTGCAAAGGACGACGGTCCGAATTGCTTGCGGCCTCGCCGCGGAGAGAGGCGGCATGGGGGTGGTTTTAGGTCTAACCTTAGACTCTGATCCCTCCGATGCAGTTGCCTTGCTTTCCCTCCTCACAGAGGTTTCCGACCGGCCTCTTTTCCATCCGCTCATAGCCTTAGAAAGGATTGAGGTGGAAAAAATCTGTGAAAGGCTGGGTTTAAGTTTCAAGCCCACGAGAGGAGGGAAAGGCTGGGCGGATTTGGACAAAGGGGAAGTAGCCCGGGTTGAAAAGGAACTCAACCTCCCAGATGTGGCAGAGGAAATCCTCAGAGCAGTAAAGACCGTGGAGATGTAAGAGCTTCGGTTAGAGCTACTCAAAACGCTCTTTTATCTGCCTCGTCTTCCCCAAGCCTACGGTGACTCCTCGCCCTTATTCTACGGTGTATTCCCCGTCCAGCAGAAGGGTGATGGTTAGCGGCTTAACCAAGTGCTTATGTCTGATCTTGTTTCGCGCCTTAGATTTAATCCTCTCTAAGATTTCTATGCAGTCGCTTTTCACCCTCAGCTTAGCCTCATCCGCCTTGTCCAACACCATTCGGGGGATCTCCAAGATAGGGGTCTTAGCCGGGATGGTGAACCGGGTTGAGAGTTGGAGGCTGTTCAGCAGCTCCAAGGTGGCGGTCGCCCGCCTGATGTTTCTGTAGGCTCTGTTTTCCAGTATGTTGACGTTTTCTCGAGTGGTGTTCAGCCTCTCCGCTACTTCCTTCTGGGTTAACCCCTGCCTTCTCAGCCGGAGGATTTCGATTTGCCGGCTTGTGAGAAGGGCTTGAGGAGTCTTGGCCATGCCTTATCTAAGGTGATCAATGGCGGTATTTCCCTAATAACGTTACGCAGGAGACGCGAAGTAAGGCGAACCTGAGACTTTGAAAGGCCTATTATAAACTATTTTGTTTACTTATCCTAATCAGTAAACTATATGAGTTAAATCTGACAGATCATCACCCTAGAAGAAAGGGTGGGCGAAACGGCTTCAACAAAGACCCTAACTCTCCTCCTAGCTGCAGTTTTAACCCTCGCCATAGCCGGCGCCCTCAAAGGAGCAAATTTTCAAGCGGAAACTCAGCCGGAGACCCTTGTAGTGTTCAGCGGCAGCGTCAGCACACCGGTTCTAGAAGAAGCTGCCAAAGTCTTCGAAAAAGAAACAGGGATAAAGGTAGAACTCCACTTCGGCGGCTCCGGGACCATGCTCTCTCAGATGAAGATCTCTCAATCTGGAGACCTCTATATCCCCAGCTCCCACGACTACATGCAGCAAGCGGTAGAGGCCGGTTTAGTTGAACCTGAAACCGTCCGGATACTGGCCTACCTCATCCCAGCCATCCTCGTCCCGGAAGGAAATCCCCAGCAAATCCGCTCCCTAGAAGACTTGTCTAAACCAGAAGTACGCTTAGGCCTCGCAGACCCTGGCGCTGTTGCCATCGGAGCGTACGCCGTCGACATTCTCGCCTCCAATGGCCTCTGGGAGGAAGTTGAGGGAAACGTGGTCACCTACGCCGGAAGCTACTTGGAGGCCGTATCCTACCTCACCTTGGGACAGGTGGACGCCATGATCGGCTGGCGGGTCTTTGAAAGCTGGCACCCTGATAAGGTCGACGCCTTAACCATAGAGCCCCATAAACTTCGAAAGCTATCCTACATCTCTGGAGCAGTTACCAGCTTCTCCGACAAAAAAGGAACAGCGGAAAAATTCTTAGAATTTCTCACCTCCCCCCAAGGTCAAGAGATCTACAGAAGCCACGGCTACATCACCAGTCTTGAAGAAGCTAAAGCCTACGCCCCCACAGCGGAAGTGCCGCCTCTCTGAAGGGGAGAATCATGGATTTAGGTAGAGAGAAAGTGTTCAAGCTGACCACAGGTAGCTTTCTTTTCGCCTTCTTCATCTTCCTACTCCTGATAATCGCCTCCCTAGCCCTCTATACGGACCCTCAGGCCTTGTTTTCCGCCCTGTTCTCAGGGGAAGTTCTCTTTTCAATTCGACTAAGCATGGTTACCGCCACAGCTGCAACCGCCGCCTGCTTGACGGTGGCTCTTCCAGCCGCCTACACGCTCTCCCGCACAGAATTTTTCGGGAAAAACTTCGTAGACGTGATATTGAACATTCCCATAGTCACGCCGCCCGTGGCCTTGGGAGCCGCCCTGCTGATATTCATGAACACACCCCTAGGAGTCGGAGTCAGGGATGTGTTCGTCTTCCAAGTGGCGGGAATCGTGCTGGCGCAGTTCACCGTCATCACAGCCTTAGCCATCCGCCTGATGAAGGCCACCTTCGACAACATCGACCCCCGATATGAAAACGTCGCCAGAACCTTGGGCTACAACAAGTTTCAAGCCTTCTTCAAAGTAACTCTGCCCATAGCTAGGGGAGGCATTATAGCCGCAGCCATTCTAGCGTGGACTAGGGCCATGGGCGAGTTCGGAGCCACCGTCATGCTGGCGGGAGCAACGAGGATGAAGACGGAAACTCTGCCCATAGCCATCTACCTCAGCCTCGCCACAGCCAGCGTGGAGAAGGCGGCGGCCGTGATTTTCATACTCATCGGACTGGCTGTTGTGACTCTTTTAGCTTTTCAGAAAATTTCTGGAAGAGGTGTCGTCCTTTGATCGACGTGAAAGGATTATCCCTAAGCTTGGGAAGCTTCTCCCTCTCCAACATAGATTTCCATGTCGAGAAGGGAGGATGCTTCGTTGTAGTAGGTCCCACGGGAAGTGGAAAAACCCTCCTATTGGAGTGCATCGCAGGTCTCCGGCAGCCTCAAGCAGGAGAAATATGGATTGAGGGAAGAAACGTCACCCGTCTCCCTCCGGAAAGCCGCCAGATAGGCTATGTTCCCCAAGACTACGTCCTCTTTCCTCACCTAACCGTGGAAGAAAACGTAGCCTTCGGTTTGAAAGGCAAGGATTCTGAGGGGAAAAGGAGGAAAACAGCTGAAATCATGGACCTACTAGGCATTTCTAACCTGAAAGATCGCAGTATTAAAACCTTGAGCGGGGGGGAAAAGCAGAGGGTTGCCTTGGCGAGGGCGTTAGTGATCCAGCCTAAACTTCTCCTCCTAGACGAGCCTCTTTCAGCTTTAGACATGCTGACCCGGGAGCGGCTTCGAAGGGAATTGAAGAGGATGTACAAGGAAATACCCCGCCAACTGGAAATAACCTCCATCTACGTAACCCACGACTTGACGGAGGCCTTCGTACTGGGAGACACCATCGCCGTCCTCAACAGCGGAGAAGTCAAACAGGTGGGGAGCAGGGAAGAAATCCTCAGCAGACCTAACTCCAAGTTTGTCGCCGAATTTCTCGGATTAAACGTTCTCGAAGGCCGCGTCTACAAGGTTTCAGGGAGCATCGTCCAAGTCAGAGTAGGCGAAGTGAGCATTCTGGCGGAAGACCAAACCGCCCGAGAAGGTGTGCTTGTCCTAGCAGTAGTGGCGCCTCAAAATATCATTCTCTCTCCCGAAGAAAAAATCCAGAACCCTCGGTGGTGTAGCTGCCGATGCAATATACTCCCCGGAACCGTCGTCGATATCATCACCATGAATTCCCATGCCAGAATAACCGTGGATGCCGGAGTGCAGTTGACCTCCGAAATGGGCTTAGGCTACTTGGAGGAATTAAGCCTTCAAATCGGAAGCCGGGTTTTTGTCCAGTTTAAAGCAAAATCTGTAAGTCTGTCCCCTGCAACCTGAGGAAACCCTCTCCAACTTCAGAGTACGCAATTGCATTTATTGGGCAACCCTAGAGCCTTGACTACATCCACAGTCTCCTTACATAGACCCACCGGCACATCTTCAAGTCTCTCAACCATCAGCCGATACATTTCCATCCGCGTATCCCGGGGAACCCGTATTCGACCGTCCCCACTCCGCTCGCCCCCGTAGCTGAACACAGATTTATCCCTCCGGCTGTGGGCTGGAACGATGGGGAAGAACCTCAAGCTGCCCAAGGTCACCCTTTCAGGCCTCAATCTGCTAATTCTGTCGGCTAATTCTGTGTAGGCTTCCCTCCAGCCTTCCACAGGGATCATGGGGTCCACCCTTATCCGCACCGGATAGCCAGCCTTTTTCGCTGCCGTGGCTGCGTCTAAACGATGCCAAGGAGGGGGGGCTCCCAGCTCAAAGCGTTTCGCTACGGTTGGAGGGTTTAGAGAAAAGCTGAGGATTGTCTGCCCTCGATGAGGCAGCGACAGGAGAGCGTTCACTCCATCCGATTTGGTCAGCAGGAGGAGTTTATGTCGGCTCTGCTTTCCGAAACGTTCTACGAGTTTCTCAGCAACATAAGTGGTGATAGCTAGGGAGTCAGTGAGTTCCCCCGCGTTCAGAAGCCTCGGCGCCCCGTCCGCTTTAAGCCATGAATCCAACTCTCGAAAGAGATCGTTGAGGTTGATGAAGACCACCGGCTCCACCTGCCCGCGAAACGTCCCCTGAAGAAAACAGTAGGTGCACTGGTATGGGCAGCCGTCCGCCCAGGCTAGAAGCCAAAAATTTGGGCAGAGAATGCCGGCAGGGGCTTTGTTGAAAAGACGGATGAAGGGGGATTGACGTTTCCGTCTTCTGAACACAGGCTTTTCAGCCGGGCCGTGAAGCGTGGTTTGGGTTGGCACATTTGCTCCCACCAAGTTTTCCGAGGTTCTTCCCGGTATGATTGCCTGTTTTGACGGTAGAAAAAGTTTATTTCAAAACTGGAGGAGAACCGGTTGGAGCTGGTGATTTAAATAGCCGGGCTGGTATGGTAATTCAGGAAACATGGAGAATGGGGGAAACAGGACTTGTCTCTGTTCATCAACCTAGCCGTCGCCGGGGTGATGGTAGCTGCCTCGGTTTTGATGGCAGCCAGCCTTTTTTTCCTGACCAAAAAATACGCTGTGAAGCTGTTCGGGCGGAGAAGGGGGATGCAGAGGTACGCTTTGGCAACGGTGAAGGGACCTATATCGCTGCTCATAGTCGCCACAGGCGTCATCTCAGCTACTGGATACCTTAACTCAAGACTTCCCGGACTGCTCCCCGGGTGGGTGGAAACAAGCTACTTGGCGATTGTCGCCGAAATACTGGTCGTCATCCTCGCTGTCAGGATTGTGGGTGTAGTCCTCAACGGCTTCCTCATCGCGCGAAGCGAAAGGCTCTCCAAACAGAGGCCTGAGGTGACTGCTTCTCTCAATATTCTCCGCAGGATGATCGTCTACAGCCTCTACCTTGTCAGCCTCATCGCTGTGATATACATTTTCATCGCTTCACCTTTGACTCCGGCCATCGGCACGAGGACAGTGTCTTCAGCCTTGTACTTCATCGCCGGAGTTGCCGCTGTCTTCATGCTGGTCTACGTTCTAAACGTCGTTACCAGCAGGTATATTCACGGCCTAGTCGTCAAGGAGCCCAAGCTGATGACCACGTATTTTTTCCTGAGGAGGCTGATGCTGATGGTTGTAAGTTTCATAGGCGTTGCAGCCGTAACCCTCAGCACTTTTCCCACAGCGGGGGGAGTCATAGCCTCCATATTTGTAGCAGCAGGTTTCGCCTCCATTGTGATAGGTTTAGCCGCCCAGTCCAGTCTGTCCAACATTATATCTGGGATGTTGGTGGCTATTTCCCAGCCTTTCAGAATAGGGGAGGCTGTGGTGTTCAAAAACGATTTTTGCTTCGTGGAGGATATCAAACTGGTGCACACCATCCTCCGCACTTGGGATAACAGGCGGCTGATGGTTCCTAACTCTGTCTTCCAGTCGGAGGTTATCATAAACTACAGCATCGGAGACCCAACGATGCTAGTTCCGGTGTTCGTCCAGATAAGCTACGAATCCGACCTCGACAAGGCGATGAAAATCATGGTGGAGGTAGCCAAGAAGCACCCTGACTGCATGCCCATCGGCAACCTTCCCAACGTGGTGGTGATGGAGTACGCTGAATCCGGGATATCCCTCCGGCTGCTTTCCAGAGCCAAAGACCAGCCTACCGCCTTCATGATGGCTCGGGACTTGCTCTACCAGATCAAGAAGGAGTTCGACGCCAACGGGATTGAGATTCCTTATCCGCGAAGGTTCATGGTTCTGGATAGAAGAGTGGAAGAACAAATAGCAAAGATAGCGGAGGGCCTTCAAACTCTCGTCAAAAACATGCAGAAATAGGCTGGCGGCTGTTCACCTTAACTCTGCCAGATAGGTTTCCAGCTCATCAAACGTTCGAAAGACCCGGTCGGCGTGGGCGGCGACCCATGGGCTCAGCTCCTTCAGGGAGGTTAGGACAAAGGTTTCCTTACCCTTTTTCTTGGCGTGGAAAAGCTCCATAGCCACTCCCATAGACAGTCGGGGAAGAAAGGCTAGAAAAAATTCGCACCGGTCGATGTCCATCAGGTCTCTTCGGATGAGACCTTTGACCCCCTCTTGGCTTTGGGGATAATAGAATTTCTCCCTCTCCCAAGGGTCTACAACTTCGAAAGATTTCTCCCTCAGAATCCGCTTTAGAGTCTCCCTGTAGCCTTGGTCTGCTTCCATTCCCTGAATAGGCCCTGCAAGAAAGACTCTCCAGGCTCTGTGAAGCTTAGAAGGATCAGCGGAGAAAAGATTGGGCCTGTTGGTAACGATGCCGTCGACTCCCATGCGAACAAGCCTTTGGGCTTCTCCGATTTCATCCACCGTCCAAGGTATGATGGCGAAGCCATTGCGGTGGGCTTCCTTCACCATGGTCGCTGTTACATACCTGTAGTCTGGGAAAACAGCGTTCGCCTTGGCTTGGAGGATAAGCTGGGAGATCTGTAGGGGTTCGCTTTTGATGATGATCCCCGTTTCGACTTGGGGATCGAGCTCTTTAACTTTCTTCAAAGCCGTGTGAAAAAAAGATGTAACCATCACCCGGCTGCGGAGGGGTTTTAAAGATTCTAAGACTTTTTTCTCTAAGCCTTTCTCCTTCAGTTCAACGACCAAGCCTGCTTTGTCTTTCACGGCTGAGACAACTTCTTCTAGGGTGGGTATGCGGGCTCCTCCTCCAGCGTCCAGCTTTTTCAACTGGTCTAAGGTTAGGTTTCCGACAGGACCTGAGCCGTCGGTGGTTCTGTCCACGGTTCTGTCATGGACGACCACGGGAAAACCGTCCTTGCTCAGCCGAAGGTCCACCTCCACCATGTCCGCTTTCAAAGCAATAGCCGCCTCCACAGCGGCTAAAGTGTTCTCAGGCTCGTAGGCGCTGGCTCCTCGGTGAGCTATGCAGAGGACTTTGAGCATGGTTCAGCTTCCCAGCTCTGCCTCCGGCAGCGAAAGGTTAGAATGGCAGTATCTTTATAAAAATTCTGCCAAGACTACGAAAGCCTTGGAGACTTCAACGGTTTCCCCGGCTTAACGCCTTCCCACCTTCGGTATAGACCGTGTTCGATCTGGAAGCAGTCTAAAATCCTACCTACGACGTAGTTTACCATGTCGGTGACTGTTTTAGGTTTATGGTAGAAGCCAGGTGCGGGGGGTAATATCACAGCCCCTGCGTGGGCTGCTTTCAGCATGTTTTCAAGGTGGATGATGTTCAGGGGGGTCTCTCTCGGAACTAGGACTAAGGGTCTTCTTTCCTTCAGAGTAACATCGGCAGCTCTTAGGAGCAAGTTGTCTGCGTAACCGTGAGCTATCCCGGCTAGGGTTTTCATGCTACAAGGTACCACCGCCATCCCTTGAGTTTTGAAGCTTCCGCTGGAGATGACGGCGGACAGGTCGTCTATTTTATGGTAGAAGCTGGCGAGTTTCTTCACATCATCCTTACTTAGGCCTGTCTCCAGTTTTATGGTAGTCCAAGCTGCCTTGGTTACTACCAGATGCGTTTTCACATTGTGGTTTTTCCGAAGTGTTTCCAGCAGTTTTATGCCATAGACGGCTCCGCTTGCCCCTGAAATGCCTACTATCAGATGAGGAGCCAAAAAGGACCACTTTTCCAGATATATGGGACGGCATGCTTATAAGTTCTCCCAAAAAGGGAGACAACTAAGCTCCTGCTTGTCGGATGTTTCATTGGGCGGAAGCTGGGAACTTAGGCTTCGTAGGCAACTACTCGAATGAGGCCTATGGTCATTCCCTTTTCTCCTGAAGTGCAGGTATCGCTTACTGATATGACTTTTTTTTACGTTATTTCCTCGCAGAAACCTGTTAACTTGTTCATCTAGTTCGCGGAGCTCCATCATGGTCTTCAATATCTTTATTTCAGTGGTGAAAGTTTTATCATAGCTTTTCCACTTTTTTGCGTTTAGCCTGTTTTAGTAGTAAGACATTTATAGTTTACTGAATTTCCTCTCTTTGAGGATGAAGTGATCCGTGACCCTAACCGGTGTTTACAATATGGCTCAAACTCGGCTTCCAAAAGATTCAAACCAAGTCAGTTCTGCGAGTCCAAGCGCTACCGTTAAAATCAAAGACGTGATGCGGACTCCTGTCTATACCATAGAAGAAGACGAGCATATCGATAGAGCGGCTAAAATCATGTGCGACCAAGAGATAGGTAGCATCGTTGTGGTGGATGAGGATAAGAACCCTGTGGGGATCATTACGGAAAGAGACATCGTTAGGAGGGTTGTCGTTCACAACACTGTGCCCTCTCTGGTTAAGGCTAAAGACATCATGAGCTCTCCCCTAGCCACCGTGCCGCCGGAATATTCCCTCGATGAAGCGGCGAAGATAATGAATAAGCTAAACGTTCGAAGACTCTTAGTCATGGACAAAGGCAAGATGGTGGGCATTGTTTCAAGTAAAGAAATTATTCAGGTTACACCGACGCTGTTGGAGATAATCCAAGAAAAAGCGAAAGCTGGCGTAATTACCCCTGTAAGAGGCGGACTACCTCTAGCCGGATATTGTGACAGTTGCGGCCAATGGTCTGACATGCTCACAGAAGCCAACGGAAGCTTTGTCTGTGAAGAATGCGTAGCTGAGCAAGGGGAACAAGCCTAACAGTCTCTCTGCGGCCTATCGCTGGCTTCTTTTCAGCAGCAACCCATTAGGAGACTTTTACTGTGTTTTGTAGAGAATGGAAACCTTTTATCCTTCCAGCTCTTCTTAAAGTTAAAACCGGCTGTCCGTAGGTTTAGGCATCATCGTAGCTGTAGGTGTATGGGAAAACTGGAATCGATAAAGATAAGATTTCTAGGCGGAGTTAGAGAGGTAGGTAGGTCCGCTGTCGTTTTAAACAGTGAACATTCTGGTGTTCTACTTGATTACGGAGTTCAGGTAGACCGGGATCCGGATTTTCCCCTTCATATTCCTCCCAAAGATTTAGATGGAATAATCCTCACCCATGCCCACTTAGACCACAGTGGTGGGATACCTATTTTTTACTTCCGCAGCAAGCTTCCTCTTTATAGCACCGAGCTTACTCTCAGGCTCTCTAAAATTCTGATAAACGACTTCCTAAAACTGGCTGGTTACTATTTACCCTACGAACATCCAGAGTTAGAGGCTATGGTTGATAATGGAATCTTCGTCGAATATGGGGAAACGTTTCAAGTGGGCAAATTTAGGGTGAAGTTTTTGGAGGCAGGGCACATTCCCGGGAGCGCCCAGCTTCTGGTTGAAGTAGACGGAAAGAAGATAGTCTACACCAGCGACCTCAATGTTCTGGAGACTAGGCTTCTGAAGGGAGCCGACCTAGACTACGGGGAAATCTCCGCCATCATCCTAGAATCCACCTACGCTGTGGAAGACCACCCCGACCGTTTGGAAATGGAGAAACTTTTCGTCGGCAGAGTCAGGGAGGTTGTGGAAGCGGGAGGAACAGTCTTGGTTCCCGCTTTTTCGGTGGGGAGATCTCAGGAGGTTCTCTGCGTCCTAGAAGCGCACGGTTTCGAGTACTCCGTCTTCATGGACGGTATGGCCTTGGAGGTCAACGAAATCATGCTCCAGCATCCCCTCTATTTCAGGGATTATGCTCTTCTCCGCAGGGCTCTGGAGAAGGCTAGATGGATCACCCAGTGGAGGGAGCGGAGGGAAGCCGTTCGGCAGCCTTGCGTCATCGTGTCCCCGGCGGGAATGCTTAAAGGTGGAGCAGCTGCTTTCTACGTGGAAAAAGTGGCTAAAGAAAAGCGGAACGCCATCTTTTTAGTGAGCTATCAGATTCCAGGAACACCGGGGAGAGTCCTGCTGGAGCAGAGAAAAATTTACTCTAACGGTAAGCTTAAACCTGTGGAGGCGGAGGTTGAAAAATTCAGCTTCTCCTCTCACTCAGGCAGCAAAGAGTTGAAAACCCTCTTGAAAACTCTTCAAGGAAACCCGGTGGTTTACACTGTCCACGGGGAAGATGAAAGCTGCCAAGCCCTAGCCCGGTGGGTAGAAGAAGAGTTAGGCTTCAAAGCCTATGCTCCTAAACCGGGAGAAATCTTCGAGCTCTAGTTTAAAGTCCTAGAAAACCCCTAGCGGGTTATCCCTCCGTCTTTCCAGCGCTATGCTTTCCACCATTTGAACATGAGGTACCGGATGGTTTTAGTCTTAAGATTGGGGACGGCAATGATGAAACGCTTCCTAACAGTGGTAGCCAGCCTTCCAGCCCTGACGATCTCCACGGCGTCGATGTCTTCCTGAGGCTTTTTAACTTGGATCAGGAAAGGCGCGTGGTCTATGCCGGGACCCTGCTGGTAGACAGCGAAGTCGCAGCCGAACTTGATGCCGGGCTGAACGATGAGGCCGTTTTCCCTTAGGTCACGGTAGACCATGTATTTAAGCTGGAAGTCCCTGTGAGTTTCCCCAGCCATCCTAGCCAGTTCTCTTCGATTTATCCGTTTCCCATTCTCAAAGACTTGGATGAGGCCTTTTTCTTGGAGGTAGAGGCCCTCCATGAGGTCTAGGAGAAGGGGAACCTGAAACTCAAAGGTTTTGGGTTTGGCGATTCCCAAAGGCTTCCCATAGTAGCCTAGTTTGTAAAGCTGGCTTCCTAAGCCGGGCTCCCAAACGATAAGCCTGTTTTCAATCAGCTGAGCTGTGATCTTTTTCCCAGGCATGGTTCTGGAGGGTTAGGTTATGAGGGCGAGGATTTTGGAAGTTTGAGCTATGTTCTCTGAGACATCTGCCACTTCTTCCAGAAACTCGGCGATCTCCCTGACGAGGAATATCATGTTCACCTTCATGCCGCTGGATATGATCTTCAAATCCACTTTCCGGTGGATGTTGTCCACGGTCTTCTCCGCTGCTTCCACGTTCCTCGCTGCCTCCAAAACCTTGGAGGTTCCGTAGCTGAGGGCTAAGATCGTCTCCCGCAGCCTGACCAAACAGTTTAGGGAAGCTTCAGCTAAGCTTCCCACCTCCTTCATGACCTCCAAGTCAGCTTTCCATTTTCGTTTGGTCATCTCTGAAATTCTGTAGGATATCCCCATGCAAATGTCGGATATGGCTTCAACCTCGGAAGTCAGACGGATGAAATCCTCCCGGCTGAGGAGGACGGCTCCCACGTCCGCCACCTCATTCATGATGGTGTCCCGAATTTGGGAGGATTTCTCGTTGTTACTGACCACGTTTATGTGGTGCTGGAAGACTTGGTTTTCATCGCCGCTTTGATAGGCGGCGATCATGAGGCAGACCTCCCGAAGAGAGTCCAAAGCTTTCCTTATGTGTTCTTGACAGGTTTCCAGAATCCGCCGCCTCAATTGCTCCGCTGCTTCCCGAGGTAAAGCCACCTTTCCGCACCAACCTATTCTAATCCAAGATTTTATAGCTGGGAGATGCTTAAAAGAATAACTGAAACCTAAACTTTTGAGGAAGCCCCAGTTTATACAGGAGAGGATCCTCGTTGAAAACGGTTTTCACCGAATTTACAGTTTCAACCACCAAAAAAGTCGAACTGGTGAACATCACCCGACGTGTTGAGGAGGCTGCGGAGGCTTCAGGGGTGAGGAACGGCTTATGCCTGGTTTACGTTCCCCACTCTACAGCCGCTCTCATTGCCAACGAAAACGAGGCGGGCTTAATTCAGGACATCTTAAACAAGGTGGAAGGCTTCTTTTCCCCTGGCGCAGGATACCGCCATGACCTTGTCGACGACAACGCCCACGCTCATCTTGCCTCGGTCTTCTTAGGCTTCTCCCAAGTATTCCCTTTAAGGAACTCGAAAATAGCGAGAGGGGTTTGGCAGAGCATCTTCCTCCTAGACTTAGATGGGCCGAGAAGCCGCCGGGTGACGGTGGAAGTCCTGGGAGAATAAGTTCAGCTTGAGACCGCGAATACGTCGCGGCCTTGGAAAAACTCTCTCAAAAAAGCCGGCAGCTTCGTGGCAGAGACTCTCACCTGTTTCCAGCTGTTCCTGTCGCGGACGGTCACGGTTCCGTCTTCTAAGGTTTGGTAATCGATGGTGACGGCTATGGGGGTTCCTGCTTCATCCATGCGAGCATATCGACGCCCTATACTGCCAGCGTCATCGTACTCGACGGCGAATCCTTCACCTTTTAGAAGGCTGTGAATCTGTTCAGCTTTTTCAGGAAGACCGTTCTTAGAAACCAAAGGCAGCACTGCAACTTGGATGGGGGCTACATCCCGGGGAAGCTTCAAGACGACTCTGTCATTTTTTTCACTGTACGCATATTCCAAGGTTGCGTAGGTGAGCCTGTCAAGGCCGAAGGAGGGCTCTACTACACTGGGCAGAATTCTCCTCCCTTTTTCCTCCACTTCCTCCTCCTTTAAGGTCACATGCTCGGGGAGGATGGTGTACGTTTGACCGTTTCCCCTGAGCAAGTAGCGCCCATCCGCCTTCAAGGCTTCAGCCACCTCCTCAGGCGGAGTCAACTCCAGCAGCCTAGTTACGCGGCCCGAATCCTTCCCAAAGACTTGAGCCAACTGTTTATGATGGGCTTTGAGGGTGAATTTTTTAACTCTACGGGGTTTTTCAAACTGAACATAAGCCCTCAGGTCTACGCCGCTGGAGGCCATGTGCATCTTGAGGTCGTAGTCTGTCCGCCACGCATGGCCTGAAACCTCGACGAAACCCCACCGGGAAAGCCTCACCACCTGGTCGTAGGTCTGAGCTGAATAGTGGGCTCTCTCACCTACGAGTTTCTCCTTGAAAAACTGGTCACCGTCCGAAATTCCTAACTCGTTGAGGAATCTTTTAGCCTTAACCATGAAGTAGGCGTTCCATTCCGCCTTAATGTGGTTGCGCTCTAAAGCTTCTCTCACTGAAAGCTCCACAGGCTCATTTTTTCCTTCCCTGATCAATTCTTCATGTAAGAGTCTGAGTTTCTCTTCTTCCACCTCCTTAAGCTTGGAGCAGTGGGGATTTTCGGGGTCGAAGAAAAACTCCAACTCCATGATGGTTAACTCTCTAAGCCTAATAGGGCCTTGGCGAGGGGAAATCTCGTTTCTCATACACTTCCCCACCTGAGCCACACCGAAGGGAAGCCTGTTTCTGGCCAGTTCGTGAAGCCGTTTGAAGTTGACGAAGATCCCCTGCGCCGTCTCAGGCCGCCCGTAGCCTACGTGCTCACTGTAAGGGCCTATGGTGGTCTTGAAAAGCTCGTTGAAAACCTGAGGAGCCTCCAAGTTTCCTCCGCACTCGGGACAGTGGACTTCATGCTCTTTCAAGGCAGCGTCCAACTCGACTAATGCTAGGCCTTCCGCTGAAATCCCCGCCTGGTCTTCCAGCAAATGGTCTGCCCGCCATTTTCTTCCACATCGGCTACAGGAGGCTATGGGATCTGTAAAGTGGGCGGTGTGGCCTGAAGCCTCAAAGACCGCGCTGGGGCCTATGACCGGCGTGTCGATGAGCATGAGGCCTTCTTTCACCACAAACTGGTTAATCCATTTTTCTTCTATCTTCCGTTTGAGGATGGCTCCTAGGGGGCCGTAGTCGATGAAGCCGCTTTCCCCGCCGTAGAGCTCGTAGGAAGGCCAGAAAAAGCCTCTTCTCTTGGCCAGTTCCATGATTTTCTGGCATTTATCAGATTGGCTCAAATCTGCCCCTCTCAACCGTTCCATTGCTATGTTTCCTAATGGCTTCTTCTTTTAAAACTGTTATATGGCTAGGGTGGTGAATTATTGTGGGGTTGAACCATGGTCCAAGACGCCCTCCTCCAGATGGAGTGGATGATCTTCCTCCAAGGCTTCATCACCCTCTTCGCCATCTTCGACCCTGTGGGAAACATTCCCATATTTCTGTCCATCACCGAGGGGATGGCTGAGTGGGAGCGGAGGAGGGTTGTAGCTAAGTCATGCCTCGTCGCCTTCGGAATTCTCATGGTCTTCGCCTACGGAGGCATCTACCTCTTCCAGCTTCTCAACATAACCCTCGACGACTTCAGAATCGTCAGCGGACTCATCTTGCTCATCTTCGCCGTGGAATACGTGCTAGGGAGGGGTGAAAAACATTACAAGTCAGCTAGGCCGGAGGAGGTGGCCATCTTCCCCCTGGCTACACCTCTGCTGGCAGGACCGGGAAGCATCAGCGTGGTGATGTTGATGAGGAGCCCTCCCTTCGGGCCTCTGACGGTGTTCGCAGTTATAGTCTTAAACGTTCTCTTAGCTTGGTTGATCCTTCGCCCGGGAGCCTACATTCATAAGTATCTAGGCCGCCAAGGGTCCTTGGTGATCTCCAGAATCATGGGCCTCATCATAGGCGCCATAGCCATAAGCTTCATCAGAACGGGGATCCTAGGCTTCATCCAAGCCGTGTGAAGGCTGGTTAAGAGTGCCAATCCAACTGCCTAGGGAAGGAGGCCTTCCGCCTCAAGAACCTCCCGAGTGAGCTCATGGCTGTGGAAGGCTGAAGCCACCAAGACTCCCTCAACCCCCAAACCTCTCAGAAGCTTTAGGTCGCTGATGTTTCTCACCCCACCGCCTACCAAGATCTTCACGCTAACTCGAGCTAGAACACCTCTGAGGAGTTCGAGGTTTACACCTTTCCCAGTTCCAACTTTGGAGAGATCAAGAAGGATAATGCGTGGAACTCCTAAGGCTTCCAAAGCCTCAGCCAGATTTGACGGACTCGACGAACGGATGGAGGGCGAAGGGCTGAGGATTTTACCCCCTACTATATCAAGGCTGACAGTAACCTTCTCAGCTCCCAGCCGGTTTACGCAGTTTTCCACAAGTTTTATTTCAGGTAAGGTTTCTGTTCCGATGACCGCTTCCGATGCTCCTGAGTTCACAGCAGCCAATGCGTCGGCAACCTTTCTGACTCCCACGTCCACCAGAAGCTTTAGACCTGTGCAGCGAGCCAATTCCCCAATGAGGGGGAGATCCGGCTTCTTCCCGGCAATGGCTTCCAAGTCTGCGATATACAATTCTCTGAAGCCAAATACGTTTTTGAAATTTAGAGCTGCTTGAAGTGGATCACTATCTGAGCAAAGCCAGCTTCTGAGAGGACGGTAACGTTCTCTCCTACCCGCCACAGCCTGCACAGCTTTGCCTTTTTTAACGTCTAGAACAGGGATTACTTGCACAGTTTAAACCCTGTTTTTAACTCTGTTTGCGAGCCTTTCTTTGCAGGTTGAGGATGGCCTCCAAGACGCCTCCGCCTATCGCCCTAGCTCTGTCGGAAATAGTGAAACAGTACTCAACAATGCCCCTAGGGTCCACATCGCCAACTTTCTGTCCTTTCACCACTTGAAGACCGTCTCGCAGCAGCCCTCTGATCACTCCGGGAATTTGGCTGAAGATGGGATGCCCTTCCACGGAGGCAACCTGCTCCCCCTTAGCTACTTTGTCGCCGATTTTTTTTATGGAACGAAACAGCCCGTCCGCCGGAGCTCTCAGCACTCTTTCCACCGTGTAGCCTTCTATAGGCCCCGGGGTTGCTGTGTCTTTTTCAGCCTTCCCTTCGTAGATGACTTTTCCCAAGTAATGGCCTCTCTTCGTTTCCACCACAGCGTGAACGTCTAGGCCGGCCGTGAAGCCGGGTCCTAGACCGACCACGATGGGGGCGTCCGTCATTTTTGTCCCTAGGTTTTTCTTCGCCATGAGAGCATCCACGACCACGTCGGGGCGCATGGTCTTTACGGTTTCAGCTCTGCTGTCCACGACGACAGGGATCCAACCTTCATTCAGGAGGATGAGAGCTTGGTCGAGGTTTTCGGCGCGTTTAGCCTTCACTCCTTCCACTTCAACTTCCCCCTCATACACGGCTCCAGCGAACGATACCGCCCGCCTAACCACCGTGGGTCTTTCAATTTCAGTGATGACCACATGCATTCCGGCTTTAACCAGCCTGTGGGCTACACCACTGCCCACATCTCCGCCGCCTTTCACCACAACCAGCAAGCCACTTCCCTCCCCGTCTCCCTAGAGGAGACTTATCTTCATTTCTAAATACTTTTAACCTCGTCCAAATTGGCGGAAGGCGAGTAGAACATGTGATTCCGCACACAAGTTACCAGTGTTCGTAGTGAACAATCTGGCTCAGAGGCTTTCTGTCGACAACTTCCCCCTTCTTAACAGCCGGATAGCCCAGAGGGGTTATAGCCACGATGCGAATGCGGCGGGGTATCTTCAAAGCCCTTTTCAAGGCCTTTTCTTTGAAGGCCCCTATCCAGCATGTTCCAAGCCCCAGTTCGGTAGCGGCGAGGATCATGTTCTGCATAGCGATGGAGGCGTCGATTTTCCAGAACTCCTCCCCATCCACTTCCCTGACCCAAGCCTCTTTGGGGTCGGCGCAGACCACGATGAAGACTGGGGCGTTGATTTCGGTTCTTCCCACATAGGCGTTTTTCACCTTCTCCACAGCTTGAGGGGTCGTGGCGACGACGAAATGCCAAGGCTGTTTGTTGTGGGCGGAAGGCGCCAGCCTACCGGCTTCGAGGACTTTTTCCAGCAGCGAAGGGTCGACTTTTTCCGACGTGTACTTTCTGATGCTTCTCCTAGTCTTTATTGCATCCAGTACATTCATCTGCCTGATACCACGATTCATTTCAAGCCTTCGCGCCTATTTATGTATTACCGGAAGCCGAAAAATCGCTGAAAACATGAAGAAAAGAAACATAGCAAGAGGGAGACAGACGGATCAGCGGCTTCCTCTTCTAAGAGGGAATCCGTTTAGAGCCCAACCGGCCGCCAACCAGGCAGATAGACTCATCGTGGCAATGACCAAGGCTCCTGAGGAAGCCATCATGACTTCAGACAGAAAGAATTGGGAACTGGCGGCCATTAAAGCACCTGAGCCCGCCCATAATAAAAAGAGGCCTCTAAGCCACCAGCGGTTGAAGATTGTAAACGTCTTCTTTAGGCGTCGGCAGAGGGTGAAACATAAGGTTAAGGGAGGCGCTAAGTACACCAAGCCGATGAGGGCGCTGGCGGTTAAGCCGGCTACGACTATACCGAATTCTTCTTCGAAGTTGAAGAAGTTGTAGGCCAAGGCTGAAACGTGAAGAATGGCCAGTAGCGGATACAAAAAGCCTTTAGCCACGGTTCGAGCGGCACCGTGGTCGGCGATGAAGCCGGCTACCTGGGGGCTGAAAGAGTAGTAGAACCGATCGAAAAGCACCATAAACCTTCCTCCGGCGAAGGTTGAATAGACGATCTGGTCTCTGAAGTTTCTTAGAAATTGAACCTCCGAGGAAAGCCGGGAGCCGAAGGTGGCGGTGGCGATGATGCATTCCTTATCCTCTTCCACGTTGATTTTCTCTGTTTCGGTAAGGACGTGTCTTCCCGTGGAGTCCGTGAACTCCACTTTTACCTTTAAGCTGTATTCTTTGGCTTCGGTAGTTTCCAAGGACCTTATTTTGAGGTTTTCCCTATGCTCGTCCCCTTTATCCATGGTTTCGTAAACTTTGGTTCCTAAAACTTCGAAGGCAGCCCTGTCTACTTCCACCGAGACCACGACATTGCTTAGTTTTTCTTCTCCTACATTTTTAAGGCGGAAAGGAATGCTGATCTCTTTCACTTCACCCAACTTTATGCTACTGGGGAGAGGTTCATCCACTTCAAATTTCAGCGGCACCTTTTTAACAGCTAACTCCTTGGCCAAGTAAAACGACTCAGAATCGTAGGTGATCCTAGCCTTAACTTCTCCCCGTTCATGAGCGCCTTCTTCCGCTGTCACGTCGAAAGTCAACGTTTCCAACCCTCCGGGAGGAAGGGAGGGAATATTCCAAGCCTCGTGGGAGGCTGTTAAGCCGCTGCTCAGAACCAGTTCTACCCGTAGCTGTTTTATCTCTTCTACGCCTATATTCTCCAAAACGATAACAGCGACCACGGACTCTCCGGGGTAGACTTGACTGGATGAGAAAGCCATAGCTGCGGTAAGAGGCGCCGCTATTTCCTCAGAGTGAACGTTGGCCGCCGGTAGCAAGAGGAAGCTTATCGCCAAGAGGACGGCGATGGTTTTCTTTGTCAAAACCCCTCATTAGAAACATTTCTTGCCTTCTCGAACTATTTAAAATCTTGGGTGATTCCCCCGGAGCCTTCCAGCCCTCGGAATAGGTTTAAAAGTCGCCCAGAAAAACTTTTATTTGATGAGCAGAATTCTGCCAACCGACAAGGTAAAGAGGACGATTGCCAGAATCTACGAGGAGGACCCTAAAGGCTGGCATATGCTGGTTGGAAGGGATGTCAAAGGCTACCATGACATCTTAGTCATCCACAACTCTGAATTCTGGCATATCAAAGAGCAAAGCCTCAACCCCTATGAAACCGTAGGTTTCGGTGTCCATGGAATACTGGAAGACCGCAAGCTGCCTCCCGGCCTTTCCGCCGAGTTTCCCTACGGATTCAGGCCTCTAACCCGCCATCAAACAGCCCAGTTGGCTGAAGTCTTCCGGACCGGGGATAACCTTCAGAAAGTCGTTCAAAGCCTTTTCGCCACCCAGCCTACTTCCCTCCGCCAGCTGAACAGCCCCATCGTCATGCAAGGCCCAATTTTGCATGCTGAGAAGCCTTTAGGCATTCTTTCCGAAGGCCATAGAAAGTTAGACTCGGAGCTTAGGAGACAGTTGGAGAGGCTTCTCTACGAAAAGTATCCCCACACCATAACCCAATATATATAGTAAACACGACTGATATCAGGCTCAACCCAACCTAGGGGTATTTTCAAACTTGCTCCAGTTTAAACCTATCCTAAAAACACTGGAAGACAGGAATTCAGCTCGCCTAGGTGGGATTCCTTGCGGCGTTCCGGAGTACTAGAGCTAAAGCTACACTACGGCACCGCCCCCCAATGGCTTGTTTCAAGGATGGTGAGGCTAGCTAAGGTCATCTTCAGAGTTATGGTCGACGAGCTTGGGGTTGAAGAACTTCTGGTCAGACTGTCCGACCCCTTATTCTTTCAAGCCTGCTCCAATGTCTTAGGATTCGACTGGGACAGTAGCGGCTCCACCACGGTGACATGCGGAGTGCTGAAAGACGTCTTCAGGGAGGAGGACTTGGGGATTAAGGCTGCGGGAGGGAAGGGAGAGGCCTCCAAGAAAACCCTTGAAGAAATTGAAACACTCAGCGAGCCGCTGGGGCTCTCCACCAGCCGGGTGGAAGAGCTGAAATACGCCAGCCGCATGACAGCTAAGGTGGACAGCGCCGCCATCCAAGCTGGATATCAGATCTACCATCACACCCTCTTCATGGCAGAGGGAGGTAGTTGGGTGGTCGTTCAGCAGGGATTGAACCCGGCCACCAGAACAGCTCGAAGATATCATTGGCAGAGCCGAAACTTGAAAAGCTTCGTAGAGGAGCCTCACAGCGGCATATGGGGTGAAAAAGTTCACAAGCAAGTCTTAGACATGACGGCTCAAGAAAGCGGAGAATGCCGGAAAACCTGCAGAGACCTAGTGGTCGACAATCCGGACAAGACCCTCCGGCCCTATTTGGTGGTTGCGCCCCCAAGCCAGCAGACCTTAGAAGGCTGGCTTAGTTCAGTAGCTGCTGCGAAGTTTTACAGGGTATATTCTGGAAAAGTCAACTGGCAAGCCCTCCGGGAAGCTTATGAGGTTAAGCCTAAGGACTTCCAAGAAGTTTTAGCCGTGAAGGGAATAGGCCCCGCGACGGTGAGGGGTCTGGCCTTGGTTTCCCAGCTCATCTACGGAGCCAAACCCAGTTGGAAGGACCCTCTCAGATTTTCCTTTGCCTTCGGCGGAAAGGACGGTGTTCCCTTTCCAGTTAGGAAGAGGGCCATGGAGAAGGCGGCTGAGTATCTTAAACAGGCTGTGGAGGCAGCGGAATTAGGGAGAAAAGACAAGTTGGATGCTTTAAAAAGGCTGGGGAGCCTTTATTCCTAGGGAGACTTTTTCGCTGAAGAGATATTACCTAAACCTTCTTCCCCTAGGCCTCATCCAGTTTTGGCCTACTTCCCTCTTCAAAAGGACCCTTTTTTCATAGTTTCTTTTAACTCTAAACCTAGGAATGGGGGAATGTCGTTCCTTAGCTGGGATTTTAGGCGTTTGGGAGCGGACTTTCCCGGCTTTGGTAAGGGATCCGTGGGTCGGCATGGCGCTTCACCTATGTTTGGAAGTTTGGATGCATAATTAAACTTTGCGCGCGGCTTCAAGGTTTTTGAGGATGGTTATACAGTGTCTATTTCCTTCCGCGATGCAGTATTCGTTTACAGCCTCGTATTTCCCTAAATAATTGGCTATAGTCTGGAAGAAGGCTTTGTGCCCTTCGCACACGATTTTTGGGTTAGCCTTAGCGACTTCGTAAAAAATGCAGTTGGATATTCTTATTTCTAAACTCCCATCAGCCCTCTTGGTCAAGGAAGGATATGAGCCCATCTTAGCGATCTCGGGGAGCACGTATTCGCTGAATTTGTCTTCATCCCAGCGTTGAATTCCATATTGAAAGCTGAGATTCTTCATCAACTGTTCTCCCAGTTTTGCCCCGATTTCCCTTAAGATGGAAACGGTATATTTCTCACCTTTCTTTTTGAGAAGAAACTCTAGCAAGTGTTGAGTAAGCATTTCATATTGGCGTTTAGGAAAACTGAGGTTCACGTATCGGCTCACAATTGTGTAAAGCTGCGTAGGCCTCCCAGGGCCATCCCGTCCCTTCAAAAAGGATTCCACCAAGCCTGTGTTTTCCAGTATCCTCATATGATGGCGGAGGGTTATCGTCTTCAAACCAGTTTTTCGCGAAAGGTCCTCCAGACTTAATGGCCCGTAGCTGGCGAGAAGACCTAAAACCTGTCTTCTCGGCTCAACGGAAAGAGCCCTGTGCACTTCCGTCTCTTTTACATCCATTTTCTCGAGAGACAAATTTAGACACGTTAATATAAATATAGTCAATGGTTTTTATTTTTTTCTCCCTAATTATATATATGACAATAAAAAATACTCGAAAAATTTACTATATTTATTTTTTGAATGGCGAAAACCGAGTCAAAGAGGCGTCAGCCGCCCTGAAGAATCCCTAACAGTTTTACCGAATTCTCTAATCTGAGCCAAGGTTTTCCCTGAAAAAACAGGGCCTTCTCGGCAGACGCGGTGTTTACCCAGCATGCAGGTTCCGCATAGGCCGACACCGCATTTGATGTAGCGGACCAAGCTCATCTGGGCTGGAACATTGTGCTTAAGTGAAGCATCTAAAATTTTCTTAAGCATGGCTTCAGGGCCGCAGGCGTAAATTTGTCTGAATTCTTCCTCCTCTAACAGACGTTCGACCGTTTGGGAGGCTATTCCTTTAATTCCCCGGCTTCCATCCTCCGTCACCATGAAAAGTTTGTCTTTTCCCTTTCGGAGAACCTTGGAAGCTTCGGTTGCACCGAGAAGCTCCTTTCCGGTAGCGGCGCCTAATACCACGGTTAAAGCGCCTTTCCTCCGTTTCAGCGTTTCCACCAAGGGAAGAAGAGGGGCAATGCCCACTCCTCCGCCAACCACCAGAACCCTGCCTTCCACCATTTTGAAGCCGACGCCGTAGGGTCCCCTAACCCCGATAAGGTTGCCTTTCTCTAATCTGTGAAGGGCCTCCGTAGCTTCGCCTATTTTTTTGACGGCTATACCTGAAATTTCCACGCCGTTTATTTTTCCAATTTTAGAGAGGCTCATGGGAACTTCGTCTACACCCGGAATCCAAACCATGATAAACTGCCCGGGTTCAGCTTGGGAGCAGGGTTTGTCGCGGAAGAAAATGGATTTAATGGAGGGAGTTTCCTCTCTGACGGCTTGAACCTTCACCATTCGAGGCCTTGCAGCGAGCTGAATATTTTTGCTCATGACCTACTTCCTTCGCGTTTAATGAGCCCGCCCCACTAACTCTTCTACACTGCGAAGTCCTTTCTTTTTCAGGTAATCTCGAAGACCGTGGAGGATTTCCCCGAAGACGGCGAGGTCTTTGAACATGACAGCTGTTCCCACTTGAAGAAAGGAGGCGCCGGCCATCATAAATTCCACAGCATCCTCCCAGTTGCTGATGCCTCCGCAGCCTATGATGGGAATCTGAATCTCCTTGAAAAGCTCGTAAACACATCGAACAGCTATCGGCTTTATAGCCGGCCCTGAAAGGCCGCCGAAAACACCTGCCAAAATGGGGGCCCCCGTTTCGATGTCGATGGCCATGGCTTTGAGAGTGTTGATGGCGGTAACAGCCTCTGCCCCCGAGTCTTGGGCAGCCTTGGCCATCTCGGTTATCTGAGCCACATTAGGGCTTAGCTTGACGATTATGGGCTTCTTTGTGGCACGCCTCACTTGCTTCACAACTTCGGCTAAGGCTTCTTTTTTCTGCCCTATTTCCACACCCACCTCCTTGACGTGGGGGCATGAAACGTTGACTTCAAAGGCAGCGACTTTGAGGCTGTCAAGCCGTTTGGCTACCACTTCAAAATCTTCAGGTTTAAACCCGAAGATGCTGGCGACGATGGGCGTGTCTGTCATGGCTACGGCTTCTTTCAATTCCGAGGCAGCGGCTTCGACTCCTGGGTTGGGCAAGCCCATTGAATTCAGAAGCCCGCCTTCCACTTGGACGATGGTGGGGTTGGCATGACCCGCTCTAGGCTTCAAGCCGTAGGACTTAGTTACCACAGCTCCTAATCCTGCGTCTGCCAACCTCTTCAGGGAGTAGGCGGTCAACCCTAAAATGCCAGCCGCGTTCATTAGGGGATTCTTAAGTCTAACGCTGGCTAATTCTACGGTGAGGCAGGGAGCTTCGCGAGGCGTCCTCACACGTGAGACCCCTTTAACTTTTCGCTTTCCAGCTTATTCAAGCTTCCTTTCTGAAGGAGCAAAGTTTTTCCTGACAGCTTTATAAGAGCCTTTATTATATGATGGAGTAGCGGAACTTTCTGAGGCTACGACTATGGGAAAAGTGTACCTAGTTGATTCGGTGATTGGGGTTTTAGCTTTCGACGAAGCCGGCAAGGTTGTAGATAAAGTCCTTTTTCCTAAAGACCCTGAAAAGGCGGCAGAGCGCATTCTCTCCTTAGAGGGGAAAGTGGATGATGCAGTTCGGGGGATGGTTCAAAGGCTCAAAGGTAGCTGCGAAGGTTTCATTGTTGAAAACAGCAACCTAGCCTCAGGCCTTCGCGAGCAGCTAGGCGTAGAGGTTGCCGTGGAAAAGTCTACTGGCGCCGGAGAATTTTTGCGGTCAAACCTCGCCTACGTAGCTGTCCAAGTGGGCTATGCGGAGAGGGAGGAGGAAGTCTACGACGTCCTCCGGGAAGTTTCTACAGCGGTGACAAGGGTTAAAATCCGGAGGGCGGCGGGGAAGAGGGATAAAATAATTATCCAAGCCATAAACGCTGTGGACGAGCTGGATAAGGCTCTGAACATCTTAGCGGGAAGGCTTCGAGAATGGTACGGTCTCCATTTTCCAGAGCTGGACAGGGCGGTGGAGTCCCATGAAACCTACGCCAGACTGGTGGAGACCTTGGGGCTGAGGGAAAATTTTAACGCTCAAAACCTGATTAAACTCGGCCTTCCCGAGTCAAAATCCAAGAAGCTGGAAGCCTTGGCTCAAAACTCTGTGGGAGCCCCTCTTCTAGAAGAAGACCTGAAAAGCCTCCAACTCCTCTGCAAGCTTTACTCCGAAACTTGGAAAACCCGAAAACTACTTGCGGAAAAAGCTGAAAGCCTCATGGAGGAGGTTGCTCCAAACCTGAAGGCCTTGGTGGGCGCCAGCCTAGGCTCCCGGATGCTGGCCCTCAGCGGCGGATTGGAGAAGATGGCCATGATGCCTGCAAGCAAGCTTCAAGTTTTAGGGGCGGAAAAAGCTCTTTTCAGGTCTCTTAAAACAGGTGCTAGACCTCCGAAGCACGGAGTCCTTTTCCAGCATCCTCTTGTCCATCAAGCGCCGAGATGGCAGCGAGGAAAGATGGCGAGGGCGTTGGCTGGGAAGATCGCCATCGCCAGCCGGGTGGACGCTCTAACAGGGTCGGATGTGGGAGCTAGGTTGAAGGCTGAGCTGGAGCGGAGAGTAAAGGAGATTAGGGAGAAATACAAGAAGCCTCCCGTTAAGCCTCCCAAGGCCAAGAAACCTAAGAAAGGCAAGGGGAGGTCAGGTCGACGGCGCTGAGAATAAAGCCCCATGAAAATTTTCAAGGAGTCTACTGGGTCTACGGCTTAGAAGGAACGCGAAAACTGGCTACCCAAAACCTGACCCCCGGTAGGGGAGTTTACGGAGAGAAGCTGGTGAGGGTGGGAGGACTGGAGTTCAGGCTTTGGGACCCCTACCGAAGCAAGCTGGCCGCCGCCCTTTGGAAGGGGTTGAAGACCTTTCCCTTCCAGCCTTCCAGCCGTGTTCTCTATTTAGGGGCTGCCACAGGCACCACAGCCAGCCATGTTTCGGACATCATAGGCTCCGAGGGTAAAATCTACTGCGTGGAGTTTGCTCAGAGAGTGATACGGGAGCTCGTCAGCAATGTTTGCGCCTACAGGAAAAACATGATACCTCTGATGGCTGACGCTAGAAAGCCGGAAACCTATCGATGGTCTGTGGAGAAGGTGGACGCTATCTACTGTGACATCGCCCAGCCGGAGCAGGCGAGAGTGTTGGTGGACAACGCTGAGATGTTTCTTAAACCAGGAGGCAGAACCATGCTGGCGGTTAAAGCCCGAAGCATCGACGTCACCAAAGAACCCTCAGAGGTTTTCCGAAAAGAAGTTCAAGTCTTAGAAGGCTGGGGAATGACCGTACTGGAGAAGATAAGCTTGGAGCCCTACGACAAAGACCACAGTTTCATCGTAGCGAAGCCTAAGGCTTAATGTGGCTTCGTCCCCCTCTCAGCTCTTTTCAGGTCCTCGCTGATTTCTTCTCTCTTAATGCCTTTAGAATCTTCTCAGGAGTGATGGGCAGGTCCTTAATTCGGACGCCCACAGCATTGTACACAGCGTTGGCGACAGCTGGCGCTGTGGGAACAATAGGCGGCTCCCCTATGCCCTTCGCCCCAAAAGGTCCGTGGGGATCAGAAGGCTGGACTAAAACCACGTGAAGAGGAGGAATATCTAGGGAGGAAGGGATTTTGTAGTCGAGGAAACTGGTGGTGAGAATTGCTCCCGTCTGGGGATCAACCACGGTGTCTTCGGTGAGGGCGTAGCCTAGGCCTTGGGTCACACCGCCTTCAATCTGTCCCTCCACCATCTGAGGGTTGACAGCCGTGCCCATGTCGTGAACTGCTGCGAAGCGGAGGAGTTGCACCTCCCCCGTTTCCATGTCCACCTCCACCTCGGCAAACTGAGCTCCGAAGGGGAGGGAGTTGATGTTAGCCGTATAGGACCCGCGGCCGACGATAGTCCCTGCGTCTTCCTGTTCGTGGAACCGGATGTATTCAGCTAGGTCTTGAAGAGTTATCGCCGTCTCTGGGTCGTCTTTAACGTAGATTTTTCCATCAGCCATCTCGAGGCGCTCCGGTTTGACATCTAACCTTCGCGCTGCCCGTTGGAGAATTTGCCTTCGAGCATCAGCGGCCGCAAGTCTCACCGCTGCGCCGCACACGTAGGTGGCGCGGGTTGCATAGGAGCCGTGGTCGAAGGGGTGAAACTCCGTGTCCACCTCAGCGCTCAGCTTGATGGCCTCCAGAGGTACGCCTAACTCCTCCGCGGCCATCTGAAGTATCACCGTCTTGATTCCCTGCCCCATTTCATGCAGAGCCATCAGCAGGTTGAATGTGCCGTCGTCGTTCAACACCAGCAATGCATTGGAGACTTCCGGAGGTACAGACGCTGCGGCTGCGCCCAATCCACTGTTCCCAGCCATGGCGGCCATGCCTATGCCTTTTCTTTTGGCGCCTTTTCCCCGGTAGGCGGGGTCGTATCTCCGCTTCCAGCCGATGAGCTCAGCCCCCCGGTCCATACACTCCTCCAAGCCGCAGGTTTCAATGGTGACCTTGGGGGCGAAGACCATGCGGTCTCCGATTCTCACATGGTTTCTCCTCCGTATCTCCAGGGGGTCTAGGCCTAGTTCCTCTGCAGCCATGTCCACAAGCTGCTCCAAAGCCCACTGGGCCTGGGGGTTGCCGTAGCCTCTGAAGCCGTAGCTGGGAGGGCGGTTGGTGTAGACGACGTTGCCCTCGAACCTGTAGGCGGGAAACCTGTAAAGGCCGAAAATGAAGGAGTAGCAGGCTCCAATCACTCCAGAGCCTTCCACGGCATACCCCCCCGTGTTCAGGGTTACGTTGGCCTCTAGGGCTGTGAAGTGGCCGTTGGGGTCTGTGCCGAGTTTGAGTTGGAGGATGGCGGGG
>MTLY02000001.1 GCA_002011035.2 Candidatus Hecatella orcuttiae | reverse complement strand
CAAATCCCCCACAAAAACAGCCCGACCCGTAGCCTTCTCCAAACCATCAAACCGAACAACACTCTTGTTGACGTAAGAGAATTCAGCCATAATTTTTTCACATTAAAGAACTGAGTTGATGGGGATTTAAGCTTTTTCAAAATAGAGCTGTCGAGGATGGTTTATTTTAAATTCTTTCTATGTGAAGGTTTATAGCTGTCCGTATGCGAATTAAAACTCTTAGCTAAGGCGGGATGAAGGTTGACGGAAAGAAAAATTCCTTGGGAGGCTAGAAAAAGTGCGGCTGACAGCATATTTCAGCTCATCGGCATGACGCCCATGTACAAGCTGAATCGCATCCGTCCAAAAGGGGGAAACGAAATCTTGGTTAAACTGGAATTCTTCAACCCAACCGGCAGTCTAAAGGACAGAATCTACTATGAAATGATCACCAAGGCCATCGAATCCGGCGAGCTGAAGCCGGGGATGGAAATCCTCGAAGCCTCAACGGGGAACGCAGGCATCTCCTGCGCCTTTGTGGGAGGGATGCTAGGCTATAAGGTCACTATCGTCATGCCTGAGGGAATGAGCCAGGAGCGAATGAAGATCATCCGCTCCTATGGAGCAAACATAATTCACACGCCCGGAGCTGAAAGCGACGTGGACCTGTGCCTAGAAAAAATAAGCGAATTGAAAAAAGAGCACCCTGGAAAATACTGGGTGCCGGAGCAGTTCAGCAACCCTGACAACGCCAACAGCCACTATAAGACGACGGGCCCGGAGATATGGGAGCAAACAGGAGGCCGAGTGGACTGTTTCGTCGCATCCCAAGGAACCGGGGGAACACTGACAGGGGTTGGCAGGTTTCTGAGGGAGAAAAACCCTCACGTAGCCTTGTATGCTGTGGAGCCCACGGAGGCTCCGCTGCTGTCGAAGCGACGGTGGGGCTCCCATGAGATAGAAGGCATCGGCGACGGCTTTGTCCCCCGCAACTTGGACCTCAGCTTGCTGAATGGGGTTGTAACTACCACTTCCGAGGAGGCCATAGAGATGGCGAAGAGGTTAGCAGTTGAGGAAGGTCTGTTCTGCGGAATTTCCTCCGGATGCAACATAGCCGCGGCGCTTAAGGTTGCAGACCGCCACCCTGAATTTAAAAGAATTGTTACCATGATCAACGACAACGGGCTGAGATATTTTTCAACCAAACTCTGCGGGGAAATGAAAGAGGTAGAGATCCCGGAGCGGGAACATCCCATGGACCCCTACACGGTGCGTGAGCTTGACAAGTATCAGAGCCGATGGGAAATCATCGAGTAGCCGGGATGCAGCATTAACCAGCTGGTCATCAGTTGCCATAAACTTTTTAAACAAACACGACAGCGATCCCCTTCAAGTCGATAAAGAATAACTTGTATGGGCGATAGTCTATGTCCATGTCGATTCCGCCCGGTATTCTGGAAGTCTTAGACCGCACGTGCACAGGCCCTGTTTGCACGGAGAGAGATTGGGATATCAAAGTCATAGGCGAAGGAGTTCTCCAGAAGCTCAAAGAACATGGGCTCAGCAAAACCTTTGATAAGGATAACCCCATCAACTGCGACGACGGTCTTGCGGATGATTTTTACAGAGCAGGCTTCGAATTCGCTGTTGAAACGGGAATGCTGTGCTCGGACACAGGCAGGGTAGTGAGGTTCACCGAAGAGGAGCTGAAGGAAGCCCTCAAGGACTCCCCCAGCGAGCTCACCTTGGGAGAGGGCTTGGATAGGTTCACCATGAGAGCCCGGAAGCCGGAAGACGAGAAGGTCCCCATCTACGCCTCCACGTTGGGAATAGGCATCTCCGAAGACCTTTGGGTTCCCCTCATGCTGGGCGTGGCGCAGTACAGGGTGATAGACATGCTGGAGGGGCCTACCTTGGAAACCGTGTACGGCAGGCCGATTATTTCTCGAACTCCCTACGAGACACTGGCGGGCTACCTGCAAGCCAAGATGCACCAAGAAGTAATTCGGAGAGCCGGCAGGCCGGGGATGGCTGCGGGAGCCGTGATCACCAGCCCCACCGAGTACGGGCAGTTCGGAGGATACGGTGTGGTCGGAGGATACAAGCCTACCGATGTGGCTATAGTGCTCTTCCCCTCGGAGTTGAAGACATCCTATTCATGTCTGCATAAGGTGGTCCACGCCATCAACTGCGGGGGAATCATCAGGACCGGTTCGTGGTCCATGATCGGAGGGTACTCCGGCTCCCCGGAAGGCTCCATCATCTCGGCCATAGCCATCTTCATCCTAGAGAGGCCTGTTCATCAGGCTGTTTACGGCGGCTGCGGAGCCTATGACCTCCGGTACTTTGGCAACTGCGGAAGAGAAGCCCTTTGGGCTAACAGCGTTGTTTTTCAAGCTTTAGGTCGAAACACTCACCTTCTGACTGAGGCTATTATCAACCAGGTGGCAGGCCCTTGCACTGAGATGCTTCTCTACGAGTCGGCGGTGGGCATGATGAGTATCTCCGTCTCCAGCGCCAGCATGGCCATAGGCCCGCGGTCGGCGGGGGGTAAGTACTCCAACTACATCAGCCCGCTGGAGGCTAAGTTTTGCGCTGAAGTTTTCAAGTCCTGCGCGGGGATGAAACGTAAGACCGCTAACGACATTGCTAAGGCCCTCCTCCCAAAATATGAAAATAGATTGTTCCACCCCCCCCTGGGGAAAAAGTTCACCGAATGCTTTGACCTCAAGACTTTGAAGCCTACAAAGGAGTGGCGGGAAATCTACGACAAGGTAAAGAGGGAAATCATAGACCTCGGAATCCCTGTAGAGTGAATAACTCCGTGTGAGGAAACTCATGTCTCATATTTACTTACCAATCCTCGACCGCGCCCACAACGGACCGTTCTGCACCGTTAAGGACTGGAACTTTAAAGTCATACCGGCTAAGATAGCGGAAAAACTGAGAGCCTACGGCATCCAAAAAGTCTACGACCCCGCCAACCTCGTCAACACCGACGGCGGCTTGGCTGATTCGTTTTGGCGGGCAGGATTCGACTTAGCGGTAGACGCGGGAATGCTATGCCAAGACACTGAGAGAGTGATAAAAGTAGACGAGGAGGAGCTGCGGGAAGCCGTCAGAACAGCGCCGAAAGAAGCCGTGTTGGGCGAAGGCTTAGACAGGGTGGTTATGAAGAGCAGGCAGCCCGGAGACGGTTATCCTCCGGTTTGGTGCGCACCCTTCGGCATAACGGTTTCCGAGGAACTGTTCATCCCCCTAACCCAAGGAATAGCGCAACATAGGGAAGTGGACATCATCGAAGGGCCTTCTCTTGAAACGGTGTTCGGCAAGCGTGTGCTGGCAGGGACGCCCTTCGAAACGCTGGCAGCCCGGCTTCAGGCACAGATGCACCAGGAAGCTGTTTGGAGAGCCGGCAGGCCGGGAATAGGGTTTCAGGCGGTCATAACCAGCCCCACAGCCTACGGACAGCTTGGAGGATACGGTATCCCAGGTGGCTACAGGCCGGGGAACTTGGCTTTAATTCTCTTCCCTCCTGAGCTTAAAACCACCTACCACGCCATGCATAAGGTGGTTCACACCCTCAACTGCGGAGGAATCATTCACGCGGGAACGTGGTCCATGATCGGGGGCTATGCGGGCGGGGCGGAAGGTGCCGCTGTAGCGTCCATCGCTTGCGCCTTGTTGAATTTGCTGGTCCACCGAAGCCTAACAGGCTACGTGGGATGCATGGACATCAGATACTCGGGTAACTGCGGCCGGGAGGGCATCTGGACGACCAGCATCGGCTGCCAGGCTCTTTCACGGAACACTCACATCCTAGTCATGTCGGGGCCTAATCAAGTGGCAGGCCCTTGCACTGAGATGCTTCTCTACGAGTCGGCGGTGAGCATGATATGCATCTCCGCCTCCGGAGCTAGCTACGCCGTCGGTCCCCGTTCAGCTGGAGGAAGGCTCACCAATTACGTGAGTCCCTTAGAGTGCAAATTCTGCGGAGAGGTGCTCAAAGGCTCCGCGGGCATGAAGCTGGGGGAAGCCAACGAGATCGCAAAAGTCTTCATCCCTCGATATGAAGCCAAACTGGCCGCTCCGCCCGATGGAAAGAGTTTCACCGAATGCTTTGACCTCAAGACTTTGAAGCCTACAAAGGAGTGGCGGGAAATCTACGACAAGGTGAAAAAAGAACTCGTTGATTTTGGAGTCCCGTTGAAGCCGCTGTAAACCCGGGAAAGGCAAGTGTCGGGTTAAGATTTAAGAGTGTTTCCTATTTTTTAACCCTCAACGTCAACTCAGGTTGAAGATGTGAAACAGATGGCCTTCGTTACCAGAATGAGATGCTCTGCCTGCGGGAGAGATTACTCTCCAGATGAAAAGGTTTACATGTGCCTGAAAAAAGACGGCGGCCGCCTTGACCTAGACTACGACTACTCCGCCATCGCTGAAAAAGTGAGCAAAAAGAACCTAGCCGAGCGGGCTCCCTTTCTATGGAAATATTTCGAATTTCTCCCCCTCAAAAGCGAAAAGAACGCCGTTACCTTGAACGAGGGAGGCAGTCCGCTTTTGAAGGCGGAGAGCCTCGGTGAAAAAATCGGTTTGAGAAACCTTTACCTGAAGGATGAAACAAGAAACCCCACAGGGTCTTTTAAAGACCGCTCGATGACGGTGGGCGTATCCAAGGCTGTGGAGTTCGGAGTCAGAACCGTGGCAACAGCCTCCAGTGGAAACGCGGCGGCTTCCTTGGCTGCGTATTCGGCTAAAGCAGGGTTGAAATGTTTCGCCTTCGTTTTAGAGTCCGCCTCCACGGCCAAAATCGCCCAGATCCGCCTCCACGGAACCCGGGTGGTGAAGGTAAAGCCTGCGGAGGAGGGAAAGGACCCTACCGTCCAAATGCTCCAGAAGGTTATTGAGGAGTACGGATGGTATCCCTGCCCCAGCTTCGGGCCTTTCAACCCATACCAAGTTGAGGGGCCGAAGACCATATCCTACGAGATAGCTGAGCAGTTAGGCTGGAAGCTGCCTGACTGGATAATAATCCCCGTAGGCTCAGCCTGCCTTTTTGCAGGAGTCTGGAAGGGGTTTAGAGACTTTAAAGAGATAGGTTTCATCGACTTCATGCCGAAACTGGCCGCCATTCAGTCCACAGGCTGCGCTCCTTTGGTGAAGGCTTTCAGGGAGAAAAAATCGCTCCGGGAGCTTGAACCATGGAAGAACCCCCGCACCGTAGCTGGAGGGTTGGCGGATGTTTTCCCATGGGATGCGGATGTGGCGTTGAATGTTCTGAAGAAGTCAGGCACGGCGGAGGAAGTTCCGGATGAGGATATACTCAAGGCTCAGAAACTTCTAGCCTCCCTAGAAGGAGTCTTCGCTGAACCTTCCGGAGTAGCCTCGCTGGCTGGGCTGATTAAACTTGCGGAGAAAGGCGTCATAGAAAAGGATGAAACTGTGGTGGCGCTCATCACAGGGAGTGGGCTGAAAGACCCTGAGGCTACGATGAAAATGGAAGGCGAAGTGCCCACCATCAAACCTGACATCGAGGAGTTTAAGAGAAAAATATTGAATGCAGAGCAGTGATTTCCGGAGGCTTCAACCCTCCGCTCCTAGAGATTAAATAATACAGGGGGAAATTTATTCCATGAACCAAACATCCATGCTGGAAGGGGGAAGATGGAGTGGGGAAGAAAATATCCCCGAAGCTTGAGAACAAGCCGGATGAGAGTTACTTTCATGAGGTCGAACCGGCAATGTCCATTGATGCCGCCTTACAGGAAGCCTCCCGGTGTTTCCAATGTTATGAGCCGCCCTGCCGAAAGAACTGCCCCGCGAACATCGATATTCCTGTTTTCATCCGGCGGATAAAGGAGCGAGACTTCGCTGGGGCGGCGCAGAAGATAAAAGAGGAAAACTTGTTCGGAGGCCTATGCGCCCGAGTATGCCCTGTGGACAGGCTGTGCGAAGGAGAATGCACCAGAAAGAAAATAGACAGTGCCATAAACATTCACTCCCTCCAACGTTTCGCCGCCGACTGGGAAGAGAAAAACTGGAAAAAAGAAGTCACCGTTCCCGAAGAACACCCTCAGAAAGTCGCCGTGGTGGGAGCTGGGCCGGCGGGTTTGGCTTGCGCCTTCGAACTCAGGAAGATGGGTTATAGAGTTACGGTTTTCGAGAAACAGAAAAAGGCTGGCGGTATTCCATCTTGGGGTATTCCCCCCTTCCGCGCTCCCCGAGAAATCGTTAAAAGTGAAGTAGACTTTGCAGTCAAAAGCGGGATAGACCTCCGATACGGCTCAGAGGTTGTTGACTTGGCTGCGTTGGAAGGTGAGTTTGATGCTGTGTTCTTAGGATGCGGCTTAGATGTTGACATAGAATATCCTCTCCAAGGCCCCCTGGAAGGTGTTTTCAGCGCAAGTCAGTTTCTGCGCATGGCAGATGAGGGTGCACTTGGGTTTCTGAAGAGTAAAAAAGTGGGTGTGGTAGGCGGCGGTGACGTTGCTTTCGACGTTGCCCGAACTGCTGTCAGACTCGGTGGAGAGTGCACGGTGATCTATCGGAGAACCTTCGCTGAGATGCCTGCGGAGCGGAGGATGGTTGAAGCTGCGATGGCTGAAGGTGTTAATTTTAAACTGCTCACAACCGTGGTGGAATTCCTCCCCACTGGAAAAGGAAACTACCGAGCGAAATGCCAAGTTATGAGGTTGGAGGAAGCTGACGAGTCTGGAAGGAGGAAACCTGTTCCAGTGGAAGGGGCAACCTACCACACGGAATTCGATTGTTTGGTTCTCGCTCTCGGGTCGAAACTTTCACCAGAATTCTATGTCCGCAACGGGATTGAATTAGACCGTTATGGCAAGGTGAAAGTAGACGATAACATGATGACAAGTCGAAAAGGCGTGTTCGCAGGCGGAGACCTAGTCAGCTACGACAACACCGTGGTGCGCGCTGTGGGTGACGGGAAAAAGGCTGCAAGGGCGATTGCAGCCTACCTTCGAGGTGAGAGCTGATGTACCGCTATAAAGATCTCTCGGTTGAGCTTTGCGGAATAAAATTCGAGAGCCCCTTCGTGCTCGCCGCCGGGCCTCCCACCGACGAATTGGACATGGTTCGGAGAGCATTCAAGCAGGGCTGGGCTGGAGCCGTGTTGAAGACAACCCACGTGGAAAGCGTGAAAGTGGACCTCGTATACCCCATGATGTCCTCCATCAACATGGAGGACCGGAGGATGGCTGGACTAGGCAACATCGACCTGATATCGCGTTACGGAATAGAGGAAGTAGAGAAACGTGTTGCCACGCTGAAAAAGGAGTTCCCAGAAAAAGTGGTAATGGCTTCCATCATGGGATCGAACAAGGAAGAGTGGCAAGAGCTTGTCCGACGTTTGGAAGAGGCCGGCGTGGACATGATCGAGTGCTCTTTCTCATGTCCTCAAGGATCGATGGGGCAGAGGCCTGGGGCTATGCTTGGACAGGATGGGGACGCCTCCAAAATGGTGACCCAGTGGGTGAAGTCCGCCGCCAAACGCGCCCCTGTGGTCATCAAGATCACTCCTCAGGTAGCGTTCATCGCGGAGATTGCGAAAAAGATCAAGGAAGGCGGCGCCGACGCTATCTGTGCATCCAACACGATACCCTCCCTCATGGGCATCGACTTGGATACGTTTGTTCCCTATCCCAATGTCCGAAACAAGTCCACCTACAGCGGCCTGTCAGGGCATTTCATCAAGCCTATCACCCTCAGAACCATTGCTGAGATAAAGAAGAACGTGGACATCCCGATAACCGGCACTGGAGGAGTGATGAGCTGGAGCGACGCTGTGGAGCTGATGCTGGTGGGAGCCACCACCGTGCAGCTGTGCACAGCGGTGATGCACCACGGCTACGGAATAATCGACGATCTCAAAGTTGGGCTATCCAACTACCTCGAGACTCACGGCTTTTCCTCTCCCATGGAGCTGGTGGGTAAGTCGCTTCCCTTCATCACCACCCACGAGCAGTTGAAGCGTACTCCTCTTGTCAAAGCTTTCATCGACGAAGAAAAATGCGTGGGATGTGGGCAATGTTATGTTGCCTGCAGAGACGGAGGCCATCAAGCCATCGAATTCGACGTTGAAAAACGGCTCCCCAAGGTGGATAAAGAAAAATGCGTGGGATGCGCTCTGTGCCCAACGGTGTGCCCTGTGGAAGGCTGCATCTTGATGAAGTATGTGGACTGATCGGAACTCTGAAACTTATGGATAACCGTCTACTCAGCCGAAGGCGTGTTTATACATCAAGTCCTTATCGTCTTCTCCAGGAATGTATTTGCAAGGGTAGTTGGAGCATTTTTTGCAGAGGCATCCCGCGGGCATTATCCTTTTGAGTTTCCGCGTTAAACGCTCAAGCTGCCGTACGGATAAACGCTTCTTCTGAACCAGCCTAGCCAGCTTCAGTTGAAGTTGAGGATCGTCGATGAGGGCAAGGCGTTCCAGATGGGAGGGGGTCAGAGGCGATGGGTGAACTCGCTTGTCCAGTTCTTTCCGGATTTTCGGATGCAGCTTGTACAGTAATCTTAACCTTTCGT
Source organism: Candidatus Hecatella orcuttiae (assembly GCA_002011035.2). GTDB lineage: Archaea > Thermoproteota > Bathyarchaeia > Hecatellales > Hecatellaceae > Hecatella > Hecatella orcuttiae. The sequence continues at coordinate 527,013 of MTLY02000001.1, read as the reverse complement.
AGACGTATTTGTCTGTTTTACCTATTTTCGCCGAAATCTCAGGGACAGTCCACCCTTTGGTCATCAGAAACTTATAGCTGCGGGCTTCAGCGATGGGGTTTACGTGAATGTTACGTTGAAGATTTTCAACGATGCTCATCAATAAGACTTCGTCATCAGGCACATCCTTGAGCACTGCGGGGATTTTCTCCCAGCCCAACTGTTTGCAGGCTTCAAGTCTGTGAAGGCCGAAGACAAGCTCGTAGCCGTTGGGCGAAGGCCTAACCATGATGGGTTGAAGCAGTCCGTTGGCCTTGATGGATTCAGCCAACTCTTTGACAGTCGACCCGTCTACGTCCCTCAAACTGAACTTGCTGGGTTTAATCTTATCCACAGGGATCTCTATATCTTTCCACAAGTTAGAAATAAATCGCTGGGATTCTACAGCGACATTCATACCGGTTTTAGCTTTTTCGTTTTATTTAAAGTTAGAGGGCCCTCAGCGGACCTAAAAAGAAGAACAGGCTCTTCAGATCAAAAAAATTATCTATAAAGGTGGGTGCCTACTCGGCCTTCTAAGGCTTCCGCTGCTTTGTGCAGGCTTGTTATGATAGCTCTCCGACCGCCGTTTTTGAGGAATCTTATGCAGGCGACAACCTTCGGGCCCATACTTCCAGCGAGGAAATGTCCCTCTGAAAGGTATTTTTCAGCCTCCCTCACAGATATTCTACGTATCGGCTTCTGGTTTTCTTTACCGAAATTTAACATAGCATATTCAACGTCGGACAGTATCAGAAAATCAGTCGCCTTGATGGCGGAGGCCATCTTTTCTCCAGCTTTGTCCTTGTCTATGACAGCGAAAACTCCTTCGAGGCGGCCTTGCTCGTTCATTATGACAGGTATCCCTCCGCCGCCAGATGCTATGACAATTATCCCCTGCTCAACCAGCAACCGGATGACCTCAGCCTCAACGTTCCTGATAGGTTCAGGCGACGGAACTACCCTCCTGAAAGGTCGAGGGGTCACGTTTGCAGGCTTAACCTGCTTTATCACCATACCCTTCATTTTTTTGTCCAGATATTTTTTGCCAGCGGGAGGGTTGATGACGTAGCCTTCCTCAGCTGCAAGCCGTTCCGCTTCTGCCTTTGTGAAAAAATTGCCTATTGGCTTGGAGGGGTCGAGGAAGTCAGGGTCGTCGCGGCTTACCAGTACTTGATTGACGATGGATATAACTTGCCTCCTTCCCAGCTTGCCGCCGGCTTCTCTGAGGCTGTTCTGCAATGTCTGCTGAAGCATGTAGCCTATTTGACCTTGCGTCATACCGTTGAGTACGTCTAGTGTTTGAGCTGGAATGGCGTCGCTGGCTTTTTCCTGCTGGAGAAGCAGATTCCCAACTTGGGGGCCGTTGCCGTGGGTTATGGCAAGCTCCATATCGGGGTCTTTTTCCAGAATTTTTACTATCTGCCTGCAGGTCGTCACTATGTTTCGAAACTGCTCCTCAGTTGTTCCTCTTTCGTCAGCTTGCTTTATGGCGTTGCCTCCGAGAGCTATCACAAGTCTTCTTGTGCTCATAAGGAAAATTTATGGGCAATCGGCTTTTAATATTTTCTAGGAAAGCATGAATAATATGAGGCTAAATAGGATTTTCACTCCGCTGACTGGTGAGGCGTAGAGAAACATGAAAGTGGATTTGATAATCGATGGGGGAACCGTGGTGACGGCCGCCGGTGTTATGAAGGTGGCTATAGCCGTGGAGGCTGGGAAAATTTCAGCTTTGGGAAGTAGGAGTGTTCTTCCAAAAGCTGAGAAAGTCATCCAGGCGGAAGGAAAAATAGTGATACCCGGGGGAATAGACCCCCATGTCCATTACGAATTGTACCAGAAAGGGGAAACTTCCCCGGAAACCTGGGATAAAGGCACGATCGCCGCGGCTATGGGGGGGACGACGATGGTGATAGACTTCGCCACCCAGCAGAAGGGTAAGCCCCTGACAGAAGCGGTAAAACAGAAACTTTCCAGGGCGGCTGAGCTATCAGCCGTAGACTACTCGGTGCATGGTACGCTTACGGATTTCACGGATCTCGACAAGATGCGGGCGGAGATGAAGGAGATGATCGACCGCGGGATCCCCTCCTTCAAAGAGTACATGTGCTACCGGGAGGAGGGATGGTATGCGGATGACTGGGCTCTTCTCGCAGTTTTTAAGGCTGCACAAGAGTACGGCGGGCTGGTTAAAGTCCACGCGGAAAACGTCTCCCTCATCGAAAACTGGCAGCAGGAATGTTTGAGGAAAGGTTGGGTGGAGGCTAAGTACCACGGTGTTGCGAAGCCGAATTTCGTTGAAGCGGAAGCCATTCAGAGAGCCTTGTCCTTGGCGGAATTCGCAGGGTCCAAGGTTTACATCGCCCACGTGTCAACTCGGGAAGGGGTTGAACTGGTCGGAAACACCAGAGGAAAAGGCCTGCCAGCCTACGCTGAGACTTGCCCTCACTATCTGACGCTTACCGAAGACCTCCTGGAAGCGCCTGACGGGTTCTACTACATCTGCAGTCCACCCCTCAGGAAAAGGGAAGACGTGGAGGAACTGTGGCGGGGATTGGCTGACGGCCGCATCTCTGTGGTGAGCTCGGACCATGCGGTGTTCACCTCTGAGCAGAAAAGCAAACATTCCGCTGTTTTCACAGAGGTCCCCAACGGTTTCCCAGGCGTTGAAATTCGAGTGCCTATTGTCTATTCTGAGGGAGTGGAGAAGAGGCGGCTTAGCCTATCACGGTTCGTCGAATTGGTAAGCGCAAACGCCGCCAAAGTTTACGGTGTTTATCCGAGGAAAGGAGTGTTAGCCCCCGGCTCCGACGCCGACATAGTCATCATCGACCCTAAGAAAGAGAAGACCCTCGACTGCGATAGCCTCCACATGGGCGCGGACTGGAGTGCGTATGAGGGATGGAAGGTTACAGGCTGGCCGACTACAACCATTTTGAGGGGGAAGATAATAGTCGATGGCGAAGACTATGTCGGAACTCCTGGAGAGGGAGAATTCGTCGAGAGAAAAATCGAGGACGCTTTCATAAAAACCGTCTGAAGGGCAGGCTGGCATCAACCTACAGCCGCAGCATTTTCCACACGTGTGGAATAAGGCTGTGGGAAGGGTTTATGGCCCCCGGGGAAACTACAGGTTTATTTCCTTGGCCATGGTCAGGGAAAGCACAGCCATCTTAGCGTAGAGGTTGTCCTCCGCCTGCTCGTAGATAACTGACTCCGGCCCGTCTAGGACGTCGTCGGAGGCCTCCTCCCCCCTGAACACGGGTAGCACATGGGTTACAACCGCCGGCTTCCCCATCAGGTCGTCGACGTGACGCTTCTCCAGCCTCCAATCCCTGTGCTTGTTGTGGATTTTAACCTCCTCCTCCATGCCGTAGCCGCTGAGGCCGGTTTTGAGAAGCCCTGAGGTAACCCAGCTTCGAGGGAACACGGCGTTGGCGCCCCGGAGGGCTTCCTCGAAATCGTGGGACACCTCCAAGCTGCCTCCGCTTTCCTCAGCGTTTTTCTTCGCAGCCGCCATTATCTTCGGGTCCAGTTCGAATTCCGGAGGGTGAGCTAGGGTTACGTCCATGCCGAACCTTGTCGCTATCAGAACCTCAGACTGGACGCTGCAGACTCCCCTCAGCCTGGAGGAGTAAGCCCATGTGACGGTGTATTTTTTCTTTGGAAGCCTTCCCAGCTTATTCCCCAGCGTCATGATGTCGCCTATGGCCTGCGTCGGATGGTAGGTGCAGCAGCCCATGTCGATCACAGGGACTCTCGCTACTTCAGCGAACTCTTTGACGACTCTCAATCCTTCCCCATACTTGAAGTCGATGACGTTGTCAAGTATTCTCACACCGATGCCGTCTCCGTAGCCGTCGTACATTTTGGCAACATCCTTCACAGCCTCCCCCGCTTTAATCCTCGTGGTGGATACGTCGATGTAGAGGTTATGCCCTCCCAGGAGCTCCATTCCCACCTCAAAGGCAGCCCTCGTCCGGGTGGAGGACGCGTAGAACACGGAGAAGAAGTTCTTTCTCTCCAAGATTTTGGGGAGAGGCTTTCCAGCTTTTCTCATGTCTTTGAATTTTTTCGCCAGCTCTATGGTCTCGGTCAGCTCGTCGATGCTCCAGTCTTGGGTTGTGATCAGGTCTCTTCCATACAGGCTTTTCATACCATCACCGCATTTAATCTCGTCTCATCAGCAGAACCATGATGGATTTTTGGACGTGAAGTCTGTTCTCCGCTTCATCCATCACCACGGAGTTAGGTCCGTCGATAACTTCGTCTGTTACCTCCATCCCTCTATCGGCTGGCAGACAGTGCATGTAGAGGACGTTTCTTTTGCAGAGGTCTATTTTTTCAGCCGTGGTTATCCAGTCTTTATGTCTGTTCATCAATTCTAAGGCCTTCTCCTCCTCCATCTTGCATGTCTTCGGAGGCATGAACTGAAGAGGCGCCCAAGATTTAGGGTAGACCACATCAGCCCCCTCGAAGGCCTGATTCATGTCGTAGTTGATCTCGAAACTTCCCCCACTCTCCTCAGCGTTTTTCCTCGCCCAGCTTACGACAGTGGGGTCAAGTTCAAGGCCTTTGGGATGCGCGAGGGTTACGTCGCCTCCAAATCTGGTGAAGTTCAGGATGCAGCTCTGCGGAACAGCCAGAGGTTTTATTCCCCCGGAGTACGCCCAGCTTACGACGATCTTCTTTCCTTCAAGGGTGCCAAGTTTTTCTTTTATGGTGAGGACGTCGGCTAAGCCTTGGCATGGGTGAAACATGTCGCATTCCATGTTGATCACGGGAATGTCCGCATACTTGGCGAACTCCCTCACAATCTGGTCGCCCATTCCATAGGTCCAGTTTACAGGTTTCCCGTAGATCCTGATGGCGATGGCGTCCCCGTATCTGCTCAGAACCCGGGCCACGTCGGATACTCTCTCCGTTTCGTAGGGGATTTCGCTTCCCGCGAGGGCAGGCCGGTAGACGGCTGTTGGGGAGAGAAATATTCCCTGCCCGCCCAGCTGGAATATGCCTGCTTCGAAGCTGTTTCTGGTCCTGAGGGAGAGGTTGTAAAACAGCATGAAGAGGGTGCGCCCCTCCAGTAGCTTGTGGGGGATTCTTTTCCTTCGTTTTTCCTTCAATTCTAAGGCCAGTTCTAGTGTTCTGTCTAATTCTTCCCTGCTCCACTCTTGGGTTGTGATCAAATCTTTAGCTTTGACAGAGGTCGACATTTAAACTCACCTTCCATATCCTTTGATTACCGGGGACTTTAAGTTTTTCTCCGAGGGAGGGCCTAGAACTGTAGTTGCTTTTGCTCCGTAAACCTTTCAGGCTGCTGTTCTCGGAGTCTATGCCCCTCCCAAACCGGAAAACATAAATAAAAGCCATATTGGCCTTTTGCGAATTTTTATCATAAGATATAAATTTTAGTGCACCTTTCCTAGGTAAACCAGCAACCTCTAAAAATAGAAGCTGTAAAACGAAGTGAACCCTCGTGGTCTTGCTGATAAAAAACGGGCTCCTAGTGACCATGGACGCTCAGCGGCGCATCTTGAGAGGAGAGGTTGTTGTCGACGGAGACAGGATCGTGGAAGTTGGAAAAGGAGACGCTGGAGGGGCCTATAAACCTGAGAAAGTTATCGACGCCCGCGGAAGCATCGTAATGCCCGGTCTGATCTGCGCTCACACACACCTATACGGTATGCTTCTCCGAGGGGCTAGTCTTAACATCGTTCCGCCCACCGACTTTTCCCAGATTCTGCAGAGAGTCTGGTGGCCGATGGATGAGGCGATGACCCGGGAGGACGCCTACGCCAGCGCTCTGGTCGGCTGCTTGGAGTTTTTGAAGACAGGAACCACCTGTTTCGCGGACACCTATTCGGGGCCGAACTCCGTGGACCTAAGCCTAGACCACATAGCGAAGGCTGTGAAAGAGGTGGGGATTCGGGGAATCTTAGCCTACGAAGTAACGGAGAGACACAGCTCCGAAGAAGGGGAAAGAGGCGTAGCGGAAAATGTGAGGTTCATAGAGAAAATTGCCAGAGGAGGAATGGACAAAGTCAAGGGTATGTTCAGCCTCCATGCCTCCTTCACGCTGTCTGATCAGCTGATGGAAAAAGTCCGCCGGCTTGCCGACAAGTACAGGGTGCCCTTGACTATTCATACATCAGAGGGGCTGGGGGACCTTTACCATAACATGGAAAGGTATGGAAAGAGAACGGTGGAGAGGCTTCACGACCTAGGCCTTCTCAAACCTGACGTAGTCTTAGCTCACTGCGTCCAGCTTAACGAGGATGAAATCGGCATCCTCAAGAAGACAGGGGCGAAGGTAGCCCATAACCCCATGAGCAACATGCTCAACGCCGTGGGAGTGGCGCCGGTTAAAGCCATGCTTCGGGAAGGAATAACCGTCGGGCTGGGAAACGACGGATACATCTTCGACGGGTTCGAGAACATAAGGGCGGCATTTCTCCTCCACAAGGTCCACCACCGGGACCCGAGGGTCATGGACCCGCAAACAGTCTTGGAGATGGCGACCGTCAAAGGAGCCGAAATGTACGGATTAGACCAAGAGCTCGGGTCCTTGGAGGCTGGGAAAAAGGCGGACATAATCGTGGTGAAGCCGGATGTTCTTCCAACACCACTAACACCGGAAAGCGTCCTCGGACACTTGGTGAACACCGTTGACGGGGACGATGTGCAGACGGTGATCGTTGACGGGGAGATTCTGATGGAAAACCGCCGGGTCTTGACAGTTGAGGAAGAGAAGGTGAACGCGGTTTCGCAGAAGGCAGCTGAAGAACTCTGGCGAAGGTTAAGTGCCATAAAACCCCATGTGGAATACCCGAAGCCGGCTGCTTCAGGAGGAGAGTAACATCATGCCTTACTTACACGCTGACCCCTTGGAATGCACCGGCTGCCGGATTTGTGAGCTTTCCTGCGCCTTCCTCCATGAACATGTGCTGAACCCGAAAAAAGCCAGAGTTAGAGTTGTACGCCGGGAGGAAGGCCAAGATATTCCAGTGGCTTGTAGGCACTGCGAAAAGCCGGCCTGCATCGAGGCCTGCCCGGAGGGAGCTATCAGGAAAGTCGAAAAAACCGGCTTGGTCGTCATCAACCAAAAAAAATGCACCGGCTGCACCTTATGCGTGGACGCATGCCCCTATGACGCTATATTCATGCATCCCAGCAGGCATGTGGCGATAAACTGCACTCTATGCGGTTTCTGCGTGAAACAATGCCCGGTTAGGTGCTTAGAAATAGTCAAAGGTGAATGAGCTGTGAAGTTTAAAGGCTACGCAGGCCTGTTTCTACACGTCAACCTCACCACCGGGAAGCTGAAGAAAGTTCCCCTCGACGAAAAGCTGGCTTTAGAGTACCTGGGAGGAGCAGGGTTCTGCTCTAGGATTCTATACGATAGGATTAAACCCGGAACAGACCCTCTAAGCCCGGAGAACGTTCTGATGTTTGCAACAGGCCCTCTGACAGGCACCTTGTTCCCCCAAGCTTCACGGTATGTGGTCGCTGCGAAGTCTCCCCTGACAGAGATCTGGGGGGAGTCCCACGCTGCAGGCCACTGGGGGCCGGAGCTGAAATATGCGGGATACGACGCCATCGTCGTTGAAGGACGCTCAGCCAAGCCTGTGTACTTGAGGATCGACGACGATGCGGTGGAGCTTAAAGAGGCAGGGGACCTCTGGGGTAAAACCACCCATGAAACCGACGACATTCTGAGGAAAGACATGGGGGACCCCTATGTTAAAGTAGCCTCCATAGGCCCTGCAGGCGAGAATCTGGTGCGCTACGCCGCCATAATGAATGATAGAGAACGCTGCGCAGCTCGCTCCGGCCTCGGGGCGGTGATGGGGTCTAAAAAACTGAAGGCTATAGTTGTCCGCGGAAGCAAAGATATCGAGGTCGCTGAGGCTGACAAATATCTGGAGTTCATTGACGAGCTGCAGAAAAGAATGCTCGCCCACCCCTTCACCGAGGGGCGGGTGAAGTATGGCACCACCTACCTCATCGAGCTCATGCAGGAGATCGGCCGGCTTCCCACCTACAACATGCGTCAGGGAGTCTTCGAAGAATATGAAAAAATCAGCGGCGAAACCATCCGAAAGAAGTACTTGGTGAAACCTCGAGCATGCTTCTCCTGTGTGCAGCGGTGCGGCCGCTACACCAAAGTGGATAAGGGGCCCTTCGCCTTCATAGGCGGAAGCCCGGAGTTTGAAACTCAGAGCAGCCTAGGTTCCCGGTGCGGTGTGTCGAATGTGGAAGCTGTGCTCTTCGCTCACTACCTTTGTAACGCCTACGGCATGGACGGCATATCCACCGGTGCAACTATATCGTGGGCCATGGAATGCTACGACGTAGGCATTCTCACCAAGAAAGACACAGGCGGAATAGACCTCTCTTGGGGAAACTATGAAACCCTAATCCAGCTGATCACCATGATAGCCAAGCGGAAAGGCTTCGGAGACCTGCTTGCGGAGGGAAGCTACCGGGCGGCTAGGAAAATTGGGAGAGGCTCGGAGAAATATGTCATGCACGTTAAGAAACAGGAGATAGCAGCCCAGGAGCCCAGAGCCCAGAAATCCATGGGGCTGGCCGCCGTCACAGCGGCGAGGGGCGCAGACCACCTCTACGCTTTCCCAGTGCTCGACGAAGTGAGCTTCAAGGATACGATAGAGGAGAGGTTTGGAAAAGAGTACCTGCCGGAAATAGCGGATAGGTTGAACCCGAAGTACAAGGGGCTGATGGTCAAGGAATGCGAGGATTACATGGTCGTGGTTGAGTCCGTGGGAGTGTGCAAGTACGGAACCCAGATTCCCCCCGTCTACTACTACGATGACATCTCCAAAGCTCTGAAACTAACCTGCGGCATGAACGTTTCTGAGGAAAGATTACGCCTCATCGGCGAACGCATCGTAAACCTCAACCGAGCCTTCAATGCTCGGGAAGGAATAAGCCGCAAGGACGACATTCTGCCTGAACGTCTGACGAAGGAGCCCTCCCCGAAGGGTCCGGCGAAGGGGCAGGTGGTAGAGTTGGAAGAGATGCTGAGAGAATATTACACGTTGCGAGGATGGAATATTGAAAGCGGCCTGCCCGCAAAGCAGAAACTTTTAGAGCTGGGCTTGGGAGAAGTGGCAGAGGAACTGGAAGAAAAACTGCTACAGGTAACCTCCCCCACTCCTAGAAAGAAGCCGCCGGGATACGGTTAGACACACGCATGCATCCAAGTCGTTATCAAGCTGGAAAAGGCGGGCGCCTCGCCCAGAAAACCTATGGCCATATATGTATGTTATAACCCTTTTTTTGCCCGGGAAGACGGGTGTGTGCTTCATTATCGATGCGGTGATGTTTAAATACCCATGGCTGAAAAATATACACCATGAGCGCTAAGGATGAATCGATTGTTTTAAAACGTCTCGAAGAAGCTGTGATAAACGGCGACGAGCAAGCTGCAAAGGCGGCGGCGGAGGAAGCAGCGGACATAGTAGGCCCCACCAAGGCCATAAATGAAGGCCTCGCCAAAGGCATGGCTGTGATAGGGGAGAAGTTTCACAACTTCGAAATTTTCCTGCCCCAAGTCATGTTGGCAGCGGACGCCATGAAGGCTGGGTTGGAGGTTTTAAAGTCCCGCCTTTCCAAGGAGGAGATGGCTGATATGAGGAAGGGCGTCGTGGTCATCGGCACCGTGTACGGTGACATCCACGATATCGGGAAGAACCTTGTCGTGGCCATGCTGGAAAGCGGCGGCTTTGAGGTCCATGACCTTGGGGTGGATGTGCACCCTAAAAAATTCGTTGAGGAAGCTAGGAAGGTGAAGGCGGACATCATAGGAATGTCCAGCCTGCTGACTTCATCCCTCTACTACCAAAAAGAGACGGTGGCTCTGCTTCAAGATATGGGAATCAGGGAAGACCATTACGTCATCGTTGGAGGAGCCTCCGTCACAACTAGGTGGGCGGAGGAAATAGCAGCGGACGGCTGGGGTAAGAACGCGGAGGACGCCCCGGAACTCTGCAGAAGCCTGATAGAAAGAGGGCGAGAGCTGAAAAAGCCTGTGATAAAAGGCATTACCTCCGCTTAGAAGGCGCATGGCGCCGCTGAGGCTGGCATCGGCTGAAGTCCAGCCTCGCCCATCGATTTTTTTGGTAATTGGCAGCCGGGGATCGCGGGCTTATGCTGAGCAGCAGGGAGCGGTTTGAGAAGGCTGCGAAGAGAGGTATCCCCGACAGGGTTCCTGTGGTGTACTACGGCTTAGGAGCTGCTCATACTGTGCTTGATTCTCTAGGCTTAACTTGGAAGGATATTTTTTGGGACGCGGAAGGAATAGCGAAAGCGATGCTCCGAGGGCGGGAGATGTTCGGATCCGACAACGTCTGCAGCTTTCTCTGGACTGTCTGCGGAGTAGACGCTTTCGGCCTTGAAGTGGTCATATCCGAGAGGGGTGAACCTTACGTGGACTGCTCCAAACCCCTGCTCACGAGGGAGGAGGACCTAGACGACCTTGAGAAGCCGAACCCCAGAAAAGACGGCTCCATGCCCTCCCGGATCAAGGCTGCTGAGATTCTCAGCCGTGAGGTAGGCTCTCAGGCGGCGGTCCTCGGAGGATTCGGAGGGCTGAGCTACTGGGCTGAATATCTCAGGGGGCCGAAGAACGTCATGGTCGACGTGGTTCGAAACCGGGATTTTCAGCGTCGGTACATGGAATTCGTCACCGAATGCGCCGTAGCCTTCTGCAAGGCGCAGGTGGAGGCTGGATGCCGGTGGATAATAAGCGCGGAAGACTGGTTTGCGGAAAACGTGCTAGGCCCTGACTTGGGCTGGGAGGTGAACGGTGTCTACGCCAAGAAGCTGGCAGACGCTGTGCACGAGGCTGGAGCGGGATACATTCTCCACTGCTGCGGAAACGCTGAGATTTCCCTTGAAAGGATGGCGGAGGTGGGCGCAGACGTGTTAAGCCTTGGAAAAACCGACCTAGGTGTAGCGAAGGAAAAGGTCGGGAGACGGGTGGCGCTGATGGGCAACATCAAAGAGGAAACCTTACTCTACGGCTCTCCAGGGGAGGTTGAAGACCAGTGCAAGGAAGCCATAAGAAAAGGCGGCGCGGGAGGAGCCTATCTGCTGTCAAGCAGCTACATCATCCCCTACCGAACGCCCGCCGTGAACGTCAAAAAAATGGTTGAATCAGCAGAGAAGTATGGGCGTTACAAGTAGGCTCTAATCGAACTCATCCAAGTCTTGGAGTGGGAGGAAAGAGCTGGAAGCCGATCGGTTTTCTCTGCGTATCAGAGTTTACCGGCTGTGACCGATGACACTCTTTCTCTCAGGCTCTCGGCTGTCTCTTGGGCTTTTTCCAGCACAGAGTCCTCGTCGACGGTTTTAAGCACCCCGTTTTCCATAATGGTCTTTCCGTTGATGATGACAGCGTCCACGTAGGCGCTTACACCGAAGAGGATGAGGTGGTAGGCTAGGCCGCGGGCGGATGCATCCCAAGGGAAGGGCATCATATTCGGCTTTTTCACGTTTACGACCACTAGGTCTGCTTTCTTTCCCGGCTCCAGGGAGCCCAGCTGCTTTTCAAGCCCCAAAGCCCTCGCCCCGCCCAGCGTTGCAAATTCGAAAACCTTGTCCGCGGGCATCAACACAGGGTTAGCGTGGACAGCTCCCTGAAGGCCGGAAGCCATCTTGAGGGCTTCAAACATGTTCTCGTACACCCCATCCGTGCCGAGGGCGATGTTGGCGCCTTTCTCCACCAGCCGAGGTATCGGAGCTACTCCTGTGCCGAAGCATGCGTTGCTCCAAGGGTTATGCACCACGGTGGCTCCGGTTTTTCCGGCGAGGTCGATTTCCTCTTCCGTGAGGTATATGCCGTGAACAATGTGAAACTTGGGGGAAAGAACACCCAGCTCGTAGAGGAGCTCCACGGGCTTTTTCCCGTACTCCTCAGTATACAGCCTTGTTTCATTACCGGCCTCTTGAATGTGGGTGTGCAGGCCTACGCCGTGTTTTTCCGCGAGCTCGTAGGCTTTCCTTATCGTTTCGGGATAGGTGTACATCTCGTTAAGAGGCGCCGGCCAGACTTGGATGAGGCTGCTTTGGCGGTTCACCTCCAAGATGCATTCCTCCGTAATCCTCAGCTCCTCCTCGGAGGAGTACTTGAAAACATGCCCGGGAATCCTCACCTTGTCAGCCAGCGGAGGTTTTTCCTTGGGGGCTATTCCTCTGGCGATCACGCTTCTCATTCCGAATTTCTCCAGGGCCTCGGCCAGCTTCACCACTGTGGCCTTATCCGTGGGCCCGTAGTGGTTGTCCACCACGCAGGTGATGCCGCTTCTCACCATTTCAACGCAGGCAAGGTTCGCTCCAGTGACTACATCCTCCACTGTTAGAACTTGGGAAAGGGGGAACAGGAACCTCTCCAGCAGGTTCCACAGCCACATGTCCTTATCCACAGTGTCCATGCTGCCCAGCAGCGAAGAATACATGCTGCGCCCGAGGGCTTGGAACATGTGAGTGTGGGCGTTCACCATTCCCGGAATCACCAGCTTCCCACGGGCGTCTACAATTTCCTCCGCCGCGTAATTCCGTTTCACCTCCTCCGCCCTACCCACCGCCACAATTTTATCTCCCTCCACCGCCACAGCGCCGTCTTTCACCACGGGCTTGGAAGGGTCGTTTGTAACCATGATTCCGCCTTCAACCAGGATACTCATGCTTTTTTCACCGTTCCACCTTCGACCTACTGTTTTTCAGCCTTAGGTGTTTAAGCTTTGCTGTTAGAGTTTATATAATCGTCCAAAATAACCTTCCCACCGGTGGTCTGCGTGGTGAGTTTTCTAGAAGTCTTAGACCGGGCGCACTCGGGCCCTGTCTGCGAAGTTGAAAAATGGGACAAGCACATCATACCCACCCATGTCAAGGAAAAGCTTAGGGAGCACGGCCTGACTAAGACATGCGACCCCGCGAACTCCGTAAACACTGACGACACCCTCGCAGACGAATTCTGGAAAGCCGGCTTCGAATTCGCCGCGGACACAGGCATGCTCTGCTTGGACACGGAGAGAACGATCAAGTTCACCGAAGAAGAGTTGAAGGAGGCAATACGCTACCAAGCCCCCAGCGAAATAACCATCGGGGAAGGCACGGAGAAATTGGTGGTCAAGGCTAGGAAGCCTGAAGACCCTCAGCCTCCCCTCTTCAGGTCCGGGTTCGGAGTGGTTTCAGAGGAGCATTACATGGAGCTGATGCAAGCCATGGCGTCGTTAAAAATCATCGACCTGGTGACCCCCTTGACAACTTCCACCCTCCACGGGCGGCCTATCCTAGCGGGTTCACCCTATGAAAGCCTAGCCGGAATAAACGAGGCAGCCAAGGTGAAGGAAGCCCTCAGAAGAGCCGGCAGGCTAGGCGCGCCGATCATAGGAGTCGCCCTCAGCCCCACAGAGTACGGCCTCTTAGGCGGCTACGGTGCCCTCCACGGTTACGCGCGAAGCGACATGGGGCTCGCCCTCGCCGTCACGGAGTTAAAAACCTCCTACGGCTTGCTCCACAAGGTTGTGAGGATTCAAGGTAACGGAAGCTACATCTACGGCGGCCACTGGTCCATGATAGGAGGCTACGTGGGCCCCCCTGAGGGGGCAGCTCTGGCGGCGGTGGCAGCTGTGCTACTTCAGCTTCTAGTTCACAGGTGCGCTCTCATCTCCGGGGTGATCTACGACGTCAGGTATGGGGGAAACGTAGGCCGGGACGCCCTCTGGGCGGCCAGCGTGGCGGAGCAGGCTGTGAGCAGGAACACTCATCTTCTTATAGGAGGTGTGACCAGTCAGGTTTCAGGCCCATGCACTCGCGAGGTTCTCTACGAGATGGCGGCGGGCGCCTTGGAGCAGGTCGCCTCGGGCTGCGCGGTTCAATGCGGCAACCGTTCAGCGGGCGGGAAGCATGTGGATCACATCACTCCTTTGGAGCAGAAGTTCGCAGCGGAGGTCTCCAAATCATGCGCGGGGATGAAGCGCACCGAGGCTAATGACGTAGTGAAGGCCATTCTCCCAAGATACGAGGAGAAGCTGAGAAACCCGCCTTTAGGTAAGACCTTCATGGAATGTTACAACCTGAAGACGCTTAAGCCAACGGAGGAGTGGCTGAGCCTCTACAGGGAAGTGAAAAGGCAGCTGGCAGACCTAGGCGTACCCTTACAGGCTTGAAAATAGGGCTTTCCGCAAGCCTCACAGCACATCGGCTTCGGTGAACCTTTGAGCCAAGTCGTCGGCTGCCTCTTGAGCCTCCTCCCGCACGCGAGCCTCGTCAACCGGCTTGATCACTCCCTCCTCTAAGACGATCTTTCCGTTGATGACGGCTGTATCAACCTCCGTGCCGGTGCCGAAGAGGATCAGGTGGTAGAGCAGGCCGCAGGCTGTTACCTCCCGGGAAAGAGGAGTAAGATACGGCTTTTTCACGTCCACGACCACTAGATCTGCTTTCTTTCCCGGCTCCAGGGAGCCCAGCTGCTTTTCAAGCCCCAAAGCCCTCGCCCCGCCTAAGGTTGCCAGCTCGAAAACCTTGTCCGCTGGTAGAGCGAAGGGGTCGAGGTGGGTTACCCTTTGAAGGCCTATGGCCATCTTGAGGGCTTCGAACATGTTTTCGAACACCCCGTCGGTTCCTAGGGCTACGTTGCCTCCTTTCTCCAAGAGCTTAGGTATCGGAGCCACTCCCGGACTGTAACCTAGGGCGTTGCTGAAGGGGTTGTGCACCACGGTGGCTCCGGTTTTCCCTATCAGTTCGATCTCGACATCTGACAGCCATGTGCCGTGGGCCATTTGAAACTTCGGGAACAGGACGCCTAGCTCGTAAAGCAGCTCCACCGGCCTCCTACCGTATTCCTCCACATACAGCTTAGGGTCAGCGGTGCCTTCGACCATGTGCGTATGGATGCCCACATCGTATTTCTTCGCAAGCTCATGGGTTTTAGCGTAAAACTCAGGGGATATGTACATTTCAGAAAGGGGCGCCGGCCAGACTTGGATGAGGCTGCTTTGGCGGTTCACCTCCAAGATGCATTCCTCCGTAATCCTCAGCTCCTCCTCGGAGGAGTACTTGAAAACATGCCCGGGAATCCTCACCTTGTCAGCCAGCGGAGGTTTTTCCTTGGGGGCTATTCCTCTGGCGATCACGCTTCTCATTCCGAATTTCTCCAGGGCCTCGGCCAGCTTCACCACTGTGGCCTTATCCGTGGGCCCGTAGTGGTTGTCCACCACGCAGGTGATGCCGCTTCTCACCATTTCAACGCAGGCGAGATGCGTTCCAGCGACCAAGTCTTTCACCGTTAAAACTGCTGAGGTAGGGAACATGGATTTTTTCAGTATGTTCCACAGCCACATGTCCTTGTCCGCGGTGGGGGCGCTTGCCACAGCCGCGGTAGCCTCTGCGAACCGTCCGCGGGCGAGCACCTGAAATAGGTGAGTGTGGGCGTTCACCATTCCCGGAATCACCAGCTTCCCACGGGCGTCTACAATTTCCTCCGCCGTGTAATTTCGTTTCACCTCCTCCGCCCTACCTACTGCCACAATTTTATCTCCCTCCACCGCCACAGCGCCTTCTACCAAAAGAGGCTGGGCTGGGTTGTTGGTGATCACCATTCCGCCTTCTATGAGCAGAGTCATTCCTTTTCACCGCTTCGGAGTTTTCTCATCTTGACTTTATCTATCTTTTGGTATTCAGAAACCTTCCAATCCATTTTTTTTTGGATATCAGTTATAGAAAACTGGCAGATGAGCAAATTCAGGCCTCCAAAAATGATAAATAGCAGAAGAGAACCTTCCTCCTTACTTGAAGGAGGTTTTCTGTCAAATTGGCCGGTCAGACTTCTAGGAGAAGCGCCCTCAAATACGGTGTCGCCGCGGTTGTCGCAGCAGTGGTAGCTGGCGTAGGCGGCTACGCTGCTTGGCAGGCTACAAGACCTCCGGCTCCTACGCCTACTCCAACGCCGACCCCTACGCCTACTCCAACTCCAACACCCACTCCTACGCCCACTCCAACACCGACGCCTACTCCAACGCCGACTCCTACGCCTACACCGACTCCGACGCCGAAACCGCCGCTGAAGGTGGCGGCTATACACATTGAGCCGACGGTTACATCCCACTCTTGGGACTTAGCCCAATACGAGCCCATGGTGAGGCTGAAGGAGAAGTACGGTCTCGTCTATGAATTTACAGAAGGTGTCACTGTTCCGGAAGGTGAGCGTGTGGGGCGGTCCTACGCGGAGAGAGACTTCGACATCATCATGTTCACAAGCTGGTATCCTGACGCCATCAAGGCGATTGCCAGAGACTATCCCCACATCGTCGTGTTGGGTGCAGGTGGAGGAACGGAGCTCCATGTCCTCTACCCGCCTCCGGAGAAAATCCCGCCCAATGTGGGGCACTACGACAGCTACCTGCATGAGTCCGCCTACCTGTGCGGCTACCTTGCAGGGAAGATGACTAAGACCAACATCATCGGGGTCGTGGGCCAGTATCCTGTGCTGAACGCCAACAGGTACTTCAACGGATTCATCCAAGGAGTCTACGACGCCTTTGGAGGGATACCTTGGGGTGAAAAGCGCAACCCCAACGTCGACGTGAAGATAACATGGATCTTCACGTGGTACGACCCACCCAAGGGAAGGGAGGCTGCCATATCCCTCATCGAAGCAGGAGCCGACATCATTTTCTCCGACGCAGCCGGAGCCTCCACAGGAGCTGCGGAGAAAGGAGTACACTTCATCGCAGCGCAGTTTGAGAGGCCGGACATAGACTGGGCTCCCGAGGTGGTGTTGGCCAGCTCCAACTGGGTCCTCGACGGGATCTTCGAAGAAATAATCCTCAGCGTCATGGAGGACAGATTCGAGGCTAAAGAATACTACGCCGGCATGGCTGAAGGGGGAGCGAAGTTCAAGATAAACCTCCCTGAAGTCGTACCATCGGAAGTCAAAGACGAGCTCAGAGTACTTGAAGAACGGATCCTCGCCGGGGAACTGGTAATTCAGCCCATCGTCACACAGCCGGAAGACCACTGGGGCCTATAAAAATAGGCACAACCCGTCTATCCACCCTTTTTTATGGACCTTTCCTTAGATGCTAAGCTAGCCTCCACACGTGTGGAAGCTTTTAACTGGGGTAACGGCATACCTGAATATTTTCATGCCCGCTGAATGCAGCTTAGGCGATGCCAAGCCGCCGGGTTTATCGTTCCCCTCTTCTGTAGGGAATACATAAGGCTGCCGGTGCGTAACGTTTTCTACCCACTATTATGAGGGCTATGAGAGTGAAGAGGTAAGGGATCATGAGAGAAAATTGTGGGGAGATAGGGATCCCTGAAGCTTGAAGTCTCAGCTGAAAGGAATCCACAAGGCCGAAGAAGAGGGCCCCTCCGAAAACCCAAGAAGGAGTCCAGCGACCGAAGATCACCACGGCTATGGCTATCCATCCACGCCCAGCAGTCATTCCGCCGAAGAAGGAGTTGAAGACCACCAACGTCAGGTAGGCCCCGGCTATGCCGGCCATCAGCCCCCCGAAGATGGTGCATAGATAGCGCACGCGCTCCACCCTTATGCCTACGGTGTCCGCGGCAGCCGGGTTCTCCCCCACTGTTCTGATGGTTAAACCCCAAGTAGTACCGAAGAGGAACCATGTGGAAACAATGAATAGGATGATGGCGAAGTAGGTGATTACGTGCTGCTGAAACAAGGCCGGCCCGATGATGGGGATCTGGCTTAAAACAGGGATGGCGGTGGGTTCCCAGATTTCCACAGCCGGCTGGGTGCGTTTGAAGTAGCTTATGAACAGGAAAGTGGAGAGAGCCAGCCCGAGAATGGTGAGCGCAAGCCCGCTGACAATCTGGTCGACTTTGATGGTGATGGACATGAAAGCGTGGATGAAAGCCATCACTCCCCCGGTGATTAAGCCCGCCAACAATCCCAGCGTAGGGTTTCCAGTATCGTAGGTGACGGAGAAGGAAGTGAAGGCGCTCATGATCATCATCCCCTCGATTCCAAGGTTGAGGATGCCGCTTCGCTCAGCGAAGGTTTCCCCCAGCGCTGCCAACAAGATGGGTGTGGCAATGCGGAAGCCAGCGGCTATGAGGCCTGTGAGGAAGACTTCCAGAGACATTTTCACTTTCTCCAACTGACTTCATAACGGCTGAGAGCCTCAGCGCAGAGTACACCGAAGAAGATTAAAGGCTGAGTGACCAGCGCCAGAGCCGTGGGTATCCCTGTGGCAACCTGCATCTCGTATCCTCCCACCAAGAGGGCGCCGAAAAGAAACGCCACCAAGGTCACCCATCCCGGGTGGTTTTTCCCAAGCAAAGCCACCAGAATGGCTGTGTAGCCGTATCCGGGGGAGATATCCCCCCTCAGACGGTAGTAGATGCCTGAAACTTCACCCATCCCAGCGAGGCCGGCGAGGCCTCCGCTTATTATTACAACCAGCAGAAAGACCTTGCCCACGTTTATCCCTCCGAAACGGGCTGCGCTCAGACTGCTGCCTGTGGTTCTAATCTGATAGCCTAAGACAGTCTTGTTCAAAATCAGATAAACCAGAGGGATGCTCAGAACGGCGAGGAAGAGGCCTGTGTGCAGCCTCGTTTCCGGAATCAACTTCGGAAGTCTCGCCGCTGGGGGGAAAAGCTCAGATTGGGGCATGACGCTGATGGGGTCCATCCAAGGCCCGTAAAGGAGGAAGCTTAGGAAATAAAACATGATAAAATTCAACAAAAGCGTTGTGATTATCTCGTTGATCTGAAATTTAATCTTCAACACCGCAGAAATAGTCGCCCAAGCGGCTCCGCCTAAAAAACCAACCACTAAGAGCAGAGGGATGAAAACCGCTGAAGGTGTGGCACTGTCTTTCAGAAGAAGCACCGTGGCTGTGGAGGCCAGCGCACCGGCATACAGCTGCCCCTCCGCGCCGATGTTCCAGAACTTACATCTAAAACTTACACTCAAACCTAGGGCTATGAGCAGCAGAGGGGTGGTTGTCACAAGAATCTCGGTCACATTGTGGATGTTTCTGAAAGGAGCTGTGAAAAGCTCCCGGTAGGCAACCAGAGGGTTGGCTCCCACCATAGAAATTATAACAGCCACTATCAGAAACATCGGTGTCAACGTTGCAACCAAGTACAGAACCTTGGTTGCGGGGGCAGGAGGCTTCTCTCTCATCTTCAATTTTAAAGGCGCCATTTCCTCAACCGCCCAGCGTAGGTTTCTCAAGCTTCAAACTCAGTCTGCCTTCTAGCGCCAGCCATCATCATCCCTACCTCCTCCACTTTGGCTTTCTCCGCGGGGAGGATTCCCATGATTTCGCCCTCGTAGAGGACGGCGATGCGGTCGCTCATGGACATGACCTCGTCCAGGTCCTCGGAGATGAGGAGGATGGCCACGCCCCTGTCCCGCTGCTCCAAAAGCTTCCTACGGATGAACTCGGTGGCCCCCACGTCCAACCCCCGAGTCGGCTGGTTGGCCACCAAAACCTTGGGCTCCCTGGAAAGCTCCCGAGCCAAAATAAGCCTCTGCAAGTTCCCACCGGAGAGGTGGTTTGCCAGCGTATCTTTGCTCGGGGCCATGATGTTGAACTCCTTGATCAGCCTCTCCGCATGTTTACCGACCTCTTGGGGGTCGATAAACCATCCGCGGGCGAAAGGCGGGCTGCTGTGGGTTTCTAAGATAGCGTTCTCGGCTATGGAGAAGTCTAGGATGAGGCCCATTCCCATTCTGTCTTCGGGGATGTGGCCTAGGCCCTGCTTGATTATCTCCCTTGGGGGGAGGTTGGTGACGTCCCTTCCGTCGATGAGCACCCTCCCCGCCACAGCCCGGCGCAGACCCGCGATGACCTCCGCCAGCTCCCGCTGCCCATTCCCAGCCACCCCAGCCACGCCGAGGATCTCTCCCTCCCTGATGGAGAAGGAAACATTCTTCAAGGCAGGCAGGCCTCTGTCGCTCAAGGCTTTCAGGTTTCTGACTTCTAGGACGACTCGACCGGGCTTAGCGGGGTTTTTCTCGATGGTGAAGAGGACTTCCCTTCCCACCATGTGCCTAGCCAGTTCGCTTTCTCGCGCGTCCTTGGTGCGGATTCTCGCTACAACTTTTCCGCGGCGGAGAATGGTTACGCGGTCGCTTATGGCCATTACCTCCGGCAGCTTGTGGGTGATGAACGGAACCACAGCGTGCCCCTGCTCCGCCATCCTTCGAATGATGGCCATGAGCTCTTTCACCTCGGGCGGCGTTAGCACAGCGGTGGGTTCGTCGAGGATGAGGATTTGCGCTCCCCGGTAGAGGGCTTTGATTATTTCCACACGCTGCCTTTCCCCCACCGAGAGCTGCCAGATCTTAGCGTCTGGATCAACCTTGAGGCCGTATTTTTTGGAAAGCTCCTCTATCCGCCTCTTAGCTCCTTCCAAGTCTAACAGTATGCCTTTGGGGGATTTGAGGCCTAGGATGACATTCTCGGTTACGGTATGAGGCTCCACGAGCATGAAGTGCTGGTGAACCATCCCTATGCCTAAGGCGATGGCGTCTTTGGGAGACCGCATAACCACCTTCCGGCCGCGAACGTAGATCTCACCTTCATCAGGCTGGAGAAGACCGTACATGATGTTCATGAGAGTTGTCTTCCCAGCTCCGTTTTCACCCAGAAGAGCGTGGATCTCGCCAGCCTTGACGTCGAAGTCGATGTCGTCGTTGGCGACTACGCCGGGAAAACGCTTGGTAATCCCTCTCATCTCGATGACGGTTTCTCCCGGTTTCGCTCTACCTGCATAGAATCCACCTTCCGGCGTCTGGGAAGTCAGAGTCAATTTTTCCACAGCCCAAAAATCATGATTCAAGTCGCTATATAACTTTTTACTATTTAATATTTAATCAGCTTGATTAAAGCGATAACTATCCCGGGCCATTACGAGTTAAGGCGAAAAAGGTAAGTTACACGCGAGAATTTCTCAGCGATTCCATGGGAAACTCGAAAATAAAAAGGAAGCTGATGCCAGCTAGTTTATAGCGAAAAGCTTGACGGTATTTCATCGGGAGGCAGATTTGGTAGACCGAAGCCATCGTCATAATATATGTATAACAGAGCCTCTATGTCTAAGGCTGAGGGAAGAACATCGCTGCCAACGTCTGAAGCATCGTAGGTCGGATCCATTAAGTCCGGTTCGTCTGTGATTTCATGACCAAGCCCCAATGCATGACCCACTTCATGGCGAACCACGTTTCTGAAATCCTCCAATCCAACATCGCCAGCCCCTACCTTCACTGTTATCATGACCTTGTCAAAGGTGCCGTCCCCGTCCACATCCCGCCAAATGGTCATCCCCAAAACACCGGCAAACGCTCCACCTCGTATGGAGAGGATTATATCTGCATCCCTCCGAGAATCGATGACCTCAAATTTAAAGGCGTCATAATTACCACTGGCTGCCTGTAAGCCCTCAGACCAATCGTTCAGCGCTGTTATAGCATGAGGAACATAGTCGGCAAACTTAGGCGCTGCATGAACGTAAACCTTCAAAGGATCGTGATCCCATTCCTTCCCTATCAATTCAATTGTGCCGGAGGAAGCTTGCGCCATTGGCGCCATCAACAGCAATAGTAAAAATGTTGCTGACACTACTAAAGGCATCTTTTCCATATTTTTTTCACCTGAAGACACTATGAAAAATATTGTGATTTAAAGTTATTGCCTTGAGTGATCCCTCACTTATCAGTAAGCGTAGTCTAAATAAATCAACAAAATTTGGTGGGGCAGCGGGGATTTGAACCCCGGCTCTCCAGCGCCCCAGGTTCCCCGCCGGGGTCTAGCTCCCTCAGCCCTGGGATCTTGTTGGCGGAGTTTCTCATCCTAGACCAAGCTAGACGACTGCCCCCCAGCCTTCCATAGATGAAAGCGGGCGTTAAGAACAGTTATAGTTCCCTGCAAAAAAGTTTTTGCTGAAAATTCGGATAGAGAACGTTTGATATACCGGTGGGATTGAAATACTATCGCGGGCAATCATGTTCTGAGGGGGCTCGGCCCGAGGGAAGACAATTGAAACAGGCTTCATCTTCCGGGACAAGCCGGAGGACGGTCGTGGGGGTAACAGGCTTACCGGGGTCTGGGAAAACCTCCGCCGCTGAGGTGGCTCGAAAGCTGGGCTATACCGTTATCGTCATGGGTGATTTTGTCAGGGCTGAAGCCCAGTCTAGGGGCCTTGAACCCTCCGCGGAAAACCTAGGGAGGCTCATGTTGGAGATGAGAAAAGAGCGAGGTGAAGCGATCTTGGCTGAGCTGACGGTGGAAGCTGTGGAAAAGGCGGGCAGCCCTTTTGTCTTTGTCGACGGAGTCAGAAGTCCGGCTGAGGTTGAGGAGTTCAGGAGGCGTTACCCAGGGTTTAAGCTCATAGCCACAGTGGCTCCCTCTCAAGCTAGGTTTCAAAGGCTTTCCCAAAGGCTTAGAAGCGACAATGCTCTCTCTTGGGAGACGTTGAGAAAGAGGGATGAAAGAGAGCTTCAGGTGGGGGTAGAAGCGGCGGTTAATTTATCGGACATAACCATAGAGAACAAGGGTAGCCTAGAAGCGTTTGAGGCGGAAGTGAGGAAAGTCTTGGAGCGGATGAAAACTGGAAATTCTCCTTAAAGGCCGGGTTAGAGTTCATCCTACGGAAGATTTAAGCAAAGTGAAAAGGGCTGTGGAGAACATCTTCACCCACCTAAGCTTGAGGGTGCCCCAAGAAAAGGACGGGGAGACCCTAGTTTTCGAATCACGTGAGGCAGAAGCTCTTCTCAAATTTCGGAACATTCTCAAACAGGAGAGAATCAGAGACGCTGCGAGGAGGATCATGAGAGAGGGAAAGCTGAACGGCAGGGTCGTTTTTTACTTGAACAAGCAGGCGGCTTACGCAGGACGTTTGTCCTTCTGCGAGCCGTTGGGTGAATCTCCCCTAGGCCCTATAGAAGTGGAGATAGAATGCGGGGAGCCTGAAGAGGTCATCCGGTGGCTGACGGGGGGAGCGTCTGAAGAGACAAGTTAGGATGAGCGCCGAGGGGTGATGAATTGAAGATAGGCCTCTCCACTCTGTTTCTTTCGGGAAAACCCTATGAAAAATGTTTTTCCGTCATGGAGAAATACGGCCAAGTCTGCAAAGGCTGGGAAATAGTCGACGAAGACAAGATGAAGTTGGATGAAAAAATTGTTAGAAGACTTAAAGAGCTGGCGGCATCCTACGGATTCGAATACTGTGTGCACGCTCCCTTCTGCGACCTGAACATCGCATCCCTGAATCCGGCTCTTTTGGATATTTCTTTAAAAGCGGTGGAAAAGTCCGCTGCTAAAGCTGCACTCTTGGAGGCTAAGATGTTTATATTCCATCCGGGCTTCCGCGGAGCCTTGGACTCCTTCTACCCAAACCTAGCTTGGGAAGTTAACTTGAAATCCGTGGAACGAATCTCCAAGCTGGCTGAAAGTCTCAGCCTCCCTCATGCCATAGAGAATATGCCTCAGAACATTCCGGCGGTCTTGGCAAGGGTGGAGGATTTTCAGGAGTTTTTCTCTAGCATGGAAAGCTCCAGCCTAGGATTTGCCTTAGACATAGGCCACTCCAACATTGTAGGCCAAACGGAGCTTTTCATCCGAAGGTTTCAGAAGCGAATATCCCATGTCCACCTCCACGACAACCGAGGTGACCGAGATGCTCACCTAGAGCTGGGAGCTGGGACGACTTCCTGGCTTCCGACGGTTAAAAAGTTTCAAGCCTTCGGTTTCAACGGTTACTTCATGGTTGAGTCCATCTTTAACCCTTACGGAAGCTTCCTAAAGTTAAAGGAAGCATCCAAACCCTAATCTTTTCTATCTCATCCACCGGTAACGGTCAGCTGGCTCAACGGAGGGCCATTCGAGATTTAAACCAGAAGAGAAAAAGAAGGCTGGGGTTCAAGGTTATACGTAGAGCATTATGGAAGCGTCTTTCGCCGCTTCTAGAAAAGCTGCTATCCCCGACACTTGGTCGACTTCTTCGATCAACTCTTCTCGGGTAAGGTTGTGGAAAGCCATGGCTGAGACGCAAGCGTAGACTTTTCCCCCAAAACGCTTCAAATCTTTCAGCAGAGCGGAGATCTTTTGCAAGCTACCTTTCTGCAACCCTTGCTTGACGGTTTCACGGACAGTTACTTCGGTTTCCCCCCCAACTTCATCGGTGCTTCCCTTCTTCAACCTTCTAAGCGCCCCGTAGGTGAAGAGCACCAGCACTTCCCGGCCGAGAGCCGCCGACATTACCGCTATCGTCAGAGCGTAGCTGACCCTGTCGTAGGAGGCGCTGTTTACGATGAGGGCGACTTTTTCCCTACCGCTGCTCACCGTGTCTAGGCCTTCCTAGCCCTGATGGTGTCTGCCCACTCTAGGAGGGGGACTTCAGCTTCCCTGCCAGCTTCGATGCTTTCCGCTATCTTTTCCAGCTCTTCGGGGCTGAGTTTTTCCATCAGGATTTCCAGTCCGCTGCACGTGATGGGATGAGGCAGTATCTCATTTTGGATCAGTTTTATGAGCCTCTCCGACTCTTCTTCGGTTATGGAGCCTTTCCCCAAGGTTTCGGCCAACTGCTTAGCAGCCCTTATCACCCGGTCATGTTCCTCCAGTAGCCGGAGGTAGTAGTCTTCGCCGTAGAACCTTTTCATGGCAGGATACATGACTTCTTCCTCAAAACGGAAGTGAGGCCCTCCCAGCTTATCCAAGATGAGCAGAAGCTCGAAAGCCTTTGTCACATCCCGTCGCTTGATGGCGCTCATGATGTCCAGTAAAAGGTCCCGGACCTTACCGTGGTCTTCCTTAACCTCCGCTATAGGGTCTATTCTGGGCATTTTCCATTTTCCCCTGTTTCCATAAACTTTATAAAAAAGTAATATATAAACTTATAACACTGTTATATATTTCCGGGGGATCTCTCTGAACAAACCCATCCTGTCACCACAGCAGAAAGGAACGGTTCTAAACCAAGTTGAATACACCTTTCTTTCCGAAGAGTGGATACGAAAGGTGGTGGCTGCCATCGAGCATGCCAAGTCCACCGATGAAAGTGTTAGGTCGTTGGCAGCGGAGTTCAGCCTCGCGGTAGCCTACGTGATCGAGGATCTTCCGGCGGCTTTAAGGGAGCAATACAGGAGTGGTAGAGTTTTCATTTATATTGAGCTTAACGGTGGAACGGTAACACATTTCTCGGTGGGAACAGGACTGCCGGAAGGGAGGAAGCCTAACTTCACCGTCATCAGCAGTTATGCAACGACCAAAAAGATCTTCTTGGGGGAGATGACCCCTGCCTCCGCCTTTGTCCGACGTCAAGTTAAGGTTAGACCTCTCATGCAGATGTATAAGAATCCTGCGTTCACAGCCAAGTCGCTGACCACCGTTAACGTCCTCCTCCAAATAATGAAGAACGTACCCACCCACTTCGTGGAGTGAGCGTTTAACAGCCACCTGCAGCTAGAAAGCCCCAATAAGTTAAAGCTCGATTTGCATGAAATCTTCAGCAACCTTCACGTGGGAGAATTCTTTTCGGGCCTGTTCTAGGAGCAACTTGGAATCCCTGTATCTGGTGCTGATGTGGGTTAGAATCAGCCTTTTAGCCCTAGCCTTCGAAGCCAGCACTGCCGCCTGGCCTGCCGTGCTGTGCCATTCTGCTTCAGCCTTATCTTTGAGGCTGTCGTCGAAGGTGCATTCGTGGACTAGGAGGTCTGCGTTCCTAGCCAGCTTCAGGACGTTGGGGCAAGGCTTACCGTCTCCTGAGTAAACGATTTTCACCCCTCTTCTAGGAGGTCCGACAACTTGGCTGGGCTCCACCGTTCGACCGTCCTTCAGCCGAACCCTTCTGCCGTGTTGGAGCCGATGCCAGAGGGGGCCTTTGGGCACTCCGAGGCTGAGAGCTTTTTCCGGGTGGAATTTACCGGGTTTCTCTTTTTCTTCGAAAGCGTAGGCTAGAGTGGGGATCTGATGTTCAGTCCACCGAGCT
This sequence comes from Candidatus Hecatella orcuttiae, assembly GCA_002011035.2. Taxonomy (GTDB): domain Archaea; phylum Thermoproteota; class Bathyarchaeia; order Hecatellales; family Hecatellaceae; genus Hecatella; species Hecatella orcuttiae. Next base: position 500,994 of record MTLY02000001.1, on the reverse strand, counting down.
GTTACCTTGTAGGCTTTTTCCCTGCAGATGAGGCCTTCCTCCACTTCGAAGACTTCCAAAGGAAACCTGAGCAGAAATTTCACATGAGTTCGGGCGGCTTCCAGAAAATCGGCTAAACCCTTAGGGCCGTAGACTTGAATTTTTTCAGTCCTCCCTAGAAGGGACATGGTTTGGAGGAGACCCGGGATCCCCAGCATGTGGTCGCCGTGGAGGTGGGTTACAAAGATTTTCATAGGCCGGGAGAAGCCTATCCTAGCCCGCATCATCTGGCGTTGGGTTCCCTCTCCGCAGTCAAACATCAGGATTTCCCGTCCGTATTTTAAAACCAAGCTGGGCAGGCCTCTGTCCAAGGAGGGAAGCCCGGCGCTGGTGCCCAGAAATGTCAGCAGCAAAGCTGTTTACATCCTCCTTAAGACGTATATCTCTCTGGTTAAGCTTCTGTGAACATAGATGGAATATCTCCCCACAGTTTTGAAGCCGTATTCTTCCGCCGTCTCTTCCAAGGGGAGGGTGCTGGGGGCGGCGATGCACATGTAGCCCTGCGGCTTCAAAATCAGGCCTATTTCCTCCAGAAACTTTCGGTAGAGAACAGGAATGGGAACCCCGGCTGTGGTGGCTGCTCGGCCGTAGGGTGGGTCGGTGGAGACAGCGTCCACTTGGCGTATGGGCGGGGCTAAGGCGTTAGCTAGAGTTAGATGGACGTTTTCCACTCCGTAGTGTTGCAGGTTTACTTTGGTTCCCTTCACCATTTTTTTCCGCAAGTCCCCTCCTAAGGCTTCCAAACCCATCAAACCCGCCTCGATGAGGATGGAGCCTGTTCCGCAGAAGGGATCGTAGAGGATCTTCCCTCCCGCAGCCCTAGAAAGGTTAACCATACATCGGGCTATTTTAGGTTGAAGGGAAGAAGGGTGGAAAAAAGGCTTCCTTCTGGGGGTCCGACTTGAGAAATATTTTCTCCCCTCTCCGTCCACACTCAGCCCGAAGGTGAAACTTCTGCCTGAGAGAATTCCCACAAAAAGCTTCCTAGGCCTCCTTAAATCTACCCGCAAGTCTCTTTCCATGGTTAGGAGAACCCGGCCTACAGCTTTTTCCACTTCAAACCCAGTAAGAGGGCTTTGACTGTCCCCTGTTCTCCACACCCGCACAGCGAAGCTCTCCCCGGAGTTAAGGCCTATTTCCGACCCTAAAGCTTGGAGGGAGGAAAGTATATCCCCCAAGGAGGCTTTGCAGTGGAGAAGCTCAACCCCGCAGAGGCGGCAGAAGGCAGATCTTTTGGACACCGCCAAGCCGGCGGGCGGAGGTGCCTCCAGCCTCAGGAGGCGGTTGGAATCCTCCAGCATCCGGAAGGGAAGCCCTTCAGCTTCGAGAATGGCTCCTACTTCAGCTTTGGGTAGGTGACGGTGTTCCCCCGAGACAAGCATGAAAAAGACGGTCAAAGGCTCACGAGTATCCTTTTATGGAAGGAAAATATACTATTGGAAGCTTTAAAAATTAACTTGCACTTGGGCTGGTAGAGGCCTTGGATAAGGTGAAGACTAAGGCGTTGTTGTCGATTCTGCTAGGTTTTTCTTTCGCTGTCATCAGTTTAGCTTTCTGGTATTTCCAGCTTTCCCCCCTTATCCCCCCGGAGTTTTACCGCCCTCTTCACCATTGGATGTACGGCCTGTTTCTGGTTTTCGTCGGCTTCATCCGGCTGGAGAAAAACTACGGCCAATTTTTCTTTACAGCAGGCCTAGTCTACCTCATCGACGACGCTCAGGACCTGCCAGCCTTTTTCATTTAGGTTTCAGGTTCACTCTTCAAGGCTTGGGCGATGAGAGGCGCTACGGAAACCTTGCTCACAGGGCTGGGAACGGTGTCCGTGCCTACCAGCTCTTCAATTCCGCTTTGGAGGACTTTCCTTAAGGCTTCTCCCATGAGAAGGGGGTGAGTGCAGGCGGCGTAGACTTTTTCAGCCCCCAAGGCCTTCAGCCTTTTCGCTGCCGCCGCCGTGGTGCCTCCGCTGCTGATGATATCGTCGAAGAGGATGAGGGTTTTCCCCTTCACCTCGATGCCTCCGATACTTTTTAGGGCGATTTCCCCTGTATCTCTGTCTCTCTCCTTCCGAAACCAACCGTGGGGTGTCCTGAAGATGACCCCTGCTTCTCCCGCCATCTTAGTGGCTTTCACGTCCGGGGCGAAGGCCCACAGCTCCCCTAGGTTTAACTTGAGGAAATACTCTGCCAAGGCTTTGGCGGCAGAGAGGTTTTGGAAAGCGAAGGCAGCGTCCTCGAAGATGCTAGGCTCGTGAACGTCCACTGTGATGAGACGGCGAATGCCTAGGGCTTCTAAGCAACGGATAACCGCCTTTATGCTTACGGCTTCGTAGGGTTTGAAGGCCTTATCCTGTCGAGCGTATGCTAGGTAGGGGGTTACAGCCGTGACCTCCTCCGCCCCCAGTCTTCCCACGGCTTGGAGTAGGAAATACAGCTGCATCAGATGGGTGTCTTGAGGGGGATAGGTAGACTGGATGACGGCGACTTTCTCTCCTTTCACATCATTCCTCAGCCCCACGTAGCTTTCACCGTCAGGAAAGACCTTAGACTCCACCTCCACATTTCTTACTCCCAGTAGCTGGGCAATCCTTTCTCCCAGACTCCGAGAAGAAGGCCCTGAAACGATGAGCATCCTCTCCAACTCCTACATGTTCAAAATTGCTATTCTCCCCCTTAAATTAGTCTTCCGCTACCTTTGAAGGCAAGAAACTCCAGGCTGAGCTTGAAGAGGGGAGTTGAAAGTCTCGCTCTGTTTTGAAGGTAGTTAAGTAAGGTTTTGGCGGCAAGGTTTAATAATGATGTATGATAATTTTATCATATGTCAAAATTATCATACAAATATTTTGTAAAAGCCTTATCCAATGACACCCGGCTGGAGATTGTTCACCTCCTCAGAGCCAAACCAAGATGCGTTTCTGAGATATGCGAGGAATTGAACTTAGAGCAGAGCAGGGTGTCCCATAATTTAAAATGCCTGTTAAACTGCGGCTTTGTGGAAGCAGGTCGGAATGGCAGAAAGAGGGTTTATTCTTTAAACAGAAACACAATCTTGCCCCTCATGGAAATTATCGATAAACACATCGAAAAATACTACGAGCATTTGGTGAAGTGTAAGGTGTTGAAGGAATGAGAGAAAATTCTCAAACAAAACGCACCCTAAACTTGCCAGATCCCCCGTCAACTGGGAGAAAGAAGCCCATAGGCTTGGGCATCGCCTCTGGTTTGATAGCTTCCCTGTGCTGCATCGGCCCTCTCTTCATAGTCTTGATGGGGTTTGCCTCGCTCCCCTTTGCGCTGAGTTTATCCCAATACAGTCCTTTCTTTTTGGGGTTAAGTGCGGCTTTCATGGTTTCAGCCATCCTGATACATCTGAAAAGGAAGAGCAAAGCCTGTAAAATTAACCTCTTTACTAAGGAGGGACTTCGGAGGGAAAAATATTTCATCGCCACCGCTATAATCGTGATGCTAACAGTCTACGGGCTATCTGTCTACGTCATCACTCCTACCTTTGCACCCATCGTCTACGGCATGTTCTCCCCGGCGGCTTCTCCCACCTCTACTTCAGGGGAAGTGAATCCGAGGGGCCTCCACCAGCTCTCTTTGAAAATAGGCGGAATGTATTGTCCGAGCTGCGGCTACGTCATTTGGTATACTCTAAACCAAAAAGACGGTGTTATAGAAGTGAAAATCAGCTTATCGAAAGAGGAGGGCACTGTAATCTATGATCCCGCAGAAATATCTGGAGAAGAAATAGTCCATGTAATCGAATCCTTGGGTTACAATGCTAAAATCCTAGCCGATAAACCGATAGAAGACTAAAATGAATGGGCAGAAAAGCCCCTTTTCTCACCGCCTTGGTCTTAGCAGCCTGTTGCATACTGGTGTCACTGAGTGTCTTGAGCGGCGGAGCATTGATCGCCGGAATAATTACGCAGCAGATCATCTTAATGGCCATCGGCTTGACGTTCATGGTGATAGTGGTTATCGGGTTGGTTATCTCGAGAAGAAAAACGAATGCCGAATAAAAAATTAAGCCGCTAAACCATCTCTAAGGGCGACTGCACGCCTAAGATGCGGTTGATAGTCCATCCTCTGTCAAGCTGATCTCGGCTAGGTTTAGCTTCATCCTCATCGTTAAGCTGATATTGGATGCCGGGGTGGAGGCTGTGTCGGCGGATTCGACGAGTATCGAATAGCAGGTTAAAGGGATGTACTCATCTTCCACTTCAGCCCAAACTACAACAGTGTAGAAGCCTTCTCCCCGAGTCATCAGCGGTTTAATGTCTGCGACGATGTCGAAGAAGCCGTCTTCCACCACCCATTGGGAGGCGTGAACGTAGGCTGAGCCCTCCACGGAGTAGGAGCTTTCAAGGATGTAGCCAACCTCCTCGCCCAGCCCGTATCCTCCACTGTACGGCGGCTCCGCCAGTTGCTCCCGGGTTAAAGGCCTCGGGGGAGGGTCGTAGTAAAGGGCTATTACGTACACTTCCCCCAGCAGGGTTGTGCCTTCAAGCGAAAGGATTCCGTCGTCGTAGCTGGGAGGCTGAGTCCATACGATGTGGTTGTCTTCGAAGTCTTGAACCAGAAACACATGGGTTCTGTCGTAGGCTATTCCGATGTTTACGTGGGTATGCCACCGGCCCAGTATGTTGTCCCTGTGTCCCCAGTTCCATTCCGCATCCTCGTACATCATGCCGTATTCCAGCTCCTCCAAGGTTTCCCTGACATCCAAGGGCGCGGCTAAGGGCTCCTCGTAGAGGAAACCCGAGAAGGCTATGTTCTGGGAAACAAACCCCAACCCGCCGTGTTGCGTGTACCTCACATAGGGTTTGGTTCCGTTCATATCCCAGTGGGAGAAGTACAGGTTTTCCAGCATGTCCTCGGCATGTGCTTGGGCAGCGAGGTTGGTTCCCAGCTTCACGGGGGGAAGCCCGTGGTCGCTTCTATCTCGGTTGATGAGAGTAAGGACGTATTCGACAAGTTCCCGGCTGGGACTGGGCTCTAGCTCTGGGCTTGGTGGAGTGTACCATTCAGTCCACATCTGCTTAAATTCCAAGGCGAAAAGGCTGGCCACAGCCGAGTTGTGCAGGATCAGAATGTTCTCGTCGTTGTCTCGGTTAGCATGTTTGGTGGGGTTGAAGGACCCGGTGATGACGGTTCGGTTGTCGATTACAAAAAATTTGTGGTGCATCACCGCAGGGTTCCGGTCCTTGACCACCGGCACTCCTGCTTCCCTGAGCATCGAGTAGGTGCTGTATTGTCCAGCTTGAAAACTTTCGTATATGCCTTGGACGGTTACGCCTTCCTTATGTTTCTCTAGAAGGACGTTTCCTATGGGTTTGCTGGTGAAGGTGAAGACTGCAAAATAGATGCTTTCCTCGGCCTTCTGCAGCTCTTCGATGATCTGATTTTCCACATCGTCTTCAGGTGCAAAGTAGACTTCGATGATGAATTCGTCTGAGACAGTTATCTCCGGGTATAAAACCGGTGAACCTCCTCCAAAGACTCCGCTCCATAACTCGGTGAATTCGTCCACGTAGTTTTCGGCAAGCTGAGGCAGGCCTGAGATGACCACCACGTTGTTGTTGTTTTTGTGGACGCCGTTGAACGTGGGGTTCATCGAACCCGTCCACACAAGCCTTCCGTCAACTACCATGAATTTGTTGTGCATGAAGTCAGGGTCGTCGTCTCCTCGCACTAAGCCTGAAGTAACCAGTTCAGCGATTTCAGGGTTAGCCATGTTGTCGGTGTCGGTTACAACCTTAACGTCGACCCCCCTCTTTTCAGCCTCCAGAAGCGCCTCCCCCACGTTGACTAGGTCGAGGTCGTAGAAGGCTGCGTAAACTGAGCTTTGAGCTCCCTCGATCAACGACACAAGGTAATCGTCAACTTGGCTGTCGGGTGTGAAATAGACGGCGTAGCTGAAGGCCTCCTCAGGTGGAGAAGGTGAAGGCGTAGGTGTAGGCGTCGGGGTGGGCGTGGCAGCCGCCTCTGGTAGGGGTGTAGGGGTTGGTGTAGGGGTGAACGCAGGAGCTGGGGTGGGCATGGGGGTCGGAGTGGGTTCAGGTGTGAGGAAGACCCCTATGGCTCCGAAAATCATCAAGGCGACGAGGAGGCCTAATCCAGCTTTTAATACCTTTCCCATTTTCTTTTCACTTCGGATAGGTTCCCTTCGAGCTTAAGTTTTTTGCTTCAGTTTGATTTCCCAAGCTGGGAGGGGAGAGTGACAGGTGGGGACAAACCGCAAGGTGTTACATTTATGAGTTTCTCCCTCTTTCTTTTACCATGAAGGTGGAAAGAGTTAGAAATGTGGCGTCTGATGAGGCCTGACGCCGTGGCCGTGTTGCAGGATGAGAAATGCCGGGCTAGTTTGGCTAGGTACTTCGATGTCTCCGACAACCTGAAGCATGCCAAGTTCCAGATAGCCAAGCGGTTGGAGGCTTCCTTCGCCCCCCAAGACTCGCTGGAAAACCTTTGGCGGCTTCATGAAAAACTGACGGAGGAGTACCGTCGGTTGGAGGGGCGGTTGGATGCTGGAAAGGTGAGGTTGGAGGAGCTTCCCCAGCCGTCTCTTTCCTACATGGATTTAAAAGTGGAGATAGCCAAGCGGATTCTTCAACACTGCCATTTTTGTAGGAGGAACTGCGGGGTCAACCGGCTTCAGGGGAAACGGGGAACATGCCTCTGCGGAACCCAGCCTGCGGTTTCCTCCTACTTCGCCCACATGGGAGAGGAGCCTGAACTCATCCCCTCCGGCACCATCTTCACCCTCGGCTGCACTCTCCAGTGTCTCCACTGCCAGAACTGGACCATATCCCAGTGGGTGGAAAAGGGGGAAACCTACACACCAGCTATGCTCGCCGACGTGGTGGAGTGGCTGAGGCGTGGGGGGTGTAGAAACGCCAACCTAGTAGGCGGGGAGCCTACCCCCTGGCTGGCGCAGTGGCTGGAAGCCTTCAGGAAAGTTCAGGTCAATGTTCCCGTGGTCTGGAACAGCAACTCCTACTACAGCCAAGCCACAGCCCTGCTGCTCGCGGGCTTCGCCGACGTCTACCTCCTCGACTTCAAATACGGCAACGACGCTTGCGCGGAGAGAATCTCCGGCTGTCAAGGCTACTGGGAAGCGGCTACACAGAACCATCTCAGCGCCCTGAAAAATGGGGAGCTGATAGTGCGGATGCTCATCCTCCCAGAGCATGGAGAATGCTGCGCCAAACCCATCCTCGAGTGGATGGCGGAGAATTTGGGGACATGGATCAGAGTGAACATCATGGACCAGTACCGCCCCGAGTGGAGAGCCGACGAAGTCCCGGAGCTCCGGCGCAGGCTTAGAGGGCAAGAATTCCGCTCTGTGGTAGATTACGCGCGAAAGCTGGGCTTCACTAACCTAGCCTCTTAGGTAGGGAGGGGTTTTTGGCGTTACATCTACTTTTTTAGAAGACTCTTGTATATCTTTTCGAATACTTGGATCAAGGCGAGAAGTTGTTGGTGGTGTTGTTTTTCTTCTTCGGCCAGCACTTGGAAGAGGGTTTTAGCCTTCCGACTTCGAATCTTGGGCCTTATCCTTGTGTATCCTCGTTCCATTTCCTGTTCAAGTTTGACGTGGCCTTTAATGGCATGGTAAGTTTCCTCTACCTCTGTGGGGTACCCCTGTTTCTTTCCAGGCGTGGGGATGTCGGTGAGATGGAAAGCCTTTACAGGCTGAAAGTTTTCCCCTTCCTTGGCTAGGATGTTTTTCACATGTTTAAGAATGTTGGCGTGACACTCTCCCGCGCAAGCTAATCTGGTGAAAACAATCCTTGCATGGGGGTTCTTCGTCCCCTCAGCTAAGAAGCTGTATTCCTCTTTCGTATAGTGTTCAAGCCTAATCCAGTGATCGATTATTTGATTAATGGTCCTAACTTTGGAGAACTTCTTCCCTCCGACTCCCACTTCATGACCACCTAACCTCTACAACCACGGAGAGAATGAAGTTAATAAAAAATTTTCTTAACAGAAAAGCCGAGGTTAACTACGCTCAGAACCACTGTTCCTCAGACAGTAAATTTTTATTCTCTCCTCTCCCACCTAGCTTAGGTGTGAGAGGGAGATAGAGAAATTGCCCATTCTACCCATCGACACAGGGAGATATGGCACCCCGGAGATGAGGCGGATCTTCGAAGAAGAAGCCCGGCTTCAGAAGATGCTGGAGGTGGAAGCCGCCTTGGCCTGGGCCCTCACCGAGGTAGGCGTCATCCCCAAAAAGGCAGCTGAGAAAATCGGGGAAAAAGCCTCCACCCGCTATGTGAAGCTGGAGAGGGTGAAGGAAATCGAGAAAACCATCAAGCATGACATCATGGCCGTGGTGGAGGCTTTAGCTGAAGTCTGCGGGGAAGACGGAGGCTACGTCCACTACGGAGCCACCAGCAGCGACATCCTCGACACCGCCACAGGTCTCCAGTTTAAAGAAGCCTTGGTTGTCTTGGAATCGAAGCTCAACATGTTGGAAGGAGTTCTGTTGGAGCTCAGCTGGAAGCATAGGAAAACCTTGATGGTGGGCAGAACCCATGGACAGCACGCACTCCCCATGACCTTGGGGTTGAAGTTCGCCGTCTGGTTGAGGGAGGTATCCCGCCACATCCAAAGGCTGAGGGAAGGGCGGAAAAGGTTCTTGGTGGGGAAGCTCACCGGGGCGGTGGGAACCCAGGCAGGCTTCGGCCCTGAAGGTTTAACCGTTCAGAAGCTGACCATGGAACGCTTGGGGCTTCACCCCGTGGAGGCCTCCACCCAAATAGTTCAAAGGGACCGGTACGCTGAGCTCATCTGCCTCCTAGCCTTGGTTGCCTCCAGCCTCGACAAGTTCGCCGCTGAAATCCGGGAGCTGCAGAGGACGGAGATAGGGGAGCTGCAGGAGCCCTTCGACGTGGGAAGACAGGTGGGAAGTTCGACGATGCCCCACAAGGTTAACCCCATTCATTCGGAGAGAGTCTGCGGCTTGGCCAAGCTGATGAGGGGCTTAGTGGTGCCGGCGTTGGAGAACATACCCAGCTGGCAGGAGCGGGACTTGACCAACTCCTCGGCGGAGAGGTTTCTGCTGCCCACCGCCTTCATCACCCTCGACTACATGCTCAGCCTCATCTGCCAAGTCTTGAAAGGCTTGAAGGTGAATGAAGAGAGAATGTTGGAAAACCTGAACCTCACCCAGGGAAGGATCATGTCTGAGTCCCTCATGCTGGCCTTAACCAAAAAGGGGCTGGGAAGACAGGAAGCCCACCGTGTCCTCCGAGGTTTGGTTATGAAGAGCTGGGCGGAGAAAAAACCCTTAAAGGAAATCGTCCTAGCCGACGAGCAGGTGAGAAGCCGCCTCAGCGAGGAGGAGATAAACAGAGCCCTAGACCCCAACGCCTACCTAGGGACGGCGGTGGAGCAGGTGGAGCTCGCCGTCGAAAAAACAAGGTCTGAGAGGGAAAGCCGAGGGGTCTCATCGGCCTTACTTTAAAGGCACATACATGGAACTCCGGCTGGCTCCGATGCCGGGGTTTCCGTGGACAACCTTCTTGATGGTGACGGCGAACTCGCCTAGAAGATGTCCCACCATCTCCGGCTTGATCTCCACGGGGACGAATTCTTTTCCGTTGTGAACCGCTATGGTTACCCCCACCATCTCGGGGAGGATGACCATGTCCCGGCAGTGAGTCTTCAAGAGGGGCGCTCCTCCAGAGGCTTTCCCAGCCCTTTTAAGGTTACGGATGGCCTCCAGCAGTTTCCTGTTCTCAGGGGAAAGACCTCTCAGCAGTTTTCTCCGAGCCTTAGAAGGTAGCAGAGCGACGAAGTTGTCCATGGGCATCTGCTGTAGCTGCTCCAATGTGTAGCCTCTATAACGAAATTCCCTAGGCATCCTTCGTCAACCATCCACCATACGCATCATTGCCCAGCCTGCTTTAAGCTTTTCCCACCCGGCTTGGCGCCTCAGGCAAATTTAACCCTAGCCTTTCTGCCCCGGCCGGTCTTCCTAGGGGCGATGAGCCCCACCTTCTGCCCCGGCGGAGCCGTCCGAGGAACGGAGCCGGGCATACGGCGGAGAGCAGCGATCATTCTGTTGCTTTTGGTCAGGGGATACTTCCGCCCCCGGGCTCTCATGAGGTAGTATTTTTCACCCGCCTTCATGAAGGGCTTCTCCGTTCTCCCCCCCGCAGCCGCAACTCCTATGGTGGCTAGGCTGCTGCTGTGGACGGTGATGACCTTCCCCGAAGCCAGTCTGAGGGTGGTTCCCGCGGGAGTGTGAGCGATGACCGTGGCATGGCTGCCGGAGGACCTAGCAAACTTCCCCCCATCGGCGGGCTGCTTTTCCACGTTGTAAACCGTGGAGCCTTCGGGGACTTGGGCTAAGGGCACGATGTTTCCCACCTCCAAGGAGGCTGCTCCCCCTATCCGGATTTCCTTCCCCTCATACAGGCCTTCTCCAGCGATATTGTAGAAGGTTCTGCCGTCTTCGCAGCGGATTAAAGCCAAAGGAGCGCCTCTGCCAGGGTCGTGAAGGATTCGCTCCACCCGCGCTCTCATGCCCTCTTGGGTTAGGGCTGCGAAGGGCGGATAGCGGGCTGGCGCTACTCTCCTTAGGGTGGCAGCTCGGAAGGTGGGGGTGCCTCTTCCCCTTCTTTGAACCCTCAACCGTTTACCCATTTATCTTTCACTGAGCTTTTTTTAGATGTTTTCCAGCCTTTTACGGTTTTTGCAGGCTTCAACGTATAAGTTTTTCTGGAATTTAAACGTTTCAGCAAAACTATATGTGCATAAATATTCTAGAGCAAAAATGTGCTAGCCTAGAAGAATTTAAGAAGGCTGGCTAACTCCATGGCCCGGAAGAGGCCCCTTCAGCCACCTACCCCGGGCAGAGACCCGGCTGGCTTTATGGTAGATGGGCATGCCTATACGGTTCATGGGTTTATCCCCCAGAAACATGGCAGCCTAAAGATGAAGCTAAGCTTCTAGAAGACCAAAAGGCCTTTTTTGGAGACGCGGATCGGGGTCCCTCCGCGAAGAACTCAAGAGGAACGACAAAAGACTCAAAGAATTGAAAAAGTGGAAGCTGAGGATGAAAAGGAATGCTCTGCAGAATAGCCGTTGCAATCGACGGAAACCGAGGCTTGGAAGATACCGTATCCCGCTTCTTCGGCAGAGCCAGCACTTTCACCATAATAGACTTTGAAGACGACGTTGCCAAAATCGTAAAGGCTCTTCCAAACCCTTCAGCACCTCACCGTCATGGTACTGGGCGGATGGTTGTGATGTTGCTGGTTGACGTAGGCGTAAGCTTGGTGATCGCGAGGAAACCGGCCCGGGGGCATCCCAGCATCTTGCTCAACATAAGATAAACAAAATCATAGCTAAGCCCGGAACCAAAGTTGCTGAAGCCATCAAAAAAGTGCACTATACTAAATCCCTTCCAGAACCCTTTTAGACATTGGCAGAGAGGTAGAGAGCGGTGCCTTATGGCTGGTTATCGCTGGCGTTGGCGCCGTCGATTTGAGCCGGGGCGCCCCATAAAGCCAAGAACCTTAGAGAAAGAGCCTGAAATAACCCGTTTTGTCCCCTTCATTCCGAAGGAAAAAGCGGAAAACTACGTAAAAGAACCTGTGACGATGACCTATGATGAGTTTGAATACCTCCGGCTGGTTGATTACATGGGTTTGATGCAGGAGGAGGCAGCTCGCCGGATGGGAGTTTCCAGAGGCACAATATGGCGTTGCCTAGATAGCGTTAGGAAAAAAGTGGCGAGCATGATAGAGGAAGGGCGGGAACTTGTAATCAGCAGTTAGAATCGTTTCCGAAACCAGCGGTGCCGGCACTTTTACCATATTCTTATTTTTAGCGGTCGAGTCGGGCAGTAGGTGATGATGACCTCCAATGTTTCTTCATTCTCTTTAAGGGTCCCCCACCTGCTCCACTTATCCTTTTTGAGAGGGTCCTCCTCCGAAAAGCCGGAAGACTTCCAGACGGCGAACAAGATCTGTTTTGTAACCTCGTAAACATTTCCAGAATAAGGCCCTACTTTCACCGAGAGGTCTTTCAGTCGAGGAGGTGCCAGTTCCAAGGTCTTTGTTCCCGCGGCGAAAGCCGAGAGGCTGCGTATTACATGGACGGGGAAGATTTCCCCCTTCTCAAACTTCTCCCTCACCTTGTCCATTCCGATGAGCAGATTTTCCAGAATTTCTACGGTGGGCAGGTTCTCTTTCATCTGTCCTACAAGCCGCTCAGTGAGTTCAGCGTCTCCTTCCCTTACGCTGTCATGGAGTTTTTGAAAATCGTTCAGGGACATTCCACCTATACAATGAAGTTTTGCCATATTTTAGATTCTCGGTTCCAATCCTCAAGAAGCACGGCAAAGGTGAGAAGGTTGCGAACATTTTAGGAAGGCGTACCGGATGGTTTGCCGCTTAACGCAGGTAATTTGGATTTATATTTTTCAGAAGGGATATCCGTATAGGCATAAATTGTAGCGAATGCCCTTTCAGGGTTAGAGCAATGTATGAGCAACTCAGGAGAGATTTCCTCAAGCTTCTAGCCTCCATAGGCATGATGGATAAACCTGTAGAGTGCGTTGCACTTGGCAGTGACTTCGTTAAACTACCATCCAAGGAATACGCGCTTATGAAGGGAAAAGAAGTTATCGTCCACTGCCAGCTCAACGGTTTCTGCGGCCAAGCCTTCACGGACAAGCCTAAGACTTTCCACGGGAAACTCGTCGACGTAGCCGATCTAGCGTTAGGCGACTCGGGGGATAGGTCGATATTCTTTTCGGTGCTTAACGCCCTAATGCACAGCTTAGGGGAAATCGACTGCACAGTTCACTGCAGAAGTCACGATGCGGAACGATGCGGGCTTCTGCTAGTCAAAAAGATCCGGCAAAGCTTTGGAAAGGTAAAGACGGTGGCCCACATCGGCTACCAGCCGGGCCACGTTAAGGCTACCTCCAACGCCTTCGACATCGTCTACGTAACTGACCTTAACCCTGAAAACGTTGGAAAGGTTAAGTGGGGGGTTGAGATTCTCGACAGCTCCATGAGTGAGAATGTCATAAAGAAAGCAGATGTCACATGTATAACCGGCAGCGCAATCGTCAACGGCACGCTGCCTGAGATTCTCAGGCAGTGCAACAGGTACTGCAAAAGATATGTCTTGTACGGTGTTACGGTGAAGGGCGCTGCTAAACTTTTAGGCTTAGAAGTATTCTGCCCCTTCGGCAGAAATAAACTCTGAGTTTCATCAGAAACTTACCGTTCGCCTAGGTTCTGGAAAAGTGATACTTTAACACGCTCAGCCTTCTCCATCCACCGTTGCCACGTATTCTCAGAATAGGGGGTATACTTTGTCGCCTGCTTCAACGTGGCTACATATCCGTATTTGTCGAATATCTTTTTGGCGGTTTCGGATGTGGATACAAAATCTAGGAATACCTCGCTTGCCTTCCTGTCTTCGGTGTAAACCGACACAGCGGCGGGTATGAATGATACCTCCGGAATTTTCTCAGGGCTGATCCATACGATGTCTACCTTGTCAGGGTTCCAGTAGTAGAAAACATGCCAGCTTACGGTGGCGTCCACGTTTCCTAAGATCACGTAGGATACAGCTTTCTCCCCGCTTTCCGCTTCCACAAACCTGCCGTCAACTTCCTCCCATAGGCCGTTGTACTCAAGCAGTTTCTTTACAAACAAGCCTACACCGTAATCCGGATTTGTGAGGCTGAGCTTGATATCTGGCTTAACTAGGTTTTCAAGGCATGTTATGTTTTTAGGATTTCCTTCAGGGACCAGTATGACCGGAACCAGATAGGCAAGTATCCGTACAGTGGCAGGGTCGACGGCGCCCTTCTCTATCGCCATCTCCATGTCGTAGGGTGTGCCGACGCCTAGGTAAAGGTCTCCGGATTTGCTTATCACCATCGCAGAAAGCAGTTGACCTGCCCCGCCCCAAGTTGCTTCCACTTCCACATCGGTGGCTTCCTCGTACACGGTTATTATTTCGGCTCCGGGAAGCCTAGTCGCTGCGCCCCAAAAGGGTGTTATGACCTTCCTAGGCTCTGAAGCAGTGTAGCATCCGGCGAGGAATCCTGAGAAGCCTGAAGCTACTCCGACTATTACTGCCAGAAGGATGGCGGCGGCTTTCATAAAAAACAGGTTAACATAAGTAGTTAATAAAGACTATTAGTAAACTAAATTGTTTATAATAGACCCAGAATCACCCCGGCTTGATGATGGTGAATCTGACCGCCGGCTTTATCTGAGGCGTTCCTCCCCCTTCAGCAATTATCTGAAACAGTTTCTCCGGGTCGGTTACCCGGATTCCCCCTATAAGTTTAACTCCTCGACAGAACAGGGGGTCGGGGATAAGGCTGGCGGAAGGCCCTGAGATGGCGATCTCCCTAGCTTTTCGGGATAGTTCTAGAAGGCGGTCTATGGTGCCGTTAGCGATAGCGCTTCCGGTAATTATAACCACTGAGGCTTTAGGAATAATCTCCTCACCCGCCAAGTCAGGGAAGACGTTTTCCTCCCGCATGGGGTTTCTTTCTAGGATGTAGAGGCTGCGGGTCTTAGACTTGATGGCGGGGATGAAGGGCTTTATGTTCCCCACCATGGCGACGGTGTCGCCTTCTCTTATTTCAATTTCATCTATGAGGTTTCTTTCTTCAAAGCGGTACCTTTGAGGCTTTTCCTCGAACACTATCTGGGATAGGGCGTTTAAGGCAGCCACACCTACCACTTTTTCACCCAGATCCCATGATTCGCTGAGATGCGCCAAGTCAAGGGCAGGGCTACCGGCTAAGCTTCCCGCCCGCCTCACCACTTGGCAGCATTGAATCGCCATTTCAGCTTGAAGACTATGGCAGACACCGGCGTGGCCTGTGGTCAACTTGACCCCCGTATAACCCAGCCCTAGGCAGACTTTCTCAACCTTAACCTCTCCTATACGAGATATCTCCCTCTCTAAAATATCTAGGACTTCGCTTACGATTCTCCTTGACATTTTATATCCCTCTTCAACTTTGTATTTTTACAACATCTCCGGTTTTTATGGGAACACAACGTTCCCCGAAGGCACCAGTCAAGCGGTTAACCGCTCTATGACCAGTGCAATGGCAAGGCCTCACCATTTTCAAGTTTAATTTAAGCAGTTCATCTATCGTTGCTTCGATTCTATCCTCATTAGCTTTAAGCAAGTGGAAGCCGCCGAGCACAGCGTAGACATTGCTTACACCTGTTATCTTTTGTGCATGTTTAATAGTATTGATTAAACCTGAGTGAGCACAACCTGAAATGACTACAAGACCCTTACCGTCTAAACTGACGACAAGTGCTTGGTCGTCTTGAAAGATGTCCTGCTTGAACATTCCCTCCTCCACCGTCAGAAACTCATCAACCTTTTCAAATTTTACTTTACGTTCTATCTCCCCCGTCGTCATAACTCCCTTGGCGATGGTAACAGGGTTGGAGGCGAAAAGTAACGCTGCGGCTGTTTCAACGTTGGATTGCTTAAACGATGCTCCAATATACCGCAGAGAAGGTTTGTAAGAGAATTTTGGATTGAAGATTTTTGGGTGCGCTACCACCGGAATTTGCTTGCTTATTCGCTTTAAGAGCTCTTGGAGGCCGCCGACATGATCGTAATGCCCGTGGCTGAGGACTATGGCATCTATTTTATTTACGTCAAGATTTAGTATGTTGATATTATGGGATATAACCTCCGGGGAAGGACCAGTATCCATCATTATCGCAACTTCCTGCAACTCATCTATTTTTACTTCCACAAAGATGCATAGTCCATGCTTAGCTAAAAGTTGCGGGTTTTCTAAGCTAGTTGAATCTTCTACCACTACCGTTAAACGTAACTCTTTAACCGTCTGCTCTCACCTTACTGTTTCATAATAGATTTCCCCATGAAGCCTTACCGAGGTAACTCCTCCCGAAGCCACTAGTTTATTTATGTAAAACTTCACGTTTCCTTCATTTACACCGAACGCTTCTGCTAGGTCGACTAGCCGGCAGGGCCTCCGTTTTAAAAGACCTAATATCTCCGTTTCTAAAACTGAATCCTTCTTTTTCCTTTCCTTCATTTGGCCATGGTTGCCTTTGGCGAGTATCCTAACCCTCGGTAATACTTCCGTCATAATCCTTGATATTTCTTTAATCTCTGATAAATGAAGGGGTGTTACATCCTCTCGAGACGGCGGTCTTGTCGGTGTATTTATTTGAACTTCATCCGGGTCTATGCTGCTGGCGATTTCTGCTAGGCGTTTAACCGTGGCATATTGATGGTTGGTATTCTTGTCTGTGGCTGATTTCAGGAACATCATTTGCAATGCCAGTCTTCCAAAGGTTTCCCGCCTTAACGCCCTTAACCCCTTAACGACGGATGTCAACTTCAAATTCTCGGCTGGGCGGTTGATAGATTCGAATAAGTGTTGAGTGGGCGCATCCAACTTTGCTATAACCAGGTCTGCCTCAGCTAAATTTGCTCTCACATCTTTACGGCAGACTAGGGAAGCGTTGGTTAAAACAACTACAGGTTTACTGGAGCCTACGATATTTTTAACATGATCAATCATTTCACCAAGCTGTAAGTTTAACGTAGGCTCACCAGATCCAGAGAAGGTCACATGGTCGATGCTCTCTAGAGGGGTACTTTCTAAAGTCTTCTCCAAATCTTCCATAATCTTTTCCACTGTGACGGTTGTCTTTAACTCTTCAGGTTTTGAAACTTTTTTTGCGGTTCTACCCAACTGACAGTAGATACAGTCAAAGGTGCAGGTTTTCGGCGGCATTAACGGGTCTATTCCTAGCGATAGTCCCAAACGCCATGAAGGAACAGGACCGTATACCGTTGAAGGAGATGGCATTTACTTTTCAGCTTCCTTTAGGCTGATTGGTTCAGAGTATCTAGAACCTTGTTCCATATTTCCTCTATTTTTTTTGAGATTTCGCTGTTTGGGGAATATTCGATCACAGTTTTTCCTGCAACCATTGCTTCTGTTACCATAGGGTCGAAAGGTATCTTTCCCACAACATCTATTCCTTTTCGCTTACACATTTCAATTATTTTCTCTGTATTTTCTTTATTGATGTTGTACATGTTTATGCAAACAAGAGAAAACACCCTAAAATGCTCAGCTACGCCTAAGATTCTCTCTAGGTCATGCAGCCCAGACACAGTAGGCTCGGTAACCACCACAACCAAGTTAACCCCAGTAAGCGATGCTATTACTGGGCACCCGATACCAGGGGGGCCGTCTATCAGTATTAAGCTTCTACTCTCATTTTCAGCTATTTGTTTGGCATTATTTCTTACATGTGTGACCAGTTTACCTGAGTTTTCTTCCGCAATACCTAACCTTGCATGAGCCATAGGGCCAAATCTAGTTTTGGAAATAAACGCTTGCCCAGATACTTTCTCCTTAAGACTTATCGCGCTTGTTGGACAAATATAGGCACAGACACCGCATCCTTCACAAAGGTTAAGGTTGACTGTAAACTCTTTTATTGCGTTAAATCTGCAAGCTTCTTCGCATTTTCCGCATTTCGTACATGCCAACTCGTCGATTATAGGAATCCTAGATCCCCTGAATTCATGCTTAGCCACCGCCCTCGGTTCTAGAAGTAGATGAAGGTCAGCTGCGTCTACATCGCAGTCGGCCACTACAACGTTTTTTGCCAGAGCCGCAAAGGAAGCGGTAAGTGTTGTTTTTCCTGTTCCTCCCTTCCCGCTGATTATGGCTATCTGCTTCATCTGCCTTCATACATCCTAATATTTTCGAAGAGTGCTAGAAATCTACTTTTCCACTCAGGCATTTCTGTTATGAAGGGTATACCACGGGAGTATAGTTCCGCTATTCTTCTTTTGAACGGTATTTCCAGTAGGATCGGAATCTTTTCCTTTTCACAGTATTCGTAAAGTTTTTCATCGCCGATCCCAGAGCGGTTTACAACAATCCCTAAAGGAATGGAAATTTTCCTTAAAACATCAACCATCAATTTTAAGTCATGTAAACCGAAGGGTGTAGGGTCTGTGACAAGAATACAGTAGTCACTGCCATACACCGAAGCTATCACAGGGCAAGCGGTTCCGGGTGGGGCATCAATTATCGTTATCTTGCCGGGATCTTTTTCTCTCCTAACTTCTCTTATCACCGGCTTGGACATCGGTTCTCCTACATTCAACTCTCCATATACTATCTCTATGTTTTTGGCAGCAGTTCCTTTCTTAACTACGCCTATCTTTCTCTTCTTCTCACTTATAGTACCCTTAGGGCAGACAAGAAAGCATCCACCGCAGCCATGACATAATTTCGGGAAAACCAGTATCTTCTTTGCAATCACGGCAATTGCGTGGAATTCGCAAAATTCAGAACATTTTCCACAATAATCACAAAGCTTCTCGTCAACTTTAGGCACTGGTATGTAAACATTTCTGACGCCGTTAACTTGCGGGTTTAAGAAAATGTGAACGTTAGGCTCCTCTACGTCGCAATCTAAAAGCTGAACATTTTCAAGTGAAAGTGCTAGGTTTACGGCTACAGTGGTTTTTCCTGTTCCTCCTTTACCACTTGCCACCGCTATATTCATGATAGATCATTCATGGTGTCGATGCATTCTACATGCATTTTCATCAGTAGCTACTTGAAGCTTTCCAGCTTGCCATGCTTGAATGGCGTTTCGCACTGTTCCGTATGCACCAACATAAACCTCAATACCATATTGCTCAAACATTTGTATGGCTCTCGGCCCTAGACTAGAGCAAAGCATTGCATCTACACCTTCACTTGCCATTATTTCAGGTGGATAGCCAGAACCACCCATATGTTCACTTGTGTTTGGAATTATTTTTACTTCATTTGCAGTCAAGTCCACGATGGTGAAGGTTGGTGCCCTTCCAAAGTGTTCACTTACATATTCATCCATACCTCTATTTCCCTTTGTTGGGATGGCTACTTTCATTTTTTTCCTCCTCTATACATGTGCCTATTTCTGTGTTTTTAGTTCTTCCACTCTTTTTCTTAACCAGTTTAGCTGCTCTTCCAAGAGCTTCTTCTGTTCTTCCAGAAATCTCACTTCCTCTTCCCTTGAAAGCCATGGTTGCCCATACCAAGCTGTAAAGGGAGTTATGGACCCATAGATTCCTGTCCACCACCATCGGGGAAGCCAAGGGAACCACCTACACCTACTCCAACCCCAGTAAGGGTACGGCATTATAAACCAACCCCATAGACCCATACCGTAAGGCAAGACAACCACCCCCTCAAGAGGTTTTCGGACATTAAAAAATTGCAAATGCACAAAATATAAATCTTACTCTCATTAAAAGCTTAAGTTATGACGACAACCTGCTACAATGAACAGGTAAAGCTCTAACATGGATTTTTAACTTCATAGGCACCTTAATGGGTATAAAAGCTGTTGTGAATTAATTAAAACTACTATTTTTCTTGGTGATGTTTTATCTTACCTATACATTTAACTTCATCAGTAGTTCTGCCTATGAATAACATCGGAAAAGCTATGTCTGAGGTACAGCATGGAATTAAAACTGAAACAAATATTATTGCAAAACCTATTGGCAGTATTTGAATTAAAGGTAATTCTCCATAACCGACCATGTAAAATGTTGATGCTAAAGCCGAAACAAGAACATGGGAGCTATGTGAGAATAAGCTCGATTTTCTTGTGAGTTCGGTGAATAAGATCCCAAAAACAACTCCAATAAAAGCTGCTGGAAAAACTATTTGCGGATGAGTTAAAATACAGACATGAAATTCCACTTCTTCAATAGATAATAAACCCAAATACGGAAAAATTATGTCAGAAATACTGCAAATGCCTAGAGACCCAAACATACCAATTAAAAACGCCTCAGAAACTTGTTTTTTATGCCTCCAAAAAACAGACGCAGTTGCGGTTGCACTCAATAATATATGAAGTGGATGAAAAACGTGAAAAATAGCCTCCGATAAGCTTAAAGATGTTGGTAAAAGGAATGAGAAAACCATGGCAGTTGAGATACCGATAACAGTTCCTATAAAGGTAAAAGGTGAATGATATTTTAACTCGAGCAGGATATGTCTTATCATCAACCTTTCCCAGTTTATCCTATAAAAAATAAAGTTTATCCAATTTATGGTTCAGGCATGACTTCGTGGCCCTCTAGGTTCTTGTCCTCTGCAGGTGCAACGTTGCTCTGGAACTCAAGAGCATTTTTTAAGGTAACAGCCTGCTTTATTATTGACGTGCTTTTTTCATACTAAGGGGATTTTATCGATTCGTATTAATGCTCAAGTGGCAATAGTGAGTTCGCGTCCCTCAGCAAGCATTGCCGCAACCTTTCTTCTAGCACTGTCCAAGCAACGCCATACCGTACCCCTAGATATTCCCATCTGTTTAGACGCCTCCTCTTGTAATAAGCCTAAATAGTCAATAAGCCTAAGAGCTTCAAATTCATCTTGAGACATAACGATAGGTTCTTTTCCGTGTGAATCAACTTTTTCCGGCGGAATTACGGGAACAAACCGTGTTATGATCGGCTGCTTTCCTATAGTTCTCGGCTTCATGGGGCGTCCGGGTCCTCGTCCCCCTCTCCAACGCCATTGATATCCAGCCATAAGCACCGCCTTTACTTATTGGTTATTAATACGAAGGTTTCCCTATATTCTTTTAACAGCAATCCTAAAGATGCTCTTTAAGTTTGGGCAGTTGCATCATTCTATCATTTGACTCTCTTGCATTTATTTTGTAGATGTATCGCATAAATTTCCTTAACCGTTTTACCGTTGAAGGATTAATACAATGCTCAACTAAGCATGCATTCTCTTCAGCTATTTCCTCGCTTAAACCTAGAGCGATAAAAAATTCTTTTAGAATTGTGTGGTTTTGTTTTATAGTCCTCGCCAGCTTTTCGCCTTTCGGTGTAAGCTTTACTCCTTTACGTTTTTCGTAGACAACTAACTTGTTCCGATGTAGTTTCTGTAGCATTTCAGTGACGCTGGGCGGTCGGACTTTTAAGGCGAAGGAGATCTCGAGGTTTCTGGCGTAGCCCTTTTTTGTCGAATTGTATATTGCTTCTAAGTAATCTTCAACACTCTTAGACCTCTTTGCTTTGGTTATCTTTGATATCTTAACTTCATGAGACATGTTTATGTTGTTTGGCAACGCTGATTCGCCAAAACCTGTCTCACTTGTATTATCACGTTTACTCCAGAATCTGCAACAGTCTTTACAACGATAGGTTTGGTTACATGTTCATAGGATGTAGCTGAATTAGGTACTTCCACATTTTTAGTTGTCCTTTACGATATCCGTGAGGGTGAATGTAACAGTCTTACCGAATACGTTTGATACAATAATCTAAGTCTCCTTTAGCTGGCTACGGTTATTCGAGCTCTTTCTTTGTCCATCTACTTACCGGAAGGCGTTATGAGGTCTATCAGCCGTTTATGTGGAGGTCTTTTTTTGCTCTACGAGTTTCTTCAACTCTTCGATTCTAGCCTCTACGCCTTTGACTTCATCGCCTAGGTTTTTCCTGTAGTCTTCGAGTGAAGTTAGTTCTTCTTCAGGTGACGGAGTACCGTAGGGTATCGGCGGGTAACCGTAGGGTGCAACTGGATAGTATGATGGAATTTACTGCTGTTGCCGGGTTGAGGTGCTCTCGCGTAATTTTTCCAGTTTCCTTTTCGTGGCATCCAGTTGGGATTCGATGGCCTTCACTTGATGCTCGAGCATCTGTCTTTCCTGTTCCTTTGTTACCGGGATGCCTAGCGATGGCGTCGGTGCTGTCGACGGAACAGCAGTCGGAGAAGTAAGTGCTTGTGTTCTGAGGTATTCACGGTACTGCGGCACTAATCCGCTTACCATCAACCATTCAGCAGTTGGAGGCAGCCCTGTCGGGGATCTGCCCACCCATCCGGGAGAATAACCGAACCTCATCCATCCGGGCAGACCTGTGGCGTAATACATTCTTCTCCATCTATAACCCATGTCTTTCACCACCAGAGGGGAGGGAATCTATACTGTTGAGCGGTGGCTAGATAACCTAAGTACGGCCAAGGCGCGTAAGCCGGATAGCCGAGCGGTGGTGAGTATGGACCGTAGGCTTGATATCTGAAAGGTGGATATCCATAGTAGCTGGGATACCCGTATTGGCTCCAGATATAGGGTGCGAGGAGCCACCAATATGCTCCTCTGCCGAACCACCACCCCGGTCTCTGCCAAGGAGGCAGGTAGCTGAACGGGCCTCTTCCTGGCCATGGACCAGCCCATCCGCCACGACCTCGACCGAACCAACCCCAAGCCATTTATATTTAGCTCTCCTCTCAATTATGTGTTTTTGCACATAACATTTTGTGCAATAGCAATATTTATATTTTGTGGTAATGCACATATTCTTAAAAGGAGGCATGATGGATGAAGATTTGTGTAAGCGCTGTTTCCGGCGATTTAGACGCTCAAATTGACCCGCGATTCGGAAGATGCCAGTGTTTTGTAATAGTTAACAGCGAAACCATGGAGTTTGAGGCCATACCCAACATCAGCGCAGGTGCTATGGGCGGCGCCGGAATCCAAGCAGCACAAACAGTTGCAAACAAAGGAGTAAAAGTAGTCATAACAGGAAACGTCGGCCCCAACGCCTACCAGGTCCTCTCATCAGCAGGAATCGAACTCATAACGGGTGCATCAGGCACGGTCAGGGAGGCTGTTGAGAGATTCAAGAAAGGTCAACTAACCGCTACCGGCGGCCCTACCGCTCCCATGGGTTTTGGAATGGGCTCAGGTATGGGCCGCGGAAGAGGCGTGGGCCGAGGTATGGGCCGGGGAAGAGGACAGATTACCCCGCCTTATCCCACTCAACCACCAACCGGTATCTCTTCCGTGGCAGATCGCTCTGCGTCAAAGGAGCAAGAAATGCAGATGCTTGAAAACCATATAAAAAACCTACAGCAGCAGCTGGAACAGGTTAAGAAAAGAATGGAAGAACTTGAGAAAGGGTAAATTCAGGTGGGCTGCCCACGAAAGACCGAAGAAAAGAAATTGAAGAACAAGAACACTGCATCAAAACCTCAATGGCAAGGGTCAAACATAAACTGGTCATTCTAAGCGGTAAAGGTGGCGTTGGGAAAAGCACGGTAACAGGAAACTTGGCAACTGCCCTAGCATGGAAGGGTCGACCAAACCTAATAGGCATTCTAGATGCCGACATCATGAAGCCCGTTATATCTAAGATGCGAGGCAAGGAAGGGACGGCTAAACATCTTCCCAGCGAGAATTCCGAATGCCATAAAAAATATAGCCGTATGCCGTTGAAAACGCAAACTTTCTTCCACAATTTATATGAGTTCCAATCTGCTCAGGACTTGTATTCCCTCTATCTTCTTCGGGACAGTATGGTTAGCAAAAGCGATTGATGCCCTTCAACGAATCGCTTTAATTCATTTGCCCATGGGTTAGCGGTTGGTCCTTTAGAGGATGCCCAGCTTTAT
The DNA here is from genome assembly GCA_002011035.2 of Candidatus Hecatella orcuttiae. Lineage (GTDB taxonomy): Archaea > Thermoproteota > Bathyarchaeia > Hecatellales > Hecatellaceae > Hecatella > Hecatella orcuttiae. Next base: position 477,462 of record MTLY02000001.1, on the reverse strand, counting down.
GGCTATTTCTGAAGCCTTAAATTCGGGTTTAAGCTTGATGAAGGCTTTCTTCTGCCCTCTGGGGGTTATGACAGTGTTCACCTTCTCCACGCCTACCTTGTAGAGGGTTTCCACCGTCCTCTTTATCTGCTCCTTACCCGCCCTCCTGTCGACGACGAAGACCAGCTTGTTTTCGGTTTCGATGAGGGCCACAGCATCCTCGGTTATCACCGGATGAAGGATGACCTTATGGGGGCTGAGCTTCAAAACCCAGGCACCTCCTTCAAGAGAAAAGCTCTCCCAGCCTCTTAAAGGCTGACTCGCTCCAAATCGTAAGCCGTCCGGGATGGGCTCCGGGGGCGAGAAGCTCCGCGTTGAGGCTTTCCACCTTCGCCACGTCGACTCCGGGGATGTTGGAGGCTGCTCTTCTGAGAGTTCCGTCTCCCTGAACTACGATGAGGGGGCCCTTCTTCTGCTTTAGTTTTCTGCCTCTGAGTTTACCTTTGCCGCTTCGAACCTTACGGCTTTCCTCCACCCGCTCCAACTCCGCCTGCAACCCCAAGACCCTCAGAACCATTCGCAGGGTTCCCGTACGCTTGATTCCCTCCAATTCGTCCTGAACCACTAGGGGCAGACTTTTAACAGCGTCTATCCTATGCCCTCGGGCCTCCACCAGTTCCCTCTGAGCGGAGGCGGCGATGGCTGACTTCAACGCCAGTTTTCTCTCCTTCTCGTTGATGTGTTTCAGAATATTCTTCCAAGCCACAGGCGGATGAGCCAGTCTCCCCCCGACTGTTCCAGGGGCAAAGGCCCCTTGGCCGGCTCTGGGGGTACCGCGGCCTTTGACCCGGGGGATCCTAGCTATTCCCAACCCTACACCCAAGGACTGGGCGGTGGTTCTCTTTCCAGCCATGGGGTCCCGGCCTTGGGGTTGATGTCTCCGACTCTGCAGGGCCACCACAGCTCTTTTGATCACATCCGGCCTGATGGGGGTTGCCAGCACTTTGGGCGGTGAAACCTCGCCTCTCACTCTCCCCCTCAAGTCGTATATGGGGAGGTTCCCCGGCTTCACAGAGACCTCCTCAACCTCGGCAGCCTCCTCTTCTTCCTCGGCTTCTTCTTCCAACTCTATTTTTGGCATAAGCCAGCCTCGCCTCTTTAGACATGCAGGTAGGTGATTTCAGGCTTCAAAATTTTCTCAGGAGCCCTTACCGCGTGCCTAAGCCTGATGAGGCGCTTGGGAGGTCCGGGGATGCTTCCCTTCAAAAGAATGTAGGGGCCTTTCACCCTTCCATACCTGAGAAAGCCGCCTTTGGGGGTGATTTCAGAGCCGTTCACCCCTATCTTCACGATTTTCTTGTTCAGCTCTGTTCTCCGCGCGAAACCTAGCTGGCCGGCTCTGGGGACGGAGGACATGACTAGAGCTGGGTGCCACGGGCCGATGGTGCCCACCCCTCTCACTGTCTTCCTGGATTTCTTTTGGAGGATTCGTATTCCGAAACGTTTCACAGGCCCGGCGAAGCCTTTACCCTTGGTCACGGCTACCGCGTCCACCAGCTGGCCTTCCTGGAAGACTTCGGTGACGGGGACGGTTTTTCCCAGAAGATTTTTGGCAAACTGAAACTTTTCCTCCACAGACTTTCCCCCTAGGGCGATTTCCATGAGCTCAGGCTTTTTCTTACCGATCCCAGCCTCCCGGGGGTTGGTGCAGGCTAAAACTCTGACGTCGCAGGCTCTGTGAAGGTTTTTCTCCAAGTCCGCCAACTTCTCCTTGGGGGACGGCTTGTTAGGCGGCTTCACCAGCCTCCCAAGTTCTTTGGGAAGCTTTTCAGCCCAAACCTCTCCCAGCGTCCTCAGGTCGTCTACGGTGGCTTCGTAGGTCCTGAGGGCACAGATCCGGAGGGGAGGCGTCTCCACGACGGTTAGGGGGCAGAAGACTTCTTTTCCGTAGTCCCTTGAACCGGGCTCGTTTTCTATTACAAAGCCGTAGGTCATTCCCGCTTTGTAGCCTGCGAAGCCTAAGAGTTTGGTCTCCGGAACCTCCGGCCAATAGCGGATTCTAGGAACCAGAGTTTCAGCTCTAGCCCTAGGCCTGAAAGCTAGGGAGCCTCTTCTGGGAGCGTGTTTCTTTCTCCGACCCATCCTTTACCCCTTCACCCTAAAAAGGGGAAACCACATCACAAAAGAGCGAAGATTATTTAAGATTTTCCTAAAAACCCAGAATCTGCGGAAAGCTTTTTTTAACCCTTACTGTTCACCGCAAGCTTATCAGGCGTCCAGCACTTTATTTCACGGTCAGATAAGTAGCGGATCCAGTTTCGCTGAGGATGGAGAAGCTTACCGTCACATCACGACCGGTGACTCTGCGTAGGATAGCTGTTGCAACTATTGCGAGGGGGCATGTGAATTCAGCCTCTTGGGGCGAAGGATGAGTTTCGGCTGCGAACATACAGTTTCGGATCTCAAGCCTGTATTTCTCCGCCTTCACCTCATGGAAACGGACTTCTTTGACCAGTTGCGAACTTTTCAAAGTATCCTCTGCCACCACAAGAGCCCCAGTCAACCCTTCTTCTACAGGCTTGAAACCCTTCCGCCCAAAAAGTTCTACCAGTTCCTCGATAAAGTTGGGTGTAAAGGAAGCGGCTCCAGATTTCAGTATTTGGCCTAAGGTCTTGCAGTAGCTGACGAAAAGCCGATGGAAGAGGGAGGTTATTTCGGCGACACTAATCCAATCCAAGCCGCGGCAGCTAATGATCCCCAGCAGTGATCCGTCCTTGACCACGGGGAGGTGGCGGATTTGCCTTTCGTTCATGAGCCTCAACGCAGCCTCAACCGTTGTGTCCGGAGTACACATGACCACCGGTTTACTCATTGCCTCTTTTACGGTTATGGAAGACCAAGGCTTCCTCAGTTTTACAACAGCACGCGGGTCGTACTGCTTGGCCATAAACTTGAGAAGATCCCTTTCAGTGATGATGCCGACTATTCTTTTCCTATCCATAACGACTAAGCTACCGACATTTTTTTCTTCCATGACCTTAGCCGCTTCACCCAGATTCTGAGCTGGTTTGACGGTTAGGACATTTTTGGTCATAACTTCACTGACTTTCTTGAGAAGCGGAAACCTTTCAGACAATAAGCGCCCTCCAGAAAATTATTGGAGATATACGGAGAGTGATTTATACCTTTATACATTTCCGATATAAAAATTAAAATAATAATATTTGAACCCGCCTTCTACCTCTCCAACAAAAAATTGAAGACAGCCAAGCTGGCGGTGAGGGCTTCCTCCACCCTCACGGTTTCTGTACCCTGCTTACCCACAGTATTCACGGTGTAGTCGAACAGGTCTTCCACCCTAAGCCTCCTCCGAGCTAAGATTTCCCTCAAACCCTCCGTAGGGGAGCCGAAGGCCACCAAGACCTTTCCAGCCCTCCGCCACTCCTCCACTAGGCTTTCCGCCACCCTTTCCAAGGGAGTTCCGAACTTGGAGGTAGCCACGGTTAAGCCGTAGTTTCCCCGCTTCACCACCTCGTCTAAGGGGCGGTTGACGCACTCCACCTGGAAACCCCAGTAGGAGGGAATCTCCTCCAAAGCCACAGGCTTAACGTAGACATCGCCCCCTTCCAAACGGGTAACCTGAACGTTGAGAAGCCTCTCGGAGGGGAGGACACCCTCCAACAGCGCAGGTTTCTCCACGCCTATGTCCACCTGGGGCAGAGTTTTCCCCCTCTTCACCACCAAGCCCTGCCTGACTTCTCCCACCCTCAGATCCCGCACCGATTTTTTGACGGGGTGGTGAGGCGTTCGGAGGGGAGGTAGGATTCCCGCGTAGCGAAGTTCAGGGCTCAACTGGAAAAGCGCCCGTCGGAGATACTGGGGTGTAGCCATGTAGGCTAAGACTCTTTCGACGAACCTCAGCTCGCCTTCTCGCCTTCCCCCCTCATCTTGGTATATGACCACGTAGTCCACTCGGAAGATGGCGAGGGCTCTGCCGATGAGGCCTAGTTTGGAGGTTTTCTCCCTCAGATGCGGTGTGTCAGCCACAACGGAGGCGGGAATGGCCACTGTTAAAGGCGGCTTACGCCTCGGTGCACTCGACTCCATGGACCTTGACTCCGAAAAAATCTCCCAGCCGCTCAACATTAACCTTTATTTCTCCTTACGCCCTCTTGGTTTAAGTGTCGGGTGAAAATTTTTGGAAGAGCTAGACGACCCTGAAGCCGTGGCCTCCGTGGACAGAGGGGGCATGTCCAGGTTTCTGGAGGAGAACCCCGCCCACTACAAGCAGGCCTTGGAAATCGGGGAACAGGCGGAACTGGGAAGTCTGGAGAAGGCCGACGGCTTTGAAAAGATCCTCTTCCTAGGCATGGGCGGCTCCTCCATCGGAGGCAGCCTCATCAAAGACTGGGCTTACGACAGGCTGCCTGTGCCGGTGGAGGTTTGGAGGGACTCCACCCTACCCCGGTACGCGGATGAGAAGACTCTGATAGTTGCCATCAGCTACTCAGGCAACACCTTGGAAACCTTAACTTCCTTCTCGGAGGCGGTGAAGAGAGGCTGCCCCACCCTCGCCCTCAGCTCCGGAGGCTTCCTCCGCGAGCAGTGCCGGGAGTCAGGGCTGCCTCATGTGAAGGTTCCCAAGGGCCTTCAGCCCCGGCAGGCTTTACCCTACCTGATGGTTCCGCCAGCCGTGGTCTTGGAGCGGCTGCGGCTGTTGGATGGCGTGAAGGCTGAAGTGGCGGAGGCTGTGAAGGTGATGGAGGCCATGGCCGGCAGCTTGAAGGTTTCCACGCCCACGGAGAAGAATCCCGCCAAAGCCTTGGCTGTTGAGCTTAAGGGCACTTTGCCCACGGTCTACGGTTTCAGGGAATACGCCAGCGTCGCCTACCGGGTGAAAACTCAGCTCAACGAGAACAGCAAGATGCTCAGCAGGTTCGAGCTTTTCCCGGAGGCCAACCACAACGAGGTTCAAGGCTGGGAGAGGCTTAGCCCTCAGCTGGCTTCGATGCTTTCCGTCCTTCTCCTCCGGGACAGGGAGGAGCCGCCGGACATGAGGGCTAGAATCGAAGCGGCCAAAAGCCTTTTTACCCGCAAGATTCCCCGCGTCCATGAGCTCTACGGAGAGGGCTCTTCGAGGATGGCGAAGATGCTGTCCCTCATCTACCTAGGCGACTATCTCAGCCTCTACCTCGCCGTCCTAAACCAGGTGGACCCCACTCCCGTGGAGTCCATCACCGCATTGAAGAAGGACGTGGAACAACGCCTCTACCCACAAAGGGATCCGCCGTGAAACAAAGCGACAGAGGAGAAGGAGGACTCGCTCCCCCACTCCTGAAGGAAGGGTCTCTGAGAAAAGATCTAAGATGGGCGAGAGAAGTCAGCTGGAGAAGCTTCGGGAAGCAGATACATTTCTATGTTCCCTCCTTCTCCCCTCACCGAAGCCGGCTGGCCTCCGCTCTCCGGGGGAGTTACCCTTCCATCTCCATCACAGGAAGCTTCTGCTCTCTCCGATGCGACCACTGCGGCGGAAAAGTGCTGGAGAACATGCTTTCCGCCACTTCCCCTCAAAAGCTGGCCGAACTCTGCAGAAGCCTGAAAGAGAAAGGCGCTGTGGGATGCCTCATCAGCGGCGGCTGCCAGCCTACGGGGGAAGTTCCCCTCCGCCGGTTCCTCCCAGCCATCAGGTGGGTGAAGAGGGAGCTGGGCTTCCACGTGGCGGTTCACACAGGCGTGGTCAAGGACGAAGAACTGGCTTGGGGGCTGAAGGAGGCCGAGGTGGACGCTGTCCTCGTAGATGTTATCGGCTGTGAGGAGACGGTGAAACAGGTTTACCATGCTGAGCTGGGGGTAGAAGACTACCGGAGGACCCTTCAACTGCTTCATGAGGCGCAGGTTCCCCTAGTGCCTCACGTCCTCGTGGGTCTTCACCACGGAAGACTAAGGGGGGAGTTCAAGGCTTTGAAGCTTATCTCCCGCTACAACCCCCAAGCCCTCATAATCATCGTCCTGAACCCTTTGAAAGGAACAGTCATGGAGTCGGTGACCCCGCCCAGCCCACGGGAAGTAGTTCAGGTAATTATCCATGCAAGAAAACTGATGCCGGCAACCCCCTTGGTCTTGGGGTGCGTAAGGCCTCTGAGGAGGCATAGGGCGGAAACCGACAGGCTGGCCGTAGAGGCTGGTGTGAATGCCATCGCCTTCCCCTCGGAGGAGGCAGTTCGCCTGGCGGAAAAGATGGGCTTAGACGTGAGCTTTTCGCCCTTTTGCTGCTCTCAGGTTTTCAGCGACTTGAGCCAGACTCCGATCCGTCAGCAAATTCAGCATTAATCCTAAGCCAGCTGGGTTACCGTTTCCTGCTAAGCCGGCGTCCTTAAGGCTTTCAGGATGGCGGCGGCGAAGTCTCTGGAGGCGGCTCCGAGGACAGTAACATGGTTTTCGCTGAGGAAGGCGTCGATATGCCTCTCCAGCCCCTCGGCCTCTTCCACCTTGACGCCTCGGAGGGAGGATTCCAGCTTTTCCAAGGCTTCCTCCGGGTGCATGAAAAAGTCCCCGGTAATCCGGATGGAGGAAAGAGCTCCTTCTTTCACGTTCAGGCGGATGCGGATCATCTTCCCTCCCGCCACCTTGTATTCCGCTTCGCAGACAGACATGAGGCTTCACCTCCTGAAGGTCCACTCTCTGGAGGAGTATTTTCGCTTCAGCTTCTCCGCCTCCGCTCTTTCCCCTTCAGTGAGCCGGCCGGGGGTAAGCCTCACCTCCAAGGCTTCCTCGAAGCCTTTTTTCAAGGTTTCCTTCACCCTCTCCAGCTCAGGCTTTCTCCCCGTTTCCTTGAGGAGAGTGGTCACTCTTCCCTCGAAGGCTCGGACGGCTTTGTCGCTGAGCTTTTCTTTGGACACCTTCAACACCCGGAAGATGGTGGGGATGTCCGTCTGGAGCAGGAGAGTTCCATGCTGGAGGATGGAGCCGCTTCTCCTCGTCTGGGCGTTCCCTGAAATCTTCCTCCCCCGGACGGTGATGTCGTTGATGGGGGTGAACTCCGCCTCTACACCCATCTGCCTCAATCCTAAGACCAGTCCCCTGCAAAGAAACCGGTAGGACTCGAGAAAGTCCTTCGGAGTTTTCCCCCAAGATTCAGGCACCACGATGCTGTAGGTTAGCTCCCCTTGCCTATCATGGTAAACCGCCCCGCCTCCTGTTATCCGCCTGATGACGTCGACGCCCAGCTCCCGGCATGCCTCCAAGTCTACTTCCTGCTCCACGCTCTGGAAGAAACCTATGGAGACAGCGGAAGGCTTCCATGTGTAGAGGCGGAGGGTAGGCGGGGAAACCCCTCGGATGCTTCCCTGCAAAACAGCCTCATCCACAGCCATGTTGGTGCAGGCGTCGGAGGCCCCATGGTCTAGGTACCGCCATTCCTCAACTCCCATGTCGAACACCCTTTACAGCTCTGGGAAAATGCTCCCCTCAAAGAGGAAAAAACGGAGATAAATAGTTTTTCACCCTCTAAGTTCCCCATTCAGGTAGGGCTTCAAAGCCGCTGCAATTTCGGAAACTTCCGCCGCCGTTAAGGAGCGGGGATAATTGTAGAAGGGCCCTTTAGGGTCCTCGTTGTAGTAGGGCCGGTTGCACCCTGCGCAGCCTCGAGTTTGGAAGGGCAACCCAGAGGCTACGATGTCCTTCAGCGTGTCGTAGCTTAGGCCGAAGCCGGCTAGGTTGTTTTTTTCCGTGAAGGTCATGTCTTCGAACCTAGCCAGTTCTCGTTCGATGAGGAAGTGGGCCAGCTGAATCTTCCTGTAGCTTACCAAAGACGGTTTAGGCTGGTTCTCCAGCCCCGTTCCGGGGATGGGTGTGAAGGCGAAGAGGCTGGTGAAGACTTCTAGGTCTTTCAGCTCCTGAACAGCGGCCACAGCCTCCCGCTCCGTTTCCCCCAACCCCACCATCAAGTAACTTCCAACCTTGCCTCGCCCGAAGATTTCCACAGCCTTCTCCAACGCGGTGAGACACCCGCTTCGGGTGAAGGGGTTTCCCACCCCCTTGCCCTTCACCCTCTCGAAGACCTCTTCGGTGGCAGCGTCCAAGGGGAAGACAAGCCTGTCTAAGCCGGCTTCCTTCAGAAGCCTAATTTCTTCCTCTTCCAAGGGTTGGCAGGAGAGGGAAACAGGCATCTCCACGGCTTTTCTGAAAACACTCAGGAGGCTTAGGACATCGGCGAACATGCCGGGATAGTTCAAGGTTTGAATGCAGATTCTCTTAACAGCCCCTTCAGCCTCAGCCCGCCTCAGACCTCGGACCACTGCTTGAAGGGGGTGGAGAGGCCAGATTACCCGGGAAAGCATGTCAGCGTGGGAGACGCTGCTCCTCGCTTGGGTGCAGAAGGCACAGTTGGCGAAGCATCCTTGGGGATGGTGGGTTAGAAGATAAGCCACGGTGGGCTTCACGCTTGCGAAGCCCCTTTTCAGGCCTAGGGTAAACTCGGAGCCTCGGGAAACCCTGATAAACCCGGGGGCGCCCTCCATCTTCCGCTCCGCCTTGGCTGGGGGTTTATGAATTAGCTTTGGAAAGGGAATTTATAAAGGACCTCCCCTAAAGTGTTTCTTATCCTCTCGGCAGCTCCTTGGGTATGGGAGGGGAAAGCTGTGAAGGTTGACAGTGTGGAAGTGCGGGAAAACCTCTACTACACCGCGGAGCATGGGTGGGCTTCGCTGGAGGAAGACGGCTTGGTAAGGGTGGGCGTTGCTGACTACGCTCAGAGAATGCTCCACGAAGTTGTCTTCGTCCAGCTGCCGGAGAAGGATGCGGAGGTCAAGCAGAAGGATTCCCTGGGCAGCCTAGAGTCGGTGAAGGCGGTGGCGGAGGTCTACAGTCCCCTCTCAGGCCGGGTTGTGGAAGTCAACGAAGCCTTGAAGGACTCTCCGGAGCTCATCAACCGAGACCCCTACGGCAAGGGCTGGATTGCCCGGCTGAAGCCTAAGGACTTGAAAGAGCTGGAAAGTCTCATGAAAGCGGAGGACTACGCTGAATACGTGAAACAACAGCTTGAAGCTTAGCCTCTTCCGGCTCTTAGGAAACGGCTGCAGAGGCTTTGGTTTAGAGCTTCTAGGGAGAGCCGCCTAACAGTTGGCCTAGGAGAAGCATGGCCATGATGGCTATGAGGGGGATGAACATGAGCAGTCGAACCCACTGCTGCTTCTTCATTCTTTTATTGTATTCAAGAAGACATTTCTTGCTGCAGACAGGCGGATTCTTCTCAGGGCTTATGGATATGTCGCAAACAACACAGTGGCGGTGCTTCTCATACATGACAGCGACCCACCATTAGTAGGTCTCCGACGTTTAAAAAACATACCCTAAAAGGGGCTTTCAGGGATTTATGGTGAGACCTCCGCCTCCTGAGCCGAATTTCACCACAGTCTCCACGAAGGTTTTGATGTTTCCGATGGGCGTGTCCAAGAAGAAATCGCAGCCTGGGGAAACGATGCTGACTCCCTCCTCAATAACCGTCTTCACCGCCCCAGCGATGACTTCCGGGGTTCCGTCCCTCAGGATTTTTTTTGGGGAGATGTTGCCGGCGATGGGATAGCCGGGTTTCGCTGCGTCGACGATTCTCCTCGCCTCCTTGATGGGGGTTGTTTCATCGATGGCCACAGCGTTGGCTCCGCATTCCACCATCATGGGGAGAATCTTCTCCGTGGGGCCGCAGATGTTGAGCACAGTGGGGCATTTCACGCTTTTGACCAGTTTTTTCAGGTAGGGGGCGACAAAGTCCTTGAAGTGGCTGGGCGCTATGACCCCGCAGCAGGCGCCCATCTCGTGGAGGGTGATGACATCCGCGCCGGCCTCCTCGTAGACGCGGGCTTCCTGGATGAAAAGGTCTAGGCTGGCGTCTAGGAAGCTACGGATCTTCTCAGGCTCCTTAACCATGGTTTTGAGAAAGGTGAGAGTGTCCACCAAGTAGTTGCAGAGGCATGTGAAGGGGGGAACCATGAAGACGTTGACGGGGGTTTTCCCTCCAAACTCCTCCTTCAAAATTTTCACAGCCTTAACTACCACGGGCAGCCTCCCAGCCGAAGCGACGTCGCTGGGAATCTTCAGGTCTGAAGGCTCCTTAACCACGAAAGCTTTGACACTGGGCTGCCTCACTTCGCCTTCCGCCTTCTCAGCTTCGAAAAACTCTGGAGGAGCACCCAGCAGTTCGGCTTCCACAACCATGTCGAAGGGGACGGTGACGTTGTCTAAGCCGCAGAGGCGGTGGGCTGCGGAGCCCAGCTTAGCCATTTTTTCAGGCTCCCGGTGGGCTTCAGGCCACCATGCGCCTGTGGCTTCCATGAACTGGAGGGTGGCTGTGGAGGTGAAGTTTACGCAGGGAATTCTATCTGCTTCCCCGCTTCTTCCTTGGAGGACAGCCATAACCCTGTCGTAGGGTTTCATCTGAAAGCCTCAGGTATGTCTTTTCCGCGAATTTTGTTTAAACTTTTCCCTGCTGTTTGGGCATGTTATCCCAGAGGTGGTTGAGGTGGGGGAAAGGGTCCTCCTTGTGGGGGAAAAACATGGACTTCATGAACTCCGATTGGAAGGAAGGGTCCACGGTCAATTCCACATATTTCACCTTCTTCGCAACTTCATAGGCTTCTTCCCTTTTCTCCCTGCTGAGAAGAGCTAACCTCGCCCCGTCGCCCGCCGCGTTCCCCACCGCCTTCACCTTGGCTAGGTCGCAGTCGGGGAACAAGCCTATGGCCATGGAGGCTTCCCTGTCGATGTAGCTTCCGAAAGCCCCTGCCAAGACAACCTCATCCAGCTCCCGGACGCCGAAGTGCTTCATCAAGATTTTAGCCCCTGTGTACATGGCTCCCTTAGCCAGCTGGATGGCTCTCACGTCTTTCTGGGTTACGACGATGTCGGCTCCGATGGCCGTTTCCTCCTTGGGGACGAGAATGAACTCGTAGCCGTCTTCCCCCTGCCTCAGGCGTGGGCTGCGGAGGTCTTTGTTGATGTTTCCGTTTTTCAGAATGACTCCCGCCTTGAACATTTCAGCCATGGCTTCGATGATGCCTGAGCCGCATATGCCCCGGGCCTTTTCGCCCTCGATGGTTTCGTATTCAACCTCCATGCTGTCTGGGTCTATCTTGACTCTCTCAATGGCCCCTGGAGCCGCCCTCATCCCATATTTCATGTGGGCTCCCTCGAAGGCAGGCCCTGTGGCGCAGGAGGCGGAGAGAAGCCGGGTGTTGTTTCCCAAGACCAGCTCCCCGTTGGTTCCGATGTCGATGATGAGTTGAACCTCAGATTTTTTCCAAGGCTCCACTGTGATGAGCACGCCCACGTTGTCAGCCCCCACGAACCCGGCTTCCACGGGGAGAAAGTGAACGTTCCCCGCCTTCCACATGTTCAAGCCCAGCTCCCGGGGTTTCAGGTTAACGGCCCTGTGAACTGTGGGAGGGAAAGGAGACCGGCCTAAAAACTGGGGGTCCAATTTTAGGAAGAGATGGTGCATGCAGGTGTTTCCCACGAGGACAATTTCGTAGATGTCGTCGTAGGTGATCCCCGCATCCCTCGCCGTGTTGAGGAGGATGAGGTTTATGCCCGTGAGAATCTTCGAGTGAAGCTTCTCTAAGCCGTCGGGGTTGGCGATGGTGTAGCTGATCCGGGACATGACATCCTCCCCGAACGGCACTTGGGGGTTCATCATGGAGTAAACCGAAACCAGCTTTCCGGTGGAGAGCTCCAGCAGATAGCCGACCACCGTGGTGGTTCCTATGTCCACAGCTAAGCCGTAGGCCTCCTTAACCAAGCCGGGCTCCACCCGGATGATTTCCCTGGAATCCCAAACAGTGACCGTGACCTTCCAGTTTCCCTCCCTCAAGGTGGAGGGAAGCTCCCGGAGGACGGAGTAATCGATGTTTAAGCCGTCTAGGCCGTAGCTGTCCCTTAAAGCTTCTAGCAGCCTGTCCAAGTCGCCTAGGGGGTCTTGAAGGCTTGGAGGCTTCAGTTCCACGTAGTATTTCTTCACCGCGGGGTCCAGTTTTACAGGGATCTCCCGAACAGGCTTTCGGACAACCTGAACCGCCGCCTTGCTGACCTCGGGCACGAGGGCAACGACATCCCCCCTTATCTCGCTGCAACAAGCCAGCCTGTAGTTGGAGTTAAGCTCTTCATCCCTCAGAAGCTGCTTTTCCTCCAAAGTGAGAGGGGAGAGGTTTTCCATGCCTCTCTCGATGATGACCTTGCACTTGGCGCACCACCGCTCCCCGCCGCACACGCTTTCGATGGGCACTCCCAGCTCTTTGGCAGCGTCCAGCAGCGTCTGCGAGCTACTGAAATATTCTCTTCGCCCACTGGGCTGGAAGACAACCAGATGCTTGTTTGGGGGGCGAGTATTTTCCACGTTGGATGAAGTCATCTCCACCGCCTAGGGAAGCTAGACTCTCTAGGTGCTTGAGAATTTTTAAGGTTTAGTCTCCCTGACTCCCAGCCGGCGTGAGGACGTTGCGGAATGTTCCCCGGGCAGGCTGAAGTCCCGGCCTACTCTTCTCGGGCTGCTGGAGATGTCTTCAGTTCCTTGAGGTGCTGGGGAGTCCAGGCGGCTGTCTTCTCCAAATATTTCATCCGCTTGGCTAGGATGCAGGGTTCCCCCCGTCTTCCCCCCAAAGGCTTCTTAGGCGTGCCCAAGCTGAACATGCACCTGCTCATCACTCCGGCTCCGAGGGCCAAGGCGTCCTCCACGAACACCACCCGGTCGCTTACGGCTCCACGAGGATACAGCCCCAAATCGTCAACGAGCTTCAGGAAGGCCTGAGGTTTCTCGCCTGTTATGCCCGCCCGACCGGTGAGGCCTATGGAGACATCAGCGCCTATCAGCCCCGCTTCCATGGCCAGCTCCACGATGCGGGAGGCCACCCGGGCCATGAGAGCGTCTATCACCCTAAACAGGGCTGGGAGCCCTTGCTCTCGGCGGATTTTCTCCCCCAGCCTGCGGAGCTTGGGGATGTTGCTCCCGTTCACTCCGATGTCGCAGCCTATCAGGAACACGGCTGCCTCCCTAGCAGCCTTAGGGTTCACTGGAACCGTTCCAAACCTTGAACTGTCAGGGGGAATCGCCATTATCCGCAGATGTTTCAAGGCGTCCTCCACCCAGTCTTCCCAGCCTCCTGAGACCCTCCTCCCGCCGGCTTCCTCAGCCCGAGCTTCTAGGACAGAGCCGTTTTCAGCGTCCACGAGGCCGGCGCCTTGGACGAGGGCGTCGGGTATAGCTCCGCCCAAGCCGGCTATGCTTCCCACGGTTTGAGCGTAGGGAGACGACTTGTCGGTTATCCTACCCTTCAGGGTTGTGCCGAAGTCCATTGCCACCACCGGGTTTCGGAAGTCGAAGCCTATCCAGCGGGCTCCCATCTTCAACCCAGCAGTGGACAGCTCGGCTTCCATTTCGTTGGCGATAACTTGGCCGGGGGTTCGAGGCGGCAAGCTTCCGGCTACAGAGCCGTCGAAGGGCACCTTGTCCAGCAGCGAGTATTCTCTGAGCTCCTTGGGGACATGCTCCTTGGTCAGGGGGGCCACCATCTTGGAGGAGCTGATGCCGGCAGCTAGACAGCCTTGGGCCAAGGCGTGGATCATGGCGCCCACTTCCTCCGGCGTGGCGAAACCGGCGGTCACACCGGTGGACCTTACCACGAAGTGGAGGTCTCTGTCCTTGTCTATTTTTGCCTCCTCCAAACACTGGAGGAGAGTGTCGCGGATGAACTCCTTCACCGCGTTGACGGTGAGCTCTTTTTTCCAGACGGTCTCCCCAAAGACCTCCTCCCCAGGTAGGGGGCTTCTCATCTCCTTGGTCAACCGGACGGTTTTGTTCAGGAGGTAGATCTTCTGTTCCCGAAGGTTGGTGGCCGTCAGGATGCACTTGGTGGTGGTGTTCCCCAGCTCCACTGAGGCTACGATGAAGTATACCGGCTTCGCGAATCCGGCGGCGCTCTCGGTGAACCTGTCCAGCCCCACCCTCACCAGTTCTTTGTAGTCGGTTTGGGGAACTTGAACCAGCTTGGGCTGGTAGCCTTTGCCCCAAAGGCTTTTTCTAAGGTTGACCAAGGGATACTCCCCGGAGTCGTGGAGGAAGCTGGAAAAGAGGGTTGAAATTTTACTGCTGGATGCGTCTAAGAAGAACTTAAATCTTTAGGCGCGTTCTCCGCTCCGCTTTGAAACAATGCTTTCACCCAGGATTGTCAGGTTCTTAATTTCTTTCACACCCACTCCTCTGAGAGGATGTCGCCCTGTATGCCGACGATGATGGATTTGATGGGGACTTTTCTCTTCGAACGTTCAGCAGCCTGCTGAGCTAGGTTCACCAATCCCATGCAGCAGGGAACCTGCATGATCAACACCGAGAGAGTGTTTATCTTAGCATCTTCCAGCCAAGACTTAATCTTCTCCACGTAGACATCTTGGCCTTCGTCCAGCTTAGGGCAGGCGATGGCAATGGACTTGCCCTTCAAGTAGTCGGTGTGGAAGTTACCCAACGCGTAAGCCACGCAGTCAGCCGTCAGAAGCACATCCGCCCCCTGATAGTAGGGCGCGGTGGGCGAGATCAGGTGTAGCTGAATCGGCCACTGTCTAAGCTGAGACCTAACTTTTTCTGTGGGGGTTGTTTCTCGGGTTTCTTTTTCCCTCAAATCCAATGTATGCGAACCCGGACAGCCTTCAAACACCATCTTTTCACCTCCTTGTCTTATTGTTACCTGAATTTTTCTTCCAGTTTTCGGATGAACTCTTCATATTTTTCAGGGACAGTTTGAAACTGCTCCTCCAACTCGTTGAATCTTGAAAACAGCTCTCCCACTTGAGTTAGGGAGAGTCCCCTGTCCATCCAAGGGTAGAGGATCTCATCTTCTTTTTTGATGTGCTCTGTCAGCAACTCCCTGTAGGCGTTTAGATGCTCCTTGACGGCTTCTCCATTTTTTTCCTCCACAGCTTGAAGGATGCTCCTCACATGGCTTCTCGCCTTTTCATGGTCGGCGTGCATGGTCTTGAGGATTTCTAGGTTTTCGTCAAAGTACTTGAAGAGAACTTCCTCCTCCTTGGCGTGGTGATACCGGTCTGCATAGGTGCGGATAAAATCAACTCCTTGAAGGACCAATTGTCTCCCCTCTTCTGTGTTAACGTCCAAGCTTTCAGCCAGCTTGGGTATCAGCGCTATCCACCTTTTTATCAGCAAATGCTCGTCCACCAGTTTTTTCAAGGGCGGGGAATACTTCACCCTCTCAGGTTTAGCTTTAGGTTTTCTTCCAACCTCAAGCACCTTCACATCCCGGCCTGGATAGACCACTCTGGCAAGTTTGGCCATCAGCTCTTGCTCTTCATCCGAAGATAGACTGTGTATTTCCACGATGTCCTTTAGGAGGCAAGACCCTGCGTTGCAGACGGTGCATCCGATGTTGTATTCGTCCAGCACTCGCGCTGCCTCGGGAAATTTTGAGATAACCTCCTTGACCTCCATGTTCAGATATTCGTCCATGGTGGGGACCCGTTTCGACGATGAGGGTGAAAGATATACTCACTATTTTGTGAGTAAACTATATAAATATTTACCTCCGTTAAACAATACAGTCAGCCTCTAGCATCCTGAGGGAACATCATGGCAGCGAAAATTGAACAAATAAATCAGCCTGCTGAGCACGGCCGAAGATTAGGGGTGGAAATAAAGGGGACTCGAGAGCTGATCTTCACCTATCTTCTCCAAGGAGATCTCAACGCCATTGAACTCGAGAAGAAACTGGGTATCAACGAAAGCGCAGTCAGGCGTCATCTATCCATCTTGGAGCGGGAGGGCCTCGTTTCCCCATACTTCGACAGGTCTTCCGTCGGGCGGCCGAAGAAGAAATACCGCCTAACCCAGCTGGGCAGGAGGATTCTTCCGAAAAAAAGCGACGTGCTCGTCGCTTTGCTAACCCGGAGAATCACTAGAATATACGGCAAGCAGGCTCTCAGGGTGCTGATGGAGGGGCTCTCCGAAGACCTTGCCGGCTACTTCCTGCCTCACCTGCCCAAAGACGGCAGCCGTCGGCTGAAGAAGATGGTGAAGCTTTTCGATGAGTTCGGTTTTTTCACATCCCTTTCGAAGCGCGGCGAGGAGTATATCATCACTTACCGGAACTGTGTTTTCGGGGACGTTATCCCTGAGTTAAACGGTCTACTCTGCGTGATGCATCAGGGAGCTGTGGCTAGAATCTTGAACACTGATAGAATAAAACTGGAAAAATGCATCGTGAGAGGAGACGATCTCTGCAGTCAACTGGTTTTATTGGATAAGGGGACATAGCGGCTTAACCGAGGCGAATCCTCTCGGGTGTGATCCGATGCTTCAGCCCAGTTCTGTAGCGGTGTTCGGTTAAAAGGCTTTATGAGAATAGAGGAATAGGGGACGAAACTTGGCGGGTTCATCTTTGGTTGAGGTTCTGGAGGAGGAGCACCGGGTCATAGAGAGGATGCTGGAGGTGTTGAAGAAAGCCGCTGCTAGGCTGAGTGAGGGAGAGCCTGTTCAGCCGTCCCTTTTAAAGGATGCGTTAGACTTTCTCAGAACTTTCGCCGACCGCTGCCATCATGGTAAGGAGGAGGACGTACTGTTCTCAGCCCTCCAGGAGCACGGGTTTTCCGCCGTGGAGGCGGTGGGGCACATAGGTGTCATGCCCTCCGCGGAGATCGGAGTTATGCTTTCAGAGCATGAAGAAGGACGCCGGCTTATCCGGGCTGCGGCTAAAAGTCTCCAAAAATATGAGGGAGGAGACGCACCTGCCAGGAAAGCCTTGGCGAAAAGCCTTCAAAGCTACATCAGGCTTCTCACCGAGCATATTTTCAAGGAAGACAGCTTCATCTTCCCCGTCGCCGACCGCCTCATCCCCGACGCTGAGAAAAAGCAGCTGCGGAGAAGATTTGAGGAAGCGGAGAAAAAAATCGGAGTGAACCTGCACCAGCGCTATCTGCGGCTTGTCGAAAAACTTGAAAATGAACTTGGAAAATGAGTTTTTCAGACAGGTAGAAAATATAGTGTGCGGAAATACCCCATGGTGAGATAAGCCTTAGGGGATCCCCGGTCCCCCATGCATGAGAGCAAGTTGCTTATTTTCGATGCTGTCTTCTCTTCTCCATCCTTTTCACCAGCTCCTCCACCTCTCGGACGAGGGCTTCCAAGATTTTTTCACCCTTCTCTCTCGAGGCCTTGGTGGGGGAGCCCATCACCCCGGACTTGAGATAGTCTCCAGGCTTCGCGACCACCAAATGTTCTGGGAAACGGGGATGCTCGTCGACTGTCTTCTCCATCCTGACGAGTTCAGGTTTGAGGGCCAGCATGAGGGATGTCTCAGCCTCCCCCGCGTGGCCGTCCCGTGGGTCCTTTAGGACTGTTCCAGTCAGTTTTTTGATCGCCTCCTCCCACCTCACAACAGCCATGGAGAGGTCCTGATGCTTCTCTACGAGCTTCTGGGCTGCCAGCTCCAGCCCCACCATCTGGGCGGCGCCCAGGTGGCCGGGGAGGAGGATGATGTTGCGGAAGCCGTGGGCGTGGAGGCTTTCGCAGATTTCCTCCACCAGCGCCCTCAAGGCGTCTAGGCTGATGGTCAGGGTGCCGGGGAACGACCCCGTGCTCCGGCATACTCCGTAGTTTATGGGCGGAGCTACGAGGACGTTGACCCGTTCTGCCGTCCGGCGGGCTATCTCGCAGGCTATCAGTGTGTCGGTGGAGAGAGGGAGATGGTAGCCGTGCTCCTCGGTGGAGCCGCAAGGAACAATGACCGTCTTGGTTTCTCTGAGGGCCTTTTCTAGCTCCTTCCAGTTCATCTCCTCCAACAGGCGGCTCATGCTAGCTTCCTTCCCCGTCTTCTAGCTTTAAAATGCTCCCAGCCTCGAGGCTGAATGGTCCTCCTAACATCTTTCTCCTCGAAGACCAGTCCGCCCTGTTCCACCGCCCGCCCTATGACTTGCAACCCCCAGCGTTTTTCCCAGCCTCTCCGAAATCTCCGAGGGTCCAACGTCACCACCAGCTCGTACTCCTCTCCCCCGTAGAACGTCAAGTCAAAAGGGTCCAGCCGGTGGAGGTCGGCGAAGGCCTTGGCCTCCGGAGCCAAGGGAAGCCGGTGGACGCTGAAGCCCACACCGCTTGCCACGGCCAGTTCTCGGAGGCTCCAAGCCAAGCCGTCGCTGGAGTCGATGGCCGCGGTGGCACCTAGCCTCCGAAGCCTAAGCCCCACCTGAAGCCTTGCCTCAGGAGTGAAAACGGGGCGGAGAAGCTTCTCCCTGAGGTTGCCGGGGGCCTTCAGGTTTTCTAGGAGAATCTTCAACCCCGCAGCAGTCCTGCCGAAGGGGCCTGTGACCGCTAGGAGGTCCCCGGGCTTGGCTCCTCCCCGGAGGAGAAGCCGGCCTTTCCCGCAGAACCCTAGGGCGGCCACGGTGATGACAAGGTCCCCAGCCTCGTTGGTGTCCCCTCCGATGAGGCTGAGGCCGTATTGGCGGGCTGCATCCCTGAGGCCTTCGGCTAGGCTTTTCACCTTCCGGCTGCCATACCTCGGCAGCCCTAAGCCCACTAGGGCGGCTCTGGGGCGGACGCCCTTGGCGGCGAAGTCGCTGACGGCCATGACCACCGCCTTCCTGGCTGCTTGATAGGCGGTCATGCCTGGGGGCATGTCGGTTTTCCCCACCAGCATGTCTACTTTTAAGACGGCGAGTCTTCCGCCTCCTAGGTCCACGGCTGAAACGTCGTCCCCGCTGGGAATGGGCATAGGGCTGGGCTGAAACTTTTCTAGGAGTAGCTGGATGATTTCTCTTTCCCCCAAGGTTTTCTCGGCTGTCAAGACTCCGACCTCAGATTTCTGTTTCCGGTTTCTCCGACTCCATGCTCAGAGCCCAAATTTCACCTAGTTCTTCCAAGCTTGGCGCATTTATGATGGTGACGGTGCCGCCTTCCCGGAGGATTTGAACGTAGTCGTTGGAGTCGATTTCCCAGACGCCCTCCACCTTCGCCGCGCCCATACGCCACAGCATCCATTCGTATCCGTCGACGAACTCCTCCGCGTCGGCTTCGCTGTCCCATGCGATTCTCCACACGTAGCCGTAGCTTTCACTTTTCTTGTACACCACCATCAGGTCCCCGTCCCAGCCCTCGGATACGCTGGCTGAGTAGGTGTAGCTGTCGCCCTTCACCCCGATGGGGACGATGCCCTGATTCCAGAACATGATAAACAGGGCGAACTCCCCCAGGGTGTCGTTTCCAAGGACCTCCCACTCTTCTAGGCTTAGGTCAGGGAGGGTGACGTTCACAGGCGTGTCGACGCCGTATTTTTCCGGGTGGATTATCTGCTCTGTGCTTTTTGGCGGGTCTGCGTAGGCTTGGTCAACAGCCTCCCAGCCGCCCTGCATCCAAAGCTCCCGGACGAAGTTTAAACCCTCAATGTATGGGAAATACTGGATCAGCCTGAAGCCCCAAGGCACACCGTCAGCCGCCGCGGCCGCACCCCCGTCCACAGGCGGGAAACCCCATCGGGCTTCGTACAGCTCCCTCACCAGCTCTGCGTCTCCCTCAATCAAGGCGTCTACCGCGAAGGAGCTGTCAGTTAGCTTTGAGGTGAATTCGAATATTTCCGGGAAGTGTCGGTCTTGGAGAAGATGGACAAGCTCGTGGACTAGGGTTTCCTCGTCGACGATGGCCTCGCCCACCAGCACTATTTCGTCTCCTTCCACGTCGTAGTATCCGCTTACAGCCCCTGAGAAGAAGGATTCAGTCACAGCCTTGATGTTTTCCTCCTCGGTGAGGATGTAGAGGGCTTCATACTCCTGCTGTGCCAGTTCCCATTCTTGCGGTGGCACTTCTTCCAAGGCGCTCTTGAAGGTTTCCCCGTACTCGGCTCTGCTGATGCTTTTCGCCGAGAACTCCCCGTCAAAGGGAAGCCCTCGGATGAGCTCAACCCTTTGGACTATCACGTCCTGTCCTATGTGAATCTTCACGGCAGCCTGGGCTGGCGGATGTTCAGCGGTGATGGTGTACTCGCCGAAGGCATCCTCAGGAAAGGTCAGGCTGAGGGACAGACTTCCCTGCCGGTCGGCGGAGGCTTCCAGCGTCCTGTCTGCGAAGCTGAGCTGCACCTTGGCGTAAGGGACAGGTCTGCCGTCGGTTTTCCTCGTAACCGCGACCGACAGGCCCACGGTCTCCCCGGTGTTGTAGAAGGTTTTCTCCGCAGTTAGGACTATGTGGACGTCTTTCACAATGATGCTCTTGACGGCTGCGAAGGCAGGGGGATAGCGGGAGTCCTCAGGGACGAACATGGCTACAAGCATGTAGCGGCCGGCTTCTTTGGGAGTCCATACGAGGGAGACAGTGCCTTCCACCACCGGGATGTCCCTCAAGATTTCGGGAGCAAAGGCGCCCTTGTAGGGAATGAGGATGAGGGTTCCGTCTAGCGGAGGCGTGGTTTCACCCTCCACCTGAACCCCCTCGCCGATGTTGACCATCATAGGAGCAGCGCTCAGCTGGAGGGATACGGTTTCGCCTTTTGCATTGGCGGAAACGGATGGGAGGGCTGAAAGCAGGCTCAGCAAGATGGTTAAGGTTAGGAGCAAACCTGAATGTTTAAGGCGCATCCCTTCCAGCTTCTCCCCTAGAAGTAATATGAGTATCGCTTCTCTGGCATAAAAAGAGGGGTGATGAACCTTTAAAGGAGAGGGGCGAATTAGTTTATCTGTTTCCGGGTGGTGGAAACGCTTTCCGAAAAAGTGAAGATAACCGTGGAGGAAGACGCTGAGCTGACGGGGGATGTGGGAGAAGTCCTAGCCTACTGGGCCCTGAAAAAGATAGGTCTGAAGTGTTACAGGCCTTTCACAGACAAGCTTCTGGACCCCTCCGGAATGAAGCGAGGCTACTTCATGCCCGCCCACGACATCCGCTTCTACGGGCTCAGCGACCGCCAGAAAGCTTACCTTCAATCCCTCCGACGTCCCAGCTGGAGTTTCTTCTGCACCCGGGAAGGAGAATTCTACCTAGCCACGGTGAAGATTGCTGAGGGGGAGAACCAACAGAAAACCGGAGGGCAGGAAAACTATGCCTCCGAAAAGGCTCTGGGCTTCAAGGTTCTCAAGGTGACGGTGAAGTTCGAGGAAAACTGGAAGGCAGCTGTGTCGGTGGAGGAAATGTAGGCTTTTCCCTCACCTTCACCTTCGGCCTATGATGTCCAGCAGGTTTGTTTTCTCTATCTCGATGATGGGTATGTAGACAGACTGCCCGTCGGAGCCGGGCTTGTCGCTGAAGGATATGGTGTCGTTAAACCGGTTGTAGACGACGTATTTACTCTCAAGCTTCTCATCCCTTTCCAGGTAGTAGACCAAGGGCTTACCTACAATGGAGAAGCTTTGAATAAAATAGACCTGCCTACCCTCCACCACCGTATGCTGGAGCATGGGCGCCGGGGAGAAGGCTACCAGCTTCACCATGTCTTCCAAGGTCTTCAGCTTAAAATACATCAGCTCCTCAACCAAAGGGCTGCCCCCCGTAAACTACGGGGCGGTGGGAGGATATAAATTGAACTACGAAAAAACCGACCTGGGAAACAGGGCGGAGAGAAGCTTTTCAAAGGCTCCGTCGTCAAGCTCAGCCTTGTACCGTCTCAGCAGCTCGCGGAGAGCCTCCCGGCTTATCCGCCCCATCAGTGCGGCTATCCGCTCGGCTGTGGCGCCTCCGAGGAAGAGGAAGTGGCAGAGAGCCGTGACGTTGGCAGGCCTCCGCCTTAGGCTGGATTTCTCAAAGTCGATGAGGTACGGCCTATCCTCCCGGCTGATGAGGATGTGCTTGGAGGCTAGGCTCAGCTCCCCGTGGTCCAGCCCAGCCTTATCTAGGCTGCGGCACTGGGTGAGGGTTTCTTTCAAGACTTTTTTCACCGCATCCCGCTTTCCCTTCTCCTCCACAGCGGTGAGCCACTCCGGCAGGTGTACGCCTTCCACCAGCTCCATGGAGAGGATGTTTTCCGTGAAACCGTAGAGGCGGGGTCCGACTCCCACCCTGTTGGCTGCGGAGTGCATGGTGGCTTCATGGCCGAGGTCAGGCTTTCCGGAGTCCAGTCTGCGAATTTTAAGCGCACACCGCAGTCCATCCCTTCTCACCGCCGCGACCACTAGGCTGGAGTAGCCTTTCCCAAGGATGGAGAAGGGGTGAACCCTCTTGCTTCCCGCCAGCTCTAAGCACCGGATGCCCAGTTTTTCCAGCTCTCGGAGGCGCTTTTCGAATTCCTTCCGCTCTGGAGCTGGATAGCAGAGAAGTAGTCCGTGGTGTTCAAGCTTCACCTCCTCCAGAGGGAGAAGTTCACCCAATTTTGGGAACCTGAATCCGGTTAGGCGATTCTGTATTTAGGATGCTCCCGGCTTATCCTCACGCCTTCCTCCATGCGAAGCTGGGCGAAGGCCGCGTCCACCATGGCCACCGTGGGGAAGACGTACTCGGCGTTTTCTAGAGGGCCGTAGAGGATGAAGTCGGCTCCCGCGGCGGCGATGAGGATGTTGGCTGAAGCTTCCGCCGGCTTCACGGCTGGCAGGCCCATCTTAGACCGGAGGCCCCTCCACGTGTCCACGGCGTTGTGGGCTCCTCCTCCCATGACCGCGCCCAGCTCATTTTTCAGCTGGGTGATGGTTCGGCAGGCGAATCCGAGGGTGGGAACGTCGAGGATGCAGGTGTCGATCAGAGGTTTCTCCACCCCGGCCTTCTTCACCGTTTTCAGTAGCTCTTTGGCCGTGGCCACCCTTTCCTTGGAGCCGAAACCCGCCTTGGGGCAGATGAGGAGCACAGCGCTTTTGATTCCAGCTTCCTTTATTTTCTCCAGCTCCCCCTCTGAGGCTCGGGGGGACACGGTGTTGTAGACTATTCTCTCCGACAGGCCCGCTGCCTTCACGTGGTCCAGCACAGGTAAACGGACGGATTCCGAGACCCCGTCCAACAGGAGGGGGCCGTCGCTTACTTCGGCGGCGAAGTCGATGAACTTCTCCAAGGCCTCAGGCGTGGAACCCACCACATCCAGCATGCAGGGGTTCCCTGTCTTGTCGGAGAACTCATGCTGGAGGTTTATCAGGGCCTCCGCCGTCTTCCGGTCGAATTCCCCCTTTTGTTCGTCTCGGACGACCCTGTGTTTGTGGTGGAAAATGGAGCCTACCAGGACGGTGGGTCTTTCCCCGGGGACACCACCCACTTCCACGTTTCCTATCCTGTACTTTTTCTGCTCTGCCTCAAACTTCCACATAGCCTTTTCCCCATTCACTGTTTAACTTTTTAGTGAAGGACAAGTGGCTTAAAGAGCTTTAGGGCTGGTGCCTGAAAAAACCCGGGTCAAAGCCAAGGAGGCTTCCCGTCTAAGAACCTCGTTAGGAAGGCGGCGAAGTCTCGGTGCTGCTGGTAGAAGCGGGAGATTTCTCCGCTGGCTAGGAGGTTGAAGCCTTCCCGGATGGTTTCAGCCAAGCGGCTGGCCACGCCTACGCTCCGGCCGCCGTCGGCCAGTTTATCTCTGAGCATGGTTTTGGCGTCGGTGTACTTCCTCCTGACCAGGACAGCCCACCTGCCGCCCTCGATGTAGGGTCCTGAAACGGTGTTTCTTCCACCCAGATGTTTGGCTAGGAAATTTTCTTCCTCCCCGGCCAAGACAGGCGGCCCTAGGTGTTTCACCGTCCCCCCTTGCGAGCCTTCTTCGAGTTCAAAGACCAAGACAGAGTTGGAGGCTTCGTCACTCCACACAGCGGACCTTAGGACTTGGAAGTCGAAATCCTCCAGCAGCCTCACGAGGGCCTTCTCCGTCTTGTAAAGCTGTCCCCAGAGGACGTCGGGAACCGCCTTCACCGCCCCCAGCTTGAGGAAGAGAAGGTAGCCTCCACGGCGGGCTAGGGCTTCCTGCAGCCGCCTAGCCGCCAAAGGCTTGGGGGAGGGGGGATAGAAAAACCTCCGGCTGGGCTGGTGGAGGAAGCGTTTCGAAGCCTCCCGGAAGAAGTGGAAGCACTCCTCCCTGAGGGCTGAGGCCACGTTCCTATGCCTGTCCACCGGGTCGACGGCGAGGAGGGGAGGGCTGTCGAAAAGCTTTCGAGCTTCCTCCCCCCTCCCGCCGAAGTAGTCTTCCACGTCGAGGAACTCCCCCCTTCTCCACTGGGAGGAAGCCTCTAAGGTGTTGAGGAAGCTTCCGTAGTGGATGATGAGCAGCTCGGCGAGGTATCCGCTGAAGCCGCCTACCTTGATGTCGGAGCCGTAGACGCTGATTCCCTTCATGAACCTCTTGAGAAGCCGAACCTCTTTTTTCCCCTTCTCCGACCTCAGCTTTTTTCTGACATACTCCGTGTGGTAGGGCGTCCTGTCGGTGGCTGTCTTCCATCGGGGCGGCTTAACCCGGTAGCAGGGGACGATGTTGGCCTTGACCGTGGGGGTAAGCTGGGCTTCCACGTAGGGGTGCTCCGCGTACCTTTCGGTTTGAGGGTAGCCTCTCAGGCTTTCGCGGGCTATTTCCATGTAGGTGGAGGCTATCTCCCGCCTCTCCACATGCTCGGGGATGAGCATGAACACGTCGATGTCCGCGTCTCCCCTCAGCCAAGTGTCCTTGGCCACGGAGCCTTCCACCCTCACCTCCGCGGGAACACCCCTCTCCCGAGCTAGTTCTTCAACCCTCTTCCTCAGCTCCTCCGCCATCCCGGAAACCTGCCTCCGCTCCGCAGGGGTGGGAGTAACCCTCCGGGCTACTTCAGCTAGGATGGTGTAGATTTCTTTTCTTCTAGCCAAAGCCTGAAACCTCGTGGACGGTAGAGTACCTAGGCCCTTTTGGGGTGAGGATGCTTCTCTTCAGCCGAACTGCCTTCACCTCCATCCTGCCCACTGGAGTTTGGGAATGCTGAGCCAGGAGGCGGGACAGTTCTTCCCGGTTCTTCCCTGTTTTCACCCGGGCTAGGGTTAGGTGGGGGCTGAAGCCTTTGGGATCAGGGGGGATGCCTATCCTCCGCAAGCCGGCTTCTAGGTTTTTGGCGATTTCCCCCAGCTTTTCAGCCCCCTCCGACATCCCCACCCAGACGACGTTGATCCTCCTCACGCTGGGGAAGGCGCCTAGGCCTTGAAGGCGGACAGGGAAGGGTTGAAAACGCAGCTTCCCCAGCTCTTCAACCACCGCCTTGAGGGTTGACGGTGAAAGCTCCCCGAGGAAGCGGAGGGTGAAGTGCAGGTTTTCAGGCTCCACCAGTTTGAGGTCGGCTCCCGTCTGCCGGAGGGTTTGCTGAAGCTCCACCAGCCTCTCCACCAGCTGCCTGTCTTCCACGTCGACGGATATGAAGGAGCGGATTTTCTCACTCAATTTTTGAAACCTTCAACTTGCTGTGGAACAGCCCTAGCGTAGGGCTACGCTCCGCCCACGTGATAGGTGTATTGGGTTAAAAAATTAAGCCTTTTTCGAATTTAACAGTAATCCAGCTCTCTCAGCTTGTTCAGGATTTTTTCCACGCAGGCCTCAGGCGGCTCCGCTTCCGTGTCCACGACGACCTCAGGGTTCAGCGGCTCCTCGTAGGGGTCTTGAATCCCCGTCATATTCTCCAGCTCCCCGGCCAAAGCCTTCTTGTAGAGGCCCTTAGGGTCCCGTTGAATGCAGGTTTCCAAGGGGCATTTCACCCAAACCTCCACGAAGTTCCGAATCTCCCTCCGAGCGTGCTCCCTGACGGAGCGGTAGGGGGAAACCAAGGAGACGATGACAGCCACCCCATTCCGGGCCAGCAGCTTGCTCACGTGGGCAACCCGTCGGATGTGCCTCTCCCGGTCCTCTCGGCTGAACCCAGCCTCAGGGCTCAGCGCCTTTCGGATTTCATCCCCGTCCAAGACTTCAACCCGCAGGCCCTTGGTCTTCAGGGCATGCTCCAAGCCTCGGGCTGTGGTGGTCTTCCCGGCTCCGGGAAGGCCGGTTAACCAGACTGTGAAGCCTTTACCCACCCTGAGCACGCTCCTCTATTCTAGGACTCTACCCTCCATGTCCTCTGGTACCGGGAGGCCGGCTAGGTGGAGGATGGTAGGCGCCACATCTAGGAGGCGGGCTTTCTCCACTCTTCCCTTCTTCAGGGTTTCTTGGGGATCGTAGGCGATGTAGATGCCGTGCATGGAGTGCACCGCGTCGTCGGGGCCTTTGTCGTTCTCAGAGAGGTAAAGGCTTCCATGCCCTACCGTTCCAGCGGACCTCCAGTAAAGGTCGTCCAAGTACACCAGCAGGTCTGGAGGCTCGCCGTGGAGCTCCGGGTAGAGCTGTTGGGGTTTAAACACTCTGTTCCGCATTCTTCTTCCCTCAGGGTCTCTGAGCTCCGACAGCTTCCCAGCCAGCTCATCCCTGAGGGATTCATAGTCCCCGGGGTCTACCACGCCCCGGGGCTCCCGGCCTTTGACGTTGAGGAAAATCCTCGCATAGTAGCCGCCCCACCCCCAGGCTAGGGTTTTCTCCCAGTCGACGGGAGCTTCTTCCAAGTCTACGACTCCGCCCGGCGGGTGGGTGAAGGTGAGGTATCCTTCCTCAGCCAGCCATTGGTTGATGCAGAAGGCGCCTTTCATCCCTTTGACCCCGTGGTCGGAGACGGCGAAGGTCAGCGTGTCCTTTCCCGCGGTCTTCAGCATTTCCCCCACCTTCAAGTCGAGGTATTTGTAGTAGTCTTCGATCACCCCTTCGAAGCTGTTGCCGGCCTCGTATTTGGGGTGCTGGGGGTCGAAGAACTTCCAGAAGGCGTGGTGAAGCCTGTCCAAGCCGATTTCGACGAACATGAAAAAATCCCATTTCTTGTGTTCCATCAGGTAGTTTAGGACTCTAAACCTCTTCTCCGTCATCTCGTAAAGCCTCCGGAGAAGTCTTTCTCTGTCTTCAACTCTGAACTCCACGTCGAAGAGGTACCTCCCCACCAGCCTCTCCACTTCCCTCTTCAGCCCCAGGGGGTAGGTGTAAGCCTTCTCCGCACTGGGGGTTATGAAGCAGGAGATCATGTTACCGTTCAGGGGCCGTGGGGGGTAGCTGGGAGGAACTCCCACCAGGCAGGAGGAATGCCCTTGGTCTGAGAAAACCTCCCAGAGAGCCGGCTCCCTAACCGAAAGGGAGGTGGCGATGCCCTGCTCAGTGTAGGAAAAGTTCCTCCTATACCTGAAACCGTAAAGCCCCAGTTTCCCCGGGTTCTTGCCTGTGGCCAAAACAGCCCAAGCGGGGATGGTTATGGGCGGATGGCAGCTTTCCAGTTCCCCGTAGGCGCCTCTGTCCAGCATTTCCCCTAGGTTGGGGAGGATGTCTCTGAACTTGTGGAAGACCAGCTCAGGAGGAGCAGCGTCCAAGCCTACGACCAAAACTTTTCTCGACAGGAGAGACCCCCGCCCCTGATTGACGGAACAAACTTAGCCTCCTCTAAATATTTAAAAACATTCATATCTTAGGCGGCCAGTCTTTCCCCTGATGAGCAAGAACAAGGGATTCTCGATTCAGTGGCTTTCGATGTTTGTTCATCGTTCGGAAAACGTAAATTATTTTAAATATAAGCCGCCTAACTAATTCCTAAAGAGTGTATGTGAAGTGCGTTATACGTTATCTTTTGTAGCAGGTTGAGGGCTCATTGAAGTTAAGCTGCATTTTTCAGGTGGAATAACCGTTGATTAAAGGCGTATCAGTCACCGGCACTGGGTTTGTAGGTTTAGTTTCCGCAGTCTGCTTTGCCGAGAGAGGCTTCAAGGCCTACGCTGTAACCCACGACGAAGACAAGGCGAAGACTATTAACCAAGGGGAGCCCCCCTTCTACGAGCCTAAACTGAAGCGTCTCCTCAGAAGCTCGTTGAAGAGTAAGCTTTTCCGATGCACCACGGATCTCAAGGAGGCGGCTTCAAATTCTGAGATCACGTTTATCGCTGTGGGAACCCCCAGCCGGCCGGACGGAGACATCGACCTGTCCATCATCAAGCGGTCCAGTGAAGAAATCGGGGAGGCCATCGCTGAGAAAAGGGGGTATCATCTTGTTGTGGTTAAGAGTACGGTTGTACCGGGAACCACCGGCGGGCTGGTTAAGGATTCCGTTGAGAAACACTCGGGGAAGAAGGCGGGAGACGGTTTCGGCCTCTGCATGAGCCCCGAGTTTCTGCGCGAGGGCAAGGCTGTCTACGATACGTTTCACACAGACCGCGTTGTGATAGGTGAGTACGACCGAAAGTCGGGGGACATTCTGCACAAGTTTTACCGCAGGTTTTACGGAAAGAAGACCCCTCCCATTCTCCGGATGAGTTTGGCTTCAGCTGAGATGGTGAAGTACGCCAGCAACGCTTTCCTCGCTGCTAAAATCTCTTTCATAAACGAAATAGCCCGTATCTGCGAAGCCACGGCCGGCGTGGATGTGGCTGAGGTGGCGAAGGGTATGGGCTACGACAAGCGCATCGGCCACCTGTTTCTTGAGGCTGGGCTGGGCTTCGGCGGCTCATGTTTCCCAAAAGACGTTAGGGCCCTGATAGCCTATGCCCAGCGGAAGAGATACCCTCCCCTCCTCCTCCGGAGCATTTTGGATGTAAATGAGCGGCAGGCGTTTCATGGGGTGGAGCTTGCTGAGCAGCTGGTGGGAAGCTTGAAGGGGAAACGGGTGGCCCTTTTAGGTTTAGCCTTCAAGCCTGAGACCAGCGACATCCGGGAGGCTGCTTCGCTGAAGATCATCGACAGGCTGCTGGGTTTGGGGGCTGAGGTAGCTGTGTACGACCCTGTGGCTATGCCTGAGGTGGAAAAACTCTACGGGAAAAAAATCATGTATGCTGGTTCCCCGCGGGACTGCCTCAAAAAGGCTGACTGCTGCATACTGGTCACAGAGTGGAGTGAGTTCAAGAAACTTAAACCCGGAGACTTCACAAAGGTCATGCGCAACCCCGCCGTGGTCGACGGCAGGAAGGTTTTCAACCCCAATGTTTTCTCCAAAAAGTTGAGGTTTGCCGCTGTTGGTTGGGGCCATCAACCTTCGTAATAACTCTTATATGCATTCTCGTGAGGGGGATATTTGGCGGACTCGGTGCGTGAAAAAATGCAGGTGCGGAAGGTTGTCATCCCCGCCGCGGGGCTTGGCACCCGGCTTTATCCCGCCACCATAGAACAGCCCAAAGAAATGCTGCCCATTTTCTGCAAGGGCAGAAATGGCGGGGTCTACGTTAAGCCCCTTCTCCAATCTGTCTTCGAGCAGATATTCGATTTCGGAATAAGAAACTTCTGTTTCATCGTAGGCCGGGGTAAGCGGGCTATCGAAGACCATTTCGCCCACGACGAGAAGGCGTTGAAGGTCAAGAAACCCAGCAACAAGCTCACCGTCTCAGAGGTCAGGAGGTTTTACAGGATGGTCGACCGCTCCAACATCGTTTGGGTGAACCAGCCTAGCCCCCGAGGCTTCGGCGACGCCGTCTACAGGGCCCGCTACTTCATCGGAGACGAGCCCTTCCTGGTTTATGCAGGGGACACCTACATAGCTGCGAACGCGGATAAGCTTCTGAAAAACCTTGTAGACGTACACAGCAAGTATGGGTCGGATGCCACGTTTGTGGTGGATGAGGTTGAAGACCCCCGAATCTACGGAGTCATAGAAGGCGAGAGGGTGGCGGGGAGAATCTACAGTGTCAAACGCATCGTCGAGAAACCTAAGGTCGCCCCCTCCAAACTGGCTGTTGTCGCCCTGTATTTGTTCAACCCCGTAATCTTCAAGATGCTGGAGAGAGTTGGTGTGGACGAGAGGGGGGAAAAGCAGTTGACGGATGCCATTCAGATGCTGGTTGAAGGCGGCTTTAAAGTATACGCCCTGAAACTGGGCTCCGACAACATCCGGGTGGATATAGGAAACCCGACGACCTACTGGGATGCTCTGCGCGTATCCTACGGCCGTGCGAAATAGTCTCCCCGTAACTTAGAAAATCCTCGACCGGAACCAGTCCACCGTCTTGGCCAGTCCTTCTTCAAGCGAAGTCACCGGCTCCCAGCCTAAGACGGTTTTCGCCTTGCTTATGTCCGGGCATCTCCTCTTAGGGTCGTCTTCGGGCAGGGGATGGAAGGTGACCTGCGAAGTGCTCCCGGCTATCTGCTTTATTTTTTCCGCAAGCTGGAGGATGGTTATTTCATGGGGGTTTCCGATGTTGAATATTTCACCCTTGGCATGGGGGCTGGTTAAGGCCTTCAACATCCCGGCTACGGTGTCGGTTACGTAGCAGAAGCTACGTGTCTGGGAGCCGTCTCCGTAGACGGTTATGTCCCTCTGCAAGAGGGCTTGGGTTATAAACCTTGGAACAGCGCGAGCGTAGGCGCCGTCCGCCCTGATCCTCGGCCCGTAGGTGTTGAAGATCCTGACGACCCTCACATCCAAGCTGTACTGGCGCCTGTAGGCGGCGCAGAGGGCTTCGCCGAACCTCTTGCCTTCGTCGTAGCAGGAGCGAACACCCACCGGGTTGACGTGACCCCAATAGGTCTCAGGAGTAGGTATCACCTGCGCGTCTCCGTAGACTTCGCTTGTGGACGCGTAGAGGGTGAGGGCGTCGTTGAGGCGGGCGGCTTCCAGCACCGTCAACGTTCCAAGGGAGTTGGCTTTCAGGGTTTCGATGGGGTGCTTCTGATATTCTTCCGGGGATGTTCTGCTTGCCAAGTGGAGTATGATGTCCAGCCTTTGGGGTTGGCTGAAATTCTCCGCATTACCCTCTATAAAATGGAAGTTTTTGTTCCCTCTGAGGTGGTCTATGTTTTCCCTTAGTCCTGTGGCGAGGTTGTCTAGGCAGAATACTTCTGCGTCTGTCCCTGTCAGTATGTCGCAGAGCCAGCTTCCCAGAAACCCAGCTCCTCCTGTAACAAGAATTCTCTTACCTGCAAACATGTTTTCTTTAAGCTGGGATAATACTTGGTTTATCTCTTTTCCGATGGTTGATTTAGCCATTTTGGGTCTTCAAACCTGTTTGATGAGTTTGTTTAATTCTTCCCGGCCTTAATTCTGCTTTCTGGAGGATTTTGATGGGTTTATCTAGCTTCAGGGGGAGGATTCTAGACAAAGGCTTTCACTTTCTGAACCCTGACCACCCTCTGCTTTAAAACTCCCCCCTTCCTCCTCTTCGGCTAAAGTTTCAAGATACAGCTCTATAGCCTCTTTGATATTTCTCATCAACTCTCCCAGCGTGTCGCCTTGAGTATGGCAGCCGGGCAAAGCGGGGACAAATGCCACATAGCCTCCGGTCTCATCCTCCACGATCACGGTGTCAAACTCGAACATGAAAACCTCGACTTGAAAATATAATTCGAAATCATTTAAGACTTTCCGCCTGGGAGGAAGCTTAAGCCGATTTGAAGAAAATCGTCTGCATTCTGATTTGAGACAGCTTATCTACGGTAAACTTCGGTAAACTTTCCACGTCTTTTAAAACCGTCTGAATTAGCCCTGAGGCGGTGGTGTTATTCCCTAGGGAGAAGTTATTGGAGCCAGATCCTTCTTACTTCCTCAACCTTATCGTAGTCTTCGTCCTCTGTTACTATGCGGGTTACGCCGGCCTTTTCCATGGTGGCTAGATGCAAGGTGTCGGATGGCTTTAAATCGTGCTTGGTAAGGTATTTTTCCATCGACTTTACGTCTTCCTCATCCAAGGGTATAACTTTCGTGTAGGGTAACACTATTTCTCTGAGAAAACCCAGCGTGGTTTCATAGGGGACTTTAAATTTTCTTTTGGATATGTAGAGGGTTTCATCCAAAACGAGCATGTTGGTGAAGAGTGTTTCGTTCAGCAGCTTTCTGAAAAACTTGTCGATGCTTTTCCTCTCCTCGCCTGTCATCGTGTTCAGGTAGACTAGGAGGTTGGAGTCCAAGAAAGCTTTCAAGCTCTCTCCTCCTCGAACTCCTCCTCAAGATAGGTCTTTTTCAGGTCGCCGAGCTTGGGTTCTTCTGTCGCCATGGTTTTGATCTTTTCTACGTGGTTTTTCAGCCTCCTCATTACCTCGTCAGGGCTGGGTTTTCCCCTTATGAGTAGACCCTCGCTTGCAGGTTCTATCGTCACCGATTCCCCCTGGTTTATGCCGTATCTTTCTCTGAGGATCTTGGGGATGAGGATCTGTCCTTTGCTGCCGACTTTAACTTTAAGTTCAACCATAGGTAACCAAAGTTACACTTAAGTTAGAAATATTTAAACTTTAGTAGAACTTAATTAAAAATCGACAAGTTTCCTCGACTGTTTCTGTTAATTTAATCTATTTATTTCAACTTCGGCGACTAAAAAGGCGGCCTATTCTCGTTAAAGTATTGCCGGTATGGTTTCCCTAAAGGGCCTTTTTTAGCTATTTTTGGTGTTTGTTTTCCGTTTCTCTTCCGAAGTCGTAAATCTATTTAAATATGTTCCGAGAATCTACTGGATTAAGGGTTTAGGAATGTTCCCCATTCTCAGTTATGCCGGGTTGCTGGGCTGGATGCGGAAGGGTTTAAGAAACGGAAACTGGAGGAGGTTGAAGACCACGGAGAAGGCTTTGTTTAAAGCAGCATTATGGTACGCTAGGTTCAAGGGCAGAATACTCAACTGGAAAGTCGCCAGCCAGCTTCTCAGCATAGTTGAGAAAATTAAAGACACCCTTGGAAACCGGATTGTTCAGGCTGGTGTGGCAGCGGCCAAAGAAATGCTGACCCGCGGCGAGGAATCAGCCGTCTTCACCTGGTGTCCGCAGCTCAGGGTATGGTTGACAGAGCCCCGGTACGTATTCTGGCTTGGGTTAACCCGGCTTTCCACGAAATATTATGTGCAAGGTTGAGGGCAAAGGCTCAGGCGCCTTTGGGCTCTCAAAGGTAAATCACCGCCCCCCTCCCGAGCTGTAAGTATGGAGCCTCTGATCCACTTTGTCATCCCTCTCGCCGCCCTCACTATCCTAGGGGTCCAGCTCAGGAGGGCGTTGCCTATTTCTTTGGCCGCCGTCCTGCCGGATTTGGATGTGTTTTTTCATGTTCACAGGTCTTTTTCCCATTCGCTTGTCGTCATTTTAGCCTTGTCAGCTCCCTTCATGTTGCTGGTTTGGAGGACTCGTCTGCGGAAACCTGCGGCTTTGGGGCTGTTGGCAGCCTTGTCCCATCCGGTCATGGACCTAGGATACTACACGCCTTTGTTTTGGCCGCTCTACGGTCAGTCGTTCAGGGTTTTAGTTGACTCGGCCGTTCGCATAGCCAGCTCCCCGGCTATTCACCTCAGCGTAAAGGTTCTCACAGCCCCCACGGTGTTCTCCTACTTTAAAACCTTGGATGCGCCGCTCTTCACGGGGGAGGGCTTGATGGTCTTCGCGGTTTTATCCGCCGCAACTGTATTGAAGGCTCTTGCCGATAAGAGGTAGCCGGGCTATTTCCGCCTTTGGGGAAGCGGTTTTACCTAAAACTGAAAGCTCGCTGTCAGGTTTGAGGGTGAAGCCTGTCACCGTGTCCGTTCTCATCCCCGCCTACAACGAGTCGAAGATCATCGGCAGGTCCTTGGATAAGCTGTGCAGCTTTTTCGATGGCAGCAGTTTGGAGTACGAGATAGTTGTCTGCGACGACTGCAGCAAAGATGGGACTCCTGACGTTGCTAAAGCCGTCGGCTCTTCCACGGGGAAGGTGAATGTTTTGAGGTTTACGCGGAGAATAGGGAAAGGCGGCACCATACGGAATGCCGTCCAGGTTGCTAGGGGTGAAGTCCTCCTCATACTGGACGCAGACCTGCCTGTAAGCCTCGGCGAAAACGTCCTCCACGCTGTTGCTTCAGCTAAGGATAAAGGCGGCTTGGTTGTGGGGGTTCGGAGGATGCTCACAGGGGGTTCCTACGGTGCAGCCAGAAGGCTCCTGAGCGTGGGCTATAACACCTTGGTCAAGCTTCTCTTCAGAACCGGGGTGAGGGACCACCAGACGGGGTTAAAGGCCATGAGGGTTGAAGTTGCCAGGCGAGTGGTGGAGGAGGTTAGGTCTGACGGCTTTCTGTTCGACACAAGCCTCATAGTCAACGCGAGGAGGCTGGGCGTTCCGGTGGAGGCGGTGAATGTGGAGTGGCAGGATCAGAGGTCTAAGGGGGAGTCCAAAATAGTCCCTGCGAGGACGGTTTTAACCATGTTCATGGACCTGTTAGCTTTAAGGCTCAGCTTGGCTTTCGGGAAGAGACTTCTCAGGTTAAAAACCGTGAAAAACGGCGGCGTGTTTGTCGATGGGAACTCCGGTAGAAGTTATCCTATAGTTCAGCGGCGCTTCAATGTGAAGCGGGAGAGGGTGATGAACTTTCTCCGAAAAGTCTATTTTATGGCTGCTTTTGGCAGAAGCTAGCAGCCCCCATGAAACTTGAATGCTGGCTGACGGTGTAGGCGCCTGGTATTCAAAGAGCCGAAAGTAGCGATAATAATCCCCTGTAAGACGGTGGACACCTATACCAAGAAATGCGTCGAACGTTGCTCGAAGTTAAGCTACACAAACTACGAAATAATAGTGCTCCCGGACGAGGCGGATGAGCTTTCTGGGGAGAAGGTTAAGGTGATCCCCACGGGGGCTGTTAAGCCTCTGAAAAAACGTTTCATTGGGAGTGTTGCTTCCGATGGGGAGATTTGCGCCTTCATCGACTCCGACGCCTACCCAGACCCTGGCTGGCTGAAAAACGCTGTTCCCCACTTCGTGAACCCTGAGGTTGCCGCCGTAGCCGGGCCCTCTCTAACGGACGAGAAAAGCAGTGTGATGGAGAAGGCCAGCAGCCTCATTTTGGCTTCCTCCTTGGGAGCTGGCGCCGCGTCGATTCGGTATAGGCCGCATGAAAGACTGGTATACATCACCGAGACGCCTACCTGTAACCTAGTGATTCGAAAATCTGTGCTGGGAGCCGTTGAAAAACTGGCCCCGGACGTGTGGCCTGGGGAGGAGATCGTATTCTGCGGGCTGATCACCCACAAGCTGGGGATGAAAATACTGTATGACCCGCGGGTGCTGGTTTACCATCGTCGAAGGCCGCTTTACCGCCCTCACCTCAAGCAGATATGGAGCTACGGCCTCGTTAAGGGGCATCTGTCCAAGTCTTACCCGAAATTTGTCAGGCTGCAGTTTTTCATGCCAGCCCTATTGATTGTGGGAGTGGTCGGCGGCTTCCCCTTGGCGTTGGTTAATCCGGTTATTCGTCTGCTCTATGTTTTATCGATTCTCGCCTACGTGCTTCTTTCGCTGTCGAGTGGAATCTCAGCCGGCTTGAAGGAAAGGAATGTTAAAATGGTCCTCCACGTTTTTCTAGGAACAATGGCGACGCACCTCTGCTACGGTCTTTCCTTCATCAGAGGGTTTTTTTCGAAAAAGGTCTAACAGCGATGAAAGTGATGATAGCCTTCCCGCCTTTGTTAGAGGTGAAAGGCGTTCCTCAGCTGACCCAGAACCGCCAGTTCCAGTGGTTTTCGCATCCCACCTTCATATATCCCATGGTTCCGGCCAGCGCTGCCACCCTTTTAAAAATAAACGGCTTTGAGGTTGAATTTGTCGACGGCATAGCCCAACAGTGGTCTTACGGGCAGTTTATGGATCATGTTCAAAAAAGCCGGCCGGACTTGGTGGTTTTTGAAACCAAAACGCCTGTGGTAAAACAGCATTGGCAGATAGTCGACCGTTTAAAGGAGCTGTTAAGCGAGGTTAAGACCGTTCTGGTGGGAGACCATGTTACCGCCTTCCCGCAGGAAAGCATGGAGCTGAGCCATGTGGATTATGTCGTAACTGGGGGGGACTTCGACGTTTCGCTGCTGGGGTTAGCCAAACATCTGGAGGATGAAAGCCCTATGCCTAAGGGGGTATGGTATCGTGAGGATGGGGGGATAAGAAACTCCGGGCCCTTTGAGCTGGTCGGCGATTTGGATGGGATCCCCTTCATAGACAGGGTTTTAACGAAATATCAACTATACCGTGAAAACTGGTACAAGCGGAAGGTTTTCACCTATACCATGGCTGGGAGGGATTGTTGGTGGAGGAAGGCGGGGGGCTGCACCTTTTGCGCATGGACGGTGCCCTACCCGAAGTTTAGGGTGAGAAGCCCTGAAAGGCATCTGGACGAGATCGGCTACCTGGTCGAGAAGTTCCATGTCCGGGAGATCTTTGACGATACGGGGACTTTCCCGCTGGGGCGTTGGCTGGAGAGATTTTGTAAGGGTATGGTGGAAAGAGGATACCATGAGGAGGTGCTGTTTTCCTGTAACTTCCGCTACGACCAAGTTGGCAGAGAGGTATGCAGGCTGATGAAGAAGGCGGGGTTCCGCCTGTTGAAGGTCGGCCTTGAATCTGCAAGCCAGGAAACCTTGGACAGAATAAACAAGGGCATCGCCGTCCAGCAGATTGTGGAGGGGTCTAGGATAGCGAAGGAGGCTGGTTTGGAGATACACCTGACCATCATGGTCGGCTACCCTTGGGAGACAAGAGAAGACGCTCTCAGGACGTTGGCTTTGGCTAAGAAGCTGATGGAAGACGGACTGGCAGACGTGCTGCAGAGCACTATTGTCATTCCCTACCCTGGCACGGAATTATACCGGCAGGCCATCCAGTTCGACTGGTTCAGGGTTGACCCAAAGGATTATGAAAGGTACGACATGACCGAACCTGTTTTAAAGACGGAGGACATGACAGCGGAGGAAGTGGTGGAATTCTGCGATGAGATTTACAAGATCTACCTTTCGCCCAAATATATTCTCCGCCGATTCGTGAAGTCGCTGGTGTCCAAGGACGATTTCATGCTTAACCTCCGCGGCATTAAAGCGGCTGTAGGGCATGTTAAAGACTTTGCTTCGGCGAGAACCTAAAAGGTCAAAGACTAAACCTGTAGACTTTTACCTGA
The DNA here is from genome assembly GCA_002011035.2 of Candidatus Hecatella orcuttiae. GTDB lineage: Archaea > Thermoproteota > Bathyarchaeia > Hecatellales > Hecatellaceae > Hecatella > Hecatella orcuttiae. The sequence continues at coordinate 440,675 of MTLY02000001.1, read as the reverse complement.
TAGGAAAATACAGTATCATGCGTACTGTTTGGGGTCTTTACAACTCTGAGGTTGGAAATGCGCGGCCGCTTGTTTTAGATTGTGGTTGTGGTAGGGGGTCCTATGCATATAGGCTTGATGAGGAACAGTATGTGGGGTTAGATGTTGACGCTCTATCGATTAAACTGGCCCATAGGTTTTACCCTGAAAACATGTTTGTCGTCGGCGACGCTACGAAGCTTCCTTTCCGGGGCTCGGTGTTTGACCACGTTATTTGTAGCGAGGTGTTGGAGCATGTTTCAAAGGATAAAGCAGTTTTGGCGGAGTTGGCGAGGGTGATGAAACCTTCAGGGAGGCTGATATTATCTGTGCCGAATATATTGTGCGATAACGTTTTTGTGAATTGGCAGCGAGACATGGTCGATAACAGTGTCGGACACTTCAGAAGGGGTTACTCTATCGCAGAAATCTCGAAGCTTATCGAAGATTCGGGGTTTAAAACGCTTAGGAATAAGTATGGTTGCGGGCCTCTGACGGCGTTAGTTGAATGTTGCATAATCAAGCTTGGGAGCATTTTCGGATATACCCCCTCTAACCTGAATAGGTTGTTTGATGAGAAATCGTTGTTTGTGAGGGGTGCTTTAGGAATCTATAAGTCGATTTTTCCGTTTCTCCTCCTTTTTACGTGTCTGGACAGGTTTCTGCCCAGACGGTATAAGAGCAACATAGGCATCATAGCTGAGAGGCGGTAAGGTGAAGACCGTTAGTCGGCTATAAAGTTAAAGCCTACGCTAGGATGAAAAGGGTGAGGTGGCTACGGCCTCTCTGCTAAAGTTAGATCTGAAAAAGCTGGTTGATAGAGTTGGGGATATGGTTAAAATCGATTTCCCCTCCGAAGTCATTGAGGTAAGTTTAGAGCCGAAGTTAAGCCTTCTATGCATAAGGTTTGAAAAGCCAATCCAAGCCGAGATGGGAGAACCCGTCCATCCGCAAATACATCTTTTCAGGGATAAAAATTCGGGAAAAATAACTGCGGTTGAAATATTAGACGTGGATGAGTTGTTAAGCAAGCCTAACCTGTCAGGAAAGTAGCTACATTAACGTTAGGTTTAACGTGGTTATTGAGGCGGAAAAGGCGGCTCAGCCCAAGGGATAGATTGTGAAAGAGGCGCCTTTGGTGTCGGTGGTCGTTCCGACGCATAACTCCTCTAAAACTTTGGATGTCTGTTTAGGATCGGTTAAACGGCAAACCTATCCCAACCTAGAGATTATAGTAGTAGACAACTATAGCACAGATGACACTGTAAAAATTGCAGAGAAATACGGTCCAACAGTTTTTCAAGTAAAGGCTTTAAGGTCCCAGGCAAGAAATTATGGGGCATGGAAGGCAAAAGGAGAGTTTCTGATTTTTTTAGATGCAGATCAGAAATTAACCCCAAAAGTTATCGAAGAATGTGTTCAAAAGGTGGTGAATGATTGTGTTGATGCTGTGATGATCCCGGAAGTAAGAGTTGGTGAAGGTTTTTGGGCAAAGTGTAGGGCTTTGGAACGCCTCACATATATAGGCGATCCTCTAGTTGAAAGCGCTAGATTTTATAGAAAGAGTGTTTTCGAGAAGTTAGGTGGATATGATGAGATGCTCGAAGCTGGTGAAGATAAAGAGTTGCATGCGCGTGTAGAAGATGCAAAATACAAAATAATCTCCGTTAAGGCAATTATGAAACATCTTGAAGGACATGTAAAGTTAAGGGAGCTAGTAATTAGGAGTTATCGGTACGGCAAAACCTATATTTATTATGCCAAAAAGCAACCCAAAAGGGCTATGGTTCAACTAATGCCTATAAGGTTAAATTTTATAAGGAAATGGAGAATACTTGCTAATCAACCTTTATATGCCTGCGGCATGCTCTTCATAAAGTTTGTTGAATACATCGCTGGGACTGCTGGCCTAGTTTACTCAAAGATTTCATCATTGAAAATATAAAAAAGGTTGTAAAAAATTTCTTTAACAATTTTATTAATTTTCCCTCCAACAATATGTGCACCCACAGACCTCCCCGAATTATTTCCCCCTCTTGGATTAGCCTATATTGCTGCAGTTCTTGAAGAAAAAGAAGTTAATGTACATCTGATAGATTCGTTAGCTGAGGGATCAAACATTATTAAAGTTTTAAAAAATGGTTTAATCAGAGTTGGGTTAAATATAGAGAGTCTTAAAGAGCGGGTTAAATCACTTAACCCGGATATAGTTGGAATTAGCTGTCCTTATACGTCATCTGCCATGGAAGCACATAAAGTTGCAAAAATAATTAAGGAGCTTTATCCAAAAGCCCACATAATTTTTGGCGGAGCGCATGCCTCAGCGATACCTGAAATTATACTAAAAGATGAAAGCATAGATATTGTTGTCATAGGAGAGGGAGAAATGACCTTTCTAAACATAGTTGATAACGTACTGATGGAAAAAGATATCTCAGAAGTAAAAGGGATAGTTTTTAAAAAAAATGGAAAAATTATAAAAACCCCCCCAAGAGAGTTTATTCAGCATTTAGATATTTTACCGTTTCCGGCTAGACATTTATTACCTATGCATATTTATCTCAACGATCCACGTGCCCATATGTATGCAGTTCGTTCTCCTCGCACTTCAATAATCACTAGTAGAGGTTGTCCTTTTAATTGTGTATTTTGTTCAATCCATTCTGTATGGGGACGTAAATGGAGAGCAAGGAGCCCAAAAAATGTTGCTGATGAAATAGAATTTTTAGTAGAAAAATATAGAATTAGGGAGTTAGCAATTCTAGATGATAATTTTACTTTAGATAAGAAAAGAGTTATGAGAATTTGTAATGAAATTATTACGCGTCACATTGATATAAAATGGTCAACACCAAACGGGATTGCTTTTTGGACATTAGATAAAGAAGTATTAACAATGATGAAAAAAAGTGGATATTATAGAGCAACATTTGGTATTGAATCAGGCTGTAAAGAAACATTAAATTTCGTTAGAAAGCCAGTAAATCTGAATTACGCGCGTAAAGTGATAAAATTCTGTAATGATATAGGGTTATGGACTCATTCAACATTTGTAATAGGATTTCCTAACGAAACTTTAGACTCAATAAATCAAACAATAGAATTCGCAAAAAAATCAGGGCTTGACTTTGCAACATTTTATATAGCGACCCCGTATCCCGGCACAGATTTATATGGTATTTTTAAGAAAAATGGTTTGATAAAAAATGAGAGTTTATACGATTCTGTGACCAAGACTTCACATAATACTAGATACTTTAAGAGTGAAGAATTGATAAAATTAGCCAACAAGGCACATATCGAATTTTTAAAATATCGTATACTTAATTATTTCAAACCTAATAACCTAGTTAAATTATCAAATAAACTGGGGTCTGTTGAAGATTTAAGGTATATGTTAAAAATTGGATTAAACGGCTTAAAAATAGTATTAAATGCTTTAGTCACAGGTGAAGTTGATTATTTTTCGAAAACTCGTTTAGAAGGCGGAAAATCGAAATAAATAGGTCTTTTTAAAGGGGAAACTTCATCTACACAGGAGAGAAAGAAAAAAGTTGTCCTCTAATACCTTTTTAAAAACTATTTTATTTATTACTACTGGTTTTAGGCCGAATATTGGAGGATTGGAAACTCATCTAGATGATCTTTGTAATTATTTAATAAAGCGTAATTATCGAGTTTATGTAATTGCTCCTCAACCTACAATAACAAAAGTATTAGGTGAAAGAATCGAAAGAAAAAGTAATTTAGAAATCCATAGAGTTTATTTGTTTGGTCACTTATTTTATAAACTGGAATCTTATCCTCAGCTTAAGTTTCTTTATTTTGCACCGATGTTACTGATTTACTCCTTATTTTTTATGCTTAAATATCATAAAAAAATTGATGTTATTCATGCGCATGGCATTATTAGTGCTTTCATTGTTAAGATACTTGTTAAGTTTTTTAAAAAAAGAACTATTATTAGTCTTCACACTATTTATAATGTAGATAAAAAACCTATACTTATTAAAATGTTAAAAACAATTTTAAACTCTTTTAATACTATATTAACTTTATCTAATAGGTCGAAAAAAGAATTAACTTATATAGGATTAGATAATAAAAAAATTAAAGTTTTCACACACTGGGTTAACCAAGAAGTATTTAAACCATTAGATAAAATCTGGTGTAAAAGAAAGCTCGGTTGGAATGATAAATTTATTGTACTTTTTGTTGGGCGTCTTGTGGAGATAAAAGGTGTTAGATTATTAATTGATATTGCCAAGGAGTTTAGTTGCGAAAAAAACGTATACTTTGTCTTTATCGGTGAAGGCCCTCTGGTAAAAGATATGTTAAGATCCAATTTTTATAAAAATGTAATTTATTTAGGGAATGTCGGCGAAAAACATTTAGCTATCTGTTATAACGCCGCAGATCTTGTAGTTGTTCCCTCGATATATGATGAACCTTTTGGTAGGGTTCTCCCTGAAGCTCTCTCTTGTGGTACACCTGTCATAGCTACTAACAGAAGCGGAATTTCTGAAATCTTAGAGCCATCTGTTAGTGTGCTTGTTGAGCCGGATGTTGATAAAATTAAAAGTCAAATTATATATTTCTTTAAAAATCGGAATGAATTATTACAAATGAGTAAAAACTGTAGGAAATTTGCAGAGATGTTATTTAGTGAACGTAATGCAAAAATAATTGAAGAAAGCTACAAAGGTGGATAAGTACACGAGACATAAAAATATTTCTGACATTAAGAAATCTCAAAAAGCCTTCTTTGATAGGAAGTATATAAAGTGGGCGTGGGAAAGTTACTGGTCAAGATTTTACAAAGATCGTTTTAATATTAGTGACTTTGAAATAGCAAAAATGTTTAATAGACTTGAATTAAGGAATTCCTCTTCAGTTTTGGATATAGGCTGCGGTGATCAACCTCTCACTTGCATCTACGCGTTTAATATATCTTGCTTTTCTGTTGGTGTAGATCTATCAGTGAGAGGTTTAAAACGCGCTAAAAAAAATGCATCCAGATCGAATTTTTCCGGCTCATTTCATATTGTTGTTGCGGATGTAAACCATTTACCGTTTAATAGTGAATGTTTTGATGCAGTCATTCATTCAATGGTCTTGGAACACGTAGATAATCCTGAAGCTAGTTTATCTGAGGCATCAAGGATTCTAAAAAACGGGGGTAAGATTTTCCTTTATACTGTTAATAGGAGGTATCCCTTTCGTAAGATTTATGAAATGTTATTACCAGGGTATTTTAGAGCTATGGGTCATTCAAAAAATCGGTATTATAGTATCTATGAGATTAAAAGTTATTTTGTAAAAAATGGTTTGCAGATTGAAGGAGAAGCATATATTTTTGTTTTTATAAGTGCTATTTTTGACCTTATAATACTTCCAAAATTTAGTCAGCTATTAATAAGAAAGCCTTGGACCCAAATATATCAGAAAGTTTTTCTACGTTTTCTCAGAGTAATAGCTTTTTTAGACAATCCGCTGAAAAAGCTTGGATTAAGTAGCTGTGTTATTGTCATCGGGAGAAAGTAATTTATTTGTTGCAAAATATAAATGATTAATTTTTATACTCTGATTCAAAATTTGATTTCGGCTATGGTTTTAGCGTATTCAGGGGTGGGATCATATATGATTTCAACCGAAAACATTATAGAAAGGGAATTTTTAAATCACCCTGATTTATAATTTGAAGAAAGTGAAATAGTAACTTGAGAATATTAATTATTGATCTTTCTGTTTACCCTCTTTTTGCTAGCTTTGTGAGTGGTGGAGACCGGCACATGCTTGAGGTATGCAAGCGGCTCAGAGATTATAATTATGATAGTACTTTATTAACAAGTGAAACTGGAGCTGAAATTGTTAAGTGGTATGGCATTAGTATGAAAACCCATATAGTCTCAGTCCCTTTTGAAAAAATTTTATGTAAGACCATTATCGGGCTTGCCATACTCTATCTTATCCGTATGGTAAAGTCACTCTTCTCATTTTTCTCATTCGGGTTACGTGAAAATTTTCACATAATATGCACGTTCTCCCACTTCTTAGTCAATATTTTACCTGCCGTAATGATTTCTAGAAGATTTCCATTTTCTAAATTAATTGTTTACATTCACCACTTAGAACCCAAACCTTTGGAAAGAAATAAATATCATCCCTTTCTACCAAGTCTTCTTACCTGGATCTCCCAAAATGTCAGTCTTATGTTAATAAAGAAAAATGCTAATCTTGTTTTCATAAACCCCCGTGACAAGAAACAGGTATCAAGGTTAGGAGTATCGATGGAGAGAATTAGGATTATGCAGCAAGGCATAGATATTAAAAGAATCCGTCGAGTTAATAAAGAAGAGAAGAAATATGATGCATGTTTTCTCGGAAGATTATCGCCATTTAAGGCTTTTGATTTGATCGATATTTGGAAGATTGTATGTCGGAGCTATCCTAATGCACAATTACTAATCATCGGAACTGAGTTAGAAAAATATGTCTCACAGTTAAGAAAAAAGATTGAAATAGAAGGGCTTAAGAAAAACATTAAATTGCTTGGGGTATTGCCTGAGGATGAGAAGTATGCTTTTCTTAAGACATGCAAGATCTTTATTTTCCCGAGTTATGAGGAGGGTTGGGGTATTGCGGTATGCGAAGCTATGGCCTGTGGATTGCCTGTGGTGGCTTATGATTTGCCGGCTTATAAGGTCTTTAGAGATGCAATAATCAAAATTCCAGTAGGCAACAAAAAAGCTTTCTCGGGAGCGGTATTAAATCTTCTTTCAGACGAGAAACTGCGAGCTGGAATAGGCGAAAAAGCAAAAAAGATAGCAGAACAATATGATTGGGAGGTTACAGCGGAAAGGGAGTTAAACCTAATTAAATTGGGTGTAGAAGCAGGCGGAGTTTTTAGTTGAGAAAAATCAAGTTTTTGACATCATGTTGCGGAGAGACTATTGTATTGAATATTCGAAAAGAAAGAATCTAGAAATGTTAGAAAAGAAAGTATTAATGAGGGCGTTTGTTCAGAATCTAGGTGTATTCTCCTTTTTTCTAGGCATATCTTTCATCACGTTTCGGAAGGTAATCACTTCCCCTGGTGTTATCACTATGGAGGGCGAATGGAATATCCCGCCATTCTCGATTCAATTTAAGCAACTGTTCGAAGAGGACCTCTACGTTTGGGGCGGTACAATGGGCTCTTTCGGAAGCGAGCATTTCTCGTCAGGGCTTTACTATAAGCTATTTCTTTACTCTCTATCCCTGCTCGGCATGGATGGTGAAGCTATCTCTAAATTTGTCAGCATATTTGCGATGGTTTTAGCTGGATATTCCATGTTTTATCTATGCAGACAAATGAAAGTCACGATTTCCTCATCAATTATAGCAGGGGTCTTCTACATGATGACACCTGATATTTTCAACAAATTCGCAGTAGGTCATCTTGGTATGGTATTAACCTACGCATTGCTGCCTTTAGTCCTCGCTTTTTTCGCATGCTCTCTTGAAGGAAGTCATAAATTTAAGTGTCTTCTACTAACTTGCATACTGTCAGCTATTGCAAGTATGCGGATTACAAATTATTTTGTCATATCAATAATGCTCTTACTATTCTGTTTTATCTATAGCGGTTTAGCTAAGAGAAATAAAGATTACTTCTTAAAGAGCATGAGAAACACATTCATCATATTATTTGCTCCGTTTTTAATTCAAGCTTACTGGACTGTTCCCTTTATTGTAGATATATTCCAAAGCAAGGGAGCGCAAATAATATCAGCTCAGTTAGGATATATTCCTATGAGATTTTTTATCTCAGAAGGATATGAGCCTAATGAAGTCCTACGATTTATAGGTACACACCTTGGCTATTTTACCCTCGTAGTTAGGGATGCGCCTATATGGCAACTTTTAAGTTTTATTCCAGTAATTTTTGCTTTTTCTATTCTTTTATTTTCCAAGAAGGATTGTAGAATTATTTTTTTTGCTACTTTAACAGTTTTGGGTGTTACTTTAGTTTCAGCGACAAAGGGAATACTTGGATCTTTATGGTTCTTAATATTAGAATCTATTCCATTCTTACAGATCTTTAGAAGCGTCGAAAAGTGGTATCCTCTACAAAGTTTAGGGCTAGCTGTTCTCTTAGGATTATCATCTGAAACATTCAAACATTACCTCTATAAATTAATTAAGCGTGTAGTTTTAATAAGAAATCATAATAGAATTGCTACTTTAAAACCTGATGGCAAAATTAAGATTATTTCATTACTTATCATATTCTTAATTTTCATAAGTAGCATTTCTACTTATGCTTATCCATTTTTTACTGGCAACTTTGGTGGTAGAATGCAAACATATGAATTCGGAGAAAAATATGAACAGTTATTACATTGGCTTTCCACCGAACCCGACGATTTCAGAGTTTTTACATTACCTGCACCCTATCCCACGTTATATAATGACGCAAAATATAGCCCAACTCCCGGCTATGACATGATGTCCAGATATATAGGCAGAGATTTTATATATTACGGGAAGGTAAATTCTCCGCCATTTGAAAGGTTTTTAATTAAAACATTGTATGAAAATCGAACAGAATACTTGGCTGAACTTCTTAACTTAGCAGCCGTTAAATATATTATTCTAGACCTAAATAAACGCACAACAGCAACAGACCATGGATGGGCGCTAGAATTTCCCGAAATGGAGTTTACTAATAAAAAAATTATCAATACTATAAAACAGCAGAAAGACTTAACGCAACTTAGCTTAATAGATTCTATACAAATTTTTGTTAATAAAAGATTCCAAGGCCATACCTTTCCTATTAGTCGTATTGGTTTATTCGCAGGGGATCTTGATGGTTTAATCAGCCTTAGTTATTTAGACGGATTAAAACTAGATGATTTAGGTTTAATTTTCGTGCAACAATTAACAAAAAATGATCTTATTACCCTTGCTAATCTTCCAAATGTTGCAGTTATAATTCAAGATGGCCATTTTTTTGATATAATTTTAGCTGCAGCATCAAAAAAATACCTTTTTTACCCTATTCACTATGTCTCAGAATTTTCTCCAGATGAAGGATGGAGTTTTACAGGTTGGATTTGGTATAAATGGCGTTACCAAGCACAATTAGAACATGTAGCTTTTACATTTGTCCCTTCTACTTTGCGTATTCCATTTTATGTAGAACAAAAAGGGGTCTATGAAGTTTACTCAAAACTTTACTTTGGTCCCGAAGCATCAAAAATTAAGTTTTACATCGATGATTTAAAAATTAAAGAAATTAGAACAAAAAGAATAGCTGACGCGGGTTTTAGATGGGCGCACGTAGGAGATGTCAATTTAAATTACGGCAATCATATACTTGCAATTGAAAGTGAAAAAGGAGAAAATGCTATTACGAATGTAGTTGTTGTTCCGAAAGAAGCCGTTGAGGAAGCAAAAAAATTAGTTACTGAAATAATGCTAAATAAGCAGATAATTTTATTTTCTGAAATGGGGTCGGTTCAAGATGATATTAAGTTAAAGAAATCTCTCTTCACCGCAAAATGGGATGATGAGAATGCGGAGTTTTGGACTATTTCATTCGGCGGATCTGAGGGAAAGCTTGGTGCTCCTGCAATAACAACTGAAACAGTAATAGTAAAAAAGGGAGATAAAGCATTTAAGTTTACAGTTCCTTCTGGTGGTAATTATACTTATGCGGCAATGGATCATACATACTCCCCATCTGAAGATTGGAGTGGTTACGATTTCCTTTCATTATGGTGGTATGGAAAAAACACAGGTGAACGGTTAACTATCCGAATTGAAGACTCGCTAGGCCAAGCTCAGGAATGGCGACTAATCGAAAACTGGTTTGGCTGGAAAGAACTTATTTTACCATTGAAAGAACCCGATGTTTTCTGGCATAATCCAGCAAACCTCTCTGATGTGGCAAAGATAAGGATCGCAAAGTATGAAGCCGGAAGTTGGTTTCTTGATGAAGGAGGAGTGGGTGTTACGGGGATAATGCTTTCAGAAGATTACGGAGTAAACACAAGCGAAGGGTTTGCTTTTTCTGTTAAGGAAATGCCGTTCAGCTATTCTCTATATATCCCAAAACAAGGTTTCTATAATCTGTACGTGAGATGCTTGAGTGAAATTCCATCTACTGTGAATGTCGAGGTCAACAACCACCATAAATTTACAATTCGATTAAATTCTACATCCAAATATGAATGGTACAAAATCGGAGAATTACATTTGTATGAAGGCCATTTTAAAATACAATTTAAACCTGATAAAAAAAATATTATATATTTAGATCAACTTACAATAATAGAATCATCGTTTAGACCCCAAACTTCTAAACCGGCAGACTTTAGAGCGCAAAAAATTAACCCAACAAACTACGTGATCTCTGCCAGAGCATCTGAACCTTTTTATGTATTCTTCTCTGAAAGATATAATCCTTCATGGAAAATTTATTTAAATAACGAAACTTACATAAAAAGTTATCCTGCGTATTCTTTTGGCAATATCTTTTTTATCAATAAAACAGGAACTTTCGACATGTATTTAAAATTTGATAAGCAACTATTATACGAATTTGGGTTTTACATGTCATTCGTATCATTTAGTGTTTTAACACTATTAATATCTATTCCAACTAATTTTTTTAAAAAAATTCTAAATCTTGTTAAGGGCAAAAGATGAAAATAGGAATCGTTGCGCCAGGAATATTACAGGATGTTGTTTATGGAACCAATAAACAATTACTCAGTACCATATTGCATCTTATGGAACATCTTCCCCATTCTGATATTATCATATTAACAGAACGAGGAAAATTTCCGATTTCAAACGACATCTTAAATGTTTTTCAAATAAAATATTTAAAAAAAGGATTATATAATGAAAAATTACAATCATTTATTGAAATCTCAAAAATAATTAAAAAAGAAAAATTTGATGTTATTTATGTCCGCAATTCTATATCATTCAGCATTATTTCAGCACTTTTAGAAAAATTAACAAACGTGCCTGTTATTCATCATATTGATACAATAAATTATCCAACATCAATTAATGAGTTTTTATCTGCTTTTATGTTGTTTAAAAAAATTAAAACACCAAATCTATTCGATAACAAGATTCATTCTTTTAAATTTATTCTTAAATGGAGTCTATCTAATGTAACTCAATTAGTAGTCACGTCTAAATATATTAAATGTATTTTACAAAAAATAACCCCTAATCTTCTTAACATAAAAATAATACCGCCAGGAATTTATATACCAAACTTAGTAACAGATATTTTTGCGTCCTCGAAATATACTCTGACCTATTTTGGAGCTTTGGCTATGTGGAGAGGTCCCCTAGATGTAATAACAGCTTTTTCACAGGTTGCTAAAGAAAAACATAATGTAAGATTAATGATAGCTTCTCCGCGGGATGACCCCGTTACTAAACATTATTGTGAAAGAATAATAAACAATTTGAACCTCAATTCAAAAATTATATGGAAAGGCTTTTGTAATGATATATATCGAGAAATTTTAATGCCTTCGACTACTATCTGTTTACCTTTCCGAAGTTACGTTTTAGATCCACCTTTAACTATTCTGGAGGCTATGGCTACTGGTAAACCAGTAATTACTACGAAGCTGGGCGGAATTCAAGAATTTATCAAAGATGGTGAAACAGGCTTTCTTATAGACGTTATGGATATAAAGGCATTAGTCCAGAAGATCAGAATGACTTTGCTACACACCGAATCAGCTCAAGAAATTGGTAAAAGAGCGAGAGAACGAATCTTGGCAATGTGCAATTGGAACTTAGTCATTAAAGAAATGCTGAAAATAATTAAAGAAGTAGCAAGGGCTTAACTAATAGGTTGAAGACGATGGAGCCCTACTCCAAGGCTTATACCTCAATAAGCAAAGCAAAGAAATACATTGAAGAACGCGTCAGTCTTCGCGGCCTTGTGGTCATAGAAACAGAGGTTAAAGCGGTAAGTCAACTTATGGAAAAAGTCAATTCTAAAGAGGTGGTCGTCGAATTAGGGATAGGGAGTGGTGCATTTGGATTTAATTTAATGAACAACAAATCCGTGAATAATTATATCGGCCTTGACTCTTCTTTGGCTATGTTAAGCATGGCTAAAAAAAATTTAAATATGGTTTTTAGAAGCTTGAAGCCGAATGTGGATCTAGTATTAGGTGATGCTAGGTATTTGCCGTTTAAACAAGCTTCCTTTAATGGTGTAATCAGTATACGGCTAATTTCTCATCTATCAAACAAATACGTGGTCTTTAAAGAAGTGAGTAGAGTATTAAATTCAAGAGGCTTCATGGTCTTCGACTATTATGATAGTGAAAGCTTACTAGCGCTTATAGGGGCTCAAAAGGAAAAGCGTGGAGATTTTACTAATCTCAAAGAACTACAAGGTTGTATAAATGACGCCGAATTGTCTATACGAGGATCCGCAAGCGCTTTCCTATTAGGTCTTACACTTTACGACAAAATTCCAGAAATATTACTCAAGCCCCTAAAATTATTTGACAGTCTCTTTTCGCAGCTTCCATTTTTAAGAAGATACGCCACAAGAAAGTTCGTTTTGATAACAAAAAACATTGATGTTCCAGCCCCTCAAACACTAAAAACTTCATAAAGATGACTGGTATAAATCATGCAAAGATTGTTAGTGCCGAGTGTGAGATACGCATTAAATCTTAAGATTTTCAGGTAATGTAAAGAACAGATTTTCTCTGAATGGTGAGCGGCTTTGAGGATAGGGGTTTTTGAATCTGCATATTTGACACCAAGACCTAACTCACCGTCGTACATGGTTCTTTTAAAAAACCAAGTGGAATGGTTTGCAAAACTAGGAAACGAAGTGACAGTGTTAGCTGAAGGAAAAACATCCGTAGAAAATGGAGGTCTCTATACAATATCCTCTTTGACAGGTGTAATAACACCTTTTAGCCGAACCTTTTTAGATCGCAAAGAAATATCTTATTTTTCTGGAGTGTTTTCTCCTGAAATAATTTCCAAAGCTGCCAGAATTTTAAGAAAGCTAAATTTGGATGTGATTTATACATGTGGTACATCGTTTTCAGCTGTATTCGCCGCATTGCTAGGCAGGTTAACAGGTATCCCGACTGTTCATTATGTCTTTGAATATACAGAACCCTGGATGTGGTGGAAGGGAGACAGTGAAACTCTAAAGGGTTATAAAATACCCCTGACATACAAGATTAACCAATTCATCAATACGTTGCCCAGAGAGTTATTCAGAAGAGAAATTCTACAGAAATGGGGATTGAAAAATGTCACAAAGATAATAGCCTCATCAAACTATGTAAAGAGGCTCATTCAAAAATTTATTCCCGTAGGAAACAATATATACGTAGTTTACCCGCATGTGGATTTGCCGACCTTAACTTGGGAAGCAAGAAATCACGAATGCTTAATTACGTACTTGGGGCATCTGTGGCAAGGAAGAGGTGTACTCGACCTAGTCTTGGCATTCTCTAAAATTATTGATCGGTACCCGCAAGCAAAGTTGGTAATCGCATCTACTAACATCCATGGACTAACAGAACACTACCTCAATAAGCTTATTCGAAAATTTAAGCTGGAGTCTCGCTTGATAAGAATAGGCAAAGTAAATGATGTGTACCACGAATTAATGTTACCGTCCACCGTCATCGCTTTACCGTACCGTGACACGCCTTCAATAAAGCTCATTGAAGCCATGGCGGCAGGAAAACCAGTGGTTACAACAAGAATAAAATGGACTTCTGAACTTATATCCGACGGAGAAAATGGCTTTCTTGCAGGAGTGGGTGATATTGAAGAAATAGCGAATAAACTTGAGATAATACTTGAGAATCCTAAAACAGCAGATGAGGTAGGTAAAAAAGCCAGAGAAACTATTAAGAAAATGTGTGCATCCGAGAAAAATGTTAGAAGAATCTTAGACATCATAAAAAGAGAAGTAACTTTGCCAACCTAAATTGACTATTAATTGGAGGGAAACGTTATCAAGGTATGCTTGTTAGCTAACAACCCTGTAGCCGATACAGGCTATGGTATTGATAGATACTGTTTTGAGTTGAGCGAAAGGGTAAGAAGATACTTCAACTTAACTATCTTGAGCCAAGGCACTCTATCAAATATTCTGTATTGGGGCGTAAAAGAAATAATCCTCCCCATAAAAACTATACCTGTCAGAGCAGATGTCTATCATGCAGCTTCACCCCAACTTGCTAAAGCCGCTTTACTGTTCCATAAATTCCCTCTAGTTACGACCTTCCATGACTTGATCCCGATTAAAGAATCGTTAACAAGTTTTTATCAGAAAAAGTTGAATTTTAGTGCTTCAGTTCGGTTTCAGTATTTGAGAATATGCTCGCGTATAGCCGTTAGAAGTGACATATTAATTGCTCCGTTTGAAGTAACTCGACGAGACCTTATCTCGACTCTAGGCGTGAATCCCAATAAAATTAGGATTATCTCCTATGGAGTAAATACTAACCGTTTTAGACCTCTAAAATTAAGCAATAATATGCTTAAAAAAAAGGAAGGAAAAAAAATCGTTCTCTTTGTGGGAGGTTTTTCCACGGCAAAAGGCACAGATGTATTAATGGAAGCATTTAAAACCGTCGTGGAGAAGTTTTCGAAAGTTGAACTCTGGATCTGCGGGAAATGGTTCTTTTTTGATGGTATTAAATTAGCAAAAAACTTAGGCATTCTTGAGCATATACGATTCTTAGGGCACATCCCAGAAGATAAACTTCCCATCTACTACAATTTAGCCGATGTAGTAGTCATGCCCTCCAAAATAGGATTTTGCCTACCTATACTGGAAGGAATGGCCTGTAAGAAAGCGATCATAACGAGCGACACTCCTGACATAAAAGAAATAGTAGGTGATTCTGTCATTACCGTTTTCCCGAATGATGTAGACAAATTAGCTGAACTGATATGTTATGTCCTAACAGACGAGGCGTTAAGAGAAGAGTTAGCCTATAAGGCTTATCAAAAAGCAAACTGTTTATCTTGGGATAATATAGCTAAAAAAACGATGGATGTTTATCTAGAACTGGTGAATAACGAATGAGAAGCCATTATCAAGTGACTTGTAGAATATGTCGTGATAAGAACTTAACAATGTTCTTAGATCTGGGATTTACTCCTCCGGCAGATGCTTTCTTGTCCCCAGATAGGTTGAATAGACCAGAAACATGGTATCCTTTAAAAGTCCTTATCTGTAACAATTGTTCTTTGGTTCAACTTAATTACGTAGTTTCACCAAGAATATTATTCCAAAAAGATTACCCGTATGAGTCGTCTATTACCAAAACTGGTAGAGAACACTTCCACTCCTTAGCAAAAACAGCATACTCGAAATTCAGTCTTTCTTCGGGAGATTTAGTTATCGACATTGGGAGTAACGTTGGTGTGCTACTACAAGGTTTCAAGAACCAAGGAGCCAATGTATTAGGTATTGATCCAGCTCCTAACATTTGCGAGATAGCCAGAAGAAATGGTATCGAAACTATAAACGACTTTTTTAACGAAAAAGTTGCAAGTGAAATTGTAAAGACCAGAGGAAAAGCAAAAATCATAACCGGAACAAATGTTGTCGCTCATATAGATGATCTTCATTCCTTAGCAAGGGCGGTAGATATATTGCTAGATAAAGAGGGAGTATTCATCATTGAGGCCCCTTACTTAGTCGATTTGATAGAAAAACTAGAATATGACACCATATACCATGAACATCTATCCTATTTATCTATTAAACCTTTGAACGTACTGTTTCATAAGTTTAGAATGGAAATATTCGATGTCGAAAAAATAAGTATTCATGGAGGTTCACTACGTTATTTCGTAACAAGAAAAAATACTTATCCTGTTTCTAAAAATGTTCATAAATTCCTTAAAAACGAGAAAAAGTTTTACGAAAGAGACACTTTAATAAATTTTGCGAGAAATGTTGAACGTAACCGAGAAGAACTTACATGGATGTTAAAGTCACTAAAACATGAAGGTAAATGTATTGCTGGGTTAAGCGCGCCAGCAAAAGGAATGACACTGCTTAATTACTGTAAAATAGGTCCAGATACGATAGATTTTATCACCGAAAAATCAACTTTAAAAATAGGAAAATATACGCCAGGAACCCATATACCAATTGTACCAGATTCGGAATTAATTAAAAGAATGCCAAACTACGTATTGCTATTAGCGTGGAATTTTGCTGATGAAATAATGAACAACTTGAAGGATTATGAGGATGCGGGAGGTAAATTCATTATTCCTATTCCTAGACCTCGTATTGTTAACTGAGTTAAACTATTACGCGTATGGGCTGGAAAAAATGAAAGTACTCAAAAGAAATCCTGTATTTGAAGATGAAAGAGGTAAGATAATTGATATCTTAGAAAATGAGCCAATAGAATATGTTACATTCATATTGTCAAAAAAAGGAACTGTTCGCGGAAATCATTATCATAAGAAATCGATTCAATATACTTACGTCCTTAAAGGCAAACTCAAACTTTTAACGCAAATGCCAGGAAGAAAAATTAAAACTAAAATCGTAAAATCTGAAGACCTGATTTTCACACCCCCCACGGAGAGACATGCGCTAATCGCTTTGGAAGACTCGGAACTTCTCATCCTAACGAAGGGGCTTCGTGGGGGACGATATTATGAAAAAGACACTTACAGGCTTGGCGCGTCGGAGTCACTGGTTGAAGGAAGAGTGTAAGATGAAGATTCCAGTATACAAACCGTTATTGGGCGAAGAAGAAATTGAATACGTTGTTTCCGCTATTTCCCGCGGAGAAATTTCAGGCCTTTATGGAGAATATATAGGCAAATTTGAAGAAGAATTCTCGCATTACGTGGGATGCTCTTACGGTATTGCTGTAAGCAGCGGAACCGCCGCGTTACATCTAGCGTTAGCCTCACTCGGAATCAAACAAAAAGATGAAATTGTAGTTTCATCTTTCACTAATATGGCTACATTTTTTGCTGTTCTCTATCAATATGCTAAACCTCTCCCCATCGACATAGAACCTGACACTTGGAATATTAACTCAGCTTTAATTGAAGAAAAAATCAGCGAACGCACTAAGGCCATTTTAGTTGCACACATTTACGGTCATCCTGTCGATATGGATCCTGTTCTTAAGATCGCTAAAAAATATGGATTATATGTTATCGAGGACTGTGCTGAAGCACACGGAGCTACGTATAAAGGGAAAAAAGTGGGCTCCTTAGGTGATGTGGGTTGCTTTAGTTTTTACGCAAATAAAATAATCACTACTGGAGAAGGAGGCATGTTAACTACAAACAACTCTGAAATAGCAGATAAAGCTCGTACCCTTAAAAGCCTAGCTTTTGGAGCAAATAATAAATTTATGCATCAAGATATTGGCTTTAATTATAGGATGACAAATATACAAGCTGCTATTGGCTGTGCTCAGCTAAAAAAAATAGATAAAATAATTGAGAAAAAACGTCACATTGCCCACTATTATACCGAAAATCTTAAAGATGTTCTAGGTCTACAACTTCCTGTCGAAAAATCTTACGCTAAAAATGTCTATTGGATGTACCATGTGGTGGTCCATAGTGAAAACTTTGGTTTTACGAGAGATTTACTAATGGAAAAACTAAAAGACCACGGTATAGAAACACGTGAGGCATTCATTCCTTACAATCTGCAAAAAATTTTTATTCAGAAAGGTTGGGTCAAAGGTAATGAGTGTCCAGTTGCTAACTATATCGCAAGAAACGGATTCTATTTACCGAGTAGCCCCCTACTCAAAGAAAAAGAGCTTAAATATATTGTAAATAAGATTAAAGATATTAAAAAAGATCATTAATGGTCAAAAGAGTCCCAGTAAATTATTAATCTAGTTGAAGACGAAAAATTGAACCAATTAACAATAAACTAAAACGGTAGGAAAAATAATTGATGATCGTTAATAATATTGAGGGAGAAAAAGTCTTAGTTACAGGTGGTGCCGGCTTTATAGGTTCAGCATTAACAAGAGAATTATTGAAAAAAGGAGCAAATGTAATTGTTTATGATAATTTTCTCTATGGTGATAAGTCTAACCTAAGTGAAATACATGAATCGATACAGATCATAAATGCTGATATATTAAGCTGGAAAATATATGACACGATAAAGAAACATAAAGTAAAATATGTCTTTCACTTAGCAGCGGAACCCTTTATACCATACTGTTATGACAATCCTGAAAAATTTTTCGACGTGAACGTAAAGGGCACCATGAATGTTCTTATGGCTTGTAAGACGTTAGATGTCGAACGTATTGTACATTTCTCTAGCTCTGAAGTTTACGGAACTGCCCAATACGTACCTATGGACGAGAAACACCCAACACTACCTTTGTCAACTTATGCTGTCAGTAAGCTTGCTGCCGATAGACTCTGTTTCGTTTTCCATTACGAGCATAACATTCCCGTCATAATCCTTCGGCCTTTCAACTGTTATGGACCTAGAGAAACTCAGCCTTATGTCATACCCGAAATCGTTTCCCAACTGTCAAGAGGAAACGTTGTTAAGCTTGGAAACGTAAATGCAAAGAGAGATTTCACGTATGTCGAAGATATAGCAAAAGGTGCCGTGAATGTAATGGAAGCAGAGATTCCTGATGGAGAGATAATTAACCTAGGTTCAAACAAAACTTACTCTATCAAAGAAATCGCTTATCTAGTAGGAAATCTGATTGGTTATGATGATATCAAAATAGAGATTGAAAACTTGAGGTTAAGGCCACGAGATGTTACTCTGCTACAATGCGATTACTCAAAGGCAAAAACCTATATTAACTGGGAACCTGAGGTTGACATTCGAGAGGGGCTCAAGCGTACTATAGAATGGTACATAGAAAATGGAAAACATTGGACTTGGGAAAGACTCGTATAGGTACTTCGAGATGAATGATATTTTTCAGTCTTACGGAAATTTTTATGACATAATTTACTTGGACAAAAACTACGAGAAAGAATGTGACTTCTTAGAGGAAATTTTTAAGCGCTATTCAAATCCAATGCCAAAAACAATACTTGATGCAGGATGCGGAACAGGAAATCATGCTATTTTGTTAGCGAAAAGAGGCTACAAAGTAACTGGGATAGATTTATCGGAAAAAATGATTAAAATCGCTAAAGAAAAGGCAAACAAAAATCATGTTGAAATAAATTTTAATGTGATGGATTTACGTGAATTAAAATTGAATAAAAAATTCGATGCTTGCATTTGCATGTTTTCTGTTCTCAACTATGTGATTGCAGGTGATGAACTTTTAGGCGTTCTGCTTAAAATTAAAAGGCACCTTAAAACTGGCTCTCTGTTTATTTTCGATTTCTGGTATGGCCCTGCAGTTTTAATTATTCGCCCTACTTCAAGAGTGAAAATTGTGGAAAAAGATGGTATAAAAGTAATTCGTTTTGCTGACCCGCAGTTAGATACGTTTCATCACATTTGCGAGGTAGAATACTATTTTGTAGTCATTAAGGAGAATCTTATAATATATGACGGAAAAGAAAAACATGTAGTCAGATTTTATTTTCCAGAGGAAATAAATCATTATTTAAAAGAGACAGGTTTTCAGCTTCTAAAATTTTGTGAATTTCTTAATTTGAATGTCGAGCCAAGTGAAAGAACTTGGCATGTGACCGCTATTGCTAAAGTTCTTCCTTAAATTCTTTAACAGTTTTCTAAATAAATAAGGAAATAATGACCTTAATGCATGTATTCCTTTTAACTTATCATCAGCAATCTCCTCATCAATTTTATATAAAGCACTATTAACATATCAACCAACCAGTATGAGTTTAACGTTAGTATGTGAAAGAAAATTGTGTCGGGTGCTAGTATGCTTCATTGGTATGGATGGCTGCGGTAAAACAACTCACGCAGTAAACTTATTCGAAAAAATGCAATCTAATGGATTGGATTGTAAATATATCCATCACACCTATAGCCTATTAAATTATATACCTTCCAATCTACGAACCCGTCTACAAAACCATTTCTCCTACATGACAGGGCAGGATACTTTATGTAAATCCCCAGTTAAAAGTTCTCTGAAATTGAAGATTATTATGATCCTTTTATCTTTTGTTGCATTTATACAAGCTCTTATCGGCTACATAATAGAATGTAGACCTCACAGACATGATCTTCTTCTCATATACGATAGGTACTTTTACGACCACATAGTCAACTATATGAGTGTCTGTCCCGAATGGTTAATAAAATGTTATCTGCATTTAATTCCGACGCCTGACATGACCTTTTTACTCGACGTTTCCCCCAATACAGCATATTGGCGGAAAAAAGAAGCCTCCATAGATTTTTACGTGAAATACCGACAATCATATTTAAGTCTCATAAAAAAACTAGACCCTCGGAAGCTTATCGTAATTGGTACAAACTCGGATATTAATAAAGTAAACTCCATAATTCTCAATTACGTAACGAAACTTATAAGTAAATATAAGTAATAAATAAGTAAATATATCAGTTAAAAATCTAACTTAAACAAAATAGGTGAAATCTCGCCTGCCAAAAAATATAGAGAGCTTTGAAAAATCCAATAAGCTTCTCTCCTTAATTTTATATTTTGTTGACGACGAATATCGAAAATATAATCCTGATATATTAGAAAAATCAGAAAATATTAAGAAACAAAGATTCAACGTGAACGAAGCGCTTCAAGTGGCTAGAGAAAATAAGTTATCTTACTATTTTTCTAAACGGATAGCAGAAGATAGACCAGAACTAGTTACCGAACTTATTCGGGCTGAGATAAGATTGGGTGAAAAAAATATAGCTAAAGCTAAGGTTACCGTCGAATTTCTACGTTCATCATTTGCGGCAGAAGGTATTGATTTTCTACTTATAAAAACGTTTAAAGGTTTACCTTACAGCACTTTTGACATAGACATCTTGTTGCGAGAAGCTACTTTTGGCGAGGCGATGCGTAATATGGAAAATAAAGGAGCTTTAAAAACAGATGGACGTTTTCTGAATATACTCTTAAAGTTGCGTTTAGCATTCCCAGGTTATCGACCAAAAAATTTGTTGGATATAGATATGTATAAAGGATTATTGTGGTGGTTACCTGTTTTAGATGAAGAGTTTATGTGGAAAAGACCTCGCCTGATAGAGTTTCACGGTATTGACTGTCTGATTCCAAGCCGTGAAGCAGACCTTTTATCCATACTTGCCAGCTCTTTCTTCACGGATAGAAAAATTAACCTTCTTGACTTTATATATATCAATTCTCTGTTGAAAAATGGTGTAGATTTCGGTATTTTAAGGGAGGAAACAGAAAAATACGGATGGAATAAAGAATTTTTTTTAGTAATGTCACTGTTGCGCGAAATCAAAAATCTGCTTTATCACGGTTTATCCCCTCAAAACATCATCCAGTTTCCATATACTATTCCCCTAGGGGTTTTAGTTAAGGCGCTTCCAAAAACTATAAACGTTAAAGTATCTATGGAACCTTTAAGTCTTCCATTCACCTTAGCTAATGTCGTATTTCATTCCTTTATTGGTGAATTATATAAAAATTTAAGACAAAGAGTTTTTTAACAGGGTAACCAAATAACTTTCCCTCTTAATTGGTGGTTAAGACCTACGGTGAAAATCAGCTAATGACCGAAGACTCGACTTTGCTTAGGGCAGCTAGAGGAACAGGGATCTTAATGTTTGAGAGTACTATCACCACGTTGATCGGTGGCTTCTTCTTCGTGTTCATGGCTAGAGTTATCACACATGAGGAAATGGGCATCTACGGGGCAGTTATGCTGGTTTCCTCTATCGTCGGTATCGTTGGCCGTCTTGGTTTGGAGACAGCAGCTTCCCGTTTTATTCCATATTTTTACGGCAATCGAGATTATAGCAACGTGTTTCAAACTTTCAAACATATACTTATGATTTCACTGATATTGGCGTTAGGATTAGGTTTATTTTTCTTTTTTATCTCGGATATTCTATCTAACATTCTATTTGGTACACCTCAATATTTTTATATATTGCAAATAGCTTCAGTAACGATTCTTTTAAGCATTATAGCGACGATTTTCTTAGGATTCATACAGGGGCTTCGAAATTTTACAATTTTAGCAGTTGCTAAGCTTCTATCTCAAATAGTCAGAATTAGCTTCTCGGTTTGGCTTCTCCTACTGGGTTTAGGTGTGGCCGCTATTTTTTTAGGTTACATATTTTTTCCATTAGTAACAATATTAATTGCTCTACCTTTTATCGTAAAAGGTCTCTTAAGGATAAGAAGATTTAATTCTCTTAACAATTCACCTCCCCTGACCTTGAAGTCGCTTTTGGTTTTTTCTCTTCCGATGATGGGTTATTTTCTAGCTAACTCTGTGTCCAACTCAATTGACAGCTTTGTGGTGCTTGCTTTTTTAGATGTTAAAGCTTTAGGCATCTATACAGTTGCTATAACTGCCTCAACATTTGTTACAGCAATTTTTGCAACCCCCATACTCGCAACCTTAATACCCAGCTTAAGTGAAATAGATGGACGAACTGGTGCAGCGAAAGTTTCCAGCACTTTAACTGCAATCTGTCGTTATATCGCTTTATTCTTCTTGCCGATTGCACTCGGTCTGGCTGTTTTATCGCCTACAGCAATATACGTTTTAGCCGGTAAGGCGTATAGCGAGGCTGCCATGCTTCTCACGATACTTTGCTTAGGTATAGCAACCTACGGCATCTCCGTAGCTCTGATATCTGCGCTGATCGCTTTAGGTAAAACGGTGAAGGTTATGTTAATATTTACTTTCAGCATAATCGTCGAATTCTTTGTCTCTATAGGTCTCATACCCGTATTGGGCATGCCTGGGGCAGCTTTAGGCCGCTCCGTAATGTACGGAGTTATGTTGTTTTTATTTTATCGAGCAAGTTCCGAGGTTCTGGCAGCATCTTTAGATTGGAAAACAATGGGTAAAGGTCTTTTCTCCTCCCTCATCATGGCTTCGGCATTATATCCTGTTGCTCTTTTTACAGACTTTCACATAATATTCTTACCGTTTTATTTAATCTTCGCCCTCATAATTTATATACTTGCTCTTTCCGTGATGAAAGTTCTAAACCTTCAAGATGTTCAGTTTATCTGTAAGCTGATACCAGGTGGAAAATACATGTTCAGCAAGATTGAAGCAGCACTCAAAGGTTCCGGCATAGCTTCTAAGATTATAAGGAAAATTTTAAACATGGATTCCGCATATTCAGTAAAAACATCTGATTAAAGTGCTAAGAAATCCTTGAAGTTAGTTGTATTAGCCTGCGCTGTCTTTCAACACTGAGGTTGCTCATGGTTAAGCATCTGCTTTGCTGTACTCTTCGCAGCTTCAATGTGTTGAGATTATCTATCGTAAATATTCTATTTTCTTTTCCTATTAACTATGGATAACATCAAGACTATGAAACAGCTAGTCGCCGAGATGGAATACGCCGTAAACATGAAGTTCATGTTTTCATAGTATATCCTCCCCTCATTTTCACCCTTAACCTCAAACACGTTCGTGAGATCCATGTAGGGTTTTGGTGGGCGACCGTTAAATCTCCAACCCCCGTCAAAAGGCTGAGCAAAAATAAGATATTTGCCTGTGATGCCCCAGACTCTGTATTCCGCCGGCGATACCTTTTCAAATTTAACAGGCTTAGCCTCCACTTGCCTAAACGAATGATCTAAAAGTTGGTTCCAATTCTGAAAACTAGGCTCGTCATCGACTGTATAAAACTTATGTGTCTCATGTAGGTTCTCAAAAAGTGTTAAATGCGAATTATCTATAACCACAGCTAAGTCTTTTTGCTTGTATAGGAAATCATAATCCTTGTAATCAACTTCCTTCACTAAGATAATATACTTTACATTTAATGGCGCCATGAGCTCCCCAAAATTCGTGAGCTGGTCTCGTTTATTTAACAGAAAATGTATATATCGTTGGTCGAGCTCCGTTGATTGCGTTTCTATAGGGCCCACTTCTATGTTTTTTCCCCGAATGATAGGTTTATCAAAAAAGATGTCCGCTGGATTCCCTACGATCCTTCCCACCCAAGTTAACCACATATACTGGTGCCAAGGTAAAAATAGAACCTTAAAATCTTCTTCTTGAGCCTTAAAATACTCGTTAACCTCATACCACTCCTCCGGATAATCGACCACTTTTAAGTTATTTCCCAAACCAAAAAGCATATTGGCGGAATAAATGAAGGGTGCAGCTAAAACTAGAAATATCAGCAATATGCCCAAAGCCTTCTTAACCTGTAAAGAATTTTCCTTACGCCCAAGGCTTCTACGTTTTAGAGCACTCGCCAATTCCCCAACCCCTAAACCGCCAAGAAACGAGTACGCCAAAGCTAGTAGAACAACAAATTTATGCGAGTCTCTGAATGCTTTTAAAAAGAAGAAATTTTCAAACAAAAAAAGAAAGAATTTCGAAAAATAAGCAGTAGAGATACCTGTAGCTAATATAAGCGACACTATAGCAACTATCGCAAAACTTTTAGCCTCATCCTCTGTCTCCCTCCTCGACATGAAACCATAAACTGACAAAAATAACAAAAAAAAGTACACCAAAAACCACCCGGGGAGCATATCGGAGATATAGACATAACCTTCAGGCGGCCTCCAAAAACCGTGAAGGGTGGCAAGGCTAAAGAATAAGTTTGGACCCACACCCCACATCTTGGCTGTGAAGACTAGGAGGTCCTCATAGCTCACTAGGCTGAGACTTGTTTCCTTTACCCCCAAAGCCGCCGGACCCAGCCAATAAAAATTAACTCCAAGGAACATGACAGCTACTATACCCGTCCACTTTAGGAGATGAGTGATCTCGGTTCTCTTCCTTATCGCCCTGAAGGCTAAAATGGCGAAAATAAGAAATAGAGTTAAAAGTAGAATTTCAGCACTGAACATTCCCACAAGAGTTAGTAATATTACCAACCGGGTAGCTGTATGGAAACTGGTCTGCTTAAGGAAGTCTATTCCTGCCTTAGCTGCTAGAGGCATAATGGCGTAAGCCATCAAGATCAGCAAGTGACCAACCATAAACCTGACAAAAACGAAGGGATTTAAAGCGTAAAACAACCCAGCATAATACTTACCGGCTAAATTGTCTGTAGGGCATAGTCTATGCGCCGACAGCCCAGCCAATACAAAAATCAAAAAAAGCAAAGCTTTTTGAATAATCCATGTGGGAAAAATGTAGTTTAAAGCCTTAAGAATCATGATAAAAGGAAGCGTACCTCTTAGGGGAGTCGCAAAACCGTAAAAAAAGTGCTCAAATCTGATATGCCGCGCAAACTGCATGTCTAGCGTTAAAATATAGCCGGGTAAGAGCAGATCCCATAAAACTATCAGGCTTACACAAGAATACACTATCCACGGCAGGCCACGCCAAACGTATATTTTCCTGATATAATACTCCCAGGATTTAGACATCTTCAAATCGCTCTGATCGTTAAAGTGTATGTCCACAGCTAAAAAATCATACGGGATAAGGGAAGATAATGCCGGATCGATTTTTACAAAATTTAACCTTCTATTTATAAATAAAGCTTAACTATCTTACATGAAAACTACTGATATGTTGATGACGTGCATGAAACTTAAGTTAACCCTCTTTATGTTTCTTATGTTACTCTCAACCCCCTTGCTTCTTGGAATTTCAGTAGGTTTTGCGCAAACCCATGAACGATATGTGACTGTCACATTATATCCGATAGCGGATGTGAGTGTTATGGCTTCTTCTATAGATAAAAACTACGGCCCTGATGCGTGGCTTTATGTAGCGCGGCGTGTCAACGAACAAAACATCGTTTATCTGATGTTCAATCTATCCTCCATCCCAACAAGCAGAATAACGGAAGCCTCTCTCCAGTTGTATGCTCATTACGTGTTTGACGTCCATGAGGTTGGAGTTCATCAATCCTTCAACAATAGGTGGGAGGAGTCAACTCTAACCTACAGGCAGCACCTAACAATCAGCTATAACCCCGTCCCAACCGACACCGTTACAGTAACCAAACCAGACTGGTACGAATGGAAGGTCGCCGGCCCTGTAATAAGCGCCATCAACCTAGCGGACAAACGCCTAACACTCATCTTGAAAGAGCCGGACACGGTGTTGCATCCCAGTACCCATGCATACGTGCGGTTTGTTTCAAAAGACCACACCGGCGGAGGTATGCCTCCCTACTGGCCTAGGCTGGTTATAACCTATGAGAAGTCTCCCAGCACGGTTTCAATAACAGAGATTCCGGAGGAAATCACCTACGGAAACAGCATCACCGTTTCCGGAGTGCTAGAGCCTAAGCACTCCGATGCACCCGTATTCCTTACCTATGTGGCCCCGGACCTGACAGTCCGCGAACAGGCTGTCCAAGCTTTCAGAGGCGTTTTCACCGACACGTTTACTCCGGATAGGGTTGGCGTCTGGAGTGTAGCTGCTTCTTGGGAAGGAGATCCCCTCTATGCCGAGGCAGCAAGCGAACCTGTATTATTTACGGTGAAAAGGGCGTCCTCCATCCTAACTCTTGATATGTCGCCTGAAGCCGCGTTTTTCGGTGAACCCATAGAAATCACAGGTTCTCTGTCGCCTAGGCAGGAAAACGCAACCATAACGATAACCTACTCTTCACCAAACAACACGTCGACCAGCCGCACTGTAACAACAGCTCCTGACGGACGTTACAGGGACGTGTTCATACCTGACACCACAGGCGTTTGGTCCATAGCCTCCACGTGGGAAGGTAACGCAAATTATGAAGGCTCTCAAAGCATCCCTATTCAGGTTAAGGTTGAAAAACTCGTCTCCAAAATAACTTTAACACTCACTCAACATAGCTTACCAGTCAGCTTCCCGCTGACCGTTCATGGGACCTCAAACCTTCCAAACACACCGCTCACAATAACCTACATGCACTCCGAGAGTACAGTGCAACACTCGGTTCTCACAGACTCGGAGGGCTATTTCAACGACACCTTCACACCCTTGATGGTGGGTGAATGGCGGGTTGAAGCTGGTTTCAAAGGCGACGACCATCGCGCCCCAGCTACCAGTATTCCGGTAACCTTTACGGTTAAAGAAATACCCACATTAACCCTACACGTGACTCCATCAACGGCGACGCCAAGCCTTGAAGTAACCATAGGCGGAACATTAGACTGGAAAGGCACAAGCGCGCCCATAACGCTGGAGTACGCCTTCATAGGAAACAGCGAAAAAATAGAGTACACACCGATAACGACGGTGAACACCACGCTCGCAGGCGAATACACCTACCTATGGGCGGCGCCAAACCGAACAGGCACCTACAGCCTCCGCGCCATCGCCTTCGCCGACAACCCTGAGCAAGCCATATACTCCAACGAAGCCCTACTGACGGTAACCACCCAGCCTCCAGCCACATCCCTAACTTTGACCATATCCTCCAAAACAGTAGAACTCGGAGAGGAAACCAAGGTATACGGCAGCATCCAACCACCAAAGGAAGGCGTAGAAATTACCCTAAGCTACACCAACACCCAAGGCCAAACAATCCAGAGCACCGTCACAACAGCACCAGACGGCTCCTTCACAGACAGCCAAACCTTCACCAACCCGGACACTTGGATGCTTCAAGCATCCATCAAAGGCACCGGCATCACGACGTCCCCCCTCCTGTTTACCGTAACAGAGCCAGAAACCCCCCTCACTCCGGAAGAGGTCCCCCCAAAGTCCAAGGTAACCTTAAGCCCTCTAGCATCTCTAGCAGTTGGAATAATCCTGGGACTGACGGTTGCCAGCATAGGCCTCACCGTCTACCAGCGTAGAGGAGCAACAACCTCAACTCCGCCGCCAACACCCGCTGACATCCAAACGCTTCCCCCGGAACAGATTGCAGAAAAACTCAGAAAAACCCCGGCCACTGCCATAGCTGAAATCCTAGACCGAACAGCACCGGAAAAAGCCGTAGAAACTTTAAGAGTCCTAGCCGACGAAGACCCAAAGAAAGCGGGAAACACTCTGAGAGAAATAGCGAGAAAAAACCCGGAAAAAGCAGTGACCATACTGAAGGAGTTGGCCGGAAAAATAAAAATGGAAATAGAAGAATAGCAAAACCGACAAACAAGCCTAAAGGGCCCCTTTTTGAGGCTTCCTCCGCCATAACATCCATAGCGTAGTTTTAACCCTCATCTGGCTTCCACAAAATAAAAATGAATTGCGCATAAACCTAAAACATTCTCCGCTTAATCTTCCTCCAAATGACAACTGCCAACGGTTTGTCGCTTTTCCGCGCAAACTCTACAACCCTCAAAGCGACGCCGATGACCAAAAAATAATACGCGTAAACCGCTGTATCTTCCGCTGAAAACTCCCATGGAGGCTCGAAAGCCAAGATAACCGCGGAAACCCCCAGCAACACCAGCGCCGCCCCTATAGGGTATCTGGCATCAAGGCTGAGGAACAAAGCCACTAGAAAGTAGGCTAGAAACAATACCCCAACAACGTCAACAGCCAACAGTTATCCCACAGCTCAATAAAAATCATTCCATCCGCATATACTCTGTCCTAACGCCGTCGGCCTCCGAGTACCTCAAGTCTCCCAAGCTTTGCGTCCCGTTTCTTTCATGTATTTCTCATGCTCCTCTATTACCTTGTCCAGCCTTCCATCTTCAGAAGCCTTTTCAAGGTCCTCGTAGCTTGTCACATCGATGATGTCCGGCTCACCGTAGTGGTACCATTTCATCTCGTTTTCAAGCGGCCTGGTGATCCGGGAGGGGTGCCAGTGGCGGTGGTACCATTCTATGTGCTGCCATATCTCCTTGATCGCCATGCCGCGAAGGATTAGCTTCTCAGACTCCCCTCCGTAGGGGCATCTGTAAAAGTTTCTCACCTCGCAGCTTTTATCCTTGGCATATCCCAGCTCCTCGTAGAACCTCAGCTCCACCTGCCGCATTTTATCCTCCCTTACAATTTCAGGTTTGTTGATGTGTTTATACAATTCTAAGGTTGTCCAAGCCGGTTTTTCACTTTTCATTTCCTTCTCGATTTTCCTTCTAAACTGCTCCTGCCTTTCCACCTCCTTCCTCAGCTCCATAGCCCTTGTAACAGTGCAATCCCAACACCAAGAGCCTCCATACGAGTTGAAGTCTCCCTTGAAACCTTCCACGTCGAAGCCTTCCAAGCTGATGTTTCTCTTTAAACATACCAGGGTGAACCGTTGAACCTTCTCTTCATAGTTTTTGCTTTCGTCAAGAAATTCTACGTCTTCATCACCAAGTCCAAAATCTTCTTCATACCTCAGCTCTTTTTCCATCTTTTCAGGCCAAGGCCTATCCAGGAAGTAGTCAGCATATTTAACCATCAGACTTAAAAGTTCTTCAAACCTCTCCACCTTCCCCTCGCATATCTCCCAAAGCCCCGCCAAGGCTTTTCGAGGTATCTTCACTCTGCCTTTGAGGCTTTTCTCAGCCTTTTCAACCTGGACTTCTCCCTCAGCCATCCCTCCAACAGCCTCCCGAGGATCTTATTCCTCACCTCCAAGGCTTCCCGTTCCCTCATCCTCGACACAACCAAGGGGGCAACAGGCCTGAAAACCGTCTTGGGCACCTTCACCCCCCTGCTGCTTTTAAGCCTCTTGAGCAGGCTTTCAACGTTAACCATCAACGCCTCCTCCCCCTCAAGCTTAATACGCTGCCTCCTGGTAACAGCCAACTCGCCCAGGATAGCCTGAAGCATCCGGTCCAAGGTGGCGATGTAGCCGCCCCAGAGGGCAGACCTGTCGGAAACACCCACCTTAGCCTCATAGTTTTCCGCCCTAGCAATGCGAATCAAGTACATGGCCGCCCTCTCAGCCATTATCCTATCCGCCACCCCTTCGAGGCCGTAGTCCTCCACCAGCCTCTCCACCGTGGAGGAGAAGGTTTCCTTCTCATACCCACACTCACCCCCAGGCTGAAACCTACCACACGTGGCATTCACAACACAGCGGTCGCAGAGCATAAACCCCAACCGGTAGAGCCCATGCTTCAAAGCACTCAAACCCGACCCCGCCCCCTCCCAACTCTACCCCGGCCTCTCCTCGCAACCTTAGCCTTAACCACCCCCACCAACTCCAACCGCACATAATCCCCCTCAACCACCCCCACCAACTCCCTGATACGCTTAGGAATGGTCACCTTCCCATCCCTCAAAACCCTCCCCACAAACAACTCCCCCAACACAGCCTCACCAAATCTCACAAAAAATAACAAAAAACAACCAAATTTAAACATTACCCAAAACCAAAAAAATCCAAAATAAAAACAACTTTTAAATAAAGAACCCCCCAATCTAAAAACAACACAAAAACTCAGCCAAAACGTCTTCCCAAACTCTCCGCGTGGTTAAAATGATCCTAGTCACAGGCGGAGGCGGATTCATAGGCTCCCATGCCGCCGAACACTACATCCGACAGCAAGATGTAGTGGTGGTCTTAGACAACCTCTCAAGGAACAACCTACTAGTCGGAAGTACAGGTAACCAGCCGTATAACTGGAACTATTTGAAAACAAACTACCCTAACATCAAACTGGTAAAAGGAGACCTCGCAGACCAGAAAGTTTACGTTTCCAACATATCCAAAGCCAAAGCCAAACTGGGCTGGAAACCTAAGGTAGGCCCCAAAGAAGGCGTTACCCGCCTTATAAAATGGGTTGACGAAAACAAGCTCCTTTTCAAACAAAGATAAAAAAATATCTAGGATTGAGACATCCGGAAAGCTGGTCGGACGGCATGAAAAGCAGAGGCATAGAAAAGGTTCTGGTGACAGGGGGCGCGGGCTTCATAGGCTCCCACACCACCGACCTCCTAGCTGAGCGCGGCTACCAAATTACCATCCTCGACAACCTTGAACCCCAAGTTCACCGAGGAAAAAAACCCAGCTACCTAAATAAGGAAGCGAAATTTCTCCAAGGCGACGTGGGGAACAGAGAAACCCTAAAGCCCCTGGTCAAAGAAGCGGATGCAGTAATCCATCTAGCCTCGGCAGTGGGGATAGGCCAGTCCATGTACCAGATAGAAAAATACGTAGACTCCAACACCAAGAGCACAGCCACACTGTTAGACGTCCTAGTCAACGAGGAGCATGAAGTGAAGAAGGTCGTCGTAGCAAGCTCCATGAGCATCTACGGGGAGGGAGAATACTTCTGCGAAAGATGCGAATCAAAAGCCCATCCAGGCCTGCGCAGCGAAAGCCAGTTGAAGAAGAGCCTGTGGGAACACCCATGCCCCGCCTGCGGCTCGCCTTTAAAACCCATACCCACCCCCGAAGATAAGCCTCTCATGCCAGCCTCCATCTACGCCATGTCCAAGAGACATCAAGAGGAAATGTGCCTCCTGATAGGTAAAACCTACGGAATCTCCACCATCGCCCTCCGATACTTCAACGTCTATGGTTCAAGGCAGTCCCTTTCAAACCCCTACACAGGATGCGCCGCCATCTTCACAAGCCGCATCCTCAACAACAGGGAACCCTACATATTCGAAGACGGAAACCAAACCCGGGACTTCATCCACGTAAGAGATGTAGCTGAAGCCAACCTGAAAGCCTTGGAAACCAGCCGCGCCGACCATCAAGCAGTCAACATCGGCTCAGGTCAACCCCGAACTATTTACGAACTGGCGGAGAACCTGATCACCGCAACCGGCTCCCATCTTATCCCAAAAATTTCCAACACCTACCGGAAAGGCGATATCCGCCACTGCTACGCGAATGTAACCCGCGCAAAAGAACTACTGGATTTTACAGCAAAAGTAAGCTTGACAGAGGGGTTGAAAGAACTAATACAGTGGGCTTCCCAAAACAGGTGGGGCGCGGTGGACCTCTTCGACAAGGCCTACGGCGAACTCAAAGAAAAAGGTTTAGCATGAAACATCCGGGCATACAGTAGATCACAGCGCAACGAGCAAGATGACTCGAATAAAAGTCCACGACAAGCAACACCAAAAATCAAGATAACTAAAGTCGATTCCTCATCAAAAAGTGGCGGGCCCGAGGGGATTCGAACCCCTGACCCCCGGCTTCCCCCGAGCTTGTTACGCATAGAGGGCCGATGCGCTTTATGGGGGGCTTTCTATCCAGCTGCGCCACGGGCCCTTCTAAAAAATTATGTTTCCTCTGCTTATATCTTTTGAACTTTAGACTCCAAAAAACGAAGCTTAAAGACTGTATTCACTCAAGCTAGTTTTGCCGGTTGGGAGACCGAAGACAGAAAACAGTCCGGCCTCGTTGAACTTTTTCGGCGAATCTAGATCTGGCTGCGGATTATACTATCATGGTCACGTAGGGCGGTGGAAAGGCTGATGTCTGCCTCGGCTCAGGGGAGGTTTCCTCCTTCTTAATCGTAGCTTTAAATTTTCTGCGGCATTTATCACATTGGAAGGTGCCGTAGGTTATCTTCGTTCTCTTCACTTTCCCAAGGGTAACCGTCCACGTCTTTATAGGCTCCTTTATTTCCAAACCACAACTTGCGCATCTCACCATAGCTCCTACCCCGAAGCTGGCTGCTCTAAGCACGCATTAGAAAGTCTGGTTGAAAAAGTTTTCTACCGGCACTTAGGAGATGAGAGCTTATTCCCCGGTTTTTTCATCATATCTGACGGAAGGCCTTCTGACGGTTTTTCTTCCCATAAGCTTTTTAATTCTGCCAGATACGAGGTCGAAAATCTGAGGCAGCTCCCAGCCGCTTTCTGTGAAGGCAAAAGCTCTCTTATCAGTCTTTATCTTCACCTTCACCTCATATCGGCGCCTTTGCCTGTTTTCCCCAGAAGCTGAAGTTTTGATGGTGGACCGAGCCTCCATAATCCTCGGATAACTCCGGCTCAGTAAACTTACCGTTCTGATAAACTTAGTTTTAGCCGCTTCCGCCTCGAAAGGGTCCTCTGGAAGTCCGATGATGTAGAGGGGGATATCCTGAGTAGCCGCCGGTTCAGCCACAAGGTTTACGACATCTCTATAGGTAATGATCCCCTGAGGTTCATCCCAAAGCGTGACCATGACGTAGGTGAAGTTTTGGTTCAGAAGTTTTTCCATGAGGGAGGAAAGGCTCTCATCCAACCCACAGACCGCCATCTGGGAGCTGGCAAGTTCCTTCACAGGCATCTTCAGCCGTTTCTGTTTCTCCATGACCCACGCCCCCATCTCAGTAGCCTTAACCGGGTAAAGGCTGGAAACAATATCGCTGGAAGTAAGCATTCCCACAAGCTTACCGTTCTCCAAAACTGGAAGATGATCTATCTGCATCTTAACCATGAGGCTTCGAGCCTTGGCAATGGGGTCCTCAGCCTTCACGGTCACAGGCCTATCGGTCATAACAGCTTTAGCCTTAAGCTTCCAAGCTCCAGCTTGGTGCATCTGGCGGATGATGGTCTGAGCTGTAACTTGACCTAAAATTTCTCCCCGCTCCATGACAGGTAAGACCCTAATCCTGTGTTGAGACATCATTTTCGCAGCCTTAGCCACCGTATCTTTCCGGGAAAGCCTAGGGACGATCTTTACCAAGCTTTTCACCTTCATGTTCGGCGCATATATGGCGGTGATGATATCCCTAGTAGTAATTAAACCCACTTTCCCTTCTGAGACTACTAAAGCCTCATAGGATTTCATTTTCTTGAGAAAACCCACCACCCGGGTGAGAGGGTCCGTAGAAGAAACCAGCAAAGGTTCAGTTCTGAGATCATCTACACTCATGTGCATGATGCTTTCTTTCATACAGCTTACTCTCCACCTTTACCTAAGCAGCCGCCTCTTCTAAAGTTTCTCCGAACTTTTCAAGAAAACTAATATACTTCTGCACCCATAATGCTACACTTCACTCGAAACATGTAAAAGCCCCTAGGAGAAGCCCTATGGCCAAATTTAAGCTAGCGATATCCGACCCTAAAACAGGAAAATCCAACTCAGTAGAGCTGGAAGGAGCCAAAGCCGTCCCTCTGTTGGGGAGACGGCTGGGGGAAGAACTAGACGGCTCAGTAGTAGGGCTTAGCGGCGTTAAACTGCGGATCACCGGAGGAACCGACAAAGACGGCTTCCCCCTAAGAGAAGACGTTCACGGCGGAGTCAAGGCGAAAGTGATTTTAAGCGGAGGAACGGGATTTAAGCCCAAAAGGGAAGGGGAGAGAAGGAGAAAGACCATCAGAGGTAATATGATAACCGAGGACACGGCGCAAATAAATTTAAAGATAATAGAGTCGAAAGAAGCGCCATCTCCTACTCAGCGAGCTTAAAGTAACAAACAGCCGCTGGTAGCCCTAGAGGCGAAAGTTTTAAACGGAACCTTTCCGAACACCTCCGTCAGAAGGGCAAGGTTCTCAGCTATGTTCCAACTTACCGGATAACTTTCACCGTGAAAGAGCCTTTTAGAAGCTCGAAGGCGAACAATTTGCTGGAAGAACTGTAGCCGGTTTTTTATAATAAAAAATGGCATAAGAGTTAAAAAGCTAACTCTTTCACTATTCATATAGAGAAATGTCGGTTCGGAGGAATAAAGCTGTGACAACAGTTTTGTTAACAGGTGGAGGATTCATAGGTTCCCAGGTAGTCAGAGCTCTGGTTGAACGGGGAGATAAGGTTGTAGTCTACGATGTAGCCCCGGACATGCGAAGATTCGCTGGGCTTAAGGAAGACAGCCTGAAAATCGTGAGAGGAGACCTATTAGACCTCGCTTACATAATCTCCACTCTAAGAGAAAACAAGGTTGAAAAAATAGTTCACACGGCGGCCATTGGTTGGAGAGCTGGAACCCATCTACAGCCGATGAGGACCATAAACGTTAACGTGATAGGCTCAGCGAATATATTTGAAGCTGCGAGGCTCACAGGAATTAAAAGGGTGGTAAACTTCAGTTCTTACTGGGTTTATGGAAAAACTCAATATGAGCCTGTAGATGAAGACCATCCGTGCAACCCCCTTGAAGGTGTCTACAACGTGACAAAATACTTGGCTGAAAGGTGGGGCGCTCTATATTATGCCCTCTACGGGTTAGATGTGATATCCATCCGACCCTCAGCAGTCTACGGTCCAGGGCAGCCGCCCGGCGAAGAACCTCTATCGATCTTGGTAAACGCAATCCACGGTATCCCAACTAAGCTGCCTAGGGGACGGGATCTAAGGTTCGACCCGGTATGTGTTTTTGACGTTGTTCAAGGAGTTTTAAAGGCTCTTGACGTTGAACCGGATAAGCTTGAACACAGAGTTTTCAACATTGCTTTGGGTAAACCCCATACTGTGGGTGAAGTTGCGGAGATAATCAAGAAGCTCATACCGGACGCCGTCATAGAAATTGGGCCGGGATTGGTTCCTGAATGGGATTGCGCAACTGGGCATATAAGTATCGAAAGAGCCCGTCGAGAACTGGGATACGAGCCAAAATACCAGCCTACCGAAGGGTTTAAACTCTGTATAGAGTACGAAAAGAAGGGCAAGCCTTGAAGCTCCCTTCAAATTTTTTCTTCACCATAAATTGAAGGTGCCAGTATGGTTGTCTACAAGAAAACAGCCTATAGGCCTCTTGGCGAAAAAAGTGTTCTTATCGAATTTGGAGACGAGCCAAGTCTCCTCTTAAACTTTCGTGTCGTAGCTTTCAATTTAGCCATAAAGGAAAGCGACATACCTGGAATTGTAGAAGTTAACCCTGTTATCAGGTCTCTAGCTGTTATCTACGACCCAAAGGTAATAAGCAGAGAAAAACTTGTTAAAGAGTTAAAAAAAGTAGAATCGGAAATGAAAGAGCTTAAAGAACTGCCTTCAAGGCTTATCAAATGGCCTTTCTGGTACGATGACCCTTACACCCGGGAATGCGCGAAAGCTCACTGGGACAATTGGCCTCATGATTATGGGGGAGGGTGCGAAACAAACATAGAGTTTTTGGCGAAATACAACGGAATGACCGTCGATGAACTGATAAAGAAGCATTCAGGTACTGATTGGTGGGTTGTGGCTGTAGGTTTCACGCCGGGTTTCTGGACGGCGGCTCCTCTAGATCCAAGTGTGAGAATCGTTGGGCCGAAATACAAGATTCCGAGAACATGGACTCCTCCCAATGCAGGCGCCATAGGTACAGCTGGAATATTTTTCTGCATGTACTCCATCCGGGGGGCGGGAGGCATCCCCCTGATCGGTATATCTCCTTGGAATACCTATGAACCTGAACAGAAAAACAGGATCTTCAAAGATTCCCCTGTCTTCATCAAAGTAGGCGATCGTGTGAGGTTTATTCCCATAGGTGAAGATGAGTACCGGGAAATAAGGAGAAAAGTTGAGGAAGGAACCTGTGACTATGAGGCTAACATCAAATCTGAAACCTTTAACGTAAAAGAATATCTGGAGAAGTATGGAGGGAAAATTTGATGCTTGAAATCCTCGACGGGGGGATTCAAACAACCATTCAAGATTGTGGACGAGCTGGGTACCAAGCTATAGGTATTCCCCCCTCTGGAGCCTTCGACAATTTCGCCTTCAGAATTGGAAACCTACTTGTAGGAAACGATACTGGAGGCCCGCTGCTCGGTAGAAAACCAGGCGACGCTGGAATAGAGATTATGTCGGCTAGATTCAAAGTTAGGGCGCTAAAAGACATGGTCATAAGCATAACTGGCGCAGATTTAACTCCCATATTAAACAATGAATTCGTACCTATGTGGAAAGCTATAACCTTTAGGAAAGGGGAGATTCTATCCTTCAATTTTCCGAGGAGTGGTTGCAGAGCTTACCTCTGTGTCGCAGGAGGGATAAATGTCCCGCAATACTTTGGGAGTAGGTCTACTTACGTTCGGGGGAGAATTGGAGGCCTAGGGGGAAGACCCCTGAAAAGCGGCGATATAATAGAAGTAGGTGAACCCAAAAGACCCCTCAAGGAGCTTGAAGGAAGAGAATTTAAGAAAAGAGAGATTCCAGTCTACCCTCATCGGCAGGAAATCCGGGTAATACTCGGGCCTCAAGATTATCTGTTTACGGAGGAAAGCATAGACCTCTTTCTTAAAACAGAATGGGAAGTTTCACTCAAAGCTGACAGGGTTGGCTATAGGTACGTTGGGCCGAAGCTAGATTTCAAACCTGTACCTGAATACCTACAAAAAGTTGTAGGTAAAGATCCTTCTAATATCGTTGACGACCCAACGATTCCCGGTAGTCTTCAATGGTGTTCCACACAACTGATATGCTTGGTTGTTGACGCGATAACATTGGGAGGATTCGCTAAACCAGCGACGGTTGTTGGTATTGACATTTCAAAACTCGGGCAATCCTTTGCTGGAGATGTGCATAGATTTGTACCCGTTTCAGTAGACGAAGCCTTAAAAGCGACGGAAGAGGTTGAGGAAAAAATAAGCGAAGATTATGTTGTCGTCAGATGAAAAGTTACAATCCGATTAGCTGAGTTCCGTGAACGATTTGTCTAATGCGTCGATTAACATGTCCGCGTGTTCTACCGTCAGTGTTAACGGTGGCTGAATTCTTAAAACGTTTTTCTTTAATCCGCCTACGCCTATCAGTATACCGCGCTTAACCATTGCGCTTTTAATCTTCGAAGCCTCCTCTGTTGCTGGCGTTTTCTTTTTCCTATCTTTTACAAGTTCCACTCCTATCATCAGACCAAGTCCCCGTACATCCCCTATTAACGCATGTTTTTCTTTCAGGGAATGCAGTCCTTGGAGGATATGACTTCCTACTTTCTCAGCGTTTTCTGGAAGTTTCTCTTCAGCTAAAACCTCAAGAGCGGCAATGCCTGCTGCGCAAACAACCGGGTGACCGCTAAATGTATGTGTATGGTCCCCGGCAGTCCATGCTGCGGCAACTTTCTCCTTTGCAACGACTGCGCTAAGCGGCATACCTCCGCCGACCCCCTTCCCGACAACCATTATGTCTGGTGTAACTTCGTAATGTTCGCAGGCGAACATTTTCCCCACCCGTCCGCAGCCGGACTGGATTTCATCTAGAATCAACAGTATTCCATATTCGTCGCAGATTTTTCTAACAGCTGTCAAGTATTCTTTTGGAGGAACTATTATTCCCCCTTCTCCGAGCACTGTTTCCATGATGAAGGCTGCAACCTGTTTGGTTGTTTTAAGCTCAATCACCTCTTCAATGAACTTAGCGCACCATAGGCCGCAGTCTGGATATTCCAAAACACACCTATAACAGTAGGGTGCAGGCGCATAGATCACGCCGGGAACATTCGCAAAGGCTCCCTGATTCACTTTATATTTTGACTGCCCGGTAAGTGTTAGCGCTAAAGCTGTTCTGCCATGGAAAGAATGCTCTAAGGATATTATTTGAAGCCCAGCTTTACCGTTGACTACCGCATATTTTTTAGCTAGTTTTACAGCGCCCTCCACGGCTTCAGCGCCTCCTCCTGCAAAAAAGCATTTAGTTAAACCTTTAGGCGAGACCTGTACCAGTTTCTCGGCAAGTGTAATCATGGGAACATTATGGTAGAGAAACGCCACATGGAGCATTTTTGCGGCTTGCTCTTGGATCGCCTTAACAACCTTCGGATGGCATTGACCCACGTTGTTAACTGCAACGCCTGAAAAGCAATCAAGATACGTTCGGCCTTCAATGTCTTGGAGGATAACGTTTTTTCCTTCTACAAAAACTATGGTGTCCCCCGGCGGGTAACATTGTTGCACGTAAGTTTTATACTTGTTGAGAATTTCTTCCGTTTTACTCAGATTTCATCACCTTTAGCGTACTTTCTCTCGATAAGTCGAATGTTAATTTAAGTGTTTCGATAGTCAGGAGTGTTCTAATCTTGGAGGAACAAACCTGCAGAAAGAGCCGGCTTCACGCCAAAACAGCTTTTCCCGTGCCAACTAAGAACACGGCCTCAGCTAAAGGAAGTTTTACCGATTCTCCGGCTGGTAGCTGGTAAACTTTCTCCCCTAAGGTTAGAGGTTTTGAGTGTAAAATTTTTATTTTGACATTTTCTCCCTTCAACACTAGGGAATCGGTCAAAGGCTTGAAGCTGGGTAGGCTGTTTGCGTCTACTTCTGCTACTTTTAAACCTGTTTTTCCATGGAGGGTGGTGGGCATTCGGATGAGGCGGTGGATATCCGTGGTAACAACCGTGTCTACGGCTGCGGTTGCATCGTCAACAGCTTTTGCCAAGAGTTCCTCCCATACCTTCTTCTTTAAAGGCAACGGTTCAGTCTCGGTTTCTGAGTGAAGCCATTCGAGAAGTTTATCTCTTTGTTCAGAGATAATTGCCACGATGCTTTTTCTCAGGCCGTTTTCTAAGAGTTGACTTTCTCTTTTTTGGAACATGGTATAGAGCGTCCGGGCTAGTCGGCCTTCCCACCCCTTCTCGGATAGAAGAGGCTTCGGCATCCTATTTTTTTCCGGATATTGGAGTTTCAGTCCTGTGGCTGTCACGTAGTCGATGATTTCCTTTCGCTCTTCTGAACCCAGCTTTTTCACCGTGTCTTCTTCCACATGAATGTGGTAGCCTCGGTGTCCGGAGAAGGCTATGGATATGCTCTGGCTGGGGAAGCCGAAGTCTTCTTCCAAAAAGGATAGAAGCTTTAAACATTCCTGTTTGGCGGCTTCTAGGCATAAGTCGCAAACCCAGCGGTCTACGTCGATTCTCCTACTCTCACATCTAGGGCAGTGTTCAGGCTCAAATCCCACATCCGTCTTTCCACAGTCTAAACATTTCCAAGCGTCATGGGTTTTTTTGCAAGGAGTTCGAAGGTCGTCGCAGTCTATGTCGAACACCAAGTCAGCTCCCAGCCATCCTTTCTCCTTCATTTTTTCTTCGTCTGGTTTCTCGTAGTAGGCTGAGGAGTAATAGACATCGGAGGGGGTTAAGTTTATCAAAAAATCGACCAGTTGATGGCGGCTTTCGAATCTTCGATGGCGAACCATGGACTTTTCTCTTCCAAAAAGGATGAACCCGAATTCTCTCTGCCCCAAAGCCTTGGGAGGCTTGATTTTATCGGAGTTTTTCGAATAATATTCTCTAAATTTTTCCCGGAGGAAACTTATGGTTCGGCTTTCCGTCTTAACTCATCTCGATGGGATGGGTGCGCAGTCAGACTTAAAGTTTCCTAGCGGCTGATGAGAGGGAAAAAGTCACCCACCAACACCGTAACTTAATCCGCGGCTAGGTAGGCCTTAACTGTTTTCCTCAGCCTTTCCTCAGCTTTTTCAATTTTTTTCAGACGGAGCATCAACCTTTTTTTAAGCTCGACAAGCTTTGCTTCTTGAGATTTGAGCATTCTTTTAATTTCTTCTGGGTTCGAACTCCCCAAGGTGGAAAGGCGTTTGGGGAAAAGCTTCGGGTTGACAAGTTTCGTGAAAAGGTTTTCAGAAATTTCTATCTTTTTCCCCAGAATTTCCTTCGACAGCTTCGCTAAAGCCTTAGGATTTAGGTCAGTCAACTTAAGTCCTTTGTTCACCGTTTCCTTCACCAGCCTGCCAACCAGCATGTGCGCTTGCCTGAAGGATAAGCCTGTTTCCTTAACGAGACCCTCAGCCAAGTTCACGGCTGAAGCATGGCTTTCCATCGCCACTTCCCGCATTCGCTTTCTATTCACTTTGAGACTGCGGACAATGCCGGTTAAAACTTCTAGAGCGGATTCAGCCTCTCTTAGGCAAAGCCAAAGGGGAGCCTTGGTTTCTTGAAGGTCTCGGCTGTAGCCGGTGGGTACTCCCTTTACTGTTGCCAGCATGTTGGTCAAAGTGCCCAGGGTTAAGCCGGCCTTGGCTTTTATCAGCTCTAGGCTGCAAGGGTTTTTCTTGTGAGGCATAACGCTGGAAGGGGATGCGTAGGCGTCATGCAGTTCCAGATAGTTAAATTCGCTGCTGGACCAGATGACAAAGTCTTCAGCGATTCTGCTCAAATTAACCATCAAGAGAGCTACCGCTCCCGCAGCTTCTTGGGCGAAGTCCCTAGAGCTCACAGCGTCGATGGAGTTTTCCACGATGCCGTCGAAGCCGAGAAGCTCAGCTGTCCTAAGCCTGTTGAGGTTGAAGGTGGACCCTCCGATGGCTGAAGCGCCCAAGGGGCTTAAGTTTACCCTCCGATAGCAGTCTTCAATCCTTTCGAAGTCTCGGAGCAGAACATCTCCATA
Organism: Candidatus Hecatella orcuttiae; assembly: GCA_002011035.2. Lineage (GTDB taxonomy): Archaea > Thermoproteota > Bathyarchaeia > Hecatellales > Hecatellaceae > Hecatella > Hecatella orcuttiae. The sequence goes on along the minus strand of MTLY02000001.1, from coordinate 399,491 downwards.
AGCTAGAAGATAATGGGAAAAAAGCCCTATCTGAGCATGTTGAGTATGCGTGTAGAGGACCATCAAGGTGTCGAGGTTAGCCTTGGCGCAGATTTGCAGCTCCCTAACTAGGCTGAGGAGGGCTGAAGACAGGCTGTTTAGTTTAGACCGCAGTTTCATCCGAACGTCCAAAGCTACCTGGTCGTTCCTCGACCTGCCGGTGTGAAGCTTTCCTCCCACTTCGTAGCCTAGCTCTCTGAGAACTTGGGCCTCCAAGAATTCGTGAACATCCTCGTAGTTCATGTCCAGTTTGAGTTTTCCCGCTCTTTTTAAGTTTCGAATGTTCTCCAAAGCGGCTAGGATCTTTTTCAGGTCCTCCTTTTTGATGATGCCTTGCTCGTAGAGCATGATGTTGTGGGCTTGAGTGCCGTCGATGTCTTCTTCAAAGATTTCTTCATCCACGTCGATGGAGGAAAGGAAGCCGGCGGCTTTCTTTTCCAAGCGCTTATTCAGTCTAGACCTGTAGATACCTGTGTCCAAACCTGATACACTACCCATCTTGAAGGATTTTCTTAAATATAAAACGTTCATAGAAAAGATGGAAAACTGAACCTAGAAGTGCAAAGAATAAGGGCTGAATAGCTGTCTTTGAGGCTTCACCGAGAAAGCCGAAGGCGTTTAAGTTTTATTCTATAATATTGGAGGGGGTTTTTGATCCGGGAGCATATTTCATCCTTGTTCACGCACAGCCGGTGGGTTTGCATGTTGGCGCAGTTGAGAGGCTTATACTTGGTCCTTCCCCCCGTCAGTCCAGCTATATGCTCTACCTGATATTGGGTCAGTCTTTCATCAAAGTCTGTGACTGCGGTGTAAAGCCTAGCCACTTCCTGAGCTTCCATGCCTGTGCTGAGAAGAAACGCCGTTAAAGTAAACCTCCCTGCGTGAGGCACGTTCTTTCCCCCCAAAACGGCTGTGTAAAGCTCAGCCATACAAGGAGGGAAAGCCCTACTGTCTGTGGCTCCTAGGACCTCTTCCGAGGGGAGAGTCTTCTTCAGGCTTTTAAGTTCATCTTCCAGTTTACCTACTGCCTCTTTCAGGGATGGAGGCAACTCTGGGCGAGGGGTTTTCTCTATTCTTTCTTGAATGTGGGATCTTATCTCCTCCTCCAGCAGCCGGACGACCTCGGCTTTGTTTAGGTAAATCTCGCCGTATTCCATTTTTCTGTTGGTTAATTTCCATTTGTCCTCTCCCCTGAATCTGATGGCGTTTTTCAGGTAGTTGACGAAATGTAGCTTAAAATAGGGGACGGAGCTTGGTTCCCTGACTTCGGATATTTTCCATTTGAAAGTTTTCCTAGCAATCCAGAGGACTTTTTTCAGCTCCTCTTCTCTCAGGCGGGCGGAAGCCAGTTTCGCCTCTTGCAAGGTAAATCTTTGCTGAAAGTAGGCGTCGCCGACTTCTTTAATCATGATCAAAGATAGAGGAAAAGATAAGAGCTCGTCATCCCAGTGCGGGGAAACTTCGTAGGGGAGGCCTCTTACGCTTTTGGCAGACCTCAGGATCCTTTCAGCCGCTTTCCTGATCACCGTGTTATAGTCAGGGCTGGATACTTCCTCCAAACTGAACCCAAGTCTACCTACGTATTCTGCAGCTTCCCTCGTGAAGGGATATTTGGCGTGGTCAAGTTTTGTTAAGGGACAGCTTTCCTCCGTTTCGCTGCTTTGAGGGAAAGCGGTTTCCATTTATTCCAGCCGGGGTGCCAGATAATAGGTTAGCTTTCCTTGAAGGGGTAGTTCGAAATCTATCTTGACAGGTTTATCCGTGGAGAACTCCACAGACACTACTTTTGAGGAGGCTGCCCCTGCCTTCACCATGTCTTGAAGAAAGCTTACTCCGTAGAGGGCTTTCGCCTCTCCCTTAACTTGAAAATCCAAGACAGCTTGGTTCGCTCTTTCGAACTCCACCACCACGTTTCCAGTTTCACTCAGCCCGGTGAGAACCAGCTTTTCTTCATCGGCTTCGATTTTAACTTGGTCGCTGACGTTGGATATGTCAGTGATGGCGTCGTTTAGGCAGTCTGCATCCATCTTAATCTGAGCGTCGAAGGTAAGCTTAGGGGTCGGAACCTCGGAGACGGAGGGCTGGAGGAGGGGAAGCGAAAACCGGCGCTTGTACTTTCCTGTTAGCTTCATGTTCAGATGGTTGGTTTGAGGGTCTAGGGTGAGCTCCAAGGTTTCCCCCGCTTCCACTCTCCTCATTAACTTCAACATGTCACCTATGTCCAAACAGAGCTTCGAAGGCTCCGTGCACTCGTATTCCTGAAAGGACTCTTTAGGGTACTCGAAGTCCACCATGGCCACGTGGCTGGGGTCCATAGCCCTCAAAGCCAACCCCTCAGGTTTAACGTCGAAGCTGGCTTCCTCCACCAGCGTAGAGATGGCCGCCATCAGATTCTTCCAAGCCCTAGAATCGGAGATAACTAGCCTGAACATGGTTTCCCGCCGCTAAATGTACTATGATTCAACACTTAAACTTTAAGTTTTCACCGGCCTCAACAAGCTTCGCCTACGCTTTAAGGGAAGGCCGCCGCCGGGATTTGAACCCGGCCTCCAGGCTCCACAGGCCTGCACCACCCACATTCGAGTGTCTGTACGCTACCCGGCTACGTTACGGCGGCCAGCATGCTCTCTGACGGAATGCTCCTTCCACTGGATTTTAAGCAACCATGAAATTGGCACGGCAAAGGCTTAAATGTTTTTCTTCTAGGGTTCTGTGTGGGAGGCTGGGAAGAATTTGGAAAACAAGCTCAAACTTAAGAGCCTTTTCATCTTCGACGTGGAAGGCGTGCTGATGGACAGTGTGGACCGCCCTAGACCTGTGGCTGGTGCTTTAAAGCTTCTGGATAGGCTGGAGGCCATGGGCAAAAAGCTTCACATCCTGTCCAATGTTTCAAGAAAATCTAGGCGCTGGATAGTTGAAATCCTCCGCCAACAAGGCTTCAAGGTGGCTTCAGATAACATCACTACGGCTTCCTCAGCCACCGCCTCCTATCTCAGGGCATGGAAACCTCAAGCCCGATGCTTCCTCATAGGGGAAGAGGGCTTAGTCGAAGAACTCAGCGCGGCAGGGCTGGAATTGGTGGAGGAGGGACCGGCTGACGCTGTGGTAGTGGCTGTGGATAGAAAGGTAACCTACCAGCGGCTTAACCATGCCATGAAGTTGGTGAAATCCGGCGCTAGACTTGTCTGCGCAGGGCCTAACCCTGTTTTCAGAGGGGTCTTCGAAGGTGAAGAGGGCTACTTCCTCGGCGGGAAAGCTCTCTGCGAGGCCATAGCTGTAGCCTCCGGAACGCCTCCTAAATATGTGGGAAAACCCTATCCTGAGGTTTTTGAGCAAGTGCTGGAACGCTACGGAACCAAGCCGGATGGCGCTGCCATGGTGGGAGATAAACTGGAAACAGATGTGCTGGGTGCTAAGATCTCTAAGATTTTCTCCATCTACCTCACCAGAGAAAGCCTTGGGCCAAAATTATCTTGGGGAATCCTCCCTGACCTTGTTGTCAAGAACCCGGAGGAACTTCTCACCCTCCTAGAGTAAGTGTAACTGGTGGGAAGACAGCCGGCTTTCTGTTAACTTGCTGCAGACTATAAACTCCAGTAGCTTCCTAGGTTATCCTTAACCTTCCGAATGACTTGAGCTGCTGCAGACTGCACGTGGGAGGGCGACCGAGGGGCGTGGTCTCGGAGGCTCAGGGAAATCCCGGCCATGGCCGCCAAGCTTGAGGCTATCCCCTGAGAAAGAGCTTGAGCGGAATATCCTCCCTCCAAACAGGCTAGAAGCTTTCCACCGCAACTTTTTCGAGCCAACTTCACCATGCTTTCCACCATTTTGGCGAAGCCTTCCGCGGAGAGGAACATGCCCCCTACGATGTCTGAGTGGTGAGCGTCGTATCCTGCGGAGAGTAGGATCAGTTCTGGTTTGAACTGTTCCGCCACAGGCTCCACGATTTCCCCCAGGACTTTAAGGTATACCTCGTCATCAGAGCGGGCTGGCAGCGGCACGTTAACTTTAAACCCTCTCCCCGCACCTACTCCGATTTCATCCTCGTAGCCTGTTCCCGGATATATTCCCCTCTGGTGAAGGCTGAGGTAGAGAACTTGAGCGTCGGAGTTGAAGATCTCTTGAGTTCCGTTTCCGTGGTGAGTGTCAAAATCGAAGATTAGGGATCTCCTCGCCCATCCTTTCTTCGCCGCGTAGGCTGTAGCTGCAGCTACGTTGTTGAAGACGCAGAACCCATTGGTCAAAGCCCCTAAAGCCCGCCCGTGGATCCCCGCATGGTGGCCGGGCGGCCGTACGAGGGCGAAGGCGTTGGATATGTCTCCTGAAAAAACTTTTTCACAAGCCTCTAGGAGGCCTCCCACGGCTAGGGAAGCAACCTCGAAGCTTTCCGGAGACAGAGGAGTGTCGCCGTCGTAGTAGCCGCCTCCCCGGGCGCAGAAGCTTCTCACCTCTTCAATATAGTCAACGCTATGGACTAGGGCTATTTCCTCCTTGGAAGCCAGCCGCGGCTCTATCACGGTAAACTTGCCTGATGCCTTCAACTCAGGGTTTTGAAGGGTTTCCATGGCTATTTTAAGCCTAGAGGGCGCTTCACAGTGGACGCCTGTCTTATGGTCGAGAAAACGGCCGCTGTATATCACGGCGGTGGGTTTTTCTGCCATTTTTCTTTTACCCAGCTTTTGGAGGTTTAAAAGTAAAACTTAAAGCTCTCCTGTTCTTATTGTTTAAAGCACGTTAATAAACAATTCGTCAGGACTGGATGAGGCTGAGATAAGGGGTCACCCTAGGTGTAACAATGTCAGCGATAAAGCAGATAATAACAGAGTCCAAGAAGCGGGTTGACGTAGACGAGTTCCTGCGCAAAGCCTTAGCTAGAGCCGGCTATGGAGGAGTGGAGATAGCCAAAACCCCCCTCGGCACTAGAGTCACCCTCTACGTGGTTAAGCCGGGACTGGTAATCGGCCGAGGTGGAGAAAGCATCAAAAACTTAGCTAGAAATCTGGAGGAAAAATTTGGGCTCTCCAACCCCCAAATAGCCGTGGCGGAGGTACCCGTCCCCGAGCTTAACCCCCACATCATGGCCTCCAAGATCGCTGCTGCGTTGGAGAGAGGAGTTCATTTCAGGAGAGCCTGCTACTGGGCCCTCACCAACATCATGGACGCCGGAGCCTTGGGGGCGGAAATCGTCATCGGAGGGAAGCTTACAACCGAAAGGGCTAGGCATGAGAAGTTTAAAGCCGGATACCTCCCCAAAGTAGGCGACTCAGTGTTGAAGAAAATCCCTAGGGCTGTGGTGTATACACTGCTCAAACAAGGCCTCTTCGGAGTTCAGGTAACCATCGTCCCCCCTGACTACAAGTCTCCAGACCAGATAGAAATTAAAGAAAGCCCGCCAGCTACTGTTGCCGCTCCACCTTCAGAGGAAGCCGCTGCCGCCGCTGAAAAAATGGAAGAGGCAAAAGAGGAAGAAACAGTCGGAGAGGAAACGGAAAAAGAGCCCAAAGCTGAGGAAACTAGGAAGGAGGGTGAAGCCTGATGCCCATTCTGAGGATGAAGGACATCAGAAGCATGAGCAAAGCTGAGAGGGAGAAAAAACTTGCAGAGCTCAGGGTTGAGTTGATGAAGCTTCGAAGCACCCTCAAGGCCCGTGGGAAGGTGGAGAACCCCTCCGCTGTAAGAGAACTGAGAAGAACCATAGCCCGCATCCTCACAGTTCAGAGGGAGGAAGAAATTCGGTGACCCCTATAACTCCCAAAAACATAACCAGACATGAGCTGATAGGATTAGAAGTGAAAATAGTAGAAAGCTCAAGCAAAACGCTTGCAGGCGTCTCGGGGAGAATAGTTGACGAAACCATGAACATGCTGATCATAAACTCGGAGGGCAAGTTGAAGAAGGCTCCCAAAAAAAATTCCCGCTTTCAAATTCAGCTACCGGACGGGAGAAAGGTGGAAGTGGAAGGCCGGCAGCTGGTAGGGAGGCCTGAGGACAGGGTGAAGAAGGCAGTTCCGGGAAGGTGGTAGGATGAGAAACATAGGGCTTCCTGTTAAGGCTCCAAAGCAAAAATGCGACGACCGCAACTGCCCCTTCCATGGGACGCTTTCCGTGAGACAGAGGATTTTGGAAGGAAGGGTAGTAAGCTCTAAGATGAACAAAACCGTGGTGATCCAGCGGGATTATTCTCACTATGTTCCAAAATATATGAGGTTTGAAAGGAGGCGAAGTAAGATACCCGCTCACAATCCGCCCTGCATCTTAGCCAAGGCGGGAGACTTGGTGAAGATCGCTGAATGCCGCTCTTTGAGTAAGACTGTTTCCTTTGTGGTGGTGGAGAAAAGGTCGGAGGCTGAAGGGTAATGCCGGTTCCTAGGACAAGGGCTGTAAGCGCCAGAGGAGTCATAGAGTATCGTCCTAGAATCTCCCGCGGACTACCCACCGGGGCTATCATCCGATGCGCCGACAACACAGGGGCTAAGGAGTTGAGAATAGTCCAAGTAGTAGGATACAAGGGCAGACTTCGAAGGTCTCCCTCTGCCAAAGTAGGTGACATGATCTACGTCTCAGTCAGAAAAGGGTCGCCTGAAATGAGGAAGCAGATTTTCCCCGCGGTGGTCATAAGGCAGCGGATGCCTTTCCGTCGCAGCGACGGGTTGGTGGTTCAGTTTGAGGACAACGCCGCCGTGGTCATGACTCCTGAAGGAGAGTTGAAGGGAACAGAGATCCGGGGGCCTGTTGCCAAAGAGGCAGCTGAAAGGTGGCCTCGAATAGCCAGTCTTTCCAGCATGGTGATCTAGAAGGAGTGCCTAGAATGACCTTGGTTTCAGCGAAGCCGTCCAAGCAGAGAAAGGCCATGTGGACTGCGCCCTTACACAAAAGACGCAAGCTTATGTCGGCGCACCTAAGCCTAAGCCTGATGGAGAAATATGGAAAGAGAGCCCTCCCTCTTCGGAAAGGAGACACCGTCAAGATTCTTCGAGGAGACTACAAGGGGATGGAAGGAAAGGTTACAAAAGTTGACCTCAAAAGGTTAAGGGTAACGGTGGACGGGGTGACGAAGGAAAAAGCCGACGGCACAACGGTGCATGTTCCCATCGCCCCCTCCAATCTCCTAATCACCAAGCTTAACCTCGAGGACAAATGGAGAAGCCAGAGGCTTAGCTTGGGAGCGAGTCTAAAAGAGGCTGGATTAGAGGCTGAGGAAATGGAAGAGAAAAAAAAGCAGGGAGGCGGAGAGAGTGGCTAAAAAAGGCGCTGATGTGCATCTGAAAAGGCTTGCTTCACCTGCCTTCTGGCCTATTCCCAAGAAGGAGAAAGTTTGGACTGTGAGGCCTATTCCTGGCCCTCACCCTGGGAGTCGAAGCATACCTCTCCTCATAGCTGTGCGAGACATTCTGAAACTTGCCAAGACAAGCCGAGAGGCGGAGGTCATACTGGCAGAGGGTAAAGTGAAGGTGGACGGCAAAATAAGAAGGGATAAAGGCTTTCACCTAGGCTTAATGGACCTTTTGGAAATTCCTGACATTCGCAAGGCCTACAGGGTAGTTCCAGACCCCCACAAGATTTTAAGGCTTCAAGAAATACCGGAGGAGGAGAAAGCCTTCAAACTTTGCAGGATTGAGGATAAAGTCACGGTCAAAGGAGGACATATTCAGCTGGCACTTCACGACGGCCGCACCTTACTTGTGAAGGTGGAAAACCCGAATAACCCTGAAGAGGACGTTTACAAAGTCTGGGATGTCCTTCAACTAAGCTTGGCCAAAAGAGAGATTCTAGCTCATTTGAAATTTGGAAAAGGAATGTACGGGCTTATCGTCGGAGGGAAAAACATCGGAAAACATGGAGTCATAGCCGCTGTGGAAAAACCCTCCCCCACCATTCCAAGCATGGTGAAGGTGAAGGGGAGCGAAGGTGAGTTCAGTTCCCCCGCCCAGTATGTCATGGTGGTTGGGGAAGATAAGCCTTTGATAACCCTAGGAGGAAGCTGACCCTTATGCCCTGCGAAGTTTTCTTCGAAAAATGGTCGAGAAATCCTATGACGAAGCCTAGGATTGAGAAAGTAACGGTGAACATTTGCACTGGGAAATCCGGCGAACCCTTGGAGAAGGCCAGCAAAATTCTAGAGCAGCTCACAGGTCAAAAACCCATTCTTCGACCGGCTAGAAAAACCATCAAAGACTTTGGGATTAGAAGAGGCGAGCCCATAGCTGCTGTGGTCACGCTTCGAAAACAGAAAGCTGTAGAGTTTCTGACTAAAGCCTTCTCAGCAATAGGAAACAAGCTACCGGCGTCTGCTTTTGATGAGGATGGAAACTTTGCCTTTGGCATAAAGGAACATATCGAAATTCCCGGCGTAAGATATGATCCCGAATTGGGCGTGGTGGGCATGAACGTCTGCGCCACCCTCAGCAAGCCGGGCTATAGGGTTAAAGTCAAGAAAAGAGCCAGGTCCCAAGTCGGATCTAAGCATAGAGTTACACCCGAAGAAGCCATGTGTTTCATCAGAGAAGCTTACGGAGTGGAAGTTGTGAAAGGTGGTCCTGCTTGAAGATTAAGCCTAAAAAAGAGAGAAAATTCGGGAAAGGAAGCCGGCCCTGCCATCGATGCGGAGCCTACGGGCCTACCGTCCGAACGTTGGGACTTTATCTCTGCCGGCAATGCTTCAGGGAGATAGCCCCTAAACTTGGCTTCAAAAAATATTGCTGAAGGAGACAGCTGAAGTTGACTCTTCAAGACCCTCTGGCGGACAGTCTTTCAAGCATCTACAACAACGAAATTCGTAACAAGCGGGAATGCCTCCTTAAGCCAGCTTCAAAACTCATAGGTGGAATTCTGAAGGTGATGCAGCAGCATGGCTACATCGGTGAATTCGAATTCATCGACGACGGCCGGGGAGGTAAGTTCAGAGTTCAGCTTCTTGGCAGGATAAACAAGTGCGGGGTTATAAAGCCCCGGCACCCGGTTAAGGTAAAGGACTTAGAGCGCTTTGAGGAGAGGTATCTGCCTTCCCGGGACATCGGCATCCTCATCGTCTCCACGCCTCAAGGAATTCTCTCTCATAAGGAAATGCTGGAAAAACATGTAGGAGGCAAACTGCTCGCTTACGTCTACTAGGAAGGTTGATTCCATGGTTCGCGTTCCGCTGGAGGAAAGAATCGTCGAATTCCCTGAAGGGGTAACCGCCAGTCTTGAAGGAAAACTCCTCTTCGTAAAAGGGCCGCTTGGAGAGCTGAAAAAAGACTTCTCCCATACCCCGGTTCAGTTGGAAATCTTCGACAATAAGCTGGCGGTTCGCTGCTTCTGGGCTGGGAAAACTGAAAAGGCTTTGGTTGGAACAGTGGCATCCAGTGTGAAAAACATGGTGGAAGGTGTTACCAAAGGTTTCACTTACAAGCTTAAACTGGTTTCCTCCCACTTCCCCATGACCATCAAAGTTTCCGGGAAAAAGGTTTTGATTGAAAACTTCATCGGAGAAAGAAGCGCTCGGGTGGCGAAGATCGTTGGAGACGTCAAAATCTCCATAAAAGGAGATGACATTGAAATTCAGGGCTTAAGCTTGGAGGATGTAAGTCAAACAGCCGCCAACATTCAGCAAGCCACCAAGATAAGGAAGAAAGACCCAAGAGTCTTCCTCGACGGCATCTACATCTACGAGAAAAAGAAAGGAAGCTGAACGGTTGATGAAAAAGTCTGAAAGCATCGCTCAAAAAGTTAAGATGATAAAAAAGTTCAGAGGAAACAAGCCTGTCTTCCGCAGGGAGGAAAGTTGGAGGTATAAACGCATCGAGACAGGCTGGAGGAAACCCAAAGGCATAGACAGTAAGATGAGGCTTAAAAAAAAGGGCAGACCTACCTCGCCCACCGCGGGATTCAGAGTGCCGAAATCCATCCGAGGCCTTCACCCTTCAGGGCTTTCAGAGGTCTTGGTTCACAGGGTTGAGGGCCTCAAAAGGTTGGATGCTGAAAGTCAGACTGTGAGAATAGCCCGAGGAGTCGGCGGGAGAAAAAGAGCGGAGATAATTAAGGAAGCGGAAAAATTAGGTTTGAAGGTGCTGAATCCCTCCTTACCTAAAAAGGCTCAGTCCATCAAAGAAAAAAGTCAGAGCGAAGAGGAGGCTTCCCCGTGAACCTTAAAAGTCAGAGAATGCTCGCTGCCAAAGTCCTTAAGGTCGGAGAAAACAGGGTTTGGATAGACCCGGAAAAAGTGGACGCTGTTCAGACAGCTATAACCAGAAGGGAAATAGAGAGGCTTATTCGACGGGGTGTCATTCGAGCCCGCCCGGAAAAAGGTGTAAGCCGAGGTCGGGCTGTTGCCCTCCGTAGGAAAAGGCGGCTTGGGAGAAGGAAAGGCCCCGGAAGCCGCGAAGGCTCCAAGGGAAGCCGGCTTCCCAGTAAGCGTCGGTGGATCAATACCATCAGGGCTATAAGGCGTCGGCTTAAGGCCCTGAAAGAGGCTAAGGTTTTGACAGGGGCCCATTATCGCAAAGTGTACATGATGGCCAAGGGCGGTGCCTTCAAAAATTCGTCTCACCTCATGCGCTACTTGGAGTCCTCAGGGCTTTTGAGGAGGAAGCTTAGATAATGGCTCGGGGACCGGCTTACCAGGTGGCTTTCCGCAGACGCAGGGAAGCGAAAACAGACTACCGTCGAAGGAAGGAGCTTATTGCCTCCGGTTTGACGAGGTTCGTATTCCGATGTTCTCTCTCCAATTCTTTAGCTCAGTTTGTTGAGGCTGCAATGAATGGGGACCGGGTTCTCGTCTCCGCTGCCTCCCAAGAGCTGGTCAGGGACTACGGATGGAAGGCTCCCTGCGGAAACATGCCCGCAGCCTACCTCACAGGGTTTCTGGCGGGGTTAAAAGCTAAAAGAAAAGGAATCGAGAAGGCTGTGCTGGACGCGGGGGTGAAGAAGCCGGTGAAAGGGTCTAAGATCTACGCAGGCCTCAAAGGCTTGCTGGATGCAGGAGTAGAAGTCAGCTGCGACTCGGATGTACTGCCCAGCGAGGAGCGAATTACCGGAGAGCATGTGGCCGAACACTGGCGGAGCCTAACGGACCCGGAGCAACGGAGCCGGTTTTTTTCCCAATATCTGGCTAAGGGGTTAACGCCTGAAGACTTGGCGAAACATTTTCAGGATGTAAAAGAGAACATTCGAAAAGCTTTTAGTCAAGGCTAGAAAGAGGGTTTCTTCACGGAAGCTTTATATCCCTTCATTTTTTACCATCTGCATCAGCTCCGTTGGAAAACCCGGAGGAGCTGTAATTCAGCCGAGAATCGAGGAGCTGTCGAGGAAGAATAGGCTTGTCAGCTGAGGTTGAGTGGGTTCCTAAGACGAAACTGGGTAGAATGGTCCTCGAAGGAAAGATCGTCTCATTAGATGAGATCTTCGCCCAAGGCCTGAGGATTCAGGAAACTGAAATCGTAGACAGGCTTATGCCCAACCTCCGCCAAGAGGTTTTGTCCATGAGCATCGTTCAAAAGCAGACCGACGCAGGGGAGCAGTCTAGGTTTAAAGTCGTTGTAGCTGTGGGGAACGAAGACGGCTATATAGGCGTCGACTCTGGTAAAGCTAAGCAGATCAGGGGAGCCATTGAAAAAGCAACCATGTACGCCAAGTTGAACATCACCCCCGTGAGAAGGGGCTGTGGAAGCTGGGAATGCGCCTGCCATCAACCCCACTCCCTTCCCTTCAAAACCGTGGGTAAGTGTGGAAGTGTCAGGGTTGAACTGATACCCGGCCCTCGAGGGCTGGGAATAGTGGCCAATGAAACCACCGCCACCATCCTTCGCCTCAGCGGAATAAAAGACTGCTGGTCCAGAAGCTTCGGCTCCACCAAGACTACCTCCTCCCTAGCTTATGCTGTATACTATGCTTTGCGGAACACCTACAAGACGGTGGCCCCCCAAGACTGGACTAGGTGACGGAAGATGCCGGCTAAGGAGGAAGCGGAGAAAAAATGCTTAGCTGTGGTCAGGGTAAGAGGAACTGTCAACGTGCGGGGCGACGTCAAAGATACCCTATCCATGCTCCACCTGCTCAGGCCGAATCATGCCACACTGGTCCCCTCCACGCCGACCTATCTGGGAATGCTTAAGAAAGCAAAAGACCATCTAACGTGGGGCGAAGCCTCTCCACAGACTATTCTCCACCTCCTGAAAAAGCGGGGAGAAATCGAAGGAGGCCGAAAACTGACTGAAGCATACTTGAAAAAAATCGGCTTCTCGTCCTTCAAAAAGGCTGCCGAAGAACTTTCTTTAGGCAGGTTAAAGCTTAAAGACCTCAAGGGCGTTAAACCTGTTTTCCGCCTTCATCCGCCCTCCAAAGGTTTTAAAAAATCCCTGAAGAAGGCTTTTGCGGAAGGCGGTGAACTCGGCTACCGGGGTGAGTTGATAAACAAGCTCATAGCGAGGATGATCTGATCACCTCCTATATAGTCTAGGCTTCAATGGGTGTGGAAAACATGCCGCATAAGCTCAGGAAAACCAGAAAGCTTCGAGGGTCAAGAACCCACGGATGGGGACAAGTAGGTCAACATCGAAAACACGGCATGAAAGGAGGGCGCGGTAAGGCGGGTCTCCACAAGCATGGTTGGACTTACGTGGTCAAATATGAGCCTGAATATTTCAGTAAAAAGGGCTTCCGCTGCCCCACAGGCCGCGGCCAGCTGAGGGCTTTAAACGTGGGGGAACTGGGGCTGATGGTGGAAGACCTGCTGGCTGAAGGGAAGCTGAAGGCCGACGGAGAAAAGGTTGAGGTGGACCTTTTAAATCTAGGCTATGAGAAAATCTTGGGAGAAGGCAAGGTTAACCGGCCTCTCGTGGTGAAGGCACCCTACTGGTCCAAGGCCGCTGAGAAGAAGATCGTCGATGCTGGAGGAGCTCTCATAAAGGTCAAGGGATAGAAGAGGCACAGGGAAGATGGCTGGAAGAGGGCTTGAAGCTTTTGCCAGTCTGGCTCGGGTAATTCCTGAAGTAGAAAAACCTACGCGCAAAGTACAGTTTAAAGAGAAAATATTCTGGACTGCCTCCGCAGTCATAATCTATCTGATCATGGCTGAGATCCCCTTATACGGCATTGCGGGGCTTGAAGGCGACCCCTTCGCTATGATGAGGGTGATCTTCGCGTCTGAAAGAGGCACCCTCATGGAGCTTGGAATAGGCCCCATTGTCACCGCCGGCTTAATCCTTCAATTGCTCGCAGGGTCAAAAATAATCCAGATCGACCGTTCCAAGGCCCGAGATAGAGCGGTGTTCGCAGCTGCGAACAAGGTTCTAGCCATCATCATGTTCGGCTTTCAGGCGGCAGTCTTCATCCTCGGAGGAATGTACGGTCCCCTCTCGACTTCAATAGCCCTTCTTGTCTTCTTCCAACTGCTGGTCGCCGGCATAATATTGATCCTCTTAGACGAGCTTGTCCAAAAGGGCTGGGGGCTCGGGAGCGGAATCAGCCTCTTCATCGTGGCAGGTGTCACCAAATCGATCTACTGGAGTTCTTTCGCCCCCATAGGTCCTGCTGGAGACGGGTATCTTGTGGGGGCGATCTTGGCGTTCTTTCAGTCCATTATGGCTAACAACGTTCAAGCCACGCTCATCCGGCCCATGGGGCTTCCGGACATGGTAGGCTTCATCTCCATGCTCGTCATCTTCGTCATTTTGATATACGCAGAAGGCATCCGGGTTGATGTGCCCATTTCCCACGCGCGGTTCCGAGGCTTCCGGGGGAGCTACCCCATCAAGTTCTTCTACGTCTCCGTCATACCCGTGATCTTAGCTTCCGCTCTCTTCGCCAATGTATATTTTATATCCTCTATCTTATCAAGCCGCTTCCCCAACAGTTTCCTCGCAGAGATCTTGGGGAGAGTCGACGCAGTAACCGGGCAGCCCACCGGGGGTATCGTCTACTTTCTAACTCCTCCCGGAAACCTGCAAGCTGTAATGCTGGACCCTTTAAGAGCCTTGGTCTACACAGTTTTATTTGCGGGAATATGCGTTGTTTTCGCCAAACTGTGGGTTGAACTTACCGGAATGACTTCAAGGGATGTGGCGAAGCAGCTCATAGGTTCAGGGGTGCAGATTCCCGGCTTCAGGCGGAGTGAACAACCTATCAGGGAGGTTCTCGACAGGTATATCCCTGTCATGACGGTGTTAAGCGGGCTGAGCGTCGGGTTGATAGCCGCTGTAGCCAACTTTTTCAACCCCTTCGGAACCGGCATAGGCATATTGCTGACTACAAGCATCATATGGCAGTATTATCAGCTGCTGGCGAAAGAGAGGATCGAGGAAATGTACCCAGGATTAAGCCGGCTTCTGGGAAGAGGTTAAAAACAGGGCCAATCTAAATAGGGTGAAAAAGCCGTGGGAAGCAGAATCATCGCCGTCGGACTGCCGGGAGTAGGAAAGACCACGGTGCTAAACGAGTTAGAAAAACAAGCTGGCCGGCGAGGCCTTCCCTTGAAAGTTGTGAACTACGGAACCGTCATGGTGGAGATGGCTGAAAAGGAGAAAGCCAGTATGCACAGGGACGATATGAGAAAAAGCTCTCTAGCCTTCCAGCATAAGCTTCAAAAAATGGCGGCTGAAGAAATTCTGCGGAGAAGCTCATCCATGGAGAACGGTGTCCTCGTCGTCGACACTCACATGATGGTTAAAACGCCTTCAGGCTATCTTCCCGGCGTTCCAAGCCATATTATCTCCATCCTCCAACCTTCCCTTATAGTTTTGATTGAAGCCTCTCCAGAAGAGATTAAAGCTAGGAGGATGAGAGATTCTTCCGGAAGGATGAGGGATAAAGCTGTGGCCGAGGAGGTGGAGTTCGAAATTCACTTGTCCAGAACATTAGCCTCCGGATGCTCCCTCCTCTCCGGAGCCCCCTTGGGAATAGTAGAAAATCCACCCGGGGAAGCCGCGAAGGCGGCTGAAAAAATTTTGAATATGATCGAAGCACTGGGGGGATAGCCGTGGGCTTTGGAGGAGACCTCTACCCCATACCTCTGTTGACCTTCGCCATCATGGGTTTATCGCTAACCTTAGCCCTTACGTCTTCGCTGGTTCAGAGGAAATTTGTAGACTTTGAAAAAGTAAGGGAAATGAGGTCGCAGATGAGCGAGCTCAGGAAGCAGATGGCTGAAGCTAGGAAAAAAGGAGATAAAAGGACTTTGGCGAAGCTTCAGAGAAAACAGAGGCTGATGATGAAGGACTCCTCCCAAGTCATGGGCCAGCAGTCTAAAGTCATGCTTCTCACAACCATACCCTTCTTAGTTATCTACTGGGTGTTACTCCGCTTTATCGGAACTACCGTGGTTGCTTATTCTCCTGTCCCCATTCCCTACGGGGCAGTGGGACCTGATAAGACTGAGCTAACCTTCTGGATTTGGTACTTTCTATCAGCTATATCCCTCAACCTTCCCATAAGCCGGCTTTTCAGAACTTACACCACTTGACCGCGGAGTTTACTTCGTAAACGCTATCATCCCCAGCCTAAAAAGTCTTAAGGCCACCACATATTGTAATGTCCTCTTCATAATAACAATGCTCGACCGAGAAATCATCCGTTTTTCAATTATTTGAAGAAAATCTTCGGCTTGAAGGCGCACAATGGGCGAAGCGAGGCGCTGTTACCGATTATGTTAAATATTCCTAACAGTCCACATATATAAAAAACCCGCAACATTTGAAAAACATGAGGTGGCTATCATTGGGTGAGAAAGAAATTCTGGAAGAAATCAGCCAAACTGTTGTGGAAGGCGACGCGGAAAAAACCGTCGACCTAGTGAAGAAGGCCCTTGAACAGAAAATAGACCCCTTAAAAATACTGGAAGAAGGCTTGGCTAAAGGCGTCAGATATGTGGGGGATGCTTTTGGAAGGAGGGAAATGTTTCTCACGGATTTGGCGATGGCCGGTGAGGCCATGAAGGCTGGCACCGAAGTGGTTACACCTCATCTTCTCGCCGGGGAAGCTGTTGCCAAAAAAGGAAAACTGCTCATAGCCACGGTGGAAGGCGACATTCACGACATTGGCAAAAGCATTGTGGCGACCATGCTTGCAGCCTCGGGGTTTGAAGTTGTTGATTTAGGAATAGACATCCCCAGCAGCGTCATCGTTCAGAAAGTGGGCGAGATTAAACCTGACATTTTAGGGCTCTCCGCCCTCATGACCACCACCAAGCCGAAGCAACGGGAAGTCGTCGAAGAGCTGAAAAAAGCTGGACTCCGCGACAAGGTCAAGGTTATTCTAGGCGGAGCCCCCATCACACCGGAATGGACAGAAGAAGCAGGCGCAGACGGCTATGGAAGAGACGCTGTGCATGCAGTGGAGGTTGCTAAACGTCTTTTAGGCGCTGAGTAAGGAGGAGTGAAGATGCAGGGAATAAGACCTCTGTATGGACGGGTGGTCGAGCCTCTGAGCAGCGAAGAGGTCTACGACATTCACCAAGCCACTTTGGAGGTTCTTGAAACAGTTGGCATGAGAATAGAAAATGAAGAAGCTCTTAAGATCATGAGCGGCGTGGGCGCTGAAGTTGACTTTCAAAAGCAAGTGGTGAGGATTTCCTCCCACATTGTTAAGGAGATGGTAAAGAAGGCGCCTCACCGGTTTACCCTCTATGGAAGAAGTCCGAAGAACGAGGTAACGCTTGGAACCCGTCAGGTTTACTTGGTGAACGGTTACGGAGCCCCCAACATTTTAGACATGGACACGGGGAGACGCAGGCCCACCAGCCGGGAAGACCTGGCCAACATCATCAGGATTCTCGACGCCCTAAAATACCCTCACATGGTCATGACCGAGGCTATTCCCCAAGATATACCGGGGATAATTGCAGACCGATACATCGTGGAGACGCTGCTGAATAATACGGGAAAACACCTCATAGCCGACACCTACGATGCGGAAGGGGCGAGGGACATCATCAAGATGTGCGAGGCTGTCGTCGGCGGTGAAGCCGAGCTTCGGAAAAAGCCTATCTTAAGCTGTCAGGAATCCCTCACCTCTCCCCTGATAATAGGGGATGGCGTAGCAGGCGGCATCGTGGAATTCAGCAAAGAAGGCCTCCCGGTAACCGTTTGGACGCTGCCCCAAGCCGGAGGGACAGCGCCGGCTACCTTGGCGGGTACGCTTGTCGTGCAGAACGCTGAGCTTCTAGCCGGGTTGACGTTGGCTCAGGCAACTCGGGCGGGGACACGTACGCTGATAGGCTCCTTCGCCGCTGTTCTCGACCAGAGATACGCTTGCTTTGCCTCCGGAGGGCCTGAGATGCCTCTGATGGTGGCTGCGTCGGCGCAACTAGCCCGCTACTACGATGTACCCTACATAGGAACCGCGGGAGCCACTGAATCTAAAATCTCCGACATTCAAGCCGGCTTTGAGAAAGCTGCCAGCATCCTCTTTTCAACCCTGTCCGGAGCTGATGTCGTCCATGGAGCGTTATCCGGGTGGGTGGACAGCCTCTTGGCTTCAAGCTATCCGCAGATACTGTTAAACCATGAAATATGTGAACTGGCGGGAAGAATACTGCAAGGCATCGAGGTAAACGAGGATACGCTCGCCGTAGACATCATCAAAGAAATCGGCATCGGAGGGAACTTCATAAAGCACAAGCACACCAAAAAATACTTCCGACAGGAACAATGGATGCCCCAGCTCAGCGACAGAACCACCAGAGAAGAATGGGAACAGGGCGGAGGCAAAGACCTCTTCCAAGTGGCGAAGGAAAAAGTCAAAGAAATTCTGTCCGTCCATCAACCTGAACCTTTGGACAAAGAAGCTCAAGCCAAAATAAGGGAAATAGTGAAAGCCGCAGAGCGAAAACATAGCTAGGAGCACGGGTAAAGGACTTAGGCCTCCTAAACTCTATTGTGGCGTAGCTCGGTTTTCACTAATTTCAGATATTTCGAGACGCAAAGGTAGTGTGGGTAGTAGATATGGTGATGGCATGGGGTGAAACTGCAGGCAAGCGGGTTCTCCCTAGCCTCAATGTACACTGGGCATTCGCGGAACCGTCCCTTACGGCAGAACTCGGCTTTATGAGTTTCATCCCTTACATAGGCGATGGGTCTGCCGTGTAGCCTATGAGCCTCGCAGATCATGCAACTGTCATCATGCTTGAAGATGCATTCCATAACATCTGCCCGCCCAAGGGAAGCTGGGAAGTCTTGCCTTGTGACAGAATTGTTTTAGGCTATTTTTCTTTTTAGCGGAAAGGAGGGGCTGTGGAGCGAACCAACTGGCAGTTGAGAAATTAAATGCATAAATTTTAAAAAGTCAAAAATCAGCTTAATTAAGGAGGGTTTAAATTGCTTCGGAAAGTCAGACTGAAGGTTGTTAAGAAACAAGGCTACTGTCATGCAGGGCATGAAGTAGGCCACGAGTTCCTGATCGATGAGGATGAAAAAATCCACGGAGGCTTATGCCCCAGCGCTCTGGTGGCTTTCTGGAACATTATCTTCGGGTTGGGGTGGAAGGCTCCCTTTACCTTCGACAAGAAGGGCAAGTATCTGCTGGTGTGCCCCGACGGCCGAAATCCCGTGTGGTTTGAAGTCTGGCCGGAGACCGGGGAAGAGGTCTACGATGCAAGGTCTAAGCTGTCGGATCTGTTGCTGGACAAGGGTTTGAAGGCGGACATCGTAGTTAAGAACGGAAAACTGGTGAACGTTCACACGGCTGAAATCTACGAAACCAGCGTAGCTGTTTACGGGGAAAGAATAGCCATGATCGACGAAAAACTGGATGACCTCGTAGGCGAGAAAACAAGGATCATCGACGCCAAAGGTAAATATCTGGTGCCGGGGCTGATTGACACTCATTACCATGTGGCTGGAACGCATTTGACCATGTCAAACCTTGCCAAGGCCTTGCTGCCCAGAGGCACAACCGCCACTGCCAGCGACTTTTACGAATACGGCGCTGTGGCTGGGGTGGAAGCTATCAAGTTTGCCTTAGCCGAGTCTCAGGGTACTCCTCTCAAAATCCTCTTCAATGTGCCGCTGTTGGCGTATCTGCAGAACAACCCCTTGGGAAACACGGACAAAGTTACCCCGGATGAGTTGTCCATCATGATCGGATGGGGGCCCACCGTCGCCTTGTGCGAGGTTCAAGCGCCCACCCTCTCTGACCCAGCTGTCAGGGATTTGATACGAAAAACTCTGCGGGAGAATAAGATAGTGGTAGGTCACGCCTGCGAGCTTTCGGGGAGAAACCTAGCCTCCTACATGGCCTTCGGCCCCTCTTCAGACCATGAATCCGTGGCTGCGGAGGAGGCGTTGGAGAAAGTGAGGCTTGGCTTAAAGATCATGGTGAGGGAAGGGTCTGCGGCCACGGACTTGGCTAATGTGATCAAGGCCGTGACAGAGCATAAGGTGGATCCGCGGCATTTCATGTTCTGCACCGACGAAGAGGACCCTGTGGACCTCACGAAGTACGGGCACTTGGACTATAAGATCAGGAAATCGGTGAAGCTGGGGCTAGACCCCGTTGTCGCTGTCCAAATGGCTACAATAAACGCTGCGGAGTACTTTAAGGTAGACAAGGAGATAGGGAGCATTGCCCAAGGTAAGATCGCCGACATAGTCATCGTCAACGACCTCTCCGATTTCAGGGCGGAGTTGGTCATAGCCAACGGGAAGGTCGTGGCTGAGAAAGGGCGCTTCACAGGCGAGATTAAAACTCCGGTTTACCCGGATTTCATGAGGAAAACCTTCAACCTCCCCCGAGACTTCCGCCCGGAGGATTTTGAAATAAAGACAAAATCCTCAGGTGAAGTTGAAGTGAGAGTAATAGGTGTTGTGGACGGCTCGCTTATTTCCGAGAGGAAAACCGCTAAACTGAAGGTCAGCAATGGGCTCATCATGCCCGATGTCGACAACGATGTTCTGAAGGTGGCTTTGGTCGAGAGGCATAAAGGGTCTGGGTTGATGGGGAAAGCCTTCATCAAAGGCTTCAACCTTAAGAGGGGTGCCATAGGCGAATCCTACGCTCCAGTCCCTGAGAACATCATCGTGGTGGGAACCAACGACGCAGACATGGCAAGAGCCGTTAACAGGATAAAGGAAATGAACGGAGGATTTGTGGTCGTGGACGGAGGCAAAATCCTCAGCGAAATGCAACTGCCGATATTGGGCATCCTTTCGGAAAAACCCATTGAAGAGGTAGCCGTGGAGATGGAGAAGACGGTGGAAGCCACTAGGACCTTAGGCTGCACCATAAGGGCGCCCTTCCTCACCCTAGCGTTCATGGCCTACCCCCTCATCCCAACCTACAAGATAACCGAGTTCGGCCTCACGGACACAGAAGAACTGAAGCCGGTGGACTTAGAAATACACAGCTAAAAAAGAGAAAAGCGCGGCTTCACCTTTCCCCTGAAACTCCAGCTTAGGGCTGGGTGAGGTCGGCCGCCTTTACTGTTTTTCTTCAAGAGCTTTCAAAATTTTCTCTGGGAGAAGGGGGAGCTCTTTAACTCTTACACCTATTGCATTATATATGGCGTTGGCTATGGCTGGAGCGGTGGGAACCAGCGCAGGCTCCCCTATGCCTTTAACGCCGAAAGGCCCGGTGGGGTCGATGGGTTCGATGAGGAAAACCCTGGTTTCCGGCATGTCCAAGGCTGTGAAGATTTTGTAGTCCATAAGGTCGCTGTTGAGGACTTTTCCGGTCTCAGGGTCCACTATCACGCCTTCTGTCAACGCGTAGCCTAGCCCTTGGGTCAAGCCTCCCTCCAATTGTCCCTCCGCTGTTGTGGGGTTGATAGCTTTCCCTACGTCGTGAGCCGCCACCAGCTTCAGAACTTTCACCACCCCTGTTTCCACGTCCACTTCCACCTCTGCGAACTGAACTCCGAAGGGCGGGGCGTTGTAGAGCGGGGGACCTGTGGCCTTCCCTATGATGGCTCCCACGTCGTCGGGATTGTACCATTGAGCAAATTTGACAATCTCAGCCAGTGTAGCCGTGTTTTCAGGAGCTCCTTTCACGGTGACTTTCCCCTTTTTGTATTCTAGGTTCGCCACCGTTGTGTCGAATTTCTTAGCAGCCCATTCCAAGACCTGCCTCTTGGTATCAGCCGCCGCGGCCCTGATCAAGGTGCCGTCGACGTAGGTGTATCGGCTTCCGAAACTACCCAGCCCATAAGGTAGATAGTCCGTGTCCAGCTCCGGTATGACGACGTCTTCAGGGTCTACCTCCAACTCCTCAGCCACTATCTGTGTGGCAACCGTTCTCGAGCCTTGTCCAAGCTCGTGGGCGGGGGAGAGCAGAGTAATCTTTCCGCTTTCATCCAGCTTGATTATCGCGCTGGTTATCTCCGCTTCCCCGGGAATATACTTTGTTCCGCTGACATGCTCCATCATAGCAACACCGATGCCTCGCCTCTTGACGCCTGTTCCCCGGTAGGCTGAGTCGTATCTCCGCTTCCAGCCTACGGCCTCCGCCCCTTTGTCGAGGCATTCGTCCAAGCCGCAGGTTCTGACCTCCACTCCGCTCCAGTGGATAACATCTCCGACGCGGACATGGTTTTTCTTCCTCAACTCTATGGGGTCAAGTTTCAGCTCCTCAGCCACCATGTCGACGATCTGCTCAAGGGCGAAATGCGCTTGAGGGCCTCCGAATCCTCTGAAGGCTCCGCTCGGCGGAGTGTTGGTGTACACGTTGTAGCCTTCGACGTTGTAGGCGCCGAACCTGTAGAGGGAGGTGATGATGGAGCAGCAGAAGCCTATGGGGCCGCTGCTCACATAGGCGTATCCCCCGGCGCTGAAGACTATCCTCGCATCGAAGGCTTTAAACAGCCCGTCCTTCGCTGCGCCCATTTTCAACGTAAGGGTCCCTGGATGCCTGTTGCTGGTGCCGCCTACGTAGGTTTCCTCCCTTGAAAGCGTGATCTTCACAGGTCTGCCGCCTGTTTTCTTGGAGAGAAAAGCGGCGATGGCGTGAAACGGGTAAACGTGGCATCGGCTTCCAAAGGCTCCGCCCACGTAGGGTGATATAACCCGCACCTTGTTTTCCGGCAAGCCCAACTGGTGGGCTAGGACGGTGCGGAATCTGAAGATCATCTGGCTGGGAGCCCAGAATGTCACCCTGTTCTCTAGGGGGTCCCATTGGGCTATGCAGCCGTACAGTTCTATGGGGTTCGTGTGGGCTGCTGAAACCTTGAATTTTTCAGGGCCGACGACCACCGCTGACTCCTTAAAGCCCTTTTCCACGTCGCCGAAAGCCAGTTTTATGTGGGACGCAATGTTTCGATCCATATCGAAGATGAATTCTCCTTCATCATGGAGCTTCGGAGCCCCAGGTTCCATCGCCTCCTCGGGGTCGAAGACGGTTGGTAGACGTTCATATTCCACATGGATTCTCTCAACAGCTTCCGCCGCTGTTTCCGGGCTGTCCGCCGCCACCGCCGCCACTTCGTCGCCTACGTAGCGCACAACATTATCCAGAATGTATCGGTCGAGCGGGGTGTCTGGAGGATGCAGGTGCCCTATGTAGGTTATAACCCGGGGGACGTCCTTGTAGGTGAGGGTGGCTCTGACTCCAGGTAGCTTTTCCGCTTCGCTGGTGTCTATTTTTGTTATCCGTGCATGGGGATAGGGGCTTCGAAGTATTTTCCCGTAGACCATCCTAGGTAGGACGGTGTCTCCGAAATATACGGCTCTTCCTGAAACTTTAGATTTGGCATCAACTCTCGGAATCCTTTTCCCAACAACCGACAGTTCAGTCATACATATCCCCTTTCTTACATTGGAACCTTTCTAGGCAGAACTGCCTTACATTTTACACAAAACCTAGCCATAGGCGGGTTTAACTCATAGCCGCACTTGGGGCATTTCTGATAACCCAGCCCAGACACGGTTCTTATCCCTCCGAAGATTTTTTAGCCAAGGACATCATCGCCGACACGATCTTCACGTAGCCAGTGCACCTGCAAAGGTTGCCGGCGATGGCTTCCCTGGCTTCCATTTCGGTGAAGTTCGACTTTTTATCCAGCAGGGCTTTTGTGCTCATGATCATGCCGGGAGTGCAGTAGCCGCATTGAACTGCCCCATGCTGAATGAACGCCTCCTGAATTGGGTCCAGTTCGCCGTTTTTCACCAACCCTTCTATCGTCGTTATCTTCCTCCCATCGGCTTGACCTGCCCAAAACATGCAGGAGTAAACGGCTCTCCCGTCCACGATCACCGTGCACGACCCGCAGCCTCCGTAATCGCAGCCTTTTTTGGTTCCTGTTAGGCCAAGGTATTCTCTCAAAACTTTGTTTAAAGTGTCAAAAGGCTCAATGGATACGGTGTAGTCTTCCCCGTTCACGGTTAATCTTATGGTTTTTTTCAACGCTCACTCAGCCTCCTTTCAGCTTTTCTTTCACCTGAGTTAGAGCGCGCTTAACTAGGACTCTGCACACGTGTCTTTTGTATTCGGCAGAGGCATGAACACCTCTGACCGGTTTAACTTCTCTGTATGCTTCCTCAGCGGCTTCAGCGATGGCTGCTTCTGTTAGTTCCTTTCCTTCCAATCTTTTCTCAGCTTTCTTGAGCCTTAGGGGAACCTGAGCTACCGCCCCCACGGCTATTCTCGCAACTTTACATCGCCCATTATCCATAGTCAGCCTTACTGCTGTGTTTACTGTGGGGAGGTCGACAAGGGTCCTTTCCATCTTCAGAAACGCCGACCCCGTATTGGCTGGCGGTTTCGGTATCGCTATCTCTGTAATCAGCTCATTCGGCTTCAATGCTGTCAGAAAATAGTCTATGAAAAACCCGTCTACATTCAAAACCCTTTCCCCGCTGGAACTGACGGCTTTCACCGTCGCGTCTAAGGTAAGCAGCGCTGAGGGTATGTCGAAGAAGGGAAGCCCGCTGCAAATACTTCCTCCCATGGTGGCTACGTTTCTTATTTGCACGGGGCGAATGAGGGAAACCGCCTCGACTATGATGGGAAGCGCCTTCTTCAGCAGTTCTGACTCCAGCATATCTGTGAAGGTGGTCATGGCGCCTATCTTCACATGGCCCCCTTCTTCTTTGATGTAATTGAGCCCGAGCTTCCTGATGTCCAGTAGCTTTTCAACTTTTGGGATCATGCCTTTCATGGCGGTTTCGTAGACTTGGGTTCCCCCGGCTATTATCTTCGCCCTATCCTTGTAATCCCGTAGAAGGGCTACTGCCTCATCCACTGTTTCAGGCACAAGATACTCAGAAGGTCTGAAAACAGGCATACGAACACCGAACTGGAATTACTTAATCTTTTTAGTTTACCTCTATTAAAGATTTAAGGTTTTTCGTAATGTAAAGTAAAAGGAAAATTGTAAACATGAAAATCAGCCTACCGGCACATTAAAGCTTTTACCGATTCTAAGTTCTATTGTTGGTTGATGGCCGGTGAAGCTGAACAGAGGCGAGATAATCTGCTTAGGCATCGAGAGCACGGCTCACACTTTCGGCGTCAGCCTAGTGGACAGCCGGGGAAGAATCCTTTCCGATGAAAAAAAAGTTTACGCCCCTCCCGTTGGGAAGGGAATTCACCCCCGAGAAAGCGCTCAACATCACTCCCAAGCGTCCCCCCTGGTCGTTAGGGAGGCGCTGAGGAAAGCTGGAAAGACCCCGGAGGAATTGAGCGCTGTGGCCTTCTCTCAAGGACCCGGCCTCGGACCCTGTCTGAGAACAGGAGCCACGGTGGCAAGGGCGCTGGCCGCCTACTTGGATGTTCCCTTGGTGCCGGTTCACCACGCAGTAGGCCACATCGAGTTAGCTGCCTTAAAGACGGGAGCTTCAGACCCTTTGACGGTTCTGGTTTCTGGAGGACATACCACGGTGACTTCCTTTGCCGGGGGGCGGTGGAGGGTTTTCGGGGAGACGGAAGACATCACCCTAGGGAACCTCTTAGACGTCTTTGGAAGGGAGGCTCGCCTGCCTTCTCCCAGCGGCCCCGCGGTTGAAGCTAAAGCTTCGGAAGGGAAAAAACTCGTCGACCTACCCTTGGTTGTCAAAGGCAACAATGTCTCCTATTCAGGCCTGCTCACAGCGGCGGTTAGGAGGCTGAAGAAGGGGGGAGATAAACTGGAAGACCTCTGCTACTCCCTCCAGGAAACTGCCTTCACCGCTTTGGCTGAGGCTGCCGAGAGGGCTCTGGCGTTTCTTGAGAAAAAGGAACTGCTGCTGACGGGAGGCGTTGCAGCGAACAAGCGTCTTCAAACCATGCTGAAACAGGTGGCTGAGGAGCATAAAGCCAAGTTTTACGTTGTCCCCCGCGAGTACAGCGGAGACTGCGGAGCCCAGATAGCTTGGACCGGCCTCCTCGCCCACCTTCAAGGAGTGAAGGTAAGCATAGAGCGGAGTCTCGTTAAACCTCGTTGGCGGCTGGATTCTGTGCCCATCCCTTGGAGACGTTAATGCAAGGACGTCTTAAGACTTACCCTTACCCGGTTAGTAATGTTTTTAATCGACATGCATCCTATGCTCATGAGACGAAACTTAGGTGAAATGGCAGTTGACTTCTCCTCTTCCAGCCCAGCCTGAGGTTAACATCGGAACAGCCGGCCATGTGGACCATGGGAAGACCACTCTGATAAAAGGCCTAACCGGAGTCTGGGCTAGTAAACACTCGGAGGAGCTCCGCCGCGGCATCACCATCCGGCTTGGCTACGCTGACTGCGCCTTCTACAAATGCCCCAGCTGCCCTCCGCCCACCTGTTATACTACCCAGCCAACATGCCCCAACTGCGGAGGTAAAACAGATTTTTTGAGGGCTGTGAGCTTTGTTGACTGCCCCGGCCACGAGGTCCTGATGACAACCATGCTCTCGGGGGCAGCGGTGATGGACGGGGCAATCTTGGTCATAGCGGCCGACGAGCCTGTTCCTCAGCCTCAAACCCGCGAGCACATGGCCGCCTTGGAAATCGTCGGAGCCAACAAGATAGTGGTGGTTCAGAACAAGGTTGACCTAGTTTCTAAAGAAAAGGCTCTGGAAAACTACAAGGCTATTCGGGCGTTTCTTGAAGGAACCGTGGCCGAAGAGGCGCCCATCATTCCCGTTTCAGCCCAGCACATGGTTAACTTAGATCTTTTGATCGAGGCGCTGGAGAGATGCATTCCAACCCCGAAGCGGGATCCCAAAAGCTCTCTCTTCATGCATGTAGTAAGGTCCTTCGACATCAACAAGCCGGGGACGAAGATAGAGGACCTTCAAGGCGGTGTCCTCGGAGGAACCATGGTGGAGGGTAAGCTGAGGGTTGGAGAGGAGATCGAGATAAGGCCTGGAATAAAATGGGCTGAAAGCCAGAACTACCGAACCCTGTTCACTGAGGTAACCAGTCTTCATGCGGGGGGTAAAAAAGTTGAGGAAGCCGGCTGCGGGGGGCTTATCGGCTTAGGCTCAAAACTCGACCCCTCCCTAACCAAGGCCGACGGCCTCATAGGCAACGTCGTAGGCAGACCAGGGCAGCTTCCTGAAGCTGAGAAAACCCTCAGCTTCGAACCCACCCTCTTCCAGCATGTGGTGGGAACCCCGGAGCTGACAAACGTGGAGTCGGTGAAGCTTAAGGAGAGCCTCGTCGTAAACGTGGGCACTGCCGTCAGCGTGGGTGTGGTCACCCTAGCCCGCAAAAACCACGTAGAAATAGCCCTCAAGAAACCTGTCTGCGCCAAGCATGGGGCTAGAATAGCCTTAAGCAGAAGAATAGCTGGCAAATGGCGGCTCATCGGCTACGGGAAACTGAAAGGCTAAATGCACCCAGTCTGCTTGGCGGGCAGAATCCTATAGACGCAGTATTGCCCGCACATGGTACAGGCGTCGGTTTTGGTCTTACCCTTCTCCCTGACCTCCCTAGCCCGCACAGGGTCCAAGGACAGTTTGTACATGGTCTCCCAGTCCAGCTTGGCTCTGGCCTGCGCCATCTCCAAGTCATGGCGGCTTGCTCTCTCCCCCAATTTGACCACGTCCGCGCAGTGAGCAGCCAGCCGGGCTGCGATAACCCCCTCGCGGACATCTTCCACCGTCGGTAGGGCTAGATGCTCCGAAGGGGTGACGTAGCATAGGAAGTCCGCTCCCGCCATGGCTGCGACGGCTCCCCCCACAGCTCCTACGATGTGGTCGTAGCCTGCTCCGATATCTGTAACTATGGGACCGAGAAGGTAGAGAGGCGCCCCTTTGCAGAGGGATTTATGAAGGACGACGTTGGCCTCCACTTGGTTTAGGGGAAGATGCCCCGGGCCTTCCACCATCACCTGAACTCCCGCTCTCCAGCATCTCTCCACCAGTTTTTGAACGGTGAGCAACTCCTGGATCTGAAACCAATCTGAGGCGTCAGCTAGGCTTCCGGGCCGCAGAGAGTCGCCTAGACTTATGCAAAAATCATAGGACCTAGCTATCTCGAGAAGGTAGTCGAAGTTCTTGTAAAAGGGATTCTCAGCCTTATGGTGAAGTATCCAGCTAGCCAGGAAGACGCCTCCCCGGCTCACCACGCCTGCAACCCGAGGATGCTCAGCGAGCTGGGCGGTTATCCCTTGCGTGATGCCGGCGTGAATTGTCATGAAGTCTACACCTTCCTTCGCGTGGTTTTCAACCACCCGGAGGACTTCGTCTTCACCCATGTCGACGATGGCGCCGTGTTTCCGAATGGCCTCCACACCTGCTTGGTAGATGGGAACGGTGCCAACGGGCAGAGGGGTCTCCTTGAGGATCAGGCGCCTGATCTCGTTCAGGTCTTCAGAGGTGCTGAGGTCCATGAGGGTGTCCGCGCCGTATCTGACGGCGGTCAAGGCTTTTTCCAGCTCGATTTTGATGTTGCTGAATTCTGAGGAAGCGCCCACGTTGGCGTTTACCTTGGTCCTCAGCCCCTCCCCAACCGCTACGATTTTGCAGCGTTCCCCGCGGGCATATCCTGTTAGAATTATTTTCCCTGAAGCTATGCCTCTCCTCAGCTTCTCAGGCTCAAGGCCTTCCTCCTTCGCAGCGGCTTTGACTTCCTCCGTGATCCTACCCCGTCTAGCCTCATCCATAACCGTCATTTAATTCCGCCTTCAAAGGAGGTGGAAAAAGCCAAGCTTTTATACTTGTCGGACATCGGAACCTCGCCCACCGCACGCCACAGCCAACAGAGGACGTCGGAAGTTTTCCTAGACACCAAGACTTAAGAATCAGAGTGAAAACAAGACGTGTAGCTCCCGGAAAGAGGCGGCTGAATTGAAGAAAAAAATTTCGGAGAAAACTTTGAAGAGAGAGATCTGCAATGTCATGAGAGTCCTTTTTGAAAGGAGGCTGATCTCCTCGGTGGGAGGGAACGCCAGCGCCAGACTTCCCGGGGCGGAAGAGTTTTGGATTACGCCCCGCGGCCTCTTCAAAACTGAGCTGAAGCCAAAAGACTTGATCAAGGTGAACTTGCAGGGAAGGACTGTGAAAGGCGCAGGCCAGCCGTCCCATGAAACTCTCTTGCACGCGGCCATCTATCGAAGGAGGGCTGATGTAAACGCTGTTGTCCACGCCCACAACCCCCTGACCGTGGGACTTACCTTAACCGGTGGGGAGCTTAAACCTCTCACGGTGGAAACAGGACTCCACCTACGGAAGACCCGGATGATACCCTACGTTTTCCCGGGAACCCGGAGGTTGGCGGAGCTGGCGGCTGAAAGACTGGAAAAAGCGGAGGCTGTGATCCTTCAAAACCACGGGGTGGTGGGTGTGGGTCGAAGCCTCTCGGAGGCGAGGATGAGGGTGGAAATTCTGGAGGAGGCCGCTGCCATCCAGCTGGTAGCTGTGTTGCTTAAAAAGAAGCTGCCGACAATCCCCCTGAGAGACTTGGAGAAGGCGGAGAGCCAGACGGCGTGAAACTCCGTTCAAATTTAATTTTAATTCAAAGCCTGAATGCCGCGCAGGGTTTCTGCAATTCTTCAGGCTGAAGCTTCAACCCGGATTACGGGTGTTCATTTAACCTTTTTATACGGTTTTGCCAGACTTGCTGGGCCCTTTACCCTTCTGCCCACCAACGCCAAAGCGGCGAAGGATGCGAGATAGGGGAGCATGAGTGCAAACTGGTAGGGTATGATGGTGATGCCGGCGGCTTGGATTCTCAGCTGAAGCGCGTCGATGTAAGCGAAGAAAAGTGAGCCAGCTAAGAAGTTGATGGGGGACCATCTTCCCAAGATTATGAGGGCTACGACTATGTATCCCCGCCCCTGCGTCATATTGTCCAGAAACATGTTATACTGTGAAATGGAAAGCATGGAGCCTGCTAGGGCGGCTAGCACCCCTTCCATGATGAGAATAAAATACCTGGTTCTCACCACATTCAAGCCCAGAAGATCGGCTACGTGGGGGTCTTCCCCTATCGCCTTGACCCTCAGCCCCCAGCTGGTGCGAGATATCATAAATGCAGCTACAGGGACAAGAAGCAGCGCAGCGTAGGTGAACACGGTATGCGAGAACAAGGCAGGGCCGATGTAGGGAATGGAAGACAGAAACGGAATAGGTTCCACCTCTATGATGGTTTCGGTCTTTGCAGGGATGGCTGTAGCATAAGGGAAGGTAGCCCTGTAAAGGTAGGAGGTGGTCCCTATCGCAGCGATGTTTATGGCAAGCCCTGTCACCACCTGGTCCACTGCCATGGAGACCGTGAGGAAGGCGAAAAGAAGGTTGATGGCCACCCCCACAACTATGGCTAACGCAAGCCCGTAGCCTACATTGCCTGTGAAAAACGTGCCTATGAAAGCGAAGAAAGCTCCGAAGAGCATTATGCCTTCAACACCTAAATTCAAAACACCGCTCTTCTGAACGAAGAGTTCTCCGACCCCTGCGAGCAAAAGAGGCGTCATTAACCTGATCATGGCGGATGCTATGCCGACGGAAATCAGCAAGTCTATGAACTCACTCAACTCTGCCCACAACCTTCCTTGAAAATCTATCGTAGAGAAGATAGCCTACCATGACGAAGATGACGACCATGGCTTGGATCATGAACGCCATTCCCACAGGAACCCTGTCAAGCCGATGCATGGTGGTGCTTCCGTTGATCAAGCCTCCCATGATCATCGAAGCAACCATAACTCCGATGGGGTCCATGTATCCCAGCAAAGCCACCACTATGCCTGTAAACCCATAGCCTGGTGAAATGTCAAGCCTCATCTTCGACTGGATGCCGAGGACTTCGACGCCGCCGGCAAGTCCTGCCAGAAAACCGCTGAAGAGCAAGCTGAAAACGGTCACCCTCTTTAAATCCACTCCTGCATATTGCGCCGCGGTGGGGTTGCATCCTACCATCGAAAGCTTCACGCCTACAGTGGACCTTCCGATGACCATGTAGAGAAGAGGGCCGAAGATCATCAGTGGAATAAGTATTCCCGCGTGAAACCTAGTTTCTTTGATGATGATGGGAAGCATCATCTCCTTGGGGAGGGTTGTCGTTTCCGGAAAAAGACCAACAGGGTCCCGCAGGGGTCCTGAGAGCAGAAAACTGACGAAGTAAAGGGCAATGTAGTAGCTCATGAGAGTTGTGAATATTTCGTTAACCTCATAATACGCCCTCAAGAGGGCGGGGATAACTATCCAAACAGCGCCCCCCAGCCCGGAAGCCAAAAGAATGAGGGGAACCGCCAAAGGTTGAGGTAGAGCGTGGAGGTAAAGACCCAAGGCGCCGGCCACTGTGCCGCCGATGAGAAGCTGACCTTCGGCGCCGATGTTCCAGAGCCTCGCCCTGAATGCCACCGCCAAACCTTGACTTACCAACATTATTGGGGTGGCGCGAACAAGAGTTTCAACGAGAGCTGGAAAGCTGCCTATGGATCCGACGTACATGTGGTAGAAGGCGCTGAGGGGGTTAGCTCCCGCGGAAACTATTAGGATGGAGGCTATGAGAAGGGCTGCGACTATTGCTATGAAGGCGGTTCCCAGTCTAAGCAGAAGGAGTTTCTGCCTTAGACTTAGCCTTGTTTTCCCCTTAGCATGCATGTTCCAATAAGACCTACATCGTCCTTGGGCGAGAAGATTCCCGCGATCTCCCCTTTATAGATTACGGCTATTCTATCGCTCAACTTAAGTATCTCGTCGAGGTTGGTGGAAACCAGCAGCACCGAAGCTCCTCTATTTCTCATCTCCAGCAGGATAGAATGGGTCAGGTTTGTGGTCTTCACATCCAGTCCGGCTGTAGGCTGCTCGGCTATCAGTAGCTTTGGATTCAGGTGCGCCTCCCTCCCTACAATAAGCTTCTGGATGTTGCCTCCTGAAAGATACTTGACGGGTGCCTTTTGGGAAGGAGCTTTCACTCCCAGCATGGAAATGACTTTTTTAGCCAGCTCAGAAAGATTGCGTTGATTAATCAGTTTAAATTTATCCGCCACTTCGTCCAGTTTTTTCATACAACAGTTGAGCATAACATCGAGTTCAGGTGCCACCCCCCGGCCTAACCTATCCGCTGGAATG
Organism: Candidatus Hecatella orcuttiae; assembly: GCA_002011035.2. Lineage (GTDB taxonomy): Archaea > Thermoproteota > Bathyarchaeia > Hecatellales > Hecatellaceae > Hecatella > Hecatella orcuttiae. Next base: position 368,075 of record MTLY02000001.1, on the reverse strand, counting down.
TAGGCCCATCCTAGGTCGAGGAGGTCTCTGGGCTTTAGGTTTCTGATCCGCGCACCTTGATATTCTATGGTTCCTCCATGCGCTTTCCTCAGTCCTACCAGCGTCTCGACGAGTTCCTCTTGACCGTTACCCTCCACGCCTGCGAGGCCGAGGATTTCCCCTTCAAAGAGGTCGAGGTTCACCCCCCTCACTGCCAGGTTTCCTAGGTCGTCGAAAACTTGGAGGCCTCTAATTTTAAGGACCACGGAGCCTGTCTTACGCTCTGCGCTGGGAGGAGGAGGTATGACCTCGCCCGGCCCTATCATGAGCTCTACAAGTTTTCTTTCATCTGCTTCATCTTTGGTGAGGGTTGCAATTTTCTTTCCTTTTCTCAACACCGTTAGGCGGTCAGCTATGTTCATCGCCTCGCTTATCTTGTGAGTTACCAAGATGGCGGAGGAGCCTTGAGCCGTCAAGGATCTGAGGGTTTCAAAAAAGCTTTCCACTTCAAGGCCTCCTAAGACGGATGTAGGCTCGTCGAATATCATTATGTCCGCCCCCCTATAGAGAAGCTTCAGAATCTCAACCCTCTGTTTCTCTCCAACCGAAAGAGTGTGAAGGGGCGTCCTCGCGTCCACGCTTAGATTAACTCTATCTGCAAACTTCATCACGGTGTCTGCTATCTTAGGCATGTGCAGGAGAAAGTCCATTTTTTCATCGCCAAGAAGTATGTTTTCAGCCACGTTGAGTGAAGGGATCAGGGTGAAATGCTGGTGGACCATGCCTATGCCTTCTCTATACGCATCTCTGGGAGAAGAGAAACTCACTTCACGGCCTTTAACGAATATCCGTCCCTCAGTAGGCTTTAAGGCCCCGGCTAGAATTTTCATTAAAGTACTTTTACCGGCTCCATTCTCCCCCAGAAGGACGTGGATCTCTCCTTTTCGAAGGTCGAAATCCACGTCTTCTAAGGCTAATACTTGCCCTTCGTAGACTTTGGTTATTCCCTGCATTGAAACGATTAAACCGGCAGACAGCTGCTCCGTCAAGGGGTTTATTCCCAGCGTTCCGGAACCCAGTCTTCGTAGATGGGCGCTGCGAATTCGCCTTTCAGCATTTCCTCCTGTTTTGCTTCTATGGCCTCCAGCACATCTTTCGGTACCACTTTCGCCTTGAGGTCTTCATTCCACACCAGCTTAGCCCAGCCTTCCTTCATCCCCCAATCATAAATTCCGCCTTGCCATGTGTTCGTCTTCGCCATCTCCACCAGGAGTTCCACGAACGAGTGTAGATCCCAAACTATGCTGGCTAGGACAACCTCTGGGTCTAGGGGTGACTGATCCACAATGTTCCCGAAGGCGTATACTTGACCGACCTTGTCAGCCTCTCTTATCGCTTCGAACACTCCAAATCGTTCAGCGTATATGAAGTCCACCCCACCGTCGATCATGGCGCGTGCAGCTTCTTTTGCGCGGACAGGGTCAAACCAGCTTTCCAAGTATACCACCGAAGCCTTAACGTTGGGGTTGACCGATTTAGCGCCGGCAATGTAGCCGTTAACCAGCCTGTTCACGTCGGGCACAGCGTAGGCTGTTACGACGCCTATCTGGTCGCCCTTGGTCATCATGCCCGCAGCCATCCCAGCAAGGTATGCAGCGTCCTGAATCCAATAGTCGTAGAGCACAATGTTCGGCGGCCATTCAATGTCCGTGGGGCCTGAGCCTTGAGCTAGGGCTAGATCGGGGAACTCCTCTCCGAGCTTAATGGCCACCGGATGGTACCCCCAGCTGTGAGTGAAGAGTACATCGACACCCGCATCGATGAATTCTCTTGCCACCCTCTCCGCATCCGCAGTGTCAACTTTTTCCGAATAGACGTATTCGATACCCAAATTTTCTTGAGCCCAAGTTAACGATTCATGGAGAACCGTATTCCACGGCTCTTCAAGCGGTGTGACATATATGGCGGCCACTTTAATGGGTTTTTCCACGGGAGCAGGAGTAGGTGTTGGGGCTGGAGCTGGCCTCGCGGCCTGCCAGGCGGCGTAGCCGCCCACACCGGCCACCACAGCGGCGACAATGGCGACGATGCCGTATTTCAGGGCCTTCCTACGTGGTTCACTAGCCAATTTTATAGTTTCACCTTAGAACCTTTTTTTCCCTTATTGTCGTATATAAAACTATCTACCCCCCTTTCGCTAAGGTCCCGCCGATGCTAAGCTTAAATACTCCGCCATATTTCAAGTAGCATCAGGTGCTACCATCGCGCATAGTCATGCTTAAATTTAAGCTGAACGCGTAGTTTCGCTTATACCGTAAACTGGAAGGAACGTCTATGGCTTGGCATTCAGACCTCCACAAGCGGAAGAGGACGGGAGGCGCGAAGACTCCCTACCGAGGTAGGCGAAAGTTTGAACGCGGCGGCTACCCCGCTGAGACGGTGGTCGGAGAGGATTTGAGGGTTCCAAAAAGGGGGCGAGGAGGCAACTACAAGCTGCGTCTGAGAGCCGCTGGCAAGGTTCAGGTTTCCAATCCTAAAACTGGAAAGACTCAAACTGCTCAAATCCTGAGGGTTATAAGCAACCCCTCCAATGTCGCCTATGACAGGCAGGGAATCATCACAAAGGGAACCATTCTGGAGACGGAGATAGGCACGGCCAAAGTTACCTCAAGACCTGGCCAGCACGGAGTCCTTAACGCTGTGCTGCTGAAGCCCAAGCAGGCTTAGACGGGCAGTCCAGCTTAGATTCACCCCAGAGGAGACGGAGAAGCCTCTGAGAAAGCTCAACCGCCGAGTTGTGGTTTGGAGCATCTACTTTGACATCGCCCGAAGCCGAAGCGAGGGGCGGAAGATTCCCAAAAGGATGGCCGTGGCCTCTCCCAGCTTGAAGGAAATCGTGGAAGCGGCCAGCAGGCTGAACCTTTCACCTCAACCCAAATATGAAGCCCGCTATCCCCGATGCTGGTGGAAGGAAGCCGGCTACGTGGTAATGGATAAAATCAACTCCAAGGGAGAAACCTTAAAACTCTTGGCTAAGGAGCTTTCTAAGCTGAGAGGCGGAGAACAGTCTAAAGGTTAGCGAAGAAAGCAACCCCAACCCTGCGTTCAGGCGGGAAAACCATGTTCTTCCTTTAAACCTACTCACCGGCCTTTTGACTCTGCGAGCTTACGGCTGGCAGGGAATTATGCCCAGTGTCCTTGCCTCCCGACAAACCCTCCGAATTGCCAAGTTGAAACCTTCCGAGTTCACCTTTCCAGTCCGCATTCGCCTAGCTAAGGAGAAAATAATGCGCATGATTTTCTCCGAGCCCTCCAGCTGCTCCACGATTTTCCCGCCCCGCGATAGTTTCAGATACTGGGTCACAGCCGCCGGAGTGACCTCCATGACTTTGGCAGCCTCAGACCTTTTTAAGCCGTATTTTTCAACAAGCTCCCGGGCTATGAGAGCATTAACCGCCGGGAGAAGGTACCTGGCAACGTCAGCCGAGGGATGTCTCATGATCTAATATTTAACGTCCGTTAAACTTAAATACTTTTTTAACACTTGTTAAAACAAGGCTCACAATAAGCCTTACGAAGCGGAACAATACGAGTTGATTCCCCATGAGTTCGAGGGAGATTGCTATCCCTAAAGTAGGCTGGGAGGCTGAGGATAGGATAGCGCTTCATCCATGCTACAGCCCCTACGCTTGCCATACCTATGCGAGGATGCATCTGCCTGTTGCGCCAAGGTGCAACATCCAGTGCAAATATTGCAATAGGCGTTATGACTGCGTAAACGAAAGTCGACCCGGCGTAACCAGCCGGGTTATGAGGCCTGAGGAAGTCGTAGCGAAGGTTGCGGAGGTTCGGAGTTCTCTGCCTCAGCTTACCGTGGTAGCTGTGGCAGGGCCGGGGGAGCCTCTGGCCAACGAGCAGACTTTAGAGTCTCTCAGGCTTTTGCGCAGGGCGTACCCTGAGCTGATTCTCTGCCTAAGCACCAACGGGCTGCTGTTGCCCGAGCGGGTTCCCCAGATTCTCCAGCTGGGAGTAGGCCATGTCACCGTCACCGTAAACGCTGTGGAGCCCTCCGTGGGGGAAAAAATTTACTCTTGGGTTCATTACGAGGGGAAAACCTACTGGGGAAGGGAAGCATCCTCCCTGTTGCTCTCCAAGCAAGAGGAGGGCGTCAGGAAGCTGGCTGAAGAGGGTATTCTCGTCAAAGTTAACTCCGTGATGATCCCCGAAGTCAACAGCAGCCACCTTCCCCAAGTTGCTGAGCAGGTGAAGAAATGGGGGGCTTTCATGATGAATGTCATGCCTCTCATTCCAGTGGAGGGAACCGATTTTCAAGGCCTACGCAAACCCAGCTTGGTTGAGCTGAAGAGACTGCGAGACCAGTGTGAAGTTCACATCAAACAGATGCGCCACTGTCGGCAGTGCCGATCGGACGCTGTGGGCTTCCTGGGAAACAACCTAACAGTAGAGCTGGTGGAGCGTAGGGAGAAGAAGCCCTGGGAGCTTTCTCCCGCCGGAGGTATAAAGGTGGCTGTGGCGACCAAGAGCGGCAGGCTCGTGGACCAGCATTTCGGCCACGCCGACTCCTTTCTGATCTACCGAGCTTCTCTTCAGTCGACGGAGTTTTTGGAAAAGAGAAACGTAGGCCAATACTGTTTTGGAAAGTCTTTCTGCGGAGATAAGGAGGAAAGCCTCCTGCGGACGGTGGAGCTTCTCAAAGACTGTCAAGCCGTACTCTGCCTGAGGATCGGCTACGGCCCTAAGCAGTATCTGAGGGAAGCGGGAATCGAGCCTGTGGAAACCTACGACCTCGTGGAGGACGCTGTTGCAAAGGTCGCTGCCCGAAGGCTGGCGGCTTAGCTTCGGAGCCTTCAGCTTGCCGGCTGAGTTTTTGGGCGATATTCTTAAATAATCAACCAATAACAGTGTTATAGGTGAAGCGGATGGAAAGAGGGGACCCTGTTTGCCTCCGGGGCCAAGGATAGCCCTGTGCTTTTGCTTTCCCCAGCTCCGGCTACGAAGATTTCTCACCACCGCTTCATCTTCAAGCTAAGGGGTCTTTGGCTCAATCTCTTTTTTGGATGGAGACTGGAAAATCCGCAGTCCAACCTTTTGCTTTCTAAAACCCAACCAGCAGGAGGGGTGCGGGTGAATTGAATCCGGGAAAAGAAGAGCATGCAGCCTCCGCGGGTGGCTTAGGGTTTGCGATGCCGGAGGAAGCTGAGCGGTTTGCTCACGTTCTAAGGCTTTTCAGGGAGGGGAAACTCGGAGAAGACGATTTCAGACGGTTTCGGCTTCAGCATGGAATCTACAGCGAAAGGTTTCAAACAGACTTCGGCCTCCTTAGGGTTAAACTTCCAGCCGGAGTCATCACCCCCGAACAGTTGGAGCTCCTCGCCGACTTGGCGGAAGTCTTCTCCATCGGCAGCCTTCACCTGACGACGAGGCAGAACATTCAACTCCACTGGCTTCTCTTCGAAGATGTGCCTGAAATCCTGAGGAGGTTGGCTGAAGCAGGTCTGACCACTCGGGAAGCCTGCGGGAACACTGTCAGAAACGTGACCTGCTGTCCCCTGGCCGGCTGCTGCCCCCATGAGGCTTTCGACGTAACCCCCTACGCCTTAGCCACAGCCCGCTATCTGCTGAGAAACCCCATGAATCAGGATCTTCCCCGAAAGTTCAAGATCAATTTCTCCGGATGTGGGAGATGGTGCAGCCTCGCTCCCCTAAACGATGTAGGCCTTGTAGCTGAGGAGCGGGAGGACGGTGGTCGAAGGGTAAAGGGCTTCAGGGTCTACGTGGGCGGAGGCTTAGGGCCTGCCTCCTATGTGGGGGGTCTTCTTGAAGATTTCACGCCTGAAGACCGGCTTCTCGAGACAGTGGCGTCGGTGATAAGAGTTTTCGACAGGCTGGGCGACCGGGTGAAGATGCATAAAAACCGGATGAGGTATCTGGTCAAGGAAATGGGTTTCCAAAAGTTTAAGGAACTGGTTCTGAGGGAACGCCGCATCGTCCAAGTAACCCAGCCGGCGAATTTTAGACTCAGCCTCCCCCAGGCGAGTTCACCCCTCAAGGAGGTTGAAGAAAGTTTCAACCCGGCTCAGGGGGTGAAGGATGAGGCCTACCTGAGATGGTTCACCACCAACGTCACAGCCCAGAAGCAGAAAGGCTACTACGCGGTTTACCTCAGCACCCCCGCCGGCGACATGCTCGCCCAGCAGGTTAGAGCCGTTGCTGAGGTTGCTCGAAATCACTCGGAGGAGCGTTTGGTTCGGGTGACGCCTCTGCAAGGTCTGGTTTTCCGGTGGATACCCGGGAGGAATGTGCCTGAAGTCTACTGGAAGCTGAAGGAGGCAGGCTTGGCTAGCCCCGGCGCCCTCTCCGTGGCCTCTGTAGTAGGCTGCACGGGGACTGCCTCCTGCAACTTGGCCATTACCAATTCCCATCGAGTCGCCAAGGAGGTTCGGAAAAAGTTTCTTGAGCTTGGCCTTGACATGGACGGGGATCTAAAAAATTTGGCGGTGAAGCTCAGCGGCTGCCCCAACAGCTGCGGTCATCACGCCATAGGGGCGGTGGGATTGGTGGGGTCCACCCAGAGGATTGAGGGCATCCTCACCCCCGCCTATCTGATGCTGTTGGGAGGGAAGACAGGCTTGGATGCGAGGATAGGGAAGCCCTTCATGAGGGTTCCCGCCAAAAAGCTTCCGGAGGTTTTGGTGAGGCTGTTTGAGCTTTACAAGGCTGAGAAGGCGGAGGGCGAGGACTTTCACAACTGGATCGACCGGGTCCTCCGAGGGGGAGGAGCTTCGGTCATTAAAAACGCTGAGGACCTGAGAAGGGAGCTGGAGAAAGCGGCTAAACTGCCTTCGCCTCGGGAAGACCCTAAGGCTTACATGGACTGGGGCAGTGAAGAGAAGTTTGTGGCGAAAACTGCGCGGGGTGAGTGTGCCGCTTGAGCGGGAAAACCGGGTATCCCCACCCCCTGGTGGGAGCTGAATGGCTCAGCGCAAGGCTTGAGGACCCGGGGGTGAAAGTTGTGGACGCTAGGGATGCGGAAGACTTTCGCAGGGGTCATGTAAAGGGAGCTGTATCTCTGCCTCTTCAAAGAATTCTCGAAGATGAACAGCCGGAGAGGGTGGCTGCTTTGCTGGGGAAGCTGGGGGTGGAAGATGAAACACTGGTGGTAACCTACGACGACCGAGGGGGAACCCACGCTTCAAGGCTGGCATGGGCTCTGGAGCGGGCAGGCCATTTCAAGGTCGCCGTCCTCGAGGTGGAGTTCCGCTCTTGGGCTGACAGAGGCCTCCCCGTGAGTTTGAAGAAGCCTCTTGAAGAAACCAAAATGCACAGCGTCCGAGAGAACATCCACATAGTAGCCACGGGGGAAGAAATCAGGGAGAAAGCCGGGTCCCCCCACATGGTCCTTGTCGACGTGAGGAGCAGGCTTGACTATCTGGACGGTCACCTCAAGGGGGCTAAAACCATGCCTTGGAAGATGTTTGCTGGAAGGGGAAAAGTCCTCGCAGGCCGGGAGGAAATGGAAAGACTCATCGACGAGCATTTCATATCCCGGGATAAGGAGATAATAACCTACTCCAGCGACGGAGCCTCCGCGGCGCTTGTTTTCTATGCCTTCAGGCTTGCAGGCTTCCAAAAAGTTAAGCTTTACCCCGGCTCTTGGAAAGATCTAATGTCCGCTGGGCTGCAGGTGGAAAGGTTGAAGGAAGCTCACTACAGAGACTTGTTGGGGGACATCAGCCTTGAGTGAAAAACTGCTGGTGGTCATCCTCAGCAGCCGGAACGGGGAGGACAGGGTGAGGCAGGGCTTGATCCTCACCCGAGACCTGAAGAAGCTTGACTTCCTCAGAGAAATCAGGCTGCTTTTCTACGGCTCAGGCGTGGAGTGGCTGGCCCTAGACCTCTCAGGGGAAGTCAAAGACCTCCTAGAGGAGGTGAAGGGCTTAGGGGTTGAGATAGCCGCGTGCTCCGCCAACGTCAGAGAACTGGGCTTAGACTTGGATGTTCAGGAACAAGGTGTGAAGATAGTGGGCGCCCCCATCTACATCGCAGACCGGCTGAGTGAAGGATTCACAATAATGACCTTCTAAAAACAGCCTAACGAGCCGCAGCAGACCGGGCGAGTCTCATCTTATATGGCCATATATGGCGATAGGTTTTTTATGTGGCAGAAAATCCCCGGGAGGAGTATATGCTTCTGGAAGTTCCTTCCCATGGGTGGGCTATTCTCCGCTAGAGGGAACATAGTAGTACTCGCCCAACGCCTTTTGACGGCGGTCCAGCTGGGAGTTTTCCTTGTTAACCCTAGGCCTCCCGCTGGAGGGGTCTCTCCGGAAGGTTACACCTAACCCTTTCAGGAAAGAGTTCATTCCCTCCCTCAGGCCGGTGGGAGAAGACGCGTAGCCGTTTCTTCCCGGTGTTCCGGAGAAGGGTATCAGCCTGTCGGCTGTGAAGTCTTGGACGATGACGTCGTGCTCCACCACAAGGGCCGCTGCACCCCAAGTCTCCGCTGTCTTCCTGATGATTCTAGCCACCGCCAGCCTTTCCTCCACGTCGAGGAAGGCGCTGGGCTCGTCTAGGAGATACAGCGTAGCCCGTTTAGCCAAGCAAGCGGCTATGGCTACCTTCTGGGCTTCCCCTCCGCTGAGGCTTGAAAAATCCCTTTCCAGAAATTCCTCCAACCCCAGAGGGGCTAAGACCTCGGACTTGACCCTCGGGGAATCGAACTCCTCGCCGGCAGAAGACCTAAGGAACTCCTCCACGGAGCCGGGGTAGTCTGTGGAAACGTATTGAGGCTTGTAGCTGACGGAAACTTCCTCAGGGTTGGCCACGGAGCCCTCATCCGGCTTCTCCAACCCGCTTAACATTTTCATGAAGGTAGTCTTACCTATGCCGTTGGGTCCGAGGACGCCTACCACTTGGCCTTCGTGGACAGCGCCCTCTTCCACCTTCAGGCTGAAGCCTCCGTAGGATTTCTGCAGGCGGCTCCACTGGAAGAGCGGCTTCGTGGAAACCCAGCTGGGAGTCGGAGGCTTGATGTGGAAACGGATAGGCTCATCCCTGAACCTGACATTGTCGCTGGGCAGGTAGCCTTCGAGGTAGATGTTTATTCCCGCCCTAACTCCTTGGGGTGGAGAAACCACTCCGTAGACTCCCGGCTTTCCGTAGAAAAGGCACACTTGATCGGAGAGGTAGTCTAAGACAGCTAGGTCGTGCTCCGCTATTAGCACCGTCTTACCTTCGCCTAGCAAGCTTCGGATAGCCTTGGCAGCGTTAATCCTCTGCCTCACATCCAAATAGCTGGAGGGCTCGTCGAAAATGTAAACGTCTCCTTCCTTGCAGAGGGCGGCGGCTATGGCCAGCCTTTGGCATTCTCCTCCTGAAAGGACTTCCACAGGCCTGTCCAAGAGTTCCTGAAGCTCCAAGACCTCCACCGCATAGCGCATCTTACCCCGCTCATCCAGCCTCTCCAAAACTTCTTCCACTTCCCCCTTCAACAGCTGAGGTATGCGGGTTATGTACTGGGGTTTGTGAACTGTTTTTAACTCCCCCCGGCTGAGTTTGGTGAAATATTCTTGGAGGAGCGACCCCCTGAAACGCCTTATTATCCGACTCCAGTCCGGGGGCTCAGCGAATTCCCCTAGGTTAAGTTTACTCTCCCCTGAAAGAATCCGGAGGGCGGTGGATTTGCCTATTCCGTTTTTCCCCAGGAGCCCGGTTACCTTCGAGGGCGCCGGCACAGGAAGCCTGTAGAGCTTAAAGGCGTTGGCGCCGTAGCGGTGGCTGCATTCCCCCTCCAGTTCTTCCGGAAGGTTTACGATGCTTAGGGCTGAGAAGGGGCATTTTTTGATGCAAATGCCGCAGCCTGTGCATAGAGGCTCCACGATGGTCGGCTTTTCTTCTCCCTCTTCAAACCTCACAGCGTAGACCTTATTCCTAACCATAGGGCAGAAACGGTAGCATGCCCTTCCGCAGTCTTTAGGACGGCAGACGTCTCTGTCGATGACTGCAACCCTCATCCCAAGCGCCTGCTTCGCAGCCGTTAATACTATTCCTCAGCTGAAATTAAACCGACGCTGTGCCAAAAATACGTTTTCCCGTTCCCGCAGCGTTTCCGGATTCCGGATTCGAGGGAAAATCTTGATAAGCTGGAAGGGAGACTAAAGTTAAATGTAGGCAGCATGCTCACCTCAGGGAATCTGGACTTCATCCTACAAGTCGGCGGAATCCGGGGGCTAGAATGGTTCATCATCTTAATCGCCATTCTCTTCCTTCTCTTCGGCACCAACAAGCTTCCGGAACTAGCCCGAGCCCTCGGCAGGGCCACAGGGGAATTTGAAAAAGCTAGAATGGAAATGGAGAGGGAGCTACAAAAGGCAGTGTACCCTGAAGCCCCCACCCCGAATCCCCCCGTTGCCACTGCCAAAAAACCTGAAACAGTAAGGAAGACTCCTCCTCTGAGCAGGCCTAAAGAAAGAATCGTGTACGGAAAAAATTTGAAAGTTGAAAAAAGAGAACAGGCGCCCTCCACTCCTCTACCGGTTACCCCTCCGAGTCTAAAGGTAGGCCGAGATAAGCTCGTTAAGATAGCTGAGGAGCTGGGGATATCCACGGAGGGTAAAACTGCGGAAGAGCTTAGAAGAGAGATAACCCGAGCCTTAACCTGAAGGCAGTCGAAACGTTTAACTCTCGTTTAATCGGTTAATTAAAAGGGGGCGAAACAGTTTGCCGTGTGGAAGTAAAAAGAAAACGGGGAAAAAGGCGAAGAAGTAGGCTGTAAGTCAGGATTTAATGTTGTTCTCGGAAAAATCTTAAATGGTAAATCCCTCCAATTAGGATCAGGGCCCGTAGCTCAGCTAGGTTATGGTATGCCTCAAAGGGAGACATACCCACTAAAAGAGCGACAGGCTCATAACCTGTAGGGAGGTAGGAACGGCCAAGCCCTGCCTCCTCGGGGAATGGTCTCCGGTTCAAATCCGGACGGGCCCACCAACCCCATGGAAAGGTTCATCCACCTAAATGGCGGAAGTTCTCTCGCAGGGTTGAGGAGATCATGCCGTTGGAGATGCGGTGCAGGATAGTAACTTGGGATGAAATATACCGATGGTGCAAAAATCTCGTGGCCAAGATAGAGAAATCCGGCTACAGGCCTGATACGCTCATAGCCCTCGCCCGCAGCGGCTTTGTGCCGGGAAGGATCATCTCCGACCTCTTAGGCATAACCAACCTCTTGGGGCTTAAGGTTGAACATTGGCTGGACACCACAGGGCAGCATAGGGATGAGGCAACCATCCCCTACAAGGTTCCTTTTAAACTCAGAGGGCGGAAGGTCTTGGTGGTGGACGACATCGTGGACACCGGTAAAAGCATGAAGGTCTCCGTCGAGTACATTAAACGCTTCAACCCCGAGGAGCTTAAGGTAGCCGTCCTGCAGTACATCACTAGCTCCGAGTTTATTCCCGATTATTATGCCGTCAAGGTGAGAGGGTGGGCGTGGTTCGTTTACCCGTGGAACCTCACCGAGGACCTCTGCAACCTCATGGAAAGAGCCATTAAAACCGACCCTAACATCTGCAAAAACTTCAGGGAAGCCAGCAGAAAATTCAAAGAGAAATACGGCTTGGATGTGGAGCCTAAAACGATAAAAGAAGTCATAACAACCCTCGAAAAAAGGGGAAGAATATAAAGAAGAGACAGAAACCAGCTTCTTCTTCGAAGTAAAGATGCAGCCTACCATTTAACGGTAAAATCTCCATCAGAAAACGCTTTTTCTTCGATATCCTCCAAGTTCCTAAAATTTAAATACCCGCGATTTGCCTATAAAATCTTGCTGAATGAAAAGAGGATTTGTTCTATATGTCCAAAGAAGAGATATTTAATAAACTAAAGCGGGCTATCGAAGAGATGGACGTGTCTGCGGCTGTCGAGGGAGCTAAAGAAGCCCTTAAAGCCGGCATTGACCCCTATGAAGCTATCACCCAAGGCCTCGCGAAAGGAATGGAGACCATTTCAGACCGTTTCGACAAAGGGGAACTATACCTTCCCCAAATAGTGCTGGCAGCCGATGCCATGAGCGAAGCCACAAAAATACTGGAGGAAAAAATGACCACCGCTCAGGCGGAGAAAGCCAAACTGGGGAAAGTTGTCATAGGCACACCGGAGGGGGACATCCATGAAATCGGCAAAAACCTCGTGGCCACCATGCTGCGAGGGGCAGGTTTTGAGGTTGTAGACATAGGCCGAGATGTCCCCATCGCAGAGTTTCTGAAGAAGGTTAAGGAGATCGACGCCGACATCGTCGCCGCCTCAACCTTGATGACCACCACCAGGCCGGCTCAAAAAGAAATAGTGGACGCTCTGAAGGAGGCAGGGTTAAGAGACAGGGTTAAAACTCTCCACGGAGGGGCGCCGGTTTCAAGGGAGTATGTGGAGCAGATTGCCGGCGACGGCTACGCGGCGGATGCAGCGGAAGCGGTTAAGGTAGCCAAAAACCTAGTTGGTAGATGATGCAACTCTTTTACCAAACCCGCATGCCCGACTGAGCATGAGGGTGTGCTAAAGGGTAAAAGAGACAGTTAAAAATCAAAGGGAAAGGAGGTGAGAAATTGAAAAAAGTTGTGGAAAGACCGGTAGACGTGTTTGAAGCTTTCAACAGAGCTAAGACAGGGCCTAAGGTTTCCGAAAAAGAATGGGACTTTAAAATTATCCCTCAAAGCGCGTCGGCGCTCAAGAAGAAATACGGGATAAAGTTCAATGAAAAGGAAGTCATACCCACCGACAAGGACACCATCAACAGCCTGTTCCTAGCCGGCATGGAGATGCTGGTTCAGAACGGCGTCTACTGCATCAACACCGGTCGGGTTATAAAAGTCACCGAGGAAGAGGTCAAGGAGGCCATCAAGAAAGCCCCTGATAAGCTGGTCATCGGCGAAGGAAGGGACGCCGTGGACATGGTTCCCAGGTCTCCTCAAGACTCCCGATGGCCTATCGTCCAAGGCGGACCTACAGGCGCTCCGGTTTCGGAGGAAATTTTCCTTCCCATGATGCAAAGCTACGCTCAGGAAGCCATTGTCGACTGTATTGTCAGCGGAGTGATGAACACCGTGGAAGGAAACGAGCCCTTCCCCAACTCGCCTTGGGAAATCAAAGGGACAAGAATGGAGGTCGCTTTAGTCAGGCAAGCCTGCCATAAGGTGGGCAGGCCTGGCATGGGCTTATAGGGACCAGAGACGCCCCTAAGCCCTGCGGGGCGAATTGCCGCCGACTTCGAAGGCGGCATGAGGGCGTCTGACCCCCATGAAATGTCCCTGCTCAACGAGTTGAAGGTGGACCTAGGAGGGCTTCAGATGATAGCAGGGTGGATCATGAACGGCGACATCATCATGATCGAGCAGATGCCCACTTTCGGCGGCTACGCCGGCGGCTTGGAGGAAACCACCATCGTGGACGTGTCCTCCCACCTCATCGCCTTCACCATCTGCAACGCCGACTTCCACCTAGACGGGCCTGTTCATGTCAGGTGGGGGATCACCACCGCCCGGGAGCCCTTGACGGTGGCTGGGCACTGCAACATGGCCATCGACGCCAACACGCACCTGTTGACTTCCAACCAGTACTATCCTCTAGCCCAGCCTTGCACGGAGATGTGTCTCCTGGAAACGGCTGCGCAGGCCATCACGGACACAGGCAGCGGCCGGGAGCTGATGTCTGGGTCCGCTGCGGCTAAGGGTGTGGCCTTGGATTACACCACAGGTATGGAGGCGAGGATTATGGGTGAAGCTGCCAAGGCTGTGGCTGGGATGAAGGTGGAGACTGTGAACGAGATCTTGGACAAGCTGATATCCCTTTACGAGGGAAACTACAGGAACCCGCCTCAGGGTAAGACATTCCAGCAATGCTACGACGTGGTTAAAGTGACTCCTACACCGGAGTACGTGGAGGTCTACGGGAAGGCTGTGGAGACCTTGGAAGGACTAGGGTTGAAGTTCACCTTCTAAACACCTCTCTCTTTTATTTCCGCCCAGTCTCCCCTACTACCCTCTGTATTTTTCTCTTTCATATTTCCTTAAGCTGAAAAGCAAGGGTAAGGTAATAATCTTAGAGGGGTTGCTGGTTTTTCAGACACCGATAGCTTAGGGTTTAGGTTTGAGAAGCTCCACCGCCATAGTCGCCACTCCCAGCATGAGAGGTTCGTGGATAAGATTCCTCTCAGGAAGCTTCCGCCTTGCCTCCGCTGTGAGTCCCAAAGGAATCCCCGGGGCGGCTATCACGGTGTCTTCGTCCACCATGGCCTCCGTCACCAAGTTGGCGGCTGGAGCTGCCAAGATGACTCCCCTAGCTTTGCTGAAACATTCTTCCACAGAGCTGCATACCTGAATGTTTCTCCCCGGGTTCGTGTTTTTCACATGCTCAGCTTTGGCGCGGTTTGAATCGTAGATATAAACCGGAAACCCTCTTCCAGCTAGATAAGCGACGGCGGCGGAGCCCACCTTTCCCACTCCGATGACTGCTGCGCACTTACTTTTCTCCTTTAGCTTTAATTCCAAAACCGCCGCATAGCCTCGGCCGGTGGCAGGGGCGTTGTCCACTACCTTAAAATTTCGAAGGTTCATGCCTGCGAAAACATGGTCGTCGGCGGCGAAGAGGAGCTGACATTTTTTCTCCAAAGCCTCGATGAACCCCCGAACGTCCGAATTCCGGGTTGGCTCAGCCTGCAATCCCAAATGGCGGAGAGTGGATGCCACAGCCTCAGCGAAGCCGGGAATGATGCCTTCCCCGGAAGTTATGGGTACAACGGCGGCCCGACAGCGTTTCAACGCCCTCTCTACGGCTGCACCGCAGTCGGCTGCGCGGAGGGCTGCTTCCAGAAGGCTGACGCCGATTTTAGCTTTTAACTCCTCATCAAATCGGGGAACCGTCTCGGGGATGGGCTTTAAAATCTCAGGAGTCAATCTCGTCATAGAACTTCTGCCTCAAACCTTCTGGTGAGGGGTCAGAGAAGCCGGTGAGCCCATAACGGTGTCGAAGGGAGTTCACGGATTTTTCCATTTTCTTTTTCGCGTCTCGGAGGCGACGGCTCACGGTTATCAATGTTGCTACACATCCTTCAGCCTCCCCCTCAGGGTTGAGGTTGGTGACGGCTTCATCCGCTCCCATGAAGTTTTTCTCAAACCTCAAGCCTTCAGCGTCCGAGAGGCTGTGCTCTCCTGTCACTGTCAGTTGCTTTCCTTCAATTTTCACATGCTGGTAGATGACAGCCTTCTGGTCGGGTATTTTCACAGGGCGCAGATTGCCTTGGGTGAAAAGTGAGCAGAGCAATTCAACCATGTTTACGCCGGTTGAATGGTATACCACCGTAGGTGTTTGACTTGGCAGCCTAGCGTTCATCTCTATGACCCTGATCCCCTGTGGGCCTAGGATTAATTGAACATCAGTTAAACCCGATAGGTTCAGCCCTTCAGCCATCCTCCTTCCCATTTCGAATATCTCTTCCTCCAGAAAGCTATCAAGCCGGCATGGAGCCACAACCCGTTTGCAGCCGAAGGTTCGGTCGAATTCTAGGCCTGTGACCTGAAGAGGCTGCCCTTCGCCGTTCCAGGATAAAACCTCCAAGGACAAGGATGGGCCTTCCACGTATTCTTGGATCAGGTATTCACGGTCTGTCTTCAACACAGCATCCACAGCTTGGCTCAGCTCCTCTATCCTTTCCACCTTGTATATGCTGGTGCTTCCGCTCGCATGAGCGGGCTTGACTATCACGGGCAGCCGGCATCGAGGCCAGATTTCTGGAGTTGGAAGGCCCATTTTCCTGAAGAAGCTCTGAGACTGGATTTTATTGGAGGTGACGGCGAAGGCGCTGTTATCCTGCAGGTAGGGAACCCCTGCCTGGCAGCAAGTTTCTTCCAGAACCCGTAAGGCTTCTTCGTCCTCTAGAGCTGGTAAGACTGCGTCGCTTTCCTCTACTGCTTTCTTCAACCTGCCTTTATCCTTCGCCACGTCCAGTCTCTTGAAGTTGTCAACGAGCGTTGAGGCAGGTGGCTTGGCTCTCCGGTCTACGAGCACTGTTTTGTATCCGGCTTTTCTGGCAAGGTAGGCAGCCTCAATTCCCTGAAGCCGTCCGCCTGCGATGCATAAGGTTTTGACGGGCATGGAAGCCTATTTCCCCGGGAGGCGAGCTTTCTCTTCTTCAATCCATTTCCTGTAACTCTTCAGGGAAGCTACCTCCAATCCCAGCTTTTGGAGGTAGGGTTTTACGCCAGAAAGCGTTCGCAGGCTGCTTTCCACATCCAACTCCGCCTGGGCTACTCCCCGGAGGTGAAACCTTGGAGGTATCAGGGAGGTCACCACGTTGGCCCCAGCCATCAGGCGTAGGCCTAGGCCTTTAAGACCGTCGATGTCGTAGGAAGCTGGGATCAGCCTATCTGGGTGGACAAGGCGCATCAAAGATATGGCCTTCATTTCTTCGAGAATCGGCGGCGAGGGGCGGCTTTCCATAGGAGTTCCTCTCTGAGGTATGAAGCCCATGGCTCTAACCTGGTGGGCTTTCATCTTTTTCATCTGGTAGACGGAATCGACCACGTCTTCCCTGCTTTCGCCTACACCGATGAGAATTCCCTCCTCAATAAGCATTCCCTCTTCTCTGGCGTAGGTCTTGGCTTTCATCCTTTCATCATAGTCTTGGCGGCAGCGGAGCTTGGAGAAAAGAAGGCGGTTGTGGGTTTCCTGGTAGAGGGCATACCAGTCCAAACCTTTTCTTCCCAACTCCCTGAGAACGGTTTTCGGTAAAACCCCCGGTGAAACCATGAGAGGCATGTCCAATTCCTTCTTCAGCCTCTCCACGTAGCTCAACAGTCTGCGGTACCCTTTCTCCGAATGGATTTGAGGGTCTTCCCCCGAGGTTAAGTCGATGAGGTGCACTCCCGACTTCTTCAACATCTCCGCTATCTCCATTATTTCGTCTGCTTTTTTCCTATAGCGGGGAGCACACCGGTTTGCACGCCGGTAAAGGCAGAAGGAGCAATTGTTCCGGCAGTAGGTGGAAAAATAGACGAAGCCGTAGGCGAAAACCTTGTCGCCGAACTGTCGTTTTCTTATCTCATGGGCGGTGTTGAACAGGGCGAACAAGTCGTCTATGCCTTCGGCTTTCATCAAGCGTAGGGCGTCCTTCTCCTCTAAGTTTCCCTCAGCGGCTTTTGCCAGAATTTCCTGAACCTCGCGGGAAGCCTCGCCCTTCAAGGCGGTGCTCGTCAGGGGCATCAATTCCACAGCCCTATTTGATATCCAACCTAGCGCCGTTGAGGTATATGAGGCTTCTACTCACCCTCGCTATGGGGTGATGGTTCCCTGTCACCATGGCTACTCTTTCAATGCCGAGGCCCAACCCTACCCAAGGGTCAACGATGCCCCAGTTGACATCCATGGGCTTAGGCCCTATGGCAGCGGAGCCTATCTCCACATCTTTGACCAAGACATCTAAGGTTTCCCCGTAGACTTCTGAGCTTTCAGATCGAACCTCGTAGGATCCGATGCCGAGGCCTCCCATAGTCTTGGCTATCAGCTCCGCCAAACGTTCCCGAGGGTTTGCATCAGGAGCTAACTCCACGAAATTGAGCATGGTGAACTCTTCGGTGTGGAAGGACCCCCGAGTGTCTTTTCGAAAACAGGATCCAACCTCGAATATCCTCACAGGCTTCCAGAATCTTCTAAGCTTCCCCATTACGAAGTATAGGTTAGGTGCCAGCATGGGGCGGAGGCATCGCCGGCCGTCCAGCCAGAGTATCTGCTGCCAGAGGTTGCTTTCCTTTTCGATCCCCATTCGGCTGATGAAGGTCTTCGGAATTATCGTGGGAGTGACAACCTCAACGAACCCCAGAGAGGTTAAAACGTTCACCAGCTTACTTTCAACGGTTTTAAGGGGAGGCCTTTTTCCGCTGTCCTTCAGCTTCTTTATCGTTTCCCGGTTTTTTCTCGTAAGCTTCTCAGCTAGGCTGTTGAAAACCTTTTCCCGCTCTCTGGGGGAGGTAAAAGAAGCTTCCAGTTTGCTGAGCTCAGCACCAAGCTCTATCAAACGCTGCTTTTGGCTGGGGGTAAAGGTGATGGAGGAATCGCCCATGGAAGCTCACATAGATTTTAAATAAGCCCTTTTCCTGTGCCGAGGGATCCGGGAGTCGAACCCGGCTCCAAGAGGTTAGAACTCTTGTGGCCCCCCGGCCGATCCCCCATCAATTTTTTCGCAGTTCACCAATTTGTACTTTTATCTTTCCCCTATAAATTGGTTTATCTAAATCAGAGATTTTTTTGAATCTGCTTACATTAATTATTTAAACCGCTCAATTTTTCTGCCGCTTCCCCGCTACCAGAAAAGTAGTAGCTGGAAAAATTTTTTAATGCAAACAATGTTTACTAGTTGGGGGTGAAACGACAGGGGTTGTTCTCCTATGGCTGAAAAAGAAGAAATATTGCGTAAATTGTGCGCAGCGATCCGCGAAGGTGACGTGGAAGCCACGAAGGCTGTCGTGAACAAGATCCTCGAGTCTGACATAGACGCTTTAGCGGCCATCGACGCCAGCACCGAAGAAATGCGGAAGATAGGGGAAGCCTTCCAGAAAGGTGAACTCTACCTCCCTCACGTCATGATGGCGGCTGATGCTCTGAGGGAAGCGATAGTCATGCTGACGCCTAAGCTTCAGGCGGGAAAGGAAAGAAAATACCTAGGCAAAGTAGTGATAGCCACAGTCCTCGGAGACGTTCACGACCTAGGAAAAGACATCGTCGCCGTGATGATGGAGGCCGCCGGATTCCAAGTGTTCAACCTAGGCCGCGACATACCGGCTAAAACCATCGTAGACAAGGCCAAAGAGGTCAACGCTGATATCGTCGGCGCTTCTGCCCTCATGACTACCACCATGCCTGAGCAGAAGACTTTGGCTGAAGAGTTGAAGAAGGCAGGCATCAGGGACAAAGTAGTCTACATGGTCGGAGGCGCGCCGGTTACCGCTGACTGGGTTAAAGTCATCGGTGCTGACGCTCGAGGAGAAGATGCTGTCGACGCTGTGAACAAGGCTAAAGAACTTCTGGAAAAGAAATGACCCATCATCCGGTTTAACCCTTCAGCCAAGCCGCTGCCCTGAACCATGTTGATGAGGGGCGGAGATGCTTGAAGGGTACACTCATCGAGCGCCGAGGAGGGGCGTGATGAAACAAATACCCAGAAAAAAGGGAGGTGAAAAATGCAATGCCAGTGAAACTCTTCGCCGGACTTGACATGGTTCAAGGAGCTAGGTTGGAGCTACTTTCCAGAGACGCCCTAGACCGCATCAACTCGGAGACGATGGACGTATTGAAGACCAGCGGAGTTGGAGTCTACCATGAAGAGGCTTTGGAAATCTTCAAAAAGGGAGGATGTGACGTTGACCCGGTGAAACGCATGGTGAGGATTCCTGAGCACATCGTTAAGGACGCCCTCCACAAGTGTCCCGGCCGAGTCCTTTTAGCCGGCCGTGAAAAGGGAAGCGACGTGCTTCTAGAGGCTGGAAGAAAAGTGGGTAACACTACCTTCGGCACGGGGCTGTACACCTACGAATATGAAACCAATTCCATTCGAGAGTCGAACAATCAAGACGTCTATGAAGCCGCTGTCCTTGCAGATTGGTGCTCCACCATCGACTTCTTCTCCCTGCCCTGTGCAGCCAGAGAGCTTCTGATGGAAGGCTTGGCTTCGGACGTCCACGAAACCTTCACTTCCTGGGTGGGGACGAGAAAACACTTCCACCACGTCGACCCGGTGGCTGAGCACATGGAGTACTACTTCAAGATGGGTGTCGCCTACTATGGAGGCGACGAAGAAGCCTTCAGGAAGAGGCCCATCATATCCGTGTTGCTGTGTCCCACCAGTCCCCTCCAGCTGCACGCCAACGCCTGCGGAGTCATCATCCAAGGAGCCCGCTACGACATCCCGGTGAACGTGCTAAGCATGGCCATGTCTGGAGCTACAGGCCCCGTGACGTTGGCCGGCACTTTGGTGACCCATAACGCAGAAGTGCTCTCAGGCATCGTCCTCGCCCAGCTGACAGAGCCCGGTGCACCTGTCATCTACGGCAGCTCCACCACCATGTTCGACCTCAGGACGGCCACAGCACCCGTGGGAGCGCCGGAGCTGGGGCTGATAAGCGCCGCTGTTTCGCAACTTGCGCAGTATTATGGGCTGCCCAGCTATGTGGCAGGCACCTAGGCTGATGCCAAGCTCCCCGACGCGCAGGCTGCCCACGAGAAGACCATAACCACCCTCCTGCCCATGCTGGCGGGGGCCAATGCCATCTACGGCGCTGGGATGCTGGAGCTGGGTCAAACGTTCAGCTTGGAGCAGCTGATCATCGACCACGATATCATAGCCATGTGCCGGAGGGCTACCAAGGGCATCTCTGTGAACGATGACACCTTGGCGACAGACCTCATAAAAGAGGTGGGGGTTGGGGGGAACTTCCTCTCCAAGAAGCACACCCTCCAATGGATGGACGCGGAGGAATCCTTCCCCACGCTGCTGAACAGGGACATGCGAGGAACTTGGGAGAAAAAAACAGACAAGAAGGACCTAGCCTACTTGGCCTACCAAAAGTCGAAGGAAATCTTGAAGACTCACCAGGTTCCACCCATCGACAAAGACCTGTTGGCCTCCATGGAGGCTATCGTCAAAGAAGCGGACAGGGCTGCGCGCGGGTAGCTTGGCTGATTAAATCAGCCTAAATTTCCCCTCTATTTTTTTATACAAGTCTATCTCTTTTTTTAGGTGAGGCTGGCTTAACAGTGATGTTTCCAGTTTCCACGTCCACTAAGTACATTCGCTTATTTCTCCTGTTTTTCACAGCCATGACCAGCCAGTTAAGCTGCCCTCTGCAGCATACCAGTTTCGGTTTTCTAGTAGGCTGTTTTCCACGACTTAGGTTTTGAACCATGCGTTCAGCTTCGCGGGAGGAGATTTTTATCAGAAACCTGTCCATAAGCTGCCTCAGCCTTTCGCCGTCGATCATGTAGACGTTAGGGGGAACCAGAAAACTCGGCTTGCAGATTTTTTTATAAAAAGGAATGTATACGCCCTGGTTGAGTTTCATGGATTTGATGTAGGAGGAAAAATTTTTAAGCTGCTTGGAGACGGCTTCCCTGCTGAAGTCGATTCTCACAACGGTTTTATCTCCGCCTATGAACTTCCGCCCGGTCATATCGATTATAGGGGGTTTGGTTTGGATTTTTTCTTGGTGGATGGTTATCCCTGTTTTCTTCAAAAGTTTGATTATGAGATTTTTGAAGGATTCCCTTTTCTCGCCCGGAGAGGTTTCAAGTATTTTGAGCACTGTTTATCTTTCAAAAATAACCATCTCCTGAAAAATAAGCTTTGGTTAAAGGTCAGACAACCGTCTTCAAATAATTTAATAACATGGTTGAGCCCTAGTTTCTTTTCGATAACCCCTCTCATGGTGGGAGTTTTGAGCGTGGAAGGCCTTGAGGAGCACAAGCACTGCGCGGTTTGCGGAGCAGTCATATCTCACAAGGACAAGGGCAAACCTGGGAAAGCCTACGTATGCAGTGAGCAGTGTTCAAAAACATATGATAAGCGGGTTAAAAAAGTTAAGAGAATAAAACTTCTCTGGTACCTCTCCACGTTCATCGTGCTCGTTCCTCTGGCAATTTTGGCGCTTCTTTTCGGTTAAATGATTTTAACAGGCTTACGAAAAATCTATTTTTTGTTAAATAAATTATTAATTGTTTTTTATAAGCTGATCGCCGCAAAAATTTAAATACTAAAAGAATAGTTAATACTAACTTGAATGTAGCTGAAAATTCTCCAAAAGATAAACCGGTGAAGAACTGTGAGTGAGAAGAAAAAAGGAGCAGGTTTCTGGTTTGGAATGGACGCGGAAACATTCTACCCTGCCTTCCACGCTGAGCTTGAGAGGAGACTGAAGATCCTAGATGAAAAACTTCGAACCGAAGGCTCCTTGGTTACCAAATGCCCCATGTGGTCTTATGCGGCCTTGGCGTTCGCCATGCTGTGGGCTATTGTTTTCGCAGTGCTGGGTTATGTGAACCCTATACCCCTCTGGGCGCACATGTCCTTCTACGGGTCTCTACTGATCCTAGTGGTACTCATAGGAATTGACCGGGTGAGGAAGGGGCGATAAAAAATGGCCAAAGAAGCGATTGAAAAGGAAGTACTGTTCGGCGCTTTGCCGGTGCTGGCGGAAGACCGGGTCTACGGTTTCGTGGACTATGTCTGGCTGCAGATGGCCTACGGTATAGCCTCTTGGGCTTTCCTAGTAGGCGGCTTGACTGGAATAGTACTGCCTGCCACTGAAGCCATAACAGCCGCCATAGCCGGTGAGGGATTAGGCCTCTTCGCATCCGCCTTTTATGCTGTGATATTTGGCAGATATGGAGCCGACCAGTTCCTATTGACGAGAGCTGCCTTTGGAAACAGAGGAGGCAACCTTCAGCTGGCCATATGGATACCTATCAACTACGGGTGGATAGCGTATTCAGCGTTTCTCTTCGGCATGTCTGCGATAAAATTAACCCCGCTGATCTGGCCTCAGGTGCCCTCCGTTCTCGCAACCGTATGGCCGGGCGCCACCCTCTGGGCAGTTATAGCAACGGCCATTGCCTCCTACGTAGCTTGGAAGGGTCCCATTGCATGCAAGTGGTTTACGAGGGTTACGTCCCCATTGATGCTGATAGTGCTAGGCGGCCTGATCTACTACATCTTCGCCGTGGAAGGAATTGGCGCTGTTTTCGCCCGTCAACCGGTAGCAGCATACGAGACTCGTCATCTATCTTGGATGAATGCCTTTGAGTGGAACCTAGGCTTAGGTTTTGCTTGGTGCTACTATTGGGGGCAATGGTCCCGTCTGGCAAAGACCGAGTCAGCGGCCCTTCACGGTCCATGGTGGGGCTGGGGGCCTGTCCTGTGCATTGCTGTGGTCTTCTCCATTCTCACGGCTTTGATCGTTGGAACCTTCGATCCAACCGACTGGTTCATGGCTATCGGTGGAGCAACTTTCGGCGGTATAGGGCTCTTCCTCTTCGCCATTGCCAACATAGGGTCGATTGTGCTGCTTATCTACACGGCGGCTATACCCATCAAGGTGGCCATACCTAGGATAAGGTGGGTGCATGCCAGCGTCACGATAGCGGCAGTACCGGCCGTAGTGCTGTTTCAGGAAGTGGTGTTCAACAACTACGCTGTCTTCCTGACGCTCATCGGCTGTCTGTGGACGGTGTACGGGGCTATAATCTTCACCGACTTCTTCGCCTTCAGGAAGAAGAAAGGCTACTGGACGGTGGACGAGATAAGAGACATGTACATGATGGGGAAGATATTCCGATACCACAAAGGCTTCAACCTGGCAGCTTGGATCACCTATCTCTCCAGTGTCATAATCTACCTGGGAGTCTACAACCCTCTGACAGGCTACGTAGGCTACTTCGGCGTCGGCTTCCCATGGGTTTCAGGGCTTCTCCTAGTGTTCGGCTATGCCATCGCCTTGTACTGGCTCCTCATGCATCTGATATACCCGCAAGAAGTGAAAAGACTACGTGTGGTCGAGTGAAAACCCTCCCACAACTTTTTTTTTTTTTTTTTAAAAAAAACAACCCAAATTGAAGTCTAAAATTTTTGTTTCATGCCTTAAGGCAGGTATCTGTAAAAGTCTTCAAAGAGTAGTTGCCTTTGAAGACAGCTTCGGCGAGCCATTCCTCGGTTTGATGGAGCTGGCTGGACGCGGTTATTCGCGTCGGGGAAGATCAGCCTGAAAACAAGAGCCACATGTGGCCATATGCTATGGGTTTTTCAGCCTCTCAAAACTAGTATTATGAAGATTATGAGGAAAAATATGATGGGGAAAAACCACATCACCTTCAGCCTTCGAGCTTTCGCCATCTCATCCTCGTACATCTTAGCGCATCTGGGCCCGCAAAGCACCACGCCAGACCTAGCTCTTCCCTTTCCCCGCACCACGCTGCCGCAAACGCTACAATGTCTGTGTTCCTCGATTTCAACATCCATTCTGGCATCAACAACGCTGAGATGATTCCGTCCCCGTGTATTCTATGGTTTACCGGTATATTCTTTAAAACTTTGCCCCTCTCCCAGCGTAGATTTTGAGAGAGGCTGTTTCTACTCTCACAAAATTTCCACCAAAAACAGCGCCTTCTCCATAAAAAGGAGGAGGTGTTTGTTTCAGTTTTCGGCTATTCGAGTTTTTGCACTTTTTCTTTGGTTTTTAAGCGTTGGGCTTCGTCGATGGTGCTTATGAAAACCATGCCATCCCCTGGCTTTGCCGTGCAGCATCCTCCTCGGATGGCGTCGACGATCTTTTCTACATCTCCATCCTCGCAGAAGACTTCAATCTTCGACCTAGGAAGAATATCTTCTACGATGGGCGGCGTGAAGGGCGTGGGGGTGAACCCAGACTTGTATTCTCTGCCATGGCCTCTCACATCATAGTAGGTGAACCCGGGTGCGCCTATTTCCTTCAATTTCTGTATAGTTTCCTTCAATCTTTCAGCCCTAATGTAGGCTTCAATTTTTTTCAAAAAATTCCTCCTAAAAGGTGGCTAAGGGTTTAGCCTGCCTCTAAATAGAATATGGGAAATATGTGATTTAAGCTTTTTTTATGACGATTTCAAACTTAGCTCGGTTCTCTTTGATGTTTAGGATCTCATGTCCCTCTCTGAGGACGAATCTTTGAATATTTTCTTTAGCCGACGGATAGTCTCCGATGACCTTGAGAATTTTCCCCACCTCCAACTCCGCAAGTTTTCTCTTCGTCAACAAAACGGGCATGGGGCAGGCTTTTTTTCGAACGTCCAATACTTCGTGAGCTTCCTCCATTAAATCACCTAAAAGAAGGCTTCCCCAAAAAAGGCTATGTCAAATATAACATATTTGGCATGGTTTTTCCAAGGCTGCCTCCCAGATGAGACACCGTTACATCAGGTGCCGTTTCCTTGGCTTCCACCTGAAATACGCAGGCTCGGCGGCTGCCGTCCTTTTTCAATTTTTACCTCTAAAAAGGCTAGCGGTGCACTGAATTTAACTTTTTCTAAGATCAGCCTTCACAATACTTCCGGCTCAAAAAAAGGAAGATGGGGTTTGTGGCCCAGAGGCTTAGCCGTTCCCTCATCCCCCTCGCTTCACGCGTGGGTCGGTGGGCGGTGGCTCTGGGCTTGGCTCTTTAGAGTTTCACCAGTTCCTTAAGGCGTTCGACAGCGTTGATGCGGATGCCGAGGATCTCGGCGATTCGGGCTTTGGCTTCGAGGCCCCTGGCGACCCCTGGGACGCCTGTGATAGTGCCGATGTTGAGCCTCTCCCTCAGCCTTCTCATCTCAAATTCGTCCCGCAGAGCCATGGTGTCGGTTTCCAGCTTCTTGGCCACGTAGTCCTTCGCGTCCTTCAACCTATATCTCAGCATCTGCATCCTAGCCACCATGTCTCCCGCCGTCCTGATGCCTCCCATGCCGCTGGCGGCGCAGTGAGCTATGGGCATCCCAAAGGGATCGCCCACTCCCACCTATAAGCCGTCTACCTCGGCGATTTCAACCATTGCCTTGCTGGCCCGGGTCACAGCGTCCACCGGCGGAGTTTCGTACATGGGGATTCCCCCAACGCCCATGCCCATGTTGACGTGGATGGGGATTTTGGATTCTTTGACGCAGTGCTTGACCAAGGTGACTGCTCTGGCGATGTTGAGGGGGAAGGACAGAGAAGGCTTGGTGTTGACCACCGGGCCGAAGATGTCCACTCCTGCCTTTTCAGCGAGGCTGGCTTGCTGGTGAGGCCAGAGTCCCGCCAGTTTGACGCCTTGATATTTCAGCTCGGTGTGGAATCCTAGGATGAATTCTCCCGCCATGCCCATTTCCACGCAGAGGTAGGGGCATTCCTTCTTTATCTTTTCCGTGGCGGTAAGGGAGGCGTAGAAGTCTGCGTCGCCTCCGGCGCCGGTGGTGTCGATGTTCAAGGCGTCCAAGCCTACCTCGTAGAGTCTCACGGTGATGTATTCTAGGTCTTCCACAAACCTGTGGGCGGCGTTTTCCATGGATTCTTTTGCTTCCCCTATCTTGCGGTCCTTGATGAGCCCGATGGGTTCGGGGAAGGGTCCGTCTGGGGCGTAGTATAGGCCTAGGTTAGGCATGGCTCCGTAGAAGATGGGGAGGATGGTCATGTGCAGGACGTTCTGCAGGACCGATTGCTCCTGGGTGATGATGGGTTTAACGGGTTTGAAGCTGTAGTCGATGTGCCCCAGCTCGGCGGTGTCGGCGCTGAAGGCTTTCTCGTAGATGCACATGGCTTGCTCCCGGGAGCATGGGATGCTCACTCCGCTGTTGGACTGGTCGGCCATCACCTTCAAAGGCCCTACGTCGTGGGTGAGGACGACTTCTCTCCCCGGCTCCACGGCTACCAGCCGGTTGGGGTCGGTGATGATCTCCAGCAGATGCTCTTGTTCGGCTCCTGAAAGCTCGGGGACGTGGGCTTTTTCCGCCGCGTCCTTGGTTCCGGCTTCGATGTCGGCTTTTATCTGCTCTTTGCTCATTCTTACCGGTCGGCCGTCTCCCATTCTGGTTAGGTAGTCCATTTTTCTTTTTCACCTTCCTACTCGGTTATGCCGAGTAATTTTTTGGCTTTCCTCACGCTGTCCGGTCCGTCTTCACCCCATGCGTCGGCGCCTATTTCCTCAGCCCAAACGCCTGTGGTAGCTCCTCCGCCTACCATGACCTTCACCTGGTCTCTTATGCCTTCCTTCGCTAGGGCGTCGATGACGGCTTTCTGCCCTACGCGGGTGACGGTCATGAGGGCTGAGCAGCCTACGATGTTGGGTTTGAGCTCTTTGACTTTCTCGACGAAGACCTTGGTGGGGACATCCCGACCTATGTCGATGACTTCGAAGCCGGCGGCGTCGAGGAGAACAGAGACTATTCCCTTGCCGACATCGTGGACATCGCCCTCCACCGTGCCTATGAGGACTCTGCCTGCTTTAGACGGTTTGGTGGGCAGCTTGGAGAGAAGAACTTGGGCAGCGGCTTTCATGGCGTCGGCTGCCACGACGACTTGGGGGAGGAAGACTTCGCCTCTCTCGAAGAGGTTTCCTAGGTCTGTCATGGCTTTGGAGGCGGCTTCCAAGGCCTTCAGAGGGTCGAGGCCTGCGGCCACACAGTCGTTGGCGGCTTTGGAGGCGGCTTCCACATCTTGGGCGAAGATGGCGTCGTAGAGCTTTTTCAAGGCTTCTTCAGAAGACATTATCTATCCCTCCTCTTTTTCTCCGAGGGTATTCTCTCCTTTTTTGAATATAAAAGGTTTACCGGTAGAATTTTCTGATTTTTTTTTAAAAAAAAAAGAGTTTTAGGGTTTACAGTCGGCTTATTTTTCGGCTTCTTCAGGTTTCGCTGCGGCAGTCAGTTCTTGGACGTAGGTGGTATAGGGTTCTGGGAGGCCTTTCTCCAGCCACTCCCTCACAGCGGCTTTCTCCGTCCTGTCCTCTCGAACCGCGTCAAGGATGTGATAGAAGGCCCATATGGCCACGGCGACGAGGGCGCTGATGACGGTGCCTATCCCCCACAGAGGACTGATGACCTCTATCGGTCCGCCCCAGTAGGCGCCCTCCCAGTCGGTGACTCCCGTACCGAAGGCCAGCAGCTGAGCGAATAGAAGGGCTGAAACGATGCTCATTTAATTCCCCCCATCAGCTTTCTTTGAAGCCTTATGGCATCCTCCAGCATTTCCTTGGGCGATGCCGGCGGCAGGTAGTCCTTCCTACCCGCGTCCTTGCTTGCGAACCGTCCTCGACTGGAACGTGTCTTGCCGAGGTATTTAGCGATCTCCGTGTACTGCACCCTGTCGATTTCCGGAAGCTTATCGGTTGGAAGCTGCGGGAAGTATGGGTACATGTCTCCAAAGGCCGGCGAAGACATGTCTAAGCCTACCAACTCTACCAGAGGTTCTACTCTGAGAAGCTTTGCTTTTTTAAGAACCCAGCTGCAGACGAAGCCAATGGCAAAGGCCCATCCGGCCTCCCAGAGAGCGGAGGCAAACTGACCCCAAGGCGTGGTGACCCCTGCGATGTAGTCAAAGCCAAAGTAGTAGGCCCCCCCGGTCGGGTAGCCCCAGAGCAGAAAGCCTGGGAAGATGCCTAGGCCTATGAAGCCGCAGTATCCGTGCACCGCGCAGGCTCCCACGGCGTCGTCGATCTTGAACCTCCGCTCAACCCAGTAGTGAAGCTTGTAACCGATGAAAGGCGTGATGAACCCTATGATGAAGGCTTGGAAGGGATGGTAGAGGTCGTTCCCCGACGAGGCGCCGATGATACCCATTAAGACTCCGCTCCAAGTCCAGAAGGGATTGCCTCGGCCCACGGTGAATCCACCCATCATCCCTCCTGCCAGAGACATGAGGAAGTTGGTGCCGACCAGCGACAGCGTGGTGGGGTTCCCGAAGATGTTGACCGTTCCCCAGTAGGGCAGCGTTAAGTCCCAGGCTATTATCAGGGGGACGTTGCAGGCGAAGTAGAAACCCCAGAAACCGGTGACAATGATGAACAACCCCACAGCCGTCATCCACTGGTTGTGGAGGGGAATGTCTCTCGGTCTTCCCTGCGGGTCGAATTTGCCTATTCTGGGGCCTAGGTTGATGAGGCAGCCTAAGAGGAAGAAGCCGGCGATGGTGTGGATGATGCCGCTGGCGTAGGCGTCGTGGATGCCAAACCATTTCAGCATCCATCCGCCGTTGCTCCACCCTTGGGCGGCCAGCCATATCCACACGAACGAACCCACAATCACGGCGAGGACGACGCATGAGCTGATGCGGCATCTTTCGATCATGCCTCCGGAGATGATGGAGCCCTCGGTTTGGGCGAAGAGGAGGAAGGCAGCCCAGAAAGCCAACATGAAGCCCGGCGGTAACTCCTGTAGATTGCCAGTCATGAATGGGCTTAGAGGTCCGAAGTCTCCTCCCACATAGGGGTTGCCCTCGTAGTTGGGTATGAAGGCGTTGATGGGGTTGGGGCCCATGAAGCTGCCGTAAACCCACCACCCGAAGAGGTAGAAGGTGAAGAGGATGAGGGCGAAAAGCATGTTGTTCTTCATCAGCGTGTGGCCGACGTTCTTTCTCCTAGCAACACCTACCTCGTACATGCCGAAGCCGATGTGGATGAAGAACATGACGATGACCGTAACCCAGTAGAACCACTCCACCCATACACCATGCGCATACTGTAGCATTTCAGCCAATTGTTGTACAGTCATTTCTTCTCCTGCCATTTTCCAGAGTCTCCTCTCATGGTTTTTGATACCGTAGCAATTTTCAGAGATACTGGAGAAGGAGAGCTATTATACTTGACGAACTTAAAGTAAGAACCAAGAATCTTAGACTCTACCCCGCCTCTTAGGGCACGGGGGAGGGAGTTTCTCGGAAGCTACCAGTAATTTAAGGATGTAAAGTGAAAACCGGAAAAACCTATGACAGATTTCTGGGAACATTCAGGGCACAACATTCGACGGACCGTTCGGCATTTCCTCTCAGACCTGAGACTCAGCTGTCTTCTCCTTCGGAAGCCTCCCGGAATCCGTCGGCATCACCATCTTACTGGGTTTGCTGACATACATGTTGATGGCCAGATGGGCCATGGAGGCCCCTATCTCCGCGATCCTATTAAAAGCCCTACTCACAATCTTTATGTGAACCGCTATCTCCGGGTCCTCGGTTTCCCTCAGAATTCTGGTGACAATCTCCTCCGCATCGTCCTTTAACCTCATCCTATCTTCAACAGACTTGTTCGCCCTATGCAAGTCGCCGGTGATGAGGCTTTCGAAGGCGCCGCTGAAAACCTCCAACTCGATTTTTCCTATTCGCTGCAGTTCCTTCACCATGGCTTCGTTCGGCTTCTTGTTCAATTCGATAAGCTGGAGAATGTTGCTTGCTGCCTCCTCCAGATAATCCGCTATGGCCTCCAAATACTTAATGACAACCCGGTAGGTGGGCAGATAATGCTGGTTCTGCACGCCGACTTTCTCCGCAATCCTCACATCGGTCAGAGCCAGCTCTATGACGCGTAAAATCAGCCAATACAGCATGTTGGCTTCAGACTCCCTGTTCACCACCTCCTTAGCGGGGGTGGGATCAAATCCCATGAGTGCCTCCAAAACCTCAGTGTACATGGTCGCCGTCAAAGCGTAAAGCCTCCTCATCATCGTCGTCAGAGGGATGCTGGAAGGGTCTAAGGTGCATTGAAGGACGACAGCGTCAGGCCTTTCATCCATGATGCTCAGCCCTATCAGCCTCTGGGAAACGTTCCTCAAGACGGTAAGCCAATCCCCGTGAATCTTGTTTCGCGAAAACACCGTTATGGTGTCGTAGCCTACGATGTAGCAGCCCACGACAAGCCTCTCCAGCAGCGTGGGACTGTCGCAGAGGTCTAAGTTCACTGCCACATCCAAGCTGCCCTTAGACTCAGCCATTTCCGAAGGCATCAATCTGAGGGAGCCGTCTTTCTCATAGCTGCAGACGACGGTGTCCCCCTTCTTCAACCTAAACCGCTTGATCCATCGGCTGGGGAGAGAAACGCTGAGGGTTGAGTAGCCGACCTTTTGAAGCTTTCTTCCCTCCATAAAATCCCCACTATCTTTAGTATATACTAGAATTTATAGTTTTCGCTAAATAATTATATGCCGCCAACACTTTCTTTATTACGGATAAAAAATTTCACAATAAACCCCTGACGAGCTTGGGAAAACCAAGCGAAACCCAACTTTCCCGGGTCGGGTAAAAAAGGAGGAGGTGAAAAATGGAAACCGTCCTAGAAGAACCGAAGGTTGTAGTCCCTGAAATAGTAAAACCAAAAGCAGAGAAGAACAGCCCCAACTGTCCCAAATGCGGCTACCAAGGATGGTGGGGAGTGCAAGTCACCAACGTCCCTTGGTGCCGTGTCTGCGGAACTTACTGGGGAGAGGTTGAAGAGAACTTCAGAGGCCCATCCGCACGCTTCATCGGCATCCGTAAATACAGATAAAAACTGAATTCACTCCCCGAGCTTAAAGCCGAACACATATAGCCGATCAAGAAAACAACCAACCAAAGATAAGGGGCGGACATCCTAGTTTAAATCTCACCTTGGAACACATTATTTAACTGGCTAAAAATATTTTCCTAACTATTTTCTCCACTTCTCAAATTTTTTAGTCGCCTTCCCTTTCCCCCTCAACTCTTTAATGTCGTCCCACCTAGACCAGAGGGCAAGCAGGATCGCCACCAATATTAAAGGTAGAAAAGTCTGCTCTGGCTTGATGGGCACCTTCTGAGTAACAAGAGTGGCTACAGGCTCGGCTCTAGCCGGCAACGTACTGTCAGAGCCTTCATGCGTCACTACGAAGGCTAAGCTTCCAATCTCCTCCGGGATCATACTAAATTGGAAGGCTCCGTTTTCGTCGGTGAAGACGATGACCGACTCCACCGTTTCCTCGCCGGCCTTGGCGTAGCCATAGAATATTTTAAGTTCAAGTCCCTCCATGGCGGGGTATACGTTTCCTCTGATCAAAATGCTTTCACCCAGATAGCTTCTCTTCGGAATTCTCTCCACGTTGATCGTGATCGCCGTCTTGGTTTCGGCGGAATCAAAACCTAGGGCGCCGAGGCTCTCTTCAGCCCCCTCCGCGGCAGGGAGAGGCGAAAACAACAGCACAAACATGAAAGCAGCTGCTGTTAAAGCAATGGAGAGTTTCATCGGAAACAGACACCTCTCCTAAATTTTAGCGTTCCCCTTTAAAAATCTTTATACAATCAAGCTTAAACATCAATTATCAGCTCACTGCAACCATACAACTGCCCAGCCTCTTCCCAAATGTTGCAAATTTTAACAGGAACATGTGCTAAACATGGCGGTTTACCCTAGATTTTAAAGTTCGAACCAAAAATTCTAAAAACATATAAATAACAGCTTATAATACCATATATTATTTATATAGGAGGGGAAAACCCCTTGAATAGCCGCCTCGATACCAAGCAGAAGTCCCCTCCAGCGGCCTCCGGTTTCCCGGAAAATATTTCCTTTAAACGACGGGATGGACTAAAAATCGTGGAGGACATCCTTTCCGTCGCCTTCAACGGGGCATCAAAGACCGAGGTGGTCTACAGGGCTAACCTCAACTTTAACCGTTACAAGAACTACGTTTCACTTTTGTTGGAGAAGGGCCTAGTAACTCTCACCGAAAGAGGGGGCATAATGACCACGGAAAGGGGAAGACTTTTCCTAGAGCTCTCCAGGCAGCGGAAAGAAATCCTGACCATGCTTTCACCTTGAAGGCGGTAAACGATTAAATAAATCTGCGTTCTCTCCGACTACACTGGTTTTGTAGGCAGCTTCAGATTTTCAGCAGACAAAGCACATTCCTCTGGCTGTGTTGGAACAGTAGAATAAAGCGCGATCTTATCTGGTTCAGGGAAAATTCATACCTAAGTTTTCCAACTCTCGCTTAACGGTTTCCCAAAGCCTTACATATTCCTCGGAAGGTGAAATCTTCTCAATGTCGTAGCATTCTTCAAACCTCTTCCCCGGAGGAGCCTTCCTCATCCGCAACGGCTCCTCATACCGGCTCAGCAGCTCCTTCACAAGCTCGTTGACTTCCACTGCTCTGAGGGAGGCTGAGGCTTGGCAGATTTCCCCCGCTATCCTAGCTTCCATTCCCGTGTAATGGTTCACATAGGTCCCCCGCGTGCCTCCTGCAGAGCAGATTAGGTCTGCCCCGGAGGCGGTGTGAGTTGCCGTCTGGGCTGCCAGTTCGTAGCACTGGATTTCGGTGCAAGGCCCGGCTGCCGAGTAGATGTAGCTTCCCATGGGAACTGGGTGAACGCCTTTAACCGCCTGCATGACCAAGCAGCTCACCCAGAGGTCCTCCCTGTCGGTGGTGGTCGAAGTCCACATGTGGGAGGGCGCCATGCAGAAAAGGTGGCCGCGTGTCAGGGTGAAAGCCTGCAGGGCTTCAGCTGCGCAGAGGATGGCCGTCGCCTCCGGTCCGCCTGCTTGGCCGAGAACAGGGCATTGAGCCGCGGCCACAAGGTTCCCTTGGTATTGGCAGTGGGTCATCCTGTTGAAGACTTCCCAGCTCATCTTTAACTCGTTCAACTGCGCCACCTCATGCAGGTCTGTGGGCCTGAGCCCGTCGGGGGAGTCGGCGAAGTTGGAGGCTGCCGCCGTGACCACGGAGATGCCTCCGAAGATGCACAGGCCCGGCTTGCCCGCTGCCTTGGCGGCTTCTCTAGCCTCCACAGCCTCAGTCCTCGCAGCAGCCATTTCGATGGGCGACCGGGGTTTGATGGTCATTCCCTTGAAGCTTTCCAAGGGCCCCATCACCATGATGTCCGCTGAGGTTTCCTTGGCGTAGCTGTACAGGATTCTTCTGTAGAATTTCTCGGAAAGAGGGCAGCCGCAAGGCCCTCCGGCTATGAGCGGCCTCCGGCCGTCTCCCGTCCGGCGGGCTGCGAGTTCGATTCTTTCCTTTCCTCCGCCCAGAAAGAGCCGGGTTGAGGCTGAGCGGAGGGCTTCCTCGACCTCTTCCTCCGACACCTGTATGACTCGTCCGCTGTCGGTACAGTAAACTCCGACGTCGCAGAGGAGCTTGAGGGCGGCTTCATAGACAGCCTTGGCGAGGGAGGCGTCGGTGGACACTACTTCTTCTGGGTTGTAGCGGATGCCATATTCCTTCCGAAGCTCCTCCAGCTTTTTGGGGAGAATCTTCATGTCGAATTCTCTCTCCCCTATCTCTGGCCCTGATTCTGAGCGTTTCCAAAGTTCTAGAAGATCGATCACAGGTTTTCCCCTACCTGAAAAAGTACATTATATATCTTTTCTTAGGCATGGGATTTATTGTTTGCTAATGGTGAAAGTCTCCAGTAATCTATCTTTTTTGCAGAGTAAAGCTTTATAACAGGGAATCTTCCCTCTTTTTTGAAGTATCTTAACCCTGTTAGGTATGAAGGAGAACGGTTCATGGCTTTACTTTCACCGCTTTTAGGAGGCGGAGAGCAGCCGGGAATCTTCGCTTACATTCTCCAAATCGCTTTCATGTTTATCATCCTCCTCTACTTCTTCTACGGGCAGAAGATTCAGATGTTCATGTGGAACCGCGACATCGAAAGGCAGTTGAGGAAACTGCGGTATATGAGGGACAGGGCTAGGGAGATTTCCCTCAACACCGTCCAAGAGCTGGGAAAACCCAACGAGGACCCCACGCCTCGGGTAGACCAGTTTCTGGAGCGCTTCTTCATCCAGCCGGTGGACATGGACCCGGCGGGTATCGTTTGGAAGCTGGACCATCTATTGGATGTGAGGGACATGAGCATGAAGGAGGAGGTTAAGCGAATTGCCCCAAAAGCCGACGACCCCACGCTTCACAACCTCGAAAACCTTCTGGAAGCCTCCCTCGACCTGAACCTCATCTACCGGATTGTGAAGCATTATTATCTGATGGGGAAACGAACCAACGCCTACATCATCACCGCTCAGCTTCACATGATCCTCCCCATGATCATGGACATAGCCGCAGCCTACGACGGAGCCGTGCAAGCCTTCGCCCAAGGTCAGCCCATCGGAGACGGCGCCGGGCCTCTCCTCGTCAACAAGCTCATGAGAGGGAAGGAGGTAAAGAAGATAGAGAAAGACATGGTGATGGCCGAAACGGAGATCGAAGGCCGTAAAACCCTCGTCCTCAAAGCAGAAGGCCCAGGAGGCAACGTAGGCAAGCCGGGCGACGCCCTTCAAAACCTGCTGGCTTCGGGCTTCGTTAAGCCCTCGCTCATCATCATGGTGGACGCAGCCCTCAAGTTTGAGGGTGAAAACACGGGGGATGTGGCTGAGGGTGTAGGAGCGGCCATCGGAGGCATAGGCACTGAAAGGTTTAAGATCGAGGAAATCGCCCACAAGAATAAGATACCGGTGTACGCTGTTATCATCAAAGAATCCCTCCGGGAAGCCATAGCCCCCATGAAAAAGGAAATCTACGAAGGCGTGGAAAAAGCTTTGGAGCGGATTAAGCGGCTGGTGAGGGAGAACACCCAGGAAGGGGAAACCCTCATCCTAGCGGGAATAGGCAACACCATAGGGATAGGCCAGTAACCCTGGGAGGTTTGAAGGTGTCCGGAAAACCTGCGCCAAAGTCCCCCGTCGGCTTGCTTCTTCTCCTTCTAATAGCGTTCCTAGCCGTGTTCTTTCTCTTCTCAGGCATAGCCCAGTACATGGAAGTGGGCCCCCGGGAATCCACGGGCTCCCTCCTCTTAGGTCTTCTCGGAATTCTCTTCCTCGTCCTCATGGTAAGCCGAATCCTCGGCCAAATGTCTTTGCCTCCGCCCAAGGTCACCTTAACCTTGCTCCAGTGCAGCCAATGCGCCTTCAAAAGTCTCCGCAACTTTCAGCTGGGCGATTTCATCCCCAAGCCCATGGGCAGCTGTCCCAGTTGCGGGGGGACTATGATGGTTGAAGCCATCTATCCCGAGGAGGAGAAGCGGCCCAAGCGGCGGGAGCCAAAGTTTTAGAGAGTTAAAACTTGAACCTCGTCTTTCAATACTATGACGGTGTGCTCTGATTGTGCTACCGGCTGCCTGTTCTTCTCCGCTAGTAAAGGGTATTCGGTCACGTGTCTTTCTTTGAGGAGGCTGCTGAAGGCCGCTAAGTTTTCCTTTCCCCATATTTCTTCAACCCAGCGGAAGGCGAAGGGGAGGGTGTGGAAGCGGTTCTTGATACCTTCAAAGAGGCTTCGAGCTTTTTCTTCTTTCGGAGGCTTCATCTTCAGAATTCTGAAGATGTGGCCGAATCCCGCCTCACCCACTTCCCCTGCTCCTTGTTGAGTGGTGGAGAAAGGCTCTACAGCGTAGGCTTCCCCTTCCTCGATTTTTAGGCTGTCTAAGCCGGCTACGTTGGGGATGGGTTTTCCGGTGTGAAGTTTGTATCGGCCTAACCCGTGGCCTGTCAGGTTTTTCACAGGCTTCAACCCGTACTTTTCAATGATCTTCTGGATGACGGCTCCTATGGCTGAAACCTTAACCCCCGGAGCCAAGGCCTCCAAGGCAGCCTCCAAGGCTTCGTCCGTAGCCTGTTTGAGGACGTAGAGCTCTGGGTTGAAGCAGATGGAAACCGCTGTGTCGGCTATGTAGCCGTCGATGTGAACTCCAATGTCCACCTTCACTATGGAACCCGGGGGAATGAGGCTGGGGTCGCTGGGAGGCGAAGTATAGTGGGCGCCTACCTCGTTGATGTCCACATTGCAAGGGAAGGCTGGACTGCCTCCCCGTCGGCGGATCTCTCTTTCAACCCCTTCGCATAGGTCGATGACCTTCATACCCTCTTTCACGTAGCCTTCAACCCACCTCCTGACTTCCCCCGCGATCTTTCCAGCCTTTCTGAGCTTAGCTAATTCCTCCTCCTCCAGCAACCGGAACGCCTCCATTTTAAATGAGTTAGGTGGCACATAAAAGTAGGGTTCAGCCTTGGCGAGGGAATCCGTCAAAAAGTTTAGGAAACTGGCCTTAGGCGGAACCTTCGACATCCTCCACCAAGGCCATGAAAAAATCCTGCGGGAAGCCTTCAGCCTGAGCGAATACGTCATCATCGGGCTGAGCACCGACCGGCTGGCTGAAGAGTTGGCGAAAGGCCATCCAGTTAGACCTTACTCGGAGAGGAAAAAGGCGTTGGAAGATTTTCTCCGAGCGGAGGACTTCCTTGAAAGAAGTAGTGTCGTCCCCATCGACAGCCGATGGGGGTCAGCTCCTTTCCTCGAAGACCTGGATGCTCTCATGGTAAGCCGGGAAACCTATCCCGTAGCCCGAGAAATAAACAGGGCTCGAAGAGAAAGAGGCTTGAGGGAGGTGGAGGTCGTGGTCTTCGAAAAACAGCTGGCTGAAGACGGCAAACCCATCTCAGCGACGAGGATTCGGGCTGGAGAAATAGACAGGGCAGGCCGGAGGCTTAGGCCTTGAAGGGGGTGATGGCCTTGGATAAGAAGTATTTTTTCACCGTCTTCTCCGCTTTACTCCGTTTCCTCTGATGTTCAGCCAAGAATTTTTTAACCTTGGCCGCTAGGATTTCCTTGCACTCCCAGCAGAGGATTCGGCCTCCCTTGCAGTCTTCCCAAAGCCGCCGCATTTTCTCGTCGTCTTCCTCGAAAAGGAAAAAAAGGTACTGGTGGACGGGGCAGATTTCAGGTAACCCCCCCAGCTTCCTCTGCTCCTCCGCAGTGGGCCTGCCGCCTGTGAAGGCGTTCATGACTTTCTTCTCAGCCACCTCCGGAGGGTCGGTGAGAAAGATGCAGGTTTCAGGCTGGGAAGCCGACATTTTGCCTCCTTTCCCAAGCCCTGGGAGGAAGCGGCTGTGGATTTGAGCCGGCTTATAGAAGCCTATTTTCGGAGCCACATCCCGGGTGACCCTCCAGTAGGGGTCTTGGTCGATGGCCGCGGGGATCAGGCAGGGAACAGGCTTCCCAGCCAGCACGGACTCGAGGAAGGCGGGGGCAGCCTGAACGGCGGGGAAGAAGGACAATCCTATGTTGTCGCTTTCTCCGATGCCGAAGACCGCCTTGATGGTGGAGTAGGTGATATGCCGGCTTACTCTCAGAGCCAGATGGTAGAGGGACTCGATGTGCCTCACGTCGGAAATGATCCTCGTCTTCTCAGGGTTGAAGCCCACTGCCACCACGTCGAGGGCGTTGTCGTAGGTAAGGCTTACCGCCTTTTGAAGGGTGAAGTCGTCGTGGATGAGGAATTTCTCATCGTCGGTCATCTGGAAGTAAAGCTTAGCGTCGAAGGCCTCCTGAAGATGTTTGGTGAAGATCCAAGGCACGATGTGGCCTATGTGAACAGGCCCCGAGGGGCCTCTTCCCGTGTAGAGGACGAATTTTTCACCTCGTTCGTAGAGGGTTAGAATCCAGTCTAGATCCCTATGGGAAAAAAATATCTTCCTCCTCAATTGGAGGTGAAGGCGGCCTGTAAACTTCTCCAGACGCCTCAAAAGCTCGTCGGTGAGAGGCTCCACGCCGAACTGTTTGATCAACTTTTCGTAGTCTATCTTCCCGGCTACTTTCCAAGGGGTGACCACCATCTCCTCTTCGAAATCCGCCATAAGCCTACCCTCGAAACCGCCAAATACTGAAATTTGAAGCCTTGAGCAGAAATAAACCTTTTCGCAGCCTAGAGGCCGAGCAAGCTTTTTGGGTGAGAGGAGAAAAACTAGTTAACAACCCCTCATTATTCAGGCGGTGAGCATGAGAGACTATCTGGAAGCCGCCTCCCTGCCCCTGGTGAAGATAGGCGGAATCCCCGTCCCCCGGCTGATCCTCGGTCATCTCCCTTTCGTCGGAGAATCCTACCAAGGCCCTGAAAAGAACCGCGAGTTGGCTTCCCGCTTCTCCAACGTGGAAAACACCGTGAAAATTCTAAGTAGAGCGGTTGCCCACTATGGGGTCGCCGTCATCGGAGCTCAGCCAAGCGAAGGCCGGCTGGCTTCCCTGTTTCTGGAGGCTGTGAGGAAAACCGAGCAGCGAACCTCAGTGGAACTGGCCCTGATAGCCTGCTTCAGAATACCCTTGGTGGTGGGAGGGAAACCCGTGGACGACTACAGAAGATGGCTCACCTACTACCAAGCTGAAAAGAAGGTGAGCGGTGAAGTTTTAAAGAAATACATGGAAGACCCGGTGCTGCTCTGCAGGGAAAACTGGGAAGAAAAATTCCGCTACACCCTCCTCCACGGCAGGCCTTATGAAAGAAGAGAAATTGAAAACATGAAAATCGACTTTAAAAAACTGGACGAGGCTGCCTCAAGCCTTCAAGGCTTTAGGCTTCTGTTCACTGAACCCGGTTCTGAAACCGATTTCCTCACCCTCACAGATAGGCTGGACCTGCTGGGGGAAGTCGTCAGCCGGCTACAGGATAGACTTGGCTGCGCAACGCTCTTAGGAATCCATCACGCAGGCTTGACGGTGCCTGTTTTAGAAAAGGCGGGAATCCGTTTTGAGGGCTACGTCACTCCCGTGAACAGGCGGGGGATCATGATGTTCCCCACCCAGGAAGCGGCCGTGGAGGCCCTGAAGGCGGCGAGCAGACCGGTTATCGCCATCAAACCTCTGGGAGGAGGGAGGATACCGCCTGAAACCGCCTTCCGCTACGTTTACAGCATCCCGAAGGTGGCCGCCTGCATGGTCGGGGTGGCTTCCGAGAGGGAACTGGATGAGGCTGTTTCCCGGGCTTTGAAGGCTGCTTCCCTTCCCAAAGAATAACGTTTTAATCTTTTGAAAAAGATGATAGATTGGCTTCCGGGTTTCAGGCGAGTTCAGTTAGGAGGTAGGAGAGGTCGGTATCCATTGAAACCTCATGCCCGCTGGAGGCTTTCAGGAAGTTTGTAATCCTAAGCTGTTGCTATTCTTTCATCCCTCCAGAGTATCTGAGGGATGAAACCGTTTACCCCGAGCGGCTGGCTGAAAAAGGCCTGATCTACGTGGAGGCGGAGGACAAAGTTAGCCTCAAAAAAATAGGGGAAATCCAGTTTACGAAGGCTGAAAACGTGGTGGGCGTGGTTTACAACTCCAAAAGCAGCTCCACCAAGCTAAGGTGGACTCGTTCCGTTGGAGGCTTAGGCAAACTTAAGGGAGAGGCCAGTGTCCGTTCCGTCCTCAAGATGGTGGAAGCCAAGGTAATCAGCGAGCCCGCCTTCCAAAAGCCTCGAAGCAGGGTGAGGAAGCCAGTCTCCCAGCCTTAAGCCAGAGGAAATCTTTTTGAAACCTGCGAGGTAAAGAATTGTCCGAAGCTTCTGGGGGAAGCCCTTGCCGTCGATGGAGGAAACAGTCTACGAAGTCCTGAAGGCGTTGAGAAGGGAGGAGGGTAAAGCCTCTGTTGAAGCCCTCGTCAAAGCCACTGGCCTAAGCCATTCCTCCGTCATGAGAGCCGTCCTGACGCTGGTAGAAAAGGGATGGGCTCAAACCTTCGAAAGAAAGCAGCAAGTTTTCACCCTCA
This sequence comes from Candidatus Hecatella orcuttiae, assembly GCA_002011035.2. Classification (GTDB taxonomy): domain Archaea; phylum Thermoproteota; class Bathyarchaeia; order Hecatellales; family Hecatellaceae; genus Hecatella; species Hecatella orcuttiae. The sequence goes on along the minus strand of MTLY02000001.1, from coordinate 328,054 downwards.
CACCGGAAGGAAGCCTCTACGCGGAAAACAGGCTGCCAGAAAGAAGGCTGGCGGAAACCGTGGTCTCCCTCGGCGGCCGGGCTCTTTTGGAGGAAGCCATGGAAAAGGCAGGAGTCCCCAGTTCAGCCGTCAGCATAGCCTCAGGATGGCTGGTTCGAAAAGGCTGGGGCCATATAAGCCGAAAAGACGAGGAAATCGAGCTTCACGTCCCCGTCCCTCCCCCAGAAGGAGAAGACGAACGTTTTCTTAGGCAGCTGAAACTGGAAGGTGAGCTACGGTCAGAACGGCTGGACCCAAGGCAGCTGAAGGCGGCGGCGGAGCTGAAAAGGAGAAAGCTTGTGGAGGAACGTACCTCTGTTCTGAGGGAAATCCAACTGACAGAGGAGGGCATAAGGCAGCTTAGCCTCGAGCCTAAGCCGGCGGCGGAGGAAACAACCCTCCTCACCGGGGAGCTGATAACCTCAGGCCGGTGGAGGGAGGTTAAGTTTCGGGAATACGACATCGCAGCCTCCCCGCCCAAGGTCTACCCCGGCCGGAAGCATTTCTACATGGAATTTCTTGAAGAAGTGAAAAGAATCCTGCTTTCCATGGGCTTTGAGGAGGCGGAGGGCCCCTGTGTGGAGACGGAGTTCTGGAATTTCGACGTTCTCTTTCAGCCTCAAGACCACCCAGCTCGGGAGATCCACGACAGCTACCAGTTGAAGAAGCCCAGCCGTGGCAGTCTAGGAAATGAAAAGCTTGTCCGAAGGATTAAGAAGGTTCATGAGAATGGCTGGGTCACAGGGTCTACAGGATGGCGGTACAAGTGGAATCCAGAGGTGGCTAAGAGGCTGATCCTCCGAACTCAGACCACAGCAGTTTCAGTCAGGTTTCTCGCCCAGCACACCAAGCCGCCTGTGAAGATGTTCTGTCTTTCCCAAGTCTTCAGACCCGACGTCCTCGACGCCCGGCATGCCATGGAGTTCCACCAATGCGACGGCATCGTCATGGACCGCGGGCTTACCTTCCGCCATCTCCTCGGATTCTTAGAGGAGATCGGAAAAGCCCTAGGGCTGGGAAAACTCAGCTTCAAACCCGGCTACTTTCCCTTCACCGAGCCCAGCGTGGAGGCTTTCGTCTACCACCCCAAGCTAGGCTGGGTGGAAGCAGCGGGAGCTGGGCTGTTCAGGCCTGAGGTGGCTAAGCCTTTGGGAGCCAAATACCCTGTGCTGGCTTGGGGGATAGGCATCGGCAGACTGGCCATGGCTAAACTGGGCATCGACGACATCCGAGAGCTTCACTCTAGAAGGTTAGAGTTCCTCCGGGAGAGGACCCTCTAAATGCCCACGGTTACTTTGGAAAAAAAGGACTTCTACCGGCTTCTGGGAAGAAAACTCTCCCGCTCCGAACTGGAAGAGTGGTTGCCTCGGATCAAATGCGAAGTCAAGAACATGGAAGGCGAGGAATTCACGGTGGAGGTTAACGCCGACAGGCCGGACATGCTTTCCGCCGAAGGCATCGCCCGCGCCCTCAAGGGTTTCCTAGGAATTCAAACAGGCTACAGGCCCTACTCCGCCAAGCCCAGCGGGGTTTCGGTGAAGGTTTCAGACTCTGTTAAAAAGATTCGCCCCTACATAGCCTGCGCTGTGGTGCGGGGCCTCCGGATGACTGACAGTACCATAGCTCAGCTGATGAGACTGCAGGATAAACTCGACGAAAACCTCTGCCGTCGAAGGAGAAAAGCCTCCATCGGAGTCTACGATCTAGACAAGGTGAAACCGCCCATAACCTACACGGCTCTTGAGCCTCAGAAGATAAAGTTTACCCCCTTAGAAGGCGCTCAGCCACTCACAGCCCGCGAGATTCTAAGCCAAACTCCTCAAGGTTTAGAGTACGCTCACCTCTTGGAGGGTTTAACCCGTTTCCCCCTGCTGGTGGACTCGGAAGGCCAAGTGCTTTCCATGCCTCCTATCGTTAACAGCGAAGAGACTAAGGTTACGCCCTCGACCCGAAACCTCTTCATCGACACCACAAGCACAAGCCCGCAGGTGGCTGAGAAGGCTGTAAACATTCTGGCCGCCAGCCTTTGGGAGAGAGGCGGCCGGATTGAGAGAGTTCAGGTGAACTATCCGAGGCGGAGAATTAGGACTCCCCGCCTTGAGGCTGCGAAGCTCCGGCTGAGTCTAGCCTATGTAAACGAGGTTTCAGGATTAAACCTGAGCCTTCGGGAAGCTTGTAGGCTGGCGGAGAGGATGAGGCTGGGAGCCAAGGCGACGGGAAAAGGGGAAATGGAAGTTCTTATCCCACCTTACCGCTGCGACGTTCTCCACCCCATCGACATCGTTGAGGACATTATCATAGGCTACGGCTACCACCGGGTGGGGCCTCAGCTTCCCCCCACATCCACTCTAGGCAGGGAGCTTCCCCGGTCGGTGGCAGCCAGAAAGCTCCGGGACCTCATGGTGGGCTTCGGCTTCCAAGAGGTCGCCAGCTATCTTCTGACAAGCAGAGAAAACCAGCTTACCAAGATGGGGCTTGAAGAGGGGGAACTGGTGGAGTTGGCCAACCCCATGACCGCGGAATTTTCCCAACTCCGCTTATGGCTGCTGCCAAGCTTGATGGAGTTTCTTTCCCACAACACCCATGTGGACTATCCTCAAAGGGTCTTTGAGCTGGGGACTACCGTAAAACCTGACCCCCAAACCGATAACAGCGTCAAAGAAGAGTGGAAACTGGCTGCAGCTGTTTGCAACTACAAAGTCAGCTATGAGGAGATCCAAGCCTTAGCCTTCGAATTCCTGAGGCTGGTAAAAGTGGAAAACTGGGAGATAAGAAGACTAAATCATCCCAGCTTTATCCCCGGTAGAGCCGCGGGCTTAAGGCTCGATGGAAAAGAAGACTTTGCCGTCTTAGGCGAGATCCACCCTCAAGTACTGGAAAACTTCAGCTTACCAAACCCTGTGGTCGCTTTGGAGATCAACCTATCCCAACTGTTTCCAGAGGGAAAAATATAAGCCGCCAACGCGAGAGTTTCATTAGCCTCAAGGAAACCGAAACCACCGTCCGAAAAACCGCTGACACGGATCCAACCTAGGAAGCGTCCAGCCGGGCGCTTACAATGAAGACGGAGAAAACCCAGCGGCGGGACAGGGCGGTGGCGGCAAAGGGTTTGGCGGAAAAGCCCGATACGAGAGAGCTCAGCTGAGATGAGCGTCTGCTCAACGGTGATGCTGAGTGTTAGTTATTCGGGCCACAAGCCATCCCTTTGAAACCGGGGAAGGGGAGAGTTTCCCCCTCCAAAACCTAGGACTAATGTCAGAACCCTGCCAATAAGCGAAGAGCTCATTTTAAAGAATTAATTAAAAAAGAGATGAGTTAGAGTTCTGAATTGAATTCAGCGTTTTCCGAATTTATCATAGTAGACAATGTTTCCGAGGCTTTCCCTATCCTTTTGGGGAGTCTCCGCAGCTACTCCCACGGGCATCAGCGAGATAACCCTACAGTCGACAGGAATTTCCAAAGCCTTCTTTATTTCATCTTCAATGTAGGTGTGGTTGTAAACGCCTATCCAATAGGTGCCAAGTCCAAGGCTGTGGGCGGCTAAGGCCATGTTCTGAGTAGCCACAGCGCCATCCTCTACATAGTGAAGCTTGTCTTTGTTCGGGTCGACGACAACAACGATGATAACTGGAACGTGGGGAAGCTGATCGTAGGCTATCTCCCCCCGATAGATAATCCCCACCATGGGCATCTTCAAAATCTCAGCCAGCTTCTTCTTTGTCTCAGGGTCTCGGACGACGATGAATTTCCAAGGTTGGAGATTTACGAAGGAAGGCGCCCACTGGCCAGCTGTAAGGATGGCTTCAACTTTATCTTCTTCTATGGGGGTGGTCAGAAATTTCCTGACGCTTCTCCTATTTTTGATGGTGTTTAAAACTTCGCTCATGACCGCTCACACCTAGATAGACGGATCCTCATATTTAAAGAAAGCTTTCCCCTTTTCAGGGTTTTTTCAAAACCTCTTCCAGTGCTTGAAGCATGGAGTCTATGTCTTCAAAGGAGATGTAGCCCATGTTCCCGATTCGGAAGGTTTTCTCCTTGATGTCTCCATAACCTTTAGCCAACTCGAAACCTTTCCCCCTCATCTTCTCGTAGATCTCTAAACCGCTGACTCCTGGAGGAGCGTTTACACATGTAACCGTGGGGCTCTCATATCCCCTCTCCGGAAATAGGGTCAAGTTCAGCTCTTTCACGCCCTTCATTATTTTTTCACTTCTCTTCCTGTAGAGCTGAAAATGCGCTTGCTTGCCTCCCCTCTCCTCGATCATCTCTAACATCTTTTTCAGGGCAAATATTTGGGGGATCGCCGGAGTCATAGGTGTGCTCCACTGGGTTTTCTGATATTTCTCTAGGAGTTTGAAGTCAAAGTACCATCCCTTATTCTTGGCTTTCTCAGACCTCTCTAAGGCTTCTTCGCTTACGCTTCCCACCGCCAACCCTGGGGGGAGGCCGAAGCATTTCTGGGAGCTTGCAAAGCAAACGTCGATTTTCCACTCGTCCACTCTGATCTCCGTTCCACCCATGGCGCTCACCGCGTCGACGAACAGGAGTTTTCCATGTTTCTTAACCACCCGGGCTAGGTCTTTCAACGGGTTTATCAGCCCCACACTAGTTTCGTTGTGGGTGATGGTGACGGCTTCCACATCCGGGCATGAAGAAAGCTTTTCCTCTAAAAGCTCAGGGGTAATAGGGCTTCCAAGCTTAGGCTCAAGTTTTTCGACGATTTTTCCGTTAGATTCCCCGACCTCCACGTAGCGTTCGCCGAAGGAGCCATTGACACAGCACAGCATCTTTTTTTCCACGCAGTTTCGCACCGAACCCTCCATGATCCCCGTCCCTGAACTGGGCACTAGGAATACTTGGTTTTTCGTTTCAAGGAAACGCTGCATTTTTTCCACTGTATCCCTGTGAAGCTCCCTATACTCTTTACTTCTATGACTGAACATTTGGCGTTTCATTTCTTCCAGAACCTCAGGATAGCAGGCTACGGGTCCCACGGTGAAAAGTTTCACAGCATCTCCCCCTTATTCCGATGGATAAAACCAATGGCAAAAAAATATATAAACTACTACATCTGCTGCGGTCTTCCTCCGCCTAAGCTTTCAGATAAATCCATACGTTGAAATCGGTGTTGCACAGCATAAATAGGTAGTTCGCTTTCCTTTATAGGAGGGTTTCTTATGGCTGGGAAGATCTTCGGTTTTTCAGAAGACTCCGCCTCAACGGGTTGGAGAAAAAGAAAACTGTACCTACTGTGCATCTCCATCCTGCCTCTCATGATCTGCTCAGGGATGGTTTACTCCATCCTCGCCCTCTACATTGTAGACGACTTGGGGGCTTCAAGATTTCACATAGGCCTCATATTCATGACCGGCGCCCTTGCAGGAGCACTAGCCGCCCCTATGCTCGGCAGGCTTTCAGACCGGGTGGGGAGAAGGCCGATTATGCTTTTGTCCATGGTCGGCTTCATGGCCGCCTTCTCCCTCTACGCTACGGCGGGGAGTTTCATAGCCGTGTTCCCCATCCAAGCCCTCGAAGGCGCCACTTGGGCGGCCTTAGGCGTCACCGTGCCCGCCTACATCGCCGACATAGCCCCCGCGAGGCAGCGTGGCTGGGCCATGGGCATCTATGAGCGAGTGTGGTATATGGGCTGGATTGTAGGGCCGGCCTTCGGAGGTTTCCTAGCTCAGCAGGCAGGTTTCAGGATCACCTTCCTAGTAGGAGCTTTGCTCATAGTCTTCGGAACGGTCTTCATGTACCTTTACGTGAAGGAGCCGTGGAAAGAAAAACAGGAAGGTGAGGGAAGCACCTCCGCGGAAACGAAGGCGGAACCCCTGTTTAAGGGGCTTTTCGACCTTGAAGAGTCCGTTTAAAAAAGACGTAATCTGGCCCGGGGTCTAGTGTTCTCTCCTCCATATTCATGTGTATGCTTATTCGATTTTCCGCTGTTTCCCGCCCAAGAAAGCTTTCCGGTAGGGTCCTCTTCTTTTCCTTTTCGACTTTCTCCTTTTCTCATGTTCTTTCATCAGGCGGTTTTCTTCCTCCACTCTGTCGCCTCCATGAGGCTGAATGGGGTGGTGGACGAGGCTGCTGTTTCCTCAGGGAGTAAAAAGGGAGGGAAGCCTACTCCTTACTCAGGATCTGCACGTCGCAGGAGGCTGTTTCTTTAAACTTTTTAGCGTCTTCCTCGTCTCCGACGATGCTTCCGTAGTGCATGGGCACAGCCAGCTTAGGCTTCAGGAGCTTCACAGCCTCAGCGGCCTCTACAGCCGTCATGACATAGGTTCCGCTTACGGGGAGCAAGGCGATATCGGGCTGGATGTCTTTCATTTCCGGCACAGCGTCCGTGTCTCCTGCGTGGTAGATTTTCGCCCCTTGGAAGGTGAGCACAAAGCCTACTTTCCCATCTTCTTTGGGGTGGAAAACTCGGCCTGGTGAGCGAAACTTGTCCAAGTTGTAGGCGGGTACAGCCTCGACGGTGACGCCTTCCACGTCAACTCTATCCCCCGGCTTTACAGTTTTCACCTCTTTAACCTTCAGCTTAGCCAGTTGAGGTTCAGCCATAGGCGTGGTGATCACCACGGTTTTTTCTGAAGCAATTTTTTTGATGTCCTCGAGGCTCAGGTGGTCAAAGTGTTCATGGGTGATCAGAAGCAAGTCAGCTTCCCCTTCGCCTTTAATCTGGTAGGGGTCGATGTAGATGGTTTTACCGTCGGTTATCTTGAAGCCTGCGTGGCCCAGCCAGCTTATCTTCAAGCCTTTATATTCCAGCATTTTCAGCACCGAAGGTTTTATTGCAGCCTAGAATATTTTAGCCTTCCGCTAGGTTTTCATCTTCTCGTACATTTTCTCTAAGGTCCATCGGATGGAGTTTTTGAGGGTGACGGCTCTCTTCTCTTCCCTGTAGTTTCTGATTACCAGCTCCTTCAGAATGTCCCCCTCCCGCATCACCCGGTAGGTTAAGATTTCATCCGGGGTTATGGCTCCTGCCACGGCTTCTTCCCTATCCTTAGTCACCATCCCCGCCAGCACTTTGGTTATGAGAAACTGGTTGAAAGGGGGAGTATTGACGTTAAATTCTAAGTCCCTAGAAGGAATCACCCTAATCTCGTTTTCACCTAAGTATAGGGTTCCAAGAGTAACCCCTGAGGCAGCCACCAAGGGAATCGCTTGGACTGAAACCGGTGGAGGCTTCGGAGTAACCTTCTCCTCCGGAGCCGCAGGCTTGGCTTCAGGCGGCTTAGCCTCCGCTTTCTCTCTTTCGGCAAGATGCTTGTCGATGACGGAGAGAATATGAGTCAGATGGTCCAGTTCAGCTTTTAGGCGGGTGATACGTTTCTCCACTCTGCTTCGGCTCCGCCGAAGCTTCTCCACCTCTTCATTTTCACCCAAGACCCTTCCCAACCCTCTTTTACACTACGGAGATATTTAAGTGGAAGTCGCTTGAGGCGAAAGCTCCAGTTCCCGGCATCAGGTTGCTGGAGGAGGGCATTGCCTCCGGCTAGGTTAGAGACGTCGCCATCTTCTTTGCTTCCTCCACCATCCACCGGCGGATTTCCTCCAGCTTCTCTGAGGTTGAGGCTTCAAACCGGAAGACCAGAACCGGCTCGGTGTTAGAGGCTCTCACAGCTCCCCAGCCGTCTTCCAGCTCCACCTTCACCCCGTCGATGGTCACCGTTCGGTAACCTTCCCCTTGAAACTTTTCCCGAAGTCTGTTGACGACTTTAAACTTTATGGAGTCAGAGCAGGGGATACGTATCTCTGAGGAGGAAACGTAACGAGGTAGCCCATCCACCAGCTGGGAGAACTTCACAGGAGACTTGGAGAGAATTTCAGCCATCCGGAGGGCAGCGTAGATTCCGTCGTCGTAGCCGTAATATTCTCGGCCGAAATAATAATGGCCGCTGACCTCCCCGGCCAGAGCGGCCTCCTCCCGAAGAAAAGCTTCTTGAATGTAGGAGTGTCCAACCCTCGACGTTACAGGGGCTCCCCCATGGGCTAGGATATCCTCTACCACCGCCTTGGAGCATAAAACATTGAGAACAATCTTCGAGGCAGGATGCTTTTTGAGAACATCTCTCACGAAGAGAATGAAAGCAGAGTCCCCGGGGACAATGCGCCCCCTGTCATCCACAAACCCCACCCTGTCTCCGTCCCCGTCGAAGGCCACACCCATGTCGGCTTTGGACGCCACTACCTCCTGCCTCAAAGCTGTAAGGGTCTCCTCCTTGAGGGGGTCAGGGATGTGGTTAGGAAATCTCCCATCAGGCTCCGGGAAGAGGGTTCTGCCAACTTGACAGCCTAGGTTTCGGAAGATTTTCTCCGAATATCCGCAAGCGCCGTTGCCTATGTCTAAGACTATCTTCAATTTTTTTTCCAGTCGAAGGTTTTTGATCACGCAGCTGCTATAGTCGCCTAGCACCTCTTGCTTCTCGTAGGCTCCCACTCTTTGCCAGCTTGCAAGAGTAAAGGAAGCTTTCTCAACGGCTTCCTCCAATTTCCCTATACAGGTTTCGTAGGAGTAGGCGACACCTCCCCGGCAGAGTTTGAATCCGTTGTATTGAGGCGGATTGTGAGAAGCCGTCAACATCACGCCCCCCCTCTGTCCGTAGTGAACAGAAGCGAAGTAGAGAACAGGTGTGGGGACTATTCCCAGCCCTACGCAGCTGCAGCCTGAAGCCATAAGCCCCGCTGTAAGAGCTCTCTCCAAGGGAGGGCCGCTTAGTCTGGAGTCTCTTCCCACAACCACCTGTTCACGGCCGCCCAAAAAGTTCCCGAAGGCTAATCCGATTTTCAACGCCAGTTCAGGGGTTAAGTCTTGTCCGTAGATTCCCCTGATGTCGTAGGCTCTGAAAATACCTGCCAAGCAGCTCCCCCCTTTTACCCTTAATAGCTGAAAAGGATGTCGAACTGATAAGATTTAAGGCAGACGAAAAACCCTAAAAGAAACTAGCAACCGGCTGAAGACGGTCGAAAGTATAGGCTGGCGGGCTAGCTTTAGAATTATCTCGGGGATATCCGCCCATACGACTGTTTTAAGTATATTGACCGGATAAAATTTTAAATATCAGGATAAATAGGGAATAGTCTATGCTTTCATGCCAATTATCCTCTTATTTGATTAGAAGGTGGGAAATCTGTGCTTTCTTCCGCTGTCCTCCTCTGGACATCGATATGATTTAATAATTGAAAAAGGGTGATAATGTTTTATGGGTTCGGAGGCTGGAGCCGCTTCAGAGAAAAGGAAAAAAGTTTTCATTTTCGGTTTGGACGGAGCCTCCTACAAGCTTACTAGCCAGTGGATGCGGGAAGGCAAACTACCCAACCTATCCCGCATAAGAGCGAAAGGGGTGGGCGGTAGGCTTATTTCAACGATCCCCCCAAGCAGCCCCACTTCTTGGACCTCCATCGTAACCGGAAAAAACCCTGGGAAACACGGAATCTTCAATTTCACGCAGCGGCGAGAAGGCGGCTACGACATGCAGATTGCCAACTCAAAGCTGAGGAGGACGAAGGCCATATGGAATATACTCAACGAGGCGGGAAGAAAAGTTGGCATCGTCAACCTCCCAGCCACATACCCCCCTGACAAAGTCGACGGCTTTATGATTTCAGGCATTCCCTCGCCGGGCCAAACATCCGCGTACCCCAAGAGCCTCATGGAAGAAATCAGCGACTACAAGGAAGAAGTTGACCCGATGCTGTGCGGCTACATGGCCACCCGGGATTCCTTCATCGAGGAGCTGCGTTCCATAGAGGAGAACAGGGGGAAAACAGCTTTATACCTCATGGAACGCTACGACTGGGATTTCTTCCTCATCGTCTTCACCGCTCTTGACAGAATTCAGCACTTTTTCTGGAAGTACATGGACCCAAACCATCCTTCCTACAACCCAGAGGAGGCGAAGGAGTACGGAGACACCGTCCTCTCCTTCTACCAGAAAATCGACAGCATCATCGGCGAGATAGTTGCAAAACTGGACGAAGACACTGTTGTAGTTGCGCTTTCAGACCACGGATTTGAACCTCAATATCGTATTTTCTACTTAGACGAGTGGCTGATGTCCCTTGGCTTGCTTAAGTTGAAGCCGCGGTCCACCTACACCCTAACCCGCAAACTTGGGCCAGGTAATGTGGAGCGGCTGTTTTACTTCCAATCTTCAAAAAACGGTTTTCTGCTTAAGAGCCGGAAGCTTATGAAATTCCTCAGGGACTTCATTGCCAAGAAGGCTTTGATGTCCATTCTCCCCAGTTTCAACATTAAAGATGTGGATTGGAGTAAAACCAAGGCTTACTGTGGCAATTATTTTGACATCTACATCAACCTCAAGGGGAGAGAGCCGAAGGGCATTGTAAATCCGGGGGAAGAATACGAAAAAGTGAGAGACTACATCATCAGCGAACTGTACAAGCTGAAGGATCCGGAAACCGGAGAAAACTTGGTGGACAAAGTTTACAAGAGGGAGGAAATTTACTCCGGTCCCTTCGTAGACCAAGCCAGCGACCTAGTGTTCACCATGAAGCACACAGACCGAGCGACCCCCGTTTCCAACCCCGAAGCCCTGATCATGCCCTCCCCCATACGCTCCGGCGCTCATGAAGCGCTTTCGGTAGAAGACGGAATTTTCCTGATGGCTGGAAACGGTGTCAAACAAGGGGTTGAAGTGGATGTGAGAACAGTGGACGTGCTCCCTACAGTTCTGCAGCTCATGGGCTTACCCATACCTGATGATGTGGATGGGCAAGTTTTAACAAACATCCTCGAAGGTGTCAGCGAAGAAGACGTACGTCTTCAGAAGGAATCCGCCTACGAACATCAACCCGAGGAAGTTTGGTCTGCGGAGGAGGAGAAACTCATCAGAGAAAGATTGAAGGGGTGGGGTTATTAAGCTAAACCCTCCCTTGAGGGCTCCCCCAGCGCTGTCGCTCCCGCCTCCCAACCTATTAATACGGTGCTTTCTCTTTTTGAGGTTAGGTGAGTGGGAGTGGTCCTGGTTTCCTCCAAGCTTATCTATTCGCACTTGAAGAATCCCAAGCTGCGAAAGATGTTTAACCTCCTAGAAAAAGACACGGACGTTCAAACCTATCTTTCCATGGCCAATACCATGGCTGTTAAGAGGCTGATGTACAACGACCACGGGCCTGTTCACTCGAGGATTGTGGCTGGAACAGCCTTGGAAATCGCTGACATCATCTCGGAGAAAGTGAGCATGTCGGTTGTTAAAGATGGAGACGGCGACCTCGTGGACTCCCAGCTGGTCACACTCTGCGGAGCTTACCTTCACGATGTAGGGAACGCTGTCCACCGGGAGCTGCATCATATCCACGGATGCCTATTAGCGGAGGGAGTTTTGGAGAGGCTTCTTCCAGTTCTTTATAAGAAAGACCGGCAGCGGATGCTTCGGTTAAAGCAGGAAATCCTTCACTGCATTTTTTCAAGTGAAGAAAACCTGAAATGCCTAAGCGTGGAAGCTGGAATAGTCAAAGTGGCCGATGGGCTTGACATGGCTGAAGGGAGGGCGAGGGTTCCCTATGAAATTGGAAAAGTTGACATTCACTCTCTTTCAGCCTTATCCATCAAATCTGTTGAGATCTGCAAAGGCGGAAATAGGCCGCTTAAAATTCTGGTGAAGATGAGCAACCCTGCTGGTGTGTTTCAAATAGAGGAAATTCTGCAGCAGAAGATCAGGACCTCAGGTATTCAGGAGCTCATAGAGATCGTGGCGCTCCAGAATGGTGTGGAAATCAAAACCACCGCCACCAGAATAGGACAGCGCTACTCGCTTGGCAGAGGCTAACCTAAAACGTCGAGGGTTTGTCTCAGAAGCCTTTTTCCCTCCTCTAAGGCTCTAAGGCCTTTCTCGGTGATCCCGTAATATTTTCTCGCCGGCCTTGAGAGGGGAAAAGACTTTTCCTTTTTCTCTATCAACCCCTCCCTTTTCATCTTATAGAGGACCACGTAGGTTGTAACGGTGGCAGCGGGGATCATGTATTTCTGCTTGACGGCTTTGGCAACCTCGTAGGCGTACATGGGCCGTTTCACCAGTTCTGCGAGGATGTAAATCCATAGGTTTTCCTTAGTAAGTTTGTCGTTCAGCCTTTTGACGCTCAGCTTCAGCCCACCCCCCCCCAAAAAAAAAGGTTTTCCGCTGATAATTTCAGCGGAAGAAAACTTTACCTGAGTTTAAGGGATACTAAGTCTGCCTTCTTTCCGCCTTTGACCTAACCTTCACTACTCCCCGGTGCACAGCACATGATACGCAATAATACTTAGTCACCCTTTCTCGGGGGATGAAGGCTCCTTGGGCTCTGAGCTCCTTACTCAAAGCTGGGTCTACAAAGGAAACCCAGGCGGTGACTTTTTTCACTTTATCCCGAGGTACCATGCCTCCGCAGCTGTCGCATTGAACTATTTCACTTCTTCCTTTACCGCCTTTTCCCCTTCCTCTGCTTTTCCTTTTTTTCCCCATTTGCCATAAACCTTCCCGTTAAGCTTAAGCCACGGACAAGTTAATAGGGTTTTCCCAGCCTGAGAACCCGTCCAACTTTTTCACCGCAGATAGGGCAGACGCCCCCATTTAAAGAGGTCTCTCCCCAAGCAATTCCCAACACTTGGAGGCCGGTTTCCTCCTCCCAAGTCAAACCGCACCGTTCTTTACTGCACCATCCCACTTCAACAATGCCCTGTTTTTCACGGAATAAAGCAACGGCTTCCTCGGGGTTCCCAGCCTGATGGATCCTTTGCCTCAACCATTCGGATGCTTTTCTTGAAAGTGAAGACTGGATTTCGGAAAATGTTTCCAAAACTCTGGATGCTGCCTCTTCTTCAGGTACCTGAAACTTTTCCATCGTGTCCCTTCTCACCAATGTGAGGTTGCGGAACTCTAGATCTCTTGGGCCAATTTCAATCCGAAGGGGCACGCCTTTCAATTCCCATTCGTAGAACTTGGAGCCGGGAGTCAGTTTATCTCTCTCATCCAGCCAAACTCTCACGCCCGCTTTTTCCAAGACTTTTTTGATTTCTCTGCTTTTTTCAGTGACGGCAGCTTCTTTGCTCTTATAGGGTATGGGAATGACAACAGCCTGAATGGGAGCGACCCCCGGGGGAAGTATAAGCCCTTTATCATCTCCGTGAACGGCTATTAGGGCTGCGATGACTCTTTCTGAGATTCCGTAACAAGTCTGCCAGACATACTCCCTGAGGCCCTCAGCGTTTTCGAAGGTTATATCAAAGGCTTTGGAAAAGTTTTGAGCTAGGTTGTGGACGGTTCCTATTTGCAGGACCTTCCCGTCGGGGAGAACGGTGTCGTAGGCTATGGAATAGAGGGCTCCCGGGAACTTGTCCCACTCCGGCCTCTTGGAGACCACGTAGGGGATGGCGAGGCTGTCGAAGAATTGGCTGTAGATTCTCACAGCCTCTTCCACCTGTCTTTCCGCCTCTTCGAAGGTGGCGTGAAAAGTATGAGCCTCCTTGAAGGTGGAGATTTCCCTAACCCTGATCAGCGGCCTAGTGGCCTTGGTTTCATAGCGGAATGTGTTAACCACTTGGTAGACCCGCTTGGGGAGGTCGGCGTGGGAGCGTATCCAAAGCTGCATCATAGGGTATATGGCTGTCTCACTGGTGGGTCTGAGGGCGAGCTCTTCATCCAGCTTTCGGTCTCCAGCCTTGGTTACCCAGAAAAGCTGGTCTTCGAAGCTTTTCACATGAATAGCTTCCTTCTTCACCATGTCGGAGGTTATCATGAGGGGGAAGAGGGTTTCCTCATGCCCTGTCTCATCCAGCAGCCTCCGCATGAGGTTTAGCACGTTGTTTCTCAGCTTGAAACCGTAGGGAAGCCATACCCCGCAACCCTTCACAGGGTAGCGGTAATCCATCAGCCCTGACTCCCAAATAACTTGGTGAAACCAGTCTCCGAATTCCCTCTGCCATCGCTTTCTCTCCACAGCCATAAACCCCTACACCGAGCCCTCTTCAAAACCAATTTTAATTAGAGAGAAACACAGTATTTAAGAGGTTTTAGAGATGAAGCTGAAAGAAGGGGAGGCTGGGTTAGCATGAAACCCAAAGCAGTGCTGATCGTCTGCGACGGCCTAGCCGACAGGCCTGTGAAGGAGCTGGAGGGAAGAACCCCGCTGGAGGCTGTGGATAAATCCTCCATGGACGAACTCGCCAAGTTAGGGGTCAACGGGATCATGGATGTAATATCCCCTGGGATACCTCCTGGCAGTGACACCGCTCATTTGGCTCTCTTCGGCTACGACCCCTTCCAAGTCTACCGGGGCAGAGGGGCGCTGGAGGCTTTAGGTGGAGGTTTCCCGGTGAAGCCGGGTGATGTGGCCTTCAGGGTTAACTTCGCCACCGTCGACGAGGACATGACGGTCTTAGACCGGAGGGCGGGAAGAATAAGAACCGAACTAGCCGCTCAACTGGCCCCCCAACTTCAAAATCTTTCCCTACCTGAATATCCGGACGTGAAGGTTTCCTTCCTTCACACCACCGAACACCGAGGAGCCCTAATCCTGAGGGGGGAAGGACTTTCCCGCAATGTAACCGACTCTGACCCGGGGCGTACCTCTTCCAAGGTTTTGGAGGTGAAAGCAACAGACCAGAGTCCTGAAGCACTGAAAACAGCCGGCATCCTCAACCGTCTGACGAAAAAAATTCATCAAATACTGAGAGAGCATCCGCTGAATAGGGAACTCGCGGAGAAGGGTGCAAAACCTGCCAACTGCGTCCTTTTCAGGGGAGCAGGCATTCTACCGCCCATAACTCCCATGACACGGCTTTTCAACGTGAAAGCCGCATGCATAGCCGTCACCGCCCTAGTCAGAGGGGTAAGCGCAGCGGCTGGAATGGAGCTTCTCAACGTCGAAGGTGCGACGGGAACACTGGAAACAGACGTAATAGCTAAGGCTAAGAAGCTGGTGGAGAACTTTCAGAACTTCGACTTTTTCTTTCTCCACGTGAAGGGAGCAGACAACGCCAGCCACGACGGAAACCTAGAGGGGAAAATGGCCATGGTTAAAAAGCTAGATTCCATGGTGAAATTTCTGTTAAACAACCTAAACTTGGAAGAGACTGTGATAGCTTTGACATCTGACCATACAACGCCTCTATCCATGCGGAACCACTCCGGAGACCCTGTTCCCCTAACCATAGCCGGCTGGGGGGTGCTGGCAGACGATGTCAACCAGTTCTCAGAGAAGGCCTGCGCCAAGGGAGGGCTAGGCAGGATTCGAGGTAAAGACCTTATGCCCATTCTCATGAATCTGGTTGGAAGACTGAAAAAGTTCGGCGTATAACCAGCTGGGTTGTCGGCGGATTTGACGGAAGCACCCCTCATTTCCTTTACCGTCTTTATCTCAGCTTTTATTTTTTTGCTTAAAAGTGCAGACTTTTTTGTCGATGGGGCTGCGGGGTTAGCGGACAAACTCGGACTTCCCCGAATCTTCATTGGCATAGTGCTCATGGGATTTCTCACAACTTCCCCGGAGTTCGCTGTCTCCGTGCAGGCAGCCTACTTAGGGCATCCTGAGGTAGCCTTGGGCAACGCTGTAGGATCGGTGGTTGCCGACGACGCCTTCGCATTGGCTTTAGCTGCAATTATAGCCGGCATTTCCATCGACAAGCAAGTGTTGAAGAGATTCGGAGTCTTCCTGATATTCTCAGCTCTTTTATCCTACCTCTTGGCCCTAGACGCCTCGGTTACGAGAGTTGAAGGTTTGGTGTTGGCGTCTCTGCTGGTTGGATATTATCTTTACCTCATAAAAACCGGGGCTCAGCAGAGGAAAAGCCACCTAAACACGGAAGGCTACGTTGAGGCTCGAAAGGTCACCTTTCGAAGGGTTTTACTCCTGTTTCTCACAGGCGCCGGCGGCGTTATAGTTTCAGCTAGGCTGGTGGTGTGGTCAGGGCTTTCCATAGCTGAATATTTCGGGATACCTGAAGTGGTTATAGGGTTAACGGTCATCGCCCTAGGGACCTCCCTGCCGGAGATAAGCACCGCCGTGGTTTCAGCCCGTAAAGGCAAAGGCGAAATAGCCGTAGGAAACATCCTCGGCGCTGATGTTTTGAACATCTTGTGGATAATAGGCGTCTCAGCCTTGGTAAACCCGATAAAAGTGGACCCTAAAACCATCGAGTTCGCCTATCCGTGGATGCTTCTGGTGGTTGCGGTGATGTTGCTGTTAATGCGGCACCGATATGAGCTGACAAGGTGGAAAGGCCTCCTTCTATTAAGCCTCTACGTCGTTTACCTATTCCAACTGGCAAAATTCTTTTACTAAAAGGCTGTCGATGGTTGTGGTTTAAAGGTCGAAATGTGTTTTTCTAACAGATGACCATCTTTTCCGGCATAAGGGGTGAGGTGATGCGGATTTAGATTTATATTGTTAAATCTCATACTAGCATAGAAGTGAACTGATTGGTCGGCGTTGAACAGCTTCTATGGGATCTCGCTAGGCAGCTGGGCTTCGTAGGAGTGTTTCTGATAAGCTTCATAGGCGCCTCCTCGGTGATCATCCCCATCCCCTATACGGTGGTGATCTTGTGGCTAGGCCTCAATATGCCCATCAACCCCTACATGCTCGCCGCGGTGGCGGGACTGGGTTCCGCTGTGGGGGAGCTCTCCGGCTATATCCTAGGCTACGCAGCGAAACATGTGGTCAGTGAAAAGCGGAAGAGAAAGTTCGACGCCATGTTGAAAATACTGATGAGGCATAAAAACATCTGGCCTCTTCTGATATTTCTCTTTGCTCTCACCCCTCTGCCCGACGATATTCTCTTTGTTCCCCTCGGTCTTCTTCACTTCAATTTCCTCAGAGCCTTCATTCCCTGCATCATAGGTAAACTGGCCATGTTCTACATGCTGGTGTTTGGAGGTAAATATTTAGGCGGAATCGCAAGCTCTCTGGTGGGAGGAGGCGGCCCAGTTACCACACTTGTTTTCACGGTCATAACTTTCGCCGCTCTCCTAGTAACTGTTTTCGTAATATGGAAAATCGACTGGGAAAAAGTTCTGGAAAAATACGAAACTCTCATCCGGACAACCCTCAACACCAATTTTTCCCGCTGAGGCAAAAATTTAACTGAAAGACCCTATTACATTATGGGAGTAGCCGGCAAAGGAAAACGGCGACTTTTCCATGGCTTCCCCAGAAGTCAAAACATCCATCGAAAAAGCCTTGAAGGAACTGGAGTCATCCTTGGAGGACTATATCCAAAGAACACCCTCGAAGGCGGAGCTGAAAATCTGGGAGGCGTCATCGGAAGTCGAATATGCCCTCTTCCTACTGGAAATCGACGGAGAACCAATTTACCTAAAACCAGAGAACCTGAACTGCGAAGATGAAAAACAGAACCCTGCGGAGTGCGTGGTTAGAGCGCAGACCCTCCTCCAAGAAGCTTTGGAACTCTGCGATGCCTCTGAAGGTCGAGGACAGGTTTCTGAAAAACTGTGGGCTGCTAAGCGCTACCTTCTTGCTTCGCAAGAGCAGGTTAAAAGAGAAGAAGGAAGAAGCCCTCCTGTTTAAATTCGGCCTTTTCTGAGGTCGATAACATCTTCGAGGTCAGGGCCTGTCCCCACAAGGGTAACAGGCACGCCTAGTAGGTCTTCGATTTTCTGGAGAAATCTCCTTCCCTCCAGAGGCACTTGGTCCAGTTTTTTAGCCCCCCGGCATTCAGGGTAAAGGGCGTCCATTTTGGTCAAGGCGATCTGAGTTGCTCCATTCAGCTTCACCGACCTTTTAGCCAGTTCAACGTTGAAAGGCGCTACTCTCCTTGTTCGACCGGTTACCGTGGCTGTTTCGCTCCAGCCTCTTTTCTCTGCCTCCGAAGGAGGAAGCTCGCCGGGTAAGAACCCTCCTCCAACTCGGGTGACGTAGGCTTTGAACACCACTAAAACCTCATCTACTCGGGTAGGTCCGATGCCTACGTCGGCGCAGATGGAGGAGGCTGTAACGTCTTTGGACGTGACATACGGATAGGTTCCATGGTAGAGAGAGAGAAAAGTCCCCTGAGTTCCTTCCACCAAGACTTTTTCTCCCCTATCCAGCGCTTCGTTTACTTCCCCAGCCACGTCACCCAAGTAAGCCTTAAGTTCAGAGTGTTCCTCGGCGATTTTAACCGTCCTCTGAACCCTTTCCACGTTACAAGGTCCTGTTCCCGTTCCCGTGGTTCCGATCTTCCCGGATAGATGCGCTGAAGCCTTGTCAGCTTCCACATGTCGATCTTCGATGATAGCACACTGGCGGTCGAGGAGGAGGCGTCCGTGACAGCCTGTCATTTCCACTTCGCTCAGTAGCAAACGGGGGTTCACCAGCACCCCTGCTCCTATTCCAAGCTGCGTGTTCGGGTTGACGACGGCGCTGGGAAGCATCCGAAGCTTCAATGTTCTGCCCTTGTAAATGACGGTGTGCCCAGCGTTAGGGCCTACGCCGCCTCTGACCCCCCATTTGACTTGGTCTTTCACCGCCAAGTAGGACAGGATTTTGCCTTTGCCTTCGTCTCCCCAAAAGCCTCCGACGGTAACCGTGCAGGGCATTCTTCGACACCGAGAGAGTGTTTGCGGATTTCAGAGCTAGTAGGCGTCCCTAGAAGAAAAAGGTTTTCTTCAGCTGAAAACGAAAAATACACCATCCCCTTTAATCTATGGCAGGAAGGTCGGTCAAACTAGGTAGCCTTAAAATTAATCAACTCAGGCGAATGGTAGCCGTGAAGCCCTTAAAAGTGGCGGTACTCTTCTCCGGAGGGAAAGACTCCACTTTAGCTGTGCTGAAAACAGTCAGCCTCGGACATAGAGTTTCAGCTCTACTGACGGTTAAACCAGCAAACCCCGAATCTTGGATGTTCCATCATCCTTGCATCGACCTGACTCCCCTTCAATCCCAAGCCATGGGACTCCCTCTCCATATCCAGGCGACTTCTGGGAGAAAAGAAGAAGAACTTCAAGACCTGAGAAGAGCGTTGGAGTTCTTGAAAAAGAAATATCGGATCGAGGCCGTTGCTTCAGGTGCTGTTGAAAGCCAGTACCAGAAATCCCGCATCGAAAAAATCTGCAAAGAAACCGGCTTAATAAGCCTGAATCCGCTGTGGGGCAGGGATCCTTTAAAACTTCTAGAGGAAGTTCTGAGTTTAGGTTTCGAAATTGTCTTCACCGCTGTGGCAGCTGAAGGTTTTGATGAAAGCTGGCTTAACCGGAGACTGGATGAGGAGGCTGTTCGAGACCTTAAGATCCTTAACAAAAAATTCGGAGTCCACCCCTCTTTGGAAGGGGGAGAAGGGGAAACTTTCGTGAAGGATACTCCTTTTTTCGCGAGAAAGGTGGAGTTCTGCGGCGTTGAGAAGGTTTGGCGGGGATACTGGGGATACCTCAAAGTTAAAGAAGCCAAGCTGATAGATAAATCAGGGAAAAGGAGGGCCGCAATAGCTTGAAGGATCGAGAAAACAAGCCTCTGGGAGAGGAAGCTGAAATAGGCATACTGGGAGGCACAGGGCTGTACTCGCTGCTGGAGAAACCCAGAGAGATAAAAATAGACACCCCCTACGGACCCCCCTCCGACCTCTTGGCCCTAGGGGAAATCGCAGGCAGAAAAGTGGCTTTCCTCCCCCGGCATGGGAGACACCACCAGCATCCCCCGCACACCATACCCTACCGAGCTAACCTCTGGGCTATGGGGAAGCTGGGGGTGAAGAGAATTCTGGCCCCCTGTGTAGTAGGCAGCCTTCAACCTCACGTTCAATTGGGCGACATTGTAATATGTGACCAGTTTGTAGACAGGACATCGGGGAGAGTAGACACCTTCTATGACGGCCCGGTGACAGCTCATGTGTCAGCAGCCGACCCATACTGCCCTGAGCTACGGAAATGGGTCATTGAAGCTGGGAGAAGCTTAAAACTGCGGGTTCACGACCGCGGCACCGTGGTGGTGGTGCAGGGGCCTAGGTTCAGCACTAGGGCTGAAAGCCGGTGGTACAAGAGCTTCGGCTGGGAGGTCATCAACATGACTCAGTATCCCGAGGTCACACTGGCCCGAGAGTTGGAGATCTGCTACGTTAACATTTCCTTGGTAACGGACTACGATGTCTGGCAGCCTGAACCTGTCAGCCACTTGGAGATCTTAAAGGTTCTAACCCAAAACATTGAAAATGTGAAGAAGCTTATCTACGAGGTCGTACCTAAAATTTCCAAGGATAGACATTGCCCTTGCAGTTCAGCCCTCAGCATGACCAAATTCTAGCGGCTTTCTGCTATTGTGGCCGTCGAGCGTTTTCTAGGCGCTATTTAGCCTTGGATTTGAAGGGCGGGGAGTTAATTAATAAGTTATTTTTTAAGCTAGGTGAAAAGAGTTTATGACGGAGTCCGGCGTAGGAGAGAATGGTGTTGACGAAATACATCTTCGTAACCGGAGGAGTCTTATCCAGCGTTGGGAAAGGGGTTGCAGCGGCCTCCATAGCAAAGATGCTCCAAGTTAGAGGATTCTACGTCACCGCCATTAAGATAGACCCTTACCTCAATGTGGACGCGGGGACGATGAACCCCTACATGCATGGGGAAGTTTTTGTCACCGAAGATGGAGGAGAAACAGACCTCGACCTCGGCTGGTATGAGCGGTTTTTGGATTTAAACATGAGCAAAGACCACTACATCACCACAGGGCAGATTTACGGGGAGGTTATCCAAAAGGAAAGGCAAGGCGACTATCTAGGAAAATGCGTCCAGATAGTCCCTCACATAACCGATGAAATAAAGAGGCGAATACGTCGCGTGGCTGAGAAGACGCGGGCTGAAATCGTGCTGACAGAGATCGGAGGTACCACCGGCGACATCGAGGGCTTACCTTTCTTAGAAGCCATCCGGCAGCTGCGCCTTGAAGAAGGCTACCTCAACACTCTCTTTGTCCATGTGGCACTGGTCCCAGTTCTTGAAACTACCAAGGAACAGAAGACCAAGCCTCTCCAACACAGCGTAAACGAGCTGCGGCGGATAGGAATACAGCCGGACATCGTTATATCCCGGTGTAGCACGATGGTTGAGCCAGAGGCTCAGAGGAAAATAGCCCTCTTTGCAAACGTGGAAGAGCGAAGTGTTTTCTGTTCCCCGACGATACCTAACATTTACGAGCTGCCCCTCACCTTCGACCGACAGGGTATGGGCGAATACCTCTGCGAAAGACTAGGTCTGCCCAAGCAAAAGCCGGCGTGGAACGGTTGGTTAAAGGTCGTCGAAGACCTCTCCAAGCCCACCGTGGAGCTTAAAATTGCCCTCTGTGGAAAATACGCCAAACTAGCTGACTCCTACATCAGCATCAACGAGGCTTTAAAACACGCGGGAGGCTCTTTTCGAGTCTCGGTGAAGATGGATTGGATTGAAACTGAAATCTTCGAGGAAGACCTCTCCAAGCTCAGCATTCTGAATGGGTACAATGGAATTCTGACACCTCCAGGCTTCGGAGTGAGGGGGACTGAAGGTAAAATCGCTGCGATTAAACATGCAAGGGAACAGAACATACCTTTCCTAGGCATTTGTTTCGGCTTTCAGATGGCAGTGGTGGAGTTCGCCAGAAACGTATGCGGCTTGGAGAAAGCTAACAGCACCGAAAACGATCCTCAGACGCCCCACCCAGTTCTTGACTTGCTTCCTGAGCAGAAAAACGTGCAGCTTAAAGGGGGAACCATGAGGCTTGGCGCCCAAGAGGTTCGAATAGAGCCTAAAACCCTAGCCCATAAACTCTACAAGAGCAGCTTGGTGCGGAAACGGCACAGGCATCGATTTGAGGTAAACCCCAAATATTGGCCCATCCTAGAGGAGGGCGGACTTCTCCTCTCCGGGAAAAGCTCCGACGGAAAAAGGGTGGAAATATGCGAATATCCAAGAAACCTGTTTCACATGGGAGTGCAGTTCCATCCGGAATTTGAAAGCAGACCCGGGAAGCCGGAGCCGGTTTACCGCGGCTTTATAGAGGCATGCCTCCGGAGAAAACAGGGCGGCGGGTGACCGCTCCCATTTATATATTTAAAAACGTCTTTTCCGCATTTTTCAACAACTATGTCCTTTAAGTCTGTGATGCAGAGGTTCAGGCAACTGGATCCCCGGGACTTCCGCATTCTCCTAGGGGTGGAAACGGGGATGACTAGTCACGAGTTTGTTCCCCGGGACCTTGTTTTAAGCTACTCAAACCTCCCCCCAGAGGAAGCCCTCTACAGGTTAGAGCGGGTTGAGAAACTGGGTGTGCTGAGAAGAACCTCCCGCCCCTACGTGGGGTACTCTCTAAATTACTTAGGCTATGATTTTCTCGCCTTAAACTTCTTCGTCAAAGCTGAATTAATAGAGGCTTTAGGCGGAAGCCTAGGCCTCGGTAAGGAGGCCGATGTCTATGAGGCCTTTAACCCCCAAGGGGCCCTCCTTGCATTGAAATTTCACAGACTTGGCAGGATAAGCTTCAGACAAACAAGGCGTGTGAGAGGCTATGTAAAACAGAAGGCCCTATGGCTTTTCCGCTCCAAAGCTGCTGCGGAAAGAGAGTACGAAGCCCTTGAGAAGCTTCACGCACATGGGATCCAAGTGGTGAGGCCCATAGCCCAGAACCGCCACGCTGTCTTGATGGATAAAATAGAAGGAAGAAGGCTTGTGCACGTTACTAAGCTACCTCGGCCGAAGCAGACTATGATGGAGATCTTGGAAAACATCGGCAAGGCTTGGAGGGAAGCTGGAATAATTCACTGCGATCTCAGTGAATACAACGTCATGATCTCCCCGGACGGCTCTCTGAAAATAATCGATTGGCCTCAATATGTCACCGCAACCCACCCCAATGCGGATTTTCTCCTAAAAAGGGATATTCAAAACATATGGACGTTTTTTCAGAGAAAATTTAAAATTAGGATGACTCTGGAAGAAGCATTAAAAATAGTCGGTAAAGAGTAGAAGCAGCCGCCCTAGAAAAGTTCAACTCCACGGAGGATGTCCTCCGTCAGTCTTGTCACACCAGCTACTTCCTCGTCGACGATGGATTTCACATCATCTTTTATACTTTGTAAGGTTCGCCCTTTCTCCATCACCGTCTGAACATTGGTCATCAGGGGTTTGTTGATGGGTTTTCCTATTTGGCTTAGGATTTTTACGTATACTTCGCGGATGCCCTTAACTTCCTCATAAATCTTATTGGCCAAAATTCGGGCGAGAAGGTTGTAGATTTTTCCCACGTGGCTGACGGGGTTTTTTCCCGCGGTGGCTTCAAGGCTCATCTGTCTGCAAGGGGTTATCAACCCGTTCACCCTGTTCCCCCTCCCCGTGTTTCCGTCGTCTCCCATCTCAGCTGAGGTCCCTGTAACTGTGAGATAGAAGCAGCCTACTCTGGGCCTATCGCCCACGTTCACCTTCACGTCTACATCCATATCCGTTAGTGTGGCGGCCAGTTCCTTAACCTTCTTACAGACCTCCCCCTTCACACTTATATAATGCTCTTTGTTGGGGATTAGAGGGCTTATCATGGCTGCGGATATCGTCAACTTCACTTTGTTTCTATTCCTCAAACCCATGACTTTAATATCCTCCCCCACCTCAGGGAGTTCCTTCTTGAAGCCTTCTGAGTTCAGGTATTTTTCAGCCTCCAAAACAAGTTTCTCCGTGGGGGTTAATGGAGCGAAACTCACACCGAAAGATGTATCGTTGGAAAGGGGCACCGTCTTCCCAGCCTGAAAGATTTTAACAAGATCCATTGAACCCTCTCGAATTTTATGGTACACCTTCACATGTTTGTCAGGGTCAAGAAACCTGAAGTTTCTTTTTATGAGAGCCTTCACGGAGTTTTCAACCAGTTCTCCCAGCGGAACGACTTCTCCACCACTTTTTGTAATGGCTCTCCCGGCGACAATGATGTGAATAGGTTCGAGGACTTCTCCTCCTCCAAATCTTGGATTTGACTTTCCACCTACAACCAAACCTTTATCTAGGTTATGGTGGAGAACGGCTCCGAATTTTTCCAAATAGCATTTGCACAATTCTCGGCTGAGGTTTTCCGCTACGGCGTCGGCTATGTAGTCGGGGTGCCCTTTACCTTTTCTTTCTACTATTTCTATGCCGTAGTCAACAGTAGGCTTTCTTCCGATGCTTTCTATAAGCACTCTGGCCATTCTATTTCCCCGCGTTTAGAATTACTGAATAAAGTTGCTTCTTACTTCACTGGAAGGATATCATGATGATGTTGTTACCTCTGATGAAGATGCTACCGTATTGAACCACTGGTTCATCGCTGGCATATTCTGTGGCGTTGTCCAGGATGAGATTCATGTAGTTGTCGCATTTAACCAGTCGACCTCTGTATTCTAGGTCGTTCTTGAGTTTAACCCTGATGTTCGCGTTCAAGTTTTTAGCCAAGAACACTATGGGTTTCTTCCCGGTTTCCACGAAGTTCAACCTTCTAGGATTGAATCCTTACGGGATCTTTAGATATTATAAGTTTTTCTTTTAAATTTTTCACTTTTAGGTTTGACCGTTTCAACTCAAATGATATACATATAAATGTAAATTTTTCAAAGTTTTTAATCATTTATGCAAAAAATTTTTTATATCAAACATCTGCAATCTTACTCCAAGAGGAAGAGCGAGATTCGTCGTATAAGCTGAAGAGGAAAAGCCGTGTTCACGAGTCTTCCATCCGGGCTGGAGTAAATTTGAAGTTCAATAACCTCCCCCCTTCACGGGGAACAAAACTAGGAAACCATAGATAGCGATGTTTATAGACGAGACTCATTGCTGGGAAAGATGAAGGAAGTAGCTTCAAAACCGAAGTTGAATGTGGGGGATATGAGTGAAAAATTACACGGTTGAGGTAGTGATTCAAAATAAACCTGTCGCTCGGGATCCAGAAGGCGAAACGATCCACCGTGACCTCCTATTAAAGGGAGGATATGAAAATGTGAAGTCTGTTCGTGCTGGAAAGTACATTCAGTTGGAAGTTCAAGCCGAGGGTCCTGAAGATGCTGAAAAGCTGGTTTTTGAAATGTGTAACGCTCTTCGTCTCTACAATCCTGTGGTTCACACAAGCCGCATCCAAGTGAGGGAGAAATAGAAACGAGGGTTGCTGTCATTAAGTTTCCCGGTTCCAACTGCGACCTAGATGTGGTCCATGTTCTAAAAAACGTTCTAAACGTTCCCACGGAGCTGGTTTGGCATAAGGAATTCAAGCACAGCGGCTATGATGCCGTGGTTTTACCTGGAGGATTTTCTTACGGAGATCATTTGAGATGCGGAGTTATAGCGGCGAGAAGCCCGGCTATGGAGGAAGTTAAACTCATGGCAGAAGAAGGGAAACCAGTTTTAGGAATATGTAACGGCTTCCAAATACTGGTCGAAGCTGAAATTCTCCCCGGAGCCTTTCTGCCCAACGACAGCTTAAAATTCATCTGCAAGTGGATTATCCTCCGATGTGAAACAGCCCACACCGCTTTCACCAGCCTCATTTCGGAGGGACAAATGCTTCACATGCCCATAGCCCACCATGAGGGAAGATACTTTCATGAGGCAGAAGCCCTCAAGGCCCTTAGCTTCTCCCGTCGAATCGTGTTCAGATACGTGGATGAAAAAGGTGAGCCCTCCTCTAAGGCTAATCCTAACGGGGCAGTTGGGAACATAGCCGCTATTGCTAACGAGCGGGGAAATGTCCTAGGTATCATGCCTCATCCAGAGAGGGCTTCAGAGCCTATCCTCAACCCTAGCAGGCGGAGAGACGGTGCGCTGATCTTCCAGTCCATGGTCGACTATATCAAACATTGAGGGAAAAACCATGTCCACTCTATCACCGCCCATAAAAACCCACCTAACTAGGGAAGAAGCGGAGGAGATAAGGAAGCGGCTGGGAAGAGAGCCAAATCCGGTAGAGTGGGGCATGTTCGACATCATGTATTCCGAACACTGCTCCTACAAGAGCAGCCGACCCATGCTGAGCTTGTTGCCCTCACGTTCCCCAAGGGTCGTCGTAGGGCCGGGTTACGATTCAGGCATCGTGGACATAGGGGACGGCTACGTGGTAGCCTTCAAGGTTGAAAGCCACAACCACCCCTCTGCCATCGAACCTTACAACGGAGCCGCTACAGGCGTTGGAGGAATCGTCAGGGATGTCCTCTGCGTTGGAGCCAGGCCTATTGCCCTTTTAGACTCTCTGAGATTCGGGAACCCCCGGTCAGGGCGCACCCAGTGGCTTTTCAAGCATGTGGTGAGAGGGATAGGCGACTACGGTAACTGCATCGGGGTTCCCACGGTGGCGGGGGAAGTTGAGTTTGACAGTAGCTTTGAAACAAACTGCTTGGTCAACGTAGCCTGCGTTGGGCTTGCGAAGAGAGAGGACATTATCTTAGCTGAGTTCAAGGAACCTGGAGACATTTTAGTTTTAGTGGGAGGTCCCACTGGAAGGGACGGCATCCACGGGGTGACCTTCGCCTCAAAAACCATCGGACAGCAGTCGGAGGAAGACAGGCCTGCGGTTCAGATTGGCGACCCCTTCACCAAAAAGCTTCTGATAGAAGCTGTTCTGGAAGCTTTGAAAACAGGACAGGTTAGGGGGTTGAAGGATCTGGGAGGAGGCGGCCTAACCTGTGCAGCGTCAGAAATGTCCTTTAAAGGAGGCAGAGGGGTGGAGCTAAACCTTGACCGTGTTCACGTCAGGGAAGAAGGCATGACTCCCTATGAGCTGGTTCTTTCCGAGTCTCAGGAACGCATGCTTTTTGCCGTCAACCCTCAGGGGCTTTCCCAAGTTCTCCGAGTCTTCGAGAAATACGGACTCTCTTACTCCATCGTAGGAAAAGTTACGGAAGGTGGCAATGTTTCCGTCTTCTTCCAAGGTGAAAAGGTGGCGGAAGTTCCCTCCGAAATCTTAGCTCAAGCACCTGTTATCAGGAGAGAAGCCAAAGAGCCAAGCCTCCCGGCGGATGGTCAGAACTATCCGACGCCCAAGGAACCTGAGAATCTGAACGAGGTTTTCCTCAGCCTCCTGGCCTTGCCTAACATAGCCAGCCAAGAGTGGGTCTTCCAGCAATATGACCATGAGGTGGGAGTTAGGTCGGTGGTGAAGCCCGGAGAAGGTGATGCTGCCGTGCTCCGGCTTCTTGAAATCCCCAAGGCCATAGCCCTCAAGGCTGATTGTAACAGCCGCCACGCTTACCTTGATCCCTTCTACGGCCATGCCGGAGCCTTGGCGGAGGCAGCTAGGAATGTGGTCTGCGTAGGAGCTGAACCCGTCGCCTATGCTGACTGCTGTAACTTCGGCAATCCGGAAAAGCCGGAGATCTTTTGGCAGTTTAAGAGAGGAATAGAAGGCCTAGCTTACATGGGCAGAGGCTTGGGCATTCCATGCGTGGGAGGAAATGTCAGCTTCTACAACGAGGACAGCGAGACAGGGGTGGCTGTTAAGCCTTCTACCGTCGTGGTTATGTTGGGACTGATAGAAGACCTTCAATGGATAACAACCCTAGCCCTCAAAAACCCCGGAGACTGTGTTCTGGTGGTGGGGGAGACCCGCCCGGAGATGGGTGGCTCAGAATATTACTGCGAGATTCACCGGATAAACCAAGGCAGGCCTCCTGCAGCTGAGGCGGCTAGGGAGAAAGCCTCCCTTCAAACTGTTTTGAAGGCCATCCGAGCTGGGTATGTTTCCGCAGCCCACGACTGCTCCAAAGGCGGTCTAGCCGTGGCGCTGGCACTGATGGCTGTCCAAGGGAAACTGGGATTGAAAATTGAGTTGGAACATGTTCCTTGCAGAGGGGTAACCCGTAAAGACGAACTGCTCTTTTCCGAGACCTATTCAAGGTTCATTCTCGCAGTCAACGAGGAAAATGTTGATGTGGTTTTGAAGTTGGCAAGCCGAGAAGGCGCACCTGCCAGAAAGGTAGGCAGAGTGGTGGATGACGCCGTCTTCCTCCTACAAGCCTCCGGAACCCCTGTCATCCAAGTTGACTTGGCTGAGATCGAAGAAAGGTGGAGGGAGGCTATTCCTAGGATCATGGAGGGAAAAAATTGAGCCACGACTATCCTCGGGAAGCCTGCGGTGTGTTCGGAGTATGCTGCACCACACAGCCTGCGGCCGGCCGCATCTTCACCGGCCTGATGGCCCTCCAGCACAGGGGGCAAGAATCGGCTGGAATGGCCTTAGCTGAGCCTGAAGGCCGGTTGGTGGCCAAGAAAACCATGGGCTTGGTGGGAAGCGGCTCCCTTTTGAAGGAAGCCCTAAGTCTCAGAGGTAAAATAGGCTTGGGACATGTACGCTACTCGACCACGGGTCTTTCCTCCGTGGACAATGCGCAGCCTTTCTGCATCGGGGAGATGGCCTTCTGCCACAACGGAAACTTGGTCAACTACATGGAGCTGAAAGGGCTGATGTGGAAGAAACGTATTCCTCTCATGTCGTCCTCCGATGCTGAAATCTTGCTCAACATTCTCTTGGAGAAGCGGAGGGAAACAGGGGACGTTTTTGAGGCCCTCTCCGCCTTGGCTGAGGTGGTGGAGGGAGGCTACGCCGCCCTCTGCCTAACCGACCAAAGTGAACTGTTAGCCTTCCGGGACCCCCTTGGGCTGAGGCCGCTGTGCTATGGCAGGGGAGAAGACTTTGCCGCCTGCGCCTCTGAGAGTGTGGCCTTGGACTCGGTTGGCGGCGAGTTTCTGTCGGATGTTAAACCGGGGGAAGCTCTGCTGATTACGGATTCCCACCTAGTGAAGAAGCGGTTCGTTGCTCCCTGTCGGAGGGCTCATTGCATGTTTGAGTACGTCTACTTCAGCCGGCCTGATTCGGTGATGGAGGGGAAAAGCGTTTACGATGTGAGAATCAGCCTAGGAAAAAGATTAGCTAAGGACTTCGACTGCAACGCCGATGTGATAGTGCCTGTGCCTGACACCTCTAGGCCTGCGGCTGAAGGCATGTCTAGGATGAGCAGCCTTCCAGTGGCAGAAGGCTTGATTAAAAACCGCTACATTCACAGAACCTTCATCATGCCTGTTCAGGCGGCGAGGGATGATGCGGTGAAGATGAAGCTCAACCCCCTAAAATCGGTGCTCCGAGGGCAGCGTGTTATCCTCGTGGACGACAGCATCGTGAGGGGCACCACCATCCGGAAGATCGTCGACATGGTCAGAAGGGCTGGGGCTAGGGAAGTCCATGTTCGAATAACCTGTCCCCCTCTGATCTCCCCTTGTTTTTACGGCATAGATATAGCGACCCACCAAGAACTTATCGCATCCCAGAAAACTGTGGAGGAAATACGCCGCCTTATAGGGGCTGACTCCTTGGAGTATCAAACTGTCCGAGGACTGGTGGAAGCCATAGGCCTGAGGGAAGAAGAGCTCTGCTTGGCCTGTTTAACAGGCGTCTACCCTACTCCTAAGGCCCAAAGGCTAGCCGATAGAATGCGGGTGAAGATGCCTGCAGAAGGCGTCCGATACATTGAAGCGGAAGGATGAAGTTTAGAGGTGAAAGAAGGAGGCCGTCTACCGTGGGCAGTGGAATAATAGGCATTTACGGCTTCAGCCGCCTTTGGAAGATGGCTCGCTTCCTCTACTACGGCCTCATGGCTCTCCAGCACAGGGGTCAAGAAACCTGCGGAATTGTCACCTCCGCAGGGAATGGAAACCTCTACCATCACAAGGCCCCAGGCCTCGTAGACCAAGTGTTCTCAGAGCCTAAAATCATAGAGGCCCTGAAAGGATGGATGGGCATAGGCTGCGTAACAGCTATGCCAGAGAAAGAGCTTGGAAAAATCCAGCCTGCGCTGGTAGAGGGGCCTCAAAAAGTTGCCTTATGTTTCGATGGAAAAATTCTCAATGTTAAGGAATTGACAGGAAGGGTCAAGCCCTTTGTTCCCCAAAGCGAAGCTGAACTTTTCGCAGCTCTTTTCTCCCGAGAATTGGAGGAAAAGCATCCCCTAGACGCCATGGCTGAGCTGATGAAGACGGTGAAAGGCGTATACTCGACTGTTATCTTAACAGGAAAAGGTGAAATGGTGGCCGCCCGGGATCCCCGAGGGGTTAAGCCTTTAACCATAGGAAGCTTCGGCTTTGACTACGGGGTTGTAGCCTCCGAAAGCTGTGCTGTGGACGTCATAGGGGCGGATTTCAAAAGCGACCTAAAGCCGGGGGAAATCTACTATTTCGACTCCCAAAGCATCAAAAGAAAACAGGCTGTGAAGCCTCAGCCCAGCTATTGCGCCTTTGAACACGTCTATCTCGCTAGGCCTGATTCTTGGATCAACGGAAGCAGCGTCTACAACGCGAGAATGGAGATCGGGAAAAGACTGGCGAAAGAAAACCCTGTCAGGGATGCGGAGGTGGTGTTAGGTGTCCCGGAGACAGCCATCCCCTTTGCGGTTGCCTACTCCAACGAAACAGGAACTCCCCTAGGTCTGGGTTTTGTGCAGACAGGGAGAAGGGTCAGAAGCGCCATCAAGCCCACTCAATTTGAAAGGCTGGTGGGAGTTCAGCTTAAACTCAACCCCATCAAGACTGCTATGGCGGGGAAAAAAATAGTTCTCGTCGACGACAGCGTCGTCCGAGGGACAACCACCAAAAACACGGTGAGCCTCATGAGGAATAGAATGGGCGCTAAGGAAATTCACGTCCGGGTGGGCAGCCCTAGACTGGTGGCCTCATGCCCCTACGGCACTGAAGTTCCTCCGGAAGACGAACTCATAGCTGCTAACCTAACTCCGGGAGAGGTGGGAAAGGTGGTGGGGGCGGACAGTTTCCACTGGCTGAGTCTTCGAGGGTTAACCGACGCCCTAGGCATTCCCAAAAGCCGTCTGTGTTTGGGATGTTTTTCAGGTAAGTATCCTCTTCCACCAGAAGAGGGAGGCGCTGATGATGGCCGTTAAGGTCTTGCTAGTCGGTGAAGGCGGCAGAGAGCACGCCATAGCGGAAGCTATCTGCCGCAGCCCCCAAAACCCTAGGCTTTACGCTGTTATGAGGCTGAACAATCCAGGCATAGCGTCCCTCTGCCAAAAAACAGGCGGCGAAGTTTTCCTAGGGGATTCCAAGAACCCTCAAACTGTCTGGGAGGCGGCTGAAAAATTCCATGTGGATTGGGTTTTCGTAGGGCCTGAGGAGCCTCTTTTCCACGGTGTGGCTGACACCTTGGAGAAGGCGGGAATACCCTGCGTGGGGGCGAAGAAGGGTCCTGCGGAGTTGGAGATGTCCAAGGCTTCCATGAGAAGGCTTATGTGGAAGTATAAGATCCCCGGAAGGCTGAGGTTCAAGGTTTTCAAGGAGGTAAGCGAAGCCGTCGCCTATCTGCGGGAGTACGCGGAAAGCTTAGCTTTAAAGCCTGCGAGACAGGCGGGAGGGAAGGGGGTCAAAGTGGTGGCAGACCTCCAAGCCTACCTAAGCGCGGAGAAATCCCACGTCAAAGAAGAACATGCTAAAATCATCTACAGCGAACACATGAAAGATTACACGGACATCGAAGACCGCATCCTCATTGAAGAAAAAGTAGACGGGCCTGAGTACACGCTTCAAGCCTTCACCGACGGCAGAACCGTCAGACCTCTGCCCTTAGTTCAAGACAACAAAAACGCCTTCGAAATGGACATAGGTCCTGAAACTGGGGGAATGGGTTCCATCGCAGGGAAAGGTCCTCTCCTCCCTTTCATCACCATGGAGGAATACCGGCAGTCTGTCAGCATTGTGAACAAGTGCGTGAAGGCGGTGGAGGCGGAAACAGGAGAAAAATACAAGGGAGTGGTTTCAGGGCAGATGATGCTCACAGCCAGCTGGGGCCCCACCATCATCGAATTCTACTCCCGGCTGGGAGACCCGGAGGCAGTCAACGTGCTTCCCCTTCTGAAAACCGACATGGTGGAAATATGCGAGGCCATCCTCGATGAGAAACTCCACAAAATCAGGCTGGAGTTGGAGAATGCTGCCTCCGTGGTGAAATGTGTCTCTCCAAGAGGCTATCCGGACCAGAGAGAGCTGGCCAAAGGTCACCCTCTCTCCATAGACCTCGAAGCCATCAGAAGGCATGGAGGCCGAGTTTACTTCGCATCCACCGACCAGAAACCTGACGGCGCCATCTATTCAGGCGGCTCCCGGCTGGTGGAAATCTTCGCCAAAGGCGAAACCATCATGGAGGCTGGGGAAAAGGCCGAAGCCTGCATGCCCTACGTGAAACTGGGAGACGGCTGGGGTGTTTATCACCGAAGCGACATTGGCTCAAGGGAACTTCTGGAAGTCAGAATAGAGCAGGCCCAGCTTATGCGGGCTGTCTACAAGTACAGGGCTAAAAAAGGGCTGGTGGGGAAAACCGTCGAATGGATTCCCAGAAAAGGTAAACTCGTCCTAAAAGCCTGAAGAGGATTTGAATAAAAATGAGGAAAGTCAAAGTATCTATTCTGATGGGAAGCGAAAACGACAGGGACATAGCTTCCAAGGCAGAAAAAATCCTAAAAACCTTGGGCATACCCTATGAGGTCAAAGTTCTCTCCGCCCACCGAACCCCCAAGGAACTGGAGAAATACTTGGAAAAGTCAGAGGCAGAAGTTTTTATAGGCATAGCCGGCCTCTCCGCGCATCTTCCCGGCTTCATCGCCTCCCGAACCCTCAAACCCGTCATAGGGGTGCCCAAAAGCGTGAAGCTGGGAGGCCTCGACGCTCTGCTCTCTATGGTTCAAATGCCCAAGGGAGTCCCCACCGCCTGCGTGGGCATCGACAATGGAGAAAACGCAGCTTGGCTCGCAGCCCGAATCCTAGCCCTCAACGACTCGGCGCTGAAGAAGAGGCTTCTGGAAGTGTAGAAGCCCAGCTCAGCCGGTCGACGGGGGCGGTATTCTCCACGATGAGCTTACCCTCCCTAAATCTGCTGGGATAGAAAGGTTCGAGGGATGGGGTTGCTTTCCCCTTCGCTATCACTTCAGCTAAAAGCCTTCCTACCACCGGGGCCAGCGTGAAACCGTGGCCGCTGAAACCATTGGCTTGGAAGAAGTTTTCCACCTCCTCCGCTGGGCCGAGGACGGGGCTTCCGTCGGGGGTTACGTCGAAGTACCCAGCCCACTGCCTCATGAGGTTGGCGAACTTCAGCCGGGGGAAGATTTCCACTGCTCTTTTGCAGAAGTTTTCCGCGAAGCTTAGGCTGGAGTTAAGGTTTAGGGAAAAATCTTCCCCGTCCGCCAGCCCGCCTACCAGCTCACCTCTCAAAGTTTGAGTAAGCTCCAAGGGCCCGTTGAGATGAACGATGGTGGGGTCGAGAAAATAATGGAAAGGCTCTGTAACCATTCCCTCCGCCCTCAGAGGCCTGTTAGGAAGGTTGACCCCGGCCATTCTGGCCACCTGCCGAGACCACACTCCAGCCGCGTTAACCACCCGGGAGCATTTTACCTCCCCCCGGCTAGTTTTCACCGCCCTGATGGCTTTCCCCTCCACCTTGAAGCCTTTGACTTCGGTGTAGGTGTTAAGCTCCACGCCCAGCCTTCTGCAGGCTTCACTGTAGGCCATGACCACCGCGTCATGGTGAGCCTTACTGTCCGTGGGGTCGAAAGAGGCTGCCCTAATCTTATCAGGGTTCAGATAGGGAAACCGTGCTCGAAGCTCTCCGGGGTTCAGAAGCCTAGTGTTCACACCTAAACGGTTTTGAAGCCGAACATTCCGTTCTAGGATCTCAGCCTCCTCCGGCGTCGACGCCAGCATCATACAGCCTCCTTTAATGTGGAGGATGTTGAAGCCCAGCTCGGCGGTGAGACCTTGGAAAATTTTTTTACTTTCCCTAGCCAGTCGGATGTTTTCCTCAGCTCCAAACTGGCTTCGGATTCCGCAGCAGTTCCGGGTGGACGCTCCGCTTCCGAGGTATCTCCTCTCTAGCACGGAGACTTTTCCCACGCCTCGCTTGACTAGGTTGTAGGCTACGGATAAGCCGACGACTCCCCCGCCTATTACGACAACCTCAGCCTTCTCCAGCACGGGTTTCCCCCTCGGCCAGCGCGCCTATGAGGATAGGCCTTGCCGGCGGCCTGATGGTCGTGGTCGCCATTTCCTCCATTTTTTTGCCTTCCATTT
The DNA here is from genome assembly GCA_002011035.2 of Candidatus Hecatella orcuttiae. GTDB lineage: Archaea > Thermoproteota > Bathyarchaeia > Hecatellales > Hecatellaceae > Hecatella > Hecatella orcuttiae. Next base: position 293,990 of record MTLY02000001.1, on the reverse strand, counting down.
GGGCTAGAATTCTCATGACTTGGAAAAGGCATGATTTCCCTTGGCAGGGCCCAGTGCTGATGCCTGTGAACCTTTTCAAGGTTTCCAAGTCCTTGAAGCCCATTTTGATGGCTTTCACGATTTCTTCCTTGGATACGTCCTCGCAGAAACAAACTATCTCCTTTCCTTTTCCCACCTGTTTTCACCTTCTTCGAATGAACCTTGCATCCCATATCAGTTCAGGCGCAGTTTCCACGGTGACGTAACTTGACTTGGCGGCGTCCTTACCCATGCTGAAGGTTCTAATCACCCTAGCTGGACCCAGCTTCTCTCCTAACCGGTTGAGGAGGTCCACGGTTTCCCCCGCTTTAGGGAGGTCGGTGAACTCGTAGGGTAGACTGACCATGCCTTTTCCGTCATCGGTTAGGCGCACCATGAAGATGGCTACGCCTGGGCAGGCGTGCATGCACTGGAAGCATCCTATGCATTTATCGTAGTTTATCACAGGTAGGTCTGCCACCGTCTTCATCTCCAAAGCTTGGGTTTTACACGCGTAGATACAGGCGTCGCAGGGAATGTTTTGAGGACATTCGATCACGGCAACCCAGCCCTTCTTCAACCGCTCCTTGTCGGGCAGGTTTTTCAGGTCCTCTGAGGTGATGAAGCCCTGCCTCAGACGCTTCTCCACCCTACTTCACCTCGGTTGAGCCTTTTTCTTTCCTTCCCTGATTTTTGCGCTTAGAGGATTGTCCCTGAACTCTTCTAGGGCTTTCACGAATTCCGATCGCAACTTTTCCGCTTCTCGGTCTTTAACCAAGGATAAGCCGGCGGAGAGGCCGGCTATTCTCCCCCCTAGAATGGCGGTGCTGGCCTCTTCAATGCCTGAAGTGTCTCCAGCGATGTAGATCCCGGGAACCGAGGTTTCCATCCATTGGTCGTGGACGGGAACCATTCCCCCCAGCTCAGGCACGTACTTCAGCTGACAACCCGCTTGGTAGGGGAGTTCAAAGCTGGGATGCAACCCCACGGCCACACAGATAAAGTCGCATTCTAGTTCTTTCTCGCTGCCGGGAAGGGGATTCCACTTGTCGTCAAGCTTGGCCACCACAGCGCCTTCTACGCTTCCCTTCCCCAATGCCTTCAGGATCGTGTGCGAGGTGAGAATGGGAACCCCAGCTCTCCTAATCTTGGCTGCGTGGACGAAATATCCGCCTACCCCTGGCATGGCCTCAATAACAGCCTCCACCCTCACCCCTGCTTGGAGCAGTTGATAGGCGAGGATAAGGCCCACATTGCCGGCTCCGATGATGAGGCCGTTTTTCCCAGGTCTTATCCCTTGAACATTCATCAATGTTTGAACGCCTCCGGCTCCCATAACCCCTGGCAGGTCGTTGTTCTCGAAGATCAAAGTTCTCTCGTAGGCTCCGGTGGCGAAGACCATTCTTTTAGCTCTAAGCTTGACCATCTTCTCCTTGCAGAAATCTATCTTCTGAACTGCGCCCAAGATGTTGCCGGGGTAAAAGCCGAAGACGGTGGTGTCTAGCAAGACGGTGATGTTACTGTAGCTGGCGGCTTCTTTTTCCAGAATTCTCCCAATCTCAAATCCCCTAGTTCCAGCATAATATTCCTTAGAGCCGAAAAAGCGATGGGTCTGCTTGACCAGTTGCCCCCCTAGGCGGCTGTTTTCATCCACCAACGCCACCTTCAAACCCAGCTTAGCTCCGTAGAGGGCCGCTGAAATACCCGCGGGGCCGCCGCCTATCACCACCAAGTCTCCTTCCCATGTTTCGCTGGGAAGAAACTTCCCCAGCGTCGGGTTAGGTTCGGGGAATTCCCCGAATCCCGCCATGGCTTTTATGGCTCTCCGGGCCAGAGGCCAGACAAGCGGGCCGCCCACAAGCTTCTTGTAATGGCCTCCGACGGATGGAAACAGGCCGCGCTTCAAGGCGGCTGAAACCAAGGAGCCTAGGAGAGAAAATTTTCTTTTCTGGGATCTGACATCCATGCCTTCCTTAACCAAGGTTACGCAGGTTTTGACGTTGGATACACCGTCAACTTGAGCTAGGCAGCTGGAGCATTTTCCTATGGCGCAGAAGAACCCTCGAGGCCGCCTGTATTTCAGGCTCTCGGTGAGCTGTCTTATCCCCGCCGCGTAGAGGGCCGCCGTAATGGTTTCCCCTTCGTAGGCTTCGATCTCCCGGCCGTCGAAGAAGAACTTTATTTTCCTCCCCCTTTCAAAGCTGAGAATGGGGTGTTCTTGAATACGGGGGGAATACCGTTCTCCCTGCATCAGAGGTCTTCTCCGCTTCTCGGCAATTACTAGAGGTGGAAGAGTTAGCAGTATTTTTCAAAGTCTGCTTAAATAGCTTTCCCCAAGAGCATTCAGCTAACTGAATGCGGTTTAATGTGTCAACGTTAAAGTTATAAACCTCTTTTTCTTCTCTCAATGAGAGAGGGTATCCCTATGAGTCTTTTGAAGCTTCGCCTCTCCATGTACGGCACGCTGGCTTTCATCATCGGAGCTTCCACCCTTTTCTTCGCAGCCATTCTGACTCTTACCGGCAGTCTCAGTCTCTTGGTTCTGATGCCCATCGTGGTCATCTTCAACATCATCCAGTGGCTTTTCGCCCCTAAACTCATAGAGGCCATGTACAAGGCTAAGGAAGCTTCAAGGTCGGAGCACGGTCGCCTCTATGGAATGGTGGAAAGGCTAAGCCGGAAGCTAAACCTAGCGACGCCTAAGCTGATGATTGCCCGCCTTCCAATTCCCAATGCCTTTGCCTACGGTTCCCCCTTGACAGGGAGCAGGGTGGCGGTAACGGAGGGGCTGCTCAAGAACTTGGAAGAGGAAGAGGTGGAGGCCGTGATAGGGCATGAGTTAGGCCATCTCAAACATCGAGATGTGCAGATTATGATGTTCGTCTCCGTTCTGCCGGCTATATTCTATTTCCTAGGCTATTCCCTCATGCTCTCCACTTGGTTCGGCGGCTACGGAGCTAGAAGAGGGCAAGGTGCAGCGGCGCCCTTCCTCATCGGCATCGCCTGCCTCGCCATCTACTGGATTCTCTCTCTCTTCGTCTTGGGTTTAAGCCGATACCGAGAGTATTACGCGGACAGAACCAGTGTCAGCATTGTGGAGGACGGCGCCCGTAAACTGTCCGAAGGCTTGGCTAAGATCGTTCGCTTCTCAGGGAGGATGAGGCGGTATCAGGGGCGGGAAATAGGCAGCCTGAGCAGCTTCAAATCCCTCTTCATAGCCGACCCTGTCAGAGCTTCTAGAGACGTCGTCGAACTTTCCCATTATTCTCGATATGCATCGGATCAGCAGCTTGTAAACGAAATTCTCTCCCGGAGGCTTACTTGGGCTGACCGGTTTGCGGAGATCTTCTCAACCCACCCAAACATTGTGAAAAGGCTTAAGGCTCTTCAAGAACTGCGGTGAACTCGACCCTAAAACCTAGCGTTCCCGCCTTTTTTGTCTGTTCCTGGTGCAGAGTGGTCTCCCTGTTTTTTAATGCTGTTTAAAATGTTTTCATCCAATTCGAATCTTTGGTCAAAGGAATTGAAGAGCCGTCTAGATATTCGGTGAGGGTAGTAGAAGCCGAAAACTCTCTTGCCGGCTGAATTTTTAACGGCGTCGATGAGGTCTACAAAGTCGTCGTCTCCGCCCAGAAAAATGGCGATTTCGTAGCGGTTTTGGAAGGCCATGCTCAGCATATCAATGGCCAGTAGCACATCCACGCCTTTCTGCCTGTAACCCGCATGGGTTCGAATCAGTCTTCCCAGCCTAACTTGGATGTCGGGAGACTTTTCAATATTGTCAAAGTAAGCCTGCTGTCTGCTGAACAGATGGGGGTCTTCCGTCTGCTCGACTATGGCGTCGTAGTAGTAGGCTCTCAGCAGTTCTCCTTGAATGCTTTTTCCTCGAAAAGGATATTCGTTCATGATGGTGACCAATCTATGAAAGTCTATGCTATCATGGCCGAATTTTTCCCTGAAAATCTCCCGCACATAGCCTCCGTCGATGAAAACCATCACAGGCCTGAATGCGGCAGGGGGAGTAAACCCATACTGGGCCATGATTTTATAGTTTTCCGAAGCCGCCTATTTAAGCTAATCACTTCACTCCGCAGTAGGCTGAAAGGTGGGGGAGAGGAAAACTCTTATCGGAGCTAAGATAACATTCTCTGAAATCAGGCGGTCCTTTATGAAGCCGGTTGAGGTTCTAGAAAACATTTACTGGGTCGGTGCGGTGGACTGGAACGTCAGAAACTTCCACGGCTTCACTTACTCCACACCTCGGGGGACAACCTACAACGCCTACCTCATTGTGGACGGAAAAATAGTCTTGGTGGACTGTGTCTACGCCCCTTTTGGAGGGGAAATGATGGAGAGAATCAGGGAGATAGTGGAACCCGAAAAAATTGACTACATCGTCATCAACCATGTGGAGACGGACCATTCCGGAGCCCTAGCCGAAGTTTTAAAGTTCGCTCCGAAGGCAAAGGTGGTAGGCACGGCCAGATGTAAAGAGGGATTACTTAAACACTATTTTTTCAGAGACTGGAATTTTCAGGTGGTAAAAACCGGGGACGAAATAAACCTCGGCGAAAGGACTCTAAGCTTCATAGAGGCTCCCATGTTGCACTGGCCTGACAGCATGTTCACCTATGTAGGAAAAGACGGTCTGCTTTTGCCCAACGACGCCTTCGGCCAGCATCTGGCAACCTCAAAGCGGTTTGACGACGAGGTGGATGAGAACATTCTAATGGAGGAGGCGGCTAAATATTACGCCAACATCCTCTGGCCTTTCAGCTCCTTGGTGATAAAGAAAATAGAGGAACTTCAGCAACGAAACCTGAGTGTCGCCATGATAGCTCCAAGCCATGGTGTCATTTGGCGGAGCAACCCAGCGAAGATCCTTGAAGCCTACCTCTGTTGGGCTCGGGGAGAGGCTGAAAAGAAAATCCTAGTCGTCTACGATACTATGTGGGGCAGCACGGAGAAGATGGCTAAAGCCATCGTCGAAGGCATCCGCAGGGAAGGCGTTGAAGTAAGGCTGTTCAGGCTGCCGCTCTCAGACCGAGGAGCCCTGATTAGGGAGCTTCTTGAAGCTAAAGGCCTCCTAGTAGGCTCCTCTACCATCAACAGCGGCATCCTCCCAACTCTTGCATCCTTCCTCGAAGACCTAAAGGGGTTAAAGCCTAGGAAAAAAGTTGCAGCCGCCTTTGGCTCCTACGGGTGGGGTGGAGGTGCGGTGAGGCATATTGAAGAAGCCCTCCGGCAGGCGGGAATAGAGATACTGTCCCCCGGCTTGACTGTCAAATGGGTTCCAGACGAGGAAGAAACCCGAAAATGCTTGGAGTACGGAGAAGAATTTGCCAGAAAAATTTAACTTAAGACGTTGTCTCCAAAGTCTTTCTCCGGGTCTTTCGCATTAGGCATAATGTATATCCTTATGAGGCTGTGTTTTTCAGTCTATCTTAAACAGGGATGTATAAAGTCATGTCCCCTATCTCAGAAAACATGCGAGATGTTAAGTTGAAAGGATTCGCTGAATCCTTGAAGGCGGCAGAAGCCCTAGACCGATACTTCACGACGGTTCAAATTAAAGTCCGCGATGCTGAGGAGGTTCCGATTTCCGATGCTGCGGGGCGGGTTTTAGCCCAAAACCTCACGGCTGAAGTGGATATTCCACCTTTTGACAGGGCTGCCATGGACGGCTACGCCGTCAAGGCGGAGGACACTTCAGGGGCTTCTGCCACCAACCCGGTTCTTTTGGACGTGGTTGGAACAGTGGAGGTGGGAAGGAAGGCAGAGCTCATTGTCAAAAAAGGGCAGGCGGTGAGAGTCTGGACAGGAGCTCCCCTGCCTGAAGGTGCTGACGCGGTTATCATGTTAGAGTACACCAACCTCCATGATTCCGGCATCCTAGAAGTTTACCGAACAGTGAGTCAGGGGCAGAATGTTTCCAAGGTTGGAGAGGACGTCCGGAAGGGGGAAGTTGTCCTAACCAAGGGCTTAGCTTTGAAGCCTCAGGACTTAGCTCTTCTAGCCGCTTTGGGAAAAGGGAAGGTTAAAGTGGTCAAAAAGCCTGTGGTCGCTGTGGCCTCCACGGGCAACGAACTTGTCGAGCCTGGAGTGCCGGCTGAGAGTGGAAAAACCTTCGATTCAAACCGTTATTTCCTGTTGGCTGCGATAGCGGAACTGGGGTGCACGCCTCTAGACCTAGGCATAGCCTCCGAAGACTTGAACTCCATCAAGGCCAAGATGGAGGAGGGTCTGAGAAAAGCGGACCTCACCGTACTATCCGGCGGCACCTCTGTGGGGGCTAGGGACCTAGTGGTCGAAGCTCTGAGGTCTTTCCCCGACTCCTGTATTGTTGTTCACGGAGTGGCCATTCGCCCGGGCAAACCTGTTGCTTTGGCGGCTGTGGGGGAAAAGCCTGTGGTGCTTTTACCCGGCTATCCTGTGGCCGCTATGGTGACCTTCTACTTGTTTGTGCAGGGGATTATTGGGAAAATGCTGGGGACTTCTCTGCCTGAAATATCCGGCTACACTGTGGAGGCGAAGATGGCGAGGAGAGTACCTTCCCATCCCGGCGTCAGAGACTTTGTCCGAGTTGCTTTAAGAAAGACGGGAGAAGGCTATGAGGCTGAACCTATCAGAATCACAGGAGCTGGAATAATATCCTCCATGGTTAAAGCCCAAGGCTTAGTGGTGGTGCCTGAAGAAAAGGAAGGAATAGAAAAAGGGGAAACCGTGAAGGTTACCTTGCTGAGAAGTCTGGAGGAGCCAGCTTATGGCTAGAAAAATTTTCCGGGATCTCCTCTCCCTTGAGGAAGCAGGTAGGAAACTGCGAGAGCACTTTGAACCGAAACCAGTGGGAGTTGAGACAGTAAAGTTGACGGAGGCCTTGGGGAGGGTTACAGCAGAAGATGTGGAAGCCCCCTTAGATATTCCACCTTTTGACAGGGCTGCCATGGACGGCTACGCTGTCAAGGCGGAGGACACCTACAACGCTGAAGAGGACAAAGCTGTGAGGCTCAAAATAGTGGGACGGCTCCAAGCTGGAGAAGAGCCCCCCTTCACCTTGCAGAAAGGGGAGGCGGTGGAAATCGCTACAGGAGCGCCTCTGCCGCCGGGGGCGAACGCTGTTGTCATGGTGGAGTATACGTCATCCGCGGGCGATTCCCTCGAAGTCTACAGGCCTGTTACCACCGGGGAGAACATTATGGCAGCCGGCTCCGACATGATGGCTGGGGAGCTTGTGCTGAGAAAGTCGACGGTTTTAACTCCCGTAGAAATAGGGGTTCTGGCAGCCTTAGGCATCTCGGAGGTAAAATGTTACAGAAAACCTGTGGTCGCCGTGGTTTCCACAGGCAACGAGATTACCCCTATAGGTCAACCTTTACCTTACGGTAAAATCTATGACATCAACAATTACACCCTCTCCGCATCCGTTCTGGAATGCGGCTGTGAACCCCGCTTCCTAGGGGTAGTTGGCGATGAAGCCCAAGCCTTGAAGAAGCGGATCCAGCTGGCGCTTGAAACAAGCGACGTCGTCCTAGTTTCCGGAGGAACCTCAGCTGGCGCAGGAGACATTCTCTACAGAATCTTGGACAGCCTTGGAAAACCCGGCATACTGGTCCACGGGGTGTTGGTGAAGCCGGGAAAGCCAACTATCATTGCCTTGATCCAAGGTAAGCCTATCTTTGGGCTGCCGGGCTATCCCACCTCGGCGCTGATGATTTTCAACATACTCGTCCAACCTGTTCTCAGACAGATGGCCGGCTTAAGCCCGTGGGTTGAGGGGAAAGTCCTTGAAGCCAAGGCGGGGGAAAGAATCTTCTCTACCCCCGGGAGGAGGAACTTTCTGCCAGTGCACATAATTCAGGCGGGGGAAGCGTTCATCGTTTTCCCCACCGTCGGGGGTTCAGGGGCCATATCCACTTTAGCCGAGGCTGACGGCTTTATTGAAATTCCTGAGGGAAGAGTTTTCCTAGAGGAGGGGGAAAGCGTTCAGGTTAGGATTTTCGGATCCCAGTTTAAGCCTGCGGACTTGGTGATAGGGGGAAGCCACTGCTTAGGCTTGGATGTGGCCGCTGAGTTGTTCCTTCAGCAAAATCCCAGCTTTAAACTCAAGATAATCAACCTCGGCTCTAGTGGAGGCCTGTCCGCCCTTAGGAGGGGTGAAGTTGACATGGCAGGCATCCACCTGCTGAATGGAGAAACCGGAGACTACAATGTGTCGTTTATGAAAAAATTCGGCCTTGAAGGGAAAGCAGCCTTGGTGAGGGGTTACATCCGAAGGCAGGGACTGGTGGTGGCAAGGAGAAACCCGAAAGGGATCCGTAGCCTAGAAGACCTTTGGAGAGAGGATGTAACCTTGGTGAACAGGAACACAGGCTCCGGAACCAGAATTCTGCTGGATTTTTATATAAAGGAAGTAGCGAAGAAAAAGCGGGTTGATTTTGAAGACTTAATCCGTAAAATTAAGGGATACACCTTCGAAGTCAAATCCCACTCAGCTCTAGCGACGGCCATCCTGCACGGAAAAGCCGACGTGGGATTGGCCATAGAGACTGTGGCCCGCCTGAACGGTCTAGACTACGTTCATCTAAAGGATGAAAACTACGACTTCGCCATAAGGTTAGACAGGCTTAACAAGCCTGCAGTTCAAGCTTTCCTGAAAATTCTGAGTTCAAAAGAATTTCAAGAGATGCTGACAGCTCGAAGACCTGGGTTAAAAGTAGGCGAAGAAACAGGTAAAAGGATTTTCTGATAAAATTCAAACCAGCCTCGAAACGTTTCAGATGCGAGGTTTTTTTTGAGATCCAAAATTCTGTTCCGGGTCTTCAAGTATTTTCTTAGAAAATTTTATATTTCCATTTCCAGTTTAAGAATTGTTAAAAACTTATAGGTGTGATTAAGACGGCTCATGAATTCTGTAAGGATGTTGTTGAGCCGGTGAAGTTGAGGTGCGGCATGACTGTAAATCAACTCATCCTTGAAATGGGTAGGTCTGGAAGCTTTGGAGCTGGAAGGCTGGCTAAGGCTGTTGACATTTATGAGCAGATGCTGAGAGATGATGCTACTATTTTTTTTGGTTTTTCAGGCGCCATGGTTCCCGCCGGGATGAAGCAGATCGTCATCGAAATGATCAAGAGAGACATGGTAGACGTCATTGTCAGCACCGGAGCCAACATGGTTCACGACTTCGTTGAAGCCTACGGAGGTCGACATTTTAAGGGAACCTGTCAAACCGACGACAGCAAACTTTATTCCGAGAAAATCGACAGAATATACGATGTCTTCATTCCGGATCAGTATTTTGTCGACTGTTTCGATAAGCCGATGCTGGGCATCTGTCAAGAAATCTACGGGGAAATGATGAAAAACAAAAACTCGCCTAGGCTGTCGATCTCTGAGTTTTTTAAAAAAGTTGGCATGCTGATGAAACCTTGTGAAGACTCGATAATCTACGCAGCCTACAAGGCTGATAAGCCGATTTACGTTCCGGCTCTCAACGACTCCTGTTTTGGGTTGTTGTGGGATAGAAAATATCCAAGCGTGAAGGAGGTTCCGAAAATTCAATTGGATGTCATGGGCGACATGGAGAACTTCTTTGAAATGTTTAGAGCCTCTAAAAAAACGGGTGCCTTGGTTCTCGGAGGAGGAGTTCCGAAAAACTTCATCTTTCAAGCAGCTTTCACCACGGGTAAAAAATTGGACTACGCCATACAGATAACCATGGACCGCCCTGAACCCGGAGGGCTATCGGGAGCCACTTTGGAGGAGGCTGTGTCTTGGGGTAAGGTTAAAAGTAAAGCCAGCTACGTTCAGGTTATCGGTGACACCACCATCTGCTTCCCCATAATGGTGGCAGCCGTGATGGAGAGAATATTTGAGAAGTGAACTGGAAAAAGACCCTCTTAACATCTCCGCCCTCCCCCTTTTCCGGTCTGTCGCTTCCTTTCTCCGAAGCCGATTACGTCGTTGTGGGGTTTCCCTTCGACCTCACCAGCACTTACCGTTTTGGGGCGCGGGAGGGACCTAATGCTCTGAGGGAGGCCTCCCTCAACATCGAAACCTACAGCCTCCGAACCCGGGTCTTCTTAGAGGACCTTAAAATCCACGACGCTGGCGACGTGGCTGTCTCTGAAGATGTGGCTGAATCCTTTTCGAATCTGAAGGAAGTGGTTTCAAGGATTTTTCAAGCTGGGAAGAAGCCGGTGGTCTTAGGTGGAGAGCATACCCTAACTTTTTCAGCAGTCGAATCCTTGCCCAAGGATACGGGAATAGTTTCTTTTGACGCTCACTTCGACCTTCGAGACGAGTATGAGGGGAAAAAATTTTCCCACACCACCTTCATGAGGAGACTGGCGGAGAAAATAGGGCCTGATAGAATTATTTTCGCAGGTGTCAGGGCGGTGTGCAAGGAGGACTTGGCTTACGTGGAAAGCCGGAAAATCAGATACCTGACTTCCGACCAGATCCTCAGCCAAGGCTCCGCTTGGGCTGCTGGAAACATCAGGGATTTTCTCCGAAGCTTCAAGTCCTCCTACTTCACCGTCGACATGGACGTATTGGACCCTGCTTTCGCTCCCGCCGTCGGAAACCCTGAGCCGGAGGGGCTGAACTCCCATCTTCTCTTGGAGATTCTGAGGGGGGTGGTAAACGGGAAAGCGAAAGGCTTCGACTTGGTTGAAATAGCCCCAAGATACGACAGCGGCATCACAGCCGTCCTTGGTGCGAAGATAATATTTGAAGCCTTGTGCTTGCTGGAGGCGAAAAAGTTTGATTGACTGAGTGGCCGTGGGGCAGCAAAAACTTATTAATCATCGCCTTCGACCAGTGAAGTGACTGGGAAGATGCAGGAAAAAACCTTAGAAGACTACTTGGGGAAGCCTGAGGAAAAGCCGCAAGCCCCTGAAACCCCTAAAACCGGGGATATGGAAGCTTGGCGGGAGAAAATTAGGAAGCATATGGCTGAAAGGCTTGCCCCAGCCTCAGATCTGGCTGAGGCCTACCTTCTTTCAGCCACCTACGACGGTGATAAACGTTGCGCGGTTCTGAAGTTTTACAGCCCCTCCGATGAGCAGCTTTATTTTTGGTACGATAACACCGGCCACAAGCCCTACTGCCTGACAAGCCTCCGGCCTGAGGAGTTGAAGAATATCCCTGAGCTCATGGCCCATGAAGGGTTGGAGGGCTTTGAGCAGGTGGAGAAGCTGGACCCTCTAATCGACCGGCGAGTGGTGGTGACCCGGATCGTCGCCCGAGACCCCTTGGCCATCGGAGGCAGGCCTTCGGGGTGCATCAGGGACATCATCCCCCGGTGGAAGCCGGAGGACGCTTCGGTGAAGGTTTGGGAGGCTGACATAAAATACTATGAAAACTACCTCTACGATCGAAACTTGGAGGTAGGGATGCCTTACGCCATCAGGGAAGAGGAGATCATACCCTTAGAATCGAGGCTGTCCTCCAGCCTCAGCGAAGTGGAAGCGGCCTTCGCAGGCGAGTCTCCGGAGTTTTTTGAGTACATCAAAAACTGGGCGAGGCTACTGGAATGCCCTGTTCCCAAGCTGAGGTACGCTGCCTTGGACATCGAGGTAGAGTCCCCTACCCTGGACAGGGTTCCCAGCCCGCAAGAAGCCCTATACAGGGTCATTTGTGCCTCCTTAGTGGCTTCCGACTCTGTTAAAAGAGTTCTGCTGCTTCGGAGGGGAGTCGTCTCCGAAGGTTCAGCGGAGCTTCCCTCGGAGGCTAGGGTTGAATGGTACGATGACGAAAAAGAGCTTCTCAGGCAGCTGTTTGAGATCCTCACCGACTACCCTATTGTTTTGACTTTCAACGGAGATGACTTTGACCTCCGGTATCTTCATCACCGAGCTGAGAGGCTGGGCTTTGCGAGGGAGGATATCCCCATTGAGCTGGGGAGGGAATCCGCCCTCCTCCGGCTGAGCATCCACCTTGACCTCTACAGGTTTTTCTTCAACAGGTCGATTCAGGTTTACGCTTTCGACCAGAAGTACAGGGAGATAACTCTCCAAGAGGTAGCCTCTTCCCTCCTAGGCTTGGGTAAGCTGGGGTTGGACAGGGATGTTTCCCGGCTCTCCTACATGGAGTTGGCTGCCTACTGTCTCAGGGATTCGGAGCTAACCTACCAGCTGGCGGCTTTGGATGATAACTTGGTTTTGAAGTTGATCATCGCTCTTTCGAGAATCGCTAAGATGCCTTTGGAGGATGTGTCCCGGCAGGGAGTTTCTAATTGGATAAGGAGCATGGTGTACAGTGAGCATAGGAGGCGGGGAATTCTCATCCCCACTTCCAAGGAAATCCTCGCGGAGAAAGGCGTCACTGCAACCCATTCCATCATCAAGGGAAAGAAATACCGGGGCGCTGTGGTCATCGAGCCGAGGGCTGGGGTTAACTTCAACGTCATCGTTCTCGACTTCAGCAGCCTGTACCCCAGCATCATCAAAAGGTGGAACCTCTCCTATGAAACCGTCCGATGTCCCCATGAAGAATGTAAGAGAAACCTTATCCCGGAAACAACCCACTGGGTATGCACGAAGAAAAGAGGGCTGACCAGCCTCCTAATAGGCTCCCTCCGAGACCTCCGAGTTCGATGGTACAAGAGCAAAGCCAAAGACCCTTCGGTGCCGCCGGAAGTCCGTTCATGGTATTCTGCTGTCCAAAGGACTCTGAAGGTAATCTTGAACGCTGCCTACGGGGTCTTCGGAGCCGAGCACTTTGTCCTTTACTGCCCTCCTGTAGCGGAAGCCACGGCCAGCGTGGGGAGGTATGCCATTCAGGAGGTGATAGAAAAAGCTCAGGACTTGGGCATTGAAGTTATCTACGGAGACACGGACTCGGTTTTTCTGAAAAACCCTTCCGAAGCCCAAATCCGCCAGCTCATCGAATGGTCTAAAGATAACTTGGGCATGGATTTGGATGTGGACAAAGTTTACCGGTATACCGTCTTCTCCACCCGGAAGAAAAACTACATCGGAGTTTACCCCACGGGAAACGTTGACATAAAAGGCTTAACCGGGAAGAAGAGGAACACTCCGGAGTTTTTGAAGAAGGCCTTCGCCGACATGGTTAACATCCTCAGCCAAGTGGAAACCGAGGACGCCTTCTTCAACGCCAAAGAGAAGATCAAGGGGATCGTCAAAGAATGCTACAGCCGGCTGAAGAGCAAGGAATATTCTTTGGAAGACCTAGCCTTCACCGTCGTCTTGGGTAAGAGCTTGGAGGACTATGAGAAAACAACCCCTCAGCATGTGAAAGCTTTGAGGGAGCTCTCCAAGGAGGACCAAGAAAAAATCGGAGCCGGCTCCGTGGTGAGGTATGTGAAAGTGAGAAAAGACCCATGGGTTAAACTGTTATCCCAAGCTTCCCTGGAAGAAATCGACGTCAACAAATATGTGGAGCACATTCAAACCACCTTCGAACAAGTCTTGGACGCCTTGGACATCAGCTTCGAAGAGATCATAGGCATCTCCAAACTAGAGTCGTTTTTAAACTTCTAAAAAAGGGAAGTTGACAGGTTTGCCTATGCCGTCCCCCCGGAAAATCGAGATAATCCCCATCCCCGGCATGCCTCTAGTCAAACCTGGGGACGACGTGGCCGCGCTTATTTGGAAGACCGCAAAAAAGCAGCGAATACGTCTTGAAGACGGGGACATCATCGTCGTCGCTCAAGTCGTCATCTCCAAGGCTGAAGGCTCCGTGGTGAGATTAAAATCCGTGAAACCCAGCGCCATGGCTGAAATCGTGGCTGAGCGGATTCAAAAACCAGTGGGGATGGCGGAAATCATCCTCCAAGAGGCTAAAAGCATTGTAAGGTTTCGCAGAGGCCACCTCATCACCCAAACACGCCACGGCCTCATATGCGCCAACTCAGGCGTCGACCTCTCCAATGTTTCCGGCGGAGACGCGGTGGCAACTCTTCCCAGAGACCCAGATGCTTCTGCCAGAAAATTGAGAGAGCAGCTCATGAAACTGTCCGGGAAAAAGCTGGCTGTGATTATAACAGACACGTTTGGAAGGCCCTTCAGGATGGGGCAAGTCAATGTCGCCATAGGCGTTGCGGGCCTGAGGCCCATCCACGACAGAAAGGGAGAAAAAGACCTGTTCGGCTACACGTTGAAGGTGAAGGAGATAGCCGTAGCCGATGAGCTGGCCTCGGCGGGAGAGCTACTCATGGGCGAAGCGGCTGAGGCGTTGCCGGTAGTGGTTATCCGAGGATACCCTTACCAAGAAAGTGAGGACGCGGGAGCCGGCGAGTTGGTCAGGCCTGCAAAATACGATCTTTTCATCTGAAGGCTGTTTTACTTCTTTTTAATCGAGAGGGACAGCTCCCGGTAGGCAGGGGGTATGCCTTTCAGGGCTGAGACCATCCCTTCCAAAGTGGTTTGAAATATCCGCTGGGCGAACCGGTTGAGAGGCACGATCTTCCCGTCGATTTGAAGCAGAACTTTCACTTCCTCCATTCTACTGCACCTCCTTTCACGTTTATCTAGCTATGGATGCTTCTTTTTCCCTCAGACATTCTTCCAGCTTCTCGACGACGGTATCCAATTGGCTTGGGGAGATTACGCAGGGAGGGAGAAAACGGAGAGTCTTCACCCCCGCGTTCATTATCAGAACCCCCTTCTCCAGCATCTTGTTAAGGATGTCCAAGACGTCGAAGCGAAGCTCCATCCCCAGCATCAAGCCTAAGCCTCGGACCTCCCTTACAATTCTATGTCTTTCACCCAGCTCTCTTAGACGGCTTGAGAAGTGCTTCCCTAAGCGAGCTGCTGCCTCCCAGAGTCGTCCTTCCACCAGCACGTCGATGGTGGCGACGGTTGCAATGCAGGAGAGGGGGTTTCCCCCAAAGGTGGCGGAGTGTTCCCCTATCTTCAGCGAGCCCATGACCTCCTCGCCAGCTAGGGTGATGCCTATGGGGACACCGCTGCCCGCTGCCTTTGCCAGACACAGGATGTCGGGGGTGACATTCCAGTGTTCGAGGGCGAACATCTTTCCAGTTCTCCCGAAGCCTGTTTGAATTTCATCGAAGATCAGCAGTGCCCCTTGGCGGTCGGCCAGCTCCCTGAGTTCCTTCAGGTAGCCTTCCGGAGCCACGTAGACTCCGCCTTCTCCCTGAACTGGCTCCACGATGATGGCGGCTGTGTCAGCCGTCAGGGCTTTCCTGACTTCCTCCGACCGCCCATAGGGAACAAATTTCACCTGGGGAATGAGCGGCTCGAAGGGAGCTCGGTATTTGGCGTTCCAGGTGACGGAGAGGGAGCCCATGGTTTTCCCATGGTAGCTTCTCATCATGGCTATGAACTCTTTCTTTCCCGTGAACTTTCTTGAAACCTTTAAAGCCAGCTCCACGGCTTCGGAGCCGCTGTTGGACAGAAAAACTTTGTCCAACCCCTTCGGAGCTATGGAGGCCAATTTTCGGAGAAGCTGAGCTCTAGCCTCACTGTAGAGGGACCCGTGGCATGCTATGAGTTTCTCAGCTTGGGTTTGAAGGGCCTTTACCACTTTTTCGTTGCAGTGGCCTATGAAAGCAGCGCCGAAGCCGGCCATGCAGTCGATGTACTGCTTTCCATCCGCATCCCAGATGAGGGCGTCCTTACCCCGGACTACGGCGAGGTTTCTCCGGTGGTAGACGTCGGCCAGCTGGCTGTTTTCCCAGCGGATTATCTCATCTCTACTGAGGGACAATGAGGGTTCCCGCCTCATGGTTTAAAGCTGAGGTTAGGGGGGTTTCCAAGGCGCCCTTCGTCACCACCACTTCTCTGACGCCTCCTTCTAAGGCTTCCACCGCAGCGTAAATCTTCTTTCTCATACCATGCCCGATCTTGGGGAGGTTTTCCCGAGCCTCTTCCAGCTTCAGCCTTTTGACGAGAGCGCCGTTGAGGATAAGTCCCTCCACATCGGTGCAGAGGATGAGGCAGTCAGCCTTCAGGGCTTTGGCTATGTAGGCGGCAGCCCTGTCGCTGTCTACGTTTAGAAGCTGGAACTCATCGTCCACGGCTATGGGGGCCACCACAGGCATGTAGCCCAAGTCCATCAGGCAGCGGAGAGGCTGGGGGTTCACCTCTTCGATTTTCCCCGTGTAGCCGCCTTCAATAGCCACTTTTCTTCCCCTTTCATCCAAGATGATGAGTTTTTTCTTTCTGGAAGCTCTGAGAAGCTGGCCGTCCGCCCCGCTGAGGCCTATGGCGTTAACCCCTCCGCTCTGCAGAAAAGCCACGACCTGCTTGTTGATTTTACCCGCCATGACCATGGTGTAGACTTCCATGGTCTCCCTGTCGGTGTACCTGCTTTTCATTCCATCGGGAGAAACGATGAACTTCTGCTCTTTCCCCATCTTCTGGGCGGTCTCCGTAACCAGAGCCGCCCCTCCGTGGACGAGGGTGAGCCGATGGTTTAGGGCCGCGCTTTTCAGGTCTTTCAGTAGCGTGGGAGGAAAACCTGATTTGAGAAGGCTGCCCCCCACCTTTACCACAAGGAACCTGTCAGCCAATCTGAAACCTTCCTGAGAACCGTCGCTGGTAATTCGCGGTTCCTTTTAGAAAAGTCTGAAGGCGTATTTTAGCTTTCAGTCAGAAGCTTCGCAGCTAATAAAGCAAGACCAGCCCTGTCAACTTTATGGCTCGGTTTGAAGAAAAGGAAACCGGAATGCCAGCTTTTTCACAGGTCTTGGAGACGTCGATGCCCATGGCCTCCATGGAAGGCCTAGCCTCAAAGGGTTTTCGGCAAGGGTTCCCGGGGGGCACGCATTCTTCACAGAGGCGGCAGTGTCCGCAAGTGAAGCCTGTGGCGAAGGGGAACCCTAGCTTGAAAGCTTCGGTTTCAAGGAGGTTTATCAGCCTATGGAGCTTCAGCGACCATTCTGCTAGGCCTGTTTTTTCCTCTAGCGTTTCTATAAGCTCTCCTGTGAGGGGCGCGTCCGCTTTGTCTGAGGAGTCGGTGTTAGTTTCAAGCTGAACCAGCAAGGCTTTTCTGTATTTACCGAGGATTTGGGTGAACTCTTCCACGGACATGACGTAAGGCGGGCACATCAGGTTTTTCCCGTACTGGTTGCATGGGGGAATGGCACATTTCATCCTAACCCTCTTATCCACAACGATGTCCTTGGCGTTGATGACCTTGACCTCCGCGGCTCCCCCCTCCTCAGCTATCCTCACTAGTCTATCCATTGCATTGCCGCGGTAGGAACCCTTCTTCTTCATGAACCAGAACAAAATGAAGCCGTCTTCTTAAACCTATAGCTGAAAACTCAGCCTTCAACCTCGAGGCAAAAATGACCGGGAGCAGGGTAGGGAAGCCGTCAGACAGGGTAGAGGGCAGGCGGCAGTAACCCGGTTCTTTCATCCCAGCCCATCATCAGGTTAAGGTTTTGAACGGCTATGCCGGCGGCTCCCTTCATCAGGTTGTCGATAGCCCCCAAGACCACCAGCCTGTTGACATGCTTATCCAAGTCGAAGCCTATATCGCAGAAGTTGGAGCCGATGACGGTTTTGGGGTCGGGAAGCTTGTAGAGGCCTTTCTTATCCCTGACCAAGCGGATGAAGGGCTCGTTCTGGTAGAACCCCCGGTAGGCTTTCCAAACCTCCGCCAGCCCTATCTTCTCTTTCAGGAAAAGATGCGCGGTGGCGAGGATGCCTCTCACAACGTTGACGGCGTGGGCGGACATGGAAATCTTCACCGCCCCGGAGCCTGCAACCCAGTTCAACTCCTGCTCGATCTCCGCCGTATGCCTGTGACCTGTGGGCTTGTAAGGCCGGATGACGCCGGCTCTCTCAGCATGGTGGGTTGACCGGGAGGGTTTGGCTCCGGCTCCTGAAGACCCGATCTTAACGTCGACCACAACCTTGTCCTCTTCGAAAAGCCTTTCTTTGGCCGCTGGGGCTAAAGCCAGAATGCTGGCCACAGCCATGCAGCCCGGGCAAGCGACAAGCTGAGCTTTCCCTATGTCGCTCCGGTGAAGTTCAGGAACGCCGTAGACGGCTTTCTGAAGCAGTTCGGGGTGAGGGTGACTCCAGCCGTACCATTGGGGGTAGCCCTCAGGATTCTTCAGCCTGAAATCTGCGCTCAAGTCTATCACCTTCAACCCCGCCTCCAGCAGCCGGGGAACAAGCTTGGAGGAAACTCCGTGGGGGGTCGCCGTGAAGACAAGGTCGCATTCCTTCACCGTCTTCTCCAAGTCTGGTTTGGCGAACTGGAGGCTGGTCAGCCCTCTGAGGTTGGGGTGAACTCGGAAAACGTATTCGCCGCCGTATTCTCTGGAGGTTGTCTGAGCTATTTCAACTTGGGGGTGGCCCAAAAGCAGCCTGAGAAGTTCTCCTCCGGTGTAACCTGAGCCTCCGATGACGCCTACTCGAAGCATAGGCTGAGCCCTCGCCTGCAGCTATTTTCTGGCTTTTCTAAGCAAATAGCCTACGATGTATTTAGGTATGTTGACCTTCGTCACCGTGGCGGTTGCCTGAAATTCGATGGTGTGGTTAATTTCATGTACCACGATTCCCTCATCGGTTTCCATCATGTCAACTCCGAGAATTCCGCTGCCCACAGCCTCCGCTGCCTTGAGGCTTAGCTCTTGAAGCTCAGGAGTTATGCGGCAAGGTTCAGCTTTTCCTCCCCGGGCGATGTTGGTCTTGATGTCCAAGAAGGAATAACGGTAGATGCCTGTCACTGCCTCGTCTCCGATGACGAAGACCCTGATGTCCCTCGGCGGCCTTTTGACCATTTCCTGAAGGTAGTAAACTTGGTAGAGGGGGAACATGTACTCCCTTTCCTCCAAGACGGCTCCCGCTGTCTCCCTGTCCTTCAAGGGGATGATGAGTCTCCCCCAGCTTCCCACCACAGGCTTCAACATCGCCGGGTAGCCCATTTTATCCAAGGCTTCCAACGCGCTCTCTTTGGTGAAGGCTACGTAGGTTTTAGGGGTCGGTATCTTAGCCTTTGTCAAGGCGAGGGTTGTCAGAAGCTTGTTGCCGCAGAGCTGGGTAACCTTGTAAGGGTTAACGACTGTGTAGCCTCTTTTCTCTAGGAGGGCGGTGAGGTGAAGGTTTCTGAAATAGCTTACGCAGCGTTGGAGAATTATGTCGGCGAATTTTTCTCCTCCGCGCTCCCGGGCTCCCAGTTCGAAGAACATCGATTTCGAGTCTAAGAGCTTAACAGGTGTTCCCCTAGACTTGGCGGTTTCGATTATGGCTTTTTCTTCCCAACGGATCTGATCGTAGAGGATGCCTATGGAGGTGACTGATCATTCCCCCCAGTCTTCGCCGGAAATTCTGACAATTTTAACGTCGACTTTTCCAGACTGGATGCTGCTGACTTCAAGCTCTAAGCCGCAGTCCGGGCAGCTGACGATTTCCCCTACTATCACGTCGTCGGGAGCGTCGAATTCCGCGCCGCATTCAGGGCATTTGACTTTCATTTTCTAAATCATCGTACCTTCTTCAAATGTAGGTATAATAATCACAACTTAACTTTTTAAGCTTTTACATTTCACGAATCAAAATTCACCCGAACTGTTTTATCTCCACGTGTTTAGCAGCTCCCTCTTCCACCAGCTTGCGCTTAAGCTCGCCCAGCGTAAGCTTGCACTTGGAGAGGTCGACGATGGCATGCCACTCGGCGGACTTTCCCCTTTGCAGGGTTCTGGATTGGGTGGAGAGGAGGTCTACTCCCAGCTCCGCCATTTTCATGGCTGCCTTGGCCAGCGCCCCCCGCACGTCGGTGAGGGAGAGTTTTACTTCGAAGAGCTTGGCGTCGGGGTCGGCGAAGGGGATGAATTTCACTTCTTGGCTTTCCAAGTCCGCCATCAACATTACATAGGCTTCTTCTCTCAGGCCGAAGGCTTCTCGGATGGAAGCGGGGATGATCACTCTTCCTCGGTTGTCTATGCGGATGATTTCTGAGATGCGCGTAGCTCTCACCTTGTAATACTATGTATTGGTGCGGGAAAGTTTATATACTTATGTGTATATTATGGGTTTAAACCCACAAATTTCCCACAAGAAGGGATGAAAAATCCGAATAACCATCGCCATACCCAACAAAGGCCGCCTTCACAAGCCCTCCGTCAGACTCTTAACGAAAGCAGGCCTAGCGCCATCAAACTGGAAAACACGCTCTCTTTACCTATCCACGGTGATTCCTTGGCTTTCCATAGTCCTAGCCAGAGCCTCGGACATACCGACGTTGGTGGAAGGAGGAGCAGTAGACTTGGGCGTCACAGGTTACGATTACGTCGTGGAAAGCGGAGCGGAAGTGGCTGAGCTTCTTGACTTGGAGTTCGGAGGCTGCCGGATAGTTCTAGCCGCCCCTGAAGAGTCAGGGATAGAGTCTCCCCGAAACCTAACCGCTCAGACTAGAATTGCCACCAAATATCCTTCCATAGCCGGCAACTACCTCAAGGTTAAAGGTATGAAGGCTAAGATAGTGAAGGTCTCAGGAGCCGTAGAGATCACGCCCCTTATGAATGTGGCAGAGGCTGTGTTAGACATCGTCGACACCGGGGCCACCTTGAAAATTCACGGTCTGAGGATTGTGGAGGAGGTTCTGAGGTCCTCGGCTAGGCTAATAGTCAACAAGAAGGCCTTGGCGGAGAAAGGAGAGAAGATAAAGGAAATCACCACCGCTCTCCGAAGTGTTTTAATGGCTAGAAAAAAGAAGCTCCTGATGATGAACGTTCCCGAAGAAGCTCTGCAGCGGGTTCTAGGTGTCCTCCCTTCCATGGGCGGCCCCACGTTGGCGAAGGTTGAGGCTCCCGTCCCCATGTGGGAGGTGTACTCTGTTGTCGAGGAGGGGGAAATCCCCCATGTCATAAGCTCGGTTAAGACGGCTGGAGCCAGAGACATCATAGTCCTACCCGTGGAGAGGGTTGTCCCGTGAAAGAAGGGAAGCGCCCCCAGCCGATGAAGGTGATACCCTCCGTCGACATCCAAGATGGAAAATGCGTCAAACTTGTCCAAGGAAAACCCGGAACAGGGCGGGAGATCTCGGACGATCCCTTGAAAGTAGCTGAGGCTTGGGAAGCGGAAGGAGCGGAAATTCTCCACGTGGTAGATCTAGACGCGGCCTTCACAGGCAGCAGGAAAAACAGGGAAACCGTGAAAAAAATCATCAGAAGCCTCCGCATCCCTGTGGAAGTAGGCGGCGGCATCAGGCGGGTGGAGGACGCCCGGGAACTGGTGGAGGCGGGGGCTCGGTGGGTTATCCTGGGAACCGTCGCCGTGGAAAGACCTCAGGCGATTTCAGTCTTCCTAAACCGTGTAGGCGGCGACCGGGTTATCGTGGCCTTAGACTCCAGAGGGGGGAGGGTGGTGACCAGAGGCTGGACTGCAGAGGCAGCAGGTTCCCCCTTCAACCTCATACGGTTCTTCACCCGGCAGGAGGTGGCGGCTTTTCTCTACACGGATGTGAATGTGGAAGGGACGTTAAGCGGACTGGATACGGGGTTGGTTAGAAAGGTTGTAGACTCTACGGATAAACCCGTCATCTACGCGGGTGGAGTGTCCTCCCTTCAAGACCTCCTCCACTTGGCAAAGGCGGGAGTCTGGGGCGCTGTGGTTGGAAGGGCCTTATATGAGGGAGTCTTTACGTTAAAGGAAGCGAAGGAGATAGTTAGGAATGCGGCAGGCTAAGGTTGAACGGAAGACGGAGGAAACCTACGTCAAGGTAGCGGTCAACCTCGACAAGCCCGGAGAGGTTAAGCTGCAGGTGGGCAAGCCTTTCTTAGAGCACATGCTTAGGTCCATGGCCTTCCACGGCTCCTTCACCCTCGAAGCCTCAGCCGAAGAAAAAGGCCCCGTCTACGACGACCACCATATGGTGGAGGACTTAGGCTTGGTCCTAGGGCAGGCCTTGGATAAGGCCCTCGGCGACAAGAAGGGAATCAACCGCTTCGGAAGCGCCGTCCTACCCATGGACGACGCCCTGATAATGGTCTCCATAGACCTTTCAGGGAGACCCTACTACCGCTCCAACC
The DNA here is from genome assembly GCA_002011035.2 of Candidatus Hecatella orcuttiae. Lineage (GTDB taxonomy): Archaea > Thermoproteota > Bathyarchaeia > Hecatellales > Hecatellaceae > Hecatella > Hecatella orcuttiae. The sequence goes on along the minus strand of MTLY02000001.1, from coordinate 272,002 downwards.
TGAGGTTCAAGGAGCCGAAGCTGGGGGAGCTTTCCTCCGAGATGGTGGACCACTTTTTCAGGTCGCTGGCGGAAGGAGGCCGCTTCAACCTGCATATCGTAGCCATCCGCGGCTTAAACAGTCACCACAAGGCTGAAGCTGCCTTCAAGGCCTTAGGCCGAGCATTGGCAGAGGCAGCGAGGTTGAGGGAGGCGGAGGAGAAAAAGCCGCCCAGCCTCAAGGGGGTCTTGTAGACGTTAACCAAGCGCATAATCCCATGCCTCGATGTCCTCAACGGAGTCGTCGTCAAAGGCATCCACTTCAAGGGACTCCGCCATGCCGGAGACCCTCCAGCCTTGGCTCTGATGTACGATGAGCAGGGAGCCGACGAGCTGGTTTTCTTGGACGTTGGCGCCTCTCCGGAGGGAAGAGCCACCATGGTCAACGTGGTGAAGAAGACGGCGGAAAACCTCTTCATACCTTTCACGGTGGGAGGCGGGGTTCGGAGTTTGGAAGACATGGAAGCGCTCTTGGAGGCGGGAGCCGACAAGGTTTCCATCAACACCGCCGCGGTCAGAGACCCTGAAATAGTGAGGAAGGGAGCGGAAAGATTCGGAAGCCAGTGCATCGTGGTAGCCATCGACGCCCTCTATGTGAGGGAGAGCTTCTGGGAAGTTTACATCACCGGAGGACGCACTCCCACAGGCCTCAACGCGGTGGAGTGGGCTAAGAAAGTGGAAAGGCTGGGAGCCGGGGAAATCCTTCTCACCAGCATGGACGCCGACGGGACGAGAGTTGGCTACGACATAAAACTTACCAGAGCCGTCGCCGAAGCGGTGAACATTCCCGTCATAGCCTCCGGAGGCGCTGGGGAACCCCAGCACATCTACCAAGCCTTAACTGAGGGAAAAGCCGACGCCGCCCTAGCGGCCTCCGTGTTCCACTACCGGCAGTATACCGTGGCGGACATAAAGAGGGAGTTGATGAAGCTAGGTGTCCCCGTGAGGCCGCCTAGGGGGTAGCCGCTATGCTAGGGCCTGTTCGAATAAAAGACCTAAGCCCTGAGGCTTTGAGCAGACTCATCCAGAGAAACAGGTTCAGCCTTCAACTCGTAAAAGGCAAGGTGGAGGAAATCCTCCAAGCGGTGAAGCTGAAAGGCGACGAGGCCGTCGTCGAATATGCGAAACTCTACGACAGAGTTGAAATCACGGCGGAGGAGCTGCAGGTTAAGCCCTTCGAAGTCGCCAAAGCCTACGGAAAAGTGGGAGGCAGAATGCTCAGGGCGATAAAAAAGGCTGCGTCCAACATCCGGGAGGTCCACAGGAAACAGCTGCCCAAGAGCAAAGTCCTCAAGAAAACCGCAGGAGTCTACGTTCGGCAGGTCTTCCGTCCTCTGGGAACGGTGGGGCTCTACGTTCCCGGAGGCCAAGCCGCCTATCCTTCCACCGCCCTCATGTTGGCCATCCCAGCCAAGGTGGCGGGAGTTCGGAGGCTGGTCGCCTGCACGCCTCCTGCCCCAGACGGGAGAATCAACCCAGCCACCCTTGTGGCTTTGGATGTAGCTGGGGTGAAGGAGGTCTTCAAGGTGGGTGGAGTGCAGGCTGTCGGTGCCATGGCCTACGGCACCCAGACGATTCCAAAGGTTGACAAGATCCTAGGGCCGGGAAACGTCTACGTCACCGCGGCCAAGATGCTGGTCTACGGAGAGGTGGGAATCGACTTCCCCGCCGGCCCCACGGAGCTGGTGGTCTTCGCCGACAGCTCCGCTGACCCTGAACTTGTGGCGGTGGACCTGATTTCCCAGGCGGAGCACGACCCCCTTGCCGTACCCATCTTGGTCACTACAGACGGGAGATTGGCTGCGAAGGTGGGGGAAAAACTTCGAACCTACGCCTCTCAAGGGCTGAGGAAAACCGTGTTGGAAGAGGCTTTGGAAAGGTCAGGAGTCCTCCTCCTAGCGGACAGCCCGGCTCAGGCAGCTGAGTTCATCAACACCTTCGCCCCGGAGCATTTGGAGGTCCTCTGCAGGAAGCCGGAGAAGTTTGTTTCCATGATCACCAACGCGGGATCCGTTTCCCTTGGAGCCTCCACGCCCACTCCGGCAGTGGATTACGCTGTAGGGTCAAACCATGTGCTCCCAACGGGAGGAGTAGCGCGGTTCAGTTCAGGCCTCTGGGTCTACGACTTCATGAAAGCCATCAACGTGGAGTACCTCACTCCCCAAGGACTGAAGAGGCTGAGGGAGACGGTGAAGGCTTTCTCTGAGGCGGAAGGGCTTCCAGCCCATGGGCTGGCGGTGGAGAAAAGATTCAAAGGGCGAAAGGGAGGCCGACGTCGGTGAGTTTGGAGGTTCTATCCGAAGTCTACCGGGTCATCGAAGACCGGAGGCACAGGCCCAAACCCGGCTCCTATGTTTCAAGCCTCTTAAAAGGAGGAGTGGACAAGGTTCTGGGCAAGGTGAAGGAGGAAGCCCAAGAGCTGGTGAAGGCGGCTCGGGGAGGAGAAAGGCAGGAGATAGTTCATGAAGCCGCCGACCTAGTGTTCCACACTTGGGTGCTACTGGTCTTCAAAGGAATAAAACTGGAGGAACTACTTCAAGAACTCCGGAGGAGGAGGCGATAAGGTTGAAGCCGCCTAGGATAGCGGTGGTGGACTACGGGGTGGGAAACCTGATGAGCATCCGGAAGGCCTTGGAGAAAGTTGGAGCCCAGCCCTTCATCACCTCGAGGGTAGAGGACGCCCTAGAGGGGGACGCCGTGGTCTTCCCCGGCGTGGGCGCCTACCGGCCTGCCGTTGAGTTTCTCACCCCCCGCCTGCCCCAGCTTAAAAAAGCCGTGGAAAGAGGTCTCCCTCTCCTCGGGATATGCTTGGGAATGGAGCTGTTCTTCAGCGAAAGCCTAGAAGGAGGATGGTCTAAAGGCTTAGGCTTCCTCAGGGGAAAAGTAGTACCTCTACCCCAAGGTGTTAAAGTCCCCCACATGGGCTGGAACACCGTGAAGACGGTTAAAGCCCACGGCTTCCTAGAAGGCATAAACGACGGAGACTACTTTTACTTCGTTCACTCCTACTACGTGGGGGAAGCGGAGGAAGCAGCCGTTCTAGCCACCACTGAATACGGGACGGTTTTCCCGTCGGTGGTGGTTTCGGGAAGCCTCTACGGAACCCAGTTCCACCCGGAAAAAAGCGGAGCGCAAGGCTTAAGGCTTCTCAAAAACTTCGTCAGGTCGATCGGAGAATGAAGGTGTCAAATCTGCCCTTAGGCCCAGAGGAGGCTAGGAAGGTTGCAGGCCAGCTTAACTACCGGCACAACGGCCGGGTGACGGTGGTGGTGCAGGATTCCTCCACCGGAGAAGTGTTGATGGTGGCCTCCGCCAACAGGGAGGCTGTGGAGAAAACCCTCACCACGGGCATGATGTACTACTGGAGCACGGAGAGAAATAGGCTTTGGCAGAAGGGTGAAACCTCAGGCCACTACCAGTTTCTCAAGGAACTCTATGTAGACTGCGACTTCGACGCCCTGCTGGTTAAAGTCCGCCAAATAGGCGGAGCATGTCACAGGGGCTACAGGACGTGTTTCTACCGGAAACTGGAAGGAGCAACCTTCAAGGAGGAGGAAAACCTGAAATGAAGACCCTTGGCAGAAGGATTGAATTTCACACCCATTCCCTTCTCAGCGACGGAGAGCTACTGCCCAGCGAAATTTTGAGGCGGGCTGAAAACATGGGCTACGAAGCTGTGGCTGTGACAGACCATGTGGACTCAGCTAACTTGGAATCCGTCGTAACCAAGCTGACAAACATGGCCGAGGAGCTGGAAAAATACGCGGGGAAAACCCGTTTCTACCCAGGTGTGGAGCTCACCCACGTTCCACCCAAAGCCATAGGGGTTTTAGCCTCCAAGGCCAGAAGGCTGGGGGCCAAACTGGTCATAGCACACGGGGAAACTTTGGTGGAGCCTGTAACCCGGGGCACAAACTTGGCAGCCGTGGAATCCGGGGAAGTGGACATCCTCGCCCACCCGGGAATGATCAGCGAGAAAGAGTGCGAGAAGGCTTCGGGTAACGGAGTATACCTAGAACTCACAACCCGGAAGGGACACTGCTTAACCAACGGCTTTGTGGCCAAGCAGAGTTTGGAAACCGGAGCGAACTTGGTTGTTAACACCGACCTTCACAGCCCTGAAGATTTCATCACCCAAAAAGACGCCTATCAGGTTGCCTTAGGAGCTGGGCTGAGCTGGAAGGATGCCTTAGTGGTTGTCAGGGATAATCCGAGAAAACTGTTGAAGCGCCTCTTAGATTAGCCGCCGGGGAAGACTTACTTCCCGCCTAGGTTAAATTCCCTGTGAAGGGCTCTGACCGTTTTTTCTCCTTCAGCTTCCTTAACCACGAAGGATATGTTGAGTTCCGAGGAACCCTGAGCTATCATTCTGATGTTGATTTTCTCCCTAGCCACGGCGCTGAATATGCGGGCGGCTACGCCTGGGGTTCCCTGCATGCCCGCTCCCACCAAGGCTACGATGCAGGCGTCCTCCTCCGCCTTTATTTCGCGGACGTACTTTCCTCCCAGCAAAGAGAGCTCCAACGTGTTCAGGACTTCATCTAGGCTTTCCCTAGGGACGGCGAAGGATATGTTGGCCTCCGATGAGCCTTGGGAGATCATGAGAACATTAACTTTCTTCCTCCCTAAGACTTCGAAAAGCTTGGAGGCTACGCTGGGCGCTCCCACCATGCCCGCTCCGCTGACGGTGATGATGGCGACCTTGGGGATGAGGGAGATAGCCTTAGCTACCGAGCTGGGCTCCACCTCTTGGTCAGCCTTAATGGCCGTGCCTGGGTCTTGAGGATTGAAGGTGTTTCTTATCCTGAGGGGGATTCCCCGCTCCATGACCAGCTCTATCGCCTTAGGATGCAGAGCCTTAGCTCCGAAGAAGGCCATTTCCAAGGCTTCCTGATAGGACAGCTTCCGAATGGTCTTGGCGGAAGGCTCCACCGCGGGGTCTGTGGTCATCAAACCGTCCACATCCGTCCAGAACCAAACTTCGTCCACAGCCAGCGCGCATCCCAAGATGGTTGCGGTGTAGTCTGAACCTCCCCTACCCAAGGTCGTAATTCGCCCCTCTTGGTCAGCGGCTATGAATCCGGCCACCACAGGGACGATGCCGCCCTCATACAGTTTCTGAAGTCGGTCCTTCACTTGGTGGACGGTCATCTCCATCAGAGGCTTAGCGTCTCCGAAATTGGAATCCGTCACTATTCCTGCCTCCTTTCCGGTGAACCATTCAGCATCCACCCCCCTAGAGCGGAGGGCCCCCCAAACTATTGGCGCCGAAAGCCTCTCACCGAAGGAGAGGACGTAGTCTTCGATTTTCGGAGTTACCTCTTTCAGGTAGGTGATTCCTTCTAAAACGTTTTCCAGTTCCTTTAAAGACTCTTCCACGGTTTTCTTAACCTCGTTTCTGAGGTGCTTATCTGTCACTGAAACCCTGCAGGCTGACTCATGTAGCTGACGGAGTTCCACGACGGTATTCCGGATGAAGCTTCTGTTACCCACCTCAGCGGACCTGCAAGCTTCGACAAGCTCGTCGGTAACATCAGCCATGGCTGAGACCACCAACGCAAGCTTATTCCCCCCCTTCAAACTGTCGACTACAATGCCGCAGGCTCGGCTGATGCAGTCTCCGTCAGCCAGCGACGTTCCCCCGAACTTCATCACAAGCCTCAATCCTAAGGACACCTTCAGCTATTTGGTGGAGGAGAAGGGATTTTAACGTTTTCGAAAACCTAAACCGGAATCTTAGCGATGGACTGCCTGATGAGGATCAAGTCCCTTAACACGGCGCTGGCGGTTTCCTTCCCACCGGCGCCTCTGCCTATGAGGGTTTCCTCCCCCGCATACTCAGACATGAAGCTCACAGCATTGAGGACTCCATCAACGCAGAGGGGATGTCCCACCGGGACCTCTTGGGGAGAAACCACGAGGTTGCCGTCGGCGGAAGCTAGCAACTTTATCTTCCGCCCCCTGCGAAGAGCCTCCTTTATGGCATGCTGGGTAATTCCCCGGATGCCTTCTATTTTCACATCGCCCAACACAGCCTTCCGGTTCAGGATCCAGTTGGCCATGATGACCAACTTGCAGGCTGCGTCGTAGCCGTCCACATCCATGGAGGGATCAGCTTCAGCATAACCCGCCTCCTGGGCACCTTTCAAGGCTTCTTGAAAGGACCATCCCCTCTCCGTCATCTGAGATAGGATGTAGTTGGTGGTCCCGTTCAAAATCCCCCGGAAGGACATGATCCTATCACCGAGCAGGCATCTTCGAGCAAACTCTAGGATGGGTGTGCCTCCGCCCACGCAACCGCTGAACCTGAGGAGCACGCCGTTGTAGTCGGCTAGCTCCATGAGAGCTGGAAAAGCCAAGGCTAGAGGCCCCTTGTTGGTGGTGATGACGTGCTTCCCGCTTTTAAGGGCGGCCTTGATGTGGGTTATACCCGGCTCAGCGTCAGCTATGTTAGTGGGAGTAACCTCCACCACCACCTCAGCCCCTACTTTCTCTATGACCTCAAGCGGCGTCAACCCGGGTCTGCCGTTTTCCCCATCCGCAGCCACACTGCCCTTCTCCCTCTTAGCAGCCAAGGTCCTCAGAGGTTCCAAGCCCCTCGAGTTTACAGCAGCGCCTCCCCTGTCGACCACGGCCACCAGTCGGGGGCGGAGTCCATGGTTTTTCAGCAGATCAGGAGACCTGGCTGCTAAAAGTTGGGCGAAACTTTGACCCACCACACCGAAGCCCACCAGAATGATTCTCATCTCAAGACACCGATGGCTTTTTCCACCGCCTCAACCTCAGCCTCTACTTCCTCGGCTTTTTCGCTGAATTTTAGGGGCGTATCAGGATCCTTGAGCCCGTGGCCTGTGGCGATGCAGACTACTTCCTCATCTCTCCCCACCACACCCTCTTCCACCAGCTTCTTCAAGCCTGCGATGGTGGAGGCGCTGGCAGGTTCAACGAACAGCCCCTCCTGACTGGCCAGCATCCTTTGAGCTTCCATGATTTCACCATCGGTCACTGTTTCCGCTGTTCCCCGCGACTCCCATATGGCTTGAAGCGCCTTCTTCCAGCTTACAGGGGAGCCTATGCGAATGGCGGTAGCTACCGTCTCAGGGTGCGATTTAGGCTTCACCGTCTCCGACCCTGATTTAACCGCCTCGGCAATGGGCGCAGCGCCCACGGCTTGAATCCCTATAGTCTGAGGCAGGCTGTCTATGAGATTTAGGCGTCTATATTCTTTGAAGCCCTTCCAGAGGGCGCTGATGTTCCCGGCGTTGCCCACGGGAATGAAGACCTTGTCTGGAGGCCTCCCCCGAAGGCCGTCTGCGATCTCGTAGGCCAAGGTTTTCTGCCCCTCAATCCTGTAAGGGTTGATGGAGTTAAGCAGATAGAGGTCTTTCCTGGCTTGGGAAAGCTTCAACACGATCTTCAAGGCGTCGTCGAATCCTCCCTTCACCGGAATAAGCTGGGCGCCGTAGGCCACCGCTTGAACCAGTTTACCCCGAGCTATTTTTTTGGACGGAACCACCACCACGCAGCGTAGCCCTGCTTTGGCAGCGTAGGCGGCTAGGGATGCGGAAGTGTTCCCCGTGGAAGCGCAGAGAACCGCCTTCCTTCCGTATTCTAAAGCCTTGGTCACCCCCACGGTCATGCCTCTGTCCTTGAAAGAGCCTGTGGGATTGTCTCCCTCATTTTTGACGTAAAGCTTCTTAACCCCCAGCCTCCGTCCCAGCCGACTGCACTCGTAGAGACGCGTTCCCCCCTCTCCTAGAGAAACCACCTTGGAGAGGTCTAAGATTGGGAGGAAGTCCTTGTACTTCCACACGGAGAGCGGCTGTTTCTCCCATTCCTTGGAGCGGAGCTTTGACTCCAGTTCCAGATAATCGTATTTAACGTCAAGCAGGTCTCCGCATCTTTCACAGACGTAGATGACTTTTTCTCCGCCGAATTTTTCATGGCATCCGATGCATTCGAGGTGAAACAACCGATTAACCCGGCCTAGGGAGTTCTGAATCGCTTTTCATAGCTCAGGGGAAGTTATAAAAATTGTTCTTCTTAAAAGCGCAGGGGTTAAAGGGATGTTTCACAGGATTTCTCCTGGAACTTTTAACTGAATCCTCCTAGCTCTCTTAGATAGTTTGACCAGATACCAAGGGATCATTTTTTCCGGAAGCTTTATTCCGATGTTCTTCAAGATTCTCTCGAACCCCAATCTTTCCAGCACCCCTTCAATCCCTATGTCCAAGCCTATGACCCTCAAAGTTCGACCTACCTGCTCAATTTTCACATCGTCAACCCTGTCGATAAAACGGCCGTCAGAATCTACAACCTGCTCGTCCAGAACGTCCTTGACCAGCGAATATTTCTTTTTGGCGTTTTTGAATTCTGAAAATTCATCCCACATCTCCTCCAGCCTTTCAGCGTTCACCCGGAGGAGGATTCGTTTCCTTTCCACTTCATCCACATATTTCCATGGAATGTAGAGAAAACTTTTCCGCCCAAGTTTGACTGAGCGGATTATCTTGCGTAGGGAAATTCTCTCCGAATTCCGCCTTCGAGCTCTGACGACGATGAAGTCAATCTTAGGGAAGACATGTTTGGGGTCCACTATGATGTCGTAGAGTTTTCCCAGCTTTTCACCTTCCGCCGTCACAACGGTCTTCCCTAAGAAGTTTTCGCACAGCCTCACGGGGTTAACCCTCCATTTCGCAGCCGGATTTAACCTCCATGAATGTTGGGGAGAAGTAATTATTTCTTTCCTTTGCCAGCAGGATGGGTTCGAAAAACCTATCAGTCTAATAGTGAGAACTGTTTCTAGGTTGAATGGGCTTTGAGCGCTTACAGGTTTGATGTTCACAGCCTAGCTGTAGTGCTGCCTTTCATCATCCTTATCACCACCGGGTTAACCGCCTCAGCGCTAACTTTGACGGAAAACTCCTACACAGCTTCCGCAGGAGGCTTCACCGTCAAGGCTTGGTGGGACGGAGACCACGCTGACCTACGGGTTAAGACCTCCCCTGAAGCCTCGCTTCCCGCCCGATTGGAGGTTCTGGAGCCAGACCCGGAAAAGCCTGGAACCTATCGACCAAGCCCCCGCGTTTGGGGAGCTACCACCTTGAACTCTCCAGGTGAGACTATTCTCATTCACGGTGTTTCAACCAGTAAGGAGTTGCTGGTCATCATATCTACGGAGGAGACCGAATTCAGGTTTGAAGTGAACTTAGACTAGTGGAAGACCTTGAAAACTGCCAAAAGAGGTAAGAAAGCCAAGAGAGGCATTTTTCCTCGAGCGAAGCGGGTGAGACATCTCCTCTGGCTTGTTGCCCCAGGGCTCATCGTGGGATCTGCTGGGAACGACGCGGCGAGTATCGGAAGCCTTGCCTCTGCAGGGGCCCTCTATGGGCACTCGGTTTTGTGGGCGCTACTTTTAGCTCTAGTTTTTTCCGTTTTCATCCAAGACATGTGCGTGAGGATCGCTGTGGGCACGGGTAAAGGGCTGATAGAACATGCCCGGGAAAGATTCGGCATCAGGGTAGGATTCACCTATCTGCTGGGTCTTCTAACCGTGAACTTTGCCACCATCGTGGCTCAAATAGCCGGCATGGCTGCTGGGCTGGAGCTTCTCCTAGGCTCCCTAGGCCTCTACACGCCCTACGTGGTTTTATCTCCCATCCTAGCTTTCAGCGTTTGGGCTTTCCTGCTGAAGAAAGGTTACAGTCCGGTGGAGAGAATTTTCTCCGTGGTAAGCTTAACCCTCCTAGCCTATGTAGCAGTAGCCTTCATGGCTAAGCCTTCCCCTGAGGCTGTGGCTGCAGGTACCTTTTGGATCGTTCACAAGCCGACCCCTGATTATTTGCTTTTCTCGGCAGCTGTCATCGGAGCGACTATCTCTCCCTACATGCAGTTCTACCTGACTTCAGCCCTCGTGGATAAAGGCGTCAAGCTTAAGGACTTGAAACTGGGGAGAACCGGCTCGGTTCTCGGGATCACCGTTTCCGGCATTGAAGCCTTCGCCATCGTTGTGGTCACAGCCACGGTTCTGCACCCCCTTGGGATCACTGTGGACACACCTAGGGATGCTGCCTTGGCTTTGTTTCCCTATCTCGGGGCTGCCACCTTCATCCTCTTCTCCATAGGCTTTTTCGCCTCCTCCGTCATCGGCACCGGAGTGGTGGTCAGTAGCTCCGGCTATGCCTTCGGAGAATTCTTCGGAGTGGAAAGGGGGCTGAACAAGAAGGTGGCGGAGGCCTTCCATTTTTATCTGACCTTCACAGCCTGCTTCATCATCGGCTACGCGGTTCTCCTTTTGGGTGTCACACCCATTCAAGCTATGGTTTACTCCATGGTCATATCCTTCATCTTCAGCCCCCTAGTCATGCTCCTCATCCTCACTACGGCCAACAGCCGTGAACTGCTCAGAGACGCCGCCAACAAAATGCATTTCAGAGCGGCCGGATGGCTGATTTTCGGAGTCCTGCTGGTCTTGGACGCCTTTTTAATCTCGACGTTTCTGGCAGGCCTGTTTTAGCTTGGGGGTTTCTCCAAAAACCTTCTCACAGCCAGCTTTCTCAGTTCCACGATCATTTCAGGCACGTCGATTTCCACAGGGCATCTTACCTTGCATCGGCCGCAGGTTAGGCAGGTGTAGCTCAGGGGGATCGCCCTGTAAAATTCCTCCCCGTAGATGTCCCCTGAAACTATAGCCGCCCACACAGCGCCTATTCCTCCAAAATATCTGTCCCCGAAGTATCCTGCCGTGAGGGAGAAAACTGGGCATTCGTAGAGGCAGTTTCCACACCGAAGACAGTAGAGGGCTTCCTTCAAAACCGGGTGTCTTGAAAAATTCAGGCGGCCGTTGTCGAGGAAGACCACATGAAGCTCTCGGGGGCCGTGGACGCCGTAGGTTATCGCCTTCTCAATGTCTCCCGTCTTACTGGGCCCCGTGATCATGTTGAGGTAGGAGGGAGCAGCATAGCCGGCGTAGCGCCAAGTTACCTCCGCCACCTTCCAAGCGTCTTGGAGGGTGGGGACCACCTTCTCCATGCCCACGAGGGCTATGTGCTTCGGAGGGGCTCCCGTGGCCAGCCGGGCGTTTCCCTCGTTTTCCAAGATGAAAAGGCTTCCCGTGTCGGCTGAAACCACGTTGGCTCCGCTGATTCCCACGTGAGCTTCGAAAAACTTGCCCCGAAGCAGCCGCCTTACCACCTGAACCTCTTCAGCTATATCCGGGGGCACCTCCTCCCCTGTTAGCTTTCTCAACATTTCAGCCACCGCTTCCCGGGGCACATGGATGGAAGGGTTGAGGATGTGCATGGGCTTGATGTCGAGCTGCTGGACGATGAACTCTCCTAGGTCTGTTTCGTAAACCTGGTTGCCCCGCCTTTCCAGGTACTGCCGTAGCTCTATTTCCTCCCCGGTCAGGCTTTTGGACTTGACCACCAACTTACCGCTTCCCACCAGTTCCCCGATGATTTTTTCAGCCTCCCTTCCGTCTTTGGCCAAGTAGGCTTCTCCCTTCGCTTTCCTCACCGAGGTGGCTGCGGCTTCCACAAGCTCCTCCATCCGCTCTACGGATTCCTCCTTGATCCTCCGGACCTCCCTGGTCAGCTTCACCGTGTGGGGGAAGGCTGAAAGGGCTGTGTCCACGTTTTTTCTGAAGGAGGCTATGGCTCGGGAGAGGGCGCGCTTGATTTTCTCATCCCTAGCCGCCTGCATAAGCCTAGCCCGGTATTCCTTGGCGAAGGTTTCCTGAGGGTCCATCTTTTTTAACCTCCCCGCAAGGCTTTGTCCAAAACTTGGGCTATGTCTAAAACTTGGACTTGAGCCCTCATCCTCTCCCGGGCTTCCCTGAGCTGTAGTAGGCAGGCGGGGCAGTGGGTGGCGATGACGGAGGCCTTTGTTTCGAGGAGCTCTTTCATCCTCTCCTCAGCCAGCATTCCGCTCAATTCGGGGAAGGTGAACTCCACGCCTCCCCCGCCGCCGCAGCAGGTGGTTCGCTCTCTGCTTGTGGACGTAACTTCCCTGAGCCTCAGATTTCTCACTCTGCTTAAGATTTCTCTGGGCTCTTGGGTGATGCCTAGGAACCTAGCCAGCTGGCAAGGGTCGTGGAAAGTCAGCTCCATCTCTTCTTTCAAGGCCGGCTGGATGCCGGCATTTTTCAGCCTGCCGGCAACCTCTTCCAAGAAGTGCCTGACCTCTAGGTCGAAGCCGTCCACGTATCTGGGGTAGAGGTTTCGCAGCGTGTGAGTGCAGGCGGGCACAAGGCTTATCAGCTTCCTCACCCCCAAGGACTTCAACAGCCGGTAGGTTCGGCGGGCGTTTTCAGCAAAGTCCTCCTCAAAGCCTGAAGAGTACAAGGGTGAGCCGCAGCAAGGTTCTTTATCGTAGAGGTAAGCGGGGTTTACTCCCAGTTTTCTCAGGACATTGACGGCGCTGATGAGGGCGTTGATGTAGGCGGTAGTCTTCCCCGAGCCGGCTAGTTTCCCGTAGACTCCGGCCAAGTCCACACCTACCTTTTTGAGAGTTTTGGACACACCCAAGACCCGTTCGACAGGCAGGCCTCTTTTCTCTAAGCCTCGGACAGCTTTCAACCATGTCTCCGCGCGGTCCATGAACTGGTAGCCGCAGCCTGCAAAAAAGAAGCATTCTCCATTGGAAGGCAGATTCAACCCCTGAGCCCACTCAGCCCTAGCCTTGGCAGGGGCTCCGAAAGGGTTCCCCTTGGCCGCGATGTTGTCTCTGAGGTAGACATGGCTCGGAGGCACAAGGGTCCTCAATTTTTTCAGGTCCTTTGTTTTCAGGGAGAAGTCTTCAGCCCTGAGGTTAGAGGGAGAAGGTTTTGGAAGGACATAAATCTAGCGCCGAAGCCGGCTGCCAACTGGGGGGTCATGTAAGGGTTTTTCTACCAGTTTTCTTTCATCTAACACTGGAGGCAGGCTTAGAGTATGAGCATGAAGATAAGGGAAGCTGTGAAGACCCTCAGACCCTACCAGTGGGAGCCTTCCACCGACGAGCTTTCAAAAAAACTGGGCCTAAGAAAGGAGCAAGTGCTCCGGTTTGACACCAACACCATGCCCAGCCCCCCCAAGGAGCTTTTGTCGAAGCTGGCTGAGTTGCTGCCCGGGCTTGGGGTGAACGATTACCCGGACACGTCTTACACCCAGCTTCGAGAAGGCCTCGCCAAATATCTGGGGCGGAGGGTGGAACAGTTAACCGTGACCACGGGTGCGGATGAGGCCTTGGACATCGTGGCTAAAACTTTCATCGACCCAGGCACCGAGGCTTTAGCTTCAAAGCCCACCTACTCTTTCTACAGCACTATTGTCGAGGTGATGGGAGGAAGACTGGTTCTAGCTCCTCGGAGGGAAGACTTCTCGGAGGACGTGGACGCCTTGCTGGAGGCCTGCAGCCGCCAGACTAGGCTGGTTTTCATCTGCAGCCCCAACAACCCCACTGGAAACCTGACAGACCGCTCCGACATCATGAAGGTTTTGGAGGAGTCCGGCTGCCCGCTGGTGGTGGACGAGTCCTACGCCGAGTTCTGCGGCCGGACGGTGGTGGACTTGGTGGACGCCTACGAGAACCTAATAGTCATCAGGACGTTTTCTAAAGCCTTCTCCCTCGCTGGAGCTCGGGTGGGCTACATGGTCGCCCACGAGAAAACCGTCCGGCTGCTCAACAAGGTAAGGCCGCCCAACAGCCTGAGTGTTATCTCCCTAGCCCTCGCTGGGCTGGCGTTGGAGAACTTGGAACTCCTCCGAAGAAACGTCCAGTGGGTGACGGAGGAGAGGGAGCGGCTCATCAAAGCCCTCCAAGTCATCCCAGGCCTTCAAGTCTATCCTTCCCAAGCCAACTTCATCCTCATCCGGTTTAAGACTCCTCCAGCTCCGGAAGCCTACAGGAGGCTGCTCCAGCAGGGAATAGTCCCCCGGAGCTTCGACGAGGCCTCGGGGCTGGGAGACTGCCTCAGGTTCTGCGTCCGAACCCCTGAGGAAAACCAAGCTCTCATCAACGCTCTAGAGCGGCTGGTGACAGAAAGGCTCTAAAACCGCGGAAAAGAGAGCGTGAAACAGAAGCCTACGCATAAGCCTTAAATAAGAATTGTTCTCTGATACAGTAGTTTTGACGGTGGGGAGCGAGTGCACCAGCTGGACTGGAGATAAACCTTCCCAAAGCCTCCTGCAGTTTTAGATTACCCTCCCCCCTCCTCTTGCGGCTCTTTCTTTCCTTACCTACCAGATTTTTCTTCGCAACAACCTTAGAGGTTGGAGGCTGCGGCCGGTGAGCCTAGCCGACGCCCTAGTGAAGGTGGTGGAGGGAAGGAGCCTGACTCCGGGGGAGGCGGAGGAGGCCATGGGGGCCATTCTCCGCGGCGAGGCTTCCCCGCCCCAGATAGCCGCCTTCCTGACGGCCCTGAGGATGAAGGGGGAAACCGTGGAGGAGATAGCCGCCTTCGCCGGGGTGATGAGAAGCTTCTCCGTGAAGATCCATCCCAAAGTTCCCGGTTGCCTCATCGACACCTGCGGCACAGGAGGCAGCCCTGTCAAGACCTTCAACGTCAGCACCCTCTCAGCCCTGACGGTAGCCGCAGCCGGGGGATACGTGGCCAAACATGGCAACCGGGCTGTCTCAAGCCGCTGCGGCAGCGCCGACCTCTTGGAGGGGTTCGGGGTCAACATCCAAGCGGAGCCTAAAACCGTGGAACGCTGCGTGGAGAGGGTGGGCGTGGGCTTCATGTTCGCCCCCAAATTTCACCAAGCTATGAAGCATGCTCTCTTGCCTCGGAGGGAGATAAAGATCAGAACCGTCTTCAACATCCTCGGCCCCCTCACTAACCCCGCGCCGGTGGAGGCTCAGGTCCTAGGCGTCTACAGCCTCGACCTAGTGGAAAAACTGGCCGCCGTCCTAGAGAAGCTGGGCTTGGAGAAAGCCTTCGTCGTCCACGGCCTGATAGGAGTCGACGAGGTATCCCTCGTAGGGCCGACCCACGTTGCAGAGTTAAACCATGGAACCGTCAAAAGCTACGACGTTCACCCCCGCCAGTTTGGGTTGGAGGAAGGGAAAACCGTCGAGGAACTGAGGGGAGGAGAGCTGAAGCAAAACCTTCGGGAAAGTTTGGAGGTCCTCGGGGGGGTGAGAAACGCCAAAGCCGAAATGACTGCCCTCAACGCCGCCTACGCCCTCCTAGCCGCCTCCAAGGTGGAAAGGGTGGAAGAAGGCCTCGAGCTCGCCTGGGAAGCCTTGTCCTCAGGAAAGGCCTTGGAAAAACTTAGACTTCTCATAAAAGAGTCTGGGGGAGACCCCGGGAAGCTGGAGGCCTTGGAGCATGATTAGGATGGAAGAAATCCTCGAATCCGTAAGGCGAAGAGTCGACAGAGACTACCGAGCCTACCAGCCGAGCGGAGGAAGCCGCCGGCCGAGGGTGAGCCTGACCGAAGCCATCCGAGGCTGCTCCAAGGTGCCGGTGATAGCCGAGGTCAAGCCAGCCTCCCCGATGCAGGGTCCTCTGCGGAAGATAGGTTCCGTGGAAGAGGTGGCGGGGGAAATGCTCCAGGGCGGAGCCGTGGGGCTCAGCGTCCTCACCGAGCCGGATTTCTTCGGGGGAAGCATGGAAAACCTCAGGAGGGTGAAGGCGGCCTTCCCTCAGGTTCCCATTCTGATGAAGGACTTCATCCTAGACGAACGGCAGATTTACCATGCTTTCGAGGCAGGGGCTGACTCCGTCCTCCTAGTGGCGTCCTTATGTCCCAGGCTGGAGGAGTTCCACCGCCTCGTCCTCTCCCTCGGACTGGAGCCCTTGGTGGAAATCCATGACCCGAAGGACTTGGAGAAGACTGCTTCCCTCCACCCTAAGCTGGTGGGGGTGAACAACCGAAACCTGACCACTTTCCAAGTCGACCTGAAGGTGACGGAGAGGCTGCTGCCGGAGGTTCGAGTAGCGTGCCCCGGGGCGGTTGTGGTGAGTGAAAGCGGCCTCCGCACAGCGGAGGATGTCCGGGCTGTTCGCAGGTGGGGCGCTGATGCTGTCTTGGTAGGCTCAGCCATCATGGCTGCTGAAAACGTGGCCAGTAAGGTGAGGGAGCTGGTGGAGGCCTGAACCGTGGTCAGGGTTAAAATTTGCGGTTTGAAAAGCAGAGAAGACCTTCAAGCCTCTGTCGACAGCGGAGCCGACGCTGTAGGGGTGGTGGTCTATTCTCCCCGATCCCCGAGAAACCTGTCTTTGGAAGAGGCGGGAAGAATCCTCTCAGCGGTTCCCCCCTTTGTCTCCTCAGTCTTGGTTTCAGCAACCACCTCCCCCGACGCCATAGTGAGGGCCACGGAACGGCTGAACCCTTCCGCGGTTCAGCTTCACGGAATAACCCAGCCTTCAGCCGTGAAGCACGTAGCCTCCACCCTCAAGTCTCAGGTCATCGGAGTTTTAGCTTGGAATCCTTCCCAAAAGGAAGAGGAGCTGAAGGAGAAGGCGAAAAAACTGGCCGAGGTGGCGAGCGCGGTTCTCTTCGACTCCACCACAGCCGAAGGCTACGGAGGAACCGGCTGCCCCGTCAGCTGGAAGGTAGCCCGGATGGTCGGGGAGGCTGTCCGCCCCAAGCCCTTCATCCTCGCCGGGGGGCTCACCGCCGGCAACGTCCAGGAAGCCATAGCCGCCGTCCAACCCTACGCCGTGGACGTGTCCTCAGGGGTTGAATCCTCCCCGGGGGTCAAGGACTACTCCCAGATTCAGGCTTTCATAAGAAAAGCCAAAACCGCAGGAGTTGAAACAGGGTGAAAAAAACCAGCCTCTCCTATTATGGGAGGTATCCCGACGAAAAGGGCAAGTTCGGCAGGTACGGAGGCATCTTCGCCCCCGAGATTTTGATGCCGGCCTTGGAGGAACTGCATGAAGCCTTCCTCCGGCACCACCGAGATCCCGGATTCCAAGGGGAGCTGGGGAGGTATCTGAGGGACTACGCCGGCAGGCCTACGCCCCTCTACTACGCTCAGCGTTTAAGCTGGCGGCTGGGCTGCAAGGTTTACCTGAAGCGGGAAGACCTAACCCACGGAGGAGCTCATAAGCTCAATAACACGCTAGGCCAGGCCCTCCTAGCCCTCCGCATGGGGAAAAAGCGGCTTATAGCGGAGACAGGAGCCGGGCAGCATGGCTTAGCCACCGCCATGGCCGGGGCGGTGTTGGGTTTGAAAACCGAGGTGTACATGGGGGAGGAGGACGTGGAAAGGCAGAGGCATAACGTCTACAGGATGGAACTGCTGGGAGCGGAAGTTCACCCGGTGAAGTCTGGGAGTCGAACTTTGAAGGACGCCATCAACGAAGCTTTCCGAGACTGGATAGCCCACGTGGGTGACACCCACTACGTGGTGGGGTCGGTGGTGGGGCCTCATCCCTACCCTCTCCTCGTCCGCGAGTTTCAGAGGGTCATAGGGAAGGAAATAAGGCAGCAAGTCTTGGAAAAAGAAGGAAGACTGCCCAGCCTCCTAGTTGCCTGCATCGGAGGCGGCAGCAACGCCCTAGGAGCCTTCTACGACTTCTTGGAAGACCCTTCCGTCCAGCTGCACGGAGTGGAGGCTGGAGGCCAGGGACTCAGGACCGGAAGGCATTCAGCTTCCTTGGCCGCTGGAAGCCTCGGGGTTCTCCACGGAGCCTACACCCGCATCCTCCAAGACGAATACGGGCAGATTGAAACATCCCACAGCATCAGCGCCGGCTTGGACTATCCCGGCGTAGGCCCGGAGCTGGCTTTTCTCCAAGAAACAGGAAGGCTGAAAGTCTACACGGCCACGGACGCGGAAGCTGTGGAAGCCTTCCACATGCTCGCCAAGCTGGAGGGCATCCTCCCAGCCCTAGAACCCTGCCACGCCCTAGCCCACTTGGCGAAGATATCCCGGCGGCTTCCCCCAGACAGCATCGTAGTGCTCAACCTTTCGGGGAGGGGGGACAAGGACCTAGGAGTGGTTCAGAAATTCATGGAGGACAGAAAATGAGCAGAATACAGGAAACCTTCAACCAGCTTAAAAAGAGAAAGGAAGGCGCCCTCATCACCTTCACAACCCTCGGGGACCCCTCCCTCAGACGCTCCGTCCAGTTAGCCCGGAGGCTGGCTGAAAGCGGAGCTGACATCTTGGAGCTGGGACTCCCTTTCTCAGACCCCGTGGCCGACGGGCCGACCATCCAAGCCAGCTATCAGAGGGCCCTTAAAGCCGGAATGAACACCCACAGGGCCTTAGAGGCTGTCCGCAAGCTCAGGGATAAGGTCAAGACGCCTTTGGTCCTTCTGAGCTACTACAACCCCGTCCTCCGCCGGGGGGTCGCTGGATTTTTCAGGGATTTCGCCGAGGCAGGGTTGGACGGGGTGGTCGTCCCCGACCTTCCCGTGGAGGAGGCGGAGCCGGTTTCCAAGGCTGGAAAGGACGCGGGAGTCAACCTGATCTTCTTGGTGGCACCGACCACTACGGAGCGGAGGCTTGAAAAAATCGTGAAGGCGGCAGAGGGCTTCCTTTACTTAGTGTCCCTCTTAGGGGTGACGGGGGCGAGGGAAAGCCTCTCCGCGTTGACGAAGAAGACGATTTCAAGAATAGCCAAACACGTGGAGGCGAGGATTCCCGTAGCCGTGGGCTTCGGAATCTCCAAGCCCCCGCACGTCCGGGAAGTGATAGCGGCGGGAGCAGACGGAGCCATCGTGGGCTCCGCCCTCATCGACCTCTACACCAGCTCAGCTTCAAACCCTGCTCAAGCCTTGGAGAAGGTTTCCGCCTACGTCCACACCCTCAAAGCAGCGACGGCTAAAAAAGCGTGAAAGGGGGCGGCTCGAAATGCCTACCAGCATTCAGCCGAAGGTTACAAGGGTGGGAGGACGGTGCAACGTCTTCTCCCTCTTCAAACACCTATCGGAGAGGCTGGAACCTCGCTTCTCTTTCCTTCTGGAATCCCTCAGCGAACACAAACCCCTCTACTCTTTTCTCTGCTTCAACCCCGATTACATTCTAACCGTCAAAAAAGACAGGCCGAGGGTTGAGGAGATTCTAACGGAGAGAGGGGAGCAGATCCTCCGCAGGCTCCAGCCTCAACGGAAAATGCCCAGCGCAGCCCACCGAGCTGTGGAGGATAGGGTTGAGAACAGAATCTTGGCCTTGGACAGGGTTGAAGAATATTTTCCTGAAACCGCACTGCGGAGGCCTCCCTTCTTCAGGAGGCAGGTTTTCTTCGGCGGCTACCTAGGCTATGTGGCCTACGACGCGGTAGCCCCGTGGGTGGGCTTCAAACGTCGAGCGGAAACCCCTGAGGTCATGTTGGGGATGCATACCACGGTCCTCATCTACGACCACGCTCGGGAAATCTTGCTGCAGGTGGACAACGGGGTGGGAGGCGCAGGCGATGTTTCCCAAGATCTGGGAAAAGCCTTGAAAAGCTACAGGGCTGAGGGAGGGAGAAAGGATGATGTCAGCGGGGACATTTCCGTCGAAGACTTCAAGTCCAACGTGGGGCAGGAGGAATTCTCTCACATGGTTGAACAGTGCAAGGAATACATTTGGAGCGGAGACATCTTCCAAGTTGTGGTCTCCCGGAAGGTAGGTCGGAAAACTGAGGCTGGAGACTTGGCGATCTACGAGGCTTTGAGGAGGCTGAATCCCTCCCCCTACATGTTCTACCTGAACTTCGGAAGCCTCAGGTTTGTGGGAAGCAGCCCTGAAGCCCTAGTAAGCCTAAACCGTGAAAAGATAACCACCGTCCCTATCGCGGGGACAAGGCGGAGAGGCTGGAACAAGGTGGATGAGGGGCGGATGCTCAGGGAGCTGAAGACAGACAGCAAAGAAAGAGCTGAACACGTCATGCTGGTGGATCTGGCCAGGAACGACGTTTCAAAGGTTTCCGAGCCGGGCTCCGTCCAAGTGAGAGGCTTCATGACAGTGAAGAGGTTCAAACACGTGATGCACTTAGTCACCACCGTGGAGGGAAGACTTCGGAGAGGAATGAACTCCTTCGACGTGTTAAAATGCCTCTTCCCCGCAGGAACGGTAACCGGCGCCCCCAAGCTGAGAGCCATGGAGGTCATCGAAGAGCTGGAGAAGGAGCCCCGAGGCCCCTACGCGGGAGCCATCGGCTACATGGCCTTCAACGGGGATATGGACTGGGCTATCACCATCCGAACCATCCAGCTCTTGAACTCCACGGCCACCGTTCAAGCTGGAGCCGGGGTGGTAGCCGACTCCCAGCCGAGGCTGGAGTGGATTGAAACGGAGAACAAAATGCGAAGCCTAGTGAAGGCCGTAGGCATGGCGGAGGCGAAGGTGAACGTAGCGTGAAGGTTCTCTTCATCAACAACCGGGACTCCTTCGTCTACATTCTCGTCGACTACGTGGCCAGCCAAGGCTGCAAGGTGGTAGTAGCGGATAACATCCTGACCGCGCAGGAGGCAGCTGAAATGAGGCCTCAGAGAATCATAATATCCCCCGGCCCCGGGCATCCCCGGAAGAGCACAGGCAACACCATGGCTGTGATAAGGAAACTCGCCTCCATCCCCATCCTCGGCGTATGCCTAGGCCACCAAGCCATCGTGGAAGCCTTCGGGGGGAAAGTGGACAGAGCCGAGTCCGGGCCGCTGCACGGGAAAACCTCCCAAGTCTACCACGACGGAAAAGGTGTGTTCCACGGGCTGCCTAATCCTTTCCCGGCTACTCGCTACCATTCCCTAGCCGCTGTGCCCACTTGCCTGCCTTCCTGTCTGGAGGTTTCCGCCAAGGCGGAGGACGGAACCATCATGGGGGTCCGGCATAAAAGCCGGCCGGTGGAGGGAATTCAATTTCACCCTGAAAGCATCTTAACCGCTCATGGTAAGCGGCTTATCCAAAATTTTCTGGAAACACCGAACCACTACTTTCCGGATTCCTAGGATGGGTAGTAAAAATATATAAAATATGGTGAAGTTTATAATATAAATTTAACAGGTGATAAAACCGTGGTGAGAATCGGTGAACAAATTCCAGACCTAGAGGCGGAAGCCTTCCACAACGAGGAAACCAAGACCATCAAGCTTTCTGACTACAGAGGTAAATGGCTGGTTCTGGTGTTCTATCCAGCGGATTTCACGTTCATCTGTCCCACCGAGCTGGAAGAGCTGGCTGAGAACTACGAGGAATTCAAAAAAGCGGGAGCAGAAGTGCTGAGTGTAAGCACCGACACGGTGTTCGTCCACAAAGCCTGGCATGACCACTCCCCCGCCATCCAGAAAATCAAGTTCCCCATGCTGGCTGATCCCGCGGGAAGACTCTGCAGAGAATTCGGTACCTACATCGAAGAGGAGGGACTTTCCCTGCGAGGAAGTTTCATCATCGACCCCGACGGAGTTTTGAGAGCCTTGGAGATCCACGATAACAGCATCGGCCGAAGCGCCGAGGAGCTTCTGCGAAAACTCCAAGCAGCTATCCACGTGAGGGAACACAAGGGAGAAGTCTGCCCGGCGAGTTGGAAGCCGGGAAAGGAAACCCTCAAACCTGGCTTAGACTTGGTCGGCAAAATCTAAAACGGAAAAAGGAGATTAACGAGGAACCTCTTTCCTCTTTCTTTTTTGATAATCTTTATATAGAGATGGTAAATCCTATTATGCAATACTGGGGAGGTTAACCGGGTGCATTCCAGGGGGGTTCACGTTTTCAGGGGGCTTTGTGTTTATCCCCGAACCTCGCCAAAGCATGAATACTCGGGTAGCTGTTAGGCGTTTCCCTCCATTCTCTCCATCCGTCAAAACTATTTCCGTGAAAGTTTTCGGAGGTATCATCCATGCCAGTGAAAACTCTTGTGGTTAAGTTCGGAGGCTCTTGCCTTTCAACTCCGGAAAACATAGCTCAAGCAGCGGGAAAGGTGGCTGCGGAGGCCAGAAAAGGAAAGAAAATTCTCGTTGTGGTTTCAGCCCTCACAGGCGTCACCGACGGTCTCCTCCAAACCGCTCTCCAATCCAGCCCCAACGGGCTCTCCAAAGAGGATTTGGATGAGGTTCTTTCCATGGGTGAAAGGACAGCCGCCCGCATCATGACCACCGCCATCAAATCTCAGGGGGTGAAGGCTGTGGGGTTGGATCCCTCATCCTCTCAGTGGCCTATCTACACCGACTCGGAATTCGGCCAGGCGGAGGTGAATTTGGAGAAGACTCAGCGGGCGGTGTTGGAGAAGGTGAAACCTCTGCTGGAGGAAGGCTACGTGGTCGTTGTCCCCGGCTTCATAGGTTTGTCTCCTCAAGGGAAGGTTACAACCCTGGGGCGGGGAGGAAGCGACATCACCGCCGTGGTCCTAGGTCGCTGCGTCGGCTCCGATGAGGTGGTCTTCGTCAAGGATGTTCAAGGCGTTCTGTCGGCTGACCCTAAGAAAGTCACGGCTCCCGCCATGATCGAAAGCTTAGACGTGGAGGAAATGTTCACCTTGGGCACCGCCGGCGCGAAGGTTCTTCACCCGAAATCCCTCAAATACAAGACAGACTTCCTGACCCTAAGGGTGGTGGGATTCGAGGAGGAAGACCTCGCAAAGGGAACCGTCATCAAGGGGGTTATGGAGACAAGGCTTTCCGTCGCCCTTCACCATCAGCCTCTCTCCATGGTATCCTTGGTGGGGTGGGAAGTTTCCTCCCCTGAGACGCTTTTGATGATCTTCTCCGAGGCCGCCAGCACCTCCGCCAAGATTCTAGGCTTAACTTTGGCTTCACCCTCCCTTCTCCTCTACGTGGAGAATCCCTCCAACCTCCTCCAGAGGCTGCATGAGCTGATAAAAAACCGGAGGATAGCCAAGGCCGTCCACAGCCTCGACCCCATAGCCCTCATCACCGTTTCAGGCCCTGAGTTGGAGAAGGCTCCCGGCATCGTGAACGCTGTGGTGGCGCCGCTGGCCCGCGAAGGCATTAACCTCTTGGGGGTCATGACCATCAGTTCCTCTGTCAGGGTCTTCCTAGGCTGGAAAGATAGAGAAAAGGCTTTAACGCTGATAAAGGAAAACGTGGAGAAGCTAGCCCCTCCCAAGGCAGGTGTTTCCCATGGTTAAGGTCAAAGTAGGAGTCCTCGGAGCCACAGGCATGGTGGGCGGGAGGTTCATTCAATTCCTGAAGGGCCATCCTTGGTTTGAACTCCAAGCCTTAGCCGCCTCAGAACGCTCAACGGGCAGAACCTTCGCTGAAACAGTGAAGTGGAAGCTGGAGGGAGAGACATTTTCGCAGGTGGCGGACATGGAGGTGAGGCCTGCTGAGCCCAAAGCTTTGGGCGACGTGGACTTGGTGTTCTCAGCTCTCCCCGCGGAGGTGGCGCATAAGGTGGAAGAGGACTTTGCCAGAGCCGGCTTCACCGTCTTCAGCAACGCCAGCTCCCACCGCATGGACCCGGATGTGCCCATTCTCAACCCTGAGGTCAACGCGGACCACGCCTATTTGGTGGAGGAACAGCGGAGGCGGAGAAAATGGGAGGGGGCCATCATCACCAACCCCAACTGCACCACCGCCATCCTAACTCTCTCCGTGAAGCCCATCCTCGACGCTTTCGGGTTGAAACGTCTCTTCCTGGTTACGATGCAAGCTCTCTCAGGGGCTGGATACCCGGGTGTCCCTTCCTTGGACATTGTGGACAATGTCATCCCCTACATCAGCCGGGAGGAGGAGAAGGTCGAAAAGGAATCCCTGAAAATCTTAGGCTCCCCGGAGAAGCCTGCGGAGTTCAGGATTTCAGCCAGCTGCAACCGGGTTCCCACCCTCGATGGGCATCTGGAAGCCGTCTTCGCGGAAACAGAGGCCGAGGCTGAGCCGGCTGAGGTGGCCGAGGTCTTGGCCAAGTTTGAGGGTGAACCTCAGAGGCTAGGTCTGCCTACCGCCCCCAAGCCGCCCATCGTCGTCCGGGCTGAGATGGATCGGCCTCAGCCGAGGCTTGACCGGTGGGAGAACCGAGGCATGTCTGTGGTGGTGGGCAGGGTTAGGAGGGACGCTGCCTTGGGGGGAGTTAAATATTTAGTCCTAGGACACAATACAGTGAGGGGAGCTGCGGGATGCTCAATCCTCAACGCCGAGCTCCTCAAGGCTAAAGGGATAATTTGAAGGGAGAAATCATGGGTCCTGGAAAAAAGAGGAGAATGCAGAGAATCTTCAAAGAGGATGGAAAGTCCCTGTTGGTCCCCATGGACCACGGGGTCACCCTCGGCCCTGTTCGAGGGCTGGTGAACATGCAGGAGATATTCAACAAGATCAGGCTGGGAAACGCAGACGGGGTCATCGTCCACAAAGGAGTCGCCAGCCGCACGGATACAGGGAACATGGCCCTCCTCATCCACCTCTCAGGAAGCACCGCCCTAGGCCCAGACCCGTTAGAGAAGGTGCAGGTTTGCAGCGTGGAAGAAGCGGTGAGGCTGGGGGCTGACGGGGTCTCCGTCCATGTCAACGTGGGCGCTGAGCAAGAGTCTGCCATGCTCAGCGACCTAGGCAGTGTGGCTGACGAGTGTGACTTCTACGGTCTCCCCCTCTTGGCTATGATGTATCCGCGGGGAGCCAAGGTTAAGAGTGAACATGACCCTGAAGCGGTCAAGCATGCGGCTAGGCTTGGAGCCGAGTTGGGGGCGGACATCGTCAAAACCAACTACACCGGAAGCCCTGAAACCTTCCGGGAAGTGGTGCGAGGATGCCCCGTCCCTGTCATCGTAGCTGGGGGTCCGAAGGCGAAAACCGACGAGGAAGTGCTGAGGATGGTCTACGACTCCCTCCAAGTGGGCGGCGCGGGGGTTTCCATCGGAAGAAACGTCTTTCAGCATGAAAACCCCACAGCCATGGTGAAAGCCCTCCACGCCCTCATCCACCAAAAGGCTGAAGTGGATGAGGCATTAAAGATCCTCAGGGGAAAAGGATGAAAGAATTCTGGATAGAAATAGATCCCTCCCTGCCTGAGGAGACCAAGCGCAGCCTCTTGGCGGCTGCTCAAGGCCTCTGCACCACCGCACTAGTTGAGGGGAAGCTGACATCGCTGGCTGAGTCCTTAGGCTTGAAAACCGTGTCCAGCGAGGGCGGTGAAATTCAGCTTTTGGGAAAGCTTTCGGAGGCTGAGGTGAAAAAGGCGAAAGAGAAGGGCAAAGGTATCTGCGTGAAGATGAACGTTCGAGGGAGAGCTGACGAGGACAAAATTGTAGAAGCCGCCTCCTTGGGAGTAGACTGCATCATCGCCAGCTGTCCGGATTGGAAGGTCATACCCTTGGAGAACCTCATCGCAAAAATCCAGGGGAGAAGCAAGCTTCTGGCTGAGGTTTCCTCCGGGCGGGAGGCTAAACTGGCCTTGGAAACCCTTGAACTGGGCGTAGATGGAGTAGTCCTAAAAGCCAAAGAGCCCGGTGAAATCGTCGAGGTTGCCTCCGCCCTAGAGAAGGTGAAAGCCGGGAGGGAGGAGCCTTCGAAGCTTCGGTTAGTTCCAGCCAAGGTTGTGGGGTGCAAAGAGCTGGGCTTAGGCGCTAGGGTTTGCATAGACACCTGCGACCTCATGACCCACGGGGAAGGAATACTCGTAGGCTGCCAGTCTTCAGGGCTTTTCCTCGTGCAAGCGGAGGTGCAGGAAAACCCCCACGTGGAGCCTAGGCCTTTCAGGGTGAACGCGGGGCCGGTGTCCCTCTACACTCTGACCCCGGAGGGTAAGACCAAGTATCTCTCCGAGTTGAAGGCAGGGGAAGAAGTAGCCGTCGTAGACAGGGGTGGAAACCTGCGAGCCGCCTTCGTGGGCAGGGTTAAGATAGAGAAGAGGCCCATGCTCTTGGTGGAGGCGGAGGTGGAAGGCCGCAGGGTTAAGACCATCGTCCAGAACGCAGAGACCATTAGGCTTGTAACCAAGGAAGGATCCAAGTCGGTCAGGGACTTGAAACCAGGGGACGAAGTCCTAATCCACCACCAGCCGGGAGGGCGTCATTTCGGAATTCTTCTCAAGGAAGAAACCGTGATAGAACTGTGAATCTTAGAATATGCGCCGTCGCCCCGGGGAGAAGCCTCCGAGAACTGCAGGGCATGGTTCGGGAAGCGGAAAAGGCTGAGGCCGACTTGATAGAGGTTCGAATCGACTACCAAGAGAAGCCAGTGCCCGCCTTCGCCGTTCGAAAGCTGACCTCCCTCCCGCTCATTGCCACCAACCGCCCTCTGAGGGAGAAAGGCCTGTTCGACGGACCTGAGGAAAAAAGACTCAGCCTCCTCTTGGATGCCGCTGAAGCCGGCTTCGAATATGTGGATGTGGAACTGTCCGCGGGAAATGTGGAAGAGATGGTGGAGAAAGTGAAGGCTGAAGGCTCTAAGCCCATCGTTTCCTTCCACGACTTCGCAGGCACGCCGCCTCTCCGCCGCCTGCACACGCTCCTTCGAAAGGGGCTGAAAAAAGGCTCTGAGGTGTGCAAGATAGTAACCACCGCCCAAAGGCCGGAGGATAACCTGACCTGTCTAGAGTTCCTAGCCCAAGCCTCCAAGCAAACTCCCACCGTCGCCTTCTGCATGGGTCCTCGAGGAGTTTTTTCCAGGGTGCTTTCCCCCCTTTTCGGAGGCTTCTTCACCTACGCCTCGGTGAGAAGGGGAAAAGAGTCCGCCCCCGGCCAGCTGACCATCCGAGAAACCCGGGAAGTCTACAGGCTGATGATGCTGGATGAAGGTTGACAGTGCCACCAGGGTCTACGCCCTCATAGGCAGCCCGGTGGAGCATTCCCTCAGCCCCACCATCCACAACGCTGCCTTTGAAAGCCTAGGCCTCAACTGCGTCTACCTAGCCTTCAACGTGGCCTCCGACGGCCTCCCATCCGCCCTCGCTGGCTTGAGAAGCTTGGGAGTTCAAGGCTTCAATGTGACCATCCCCCACAAAACCGCCGTCATCCCTCTGCTGGACGAGGTGGAGCCTGAGGCCAGAAGCATAGGCGCCGTCAACACCGTGAAAATAATGGGAGGAAAAACAGTAGGCTACAACACCGACGGAGAAGGCGCCATCTCCGCTCTGCGGGAGGCCGGTGTTGAAGTGAAGGGCCTGAAAGTCGTCCTCCTCGGGGCGGGAGGCGCGGCCAGAGCCTTAGGCTTCACCCTCGCCAAAACCTCCGGTGAGCTTGTAGTCGCCAACCGGACGGAGGCTAAGGCGGTGAAGCTGGCTGAGGAGCTATCCCGTCATCACAGCGTCAGGGTGAAAGGGATCAGGTTGAACAGCGAAAGGCTGGGGGAAGAGCTCAGAGACGCTGAACTCTTGGTCAACACCACCTCGGTGGGGATGCATCCTCATGAGGATGCGTCGCCGATTCCCAGCCGCCTCCTCCATTCCGGTTTGACGGTGTTCGACATCGTCTACAATCCGCTGAAGACAAGGCTGCTCAGGGAGGCGGATGCCGCCGGAGCTAAGACAGTCAACGGCTTGGGTATGCTGGTCCATCAGGCTGCGAGGTCCTTTGAAATATGGACTGGGAAGAAGGCTCCCCTAGATGTCATGTTCAACGCAGCCCTGAAGGCTTTGGGGGAAAAGTGAATGGAAGGATTTGGAGAAGCTGTGGCCTACGGTGCAGCCACCATCGTCAACGCCATAGCTACGGGGAAAGGCGCTGCCTTCAGCCTCAGCCTCCAAACCACCGCCCGGGTTAGGCTGACCGGGGAGGCGGGTGTCATCCGCGGCCGGATAGTTCCGGAAGAGGGGGAAAGCACCCTCTTGGTGGAGAAGGCGGTGCAAAAGGTGCTGAAGCACTTTGGCCTTCAAGGCCGGTTTGGCGCTGAAGTGGAAACCCGGTCCGACATTCCCGTAGCCAGAGGGCTGAAAAGCAGTAGCGCAGCAGCCAATGCCTTGGTGTTGGCCGCCTCCGCAGCCCTCGGAAAAACTCTCGACAACTCCACCGCCCTAAACCTAGCTGTGGACGCGGCTTTTGAGGCGAAGACCACCATAACCGGAGCCTACGACGACGCCTGCGCCTCCTTCTTGGGAGGCATCGTCCTAACCGACAACTTTGTGAGGAAGCTCCTCCGACATGACTCGGTGGAAGACTGCGAAGCCCTCATCCTCCTTCCACCCCAAAAGGTTTACACCCCCAGCGCGGATGTCGACCGAATGAAGCTGATAGCCCCCTTGGTGGAGTTGGCCTTCGAGGAAGCCTTCAAGGGCCACTACTGGAAGGCTCTAACCCTCAACGGCCTCCTCTACTCAGCTGCGCTGGGATACAACCCTCAACCTGCACTGGACGCTTTGAAGGCAGGCGCCATCGCAGCCGGGCTCAGCGGGAAAGGCCCGGCCACCGTCGCTGTAACCCGGCTGGGGGAGGGCGGAAGCGTGGTGGAGGCGTGGAGAAATCATGAGGGGGAAATCTTGAGGGCTAGAACCAACAAGGCTAGGGCCCGTGTGCTGAGGTGACGGACAGCATGGTCGTGGCCACTGTGGGCAGAACCGAGAAACTTTCCGGCCGGGTGAAGGCGCCTCCCTCCAAAAGCTACACCCATCGGGCCCTCATAGCCGCCTCACTGGGGGAGGGCCTATCCCTCATAAAAAACCTCCTCATCTCCGATGACACCTTGGCCACGGTCAGCGCCTGCCGGAGCTTCGGCCCGGTTTTGGAGCAGAGAGAAGACAGTATCACCGTCAAGGGCCTAGCCCGGTGGAAGGCTCCTTCTCAGCCCATCGAATGCGGGGAATCCGCGGCTACGCTGAGGTTCATGATCCCCCTAGCCGCCTTGGCGGAGGGTGTCACCACTCTTACGGGGAGAAAAGGTCTGCTGAGAAGGCCCATAGAGCCTCTGCTCCAAGCCCTCCGGCAGCTGGGCGTGCGGTGTGAAAGCCTAGGCGGCTACCCGCCTGTGAAGGTCTACGGCGGCGGAATAGCCGGGGGGAAGACGTCCATCCCCGGCGATGTGAGCTCCCAGTATGTCAGCGGCCTCCTCTTCGCCAGCCCCTTGGCTGAAGGCGAAGTGGAAATCCGCATCCTAGGAAGCTTGGAGTCACTGCCTTACGTTCAGTTGACGCTTCACGTCTTGGAGAGGCACGGAGTCAAGGTTGGAGTTTCAGAAAACCATCAGCTCTTCACGGTTTCCGGCGGCCAAAGCTACAGGCCTCAAGACCACCAAGTTACAGGGGATTTCTCCTCAGCTGCTTTTCTCCTCGCAGCCGCAGCCATAACAGGCTCGGAGATCAAAGTGGAAAACTTAGACGGAAGCGGGGTCCCTCACCCCGACAGGGAAATATTGACGCTGCTGAAAAAAATGGGCGCCGCGGTAGTTTGCGAAGGCTTGGAGGTAACGGTTTCCGGCGGGGAATTGAAGGCGATGGAGGTGGACGCTAGGCATATCCCGGACTTGGTTCCCGTCTGTGCAGCCCTAGCCTGCTACGCGGAGGGGGAAACCTTCATAAAAAACGCTAGGAGGCTGCGGATTAAAGAGTCTGACAGGCTGAGGACCACGGCCTCCGAGCTAGCCAAGATGGGGGCGAAGATAGTAGAGCAAGAGGACGGACTGAAAGTGGAGGGCCCCTGCAAGCTGAGGGGGGCGGAGCTGGACTCCCACGGAGACCACAGAATAGCCATGGCCTGCGCCGTCGCAGCCTTGGGAGCGGAGGGAGTAACCCGAATCCACGGAGCGGAATGCGTAAGTAAGTCCTACCCGAATTTTTACATGGACCTGGCAAGGTTAGGAGGAAGAGTGAAGCTTGGTTAGCAACTCCATCGGAAGAAACTACGTCGTCACCCTCTTCGGGGAAAGCCACGGCAAAGGCATAGGCGTCGTGGTGGACGGCTGCCCGCCGGGGCTCCCCCTCTCCGAAGAAGACATTCAAACTGAACTGAACAGGAGAAGACCTACCTCCGCCGCGTATTCAACCTCTCGAAGGGAGGAGGATAAGGTGAACATCCTGTCAGGAGTGTTCCAAGGCCGCACCACAGGTGCGCCCCTCTGCCTGTTTGTGTGGAACAAGGAATACCGCTCCGAGGCCTACGAGGAGTTCAGGTGGAAGCCAAGGCCTGGCCACGCTGACTACCCCGCCTTCGTCAAATACCGAGGCTTCCACGACCACCGGGGGGGAGGCATCTTCTCCTCCAGGATGACCGTGGGAATGGTGGCCGCAGGCGCCGTGGCCAAACGGCTCCTCGGAGAAGCGGGCATAGGGGTTTACGCCCACACGGTTGAAATAGCCGGGGTGAAGATCCGAAGCCAGCCCACCGTTGAGGAGATCAGGGAAAAAGCATACTCCAACCCTCTCAGGTGCGTGGAGTCTCAGACAGCTGAAGAAATGGAGAAGAAAATCCTCCAAGCCAAGTCGGAAGGCGACACCGTAGGGGGTGTCGTAGAATGCATAGCCACCGGCGTCCCCCCGGGAGTTGGAGATCCCATCTTTTACTCTCTGGATGCGGACATAGCCAAGTACCTCTTCTTCATCCCAGCTGTGAAGGGGGTGGAATTTGGAGCAGGCTTCCAAGCTGCCCGGCTTCGGGGGTCGGAGAACAACGACCCCTACCGCGTGGTGGGGGGGAAGGTTGTGGCCCTCACCAACAACGCAGGGGGGATCCTAGGCGGCCTTTCCAACGGCATGCCCATTGCGGTGAGAGCCGCCTTCAAACCGCCTTCCTCCATCTTCAAACGCCAAAAAACCGTGGACCTCCGAACCATGGAAGACGCTGAGTTGGAGGTTAAGGGAAGGTACGATTCCTGCGTAGTCCCTAGAGCTGTTCCCATTGTGGAGGCTTTGGTGGCCTGCGTTTTGGCAGACCATCTTCTGCCGCTGGGAATCTTGGGAAAGCCGGCTGAATCCTAGAGGGCCCCGGAGGCGCCTTCAGCCTCGGCAGTGAACGTGGCCTTTCACTCTTCGGAGAAAATTTTCGCAGGTAAAACATTCGATGAAAGGAAGAGTCTCCCCCTTCACAGGGCAGTCCACAGCTTCTTTTTTCATGCGGCTTAAGAGGCTTCCGGATACGGTTCCCTTCAGCTCTCCCAGTTTCTCCTTGGGGACACGTAAAGGTTTTTGGAGAATTTTCACTTCGACTTCATGCATATCGTTCTCTATGGTTCATCAACCTTTATGTGTTACTGAGGAATGCAAGAGCTCAGCGTCTCCTCTTCCCAGTCGGCAGAAAGGATCGGCAGGCTTAGGTCTCATCGGACTTCGATGTTTCCTTCAGGGAAACCCATCATGACAAGTTTTTCCTTGGTTTTCTCTCGATGGTCTCCTTGGAGGAGAATTTGGCTGTTTTTAAAAGTCCCTCCACAGGCGCAATAAGTCTTCAACTCAGCAGCCAGCTTCCCTAGGTCAACGCTTTTTTCATCCAGCCCTTCGATGACGGTGACAGGGCGGTTCCATTTTCTCTTTTCTAAGCGAACTTTTATTCTCTGTTGATCCTTACTTATCTCGTAGCATACACAAAGGTCTTTAGGCAGCCCGCATATTTGACAGATTTCCGCCATACCTTTTCTAACTAATCTTTATACAATACTCAATATATAAATCCACCACTTCAGAAAAGGTTAAACTTCCTTCCGATGTACAAGTCGCCCATCCACCCGCGAGGCGGAAGCTCCTTGCCGTCGAGAAGCTGGATGAAGACCGCTGCCGAGGAAATAGCCCAAGCAGCCCAGCTGGCTGTGGTTTTAGAGGTCTCCGCCTACCCCAAACCAGGCAACATCGACAGGTTCCACGATTTCAGGGACACGAAATATGATCACTTCCTCGCCGGGGGAATAGCCATAGGAGCCTGCACCCGAGAAGCTTCCCTGAAAGGTCTTAGGGCTGGAAATGGTGAAATCAGCCTAAGCCAGCTGGGGATAGGAAGCTGGATAAGGAAAGGCGTCTACCAAACCGCGCAATGGCATCAGGGCGGTAACACCAACCTAGGAACCCTCAGCCTCCTCGTACCATTGGCGGCAGGGGCAGGCATGACATGGGCCTCCACCTCAAAGCTTACAGCCCCTCTTCTTCGTCAGAATGTGAAGAGAGCGCTGAAAGCCACCAGTGTAAAGGATGCCTTGAACTTTTATGATGCTGTGAGGAAGGCCAAACCTGGGGGCTTGAAGAAACCGAAGGTGAAAGGGGCTCCCGATGTTTTAAAAAATTCAGCGGCAGAGGAAATCACCCAAAAAAGGCTAACCCTGTACCAAGTGATGAAAGCCTGCGCTGCATGGGATAGAATAGGCAGCGAGTGGGCCACGGGAATGACTATAACTTTCAAAGTCGGCTACCCTCAACTGGCAGAAGTCTTCCGCCGGGAAGGAGACGTGAACAAAGCTGTGGTTCAATGTTACTTGAAAATTCTAGCCGACTACCCCGACAGCTTGGTGGCTAGGAGAAGAGGCCTGCAAACAGCCCGGCGGATATCTGAAAAGGCCAAGGCGGTTTTGGAAAAGGGAGGAATGCTGACGGAGGCTGGAAAGCAAGCGGTCTTGAAGTTGCACGCTCAACTTCGCAGCCCCGATAACAGCCTAAACCCAGGGACCACCGCCGACCTGACAGCCAGCTCCCTTATGGTCTTTCTGTTATGCGGCTTCAGACCCTGAGTTGAAGCGGTTGCGGAAGCCTTCAAAGGCGGTGTTTTTGAGATAGCATCCCGGGATGGGTCCGGCTTGTAAACGTTTTTATCTCGACAGTTTGCACGTTAAGGTTAGCTACGTGTGTCTTATGGATATGGCTTGAAGATGGTGGATTATGCCGTGTTTTATCGCCTTGGCAGTGTTGATGGGGTTAAAGCTGCCTGAGGACGCTGGGTTTCAGGAATGGTTTGAACGAAAGCTCATGGAAAAATTCAACGTGAAAAGACATGAGAAATTAAAACAACGGCTGGAAGACGCCTACCATGATAGCCCCTACGAGCTGAAGCTGCTGTTTCAAGTACTCCTAGCCGAATACCGTAGGAAAACATGCGAACAAAGACCGGCGGCTGCCCGGAGAAAAAGAGGCTTGGAAATCTCCGGCGTCGTATAATAGAGTTCGATACAGGAAGTTGCATATTCCTTAAAAGCGGCTTGAGAAATAGATAAAAAATAAGGGTGGAAATAGATTAATCACTCTCCAAGGCGTAGCCCGGTGGTGTAGCGGTCAAAGGGATTAGGCCGGCTAGGCATGGCAGGCTCTGGCTTGTCAACATCAAGGGGAGACCTGCTGACGGGAGTTCGAAACGCAGCCGCGGTGGCTGCCCGAAAATCTCCCCCGGGCTACCAACTATTCATCTTAAGACTCCGCTCAAAAGCCGAGGCCATTAACCCTCAGCCTACACTATGGGCGTGTTTTTCATTTTGGTTTGACTGTTTAACCCTGGGATTTCGCATTTTTCACAGGATACGTCGCCGATCTTGGAGTTGTAGAAGAAACACCAGTTCCACTTCTGGTTTCCGAGTTTAATTTCCCCTCTGTACTTGCAGGGTTTTTCCGACTTCATGCCGTGTTTAACCAAAAGGAAAGCGCATGAAATACTATTTAAACCAAGTTCTCCGAACCTTTGCTTAAATGGCTTGGGTGATAAAAGCCGAGCTGTAGGGGTCTAGTGGGCGGTAGTGTCACTTGGGACGAATGTACAACTCTTCGATTTTTTCCAAGCCCTTCTCCCCCGACGGAGGCTGCTCGAAGACTAGGGTCTCAATTCTGTGCATCGCCTTCAAGTCTGCTGCCAGAGGCTGGAGAGGTTGAAGCGTGTAGACTGTTTGAAGTTCGGAGTTTAAAGCCATGTTTTTGGCTTTTTTGAACTTCCACACCGCGGAGTTGAAGGCTGTGAAAGGTTTGAGAAGCTCTCCGAGGCTGCTTTCCCACTCTTTTTGAGGTTGAGGAAACTCCTCCAAATGGATGGAGGTCTCAGAGTAAATCCTCCGCCAAACGGCCTCCGTCACATGGGGGCAGATGGGTGCCGCAAGTTTTAGGACCGTGCTCAGGCAGAGGTGAAGCGTCTTCCAAGCTGATCTTTGGGCGTCATCTTGGAAAAGGTTTTGGAAGTTGTAGGCCCTCGCCTTAACGGCTTCCAAATAATGGTCGGCGAAGATGTTCCAGAAAAAGCTTCGGATGGCTTGAGCTGGGATGAAGAAGTCCATGGCTTCGTAGCCCTTCACACATTCTTCGACAACCTTGTTCAGCTCCGCGAGGATCATGCCGTCTAAAGGCTGAAGCTCCACAGGCCCTTTTTCCACCGGGAAGGAGGAGATGAAACGGGAGATGTTCCAAAGCTTGGTGATGAACCTAGCGGCTCCCTCCAGTCTGCTCCAGTTGAACCGGTAGTCGGAGCCCAGCCGGGCTTCAGAGGCTCCCCAAAGCCTGAAGGCGTCGGCGCCGAGTTTTTCCAAGATGGGCTCAGGCCATATGACGTTCCCCTTGGACTTGTGCATGGCTTCCCCTGCCTCGTCGAGGCCCATGCCTGAGATTCTCACCTGCCGGAAGGCTTTGTCGGAGAGCAACTGGTAGGTTCTGAGGGTGGAGTAGTAAAGCCATGTGCGGACGATGTCGGCTCCCTGAGGTCTCAGAGTGCAGGGATAAGCCTTCTTGAAGAGGTTTTCATCTCTGCGGTAGCCTAGAATGTAAAGTTGAGTGATGCTGGAGTCCATCCAAGTGTCGAAGGTTCTGGTTTCCCCCTCAAAATCGGTGGAGCCGCAGGAGCATTGGGGTGTGGGCGGAGGCTCCTTCCACGGTTGGTAATACCGCCCGGGCGGAGGCAGGTAGGGTTTGCCGCATTTTCGACAGTACCAGAGGGGGAGCTCGGTTCCGTAGAATCTCCGCCGCGAGATAGGCCAGTCGACGTTGAGGGAGTCCACCCAGTTTAGGGGAAGCTGTCTGGCTTCAGGGGGATAGAACTCCATTTCTTGAAACATTCTTCTCACTGCCTCTTGGAAGGGAAGCTGTTTAAGGTAGTACTCGCTCATGGAGATGAACTCCACAGGGTTTTTAGACCTCCAGCACACGGGGGTGCTGTGGCGGATTTTCTCCTTCCTAACCATGAAGCCGGCTTTTTCCAAGTTGTCGATGATCCTTTCTCTGGCCTCCTCCACGGTTAAACCTCGGTAGGGGCCGGCGGCCTCGTTCATTCTTCCCTCCCTGTCTATGGCCAACACAGCCTTGAGGCCTAGTTCCCTGAAAAGCCGGATGTCGGTGTAGTCTCCGTAGGAGCATATCATGGCGAGGCCTGTGCCGAATTCAGGTTTGGCTGAAGGGTCGGCTAGGATGGGGACTTTGCGGCTGAAGATGGGGGTGACAGCTTTTTTTCCCTCCAGGTGCTGATGCCGCTCGTCTTCGGGGTGACGGATGACGGCGGCGCAGGTGCATAGAAGCTCAGGCCGGGTGGTGGCTATTACGGCTCCTCGGCTGTCTCCCTCAACACCGAACCTGATGTAGCAGAGGTAGGCGTCCCGCTCCGCGTATTCCAGCTCAGCGTCGGCTATGGTGGTCCTGCAGACGGGACACCAGTTGGTAGGCCTGTCGTCCGTGTAGACCAAGCCCTTCTTCCAGAGTTCGATGAAGGTTTCCTGCGTAATCCTCCGGTATTCAGGGCTGTCGGTTCGGTAGAGCTGCTTGAAGTTGCAGCTCATTCCCAGCCTTTTAGCCGCGGCGAGAATGGCTTCCTCAACTTGGTCGAGGAATTCTTTGCAGAGGTTGATGAATTCTTCTCGGGGCACTTGGTGAGCGGCTATGCCGTGTTTCTTTTCCACCTCCACCTCCACCGGCAGCCCATTCCGGTCGATGCCGAAGGGGAAGTTCACCTCAAAGCCCCTCATCCGCCGGTAGCGGGCGACCATGTCTATCTGAGCGTAGTGGGTGGCTCCGCCCACATGCCAACGGCCTGAGGCATAGGGAGGCGGTGTGTCTATGGAGTATATCGGCTTTCCAGAATCAGGGTTAAACCTGTAAACGCCTGTCTTCTCCCATTCCTCAAAAATCTCGTTTTCTAAGCTGGGAGACCATCTTTTTTCAGCGATCTTGGGTTTGAACTTCGCTTCTGTTCCCTTTGTCTCCCGCATGGTGTATTCCCCGCGGCTTCTCTCAGTAGCTACCCTTTGACATGGCGGGTGTTCCTATGTGGCGTGACATGATGCTTTTCAGGTTACCGTATTTATCTTTTCCACCCGGTGCCCGGTTATTTCTGTATTTTTCGACATGTTGGACAAACTAAAGAGCCAGCGTTCATGAGGGCCCCGCAGAATTTGCACTTCGCTTTTTCAGCTTCCGCGGTGCTTGGAGTTTTTTGCAGTTCTTGCCATTTTTTCTGCAACGCTATCCATATGACCCTCATGTCTGAGGCTTTTCCTGAAATTTCCATCTGGTATTTTTCTCGGTTTTCTAAGGTTATGGATGCCTCTTTCAAGAGTCTCCCTCGCTCGCTGTAGCGGAGGCTTCCGATGTCTCTGAATCTTTCAGCGAAAAGTCTGTCCTTTTTTCCACCCTGAAAGAGTATGAGCCTTTGATTGGTGATGTAAAAATCAAACTTATCGCCCAGGTACTTAACCTTCGAAAGGCTTTTGTAGGAAACTGCTTCCCCGGGGAACAGAAAGTCTTCGAGAACCATGCAGATACCCTTCATCTGTCCTTTATTTTAAGCTGCCGTTTTCCCGCTCTGCTCCTTGAGGTTTTCTTCAGCCAGCTGGCTATTCTCCGCATGGTCGGATTAGGGGTGACATCGATGACAGGTATCTCCATGCCGTTTTTCCTGATGGAGTCAGTATAGTGGGGCATGAGGGAAAATATGACATTGGAGATGTAGGTCCGCCCCCTAAGATATTCGCCCATGAGTTTTTCGTTCTCAGGCAGAAGAGGAGTAACCGCGAACAGGACTCCCCCCGTCCAGCTCAGCACACCCGTTTGCCCTATGCCCTTGGCAACTAGGATGATGTTTTTCACCAAGTCGTCGACGGTGGGATATTCCACCCTATCCAAGATGACTATCTCTTGGGTAGGTCTGTAGGTGATCCTCACCATTTCCACACCACTTTTAGATACTTCGATGGAAGCCGCTAATTTAGCTTTCCCTCCAACGGCAATGTTAAAATCAGCGCAGGCATCCCGGGTATGGTTGACGGTGGCCTGCTGGCGAAAGGTAGGGGAAATTTAGTCTCCGGGTTTTCGGAGGCGCCGTTGAATGAAATCGTAGGCTAAGGATACGTTGGCAAACCGTTCCACGATCTTTTTCTTGGCCACGCCCACTACTTTTCCGTCTTCCGCTTTCACCACAAGCCTGCTGTAGTTTCCGAATTTTCTCAACGCTTCTTCCAGGGTGTCTGTCCGGTTGCATGAGGCAACGGGATACGACATTATGTCCCCAGCTTGGGTGGTCTTCAAATTTTTCCCAGCGATCATCTGCCTCAAGATATCGTTTTTGGTGACTATTCCGACTATCTCCCTTTGGCTGTCTTCTACCAGCACGGAGCCTACGTTGTGCTTCAGCATGAGGTTGGCTACTTCGAAGAGGGTTTCGCTTGGTTTGCATGTTACCAGCGTGTGACGGGCAACTTCGTCCACGGTCAGAGGCATGATAACCATCTTATAAATATATACAATAATAGTTATATAAATTTTTTAAAACTAAACCCCCTTGCAACCTTATTAGAAAAAGCTGGTTAGGTCTCTCTTTTCCTTCTCCCTCTCCACCTTCAGCCTCATTCCGTCGTAGGCGGAAACGGTGGGGATCCCCGTGGTCTTTTCCACGTATTCAGCCTCCAACTCAGGCATGTTCTCCGTCAGCATCCTCATGCCAAAATGGGTGAGGACAGCCTGTTTCGGATGGGCTTCTTCCAACACTTTAACAGCGTCGTCCACGGACATGTGCCACTTCAGAGGGCTGCCTCGAGGTCTCATGGTGCAAAGGATGAGGAGGTCTACACCTTGGTATTCGGCTCCCATGCCCTCAAAATATTCAGCGTCGGAGGTGTAGCCTAGGCTTTCTCCACCTGGTAGGAAAACTTTGAACCCCACGGTGTCTGGGTCGTAGTGCACAGCCTTCACAGCCTGCACTTTAACCCCCTCGAACTCGAAACGCCCTCCTGAGCTCAGCTCCGCTATCTCCCGCGGGAGGCCTTGGTGGTAGCGGGAGACCGCTGGGTCGCAGACCTCGTTGCCTCGGAGGACGCTTTTCGCGCAGACTAGGTAGCCTTGTTTCTTTATGGCGCCTCCAGTCATGGCCTCCACCATAACCTCTCCGTCGTTGCAGTGGTCGGGGTGAGCGTGGGTGATGAGGACGGCTC
Source organism: Candidatus Hecatella orcuttiae (assembly GCA_002011035.2). GTDB lineage: Archaea > Thermoproteota > Bathyarchaeia > Hecatellales > Hecatellaceae > Hecatella > Hecatella orcuttiae. Next base: position 233,862 of record MTLY02000001.1, on the reverse strand, counting down.
TGACCTTCCTCGGGTCTAATCCCGCTTGGATGGAGTAGACTAGAGCCCCGGGACCGGGGTCGATGTGCAGGTTCACCCGGCCTGAAAGAATCCTAAGCCCAGCGGTTTTCCTTTTCTGGGTGATGGTGGCGAAGCGGCCTCCTCCCGTCCCTAGGAAGAAAACCTCCAATCCACTCGGCCTCTCAGCCTTTCAGCCTCAAAAGTTCAGCCTCAACCCTGCCTCCCAGCTGGATTTCAGCGTAAAACCCTTGAGCCGCCGGGCCTGGGTTGCAGATGAGGGTTTCCCCCAGCCTGTCCAAGCCTCGGGCTTCGTGAACGTGGCCGCAGAGGGCGATGGAGGGGCGGTGCTCTTGGATGAAGCTTCTCACTTCAGGGCTTCCGATGTGTCGGCCGCCCCAGATGGTGTCCACCTCTGTTCCATAGGGAGGAGCATGGGTGACCAGTACGTCGAGTTTCCTGCCTTCCAGCTTTCCAAAGCCTCTCTTCAGGTTTTCTCCGATGGCGTATTCGAAGCCGGCTCCTAGGAAGGTAAACCCTCCAACAGTGGCTGGTTCCCCGTGGAGGTTGACTCCCACCCCTTGGAGAGCTTCAAGGATGGTGGGCGGGTCCATGTTTCCGGCGACGTAGAGGACAGGGATCCCGGATTTTGTGAGGGTTTCAACGATCTTCCGCCCTAGGTCCGTCGGCCCCAGATGGGTTATGTCTCCGCATAGGACGAGGCAGTGGAAATCGGCTGAAGCTAGTTTGCTGAATTGGGCGGCTCTCTCAAGCCGGCCGTGGAGGTCGGAGATGGCTAGGGTCCTCAAAGGTTTCAACCCTTAAAGTTTGATCATTGGAAATCTATAAAACCTATACGGAGAATAGTTTCATCGGTCTCACTGGCTTAAATAAAGGTTGCACTCTTTTATTTCTGAAGGGCTGGTTCCGATTCTTCAAAGTTTTGGCGAAAATTCATGGCTCGAGGCTTAGAAGACTGTCTGAAGAAGATGAAGAAATACCTAGACGAGGGAGCCCCCAAACATTATCCCGTCGAGGAAGAGGATGAAATCTTCGAAGAAGTTCATCCGGACCGCTATCACCCGTTGAAGCCTCTTCAACCCAAGGGAAGATATCTCTCCGTCGACGCTTCATCCTACGCCCTCCTCCGCGCCAACAACTGGAGAATAGGGGTCAGCCGCTGCGCCTACGTGGTCGTGCAAACTGAGGGAGGCCGGTTGAACGTGGAGGAGGAAGGAAGCGAAGACCACCTCTTCGCCGTCGTAGGCTCCCCAAAGAGCAGGGCTTTTGAAATATGGGCTCAGCTTCGGAGGTTTGAAAGCGATCTGGTGCTGAAGCTGGAGCCCCGCTTCGACAGGAGAGACGTGTACCTCATGGACGGAGCCGCCTACTTTGGGGGTGAGCAGAATTTTTCCATCAACCTCTACCATGCCTCCAAAAGAAGGGGGATAACCCTCCTCATGATGCCTAAGACCTCCCCCAAACTTCGGGACTCCCGGGGAAGGGACCTCCTAGCCTCCGTGGGCCGAGGGGGTCTGAAGCTTCAAAGCCGAGGGCAGCTGGCTGAGAGCTGGGTTTACTATCCCCTAGGTAAAAGGGAAAGCCAAAGCCGGCATCTCTATGCTGACATTTCCTGCGTGAAGCTGTCCCCTTCCAGCCCACGGGTTTTCCGCTGCGACATCGTCGACTACCTACTGGAAGGACGGGATTCCTCCCAGGCGGTGGAAATCGTTTCCCAGCTGGCTTACTTGGCTAGGGACGCCCGTTGCGACGGCTACCCGGCGCCGCTTTTCCTCGCGCATCAGCAGACCAAGATCCCTGAAGCCAAGCTTCTCGAATATGAGGAGATGCTCTACACGGGTTTGGAGGAAGAAGGGCTGCTGGAAGACCTTCTCACGGAGGTGGAAGCAGCCAGTTTCAGAAGGCATCTGCTGGGCTTGAGGCATGATTACGAGCTTGTGGAAAGAATGGAGGGCTGGTAAGGTGGAGCTGGGCAGGGTGAGGGAAGCCCAAGGAGACCGGGTGATTTTCATCGTCACTGCAGACACAACCATCAGCTTCGGCCAGATTGTAAAAATAACACCCTCAAGAGAGGAGGGGGCCTCCCGGGTTTTCTACGCTCGGGTAACCGACGCTGGAAGCCGGTCGACGCTGGGGGAGCTGGATGAGCTGCGGGACCTGAAAGGCTCCATGAGAACCGTGGGGCCCTACTCCCAGTTCCGCTTCGTGGAAGCCGTCCTCTTCCTCGAAAGGGACAGCCTAGGGCGGATTAGGTCTCCTACGTTGAATCCTGACTACGGCTGGGCTGCGGAGTCCCTAGGCTGGGAAGACTACAAGGCCTTGGAGCTCACCGGAGAGCTGAAGTTAGGCTACCTCCGGGAGGGCTCCGCTGTAGGCAGGAGGACGGTGGGTATCGGTGTGGAGTGCATACCCCGGATGATGGCAGTGGTGGGGCAGATAGGTTCGGGGAAGACCAACGCGGAGTTGGTGTTGAACGCAGCCCTTATGGAGACGGAGGGGAAAGCGGTGGGGCTCATTTTCGATTTCGCAGGAGAACTCCTCACCGGGAAAGGTATCGGCAAAGGGTTGGCCGACAGCCCCTTGGCCTCCGAAAGGTTGGAGTATTACGGCTTGGAAAGACCTCGGGTTCCCGTGGCCCACGGCCTCATTCGGATAGGCCTGAGGAGAATAGAGCCTCAGGACCTTTGGAAGCTTTACCCAGACCTTTCGCCTCCCCAAGCTCATTACGCCAAGAAGCTTTCCAGCAGACTGGGCCGGGGTAAGTGGATCACCGAGGCTGTAGCCCTCTACGAGAAGGAGGATGTCTACGGAGTGCTCAAGGTGGCGGACGGCCAGAAGGCTGTGGCCACCGCCCTGCTTAGAAAACTCTCCTACCTCAACGGCACGGTCTTCGCGGATCTAGACCATGACTTCTCCCACTCCGTTGTCAAGGCCTTGGCCGGAGGCAAAAGCGTGTTGGTCGATGTTTCAGGGATGAGGGAGGAAGCTCAGAGGCAGGTGGTAGGCTGGGTAGCCGACAGGGCTGTGGAGTATTACAAGGCTCGGTGGCGCTCTGACTATGAGGCTTGGCGGAGGCTTCCCTACCTCCTCATCACCTTGGAGGAGGCTCACAAGTTTCTGGAGGAAAGACACACCCTCTTCTCAGATATAGCCCTCACATGCCGCAAGTATAAGGTGGGCTTGAACGCGGTGACCCCTAGGCCCTGCCGCATAAACCGCGATGTCTTCGCTGAGCTTTGGACCAAGCTAATCCTGAAGACCAGCCTCAAAGAGGACCGCGTCTACCTGGCTGAGAACACGCCTTACCTGGAATATTCCGATGTGGAGTTGAAGATGCTGGATGTGGGGGAAGCCCTCCTGGTTTCTCAGCCTGAAATTCACTTCGCTGTGCCGGTGAAGATCTTCGACTACAAAGAATATCTTGAACAATCCTTATCCAAGCAAGCCTATGCTCAGAGGGAAGCGCTCGCAGCAAGAAACGCGCCTGTGAAGAAGTCTGAAGTGGAAGAAAACGTCCTCTAAACCTCTGAGGCTAAATTCGCTCGGCGGAACCTAGTTTAGGGATACGCTGCCAAAGAAGAATTCCACCGTTCCCTGAAAACCAGCCTTCTGGTAAGAGTCCCCTTCTGAAACAGCGAGTATAATAATTTTGCCATATATGGCCATACATGTTACAGATTTTTCGCCGCGGGTTTTTCATGATGGGGAAGGGCAAACTGTCGAATCATGCTGGACAGAAATCTGGTGAAAGCCGCCGACTGTATTCGCAGCTTCTTCCCCATTCTAAGTGAAGCTGGCGGGGCTGGGAACGGAAACCTTAATTAAGATCAATTCAACATAGGTGAAGCTGGAAAAATTTAGCGAAGGCGTCAAAGGACTGGGTAGGCGGTTATGGCGGGTAACGGTCAGGGAGCCTGTATCCTAGGCTGGGGAGGATACATCCCCCTAAGAAGATTCGACGTGGAAGAACTGGTGCGGAGAAGAGAGAAGAAAGATAGAATCTCCTACTACCGGTATGGTCTATGGGTTGAGGAAAAAGCTGTCCCCGGAATCGATGAGGACACCATCACCCTCGGCTGGGAAGCCGCTTACAACGCAGTGAAGAGAAGCGGAATCGACTGCAAAAAAATCGAGGCCGCCTTCTTCGGAAAAGAATCCGGACCCTACGCTGTAGGCTCCTCCGGGCTTCATGTAGCCGCCTTCTTCGAGTCCTGCCAGCATCTTGAACATGTAGCCGACCTTGAGTTGGCTTGCAACTCAGGCATGGAGGCTTTGAGCATCTGCCAGAAATACGTGGAAAGCGGGGACATATCCTACGGCCTAGCTATCGGGGCGGACATCTCCGGCGGGGCGGAAGGCGATCCGCTGGAGATACTGGTAGGCTGCGGCAGCGGCTCCTTCCTCATCGGCAGAAAGGATGAGACGAAAGACCCTGCGGCTGAGATCGTGGACGTGGTAGGGAACGCGGGGTTGGAGCAGGATTTCTGGAGGCGGGAAGGTCAGCCGAACCCTACCCACTTCGGCGAGACGACGAAGAGGGCGTACATGCATCGGGTACTCAACTCGGCCTATAAGATGCTGAAGAAGCATGACTTGACATTGAACCATTTCAGGTGGATCACCTCCCACTCTCCCTACGCGAAGCTTGTGGAGCAGACCTTCAGGCCTCTCTCGGTCATTCAGACGTTTCTCCACCCCGAGGAGTGCACGGAGAAGCTTCAGAGGGAGATGAAGGAAAACCCCGACGTCGTGGTCAAGAGGGCTGAGGAATTCAGCTACCTGAACAAGTATTTCAAAAAATTTGTCATGAGATCCTTAGAAATCCTGACCCTCAGCGAAGCGGAGAGGAAGGAGAAGATCCACCCCACCCTCCTTTCCAGGTGGGTGGGAAACTCCTACGCTGGGAACACGCCCCTGAACCTTGTGAACATCCTCGACATGGCCGCTCCCGGACAGGACATCTTGGCTATTTCCTACGGCTCTTGGGCAGCCAGCTTGGCCACATGGGTTAGAACGCTGCCGGGAATCGAGAAGAAAAAAACCTTAGCACCCAGCATCAGGGATTTCTTGGAGAGAAAGAAGAAGTTGGGCTGGAAGGACTACTACTGGCTTAAGATACGCCGCATAAGAGAATACCTGCGAATGGGACGGCCGCCTAAACGAGTCGTAGGCGAGATAAAGCCTATCAAAAGTAAGAAAATAAAGATCCAGCTCTGCCACGGGTGCAAGCGCGTCTACTTCCCAGCTAAAGACTTCTGCGTCGACTCCAAGTGCCCCGGCTTTAACAACCCTTCGGTGTTGGAGGCCAAACTCTACCCCTCCCGGGCGGTTCTGGTGTCCTTCAAGAAAGGATGCCGCATCAAGTCGTACAACGTCTACAAGGAGAACATGGCCATCATCACGGACACCTACCCGCCTTATTTGACTGAAGGAGTTGAACTGGAAGCCATCGTCAGGAAGATCGACGAGGAAGGCGACGAAGGCCAAGTGCGCTACGGCATCGTCTACCGGGTGCCTTTGAAGACACCGGTCACTTCCAATTCAGCCTGAACTGTCGCCTAAGCTGGAAAAGGGCTTCTCTTTTCCTAAGACTTGTCTAATCGGTCTTTGGAGGGTCAGCTTGACCGGTTCTCCTAGGGACGCAATGTTAATGAATCAGCTTCCTAAGGTTTTGTCATGAAGCGCGTTGCGGTATTGGCGGCCGTGATGGTAGCCCTAGCCGCCGCGGGAGGCGCCTTCTACCTTCTCCAATTTTTTCAGCCCTCCTCCCCGTCGGAAGGAAGCATAAACTGGAGGCACGATTTCCATGAGGCCTTGAATTTGGCTCAGGTGGAAGGAAAACTTTTAATGATGGAGTTTTACGCAGATTGGTGTGGGTGGTGTAGGAAGTTGGATATGGAAACCTACACCGATCCACGGCTGGCTGCTTTTCTCAACGAAGAATTTATTCCCCTCAAAATAGATGTGGAGAACCGGGAAAACCTAGTCCTGGCCGACAGATATCGGGTGTGGGAACTTCCCACTATCGTCTTCCTCACCCCTGCCGGCGAGGAGGTGGGGAGAATAGTGGGGTATAGGCCGCCGGATGCATTCCGCCGGGAAGCTCTAGCCATCTTGGAGCAGTGGGAACGTTGACTTCGGAGAAAGGATAAGGCAGCCCTTACCGGTTACTCGAATTCAATAGTCGCAGGAGGTTTGCCGGTTAAGTCGTAGAGAACTCGGGTGACCGAAGGAAGACTCGCTGTTATTCTTCTGGTTATCTTTTCCAAGACAGGCCATGGGAGTTGGGTGGGTTGGGCGGTCATGGCATCGGTGGAGTCAACCGACCGGATGACTAGGATTTCCCCGTAGATTCTCTTCTTGTCCTCCGACAGCCCTGTGGCCTTATCCTCCATCAGCACGGCGAAGGCTTGAAAGCAGAGGAGGCCTGCTGTTTCCTCCTCCACGATCCTAGTAGCTTTCCTGACGGTTTCAACCCTTTCGGGAGTAACTTCCCCTAAGACCCGGACGCAGAGCCCTGGGCCGGGGAACGGCCGCCTTTCCGTGATCTCGGCAGGAAGACCCAAGGCTTTAGCCACCTCTCTCACTTGGGGCTTGTACAGTTCTTTGAGGGGTTCCACAACTTTGAAGCCGTATTTCTCCGCTGGGTTTATTCCCACCTGTTCTAGGACGTTGTGCTGGGTTTTGACGCCTCGGGAGGTTTCCACCACATCCGCGGCGATGGTTCCCTGCAAAAGCCACTTGGCGCCCTTTCCCCGGGAGATCTTCGCCAGACTCTGGTAGAAGGCTTCCCTGAAGGCTTTCCGCTTCTCCTCAGGGTCGGTTAAGCCCTTCAAAGCCTTGAAAAAATCCTCGGCCATGGAGTAAGTCTGGACCTTCAAACCCAAGGAGGCGAAGGTGGCGGATATCCTTTCCCCTTCCCCCTCCCTCATCAGGCCGTCGTCGATGAAGACGGCTTCCAGCTTTTCGCCCAAGGCTTTGAAGCCCAAGACCGCCGTGGTGGAGCTGTCAACTCCCCCGGAGAGGGCTACGAGAGCCTTCTCGTTCCCCACTGCCTTCTTGATTTCTTCCATCTTTTGGGAGATGAAATTCTGAGGGTTGAACATAGGCCTTCCTCCTTAATATGATAAGTATTATTTTATAGTGATTTATAGTAAAGTATATGTCAGGTACTAGTATCTAATTCTTTCCATCCCCGCCCTATGAGGGGGGATTATCACAGAATTTCCCACTCTTTTCCCACACCGAGTTTTAAGGCTTTCTCATAGACGACCTTAGCCACCGCAGCATCTTGGAAGGCCAAACCTACGGACTTGAAGAGGGTAACTTCCCTGTCTGAGCTCCTGCCCTCTTTCAGCCCTGCGACGACCTCTCCCAGCTCGGCGTGGATGTCCGTCTGCCGGATTAGGCCTTGAGCTAGGGGGATGAGCAGATCCCCCGCCTCTCTGAGGCAGGCTTCTTTGGAGTCCACCACTATCTTGGCTTTAACCACCGTCTCCCCGTCCAACTCCCTGGTCTCAGGTGTGTGGGCGCCAAAGGCGTTGAGGTGAGCGCCTTCCTCCACCCAGTCTCCCCTCAGCACAGGAACCTTGGAGGTGGTGGCTAGGACTACGATGTCCGAGTTCACCGCCGCTTCCTCAGCTGTGTCCACAGCCTTGACTTCTACTCCAAAGCTTTCAGCCGCCTGCTGGGCGAACCTTCGCCTATGCTGGGGGTTCGGACTGTAGACTTTCACTTTTTTCAGGTTTCTGACCAGCCTCACCGATTCCAGCTGCCTCCAAGCCTGCTCCCCTGCGCCTAGGAGGCCCAAGACCCCGGCGTCCCTTCGGGCTAGATATTTGACCGCTACCCCTCCAGCTGCTCCCGTCCTCAGGGAGGTTAGAAAACCGGCTTCCATGACGGCCAAAGGCAGCCCGGTGGAGGGGTCGCTGTAGATGAGGAGGGCGTTGACGGTGGGATAGCCCGATTTAGGATTCTCAGGGAAGGAGGTTACCAGTTTGACGGTGAGAGCCTGAAGGTTTTCCATGTAAGCCGGCATGATGCCCGTCCAGCCTTTCCCTTGAGCTAGAGGGAAAGCCGCTCGGCTGGGCATGAGGACTTGCCCCAGAGCATGGGCTCGGAAGGCTTCCTCCACGGCGCCTAGGGCTTCGGAAGCCGTCAGCAGGGATTCCACTTCAGGCTTGGAGAGAAGCAGGACCAAGTTCAGGTTTCCCTCCCCATGCGTTGAGGGTGAAGGTTTTTCAGCTTCCTCTCTTCTTTAGATTACAGGTTTCCTTTATGGTGTTGAGGATTAAAAAGCGTTTTTTGGAGGAGATAGCCCGCCACTCTCAGGAGGTCTTCCCCGCCGAGGCCTGCGGAATCCTAGTGGGAAGGCTCCTTGAGGGAAACGTGCGGGTGGTGGAGAAGGTCCGCCGGGTGAAGAACATCGAGCCTTCTCCCTCCACCTACCTCCTAGACCCGGAGGAGCAGCATCGGGTTTTCGCGGAAGCGGAGGAGGAGGGCTTGGAGGTTTTAGGCTTCTACCACAGCCACCCCTACTGGCCGGCTAGGGTTTCCGAGGTTGACCGAAGCCGAGCTACCTACCCGGGGATGTCCTACGCCATCTACTCCCTGCCGGAGAAGCTTCTCAGGTCCTTCATTTTTCAGGAGGGAGAGTTCACCCCCGAACCGGTGGAGGTGGAGGCCTAGGCCAAAACAGATTTAAAGGATGCTCCTCCATAAGAGGGTTCGACATCTACAGCCTAACCCGAGAGGTTGGAGAAACTTGCCCCAGACCCTCGGTTCAACCTCCCCCGTCATCCAGCTGAAAGGCAGCGAATTCGACCGGGTGGTGAGGGAAAACCGCGGAGTGGTGGTGGAGTTCTACGCCGACTGGAGTTTCTCCTGCAAGGCAGCGGAAGGCCTCTTCCAGCAGTCTTCCCTGCACCACGGGGGAAAGCTCCTCTTCGCCCGGGTGAACGTGGAGGAGAACCGGGAGCTCGCTGAAAAGCTTCAAATCCAAACCCTGCCCACCTACATCCTATACCTCCAAGGCCGGCCGGTGGACCGGTGGGTGGGGCTCCCCTACGGGTGCTCTTGGGGAAGGTTCCTCCAAGCAGCCGCCGTCCAGCAAGTGGAAGAAAACCAAGAAGCGCCGCCGTAGCTCAGCGTGGTGGAGCAGCGGACCTCAAGGCCCCTCAGGGCTGAAAAAGGGCTGAAGCTGTTAACTGCTGACAGGAACCCGCTGGTCGACGGTTCGAGTCCGTCCGGCGGCGCCACACGAATTTGTTCAACTCCTTTTCGGAAGTTACGGATTATACCTCTGGGCAAGTCCATATTGACCAAAAACTCCGAGAGGAAGAAAGTTGTAACTTCCGTAACTCGCGTAACGTTGGGGAAGCTAAAGGCATACATGAAGGCGGGGCGGAGCGTCAGCTATCAACGAGTCATGGAAGACCTTAAAAGAACTGCCAGAAAACGAGGAAAAGTCTTTTTAAGCTGGGATACTCGTTCCGCTAGAGGTCTTCTCGTCGGTCACACAAATTGGATGTAGAACACAACCTAAACACAGGCGTAGGGCTAGCTGAAGGGGGAACTTTTAAACCGATTTCCAAGATAGATAAAGGGGGGAACTCTCCTATGAGAGAAAAGGTTGACGTGATCATCTCAAACGGAGCAGTCATTACAATGGACGAAAAAAGGCGCATTTTTAACGGGGGATCCGTCGTCATTGATGGCGATAGAATTCTTGATGTTGATAAAGCTCATAGGATCGAAGGACGGTACAAAGCTGAAGAAACCATCGACGCTGAAGGATGCGCTGTGATGCCGGGATTGATCAACTGCCACATTCATCTGCCCCAGATGTTGATGAGAGGCGTTCAAGACGATGCAGAGGTGATGGACGAATTGATGAAGTACATCTGGCCTATCCAAGGGTGCTACGATGAGGAAGATGGTAAGATCAGCAGTCTTCTCGCCTTCCTCGAAATGCTCAAGTCCGGTACAACTTCCTTCATCAGCACAGGCCTCCACCCAAGGTATGGCATCGATGGCATCCTCCGAGAGCTGGAGAAATCCGGGTTAAGGGGTGCAGTGTCAAAATACATAATGGAAAAGCGTGCCTACGCAGACGAAGAGATGGCCATTCATGAGGGGCTTCATGAAGTCAAAGAAAGTTCCATGAGGGAGGCATTAAGACTTATTAAAGAGTGGAACGGAAAGGCAGACGGCAAGATTCGCATATGGCTCTCTCCCCGTTCCGTGGGAGCATGCTCGGTTGAAACCTTACGGGAGATTTCAGAGATTGCCAAGAAATACCAAGTGGGAATAACTATGCATTGGGCCGAGGCGGAGAACAACCTACAATACACTCGTAAGGTTTTCAATATGGGTATGGCAAAATTTGCAGAGTTTGTAGGACTTCTCGCCCCGAATGTGACCATGGCTCATGGTATCTGGTTTGAACACGAAGAGATATATTTGCTTGCGAGGTCTGGGGTCAATATTTGCCACTGCCCTATCACCAATTCAAAGCTTGCAATGGGTGTGGCGAAAATACCGGAGATGTTAAGGGCTGGAGTAAACGTATGCCTAGGTACCGACGGCGCTCCGGTTAACAATACCTGCGACCTTTTTCAGGAAATGAAATTCGCAGTGCTTCTTCATCGAATTAACTCGCTCAACCCTGTCTATCCTAGGGCTGAGGAGGCGTTGGAGATGGCGACGATAAACGGTGCTAGGGCACTGGGGTTGGAGAAGGAGGTAGGTTCCCTTGAGGCTGGGAAAAAAGCAGACGTAATCGTGGTGAACTTAAAAAATCACCATGCCATGCCAGTCCACGACCCTGCGTCAGCCGTGGTTTGGGCTACCAGTGGAAACGATGTTAAAACAGTCCTCATTGACGGTAAGCTCGTCGTTGAAAATCGAAAGGTGCTGACGCTGGAAGAGGAAGAAATCCTCGCAAAAGCTCAAGGAAAGGCTGAAAAAATCTTGCAAAAGGCTAAGGTAGAAGTAAAAAGAAAGTGGCCGCTTATCTGATACGATTTTTTTATCAAGATGGCGGTTAATAACTTGTCAAACTTTTTAAAATTATGGCGTGAACGAGGTATGCCCGTAGGATTCTCCACCCTGCTCAAAACTTTAACATTTAGCCGCTTATACGTATTCGACTTCAGCTTCAGAAGTACCGAAGATTAAAGAAGCGCTGTTTCAAAACGAAGCTCGAAAGCTTTATATCGTATGAGGGGAGAAAAAAGGGTCGGAAGGTGTAAAAAATGGCCAATCAACCCCGTAGGAAAGCCCTGAAATATGGCATTGCTGCGGTTGTGGCTGTGGTGGTGGCCGGTGTGGGCGGCTACGCCGCCTGGCAAGCCACAAGGCCCGCGCCGACGCCAACCCCTGCGCCCACCCCTACACCCACCCCTACCCCAACTCCTACGCCTACACCTACCCCAACTCCTACGCCTACTCCAACTCCCACACCCACTCCTACACCACCACCAAAGGTACTGAAAGTGGCAGCGGTATTCGACACTTTTGTGAAAGAGAATCAATGGAATGAAACCGCATATAGCGGCCTGTTGGAGGCTAAAGAAATCTATAAGGACAGGATCGAAATCGCCTTTGTGGAAAAGATTTCGTTAGCGGATTATGAGAAGGAGGCTCGGAGTTTCGCCGCTGCCGGTTATGACCTTATATTTGTGCATGCTACGCCAGCTGGAGAAGCGGCTAAGGCGGTGGCCAGAGACTATCCGCAAACTTGGATTGTGTGGACTGACGGATGGCCGCCGATCGAAAAGAACATGGTCGTCATAACGCCTCTGGCGCATGAAGCATCCTATCTTGCCGGGATCTTGGCTGGCAGGATGACGGAGACGAATAAGATAGGCGTCGTCGGCGGTATGAACGTTCCCAGCACCTACCGGTCTTATTACGCATTTGAAAGAGGGGTGAAAGCTGTCAATCCCGATGCGGAAGTTAAAGTGACTTGGGTTGGAACATTTATCGACATTGGTGCTGGATATGATGCTGCAAAAGCCCATATTGCTTGGGGTGCCGACATCATATGCGGTAACGGCGACTCGCAGAATGTGGGAGCGCGCACTGCTTCTTTGGCTGCAGGTGTCTATTACATAGGCGGCGTCGGGAATGAGCATCCCTATGCGCCGTCGATAACCTTAGCCAGCGTTGGTTGGGGAATAGAAAAAGCCTACGTCGACATCATCGGCAAGGCCTTAGAAGGAGAGCTGGAGCCTGAAAAGTTTTACGAATATGGGCTGAAAGAAGGCGCCGACTTGATATGGGGCCGCAGAGAAGTCATACCCGAAGAGGTCCAAGCCGAGGTGGAGAGCATCCGGCAGCAAATTCTGGATGGCACGCTAGAAGTTCCTAGGAAAGATTTTCCATAAAACCTTCCTTTTATTTTTTCAGCGTCCTGTCAACTTGGTCTATTGCTTTGTTTGCCTACGGATTACGTCTCCTCCCGTTTGTATGGGATGCAGAAGGCGGCTGGTGTTTCTTCCTTTCCAACGATTCCGACGAGCAGAATTATGGTGAGGATGTAGGGTAACATTAAGATGAATTGGTAGGGTATCCAGAAGGCGGCGATTTGGAGATAGTATCTTAAAGAGAAGCCTGTGGCGATGATCCATGCACCCAAAAGCGCCCTATACGGGCTTCTTTTACCGAAGAAGACCACAACCAAAGCTATCCATCCCATCCCGGCGGTTACCTCCTCTATCCAAACATGGTACCGAGCTACTGTGAGATAGCTGCCCGCCAACCCGGCCATGGCTCCTCCTAGGAGAAGGCAGAGAAAGCGAATACGGTGAACGTGAATTCCCAACGTATCAGCGGCTTTGGGATTCTCGCCTACCGCCCTCACCTTCAAGCCAAAGGTTGTGCGGAATAGGAGAATGTGGAACAGAGGCACCGAAATCAAAACAAGGTATACTAAAATGTTATGCTGAAACAGGATAGGCCCTAAAATTGGAAGCTGAGAAAGAAGGGGAATGTTGATAGGCTCCAAACCTTTTATTGTCACAGTTCCAGGAGCTATTCCTAAAATCGTCCTAGCCAAGAAAGTGGAGAGGCCTATGCTGAAAATCCAAATTGCAAGCCCAGCGAGAATTTGGTCTACACCTAATTTCACGCTGAGGTAAGCCATCAATGCTCCTATGGACATGCCAACAACCAGCCCGATGAGGAATCCGAAAAGAAAGTTGCCGCTGAAGTACGCTCCAGCGAAGCCGGAGAAGGCGCCTACCAGCATCATCCCTTCGATTCCCAGGTTCAGCACACCCGACCTCTCAACGAAAATTTCCCCCAGTGCTGCTATTAGGAGAGGTGTGGACATTTCAATGATGGCCGCTGATATTTCCACTACAGGGAGCGCCAATTTTTCAACTCCTTGCGAATCGCGCAAAAACATGTTCATAAAATAGTAGCAAAAGCACTATCAACCCTTGCAATACAAAGACAAGAGGAGCCGGCACTCCGCCTACTCGCTGCATGGCATCGCCTCCGACGAGTAAGCCTCCAAAGAGGATGGAAGCGACTACTATCCCGAAAGGCCTCAGCTTCCCCAGCATTGCCACTAAAATACCCAAGAAACCGTACCACGGTGAGAATCCGCTCATCAGGCGATGTTGCACCCCGGCTATTTCTCCCATTCCGGCCAGTCCAGCCAGTCCACCGCTGATCACCATGACGATTATGATCGTTTTGGAGACTTCGATGCCCGCGTAACGCGAAGCCTCCGGATTAGCGCCGATGGCTTGGATTTTATAGCCTAAAACGGTCTTTCGGAAGAGTAAAGAAATGAAAACAGCGCACACAAACGCTAATAAAATGCCCAGATGGAGTCGTGTGCCGGATACCAAGGTGGGAAGCCAAGCTGAGGTGGTGAGAGGCGGGCTGTATGTTATTCCAGAAGGATCTCTCCACGGCCCTTCAACCAAGTAGCTCACGAAGTAGATTGCGATGAAATTTAACATGAGGGTAAGAATTATCTCGTTTACTTTGAATTTAGCCTTCAAAGCCCCCGCGATGACAGCCCACATTGCTCCCGCAGCAAAGCTCAACAATATGAGTAGGGGGATCAGCAAAGCTGCTGGCACTTCTACCAACGTGAGTCCTGCCCACGTGGTAACCACCGCTCCCATGTAAAGCTGGCCTTCAGCTCCTATGTTCCACACCCGGCATCTAAAGGCCACTGCTGCCGCTAGACCTGTGAAAAGCAGAGGAGAGGCTTTCACGAAAGTCTCCGTTAGGGAATGGAGACTGCCGAAAGCTCCTTGAAAAAGTGCAGCATAGGCGAAAATAGGGTTTATTCCTAAAGCCAAGATTGTAAGGGCGCCTATGGCTAGGGCCAATAAAATTGCCATGGGCGGTAGTAGGATGCTTCTGGACGGCATCTTCGACGAGAATCCTTTCAAGCTGGCTCCTCCAAAGATTGTGCCCGCTTTGAACCGGCCATCATCATCCCCACCTCTTTCATATCCGCTTTCTCCGCGGGGAGGATTCCCATGATTTCGCCCTCGTAGAGGACGGCGATGCGGTCGCTCATGGACATGACCTCGTCCAGGTCCTCGGAGATGAGGAGGATGGCCACGCCCCTGTCCCGCTGCTCCAAAAGCTTCCTACGGATGAACTCGGTGGCCCCCACGTCCAACCCCCGAGTCGGCTGGTTGGCCACCAAAACCTTGGGCTCCCTGGAAAGCTCCCGAGCCAAAATAAGCCTTTGCAAGTTCCCACCAGAGAGGTGTCTTGCCAGCGTATCCTTACCAGCGGCTACAATGTTATATTCCAGAAGTAGCTTCTCCGCGTACTTATCAACTTCGTCTTGATCGATGAACCATCGCTTTTTAAACGGAAGGATCCAGCGGTAGGCGAAGGGGGGATCAGAGTGAGTTTCTAAAATGATGTTCTCGGCTATGGAGAAGTCTAGGATGAGGCCCATTCCCATTCTGTCTTCGGGGATGTGGCCTAGGCCCTGCTTGATTATCTCCCTTGGGGGGAGGTTGGTGACGTCCCTTCCGTCGATGAGCACCCTCCCCGCCACAGCCCGGCGCAGACCCGCGATGACCTCCGCCAGCTCCCGCTGCCCATTCCCAGCCACCCCAGCCACGCCGAGGATCTCTCCCTCCCTGATGGAGAAGGAAACACCTTTGAGGGCAGAAACTCCAAAGTCGCTTTGGGCCCATAGTCCTCTGACCTCAAGGACCACTTTCCCTTTCTTTACCTCACTTTTTGGTAGCTTAAACAAGACCTCTCTTCCAACCATTTCTCTAGCTAGGCTTTTCTCATCCGTGAGTTTTGTCTCAAACCTCCCCACAACTCTCCCTTTCCTGAGAACGGTTACGCGGTCGCTTATCGCCATCACTTCAGGCAGTTTATGGGTTATGAAAGGAATAATCGCCAATCCCTCTTTCGCCATCCGCTTAAGAATCTTCGAAAGCTCTTCCACCTCCGTCGGAGTAAGCACCGACGTCGGCTCGTCCATGATCAATACCTGAGCGCCCCGATAGAGGGCTTTGATTATTTCCACACGCTGCCGCTCGCCAGTCGACAGCTGCCAAACCTTAGCTTTAGGATTAACTTTGAGGCCGTATTTCTCCGATAACTCGATTATCTTTTTTTCAGCCAAATCGACATCTAGAAACGGCTCTTTCGAGGATTCAAGTCCTAGGATGATGTTCTCTACGACGGTGAAGGTGGGAATGAGCATAAAGTGTTGGTGGACCATTCCGATTCCTAGGTCGATCATGTCTTTCGGAGATTTCGGGGTTACCTTTTCTCCATAGACGAATATTTCCCCCTCATCGGGCTGCAGAAGTCCGTACAATATGTTCATAAGAGTAGTTTTTCCTGCACCGTTCTCACCTAGGATAGCGTGAATCTCACCAGCTTTTATGTCAATATCTACGTGATCGTTCGCGAGAACGCCTGGGAATCGCTTGGTGATTCCCCTCATGGCGATGACGGTTTCTCCCGGCTTCACCTTTCCAAGGGGAACTCTCGTGAAGGCGCATCCTCCTTCAGAACATCATCAGCGAAGTGTTATTATCTCGGTAATTATCCTTTTAAGTTTTCTGAATACGGCTAATTTTTTATGCTCAATGTGCACACCATGTGGCATAAGGAAGTGGGCAGCTCAGGTGGGTAAGCTGTATAGTCCACCTACATTTTTCATACTTTTCCAAAAACTCTGAAAGCTTTAACTCCTTTCCAGCCCCGTCCCACAGGTGGTCTTCGAATGTCCTCACCTTCTGCCGGAAAGGATTTTTTCGGCGAGAACCCTGAAGACGTCCACGGCTTGGAGGAGCTGTTTTTCTGAAACATACTCGTTGGGCTTATGAGCCTGATTCAGGCTGCCGGCTCCTAGGATGATGGTGGGCTTCTTCAGGTCCACCGCCGGGAAGCGGGCGTCGGTCACCCCCTGCATGCCGACGAGCTTGGGCTTCCGCCCTAGGACAGAGGCAACCGACTCCACGGCGGCTTCGACTAGGGGGTCCTCTTCAGGCGACTGGAAGGGCTGGGAGACGAGGATTTCCTCCACCCGGTAGCGCAGAGAGGGGTCTTTGGAGCGGAGGGATGCGAGGGCCTCTTTTATCTCCCTTCTCACAGCTTGGGGGGTTTCACTTGGGAGAGTCCTTCGGTCTACCTCCACAACGCAGCGGTCGGGGACCACGTTGATTTTGACGCCTCCCTCCATTCTTCCGACGTTTAAGGTAGGCTTCCCCAGCCGTCTGTGGGTTTTTCTGAATTTTAGAGACAGCAGTTTTAGGGTGATCTTCGATGCCTTCTCCACAGCGTTGACTCCCTGCTCAGGAACAGCTCCGTGGGCTGCCTTCCCTTGGACTGTTATCCTATACCAGCAGGCTCCCTTCTCGCAGGTGGCGACGTTCAAGCCCGTGGGCTCCCCGACCACGCAGAAGTCGGGGTTGACGAGCCTTCTTTTCACCAAATAGCCTAAACCGTCTTGTCCTCCGGTTTCTTCGTCGACGGTGGCGGTGAAGACCAAGGAGCCTTCTAGGGGTCCGTCGGCCTCCGCGAGGCTGGCGGCGGCAACGGCCATGGCGGCTAGACTGCCTTTCATGTCCGCTGTGCCTCTTCCATAGAGTTTTCCATCCCCTTCAACCAACCTAAAGGGGTCTGTCCTCCAACCGGCACCTGCGGCCACGGTGTCGATGTGGCCGTTGAAAAGCAGAACCGGCTTTCCCCTCCCCACCTTGGCGATCAGGTTCGGCTTCCCTTCAGCTGCCTCCACGATGCGCGTTGGAACACCGAATTTCTCCAGCATCCTTTCTATTTTCTCCACGGCTTGAGGGTAGTTTTCACCGGGGGGATTGACGGTGGGGGTTTCGACGAGTTCTCTGAGCAAGGCCTTGACAGCGTGCTTGATGTCTTTTTTCAACTCGACCACTGGCTGACGGCCGTGGAACAGGCCTCCCGGACGTGTCTAGCCTGTTATTCTAACCTTCCCTAAAACTGTTCCGATAAGGGGGTCTTATCTGGGTTTCCTCGCTCTGACCACCACGAAGGAGCCTTTCCCGTGGCCTTCTTCGACAGGTTCGACGGCTGTTATCTCAGGCAGGTTATGGAAGATGGTTTGGGTGAAGTGGAAGTTTTCAAACCCCGATTTTCTCAGGCGAGAAACAACCTCCTCCACTGAGTGGAAGGTGGCTTCCCCGTAGAATACGTCCTCCCCCTTACGCTGCTGGTACAGCCTCCCCAAGGGGCTTTCACGGTCGATAAACCCTATCACCAAGCAGCCGCCGGGTTTCAGCACCTTCCATGCCTCCCTGAACGCTGTTTCCACATCGTCCAAGAAGCAGAGGGTGGCAACCATTAAGGCGAAGTCAAACCGTGAAG
The DNA here is from genome assembly GCA_002011035.2 of Candidatus Hecatella orcuttiae. Taxonomy (GTDB): domain Archaea; phylum Thermoproteota; class Bathyarchaeia; order Hecatellales; family Hecatellaceae; genus Hecatella; species Hecatella orcuttiae. The sequence continues at coordinate 215,988 of MTLY02000001.1, read as the reverse complement.
GGGGAAGGGGCAGCGCTTCGGCTACGCCGCCTACCACTTCCACCCCCTTTTCCTTAGCCAGCTCCAGCATCTTGTGGGAGGGTTCAACCCCAAGCCTGACGCCCAGCGGTGCTGCGAACCTGCCGCTTCCCACGCCGATTTCAACGCCTTCCCCGCCTTTCGGCAGTAGCTCCCTTACCGCTTGGAGCTCTGATTCGTAGGCGAACCTATGCCGGGAAAACCAGGCTTCGTAGCGGAGGGCAAACTTCTCGAAGGGTTCAATCTTTGCCATATACGGTTAATTATGGGGGAGAGTGAAAAATTAACGTTAAGGCTACCCGGAGGGAGGGCGAGGGTTGAAGGTTGAAGCCTTGGCGGTGGACGTGGACGGGACGCTGACGGACGCCGATGGAAGGCTGGAGTTGGCGGCTGTGGAAAAGGTGAGAAAGGTTGAGGCAGCCGGCTGGCCCGTCATCCTGAGCACCGCCCGAAGCATCTATACCGCCGCCATGCTGGCCCGCCTCATCGGCACCTGCGAGATCGTCATGGGGGAAAACGGCGCGGTGCTAGGCCGGGGCTGGAGGGTTCTCAGGGTTTTCGGGGACCCGAAACTGGCCTTGGAAGGCTACCGGGTTCTCAGGGAAAAGCTGGGGGAGAAGGTTCAGGAAAGAGGCATCCAACCCCGGATGGTGGACATAGCCTTGGAGAGAAGCTTCCCCTTGGAGGAAGGAAACAGGATTCTCAGAGACCACGGAGTCGGAGTGCGCGTCTACGACAGCGGCTTCGCCTACCACCTCCTACCCGCGGGGGTGGATAAAGGCTCAGGCTTGAAGAAGCTGGCTGAACTCTTCCACCTAGACTCCGGGAGGATCGTCGCCGTGGGAGACGGCCTTAACGACGTGGAGCTCTTTCAGGCCGCAGGCTACGGCATAGCCCTAGCTCAGGCTCCTGAGGAGCTCAAAAAGATAGCCGACCATGTTACCTCCAAAAGCTACGGGGAAGGCTTCTGCGAGGCGGTGGAGTGGCTGCGGGAGGCCTTTAAGCTAAAGCTCTAGAAACAGCGCGGCGTTGGAGCCCCTCTCCACGCCTAGGCTTCGGGCTACGGGGGCGCATTTGGCCTTGAGAAGGAAGAGCACTTTCACGCCTGCGCCCTTCACCTCGGTGAGGGTTTCGTAGTTTCCCATCCCTTTGGCTATGACCAAGTCTGAGTGGGTGAACTTCTCCCTGACAGGTTTGGGCGCCGCGTCTAAGATGAGCCCCACGCTGTCGAGGCCGGTGGTGATCAGCTCGTCGGCTATCCTGTCCACTCCAGCCTCCTGCGCGTCGACGAGGGTGGCGTCGTTGAGGACGGGACTTCCCTTCACGGCCACGGTTAAGGTTAGACCTCTCTGCTTCAGGTATCTCATGAGCAAGGTGTCCAAGACTATCTCCCCCGCGTTGTCGGTTAGGAACAGCACCTCCCGGGAAGCTTCAAGCTGGGCGTAGGCTTGGGGAAGATGGTCGAGGCGGAGGGTGAGGTTCTCCAGCTCTCCCCCCAAGCGGTCGAGGGTGAAGCTGTAGCCCATGACGTCGAACTCCACGGAGTTCCCGGCCACCGCCACCATGCACAGCCTTCGAAACCGCTCGTAGTCGGAGTCCGCCTGGAGGACGAACCTCTCCGCGGCGGGTAGGACTTTCCACGCTGCCTCGTTGGCCTGCCTCTTAAGCTCCTCATAGGGGTCTCGGCCTGTAGCCTTTCGGACGATTCTGTCCCTCAACGTTCCCAGGTAGGCGGGGACAGCTTCGGGGGTGAACTCCTTGTGCAGCATGTCTAAGAGTTCAGTCATCACTTGGAAAAAAGCCTGTCTATCTCCGCCCACGTAGCCTGTCTGCCGGCAGGCTCTCTCCAAGAGGCAGAGGAGACATTCCGCTTCCACCTTCAAACGTCGAAGCCCTCACTTCTCAGCCCTAACCACCGCCTCCGCCATTTCCACCAAAACCCGGCGGGGGTCAGGGGCCTTCACCACTCCGCTGGCGAGGAGGACGCCTCTGGTTCCCAGCTTCAACGCCGCCTCCACGTCGGCCCCCACAGTGATTCCCGCGCCGCAGAGGACCGGAACAGCCGGGTTCACAGCCTCCACCGCCTTCAGGGCGCCTGTCACCACTTCAGGCTTGGCCTTGGAGACGGGGATTCCGGTTCCGATGAGTTCAGGGGGTTCGATGGCGATGACATCCGGGTTGAACGCGGCGATTTCCCCGCAGGCTTGGGGGGTGTCCGCGCAGACCACCGTGGCCAAGCCTACTTCCCTAGCCCTCTCCACGCAGGCTTTAACATCCTCCAGCGGTAGCCTCCGCTCGGAGTGGTTCACCAGCGACCCCGAGGCCCCCGCTTCCTTAACCGCCTCGGCGAGGATGTGGCCTGTGAAGCTGCCGGGCTTGACGGGGTCGATGTGCTGGGAGAAGACGGGCACGCGGCCGGCTTGAATTACGGCGGGAAGGTCTGTGAACTGGGGGGCCACCGCCAAGGTGACCCCTGTTTCCTCGGAGACTTCCCCGGCTATCTCCGCCAAGCGGACAGCCTGCTTTCCTGTGGCTTCCCGGTAGCATTTGAAGTTGACGAGGATGGCGGGGAGCTTCAGCTTCACCGCGGTCAAACCTACTTAAACCTGTCCTTCAGCTTCTCCAAGACTTTGGGAAGGGTGGTGTACTCCATTTCCTCCGGGCCCAGCCGGTGGGGCATAAAGGGACCGTGCCGTCGCAGGTAGTCGGCCACCCGGCTGGCTTCCTCCCTGGCCAAGTCGAAGGCAGGGTCGTCGAAGAGGTCCACAGGTCCCTCCAGCAGGGCGTTGTGAACTTGGAAGCCCAACCCCACCACCCTAGGGGGGCCGTCGAACCGGGTGCACTGGGCGTAGCGGAGGGACACGGGCATGAGGGGGCCGTGGTGGCTGCCCCGCATCCACCCTGCGACGATGTGGGGGAAGGCAAAGGGCTCCAGGACTTCTCCCACTGCCGGGAGGCCGTGCTGAGCTCGGACGATGCAGACAGGGTCATCTTTGCCCACATACCTGCCGGCGATGAGGGAAAGCCGGCTGGTGCTGGCTGCGGCTGCGGGCAGTCCGTCGGCTCGGAAGACCTTGCTGATGCAGTAGTGGCTGGGTGTCCCTAGGAGGGCGAGGAGGTCGTAGAGTTCCTCAGGGCATTTCACCGTCACTTCCCTGCCCTCGTGGAGGGCCATGACTTGAAACTTGAAGCCGTCGTGGAGGCTGGGGTCGATGATGAGGCCGGCGGTGTTGAAGGGGTCGGCGAAGATCTTGAACAGGGGATAGTTCCAAGCCCCAGGCTCGGTTTTGTCCGCGGCGAAGACCAGCACGGGGTCGGAGGGTCTTTCCTCGAACTCCATCTCCGCAACCCCAGGGCCCATGCCTCGGACGTTGCCGGAGAAAGCCTCCCCTAGGAGGTCTTGGCCTGCTCCGTAGAGCTTCAGGGGTTTGGAAACCTTCTCGGTTATTTCGGTGAAGATGCTCCAGGCGAGGCCATGGATGTCGGGGTTGTCTTCCCCCCGGCGGTGGGTCATGAGAAGCTGGAGGTCGTCTCCGCAGTGGAAAACTCTGTAGTCGACGATGAGCCCGTCCTTTTGAGCTTTGGCGAGGAGCTCTCGAGCCATCTCCACCTGTTTGGGGTGAACCCTGTGGTGGCCGGGATGGCCTCCGATGTCCGCCTTTATCAGGCTGACTGTGACTTTTTCAACCATCGTTTTCTCCCTCAAACCTTTCACTAGCAACCTTGAACCTTATAAACCTAAAGCATCGAGATCCCTCTCTTGATAACTGCCTGCTTTCTAATAAATACCCTCAAGTCCTAAAATTTTCTAATAGATGTCAATGCGATCCATTATCAGCCAAAGCTTATAAGCTTATAATTAGCAGATTGCACGAACGATTTTTTAGCAATAACTGTTATAACGGTTATGGGAAGATTTAAAATCATATAATTATTATACTATTAATGATGCGCCATGGGAAAATCTGAAGTGACCACAATCCAGATATCTAAGACCATAAGAGAGAGGTTAAAAGAGCTCGGCAAGAAAGGAGAAACTTATGATGATATACTTGAAAGGTTGCTTCAACTTGCGAAAGTAGGCGGAAAAGGAGATATTTAATGAGCAAAGGAACCAAAACTAGTAAATTCGGCGTCTCTAAAAGAGAAAGTCATGACTCAACTTTGTTCTATGGTAGTAAACTCTATCAAAATTTCAAAGTAGACGAAGGAAAACCTGAGATCGAAAATCCCATTCCATCCGAAATTCTCAATAAAATTTTGCATCAAGATGCTAGAAATATGAGCAACATTCCAGATTCTAGCGTGCACCTTATGGTGACATCACCCCCATATAACGTTGGCAAAGAATACGATGAAAACCTTAATCTGAATGAATACCTCGAATTACTGAGAGACGTATTCACCGAGACATATAGAGTGCTTGTGACGGGAGGAAGAGCTTGTGTGAATATAGCCAATGTAGGAAGAAAGCCGTACATTCCTTACCACAAATTCGTAATCGATACCATGTTAGGGTCAGGATTCTTAATGAGGGGAGAAATAATCTGGAACAAAGGTGCGGGTGCTGGTGTTTCAACAGCATGGGGTAGTTGGATGTCCGCTTCTAATCCAACTTTAAGAGACACTCATGAATACATACTCGTATTTTCTAAGGATAAATTCACAAGAAACAGCAAAGGCAAAAAGTCTACAATTACAAGAGAAGAATTCTTGGAATTCACAAAAAGCATCTGGGAATTCCCTCCAGAGTCCGCTGAGAAGGTGGGGCACCCTGCGCCTTTCCCCCTCGAATTACCATACCGGTGCATCCAATTATTCACCTTCAAAGATGAAGTAGTGCTAGATCCATTTTGTGGCGTAGGAACCACATGTTTAGCGGCATTAAAAACTGACAGACAATTCATAGGAATAGACATTAATATCGATTATGTGATGAAAGCCAGAAAAAGGGTAAACAAATATTTAGCTCAGACAAAGCTATTCTCCTTCCAATAGTTAACCCATCTCCGATAAGGATCATATTCTATTCTAGAACGTTGCCAAAATATCCGAATTGATTTTGTATTCTCTTCAACCATTAACCTTCCCAGAGCTTCTCTGCTAATTTCCACTCCCCTGGGATTTGTTCCGAGTTTAGGAAGCTTAAGGTATTTCTCTCTCCCCAGCCTCTCAAAAACTCTGCATTGAACTTTTCGAGGGATATATGAAAGATTTCCCTCTCCACCTCACTTAATCTGAACAAGTAAGGTGTCACATTTTGGGGTGTAGGTGTCAAGAAATTCTCGTGCTTTTTGGCTGTCAACGGTCCATATAATTTTAACACCACTCATTCCTGTAATGGTTTTAATAGAGATAGGTTCTCCAAATAATTCTAGATCAACTTCTGGTTCCGTGATAGGAATTTCAGTTTTAATGGCTTTTTCTCCAAATTTGTGAATCAACAAAGCGATTAAAATTTTCTCACGAAGCGACCCTACCTCCATTCCAACTTTTCCAGCTCTAGAAGCTTCGAGTTCAGCGAGCTGAAATAAATAGGGCAGCCGCTTTTGGATCTTCTTTATGAGCATTTCATCTTCAAATATTTCAACTAAACGACCCAAAGTTCGTTCACCACACAAAAAGATTGAAAGAAGATATAATATTTCGATTCCTTTCGCCGTGTGGGCACTATCTGTTATGGTCTCTGAGGTTTTATTCTTTGGCGATCATGACTTCGGTTGCCTTCACCACCCCGTAGACCCTGTCTCCCGGCTTCAGTTTAAGCTCCTCCGCCGCCTCCTTCGTGATCACCGCCGTAAGGGTCACGGGGCCTTCGACTTCTATCTTCACGCTGGCAGTCACAGCGCCCTTGGTGACTTTCTTCACCCGGCCCTTCAACCGGTTTCTAGCGCTTATCTTCAAACCTATCGCCTCCCAGCGTTCAGGGTCTTCCAGAGCCCGCCTCAAATATTCGTCGATGCGTCTGTACTCTCGGAGAAGCGCCCTACCCGCCTCGGTGAGCTCCGCTCCTCCGCCTCCGAAGCTTCCCCCCTTCCTCGTCGCCACCACCGGCTGTCCTAGGTTTTTCTCCATGGCGGTGAGGTAGTCCCAGAGGTACTTGTAGGACATCTTCGCCTTCTCAGCCGCCTTCGTGAGGGAGCCGGTTTTGTCGATAGCCTCGAGGATTTCCACACCTCCCTTTCCTATGATGTGTTTGCCGTCGCGCTCCAGCCAGACTCTGAAGACCGAGAACATAGCCTCCGCCATCTTAGTTTGGTAAAGCTTATATAAAAATTCGTTGTGTTTAACTGGAAATAACGGTGAAAGCCGTACGAGAAAACCCATCCTAATCGCCATCTTGCTTGTAGCAGCCCTCGGCCTAACCCTCCACTGGGCGGGAATCCTAGGCCCGTCCCCTTCCAGAGAAACCTTGGTCGTCTCCACCACCACAAGCCTCTACGACACCGGCCTTCTGGACGTCCTTGAAGACCGGTTTGAGGCGGAGTACGCCGTAGACCTTTACTTCATCTCCGCTGGCACTGGTTTAGCCATCCAGCAAGCCCAACGAGGCGACGCGGACATGATCCTCGTCCACGCCCCCTCCGTCGAGTTCGCCTTCCTCCAAGAGGGATACGGCGTCGACAGGAAGATAATCGCCTACAACTTCTTCACCATCGTCGGCCCCGCCGAGGACCCTGCGGGGATAGAAGGCCTGCCGCCCGCCCAAGCCATGGAGAAGATTGCGGAAGCAGGGAAGCGGGGGGCGGCCACCTGGGTGTCCCGAGGCGACAGGTCTGGAACCCACCTCAAGGAGATAGCCCTGTGGGAGGCAGCGGGCTTCAGGGTGGAGGAGCTTCGCGGAGAAGACTGGTATCTGGAGTCCGGAGCCGGCATGGGTAAAACCCTCCTGCTGGCGGAGGAGAAAAACAGCTACACGCTGGCGGACATGGGCACCTACCTGAAATACTCCGCGGAGGGGCATGTGAGCCTGAAGATGCTGGTAACCCAGGGCCGGGAGTTGCTGAACGTCTACAGTGCCATAGCCGTCAACCCTGAAGCCAACCCCCACACCAACCTAGAGGGCGCCATCGCCTTCATAAAATTCCTAACCTCCCCGGAAGGCCAGGGGATCATCGGAGACTACGGTGTGGACGCCTATGGGAGGCCTCTCTTCCACCCGGCTGTGGAGCTGATTGAAACAGGAAGCGACCCAGTCCTCTACGGTTGGATTGAAGAATTCGCCTTCCTCAACGGAACCGAGTGCCCCCCCGAGTATCGCACCCCCAACAGCGGACTCTACGACTGACCTGTCGCCTGATGTAGCTGCAAAACTGAAGTAGTTTGATATCGCCCCGTTCTTCTGCTTTATTGCACAGAAAAGTTTGGCGAGTTCAATCGTGGTTCCAAGCCCTCGTTCGGTAGTAGCATGTAAGTGCACTGGTAATAAGCTTGCTATTTCGAGGAAAACTCTGGCTGTCTCTTTCGTAGATTTTTCGAGGACGCCCACTCCATCAGTGGTGCCAGCGCATTCCTCAGTTCCATCCCGTCTTTGGTAAGGGTGTACTCCACTCTTGGGGGTATCTCTGCAAAGAACTCTCTCCTAATCAGGCCAGCCGTTTCCAGTTCCTTTAATCTATCACTCAAGGTCTTCGGGCTTATCTTGCCCAGTTTTCCCATGAGCCTGTTGAACCTTAACTTCGGGTTGTTACCTATCACAGCAATGATTTGCGGTGCCCATCTTCTGCTAATAATCTCTATGACGTCCCCAAGGTGGCAAAGGCACACTTCCCCGTTTCGTGTTGCGCAGACATCTTTACTTTTCTTCAGTATACTGACTCTCCTCTACCATATCTGCTATTATGCTTTAAACTTGGTGATTTAAATACTTCATATTTTATATTAATTTTCTAAAGTATATCAAAGAGGCGATAAAAAATGTGTATAGAATGTTTAAGCAGAAACGGGAAAAGTACGAAAAGAGCGAAGGCGAAGTAGTAGAATCTTTTCCATGGATTTGAGATGGAATAAATGAACATCATTAATGTGGTCATGGACTGGCTTCATCTACTGGCGACTACCGTGTGGATCGGAGGTATGTTCTTCAACATCGTAATATTACGCCCCTCGTTAGCGATAGTAGACCCGCAGCAGCGCGTTAAGCTTGTGGATCAGGTTTTAAGCCGCTTTCTTTACCTCGCCTGGATAAGCATATTCACTCTCATAGTCACCGGCATTCTCACCGCAACTCCTACGAATTTGAACTATGGAATCCTGTTATCGGTTAAACATGCAATTGTAACAGCAATGGTTTTCATCGTCGCCATGATCAGCTTCATCCTTTTCCCAAAACTGAGGAAACTTGTCTCTCAAACCGGATCAACGAAGCTACCGTCGGAAATGAGGGAGCTGCTAAGTCGAATAGTGTTGTTGGTAAAGCTCAATCTGTCTTTAGGCATCGTCGTGTTACTGTTCACAGCGGCCATGCAAGAAATCTAACACAAAGCCGATTTGGCCCCCTCGAGGCTAAACTCTTTTTAAAGGACCCCTCTCTTTTTTAAATTAACACAAAACCGCAAACGAGACGGAAAAGGGATCATGGAAAAAACGGTGCTGGAAGCTCTGGCGGCGAGGATGAGGCGGGAGCGCTACCAGCTGGTGGGCGCTCATTCGGCTGTGAAAAAGTGCAGCTGGCTTCACCAAAGCCTCGTCCACGGCAGAGTTTGCTACAAGCAGAAGTTCTATGGCATCCAGTCTCACCGATGCCTTCAAATGACCCCTGTGGCCTACCACTGCCTCCTCCAATGTCTTTTCTGCTGGAGAATTCACCCCGAAGACTTGGGGTTGAGGATGAGGGAGAACGAGGCAGCCCTGCCCGCTGTCGACAGCCCGGAGTTCATCGTGGAGGAAAGCCTCAAAGCGCAGAGGCGCATCCTCAGCGGCTATAAGGCTCACCGGGAAATCAGCCCTGAAAAATACCGGGAAGCCCTCAACCCAGCCCACGCCGCCATCAGCCTCACCGGAGAGCCCACCCTCTACCCCCGGCTGGGGGAGCTCATCGAATGCTTTCACCGCCGGGGGATGACCACCTTCTTGGTGACCAGCGGCACCGCGCCTCAAGCCCTAAGCCGCCTCCCCACCGAGCCCAGCCAGCTCTATCTATCCCTTTACGCTCCGGAGGAAAGGACGTTCATCAGGCTTTGCCGGCCTCGGGTTCCCCAAGCATGGCAGAGGGTTATGGAGGCCTTGGAGTGGGCGAGGAGCTTCCGCTGCCCCCGGGTTCTCAGGCTGACGCTGGTTCGGGGAAGAAACATGGAGGACCCTGAAGGCTACGCTCGCATCATCGCCAAGACAGAGCCCACCTACGTGGAGGCCAAAGCCTACATGTACGTGGGTTTCTCTCGGAGGAGACTTCCTTACGAAAGCATGCCCAGCCACGGGGATGTCCGGCGCTTCGCGGAAAGCTTAAGCGCCCTGACGGGCTACAGGGTGGTGGATGAGGCCCCGGAAAGCCGGGTGGCCCTCCTCAGCCGGCATGACGGAGAGAGGAAGTTGCGGTGAAAAAACTGGAAAAAGGAACCTCCGCGGAAAAGTCCCTGAGAAAGGCTGTAGGCCTTTTGAGAAGAGAGCTGAAGGCTAAAAACGAGCTGAGGGAGAAGATGCTGGCTGAGTCTAGGAGGATAACCCGCGTCTCCAAGGAGGCCACCACGCTCATCTTTCAAGGTCGCATCCCCAAGGCCAAAGCTGGATTGAAAAAGGCGGGTAAAATGATCCGCCGGCTGATGAGGAAGCTGGAAGAGGCTCCGGAGCTCCGCCACAGCGGAGCGCTCTCAGCTGCGTGTCAAGAGTTCGCTGAGGCCTTCATCCTCTTGGCCTTGGAGGAGCGGGGAACATGCCCCACCTTGGAGGAGGTGAAGGTGGACCTCGGCTCCTACATCCTAGGATTGGCGGACGTCCCCGGAGAGCTGAGGCGGGGAGTTTTGACAGCCCTCCTAAACCACGATGTGGAGGGGGCTGAGAGACGTTTCCGGGTGATGGAGGCCATCTACAACGAGCTTACAGCCCTCAACGAGCAAGCCTTCCACGTCTTACCCGGGCTGAGGCGGAAATGCGACGTAATCCGCCACCTTCTGGAGCTGACCGCCAGCGAAGTGGTCTTGGAGCGTCGCCAGCAAAGGTTGGAGGAGGCCTTGAGGAGAAGCGAAAGAAGACTCAGCTCCGAAACCTTCAAGGAGAAGCCTGCGTGATGGAGTTCGACGTGAAAAACATTCAAAGGATGGCCAAAAAAGACTTTGAAAAGGCCTGGCTTGAGACAGGGCGGTGGCTGAAGCTTAAGGGTCGAAGCGTGGAGTGGGTGAGGGAAAAGGGAAAAAGCCACCCGGTCCTCGACTTGGTGGAGCGGCTTAGAACCGTCTTCCTCAACCTAGGCTTCGAGGAAGTGTTAAACCCCACCATCGTGGGGGAGGCGGAAGTCTACAAGCAATACGGCCCTGAGGCGCCAGTCATCCTAGACCGCTGCTTCTACTTGGCTGAGCTTCCCCGGCCTGAGCTAGGGCTTAACGCCAAAACCCTTTCAAACATTAGAAGACTTATCCCCAGCTTCACTGACAGACAGGTGGAAGAACTCTGCAAGGTTTTCAGAGCCTACAAAGAAGGTAAGGTTGAAGGAGGAAGCCTGGCGGAGGAGCTGGTGGAGAAACTGGGCTTAGCCCCCGAACAGGCTACAGCCCTCCTCGGCCTCTTCCCTGAGCTCTTGAAACTTCAACCCAAGCCCACCAAGCAGATATTGAGGTCCCACATGACCGCCCTCTGGTTTCCCACCCTAGCTGAGCTTCAACATAAGCGGACTCTCCCCCTCAAGGTCTTTTCTATCGGCCTCAAATACAGGAGGGAGCAGAAGCTTGACCCCCTTCACCTCTACGAATCCCTCGTCGCCTCCGCCGCAGTGTTGGCCGCGGACTTGACTTTGGAAGACGGCTCCGCGTTAACGAGGCATGTTCTCGCCGAGTTGGGGTTTGAAGAGGTCAGGTTTGCGGTGAAGAAGGCCACTGGCAAATACTATGCCCCCCAGACGGAGATGGAAGTCTTCGTGAGAAGCGGCGAAGACTGGATTGAGGTGGGAGACCAAGGCCTCTACTCACCGGTGGCTCTGGCCAACTACAACATCGCTCACCCCGTCTTCAACGTAGGCCTAGGCGTGGAAAGGCTGGCCATGCTCCTCCACGGTGAAAAGGACATTCGAAGGCTCAGTTACCCCCAGTTCTACGAGAAAAAAGAATACAGCGACGAAGAACTAGCCCGCATGGTGGAGGTGGACGAGAAGCCCCGGACTGAGGAGGGGAAGAAAATCATGGACGCCATCGTTCAAACAGCCCTAACCCACGCCTGCGAGAAAAGCCCCTGCAGGTTCACAGCCTTCAAAGGGGAGGTTTCCGGGAGAAAACTGGAGGTCACTGTCTTCGAACCTGACCCCAAAGCCATGCTTCTGGGGCCTGCTGCCCTCAACACCATCTACGTCTACCAAGGAAACATCCTAGGCATCCCCCGGCAGGGACTGGGAGAAGACCCATTGGTGGGGGAAGCCCGAGAACACGGTGTCTCCACGGGCATACGTTACCTGGAGGCTGTGGCCGCTGGAGCAGCTGCCAAAATCGAAAGAATGCTGGAGAAAGCCCAGCTGGGTAAACTGACGGTCCGTGTTCGGCTGGCCAAGCAGCCCAGTGATGTAAACGTGAAACTTCAACCCTCCGCCCAACGCTACATAACCGGCAGAAACAAAAGAATCCACGTGAAAGGGCCGACTTTCATCGGGATTGAAGCTGTAATCTCCTGAACCCTCGGCTCCCGCAAAAGAGAGAATTTTCACCCTTTCTCAGAAGACAGCGTGAGGAGGAATCTTTCCCACATGTAGCGCTTGTAGTCCCAGAGGTATTCAGCCAAGTTTCGAGCCCTCCGGATGTGGGAATAGGCTACGTAGCACAAGTAGAGGCATTTTTCGCACAGCTTGCAGTTTTCCCTCAGCTCCGCGAATTTTTCAGAACCCCAAAGGGAAGGCAGCTCCCCCAGACGGCAGACAGGTGGCATGACATGGCAGCCTGAAACCCAGCCTAACTCGTTTACCATGAAGAAGGAGCTCAGAGCTTGACACTGCCAGTTTCTCCTACCCTCCGAGAAAAAGGCCTCCAAGGCCTCTAAAGTCTTGAAGTCCAGATGAACCGGATATCTTCTCTTAAGCTCCCGGAGGCTCTGGAAAAACTTCCGCAAACTTTCGCCGTCATGAAATTGAGAGCAAGGGTCAGGCGTTCCGATCTTCACAAGACTGTCCTCGGAGGATAGGTCGCTGTAGAGGGCTAAAATGACGGGGATCTCCCTCTCACCGAAATACTCAATCAAGGCAGGGACCTCGTGAATGTTGTTCCCTGCCACAGTAACCGCCACCACAACTCCCAAGCCTTTCTTTTTCAGAAGGAGAATGGACTGCATGGCTTCCCGGAAGGCGTTGGGCACGCCGGCTATGGCGTTTTGAAGCGCAGGGTTAAGAGAGTGAAGGCTGATGCACACCCTGTCCGCATGGCGGAGGATGTCTAGCTTCTTGGAGGCTAAGCTGCCGTTATCGTAAATGGTGACCAGAGGAAACTTTGGATGGGCGTATTTCAAAATTTCAGCAATATCCCCGCGTAGGAGAGGATTCCCTCCGGTGAAAACCAAGTCCACCACGCCCATGGCGTGCAGGATGTCGATGCCTCTCTTGACTTCTTCGACGGTTAACTCTCGGGTTTGAGGCTGACTCCAAATCTGGCATGTTCGGCAGCGATAGTTGCATTTTCCCGTGAGAAACCACTGGACATGGTAAGGGTGAGGCTTGTAAGGAGTTAGGAGGCAGGATAGGCTGCTGAAAAGCTTTCCCATCATCCTTTCCACCTCTCCTTTTCTTCTTTAGGGAGGTAGCCCAGCTTCTTAAGCAACCTCTGCAAAGCTTTGGTGGTCTTGTAGCGGGAGATTTCCCTTGCTTTAACCCATTTCACCTCCAAGGACTCCGGGCTTCCGGTAAGCCTTCCCCCCACAGGTCGAGCTGAATAGTCGATGAGGACGTAGTGGAAGAGAATCCTCCCTTCACCGTCAGCTTCAATGACCTCACCTACGTTGATCAAGTTTTCTATAGCGACATCTAAACCTGTTTCTTCTTTTACCTCCCGCCTAACAGCCTCTTCCAGACGTTCCCCCAGCTCCACCAGCCCGCCGGGAATAGACCACAGCCCCTTTCCCGGCTCAAATTTCCTTCTCACTAAGAGAACCTGTTCTCCGCACCTTATTAGAGCACCTACACCTACACGCGGATAGGAGGGATACTGTCTCTCCCCTGACGGCTGAACCATGTTTACTCCCCCTTATTCTTGCGCAAGTTTCTTTTATCTTTCGTTTCAAGCGAAAAGCCTGAAAAGAGCCGTTGATTTTGCCAAATAAATTCTAATTCCCCCTCCAGAAAAGCATCATTTTCACTACCTATGTTTAGAGTTAAACATTGTAGAGCACCATGAAATTCTTCGAGGAAAGCCTGGATCGCTCATCCTAACTTTATATCCAACCTAGACAAGAAGATGTTAAAGTAAAACCGCCCCTTCGCGTTTTTCGGAAGACTGGAGGTAGCCCTGTTGGAAGCGTTGCTGCAGAACTCGTTGGCCTTGAGGCTTTTATATAAACTGGTGACAGGGCAGATCTCCGAAATTCACGCCAAGGTCACAGCGAACCGAGTGACCTATCCTTCCCTGAGAGAGTTGGAAAGCTCAGACGAGGAAGCTGCTCAACTTCTTGAAAAACTGGGGGAGGAGGGTTTTCTGCATAGAAAAGTTTCCGACAACATCTTCAAGTGCCCTCAATGTTTCTCCGCGGACATCCGCCCCCAACTTTTATGTCCGAAATGCAAATCAGCCGACTATACAGAGGGGAACGTCCTCGTCCATTATTCATGTAGCTACATAGATTTTGAGGAAAAATTTTGGAAAGAAGCCTCATCTGTCAGATGCCCGCGATGCAATCGGGTTCTCAGGCAGATTGGTGTTGACTACGGCAATCCCGGCATGGCTTTCAAATGCTTAGAATGTGGAGAATTCTTCCACCTTCCCTTTGAACGGTGGGTTTGCAAGGTATGCGACCGCTCCTTCAGGCCTACGGAGGCGCGGAGGGAAAACGTTTACTCCTACCGGTTTAACGAGGCTAGGAGAAACGAGGTGAGGAAGGCGCTGCTCTACGTCGAGCCCATGGCTGAAGCGCTGAAACGGGGAGGCTTCTCCGTGGAATGCTTCTATGAGCTGGAAGGTAAATCAGGAAGCTTCCACATGTTCGATATCGTAGCCAAAAACTCAGGGCCTTCTCGCAGAGAACTCATTGTGGAAGTGGAAGAAAAGGGAGGGCTGACTGTAACCGTTGACGACCTGTTGAAATTTTTAGCCAAATTTTTCGACGTGAAAACAAAGGGCTTCCACGGTATATTCGTTGCCATACCTAAACTTGAAAGGGAAGCCCGGGTTTTCGCATCCAAATTTCGGGTGGAATGTTTGGAGGCAGGTAACATGGAGGACGCCGTCGATCAGCTGAGGAAGATAATAGGTCTTTGAAGGGAGAATCTGTTCCGTGTTGAAGACGCAGAAGCATTCACCTTTAACGAAGGTTTCCATCTACGCGGCCGCTGCCGTCTTTTCCTTTTCTCTCCTCATAGCAGCGGGACACCTTAAACTCATCCTGACCGCCTTCGCCTATTTTGTTTCCCTTGTATTTCTTCTCTGGGGACTCTACCACCTGCCCATCTTGGCAGCGGGATTAACACGCATGGACACGGCTAAACCTGCCGACCCGCTTTCCCTCCCCACGGTTTCCATCCTCATACCTGCTAAACATGAGCCATGGGTTATAGGGCGAGCAGTGAACATAGCGGCGAACCATTTGGATTATCCTGAAGGGAAAAAAGAAGTGGTGGTGGTCACGGAGGATGAGGAAACCGCCATGGCGGCTATGCCCCTAGCCGCAGCCAACCCCGAGTCTGTTAAGATATTTTTCCGCTCCGCCCCCTCCCGAATTGAAACCAAGCCCGCTGCCTTAGACGACGTGGTTCACTTCACCAACGGGGAGATCATCGCTATCTTCGACGCTGAGGACGTCCCAGACAGGGATGTGCTGATGAAGGTGATGCCCTTCTTCGACGACCCTAAGGTGGGGGCAGTTCAAGGAATTCTCAGGATGGGCAACAGGGAGGATGCTTGGCTTGCTAGGATGATGGACCTTGAATACGCTTCTTGGTTCAGAATACACCTCTGGGGAAGAAGAAAACTCGGATTCTTCATCCCCTTAGGGGGAACATGTTGCTTCCTCAGAAGAGAGTTCTTGAGGGGAGTAGGGTGGTGGGATTCTAAGAATCTGACTGAGGACTTGGAAGTAGCTGTCCGTTTAACCTTTTCAGGCTACGACATCAAAATGGTTGAGGTTAGGTCTTGGGGGGAAGCTCCCATAAGGGTGGGCGAATGGATGAGGCAGAGGGGTCGGTGGATGAGGGGTTATCTTCAAACTTTTCTAACCTACTGGCTTCCCGCCCTTCGAAACATGAGAAGACTTGGGTTTCTTAAGACTTTAAGTATGATTCTAGTTTTAGGAGCCCCTTTTGTGATGATTCTCGTGCCCATCGGCTATGCCTTAACTTTCCTTTGGGCCGTCACTGAAGTTTTCAAGCTGTGGGCGCCAGGGCTTATGGCTTTAACTTTCCCGCGGTGGGCTGTGATTCCTCTGCTCTTCAACTTTGTTTTTTACGGAGCCGTCTTAGCCGGCATAGTCTTGGAGAACAAAAATCGCAGAAACCTCCTATGGCTTCCGACTTACTTCCTCTACATGTTTCTGCACATCGCAGGCTTAATTTACGCCTTTTGGCTTCATTGGACGAGGCCTTTGTACTGGGCTAAGACGGAGCATTATGGTCTAGGGTGGAAAGAGCACCTAAGCTTAGCTCCTCGGAGTTAAGTTTTTCTCTCTTCTACAAGGAGTCTCAATCCTTGGACGGCCTTAACTGTAATCTCTCTATCCGCCTCGATGTACCCCTCCGCAGCCCTAGCCTTCCACACCTCCCCCTCGACCCTGACTAACCCTTCGGGATTGAGGAAGGTCAACGTTTTCCCCTTCAAACCCGCCATGGCCTCGATTCCCACAGCGGGTTTTCTCGCCAACGCAGGGGTAGTTGTCTTGTAAATTCCGAGGGAGAGGACCGCTAACAGGGCGAGAATGACGGCGATGTAGCCTACTGGGATTCTAAAGCCGAGAAGGGGGAGGACCATCAGCAGAAGCAGCCCCACGCCTATCTCGTCCAGAATGGTTATGACAGCGACGAAGCCTGCTCGCCTCCTTCCTCTCCAAGACATTTTCCACCCTCTAAATGTCAAAGGGGCGCCGGCTGAATTTAAAGGGTCAAATTTATGGGAAAGAACATCCAATACTTCCCATTCTGCCGATGGGAGGAGATGCGGTGTGATTAAAGCAGTGTGCTTAGACTTGGGAGACACTTTGATCGACGAAGAAAGCGTTGTCCGAGAGCCAGACGGCCGGGCTCTCAGCGGCTCCCCAGTGCAGGGAGCCTTCCAGCTGCTTAAAGCCCTCAAGGAAAAAGGCTACCGGCTTGCCCTCGTCTGCAACGGGGACAGTGTGGGAACTCGGAGGGTTATGGCTTCCAGTGGTTTAACGAACTCCTTTGACGTGGTGGTCATCTCCGGGGATGTGGGCATCGAGAAGCCGGACCCCCGCATCTTCCAGATAGCCTTGGAGCGGCTGGGGGTGAAGCCTGAGGAAGCCGTCATGGTGGGAAACAGGGTGGACGCTGACGTGGTCGGCGCGAAGAGGGCGGGCATGAGAAGCATTCTCTTCAAGTGGAACAACCGGTATCCGGACTCCATAGACAGTGAGGAGAAAAAACCCGACTTCACAGTCAGAAGCTTGGATGAAGTCCTAAAAATAATTGAGGAAATCGGAGAAAAAGGTTAAACAAAGTCACCTCAAGCATTCCAGCCTTTTCCCGCTGGAGATGCTGCTAAGCCCCCGGGGGGCTATTCTTCCAGCGTTTGAGTTTTGGTTCTCTGCAGCCGCATCCATTCTCCCCGGGAGACGAAGGCTATGAAGTGAAGCAAGTCTCCGGCGGTTATGGACCCCACGGTTTTCCCCTTCTCCACCACCAAAACTCTTCGCGTGCCGCTGTCAGCCATCAGCTTTGCGATGTCGGAGATCCCCGTATCCGGCTCCACCACGGGGATGAAGGAGTCCATTACTTCCTCCGCCTTCAAGGCCGCAGGGTCTTTCTGAAGCGCCATCACCTTGGTCACCAAGTCGTTGTCCCTCAGAATTCCCACAGGCTTTCCGGCTTTCAAGATGAAGACGTTTCTCAGACGGTTTTCCCTCATCATCCTAGCCACCTCCAAGACGGAGGCAGTGGATTCAGCGGCGGGTATGTCCGCCTTCATCAGAAGCCTAGCCGCTGAGGGCATTTCAGGGATTTTTTCCGCCATAAAAATTTCCCGCATACCACCTCGCAGGGGACACTTTTAAACTTTAAGCCTGCCGGATTCCCTCCAGCCTTTTAACTCCTAGTTGATAGTCGGGTACTCTAAAAAAGGAAATCGAAAACCATTCCTAACACCTCAGCTTCTTGAAAACGTCCCCCCATGAAGGGAGGCTGCTCAGCTGGGAGGCCTCCAACCGGTAACCAGCTGGTAGGTGGTGGTTCGTTGGGCTGGAATCCTACCCAAGTCTCTTATCATCCGCTCCATTTCCTCGGGAAGTAGGCACTGTCCTGAGCTGGCTCCCGCAGCCCTAGAGATGTTCTCCTCCATCAAGGTTCCTCCTAGGTCGTTAGCCCCAGCGTTGAGGGCCACCTGAGCCAGTTTGGGGCCTAGTTTAACCCAGGAGACTTGGATGTTGTCCACCCACCCCGCCAGCATCAGCCTTGAAACAGCGTACATCCTCAGGTCCTCAGCTCCAGTGGCTCCAGCCTTGCTGTCTCCTTCTCTGAAAAGAGCTGTCTTCCAAGGGATGAAAGTGAGGGGGATGAATTCGGTGAAGCCTCGAGTTTTCTTCTGAACCTCCCGAACCACAGCCAGATGCCGGGCTTGATGGATGGGGCTTTCCACATGACCGTACATGATGGTGGCCGTGGTGGGGATGCCCAGCCTGTGGGCGGTTTCCACCACTTGAACCCATTTTCCCACGCTGATTTTTTCAGGGCACACTACCCTCCTGACTTCATCCACCAAGACCTCCGCCGCGGTGCCGGGCATGCTATCCAAGCCCGCCTCCTTGAGACGCCTCAAGGTTTCCTCCAGACCAAGCCCTCCCTTGGAGGCAGCGTAAACCACCTCCATGGGGGAGAAAGCGTGAATGTGGATGGAGGGCACAGTTCTCTTCACCGCCCTCAACAAGGCCTCATAAAAGCCTAGGTCCACCTCGGGGTGAAGGCCGCCTTGGATGCAAACCTCCGTGGCCCCTTGCCTCCAAGCCTCCTCCGCCTTCGCGGCTACCTGAGCGGGGGAGAGCAAGTAAGCTTCGGGGTCGCGGGGGCTTCGGCTGAAGGCGCAGAACCGGCAGCCGGTGCCGCAGATGTTGGTGAAGTTGATGTTCCAGTTGACCACGTAGGTGACGATGTCCCCCACCCTCCGCCGCCTAACCCAGTCGGCCGCGAGGATCAACGCGTGAAGCTCCAGCCCTCGAGCTTGAAGGAGGCAGGAGGCTTCCTCCTCCGTCAACTCTCCTCCTCCCAACGCTTTATTCAAGACCTCAGCTGTTCCCGAGTCTAGGGAGGCGAGGAAGTTTTCCTTAAAGGCTTGAAGCTCCCTCAGCCTAGGCCTAGCCTCCACGCCCTAACCGGCCTCCTTTTCCCTTCGCACGTAGCCTTCCCCATCAACTAGACCTAGAACCGTCGGCTTCAGAGCTTCAGGGATGAACTCAGGCTTGTCAACCACGTACTCCGGGTAGACAGGCAACCTCTGCCTGAGCTCCAAGCCGCAGCCTTCCGTTATCCTTCGAAGCTTAGGGATGCTGGGCCAAGCCTTTTCAGGGTTCACATGGTCTAAGGTGACGGGGGAGACGCCTCCCCAATCGTTAGCCCCCGCCAAGGGAAGAGCGGAGGCGACAGAGGCAGCGAGGTTGGGAGGCACCTGAAGATTCATCTCCCCGCCCAAGACCAACCTTGAAACGGCTAACACCCGCAGGGTCTCCAGCCCCTCAGGCTCAGGGTGATCGCCCATGGGGGTTCTAGGCTTGGCGGCGAAGGGCTGCAAAATTACCTCTTGAACGTGGCCGTATTCCCGGTTAAGCTTGGAAATGACGGAAAGCGACTCGACCAGTTCCCGAGGTTTCTCACCAATCCCGAAAAGCAGTCCGGTGGTGAAGGCCACCCTAAGCTTGCCTGCATGCTCTAAGGTAGCCAGCCGGAGGTGGGGGTGTTTCCCAGGGCTGAATTCGTGGGGACCTCCAGGTTGGCAGAGGCGGGGGCTGATGTTCTCCAGCATGAGGCCCATGCTGACGTTGACCTCCCTTAAGGCCGCCATCTCTTTGAGGGACAGGACTCCGGGGTTGCTGTGGGGGAGGAGGCCTGTCTTCTCATGGACAGCTTGGCAGAGGTCCGCCAAATAGTCGAGAGTGCTGCTGTAGCCCATTCGGCTTAAGGCCTTTTCCGCTTCAGGATATTTCTCCTCAGGCTTCTCCCCCAGGGTGAAAAGAGCCTCGGTGCACCCCGCGTTCCTTCCGGCTGCTGCTATCTTCAAGACCTCTTCAGGCTTTAGAAACAAGCGGCTTCTAGGGGAGGGCGGTCTTCTGAAGCCGCAGTAGGCGCAGGCATTGCGGCACAGCCGCGTGAGGGGGATGAAAACCTTCCGGGAGTAGGTCATCTTCCTACCCTTGGCCTTCCTTCTCACTTTCCAAGCCGCGCCGAAGACGGCGGGTAGCTCATGGGGTTCTGCCTCCAGAAGCACGCAGCCGTCCTCCACGCTGAGGCCTTCGCCCCCCAAAGCCTTGGATAGAACCTCCCCCACGGCTCCCTTCGAATCCGGAGGGCTTTCCGTCTTCAAACTTCGGGTGAGAATTGCGGGAATGGAAGGCTTCAAAGGCGAACGCCTCTTTCACCGGGTTTTCCTGAATTTCAACACGATGTCTTCTCCCGCTTTCTCCATTCCTGAGAAGCGGAGTTTAAAGCTTTCCCGGATGGTGGGGAAGCCTTCTCCCTCCACCAAGCTCACCGCCTCTCTGCCTCCCACCAAGTAGGGGGCAATGGCAACCTGAACCTCGTCCACCAAGCCTGCTTTCACCATCCCCCAGTTAAGGGTGCCTCCCCCCTCTAAAAGGACGGTCTTAACCCCCATTTTCCCCAACTTCTTTAGAAGAAGCTTCAAGTTCACCTTCTCCGTCTCCCCGGCTCTGAGGACCTGAGCTCCCGCCTTCCTTAAAGCTTTAACACGGGTCTCCGGCGCCCTGCCGCCGACGGCTATCAACACACCTCCCTTGTGAGTGTGGGTTAGGATTTTGGCGTCGGGGGGAGTGCGCGCTCGACTGTCCACCACTATTTTCAGAGGAACCCCAACCGCCCTAGGCCCTTTAACCGTCAGCTTGGGATCGTCTACCAAGAGAGTGTTGATGCCTATCATGATGGCGTCAACCCTCCGCCTCAGCCGGTGAACCCGCCTCCAGTCCTCGGGGCTGGAGAGGGCTGAGTCCCCCCGCCGACTGGCTATCTTGCCGTCTAAGCTCATGGCTGCGTTCAAAATCACATAGGGCCGCTGGGCAGGAGGCTTCACCAAGGTTTCCTCCCCAGTTTGTTAACGGCTACCTCGCCCCCCACCAAGACCAGTTTAACGTTATCCCCCCTAGCCCGGTGGACTACGGAGGCAGCGGGGCTGCGGGCCGGCGCTAGGTTGGCGGCTTGAGCGTCGATGAATACTACGTCAGCCAGCTTTCCCGGTTGAAGGGAGCCTAGGGACTCCCCGAGCCCCAGGACCTTGGCAGCGTTAACCGTAGCCATCTGGAGGATTTCCTCCGGCTTCACGGCGGCTGGAGACTTCTCCAAAGCCTTCACGGTCTTGGAGAGAAAATCCATTTCCCTGAACATGTCCGGAGAGTTCACCATGACGTTGTCTGTTCCCAGCGCCACCGTAACCCCTGAATCCATCAACCTCCTAACCGGAGGGAAGCCCAAGCCTAAAACAGCATTCGCCCTCGGACAGACCACGGCGCCTACCCTGCGCTCGGAGAGGAGAGCGAAATCCCCGCTGCGGGCGTGGGTGAGATGAATCAGAAAGCTGGCTTTCAACAGCTTAACAGCCCTCTCCACTTCCCCCAGCCCTGTCCTAGCCTTGGATTTCCCCTCAGCCTCAGGGTCTTCCGCAGCGTGGGTTGCCAAGAGTTTTCCCCGGCCTTGGAGGAGGGTTGAAATCTGAAGGAGGCTTGGGTCTGTGAACTCGTTGGGGCTGCTGAGGCCTAGGCCTTCCGCTGACTCCAAGATGGCCGCCGCTTCTTCCACGGCCTCCTCCGGAAGTTTGGCGCGGTTGGCTTCTAGGTCTTCCTCCCCCCAATGGTGCTGAGGCCTGCCCAGAATTATGGGGCGGATTTTCAGGCCTCTCAAAGCCTCCCGGAGGAGTTGAACCCCGGGCATCCCCCCCTCCCTGAAGTCGGCGAAGGCGGTGACCCCCGCGGAGAGCATGTCCTCCAACGTCCCCCTCATATGGCGGAGAATTTGCTCCCGGGAGGTTTCTCGGAGAAGCCTATGTTTGAGCCCTTGAGGAGGCCTCACCAAGGCTTCTAGGCTGAGGCCTGACCCCTGCTCCTTGAAGGCGGAGTCCCCTACGTGGATGTGGGCGTTGATAAGCCCGGGGATGCCGATGAGGCCTCGGGCGTCCAGTCTCCCTTCACACTGCCCTTTGAAGCTGCCTTTCCCCACCTCGCATATCCGGTCGCCTTCGAAGGCTAGGTAGCCGCCTTCCATGGGGTGGAGTTCCTCCCCCACCAGTAAGATGGCTCCTTCAACAACCTTCAAGGAAACGCCCCTCACGTGAACAAGGCAGCTGGGGTTGCAGGTGGACCCGGCGGCATGGTTTATGACCCCTAAGGGTCTGGGAAATTTAAGTTTTTGGAGACCACGCCCTTCCCGGCTGGGGTTTTAAAGACTGGAAGTCGCCTTCCCCCACTTGGAGGATGATCTCCGCGTTCTCCAACAAGTATTTTTCACGGAAGACCCCTTGGTCCGCGTAGGCTTCGAGGACATCGCCTACAAAGATAGTGTGGTCCCCGGTGGTCAGAGCTTGGCTGAGCTTGCATTCCAAGTGGGCGACGCATTCGCCGACGATGGGGGCTCTCACCCTCCGAGCCGGCTGGGGGGTGAGGCCGGCTTCCTTAAACTTATCTCTCCTCCGCCCTGAGACGCTGCCGCAGAAGAGAACCTGCCTCAAAAGCCTCATGGTGGGAATGTTGACCACGAATTCCCGTGTTTCCTCTAAAATACGGTGGGTATACCGGCCTAACCCCACGCTGACAGCGGCCTTGGGCGGGTTGAAGGAAGTGGGCATAGACCAAGCTAAGGTGATGATGTTAGCCTTACCCTCCCCATCGACACAACTGACTAGGACAAGGCTCCTAGGGTAGAGAAGCCTGTGAACGCAGTGCGTGGGCACGTCTACTTTCACAGAGCCCATGGAATCCCCCTCAAGCCAAACTAATTGAGGGGTGAATAAGTTAAGCTTTTACCTCCTCTAACCTGCAAAGAGACCAAGGCATCCTGTTCCCAGCAAAGGAATGCCTTCATGTTGAGCGGAGAAATACTGGACGTTTCTGAGATGCTCTCCGGTTTTCAGCCTACTGCACGAAAAAGCAGAATCATTGAAATTCTCGAACTCTCTAGGCTGTTTGGTGGGCCGGGCCGGATTTGAACCGGCGACCTTTCGGTGTCGGAGCCGTTTCATCCTATCAGCCGAACGCTCCAGCCAAGCTGAGCTACCGGCCCGTGGGCTGGTCTGTCTGTTTCTCTTAACTCTTAAAAGATCCTTTTTTGCTTTATGTCTGTTGCACAGGTAACTTTAAAAAGTTAAATCGTCCAGAAAATGGAAGGTATCAAGTTGAAGGATATGACTCCGCTGGAAAGGGTTCTTCGGACTGTGCGGGGAGAGCTACCAGACCGTGTGCCAGTCATCCCCGGAGTAGGCCACCAATACATCTCAGCCTTTACCCGCATACCCCTCCCCAAGCTTGTCTCAGACCCGAATAAAATGGCGGAGGGAGTTCTGGCCACATGGAGAAGACACGGCTACGACGCCATCGGAGCGGTAACCTACGCCTCCCTAGGGGCTGATGAAATGGGCTGCAAGGTCATAATAGAGGACGGCCACGTGATATTCGCTAAAGAGCCGGCGATAAAGAACTACTCCGACCTCAAAAATCTTCGCATACCTGATCCGAGGAAAGACGGACGCATGCCCGTGGTGCTGGAATGCCAGCGGATCCTCCGTGAGAAAACAGAGGGAACCATATCGGTGGGGGGCGGCTTCCAAGGGCCGCTGTCCTTCGCCGCCATCCTACGCGGGCCTAAAGACTTTCTGCTCGACCTCATCAGGAACCCAGGTTTCTGCAAGGAGGTCGTCGAGTTTTCAACCGAATTTCTGATGGAGTGGGGGAAAGCTCAGATCGAAGTCGGCGGGGTAAAGTCCCTTATGATATTCGAGCCCACCGCCTCACCCCAAGTGGTTTCCCCAGCCCGGTTTGAAGAGTATTCCTTCCCTTATCTGCGAAGGCTCATAGCGGAATTCAAAAGACTCGGCGCAGGGGTGATCCTTCACATTTGCGGAAACACCAAGCCCATTCTCAAAAAAATGGCTGAGACAGGAGCTTCGACTCTAAGCTTGGAGTCGGAGGTAAACTTGGCGGAGGCTAAGAGGATCACCGAAAACAAGGTCTGCGTTTCAGGCAACATCGACAGCTTCAAACTCGCCTTCAGCCCAAAGGAGGAAGTCTTTCAGATGGCAAAGGCCTGCGTCTTGGAGACATCCCCCGGGGGGCGCTTCATCCTGAGTTCTTCCTGCGAGGTCACAGCCAACACCCCTCCGGAGAACCTAGACGCGCTGATTCAGGCAGCCGAAGAATATGGGAAATACCGTTAAAGGCAAGGCTATTTGGATTTAATCCACTCTTTGCAGATTTTCACGCCTAAAGCCACGTCGTTCACGCCGGCGTCGGCTCCCACCTTCCGGGCGAAATCTTCTTTGATGGGATAGCCGCCGAGGATGACCTTGACTTTTTCCCTGAGGCCTTCCTGAGTAAGCCTTCGGATGACGTTTTCCATTTCCATCATGGAAGGCGTCAGTAAGCCGGACAGTCCGAGGATGTCGGGTTTAACCCTGCGAACCTCCTCCACGAACTTCTCCGAAGGCACGTCTATGCCTAGGTCGACGACCTCAAAGCCTGCGGACTTCAGAAGCGCTATGACTATGTCTTTTCCTATGTCATGAAGGTCTCCCTTAACCGTTCCTATGAGCACCTTGCCCGCTGCTTTGTAATCGGCAGTTTTAAGATGCGGCTCCACTATCCGCATTCCCTCCTTCATGGTCTCCCCTGCTGCGATCAGCTCAGAAAGGTAGTATTCTCCACGTTCGTAATTCCGGCCGATGACCTCCATGCCCCTCGCCATTTCCCTAAAAATTTCAGCAGGAGGGATGCCTTCGTCTAAGGCTTCCCGGCAGGCCTGCCGGAGGCCTTCCACGTCGAAGTTGACTATGCAGCTGTTGACCTTCCCCAGTACTTCACCTGATTTTTGATGCCTTTTTGACTTCACGGTAACTCCCCCTATCCCGCTGGTTAATGGATGGTGTTCGCCTTCGGCTTTGCTCCTTCAAATTGTTGAAGGCAACCGATTGTAGACATGGTGTTGAAAGCCTCTTGCTGTTAGAGTGATTTAAGCCTTTCCGAAACCCAGACAGGTAGAGCTGGTTTTTTATAGTTTCTCCATGGGAGTTGAAGACGGCTGAATATGTCTGCCGATTTTTTTTGGAAAACCTTAAATTCCCTATAATAAAGTTAGAAAAGGTAAAACCGTTGATGATGAGTTAGATGAAAGGAAGAAAGATCCTCGCCATCGTGGCGGAAATAGGTTTAGCGTTCGCAGCCTCCGCTTTTCTCATCGCAGCCATGGGAGTAGACCCCATGATGGCATATGGGGTCTTTTTTTCCAACGCCTTCGGTTCTCTTTACGGGGTGGCTGAAACCTTAACCGTGGCTACACCTCTCATCTTAGCAGCCTTAGGGATAATTGTAGCCTTCAGATGTAAATTTTGGAACATTGGGGCGGAGGGTCAACTGCTCCTAGGAGCCGCCATCGCCGCTTGGCTTGGAATGAGTGTTAAAGCACCTTTCAGCCTTATGCTTCCCCTGCTATTTTCTGCCAGCTTCATGGCGGGTGCAATGTGGGGAGTGATCCCCGGATACTTGAAGGCTAAACTGCAGGTGAATGAGATAATCACCACCTTGATGATGAACTTCATAGCACTTCTGTTTGTGAGCTTTCTGGTGGAAGACTTGTTAAAAGAGGAGGGCGCCCTTTTCCCCCGTACACCTCCCATCCTACCAGCTGCACAGTTACCGAAATTGATCCCGGGAACAAGGTTGCATGCAGGCTTCATCGTGGCGGTTGCCCTCTCCATACTCGTGTACTTGGTTCTGCAGAAAACGATCTTCGGGTACAGAATAAGGTCTACCGGCTCCAATCCTCTAGCTGCCAGATACGGCGGGATAAACGTCACCAGATACACCATATATGCTGTGATCCTCAGCGGAGGCTTGGCAGGGATGGCGGGAATGGGAGAAGTGTCCGGTGTCCATTACCGGCTGGTTAACAACATCTCCCCCGGCTACGGATATTTCGCCATCATCGTCGCCCTGCTCGGCAGGCTGCATCCCATCGCAGTGGTTCTCACAGGCATTTTCTTCGGAGGACTGATAGTCGGCAGCTCCGCCATGACCTCCATGACCGTCATACCTGGCGCTTTCATGTACGTCCTCCAAGCTTTCATTCTGATTTTCATGCTGGGCATCGACTCGATGATGGAGAAGATGAAATTGTTCTAAAGGGAGGTATGCGAGAATGTCAGAGTTTATAGTGTTCGTCCTCGCCACCGCCGTTCACATGATGGTTCCCATTCTACTGCCCGCCCTTGGAGAGACTTTGTCCCAACGATCCGGTGTGCTCAATTTGGGGATAGAGGGAATAATGCTGATGGGCGCCTCCCTAGGCCTCATAGCAACACACATCACAGGCAGCCCCTACATCGGCTTAGGAGCAGCCCTTGCAGGCGGGCTACTTTTCGGCTTAGCAACCCTCGTCATCGTCATCCTGCTACACGTTGACCAGGTGATCAACGGGGTTGGAATTTGGCTTCTGGGACTGGGAGCCTCCACTTTCCTGCTGAAATGGTATGTTGCAGGTTTACCTCAATTCCCCACCATAAAGACGTTGGAGGCAATTCCAGTGCCATACCTCAGTAAGCTGCCTTTCATAGGCCCTGTCCTGTTTCAGCAGAACTTTCTGGTGTACGCTTCAATATTAGCTGTCGCCCTTTTCTGGTTAATTTTGTTCAAAACAACATTCGGCTTAAACATCCGAGCGGTGGGAGAAAACCCGTTGGCTGCGGAAAATGCAGCTATTAACGTAAACTGGGTTAGGTCTATCACCATCCTTGTAAGCGCAGCCATGGCCGGCTTAGGAGGCTGCTACCTGAGCATCGCCCATGTGGGGCTGTTCACCCACAACATGGTGGCAGGTCGAGGGTTCATAGCCATAGCAATCGTGGTCTTCAGCAAGTGGAATCCTGCCCGCGCAATTTTAGGGGCGCTCATCTTCGGGGGGGCTGAAGCCCTTCAAATACACATTCAAGCATTGGGAGTGATGGTGCCGTATCAATTCTTGTCCATGCTGCCGTATCTTCTGACAATATCGATGATGGTCGCCATAGGCAGAAAAGCCGAATTCCCAAAAGCTCTAACCGTTCCATACAAGAGAGCAAGATAATCCAAGAGCCCTTTATAAAAAAAGGTAGGTAGGTTAGCACCTACGGCCTCTGCTTCCGTTTTCTAGGTGTTTAGTTCCTTCCGACGTTAATCCCATATTTCCGGTACCACGAGCACACCGTCGATGATATCCTGCCTCGCCTTCATCACGGTCTCTGCTATGTCCGAGGGAACCAGCTCTGTGTTTATGCGAAGGTCAAGAACTCCCTCTTTTATTCCAGGCGTAAACGTGCCTCCTTGAAAGTTGTTTTCTAGGATGCTTTGAACAGTTTCCTCGAGCAGCGGAATGAAGTTGAAGACGTAGGTGGCGATGGACACGTCTTTACCCATTTCAAAGTAGTCTTGATGCTCTGATACCACGTAAATTCCTTCCCGTTCGCGCGCGGCTTCGAAGATTCCAGTGGAGGAGAAACCGGCCCAGGAGGCGATGATGTCGCTTCCAGCGTTTATCTGAGAGGTAGCGAAGTCTTTTCCCTTAACCGGCTCGATGAAAGACCCCACGTAGGAGACTATCACTTCCGCTTGAGGGTTAGCCGCCTCCACTCCCAAGATGAAGCCGTTGGTGAGCATTTTTATAACCGGGAACTCCCCTCCGTTGACCACACCTATCTTGCCGGTTTTCGTCATCAAACCCGCCAACAATCCGCCTAAGTATGTCATTTCATGCCACTTTGGATCATAGGCTCGGAGATTAGGGGCAGACGTCCGGCAGCCAGTGGTCATAAAATAGGTGTCCGGAAACTCCTCAGCCGCCCTAGCCGCCGCGTCGTCATACTGGCCTCCGTGGCCCCAAACTAGGTCGAATCCCGCGGCGGCAAACTGTTTCAAATCCCGTTCAGCGTCAGCGAAAGGTATGAATTCAGAATACGAAATCTCCGCTCCAAACTTCTCTTCCACATGTTTCAAAGCGAGATATCCTGAATGGCTCCATCCCGGTATATCGGCTCCCGCATCCAAGGACATTGCAACTTTTATTGGAGTAGGCGCGGGTGTGGGTGTCGGTGTCGGTGTTGGTGTGGGGGTAGGTGCCGGTGTTGGCGTGGGTGTGGGCGTCGGCGTAGGCGTCGGTGCAGGCGTCGGTGTGGGGGCTGGAGCCGGCCTTGTAGCCTGCCAGGCGGCGTAACCGCCCACACCAGCCACCACCACAGCCACAACCGCAGCAACACCGTATTTAAGAGCACTTCTTCTGGATGTTTGGGTTGCCATGAGATCAAAATCCTCCTTTAAACGCATTCTGTTTAGGGATTCTGGTATTTAAATTTTCACCGGATTTGTCGGAGATCCGGTTTCAGGATGTTTAAACGTCTAAAGGTACGCCTAGGTCCACCAGTTCTCTTTTCACTTTTTTGTAGATGCTGAGCCAATCGTCCTTGGGTTTGAGGGTTTTCACATCGTAGCATTCCGGGAAGGTTTTACCCAGCGGAGGATTTCTCAGCTTGCTTTCATATTTCGGCAGAAGGGCCTTCACAGCCTCATTGGCGTCTGAGCGTTTCATCCCCGCACATGCCTTGACAACCTCTGCGCCGAACTTCTGCTCCAGCGGGCTTACGTGGTCTTTGTGTTTTCCTCCCGCGGAGCGGTTTCCTATGTTGGCTGCGCACCCGGACACAGCCTGTTCGATGGCTCCCACGGCCATTTCGTAGAGGATTTCCTCCGTGCACGGGCCTGAAACCTGGCTGGTTATTCCCCCTATCAAGAGCTGGGTGTTTCGGCTTTCCCCCTGCTCCACCACGCTGGCAGCCCACACGGCTTCCCGGCCTACGTTGCCGTCATACCTGAAATCGTAAATCACCCCGCAGGGAACAGCGCACCTGTGCACTAGGACTTGAAGCAGCGTAGCGGCCACAGCCGCCACAGCCGCTCCCTCAGGCGGGCCTACGTAGCCGCCTATCATGGACCAGTGGTTTCCGTAAACATAGCCTCCATAGCTTTGAACCTTGACAACCTTATGCAGTAAGCCGTAGGAGGTTTTCAACTCCGTGATGGCGAGGACCAGCCCCATGTCGTTCCGCGTGTAGCTGTGAGGTGCTCCATATCCGCCCAGCAGACCGTATTCTGTGGGGCTGAGGGCTGGGCCTATGAAAGGGATGCCCGGCCGGCCTACCCGCCTCGCCACTTCCTTCACAGCAGCTCCCTCGTTGAGGCCTGCGAGGGACTCGTAGGGTGAGCCTGCTATGACAGGTCGACCGTGGGTTGTGGATGTGGAAAGCGCGGACAACATGTCTATAACCCTGTTTTCAGCGATGCCCTGCATTATGGGCATGAAAAGCTCCTCGGAGACTATTCCAAACCCCGACCTGAAAACCGGCGGCCTAGGGTCCTCTGGCCTTCGGGCTCTTATCACCACCTTGTCGCTGCTCTCCCCTACCGTGATTTCTTTGGGAGCCAGCCGCAGGGCTTCTTTGACTTCTTCTTCACTGAACTTTATGACTCTCTCTGTGTTGATGCAGAGCATTCCCGTCTCCACGGCGAACTCGAAGCCGGCTTCCCAGAACTTATCTGCCAAACCATCATCCGTGTTGACAGGGTTTTCAGGGCTGCATGTTCGCGATAGCCCGTGTTCCTTAAGCTTCTCCATGATCTTCCCTGGTATCACTCTCTTATCCCATTCACCTACTTCGCACACGGGGCCGCTGTGAGCTCTGTCTAAGACTTCAAGAAAACTTACCACACGAAACCACCGACAATTGTTAGACGTTTACTCTTGTCGATCTACAGATAAATCTTTCGCAGTCTTAAGACACAAGAAGCCAAGGATCCGTTGGGCTTTAGTTGCGAAACTTGCTCAAGCTTGTAAGCGGGGCGAAGAAGGGATTTTCAACAAGCTCAGTAGGTTTAAATAGGGCTTAGATGCTAAGGTAGGAGAGAGGTAAGAATTTTGGTAGATGAGAAAGTTACTCGAAGAGGATGGCTTAAAACCGCCGTAGGCACCGTAGTAGGCTTTGCGGTAGGCATGGTTGGGGGATATCTCGCCGGAACTGCAAGAGCTCCACCACCTACACCAGCACCCGAAATCGCCATTGTCACTTTTCAAACGGGATGGGCCTTCGTCGGAAGGGATGCCCCCTTCTTCTTAGCCATGGAAAAGGGATACTATGAAGAAGAAGGGCTGTCCCTGAGGATATTTAGGGGATATGGAACCTCCGACGTTTTAAAAAACATGGAAGCCAAGAAATTTGATTTCGGCATGCCGGGCACCAGCGGAACCATAAAAGCCATAGCCGAAGGTGCGCAGCTGAAGATAGTGGCGATGCTGCACCTCAGAAGCGTAAACGGTGTCATCGTCAGAAAGGACAGCGGAATAAAAGGGCCGCAGGACATGGTGGGGAAGATATATGGGCAGACTTTTGCAAGCGAAACCTCGCTACTTCTGCCCTACTTCTTAGAGATCAACGGTGTTGACCCCGCGACCGTAGAGATGCGAAACCTTGATCCAGGGGTAGCGGTCTCAGCGTTGCTTGCAGGAGAAACCGACATATGCGGCTTCTACAGCGAGTCTCCTAGTGCAGCTCTATGGGAAAAAGTCAACCACATCAACTTCGCGGATTGGGGTTTAGACGTGTACAATAATGCCATCGTAGCACACTTGGATCTTATGGCGGAAAACCCGGAGCTGATCCGGAGATTTTTAAAGGCCACATTCATGGGCATCAGAGACGCCATGGCCAACCCTGAAGAAGCAGTTGACGCTATGCACAAATACCGCCCGGAGCTTAAACGGGAAGACATCAGAATTCAGTTGGCGTTTGGGCTGCAAGGGTATTTAGGAAACCCGGAAGAGACTGCGAAATTGGGGCTGGGCTGGGTAACCGAAGAGAAAATGGCTTTTACGCAAAAAATAGCGTCGGAGGCTTTTGGCTTCGAAGAAGTTCCCCTAGAAAGGATTTACACGAACGAATACTTGACGAAAATACTCCCACCGGAAAATGCCGAAGAAAACATCAATGCGATAATAGCGGAGGTAATGTAACAGCCGGCTACACTCTCATCAAATATGAGCCGTTTGACAGCCTACGGGGTAGCGGGAGCTAGATAAGAAGCGAAAAACATATGATATGCCGGCAGGATCGGGTGCGAAGATGAGAATAAGAGAGCCAGTAATCTTCACAGTTTTCATGTTTATGCTGGTTATAGTGTGGCAGATGGCGGTAGAAATATTCAATATACCTAGTTTTTTTCTTCCACCCCCTTCAGCCATAGCAAGCGAGCTTGTGAATAATCTTGATACGCTCTTGAGAAATACGTACTTTACGTTTCTTTTAATTGTGGAAGGCTTCCTTTTAGCTGTAGTCTTCGGCTTTGTCCTTGGGGTGGGAATTGCCTATTCATGGATTCTGAGGGTTACCCTGTATCCGTTGATGGTCGCCATACGGTCGCTGCCTGTGGTGGCTATCGCTCCCTTTTTTGTCATCTGGGTTGGGTATGGGAGTCCGTCCATATTGCTAGTTTCCTTCTTCCTCGCCTTTTTCCCTATAGTCATCGCCTCCATAAGTGGCTTAACAAAGATCGACCCCAACATGTTGAAGCTGATGCGCTCTTTCCGTGCTTCCGAATGGCAGATACTCAGAAAATTAAGATTCAAGAACGCCCTCCCTTACCTGTTTGACGGATTTAAAGTATCTATCACTTTATCAGTTGTAGGAGTTGTGGTAGGAGAATTCATAGCGTCCAGCTCCGGAGTTGGCTATCTCGTGCTTGTTTCCAACTTCTCATTAAACGTCCCCTTCGCCTTTGCGTCTTTATTGGTGTTATGCATTTTGGCGCTTACACTCTACGGGTCTATAGTGTTGCTGGAAAAATTGCTGATTCCATGGAGAATTCGTGAGTGATGAAAACCGGTAATTCAGCCGAAGAACTGATTGAAGTAAAAAATCTAACAAAAGTCTACCAATCTCCAAGAGGGGACGTTCTGGCCTTAGAAGACGTTTCATTCAGTGTTAAGAAGGGAGAATTCATCTGCATCGTCGGGAGGAGCGGATGTGGAAAATCCACGCTTCTCAATGTTATCTCAGGTTTAATACCGGAAACCAGCGGGGAAATCCGTATAGCCGGTAAACTGCTGAAAGGACCTCAGCCGAACATAGGCATCGTTTTCCAGTTTCCCGTCCTCTTCCCTTGGAGAACTGTTATCAAAAATATAATGCTACCGCTCGAAGTACTCAAGCTGGGGAAGAAGTATTACGAAAAGATCCCTGAACTGGTCAAACTGGTCGGCCTATCAGGGTTTGAGAACAAATACCCTCATGAACTATCCGGTGGAATGCAGCAGAGAGTTTCCATCTGTATGGCGCTGATACATGACCCCTTACTGTTGCTCATGGATGAGCCTTTTGGTGCGCTGGACGCGCTGACAAGGTATGAGATGAACTTTGAACTTTTGAGGATATGGCATGAAACAAAAAAGACAATACTGTTCATAACCCATAATGTTGAAGAAGCTGTATTTCTGGCGGACAGGGTGCTGGTTATGACTCCCCGCCCAGGCAAAATAGCTAAAGAGATAGTCATTGATCTACCCCGGCCGAGAAGATTGGAGCATAGGGAAGAGAAAAAATTTTCCGAATATATCTTAGACATTCACAAATTATTAGGGCTCGGCTAGAGACTGTCATCCGATGAACTGCTCTGCGTTCGCCACAGCAGAACCTTCTCATCTCTTCAGGCTTTTCCAACGCGAGTAACCGAAACGCTTAAATTCGCTGGTCTTCGGATGACTCTAGTCGTAGACAGAGGTTACGTCTGAATTGTCTGAAGTTGACATTTTGGAGAGGCTGGCTAGGTCCGTTATTGAAATGGATGAGGAGGCAGCGAAGAGCACGGCTGAAGAAGCTGTGAAGACGGGTATAGACCCTCTGAAAGCCATCAAAGAAGGGCTTGGAAAAGGTATGGCTGTGGTCGGCCAGAAGTTTCATGACTGTGAAATATTTCTGCCTCAAGTGATGCTGGCGGCAGACGCCACCAAGGCTGGTGTGGAAGTGCTTCTTTTCAAGTTGACGGCTGAAAGGAGAAGTGAAGCCATAGCGGGAAAAGTTGTCATAGGAACGGTGAAGGGGGACATTCACGATATCGGCAAAAACATCGTGGCTGTGATGCTTTCGGCAGCCGGATTCGAAGTCCACGACCTCGGCTCAGATGTGCCGTCTATGAAGTTCGTGGAGGAAGCTGAAAAAGTCAAAGCAGACATCATAGCCATGTCCTCCCTAATGACCACCACCCGGCTTTACCAGCAGGAGGTCGCAGACTACCTGAAAGACATGGGTCTCCGGAATAGATATTACATTATAATTGGAGGAGGCGCCATAACCCCCGCATGGGCGAGGGAGATCGGCGCCGACGGATACGGAAGACTGGCCGACGATGGGGTGGAGGTGTGCAAACAGCTTCTGGGAAAAAGGGTGAAGCCGCCTCTCCCTGAGCCGATGATAAAAGAATGAGCAAGGAGAGTTGGTTGATGAGTGTTTCTTTTTTAGAAGTCTTGGATAGAATTCACACAGGCCCCGTCTGCAAGGTCAAGGACTGGGACACCAAAGTTATTCCGACGAAAGTGACGGAGAAGCTTAAAGAACACGGGCTGGAGGGCGTCTGCGACCCCAAGAACCCTGTGCCCGCCGACGACAGTCTGGCAGATAAGTTCTGGGAAGCCGGCTTCGAGTTCGCCGTCGAAGTAGGCATGCTCTGCACTGACACTGAAAGGAACATTAGATTCACCGAGGAAGAACTCAAAAGCGCTTTGAGAGAAGCGCGAAGCCAAGTAGCACTTGGAACCGGCTTAGACAAGGTTGTATGCAAAGCGAGGAAGCCGGAAGACGGACAGGCTCCGACGACGTTTCTAGGTCCCTTCGACACCGAGTGCTCCGAGGAGCTCTTCGTTTTAGCCGTTCAAGCTGCAGCCCAATATAGGTCGGTGGACATCATCCACCAGCCTACTCTCGTCACCGCCTATGGAAGGCCGCTTAAGGGCTCCACCCCTTATGAGACCGTCTATGGGAAGCTGGAAGCCGTGTTGACCAAGGAAGGGGTGAGAAGGGCTGGAAGACCCGGCATGTCCTATCCTTTCCTCGTCTCCGATGTGAGCGGATGGGGCGCCATCGGCGCGTATGGAACTGTGGACGCTGCCGACCCGCAGGTGAACCTCATGTGGAGTCTTCCCCCCTCATGCCTGAAGACGAACTATCCCCTGCTGAACAAGACAGCTCAGGCTCTCAATTTTAACGGTCCGGTCGGGGCGGCCCATTACTCTATGATCGGCGGCTACTCCGGTTCACCGGAGGGATGCGTGGTAACAGCCAACGCTGCGGCCGTTCTGATCCTCGTGGTGCATCAGGCGACGATACCTTCCGCAGCCGTCTTCGACCTTCGGCATCTTTTCGGAGGCAGCAGCCGGGAGTCCATCTGGGCCAACAGCCTCACATGCCAATCCCAGAGTAGGAACACTCATAACATCACTCTCTTCAACATCAACCCGGTGGCAGGGCCGTGCACCGACATGCTTCTCTACGAAGCGGCAGCCCAGTGCATCGGGCATGCGTCCTCCGGCACTGCGTGCATAATGGGCATCCGCCCTCGCATGGGGAGGTATCCGCACTATTTCAGCGGCCTTGAAGCGGGCTTTGCAGGGGAAGTAGGTAAAGCCTCGGCTGGGGTTAAACGCTCAGACGCAAACGAGATCGTGAAAACCTTAGTTGCCAGATATGAAGATAAATTAAAGGAACCTCCCGCCGGGAAAAAGTTCGAGGAGTGCGTCGACTTGAAGACCTTGAAGCCTATTCCCGAATGGCTTGCTATATATCGAAAGGTGAAGAAGGAACTCGTAGACCACGGGATCCCGCTAGAATAAAAAAGAATCGCCAACAAGCTTTTTGCAACTCACTTTCACCGGAGCTGCCCTTCGCAGCCTGAGATTTTTCACTGTGTAAATACTAAAATACGGTCGAATGCGAAACACATGTCAATTTGGATAGGGTGACCGTGGTGGAGGATAAGAGAAGCAAAAAAATCGTTGTTGCAACGCACTGCATTCTGAATCAGAACGCGAAGATACAAGGCATAGCTAAGTTTCCCGGAGTCATAACGCCTGTCGTGGACTTCTTGGTCAAAAGCGGGCTGGGTATCCTTCAAATGCCATGCCCTGAAACCACCTACCTAGGAATACGTCGATGGCAGTATGTCAAGGAGCAATATGACACTCCGGCTTTCAGAGAACACTGCAAGAAGCTAGCTGATTTCATCTTAAACCAGATAGAAGACTATCAGAAAAGCGGCTACAAGATAGTGGCAATCCTAGGCGCAGACGGAAGCCCCAGCTGCGGCGTCAACAAAACGCCTAGAAACCCAACTTGGAGCGGACTCATACCGGAGAAGCTGCCAAGCCAGAAGCAAGTGGCGGAAAAAGGCGTCTACATGGAGGTTCTAGAGGATGAGATGAAAAAGAAAAACTTGAACATACCCCTCATCGGCATACCGGAAACCCCTGAAGTAGGGTCTATGGAAGATGCCCTATCCCGGCTGAAAAAGCTTCTGTAGCCCGAAGCCCCCGGCTTCCGTGGCAACCGGCGGGATTAAAATTCTAACGGTCCCCGTCAACTAATCTCCATCTCGTGGGTGGAATGTCGCTTAAACCGATGTTTGACGGCGTGGTGGGAACATACGATCTGCTCAACCGCCTGTTGACTTGGGGGCTGGACGGGGTTTGGCGGAAGCTTTGCGCCCGCGAGTGCAATTCAAGCGGAGTTGTGGTCGACCTCTGCTGCGGAACCGGTGACTTGGCGTTACACATCCTGAAGCAGGCTGCTCCCGAGGCCTGCATAGTCGGGCTTGATTTCAGCAAGGCGATGTTGAAGGCGGCGGGCAAAAAACTTGGAAGGAGAAGCAAAATAGATCTAGTCCTCGCGGACGCGGCGCACATGCCTTTTAAAGAGGGGTGCGTTGACCGAATAGCCATCTCCTTCTCCTTCCGCAATCTCACCTACAGAAATCCTAAGGCTGAAGAATACCTCAAAGAAGTGCTGAGAACGCTGCGCTGCGGAGGAAGGTTTGTCTGCGTTGAAACCAGCCAGCCGAAGCAACGCCCTTTAAAAATTCTCTACCACCTATACCTAAGAAAAATTGTACCATGGCTCGGCGGCCTAGTATCTGGACGTAAAGCTGCTTACCGTTACCTTGGAGCCTCTGCAGTCAACTTTCCCCCGGCGGAGCAAGTTGCAGAGATGCTTTTGAACGCTGGATTCCAGGAGGCTTCTTTTAAACTCCTAGCTTTCGGCGTAGTTGCTCTTCATGTGGGCGTGAAATAGGTCAGCCAGCTTGCCCCCGGCTAGGAGATGCCGGTTTAAGCTGAAGGGAGAAAAATTCTCTTGAAAAAATTAGATGAGACACGTAGGATACATCCTGCCTATCTTCCGAGAAACGCTGAGCAGGCTTTCAGCCGGGATTTTTATCTCGAACCTCGGATGAAAGGGTGTCTGCAAATTTTCAGGGTTAAAGGTTAACATTGATAAGATTGATGCTTACACCTTATTAACCGGCTGAAATCAAAGGCAGGGAACTGAGGCTTATGCGTTTTTACTACGGTTGGCTGGTGGTCGGGGGCTCGCTAGCCGTAACCTTGGTGTACGGTGTCTTCTTCGCCTTCGGCGTCTTCTTCACTCCTCTGCGCAGCGAATTCGGCTGGAGCAACGCGGAGACCTCCGCAGCCTTCTCCGTTCACGCCGGAGCCTATGTAGCCTCCGCCATGTTGATGGGGAAGCTGACGGATGCCTACGGTCCAAAGCTGCCCTTGGGAGTTGGAGGCCTCCTAATGGGGCTAGGCCTAGTGCTGTCCAGTCTAACGGCGAATCTGCTACAGTTTTACTTTTTCTACGGTTTGGTGACTTCGCTTGGGGTCGGAGCAGTGTTCATTCCAACCCACTCCACCGTCGTCAGATGGTTTGTCAAAAGAAGAGGCGCAGCCCTCAGCGTGGTCACTGTGGGTGCTGGGTTGGGTGCTATTCTGATCCCTCCCGCCGTCGAGCGGCTGATAGCCCTTTACGGCTGGCGGGAAGCCTTCGTGGTCTGCGGTGTGCTGGTGTGGAGTCTTATGCTGGTGGGCATAGTGCTGATTAAAAATCCCAGCCGGGAAGCCTTGGAAGCCCACGGTGAACTCTCCGAAGAGGCTGGGAACATCCGTGAGGCTTCTCCCCCAGAAAGCCTAAGCCTAGGTGCAGCGCTTAGGACCAAGGCCTTCTGGCTTATCCTTTCCACCTACCTCCTCTTCTTCACCAGCACTTTCATCCCTCTGGTTCACGTGGTTCCCTTCGCCATCGCCTCTGGTATTCAGCCTCTCACGGCAGCGGGGGCCTTGAGTGTTTTCGGTGTTTCAAGCATTTTTGGGAGACTCACTATAGGGCCTCTTTCTGACAGGATTGGGAGGGTTCGAGCGTTGGTGATCTGCCTCGCTCTGCTCACCGGAAGCATCATTTCGCTGGTGGGGGTGAAGAACGCTTTTGCGCTCTATCTTTCAGCCGCCGTCTTCGGCTACGCCTTCGGAGGCTTCATACCTCAAATGCCAGCGATCATCGGGGACTTTTTCGGCTCAAAATCCATCGGAGTCGTCTACGGGGTTTTTGAGGGGTTAGCCTACGGGATCGGCATAGGAATAGGCCCGGTGCTTGGCGGATACTTGATCGACGTAACCGGAGGCTATCGGGAGGCTTTCCTAGCCGGGGGTCTGATAACCTTCTCAGCCCTCCTATCCATCGCTTTGACACGCCCACCTAGGAAACACAGGCCTCCGACCGGTTCAGGCTAAACTGGTGAGCTTCAATCCAGACTATTTGTCGGAGGTGGTGCCTATTTTTCTGGCAGGAACCCCGGCTACGATGGTTTTAGCCGCCACGTTCTCCGTGACCACAGCCCCCGCGGCCACCACTGCCTTCTTTCCCACCCTTACCGCAGGCATGAGCACGGCGTTTCCCCCAATGCTCGCAGCCTCCCCCACCACGGGCCCTCGCAGAGGGGTAGTCTTCCACTTCATGTATTTGTCGTTGAGGAGGACGCAGCGGGGCCCTAGGAAGGCGCGGGACTCTATTCTGCTGTAGGCGGACAGGTAGGCGCCTGTCTGAATGGACACATGGGCGCCGATATGGCAGTGGCCGTCGACCACCACCCCGCTGCCAATGAGGGTGTCTTCTCCCACCACTACGCCCTCTCTTAAAAGGACGCTGTGGCCCAGCTCCACTCCATCTCCCAGCTCCACGTCAGAGTAGATAGTGCAGCTGGGCCTTACGATGACGTTTTTACCCAGCTTCACAGGTCTTCTGTTTTCAGTCTCCTCCTTCCATCCTTCGTCTACCAGGATAGATTTCAAGTCCTTTCGGGGAGGATAGCCTACGATGCTGTGAGCCCCCAAGTAGGAGCCGTCGCCTATGCGGGCTGGACCGTAGATTTGAACGTTAAAATCCACCTTGACCCGTTCTCCAAGGCGGATCTTTCCATACAGTTTACTCCCTGCTTCCACTCTGCAGCTGGCAGAAATCTTTAACCCTTTTCTTTGCATGTTTTTCCCCTGCCTTTTTAACGGTTAGAGGCTTAAGCCCATCAAATTCTAACTATCAGGGGCGAAAAGAAATTTAGGTTTATTGCTAAATGACATCTGAAAGGATTTTAATGGGTTTTTCAGTTAATGCGCGGTCAATTTATATGTAAATAAAAATAATAAATATACAATCTATAAAAGATTGATGACCATGAAGATAGGCATCATCATCGAAACCAACGACGCTGAGAAGGTGTGGAACGCCCTCAGGCTCGGCATCACCTCCTTGGCGAAGGGGCATGAAACAAGGATTTTCCTGCTGGGAAAAGGGGTTGAACTGGAGGAAATCGGCGACGAAAAATTCGACGTAAAAAACAAGCTCACCCAGTTTCTCAAGGAAAAGGGGGAAATTCTAGCCTGCGGAACCTGTCTGAAGTTGAGAGGGAAAGACACCGTGGAGCTTTGCCCTGTGTCCACCATGGCCGACTTGCTGAAACTGGTGGAAGAATCCGACAGAATCATCTCCATAGGCTAGGCTGGAATGCGCGAAAACTATTTGGGGAACCCCGCGCCCATAGAGCTTAGGCAATGATGAAAGCTGGTATTGCGGACCTGTGAAGAGTGACACCAGAACAGAGCCCCTAGTTTATGAAACAAACAGGCCGCCGGGGAAGAGAAAGGGGTCTGAAGTTTTCAATGGTCACCAAGTTTGAAGTCTTCACCTGCCAACCTCTCTGCTATTGGGGTAAAATTCTCACCCTCATCGAAGAAGTGAAGAGGAAGTACGGTTCGGAAGTTGAAATCGAAGTCCACCGAGGCCTAGCCCAAGAAGCATCTCGCTACGGAGTTAAGGTAAGCCCAGCCTTCGTGGTCGACGGGAAGCTCCTCCTATCAGGACGTATACCCCAGCCGGAAGAACTCCTCCTAGCCATCCAAGCTAGAAAAGGAGAAAAGTAGAAAGTTTACTTCAAGTAGGGTTAAGCTGATGAATTTTTCGAGCTTCTTGAAGATGTCTCAGGACTTCTCCGTCATCTAGGTCGTACCAGTGCTCGTAGGCGTCAGCTACGGCGAAGCCGAAGAGGCTGCTTCGTATGTTGAGGCAGCATATCAAATCTGCCTGCGGGGCGACCAGCATTAAAGCATCCACCGAGCCCGTGGGGACGGCCACGGTTATTCTGCCAGCGTTCCTTTTCCTCAAGAACATGGCAGCCACCAGCATGGTATAGCCAGAAGCCAGCCCATCGTCGACCAAGACCACAGACTTACCGGCCATGTCAGGGAAGGGCTTCCCCTGCCTAAAGACCTGATCCCTCCTCCTAATCTCCTCCAAGACTCGGGAAACCGTTCTACTGATTTCTTCTTCGGTTAAGCCGAGTCCCCTGACCAAAGGCTGATTCAACGCCAAGGTTCCGTCAGGAGCCACGGCTCCGAAGCCTGCTTCAGGATTGGAGGGAACTGGAAGTTTTCGGCAGATAGCCAAGTCGAGAGGGGCTCTCAATTTTTCCGCTACCATGCGGCCTACGGGAACTCCGCCG
Source organism: Candidatus Hecatella orcuttiae (assembly GCA_002011035.2). Taxonomy (GTDB): domain Archaea; phylum Thermoproteota; class Bathyarchaeia; order Hecatellales; family Hecatellaceae; genus Hecatella; species Hecatella orcuttiae. Next base: position 175,887 of record MTLY02000001.1, on the reverse strand, counting down.
CTGGGCACCGCTAATATAAAAGAGTCCTCAATGCCGCTTTCTTTAAGCTTTTCAGCTAAAAGCATGCCAGCGTGGATTCTGTCCCTGAACACGAAGGTTCTCCCTGTAAGGGCCTTATCTCTCAGCAGTCTGTCTTTAATACCCTCCAAAGCTTTTTCGATAAAGTTAGCTTCGAAACCTTGGGGAGGGCTCAATCCGGTCACCATATGATTTGTTTGGGCGGAGAATTTTTAAAACCAGCGTCTCTCCCCCTTCGAACCGGCTTAGGAGTAGGTTGGAGGCTTAGCTTCTCCCCAAGACTCCCGTTCTGTTTAGCGGGAATGGAGGGGGAAGAATTTTTTATACTTTACAGCCCCTTAACAAGTATGGTTGAAATGTCTTCGGGAAACCCTCAACAGCCACTTTCGGCTGATCTGCGGATGGGTTTTCTGTCAAAGTTAGGCGGAACCCTCATCGAACCCATTCACACCTTCGACCGAATGCTTGACGAAGGTGCAAGCTTCTTGGGGGCGCTGGCAGCGGTTGCCCTCATCTTCGGCATCCTAGGGGGAATGGCGGGCATGGGCATAGCCAAACTGGCAGCGGCCTTTTTCGCCTCCACGGGTCCATGGTTGGGAGGCGCCGTCTTCCCGCAGGCGGCAGTTCAGCTTTTCTTCATTTTCCCCATCGCCTTGGGTGTGCTCAGCTTCGTCTGTGTTCTCCTATTCTGGCTGATATCCTCGGCCATTTCCCATTTCTGCGCCCGGGTGGTCTTCGGCGGGGAAGGCTCCTTTGCTCAGGTTTTCACTCTCCAAGGCTACGCGGCTACACCGTTTTTCCTCGTCGCAGTAGGCTTGGCGCTGGGGTGGTTGAATCTTTTCCTCTTGCCCTACGCTGCATTCTTAGGGCTGACAGCCGTCTTCTGGACGGTGCTTCTTTTGGTGATAGCCGTAGAGAGAAGCCACCGCATCAGCTTTGGAAGAGCCTTTGTCTCCGCCTTCGTGGCGCCTCTCTTGGTTTACCTCGTCCTCTTCACTGGGTTAACTTGGGCGGCTCCTCTGATGTGGGGAGGTTTCTGGGGGTGAAAGGCTCCCCCATCCTAGGGTCCGTGATCATAGGGCTTCTCCTCCTTTCCCTAGCTTATACTGCAGCTTCAGTCTACACTGCCATGGGAGTTGAGAGGAAACCTGAAGCTTTCAGGGAATACGCCCTCACCAAGCCTCGGCTGGTTGGGGAGGTGGTTCATGTTCAGTTTGACATGACGGTGAAGAGGGGTGGAGTTAACATGTCCTTCGTCGAAGACGCGGGTCTCCTCTACAAAATCATAGTTAAAGGCAACAACATTCCTGAACCTAGCATCTCCTATACCCAGATGGATGGCGTGCTGGCAGTGAAGGTTTTCGCCGAGGAGGGTGAGTTCGAGGTGATCCTCGGCAGCGGACAAGTCTACAGCCTCGCTGTGGAGGTAGGTGTGGGCGGTGTTTCCGTCAGGCTAACGGAGGATTCCACCGTGGACAGCCTTAAGCTTCACGTCGCCTATCTTGGAGGCACATCCTTGGAAGCTTTAGAAGGTGCATCCTTCAACCGCCTAGAGCTGAGGGCGAACACGGGGGGAATAAGGCTGAAAGTTGAAAGGCCGAATCTTCAAGAAAACGCCCTGGTCTCCGCTAGGGTTGAAGTAGGCGGTATCCAGCTGGAAAGTTTCACCCTCACTCCTCCCGCTGGAGGACGGCTTACCGCTCTCGTAGACACAGGGGGGATAGCCCTAAACAGCCGAGGCTTCCAGGTGGTCAAGAGCACAGCCTTGGAAAGCGAGATAAGAACCCCCGGCTACGAAGAAGCTCCTACCCGGCTGGATGTCGACTTACAGGTGGGTGTGGGCGGTATCGCTATAAACCAGCCCTACTCCCTAGGCTTCCCCTAAACCCGGTCCAGAAACCGGTCAGCTTCGTGTAGAGGGCGCGGATTCGGCTTTCAGGTTTCTGAATTAAAATTGGCGAAAAGGCCTTAACTTATCAGCTGCCTCCTCCTCTATGTGGATATGAAATATATTCGCTTCGAGATTGTATGGTTTGATTCTCTGGGAGCCAAGTCCTCCTGCGTCTTGGTTAAAACACCGGATGTAAAGCTCATCATCGACCCCGGAGTGGCGGTTATGCACCCCGGCTTCCCAGCCTCAGAAGAGCAGAAACTCCGCTGGTATGAAGCAGCTGGGAAGGCCATCCGCTCCGCCGCGAGAAAAGCAGACCTGGTGACCCTTTCCCATTATCACTACGACCATTTCATCGACTTTGAGGGAGGCCTTTACAGAAACAAGCTTCTCTTCGCCAAAAACCCCAACTGCTACATCAACGACTCCCAGAGAAGCAGGGCTGAGCAGTTTTTTCAACATTTCTGCGCAGAGCTGGGAGGAGTCAGATTGGAGGAAACCCTGGAAGAACCGCAGCCCCAAGAATACGTCGACCCGCGGGACAGCCTAGTTCTCTCCAGAGAGAAAGATTTCGGGGACTACGGTGAAAGGCGGAAGGCCTTGTTGAAGGCGGGAGAAAAATGGTTCAAAGCAAGGGTGAACAAGTGGAGAAAATACAGGGTCATCCCAGAGCTTAAATTCGGAAAAACCCAGGTGGTCTTCCCGGAGGGCAGAGAATTCAGATTCGGAGGGACGAGGCTGAGGTTTAAGGGGCCTCTCTTTCACGGCATCGAATATTCGAGGGTAGGCTGGATTTTCTCCATCGTGGTGGAGCATGGCGGCGAAAAGCTCATTCACTCTTCAGACCTCAACGGCCCCGTCATCGAAGACTATGCCCAGTGGATAGCGGAGGAAGACCCTCATGTGCTTTTTCTAGACGGCCCCATGACCTACATGCTCGGCTACACCCTCAACCTCATCAACTTCAACCGAACCCTCCAGAACGCGTTAAAGATCGTGAGAGAAACCCCCTCCTGCCGTCTCCTCATCTACGACCACCACTTACCCCGGGAGTCGAAGTTTATGGAAAGAACCCGCCCCATCTGGGAGACGGCGAAAAAGGAGGGGAAAAAAGTCACCACAGCCGCCGAGCTTCTGGGCAAAAAACCAGCCTGCCTACTGTCCTCTTAACCGCCTTATAGGCGTTATTCTAGGTCAAAGCCCTCTAAGGAACAGAGGAAACAGAAGCTATATGCTAACCACGCGGCAGACCTCGTGATTTCCCATCCGATAAAAATCATGCCATATATGGCCGCTTTTCAAGAAGCTGGCGGATAAGGAGATTAATTAAGGTGGAACTGAGGATGCCTGTTTAGGCTTCGAATATTTCAATGGCGGCTGTAGGGCATGTTTTAACGCAGGCAAGACACCCTAAGCATGACTCTTCTTTCTCCATGCACTCAGCGCAGATATTTTTCGCCCGTATTCCCAAGCAGGCTTCAGGGTTTGCAACCTTCACTTTTCTGCCGTGGGGTTCTAAAACGGATGCAGGGCAGACGTAAACGCAGGTTCCGCATCCGTCGCACAATTCCAAGTTGATCTGTATTCTTGGCATTCCCTTTTTCTTCCTAAGCTATAAACTGGAAGGTAACCTTAAAAAACCTTTTCAACCACGGGAGACGAGCGCACTCTCACCCTTGTAGGGAAATGAGCCCCGGGAGGGATTCGAACCCTCGACCGATGGCTTTCTTTTCAAAATGCACGGTGAGGATACAAGGCCATCGCTATAACCTGGCTTAGCTACCGGGGCTCTTCCACTGTGGAGGGCTTTCAAGGTTTTATGTTTTTCCTTTAAACCTTCTGGCTGCCTTTTTTAGGGCCTCCAAAGCTGGGAGCTTTTGGCCGGACAGGTAGGCCAGCATGGCCCCCCCACCTGTGCTGATGTGGCCGATTTTCTCCTTCAACCCCATGAGCTCAGCGGCTCCGCCCACATGTCCGCCTCCCACCACGGTGAAAGCGTTGCTCTCCGCCATGGCCTCTAGGATCTCTCTAGTGCCCAAGCTGAAGGGTTCCTTTTCAAAGACGCCCACAGGGCCGTCGGCGATGACGGTTCCCGCCTTTTTGATGATTCCCCTGTAGGAAACCAGCGTATCCACCCCTATGTCTTGGGCCACGGAGTTCAGGGGAAACTCTTTCACACGTTTCTCAACTCTCTCCCCGTTCTCCAGAACAGCTAGGTCGGAGGGTAAGATGAGTCTGTCTTTGTAGGCTTCGAGAAGCTTTTTCGCCCTATCTAGGAGGGGGAGAAACCCCTTCAGCTTCTCCTCGTTTTTCTGGCCGAGCCTATGGCCGGCAGCGTAGAGGAAGAACTCAGCCAGCAAGCCTCCGAGGAGAATCTTGTCAGCCTCCCCGCTTCCAAGAACGTTTTCTAAGACAGGTATTCTGTCCGCCACCTTGATTCCGCCTAAGACGTAGACACAAGGCCTCTTGGGCTTTTCCAAGGTGGCCTCCAAGGCCTTCAGCTCTCTTTCCATGGTTTTACCTGCCACAGCAGGCATGAGCTCGGCGAAGCCGACGATGGAAGCTTGGCTCCGGTGGGCTGCGGCGAAGGCGTCGTTGACGAACAAGTCAAACAGGGGCGCCAGCCTTCGGATGAAGATTGTTTTCACCAGCTTCTCGGGTGGAGCCTCAATGTTTTCCTCAGAGCATAATCTGAGGTTGTCTAGGACGAGAACCTCCCCTTTCTCCACTTTTCTGATCTCCTCCCTAGCCTTAGGTCCGATGACATCGTCGATGAATTTAACTCTCCACCCGAAATATTTCCTCAAGGCTAAAGCGTGGGCTTGGAGAGAGATGAAATCGTCTTTTCCCGGCCTGCTTTGATGTGAGCCGACAACCACGCGGGCGTTTTTCAGGTTTTTCAGCGTAGGCACAGCCGCCCTGATCCTCGCGTCGTTCAAAATCTGGCCTGTTTCCGGGTTGATGGGCACGTTTATGTCAAGCCTCAAAAAAACCGTTTTATCCTCCGTGTCCACATCGTTGAGAGTCAAATACTCCATCTCGACAGCTCCCTCTCCCCAAGTTTGATGAAATAATTATTCTTCCAAACTTTTATAACCGTTAGTTTCACTCTATAACACCTGTCCCACCTGTCTTGAAAGGAAGTGCCGGGGTGGCTCAGCTGGTTAGAGCCCCTTAAAATGGGCTGGACTAAAGCGCTGGACCCCAACGTTCAGCGCAGGGGAGCGAAACTCATAATCCAGAGGCAGCCGCCGGAGAAAGGTCGCGAGTTCGAAGCTCGCCCCCGGCACCAAACAACTAGCTAATATCCTTGAAGAATCAAGAGAAGACTGAAACCTTAACAGGTAGCGATAGGTTAAATTTAACAGGACCCCGTCGAGGAATACCTTTGAAAATACTTTTGCGTTCAACTTCAAAAAAGAACCTCAAGGCCGCGGCGGAAATCGTGAAAAAAGGAGGCCTTGTAGTCTATCCAACCGACACCCTCTACGGGTTAGGCTGCGACCCCTACAACCAAGAGGCGGTGTTAAAAGCTTTCAGAGTCAAAGGCAGAACCGGGAAACCCTTTCCTCTGCTGGTATCCAGCTTGGAAAAAGCCCGTCGATTAGGCTACTTTCCCCCAGCCGCGTTGAAGGCGGCGAAAAAGTTCTGGCCCGGCGCCCTGACCTTGGTGTTGAGGCGGAAGCCGGAGGCGCCCAGCTGTTTGGGCGGAGACCCCTCCCTCATAGGTTTGAGGGTGCCCCGCCACCCCATAGCTTTAAGCTTGATCGAACTCTGCGGAGGAGCTTTAGTGGGAACCAGCGCCAACCTGACGGGGGAGACCCCGCCTAAAACGGCGGAAGAAGCCGCAGCCCAGTTGGGAGGGAGGGTGGACATGATCCTGAACGGAGGAAGAACCCCCCTCGGGGTAGGCTCCACCGTAGTGGATTTTTCAGCTGAGAAGCCTAAAGTTCTGAGGAGGGGAGCGGTGGATGTGGAGGAGCTTTCCCAAGTGTTGGGGAAGCTTTGATAGGCGGGTGAAAGGTTTGGAAAACTTCAACCTTCTCATTTCCACTTGGAGGGGGAAAGAAAGCTTAGCATGCTCAGAAACTTGGTATCTCCTCAAAGAGGTGGGAGACCCCGAAGCTCAGGTAGACCGGACTTCCATCCGAGGTTTGGTGGTGGCTAGGACGAGGCTGGACGCTGTGGAAACAGTGGAAAAGTTGAAGGCTCTCTTGGCTGAAAGACCTGAAGAGTTCCGATATGTTTTGAAGGTGATCCCCATCCATGAAGTTGTTCCTGCAAACTTGGAGGAAATCGCAGCCGCATCTCGGAAGCTGGCCTCCAAAATTGGTGCAGAAGAAAAATTTAAGGTTGAAGTTGAAAAAAGATACACCAGCCTTCACCGTGCAGAAATCATCGAGGCCGTTGCGAGGGAGGTGAACAGGAAAGTGGACTTGAAACATCCAGACAAGGTTCTTCTCATCGAAGTTCTGGGCAGTAAGGCAGGCGTTTCCCTCCTCAAGCCCTCAGACATCCTGTCGGTGGCAAAGGAGAAAATCTAACCCAGCGCCCTCTACCTCCCAGCGGATAGGAGGGACACTTTCTCCAAGGCAATCTTCACCGCAGCCTCCCCTTCGCTCTCTCCCCTCGTCTTCACCGCTTCGATCTCTCGATCAGATATGTTGAAGATTCTTTTGAAAACCTTGAGATGTTTTCCCTTGGGAGTGCTCACCACTCTGTCATCCATTTTGCCGCCCATCAATTCATGAAGCCTTTTGAGAAGGTTTTCAGCCTCCGATTTTTTCGCCTCGAAGATGAGGACGGCCACGTTTTCGGTTTCAGGCCTCAACCCCACCAGTTGGAAGGCTTTTCCAATCTGCCTCTGGGCTGACGCATACACCATGACCTCAACAGGAAAGCTTCGGGAAATGTTGTAGCCGTCTTGAAAAGCCCTCACAGCGTTCAAAACAGCCGCCTCTAAATGCCTCCGCCCCCCAATCCTGTCGGCGTCAAACAGCTGAACCTTCGCACCCCCCACGGTCTCCCTTAACCGGGGGAGGAAGCTCTCCAAGGCGCTCAGTTTCACTTTTCTAAAGCCTTTTATCAAAAGCCTCTGAGAAACGTGACGGCCGAGTTCCCCTAAAGTTTCCGGTCTTCCCAAACCTCTACCCTTCCCCTCTTCTAAGGTTGGTTGGCCTTGGTAAAAATGGTTTTACGCCTCCCTCTGGAAAAACTATTATCTGACTGATGGGCTTTAAAGTGTAGGTGAAAAGGATTGAAAAGGCGGCTCATGGAATTCTTAGCCTGCGCCATGTGTAAGGCTCATCCCCTAGAGCTCCACGTGTTCGACGAAAAGGAGGAAATTGTGGAAGGCATCCTAGCCTGCCCTAACCCTGAATGCCGCATGTGGTATCCCATCATCGAGGAGATACCCCACTGCCTCCCCCCGGAGCTGAGGGAGGAAAGGGAAGACTTAGCCTTCCTCCGAAAATGGAAGGAGAAGGTGCCTGAAAAAATCCTGAAACAAGGCCGCCCCTTCAATCTGTCCCAAGAAGTCTAGTTCAGGGACGCTCCGGTAGTCTAGTCCGGTTAAGGATGAAGGCCTCTCGAGCCTTCGACCCGGGTTCAAATCCCGGCCGGAGCACCAAGCCTTTCTTTGTACATCCAAAGAATATAGAAGACAACGCCAGCACTTTCCGAGGAAGATCAAACCCCAATAAATATTATTTTATAATTTTTAAATAAATTCAGATAGTTAAGAGAGACGGTCAACAAATACCAAAAATGGGAGACCCTAGATGCCGTATATCACTTCAAAACAAAGGATACAGGAATAGCAGATGGTGACACGGACGCTACACTGACAGGCCAAACAAGAGACAGCATCCCGATAGAAGGGTCGGACTCCGTAAAAATAGTTAGGAAGAAATAAAACTCCCATTTTTTAAAATTTCCTGCTGCCTCTCTGAGTTCGATAATTTCTTTCTCTTAAAACTTATCTGTCACTGAGCTGGAATGCAACTATAAACGGTTTGAGAGCAACTGAAAACGTTTAACCCCAGAAACCAATCTTGGCTCTACGTGAAAAAGCCAATCCGAGTTAGGGGCTTATTGGCGTGTTCGGCGAGGTCTCTCATTTTATTTTCCTCCACAGCCGCCAAGATGACCGTTGAAGGGCCGGCTGGCTTCTTGAGGTTTATTGTTGACTTGAAGGGTTTAAAATTCAGCCCTGAACTTTTGGCTAAAACTTTGGCCTCATGAAGAATACCTTGGGAGCCAACGGGGATAATTTCATGAACGAAACTTGTCTTTAACAGTTTGTTTAAATCTCTGAGGTCTGCGATTTCACGGCCTGTTTCAGCTTTCAAGACTTCGCGTCCCACATGCGGTTTACCCACGGCTACAAGTAAATCTCCCCTTTCCACTCTTCCAATCTTAAGGCTTCTCGTAGCCCCCAAGATGGTGATGCCGACTCCTGTCTGTCTGACGGGGAAATTTTTTTCAGAGCTGAGAATAAACTTCACATCGTAGGCTTTTAAACCAGCAGCTTTGAACTCCCCGTGGACGCCGGCTAAAAACCCCTTCCATGCAGGACTCGGATTTATTGACAATGTAAGCGAACACGCTAAAGGTTGAGCGTTAACTGAGAGCGTTTCCATAAGAGCCACTCGTGCCAGAAATCTCCCCAGAACCACACCTTTAACCTTCAAAGTGTCTAGAGGGTTAAAACCTACTCCTCCGCAGGAGTCGCAGCTAACGGTCAGATATGTTTTATTGATTCTGAGAACAATTAAATCCCTCAGAGTTTCTACAAACACTTCTCTGGGCTGTCTTCTAGCCCTCAACGAGGATTTTTCTCCTCCTTATCGCTATGAATATGAACATGGCTAGAATGCCGTTTAAAGTTGAAGCAACTGCCAGAAAGGGCACCAGCAGCAGCGAACCAGCCCAACCCATCACAGGCACTGCCAAGGGGAACATGGCAGTATTCGCGGTTATCCCCGCAATCGTTGCCGGAATGAACCCCCAAACTCTGGAAATGACCTTATGCACGATTCCTACAACAACCCCTACAACTGCCATGCCTAAAGCTATCAAGAAATGCCAAAAACCAAGGGGGAAACCATGGACAATGGACGTGGCTAAGTGTCCGATGGCAAATATCACCGCCCCGTCCATAACCCCAAAATAGAGGGCTGCAAAATAGCCGGGAAAAGAGTCAAAGGCTATGGTTCCCACAGGGCTTGGAAACGGTATAAGGGAACCCACCACACTCAAAGCTGAAAAAATACCCCACCGGGCTACATGCAAAGTTTTGGACTTGGAGTAACGCTTACTCATGAGAGCTCTCTCCATAATCATAATTTTTAGCCTGCTATCCCTAGAGTGGGAAAATAATATTTAATAGTTACATTATGTATTACATTTGTCATACATTGAAAATATTAAATCTCAGACTCCCTGCAAGACTTTTCCACGAGATTGATAAACTCTCTAAAAAATACTCGCTGAGCAGATCTGAAATTGCACGGCAGGCGCTACTCTTCTACTTGAATGCAGCTGAAAACATCGGCGAACTCATCTACCCAGCTGCCTTCAGCCTAGTGCCAGCGAAGATCAGCTTCACAAAGGTAAGAGATGTGATCATTGCTAGGTTTCCACCCAATTTCGCATTGATCATGAGTGTATCTTCCTCTGGAGGCATTGGCTGTAAACCAGACGACGTCATTCAAGTGAAGAATGAAGTTTTAGGTAAATTCATGGCTAGGGTTGGACTGATAAAAGTTCTGTCAACCGGCGCCCATCCAACCCTTGTTTCTGTAGCTTTAAGCGCTGAAAGGAGCCCTGCAGGTGAAGAGATTCTAAAGGGGGTGGAAAGCGAAACTAAACTCCTAGGTTTGGATGTCGATGAAATGGTCCTCCTTGACACGGAGGAAAGCATCAAAACTTCGCAAACAGGCCTCGGCGTGACGGTTATCGGCATCGCCCGCGAAAAAGAACTGAGAATAGGGAAAAGCTGTAAAGGAGATCTGGTGGTAGCGCTCGGTCGGCCGTGTGCTGGAAACGAAGTACTAACCCATGAAGCGAGAGGAGAAACTGCAGACCTGTTAGATGTGATGTTCCTCTTGCAGAAAAAATTCGTTCATGAAATTGTCCCCGTAGGGTCTCGGGGAATCGTCGCCGAGGCTACAGCGCTTGTTTCTTGGGTCGGTCGAGAGGTAAAATTTTCCCGTAGAATACCCTTGGAACTTGATTTGAATAAATCAGCAGGTCCTGCTACCGTTTTACTCTATACTTTGCCAAAGAGCAGTTTTCAAGAAGTGGAGAATCTTTTCAGCAAGCCTCAAACAATAATAGGGATTGTAAAATAATAACACCTCACTTTGCGGAATAAACGTAAAAGGCGGACGACATTATCCACAAAGCCATCACTCCAGAGGATACAGTTTCAGGGATGGCAACGCCTCCGCTATATCCTCCAATCCAAAATAAAACCCACGCTCCTAAACCTATGATGAAGGCAGCGAAAGCAAGGATCGATTTTCTCTCCACAGCATACACTATAGAGGAAACCCCCAGGGAAGCGAAGAACAACACCGATACTGCAAAATGCAGAAGCCCGTAAACTTCATCGAACACGGCTACCAGCTGAAGTGCAAGAGCCGAGGTAAGCAGACAATAGCCTGCGTACTTTGAGTGCTTCTGCAAAGCCTTAATTGAGTATACAATGAGGAGGAATCCGGTTAAAAATAATCCGAAGTTGAAAAGGGGTGCTACACTGCTCTTAACGGAGTGTCCGAGGTCGCTTAGAGCGTTGCTCTGCCAGCTGAACCACGGTGCCAACATTATAGAAGCCCCGACAAAAGCAAAACCTACCAAAGGTCCCACCAAGCCAAACCATGCGAATCTTCTCCAGTCCACCGAATACACCTTATGACACGGGAATTTTCTTCCTAAAATTTATAAATAAAATCTTGGAAAGTTGAAAGCAAAATTTAAAAAATGAAAAAGAAAATATTTTGTCGACCCATATACGGAAGGAGGCTGTTTCCAACGCCCCCCCTTTTGAGGTTTTTCTGTTCTTGTTGACTGAGTAGGCTTATCGTCTTCTTCTAAATTTACCTCGGTTGCCTCGTCTAGAACGGTCCATATCTCCGTACAAAGGGCGGAACTTTGGGTAGCGTTGCTCTTGTTCGAATCGGCGGTCTGACAGGTTGTTTGCTTCGTTTACTTCGGTGACTGGTTTTTCCGCAGGTTCTATGGTGCCGCTTTTCCCCGTGTTCAACCTCATAAAGCCTTTGAACATTGAAACGTAGCCGTTTTTTATGGAGATGGTCTCGTTTTCGTTCACCTTGTCGATGGCGTCGTCCCACAGGGTCAATATGATACACCCTGTAGGGTCGCCTACCAATGCTTCTGCAAGCCTATGCACAGACCCGTCGATCCTTGAAGGTACTTCACGGGCAGCTGTTTTCGACATAACCTTGACGGTTATGTCAACTCCTTTCACGTGAGGACCTAGTTCGCTTACTTTTTTCTCCACAGCTGCTGAGTCTGCTTCTTCCCCTATTGACATTCGCATCCACTTTCCGTTTTCCAGGAAACTTAGTATCTCCTATGCTTCTGGTAGCATTCTCTGCAGTATACCGGTCTGCCTTCGGTGGGTTTGAAGGGAACTTCCGTCTCTACTCCGCAGTCCGAGCAGGTAACCGGATACATCTTCCTCTCTCTGCGTTCACCAAAACTCAATATCTCTCACCACTCTCTAGATTTTTTGGAGCTATTCTTGCAAGAAAAACGCGAGTAAAAACGAGCTACGTAATTACTCCGTCTCTTCCTGAAGATTAACTCCGCTTATACATCGCAATGAAACCCATATAAAGGTATCTATTCACTCGGAAACGCTGACCCGTTTAAAGGCTGAGCTGTCTTTTATTCAAGCGTAGGCCTGACAGGTTTAAACGCCTTCGCCAGCATCGCAACTTTCTCCCCTATCACCTTAACAGTGGCCATGCCGGAGCGGTCTCTGTCCACCGCGTTTGGCTTATCTTCGGTGACCACGGCTCCTCCCAACGCTGAGACCCCGTAGATGTTGCCGACGGTCTGGGCTCCGACGGTGATCATGTCATGGTAGAGGAAAAAGCGGTGGAAGGAATAAAGGGTTCCCTCAACTCCGTCGCTGCGGGCACCTCCCACGGCAATCGCTCCCGCTGGCTTAAAGCGCAAAGTTTCCTTAAACTCGCTTTCCGGGTAGTAGTATGCTGTTGTGAAAGGGAGAAGTCTGTCCATGAAAGCCTTCATCAGGGCGGAAACTGAGCCGAAATACACAGGGCTTGCGAAAATAAAGCCGTCAGAGTTGATCAGCTTAGGGTATAGAGTCGTCATCCCGTCGTCGAATTCCGGGCAAGGCCTCTCCCGGGAGGCTTTAAAATGGCATCGGAGGCATCCGTTGCAAGGGTTGACCTGAAGCCCAGCTAGGCTTATCAGCTCTGTTTCCACGTCGCCGACGGTTTGGCTTGCTTTCAAAGATTCGGAGAGGCATTGCTCGCAGTTTCCTCCCTTTTTAGGGCTTCCGCTTATTCCGAGGATTTTGATTCTTGTCAAATTACTCGCACCTATACCTCTGTAGGTGGATGAGAAATATTAACGCTAACGCTCAGAAGATGCGAAGCTTTGAGCTGAGGGTGGCGGCTTCACTGGCTTAGCAGCCGGAAGTCCTCCTTTACGGTGGTAAGGACTACGTGAGTGTTGGTTCTTTCCACGTAGGGGACGGTTAGAAGTTTTTTGGTGTAGTTGCTGAGTTCTTCTCGGCTTCTAAATTTAGCGATGAGAATGGCGTCGATTTCTCCTGTGACGTCGTAGACGGCGCAGACCATGGGCATCTTAGCGATTTCTTTTTCCACCTCCAGCAGTTTACCCTTGGAGACTATTACTTCCGTTATCGCCGTTAACTGGTAGCCGAGTTTTTCGTAGTCGAGAACCACCGTGTAGCCTTTTATAAGGCCTTCCTTTTCCATTTTCTTGATTCTGGCTAAGGCTGTGCCTACCGATACGCCTACCTTTCTGGCTACTTCCCGGCTGGAGGCTCGGGAGTCTTTCAGGCACTCCTTGAGTATTCTGTAGTCTAGCTCGTCGAGGTTCACGGCTTACCCCTTCCGAACATTTGTGTTATATTGGCTTATAAACTTGACGATTGTCCATTTTTTAGAGGAAAAAGTATATATTCATTTTCCATAATGTCTATAAAGTTAGCATATGGCGGGGATTGGAAAAGTGCCCTACTCAAAGACCCCTGAAGGAAAACTCATGCCCTTGAAAAGGACGTCTGAAGAAGTGTTGAAGCTTTTGAAAGAGGATGGAATAAAATTCATCGACCTCCACTTCACGGATCTGCTGGGGAGGCTTCAGCACACCACCATCAGGGCCGATTCTCTTGAACTACAGACTTTCGAGGAAGGAGTGCCGAAGCTGGACGGCTCCTCCATCAAGGGCTTCACCGAGATCCATGAGTCAGACTTGGTTCTCAAGCCCGACCCCTCCACCTACGGGGTTATTCCATGGGTCCCTGAAGATATCAAGATGGCTAGGATGATATGCGATGTTTACTGGGGGTTTGGTTTGGGGAGGCTTTCCCGGGACCCTCGAAGCATAGCGCAGAAGGCTGAACAAGCGGTCACGAAGACGGGCTACGACTTTTCCCTCTGGGGGCCTGAGGTGGAATTTTTCGTCTTCGACAAGGTGGAATGGGATGTCCTCTCCGCCTACCGGGGCCAAAGCTACCGGGTGGAGTCCCGGGAGGCAGCTTGGAACAGCGGCTGCGAGTCAGGGTATCCCATAAGGTTTAAGGAAGGCTATTTTCCCGCTTCTCCTCAGGACACTTTCACGGAGTTTCGGAGCGAGTGCGCTAAGGTCTTGGAGGAATTCTTCGGAATTCCCTGCGATGCTCACCACCATGAGGTGGCCACTGCCGGGCAGGGAGAGATCGACATGTACCGGGATACCTTGACCAGCATGGGAGACAGCGTCATGACCTACAAGTTTGTGGTGAAGAATATCGCCAAACAGAAAGGCCTAACAGCGACCATGATGCCTAAACCTGTCTTCATGGACAACGCCTCAGGCATGCATGTCCACGTAAGCCTCTGGAAGGAAGGGCGAAACCTTTTCTATGACCCTGAAGACCCTCGAACCGAGCTGAGCCAACTGGGCCGGTATTTTGGGGGAGGCCTCCTCGACCATGGCCGGTCTCTGGCGGCCATCGTGGCTCCGACCACTAATTCTTATCGACGTCTTGTCCCCGGCTATGAGGCGCCCGTCTACTTGGCTTGGAGTCGGAGTAACAGGTCTGCCGCCGTGAGGGTACCCGTCTACCATAAGGGGCCGAAGATGGCTGATGCTAAGCGGATTGAGTTCAGGCCCCCCGACCCGGCTTGCAACCCCTACCTTTGCTTCGCAGCCCTGGTAGCCGCTGGCTTGGACGGAATTAAGAAGAAAATAGACATCGGGGACCCTGTGGAGGAGGACATCTACAAGCTGAGCCCTGAAAGACGGCGGCAACTGGGCATCCAGGTTCTACCCGCCACCCTTAAAGAGGCGGTGGAATGCCTGAAAAGCGACAGCGAGTATTTGAAGCCCATCTTCCCACCGGATGTGATAGAGAAAATAATCGAGCTGGAGACGTTGGAGGACATGGAAGTCAGCCTGAGACCCCACCCCTACGAATTCTACCTCTACTTCGACAGATAAGGGGGAATTTCAGTATGGTTTTTGCGGGTTTAGGAGGGTGAAGAATGTTTTCACGGCTTCTTGGTCGCGTAGGTTTTCAGCCACAGTCTCCAGCATTCTCCCCTCCACCTCTGAGACGAATTCTTCGGTGAATTTAGCCGATAGGCCTACCATGTTGTCGACGAGGTCCAAAGCCATGGGCAGGTTTGTCGCTTCGTTGAAGAAGTTTTTCTGGCCGAACCATTCTAGGAGCTTCTTTTTTCCAATGGACGCTGGGAACTCTATTTCGCAGGGAGCTGTATCCCTGTGGAATCGAACCTGCATCCTCCTCATTTTTTTAAGCCCCTCCTTGTCCAGCTTCAGGTTTTCAAGAGGCCTGTAAGCTCTTTTCTCCGCCTCCTCCATCAGGTCGCCCTCTGACCACCCTATGGAAACCAAGCGGGCGTAGCCGGAGTATATCTGCACAGGCTCCTCTCCTATCAGCTCCTGGTAGCGGAAGTAGGAGTTTTCCGGCATCAGCATGGAGAGAATCAGCTTGTCGATGATGGATGTGAAGGCGCTGTCCCCATGTTTGAAGGCAAGGTAACCTCCGATGCTTCTGGTGTGGCTTCGCTTGATCACGCCGACGGTTTTTCCGCTTCTTCTCAGCTCCTCAGTCATTTCGAAGATTTTTTTAACGATTTCCTCCTCCTGATCCCCATAGAGCTCTGTTTTCTTCATCAAACTGGCTCCGTAGATGAAACCGTAGAAGCTTCCGTCCAGAATCAACAGGTCGCACCTGTCCAAGGCCTCCAAAGCCAGCTTCCTTTCCGTATAGGTTGTGAGGAGGTCGAAAAGGTACTTACTTTTATCCTGAGACAGCGCCTGTTTCCTCTTAAAAACTCCCGCCCTGAAGGTTTCCTCCCTACTCTCCACACCTTTAAGGTACACGGCGCCTGTTGCGAAAACACCGTATCTCACCCCCAGCCTTTCACTGAGCCTCGGAGACCTAGAACTGTCCACAGCGGCCACGGTCAACGCCATGTCGTTGCCGGGTAGGCTGTGAATGTAAGGTTGAAGCCTTGCTTTCAGCTCTCCCAGCTGGCGGCTTAACCGGCGGACGCTTTCTGACAGCTTTTCAGCTTCCTCTTCAGCTAACTTAAAAAAATGATGCTGAAGGTCTTGGGGAAGCTTAACCCACTCTAGCATTTCTTCAAACAGCTTGGGCTCCCTCCGGAGGCTGGTAGGTGATGAGCAAAGGCACCGGGGAAGGATTCATCACCCCTGAGAAGTAGAATCTTCCCGGCTTCAACTGCAGCATCTGGTCTGAGGTTATCCCGTAGGGGGAAAGCCACTCCGATGCGCCTCCTTCGCCTCCCGCGTCCAAAGGATGTATTCTGCCGAAGAAATGAGTGTTCAGGTTTCTCCTCACGGAGGCGTTGATCCCTATCTCTCCTTTTATTCCCTGAGCTATGAGGGTCAGGTTGAGCATCCGCTTTCTTCCCAAGGCCGTTAGATTCTTTATGGTTTCGGTTGTCTCAGCTTGAATTCCCCTCGGCTCCCAAGGAGCATACTGCGGAGCTTCGTCGACGACTAGGGATGCCTTCAGATTCTCTCCCGCCTCCATCAAACCGTAGAGATGTCTGGCTAAAGCGAGAAAGAACCCCAGCTTCGCATGGGTTAAGGCTCCGCCCATGTCGACCACCAGCAGGTTTCTGCCCTCAAGTTTCTCGAATAGGCTCTCGACGGGCAGGGTTCCCATCACCGGCTTCAAGTCCTCGGGCTTCAACCTCCTGAAAACCCTCCGAGCTGCCCTTTCCGAGAAACCCTTCCACCTTTTGTCTATGTTGTTTACAACCGCTTCCACATGGTCTCTAAGCTGCCCGTAGAGAAATTCCGCGGGATCTTTTCCCTCCTCAGCGGCTGCGTTTAAGGTGTGCTCCACCTTCTTCACCCAGCCTTCCACGTAGGTGTCGAAGGCGTCGCGGATGTTGTCGTTTCTCCCAAAGCCGAAGGTCTTAGCCTCTAAGTAGCTTAACACCGACTCCTCATCCAAGGCTATGTCAGCTACCTTCATCACCTGAGCGTTTTTTAAGCCTCGATAATAGGGAGCGTAATCTGTTCCACTCCAGTCGAGAATGAAAACCCGGTAGCCGGCTTTAAGATATAAAGGTATGAGAACGTAGCGGGTAAACCAAGACTTACCGCTGCCTGTGCTCCCGTATACCCCCACATGGTAGGGTATGAATTCATGCTTCACCGGAATTCTCCAAGACTCGTGCCCCTCCATGTAGGCGTCCATCCACAGGGTCTTCCCTCTTACTATCAGGTGGAGAGGGTTATCCTCTTCCTCCAGCAAATATACGGGAGACCTAGGCTGAATGATGGCTAAATTCGGCTCTATTCCTCCCTCCGCAACCACGCCTATGGGTTTGATGGAAAAAGAGTAAACTTCCCTAGCTCCCGAGGGCTCACCTCCATACTTCATATACGCCACATCCGGACGATAGGATGTATGGGTGAGAAACTCGTTTTTACCCAGCCCTCCGCGAAGCACTCCCAATAGTTGGTTGGGATAATCTTCTCGACCTCCATTGTGGACAAGGACAAGCTCTTCCGCGGCCACTTTCCCTTCCAAATTCTTCAGCAGAATAACCCGGGCGGAGGCCTCCGTAGAGCCGTCGGCTATCCTCCCAATAAACTTCAAACGAAGCAACCTCCAAAATAGAGTATTCAGGGCCATCGTATATTAAAATAGACATATAAGAGGTAGGACCCTTTAAACCAAGTCAGCCGGCCTTTCACCGTTTATCTGAAAACTTTTTATCTATGCGAGAAAAATTACAAGAAGGTTCGCGGCCTATGCGCGAAGAGTTGGAAGACATGGACGCTGGAGGAAAAGGAAGCCTAACTTTACTGCTTAAACTAGCCGCCCTTCTCGCAGTGTTGAGGAATATGGAAAATTCACCGGAATTCCTATCCCCAGAGGCTAGGCAGATCTTGGAAGACGCTTCTCAATACGCTAAACGGATGACCCTAGTAAGATACATCGTCTAAGCGCCCGCGTGAAACTTGTTGCCTTTCTAAAGAAAAAGGGCGCCTTCCGGAGCTACAATAATTCTCCGCCGCGGCTAATGCTGTTGCAGATGCTCTAATCCCCGGTCAACTTTTTTTCACAGGGGGGGCTTATCGCCCCTAACTGCGCAAGTTTCGAACTACAATCCACCATCCCATGATGTGCCACGGAATCACGACGAGAAATCTCAGTATAAGGCGATAGTGCAGGAAAGACTCCGCGGAGAAAACAGTGTCATTCAGCGCTATTGCTTCAGGATAAATTAGGAAAAGTTGCTGAAGGAAAGATGCGTTAAAAAAGGTGAATATGAAAGGTATAACCCACGCTAGGGTCACCGCACGCTGGCTAATACCTCCCAGGGAGGCGTTTAAAATTAGGAAAGGAAAAAGCAGATTCAAATTCTGCTCCGAAACCCAGCTACGCGTAAGCAGTAAAACAAAGATGAAAACAAGACAACTTTTCACAAGCTCTTCGAAGGAGGGAGATACCGTCCTTCTCCATAAGATATAAAAGGTGATAATCAAAGCCGGCGCCCAGAGATAACCCAGCAATTCTAAGCCTGCCGGAAAACTATCTCGACCGAAAAGCTCGGCGATGTTGAAAAGAGACAAGCCTCCCAAAACTGAAAAATGAATATTCCAAGAGCTGAAGATAGGGGCAATACCCCAGTTGAGAAGAGGGAAAGGAAGATAAGTTGCGGCTACAAACGCCCCTGTAAAGAACAGAATATATTCTAACCCCCTTATTTTTTCATTCTTCTTCTTTAAGAATAGGAGACTGGCGAAAACGAAAGCTACGGGGATAAGTTTGAAGGCAGCCGCCAAACCCAGAAGGATGGCGGAGGCCTTATTTTTCCCTTGGAAGAGAAGGAGGACGGATAGAACTGTTAAAAAAGCGACCAGAGGGTCAAATTGACCCCACACCGCCGTTGTGTAGACCACGAAAGGGTTAAAAAGAAAAAACCTCCACGCAGCCTTCACCATCTTCGCTTCAACATTTTCCTTTTGGAGGAGGTTCCTGACGAGCACGGCTAAAAGAAGATTCCCTAGGATGACTGGAAGTTTTATCACAACGTTGTAGAAGAAAATATTTGGGAAAATGTTGTAGGAGACCTGATAAATCAAGCCGAGAAGCAACCCCCAGGGAGGGGGATACCCTATACCCGGCACTCCGCCATCAAAGTGAGGATGGTCAAAAACACTTTCCAGCTCCCGAGTTTCATAGGGAGATAGACCCTCAGCCACAGCGTAGCCTGAGACCATGAACACCCTTATATCATAATAGTGGCCGAGGTAGGCGCCCAATGCCAACTGAAAGGTCAAGCTTAAGGCTGCCTCAAAATACATGCTGCCGGAAGAATTCCTCCTCAACCGGCTGGTTGAAGTGCTAAACACTCTTCCGCCTCATCCACCGATTTCTAACAGCTAATATAAAAATGCCGAGTCATGCATCTATTCATCCCTAATTTCTCCGATTTATGCATAAGCGTTTAAACGCATTTGTATCTGCGGCGAATTCTATTTAAACATCACAACGATTTTATAGCAGTATACCACACCTGAGGAAAACCGGCTTGGCCTTATTGGTTTCAACGGTTCTACTTGTAGCATCGTTGCTGCTTTTCCTTTGCTTTTTTGTCTATGGTTTCAACATATACTATCTGACCTGGCAGTCTAGAAAGGAGTCAAATCTCAGCTCGAAAACTTTCAACTGCACGAAGCCGAAAGTCTCGGTGCAGCTTCCCATTTATAACGAGCGCTACGTCGCCCCCCGTCTTCTCAAAGCGGTGGTAAAGATGGCTGAGCATTACGGGAAAGATAAGGTTCAAATCCTAGTTCTTGACGACTCAACCGACGACACCACACAGATTCTCGGCAAAGAGGTAGAAGAGTTTCATCTTCAAGGATACAACATAGACCTCATCCACCGAAATCACAGGGACGGCTTCAAGGGAGGAGCCTTAGCCAACGCCTTACACTATACCCAAGGCGAATTTATCGCCATCTTCGACGCCGATTTCATTCCACAAAAAGACTTCTTAGAGAGAACAATCCCCCATATGGTGGCTGATCCTTCCCTAGGCTTCCTCCAATGCCGGTGGGGCCACGCGAATCCGAAGTACAACGCGATAACGAAGGCAGCAGCTCTGGCCATCGATGCCTTCTTTCTAGTAGAACAAACCGGCAGGCAAAAAGCCGATTGCTTCATCAACTTCAACGGCTCAGCTGGCGTGCTAAGAAAAGAGGCCGTGATCGATGCAGGCGGATGGTGCGCGGATACTCTCTCCGAAGACCTAGACCTCAGCTACCGAATGCAGATTAAAGGCTGGAAATACGCTTATCTCCGAGACCTAGCTTGCCCAGCGGAGATCCCGCCTACCATCGTAGCCTTCAAAAGACAGCAGTCTAGGTGGGCGCAGGGTTCCATTCGAACTGCAAGGAGGCTTGTTTTCTCTCTTTTTAAGAAGCCGCAGTTAACGCTGAAACAGAAAATTGAGGCTCTTCTTCATCTCACCTACTATTTTGTTCACTTTTTGATGTTCACATCCTACCTTCTAGCTCTTGCATCTGTTTTTTTCCGAGCTCATGTAATCCAGTTACCGTTGAAGGTCGGGGTAATTGGAAGTTCTCCCCCCTTATGGTCAGCGTTTCTGGTAGCCCTTTATCTGGCTATTGCTTTCAGCACTTTCGCCGTCTGGATCATGTGCTACATAGCCTCTAAAGAGGTGAGAATGAAATTTGTGGATTATTTAAAGAACATCGTAGCCTTAACTTTCGTAGGCTATGGGATCAGCATTAGCAATACCATAGCAGTATTCAAAGGGCTTTTCAGCGCTCGGTCGGGTGTTTTCCAGAGAACTCCGAAATACAAAATCGAAAGCCCGCATGATCTATGGAGAAACAAAAAGTATCAAATCCACATTCAGAAGACTGCCATCTTAGAGCTGGCAGCTGGGATGCTGGCCGTTGCAAGCCTAGCCTATGCACTGTCCAATGCAAACATAGGAATAACGCCTATCCTCACTCTCTACGCCGTAGCCTATATGACAGTGGGCCTTCTGTCGATCCGGCAGAGTGTTTTCAAAGGGATCGAGAAGCTTCTCTTTACTTAGCTTTCAACCTCTGCGGAAACACTTTTATTGAAAGACTGGTTGAATATTATTATGGTCGGTCTTTTCGGAACTAAAGCCGCCTTAATCTACGATGTAAACCTTCTTCTTCAGTTTGTAATATTGATAATTCTCCTAGCAGGAGTTTTCGCTGTTAAGAAAGGACATTTTAAAGGCCATGGCTATCTGATGACTTTCGCCGTGGCTCTTAACGGAGCTCTCATCTTCGCAGTTATGGGAGTATCCCTGATTACAAATTTCGGCGCCTTAATGGTTGGTCCGGTTGTGGGGCGAATAATAACAATCATTCACGCGGTGATAGGCGGTTTCGCATGGATTCTAGGTCTCATCTTAGTCTTCAAAAAATTTGGAAATGTAAGGCTATGGATGAGGATAGTTTTCACCACGTGGATTCTGGCATTGCTACTGGGGATAGGATTCTACCTTTTCTACTACATTTAGTAGTCTGATGATCCCCGAGAGCCTAAGGGATTCGAATTTAAGTTAAACATGCATACTGATCTTAACTAGGTAGGTAAAGGTGGATATGTTCGGTTTCAAGGAATACCCCAAGCCCGCCCAAGAGAACCTCCCTTTAACCTCCTCCCATCCTCGAAACAACGTCGCCTGGTCTAACCTCTTCAAGCTGAAGGTTAGGTGTCCATTTATGTCCGAAAAAGAGGCTTCATCAGCTTCAACCTTTTCCCATGCTCCTATCTGCCTTCCAAAAAGTTCGAGACCGCTTGTATCGAAGTATCTCCTGAAGAAGGAGGAATCTTGCTCATTCAAGATCAAAATTTCTTCGCATCCAGATTTGTCCAAGGCTCTGAGATCAACCTCGATTTGAACAGTGTCTGAAAAACACTTATAAACAATGTTGACTCTGCCTCTAGGATTAACTTCGACAAACTGGGATTTTATCCCTAAAATCTTTCGCAGTTCCATAATCTTGTCGAAGAAAGGTCTAAAGTCTTTGCAGCCTTCATAACCTCTCATGAAGGCTCTGTGAAAAAATGAGTAAAGGTTATCGCTGATAAAGGGCCCCCTACAAATTCGCTTCCTTGACACAGCATCCATAAGAAAGGATTTTGATACAACTACGCCTCCCTCATCCTGCCCTTGAACAGAGACCTCCGCTGATTTCGAGAAAAAAGTTTTGTCAGCATATCTTATCACCGGAGCGCCGAAGCCTATGCCTTCCCCCACAAGCTCGCTGGCTCCCAGCATAAGCACTAAACCTTTCTGCAAATCCGCGATCTCTAACTTGTGAGGCTTACAGTCGGGATAAAGCCTTAAGAATACGCGGTCGGATGCCTTGACAGTTAATGGCTTTTCAAGTTTCCGCGGCATCTTCTCGGATGACAAGGAATTATCCCGAATAAAGTACGTGTCGTTTTTTGGTTTAGCCTATTATCTCTCCTTTGCAGAATGGCAGATACTCTGATATAAAGTTAGCTGGTTTTGGTTAGAATTCAGTGTAGTTCTCGGTGTTTTAGAATGCCAGTGCGGTAGGCGAGGGCAGGTTTTACTTTGACAACGCCCAGCGTCAGACCCTATGCCCCAAATATTACACTAGTAATGATTCCCCCCAAGGCTAGATCGGCAACCCAGTTTGCTGAGGTGAGAAAGAGTTCTCCGTGCCAGAGATGGTCGACTACGAAGAAGGCGGCTCCGTAAAGCATCAAGTTAAGCCAGAATCCTTGAATACCTCTTTTCGAGAAGCCCCAGAGAGCGGACAGCAGTACAGCCATAGCCAGAGGAACGATGTAGCATACCATTCATTTTTCATCAATATTATTTTTATAAATAAAAGTAATACTAATATTTAAGCCTTAACTCTTCATCTCCCTTCCATAAAGTTAGCGAGGGTATGCCGGGCCCGCTACTCTGACTTGGCGTATCTTTTTTATTACGGGCAGAAATGTTAGTATAAGATTACTTGTCTGGGAGTTGAAGGTTTGAAGACTATTCGATGGAAAGACGGCGTGGTCATTACCGTAGACCAGACTCTCCTTCCCCATAGGCTGGTTCACCTTAAGCTGAGAACACCAAACCAAATAGCGAAGGCGATAAAAAACATGAAAATTCGAGGAGCCCCCCTTCTGGGCGCCGCTGCTGCTTTAGCTTTGGCTCAAACTGTTTACAAGTCAAAAGCTAAAAGCAGAGCCAGTCTTCTGAAGGAGCTTCAAAAAACAGCGGTGTTGATAAAGACCACACGCCCCACGGCTGTGAATCTGTTTAACTCTGTCGACGCTGTTTTGAAAATGGCAGAAGAACATCCGTGTAGTCTCAAAGAGTTGCGGAGATATCTGATCAAAAAATGTTTAGAACTGATTGCTGAGGATGCAAAAGTTAACCGTGCCTTAAGCCTCCACGGGGCAGAATTGATCGACACTGGGGATACTGTCCTCACCCATTGCAATGCCGGTGAACTGGCTACCGTAGAATATGGTACTGCTTTAGGAGTAATAGCCGCGGCTCATCGGAGAGGTAAAAACATAAGGGTGATAGCAACTGAGACTAGGCCTCTCCTTCAAGGCGCCCGCCTTACAGCTTATGAACTGAAGCGAAAGAGAATTCCTTTCGCTCTCATTACCGACAACATGGTTGGCTATCTGATGGCTCAGGGGATCATAGACAAGGTGCTCGTTGGAGCGGATCGCATTCTGATGTCAGGTCATGTTATCAACAAAATTGGAACCTACACCATCGCCGTTCTAGCTAAGGAGCACGGTATCCCTTTCTACGTGGCAGCGCCTACCACCACCATAGATTCCGAAAACTCTGTGGAGGAAGTGGTCATCGAAGAAAGAAACCCAAAAGAGGTATTGGAATTGGGCGGGTTGAGAATAGCTCCCAAGGGAATTAAAACATTCAACCCCGCCTTTGATATAACCCCCCCTCATCTGGTTTCCGCCCTGATCACCGAAAAGGGGGTAATAGAAGTTAAACCCCCAAAAATTAGAGCTCTGCTAGACGCGTCTGACGGAAGATAGTCTGTCCCTTTTAAACAGGCTGCGAGGGCTTATCTGGTTATTTCTTCTGTATTTCAGCCAATGCCTCTACTGGGCAATTTGGGGGTATGCTGAGCTTGGTTTTCCATTCTTCGCCTACTCCAACCAAGACGAATATCCCGGCTACTTCTCCTCTCATCTTGTGGATGAGGTGGATGAGGGCCTCCTGGGTCTCCCCCGTCCTAGCGATGTCGTCTACTATGAGGACGCTGTCCCCCTTCTTGATGGAGTCCTTGGGCACGTAGAAGGTGACCACCACCCCAGAGTCTTGGGGCACGTAGCTTTCTTCTACGTAATCTTTAACCCCTACCTCCCTAGTTTTTTTAGCCACCACCAAATCCACATCCAGAGAGCTAGCTACGAGGGTAGCAGGGGGAATTCCGTCCACGGCGGCTGTTAGAATTTTCGTTATCCTCCTTCCAGCAAACTTAGCGACCACATACTGGGTTGCAAGGCGGAGGAGGGACGTATCCCACACAATCTGAGTGTTGTCAAAATAGCCCATGTCATCAAATTTAATCCTTGACAGGAGCGTATTTTCCAAGTCAGCGACTTTTTGAAGAGAATTCCATATCTCCCTAGACCTCTTGGAGGCAGGGAGGACATGTCCCTTCACATAACGGCTCAGCACAGTCACCGGCAGCCCTGTCCACTGGGAAATCTCCCTATAAGTATGCTTCTTTTTGATGGTGTTCAACATCTTGATAGTCATCAGCCTGAACTCCAAGTCTCGGGTATGAGTTTCAGTCTTCAACCCACATCAACCCTACTTTCCGAAAACGAGGGGAGGAACCCCATCAAGCTAGAAAAACTTATAGAAAGAAGCCCTAGATAAATCTTTAAGAACCCTCCTCACGGAGAAGAAGAGGGCCCGTAGCGCAGTCAGGACCAACGCATCGGCCTTCGGAGCCGAAGATCAGGGGTTCAAATCCCCTCGGGCCCGCTATTTTCAGAGTTTCAGCCATGATCTCTTTTACTGTCAGTTTGCTTATCTTTGGTGTGAAGCCAAGAGTTTAAACACTGGCCTGACTAGTTCAATGATGCTATGGCCTAGCCTTAGACATCGTTTAAACTATCGGATGAACTCTATTGTTGTAACGGTCGCTGTGCGATACCTAAAAAGTGAGGAGGTCCTGTGAATGTCTCGCGGTTTCCCTTTCATTACAGCGTTTCCAAGTTTTTCGAGAAGCGTACTCTGCTCGTTTTTTCTCTTATGAGATAAAGGGAGGCCCTCAGCATTAGAAGAAAGGTGTAATGGACTGGAAAATAGGGAAACAGTCATGTTGTATAAAGGCATAGTGAGATAGTTTTGGTGTCGGATTTATTTGTAAATACCCATTTCGTTAATTAGTGTTTTTGTGGGTCGAGACCATAGAACAATCTTTTTATCGACATTGGTATAGTAAGGTTATAGGTATAAGGCAATAATAACCCTTTTGGCTCTTTCATAATTCGGATGAGATGTCGCTGATGAAAAGAAGCCTGAAAAGATTTATGATTTATAGTGTCTTAATATTGGTGATAGTTGGGGTAATTTTTATTGGCGGCTACGTTCAAACGCCGCCTAGTGGTCCAGACACATTGCAGCAGCCTCCGAGGCAAACAAATCTAACGTTACAGCCGTTTCTAACACAGACAGTAGAGATTTCTCTCAAGATTCCGAAAACGACACCAGACAATGCAGACATAATCTTTGCAGCTCTATCTTTTACTAATGAACCGTGGGTGCAAGTAACCTTGGAAAGAGACGGTGACAGGGCGACTGGGGCAGTCCAATTGCCAACTAATACCTTTCTTTACTATACTTATACACTTGTACTCGGTGGTGAAGAAGGGGTGAGATCGGAATCAATAGGCCCGGAATCATTTGATCCGTTTCGTGTAGTAAAAGTTCACCCTGACCTTACCAAAATAGAAGACACTGTTTCCGGATGGAAGCAACTCAAACTCTACGACGGTCCAGTTAACTTGCTGCAAGGAAGAGTGACAGATAACGATGGCACCCCGATCTTTAACGTTCTAGTTGTCGCCGGCGGGGTAAAAACGTATACTGGGTATGATGGAACTTACTCACTCTATCTACCCCCAGGAAAACACCTTGTCACATTCTTCACAGAGTTGCATGATTTCAAATCGCAGTCGAAACAAGCTGATCTGTCAACGGATCAATCGTTAAACTTGGATGTGCAATTAGAAAAAGCAGAAAAGGTAACAGTAGTATTCACTGTAGAGACAGCTGAGGAGCTTCCGGACAAACTAAGAATCGTTGGGAACACGTATAAGCTTGGAACCTTCATGTCGCAGGGTCCAATTTCATATATGGAACGTGCGCCGATACTAACTACACGGGATGATAAAACGTTTACTACAACTCTTGAATTCTATGGCGGCCAGTATCTCGAATATGTTTATACGTTTGGCGGGGTTCATCTTAGCGCAGAGCCGGCAAGCGACGGTTCCGGCATACAGGTTAGGAGATTTATTGTAACTCCTACGACAACCCAAATTAACGATCATCTTAATAGTTTTAGGGAATACAGTAAGATAACGTTTAATCTGCGAACACCGCCTGAAACGCATCCGAAAGAGAATATTCTTTTTGAAAATATTCCGATGCATAAAGTTGGTGAAAATCAATATCAATTAGAAATATTTGTTAAGCCAGGCTATGTTATTGAATACAATTATGCACATGGAATCCCGGGAGAAGGTTGCGAAATAATCGATCCGACACCGCAAGAGCGCCGCCGCATTGTCGTGGGAACAGTTGATCAGGTGGTTAATGACGTTGTTGAGAAATGGCCCTTCAGTGATTATGGTGAAAGAACAACAGCTATAAACACGAATGTGAGCATTGCGCCACGTTCAGAGTTTGCTGTAGGGCACAACACATTTGATTGGTGGGCGCCTAACTTTCTAACAAATTTTGATGGGCTTACAGATGATTTGGTTAGAGAGAGGCATGATTATGTCGGCATATCCATGATAACTGACTACCTCAGAGTAGAACCTGAACCGAGGTTCCAATTCTGGTTTACACCGATGGAAGACTTGAAAGAGGCTGTAGAGATTGCGCATGGTAAAGGTCTTAAAGTAATTGTTTTCCAAGTAATTGGTTTCAGTTACGAATACCAACAGTTCTTTGATGAGCATGTGAACACTGGAATTAGTGCTGAGTGGTATAATGCTTGGTTTGACCAGATGGAGCTTTTCTTCATAGGGTTTGCAAAGGTTGCAGAAGAGGCAGGTATTGAGGTGATACAGATTCCGTCCCCTCCTCCGTGTGTAACTGATCAGTACATTGATTTGATTGATGAGAGGATGAATCAACTTATCACGGAAACTAGAAAAGTCTATTCTGGAAAATTGTATTCACCGGTACATTGGGGGACAAGGATGACGTACTTTTCTAATTTAGATCTGCTTGATCCAGGTTTCAGTCAAGTAGACTTGGGTGTTCCGTCAAATGCAAGTGTTGAGGAGATGAAAGCAGCCTTTGACAGCCTATTTGATACCCAGGTCAAACAAATTTATGATCACTATAATGTTCCAATTGCTATGTGGTTTACTTACAACACAATAGAGGGAGCTGCAAGCGGTAAAAGCGTTACCGAACCATATCTTGTTGTAAAGAAATCGGAAGATTATACTGTTGATCTCAGCGAGCATGAACGTCTTGCAAATGCTTTTATGCAATCGGTTGCAGAGCGGGGTTATATTGAACTAGTTCTCGGAAGAGACTATAGTTACATTCACCTACCAAGCGACCCGGGTCCTGGATTTCGCTCTAAACCAGCAGCTGAGGTCTGGGGAGAATACAATGAATTAATAAAACAAGCTATTCAACGATAATCCTGAAATAAAATATTTCCCAACCTACTTACCCCTCAGACTTTTCGCAACAGAGAAAGAACTCGTAAAACGAAGTTGGAACTATCCTGCGTATCCTACCGGTCTATTTGCCACGAGTTTGACTGCGAATGCTATCCCCCTTCAAGTGCCTATCATCGTTAGAAGTGAAGGTATAGCTTAGCGCCGCAAAACCATGTAGCGGAGGATAGTTTCCTAAAGGGGGAAGAGTTAGCTTTTCCCAGCCTTTTTCCTTTTCACCCTTTTAGGCGCGCCTTTCTTCTTGGTTTTCTTGAGAATCTTTTTGGCACCGACTTTTTTAACAGTCCGCAGCGCCTTCCTTGGAGGCGGCCTCTTAACGGTCTTCTTTTCCGGAGGCGAGGTTCGGGCTATGGTGTAGAATTTTTTACAGGTGGGGCAGTAGTAGCGGGTGGAGGCGAAGTCGCTGGAGAAGTAGATGAGCCCGCTTTTGCAAGTGTAGCAAAGCAAGACCATGGGTTTCACCGCAAATTTATGTTGCCTCCCTATGTTTTTAATCTTTTCCAAGAGTTAAGAGAGCCCTCAAGAACGGAAAATTTTTTCCGCGGAAATGCTGCGCATAGGGTTCTGTGTAAAAACTTTTAAAATTATCAGATTCACCTTAAGTAGAGGCGGTGGATGGTGGCTTCGGTTTCCGTCGTTGAAGACGTTCCTCCCGCAGATTACTCCAAACATGGACTCACAAGAGAAAAGTTGCTGTGGATGTGGAGGAAGATGGTGGAGATACGGCTGTTCGAGGAGAAGGTGGAGGAGCTCTTTCTCGTCAAAGGTTTGCTCATCGGCCCGGCGCACCTGTGCTATGGGCAGGAGGCCATAGCCGTCGGAGCCGTTGCAGCCCTACGCAGCGATGACCCGATAATCTCTAACCATCGAGGCCACGGCCACGCCTTAGCTAAGGACATTCCCCCAAGGCTGGTGATGGCGGAGCTCTTCGGGAAGGCTGCAGGAACCTGTAAAGGCCTCGGGGGCTCCATGCATGTGGCCATCTACCCTGAAAAAGGGGCGCTTTATTCCTCCGCCATCGTGGGAAGCGGCATACCCATTGCCGTGGGAGTTGGCTTGGCTTTGCAGCGGGAGAAAGCCGGCCGTGTGGCAGCTGTTTTCTTTGGAGACGGAGCCGTCAACACGGGGGCTTTCCATGAAGGAATGAACTTGGCCGCTCTCTGGAGGGTGCCAGTGCTCTTCATTTGCGAAAATAACATGTATGCCATGTCCACCAAGGTGGAGCGAACCATGGCTGTGGAAAGCATAGCCGCTAGGGGTTTAGCCTACGGCGTGAACTGCATGGCGGTGAACGGAAACGATGTGGCAGCCGTCTACGCGGCGACAGCGCAGGCGGCGGAAAGAGCCCGGAGGGGAGAAGGGCCTACTTTCCTCGAATGCAAAACCTACAGGCGGAAGGGCCACGGAGTCTACGACAAGGCTGAGTACAGGCCTCCGGGCGAGGTGGAGGAAGGGTTGAAAAAGGACCCTCTCACCCGCTTCCGTCGAGTAGTCCTTGAAGCCGGCCTTTTGACGGCTGCTGAGATGGATAGTTTGGAGAATGAGGTAAAGAGGGAAGTGGAGGATTCTGTGAAGTTCGCCCAGAGCAGCAACGTTCTCTCCTTCTCCGAGTTGGAGAAGTACGTCTACTTTGTAGGGGAGTAAAATGAGGGAGCTGACCTACAGCGAAGCTCTACGTGAAGCATTGAGGGAGGAAATGCTACGCGACTCCCGGGTTATTCTCATGGGAGAGGACATCGGAGTCTACGGAGGAGCCTACAAGGTAACTCAGGGCCTTTTGGAGGAGTTCGGCCCTGAGAGAGTTAGGGATACTCCCATTTCCGAAAGCGCCATCGTCGGCTCAGCCATTGGCGCCGCCCTCATGGGGCTGAGGCCTGTGGCTGAGATCATGTATATGGATTTCATGACCATTTGCTCCGACCAGCTGGTGACCCAAGCGGCGAAGATGCGCTTCATGAGCGGGGGGAAGCTGAGTGTCCCCATGGTGGTGAGAACCCAGTACAGCTTAGGTAGGGTTCACGGCTCCCAGCACTCCCAGTTTTTCCCCGTGTGGTTTCTTAACGTCCCAGGTTTGAAAGTTGTCCTGCCATCCACGCCCTCGGATGCCAAAGGCCTGCTGAAGGCGGCCATCAGAGATGAGGACCCCGTCCTGTTCGTGGAAACAGGCCTTCTCTACCGGATGAAAGGCCCTGTCCCTGAAGGAGAACACTTTGTCCCCTTGGGGAAGGCGGAGGTCAAGAGGAGGGGAAACAGCCTAACCGTCGTCGCCTTTTCCAGGGCCGTCCATGAAGCCCTAGCAGCCGCGCAGAAACTGGAGGAGGAAGGCATCGAAGCCGAAGTCATCGACCCTAGGTCCCTCCGGCCTTTGGATCTCGCAGCCATCCTAGACTCGGTCAGGAGAACAGGTGTGCTTATCATAGCTGAGGACGACGTTAAGACAGGGGGCATAGGAGCCGAGATCGCCGCTTCGGTGATGGAAGAAGCCTTCGACTACTTGGACGCCCCCATCCTGCGGGTGGCTTCCCCTGACATGCCTGTGCCCTTCTCCCCCTCCTTAGAGCGGGAATACATGCCCAACAGTGACAAGATAGTTCAAGCCGCTCGCAAGCTGCTGAAATGAGGAATCATCCTTGCACGAGATCATGATGCCCCGGTTTGACCCCGGCATGCAGAGCGGAAAGGTCATCCGATGGCTCAAGAAGGAGGGAGAACCCGTCAGGAAAGGCGAACCCTTAGTGTTGGTGGAAGGCGAAAAAACCACCCTAGAAATGGCAGCTCCCCAGTCGGGCGTCCTCCGAAAGATAATCTACGGCGATGGCTCCGACGTCCCTGTGGCCGCTGTCATGGCCCTTCTCGGAGAGCCGGGGGAACCGCTTCCAGAAGTGGGAGCAGCCGAACCCCCACCGGTTGAGGCTGCGGCTCCGGCCATTGGTGAGAAGCCGGCAGCGACCTTGGAGAGGGAGGAGCGGCGGGTTAAGGCTTCTCCGCTCGCCCGGAAGCTTGCGGAAAAGCATGGAATAGACCTGACTACCCTCAGGGGCACAGGCCCCGGTGGGAGAATAGTCAGGGAAGACGTGCTTCGGGCTGTGGAAAAGAAAATGGGGAAGGCGGCTCCTGAAGTCAAGCCCGCAGCCCAGCTGGAGCCCACGGGGTTTGAAGTCAGAGCCCCGGAGGTAGCTGAGAGCATACCTTTCTCAGGGGTGAGGAAGACGGTGGCGGAGCGGCTCTCCTACAGTTTCCGCACAACGGTTCCCGCGACGTTAACGATGGAGGTGGACATGGAGCATGCGCTGAAGCTGGTGGGAACCTCCAAGGAAGTCTCCGTCACCGCCCTACTGGTCAAGGCAGCCGCTAAGGCCTTGGAGGACCATCCCATACTCAACTCGTCTCTGGAGGGAGGCGAGGTCAAGGTTTTCAGGGACATAAACATCGCCGTAGCCATCCACACGTCTGAAGGCCTAACCGCGCCGGTGATCCCCAACGCCGACAGGAAAACGCTGGTGGAAATATCCCAGGCTATCAGCCATTTGGCGGAGAAGGCCAGAAGCAGCCGGCTGACGTTGGAAGATCTAACCGGGGGGACTTTCACCGTCACCAACTTGGGCGGATATGGTGTGGAAGTTTTCATTCCAGTTATCAATCCTCCTCACTGCGCCATCCTAGGGATGGGCAAGGCTGTGAAAAAGCCCGTGGTAGAGAACGGCTCTCTTCACATCAAATCTACGGCAGTCCTCTCGCTGGTCTTCG
This sequence comes from Candidatus Hecatella orcuttiae, assembly GCA_002011035.2. Classification (GTDB taxonomy): domain Archaea; phylum Thermoproteota; class Bathyarchaeia; order Hecatellales; family Hecatellaceae; genus Hecatella; species Hecatella orcuttiae. The sequence continues at coordinate 144,454 of MTLY02000001.1, read as the reverse complement.
ATCACAGGATAACCGACGGGGTGCCTGCAGCCCTGTTTCTCCAGAAGGTCAAACAACTGCTGGAGAACCCCTACTTGCTCATGCTTTAAAGGACCCCGTCAACCCGGCGTGGAAAGGTTCCAAGAGTCCGTGGAATATTTTTCCCTCCAGATTTTCTCCAAAGCTTCTCTCTCCCAAGCGGTCAGATCGCCTTTCTTCACCCTGACGCCTAAGGTTTCCTCAACGCCTTTCCTCAACGCTTCTCTAACCTCTACCATGGAGGGAGGTTTCCCTAGAATTTTTTCGAGGGAAGTCACTTTTTCCCTTCTGCTTCTCGTAAACGGCTTTTCCCCCTCAGAAACATTTTTCTTGGGCTGTAATATGTCTTGCAAGGTTTGAAGGTCTGTGGCGACTAGGAGAGTTCCATGGCAAAGAAGCGTATTTTTTCTGATGCACATGGCCATGCCGGATATTTTCCCATCAGCCACGGCGATGGTGTTGGGCGGCTTGAAGAAGGCCTCAAGGTGAAGGCGCTTCAACCCTCGGATAACACATTCGCCGGCAAGTTTGAAGAAACTTGTCACCGGCTCAGCTGCCAAAGGGTCTTTTTTAAGCCTCATGAAAAGAGACCAATTAAGGTTATTTGGGTCATGGTATACAGCCCCGCCTCCGCTGCACCTCCGGAGGATAGGGACGCTGAGCCTCCTGCACAGTTTAACGTTCACTTCCCATGGGACTTTCTGGAAGCGCCCCACAACCACTGCCTTCGGATTCCGCCAAAGCCTAAGGGTATTAGAGGCTTCTGGGTTTTCTTGGAGCGCTCGCAGAAGGGTTTCTTCAAGGGCTAGATTCTTGCGAGGATCTGGAAACTCCGCGTCGACCAGTCTCCATTCTTCAGCCATTTTGAGGCGCCTTGGACATGGCTTAAAATTCTAGCTCTTATTATTATCAGTCTTCTTTCTAATGTTTTCTGTTAAGCTGAACAGAGCTACCTTGAGAGCTTAGTCGGCAGGGAAGTTTCTGAAGGAAGAAAAGGATATTTAGGTGGAAGGCATTTGATATTATGCCTATGTATGCTTACCTATGACCTCCGGCTATCCAGTGGTCCACCATGAGAGAAGAGCGAAGCAAAAGAACCACTATCATTCTTGAAAAAGGCGACCGGGAATTTCTAGAAAAACTGATAGCGGAAGGAAAGGAGCCCGGAATAAAGCCGTTCATCTCCAAGATGTTTGACATCTACCGCAGTATGGCCATCTACGACTGGAAATACCCAGGAGAGTATTATCACGGAAGCAGCCGCGTAGCCTTCGTAAGCCGGGACACCGTCAACATCCTCGCAGAGTTCATTCCCAAGGAAAAATGGCGGGAAGCTGGAAGAAGGATAGGTTCTTCCTTCCGCCACACCACCCAAGTCGACCAAGGCATGGACACGACAAAAAGGGAGAATTGGCCCAACTTGTTCAAACGCCTCCGTGTCTTAGGCTTCGGCGATTTCAGCCTTCGGGAGAAGTTTATTGTGGTGAAGAATCCTTTTTTTGATTCAACCCTTTTGCTGGGGTTTTTAGAGGAGCTCTTGGGCTGTCAGCTTGAAGCGAGAACCTTAACTTCTCCTCTGATATTTGAGGTTAAGGGCGAAGCCTAAGGTTTGCTTTTTAACTGTTTGAGAATATTTTTCTAAAAATAAAAAAGCATATTAATATGCTCATAGACATACATGTTGAGGGTGCGGGGAGGCTAAAAATGAATCCACCGCTCCACAGAAGCCGCAAAGCTGTTTCAACTATCGTGGCAAACCTTTTGATCATGGCCATGGTCGCCGCCGTAGGCACAACCCTCTTCGCATGGACTGTAACAGGCTACGGAGCCTACCAAAGCCAAGTGAGCTTTTACCTGTCAGACAGAAGTAGCTCAGCCAAAGAACGTTTCATCATCGAACATGTCTGGTTTGTGGACGGCGACGATGACGGCCTCTACGACCAAGTGGAATTGTACATACGCAACATCGGAACGATCCACCTCATCATCGAGGAAGTCTACGTCGACGGCGTGAAGGAAGATGTTACGACCCCTGAACTACCGCTGGAACTAGGAATGAACCAGGTGGGAAAGTTGGAGGTCACGTTAACGGAAAAAGTCTCTCCAAGCGCCCTTAAGGAAATAGAGATTCTCTCAAGTAGAGGAAACACCTACACCGTCTACTGGGAAGCGAGGTAGAGGAGGCTGCCGATGTGAGGCTCTTCAAGAGCAGGCAAGGTTTGAGCACCGTCATCGGCGGCATCTTTGTGGTGTTAATTACCGTTTCATCTCTCAACGCCATCTTCTGGATGTTAGTTCAGCAAGAGACATTAAGAGAAGTGACAGAGCAGATGAACCGCTTGGACACTGAAAGGTTCAGTGAAAACCTAGAGTTTGGAAACCCGGCCCTCGTCAACTTCACCAGTTCAGAGGCAGGCTACGAATTCGATGTGGTAGTCAGTAACGTTGGAGGCGTCGGAGTTAAAGTGGCGCGGATCTACATCTACAGCAACAGCAGCGACCTTTTGACAGTTCTCGACGAACAGGAATCCCCGACCGTCCCCGGCATCACCAACAACTTTCTGGACAGCGGTGAATTGGAGAAAAGAATTCATGTGAAAACCGACCGAAACCTCAACGACGGAGCCCTCTACACTGTTAAACTCGTCACCGAAAGAGGAAGAATTTTCACAGCGGAATACCAGCGATCGACAAGTGCAGTTTGGGCAAGTCAAGTTAACCTGGGCCCCATCAGGCTCGACCTAACCTATACCTCGGTTAATTATACTTCGCCAAGCCAGACTACCCCTGCTCCGGGGTGGGTAGTCCCGGGTGCCACGCCTTTGGTGTGGTATGTGAAACTCACCAACATAGGCCCGTATGAGTTGAAACTTCTCAAACAGAGCGTGTTCTATGCCATGGAGTTTAAGGAGTCCGGTAACCCTGTTCCAGAAGCCTTCTTCATCGTCAGCCCCCTTACCGACTATCCCGGGGGAACTCCCGGTGTTGTGTCCTACGATGAAGATAATGACCCTTACATTTTGCTGCCCAATGCGCAGGGAGACTATCAAGCAGGTGGTCCGCCGCTGATAGTTAAGTTCAGCGCCACGGAGATGGGAGGAGATACTCCCCGTGATCTCTCCAGCAGCACCCGTTACATCGTTTTCATAGGACTCTACTACGAGGTTAACGGGGAGCAGATGGGGGTGACCATACCTTTTGTCGCCATTAGAACCACTTGAAAACATCACCCTCCATCTTCATCTGCAGGAGGAATAGGGCAGATGGTTATGAAGATGAGTCTCGGAAAGTGGAATATTCTGAGGGGTGGGAAGAAGGCTGACAGTCTATACCGTGAACTTGAATCCATCTACAAAAAGAGATTCGGTAAAGATGGAAAGGCGATGCTGAAAAAGGATCTGAAAGCTGTACTGGCTTCCGAGGAGTTATCTGAAGCCGTTATCATCATGCCGGATCATTTATGGAAAAGCTCCATCGAAAAGCTATACAAGGAGGTAGTAAGAAGACAGAAAAAGAAAACGGAACCCCTTGAGCTACCAGAACCAAACGAGCCTAACGTTTCCCTGATAGAGCAGTATGAACTAAAGGGAGGGCTGGCGCGGGTTCAGATAGTCAAAGAGAGCTCAGGCCAGATAAAATACAGGGTAATCGAACCTTCTCTCATGGAAACGGAAAGGTGGCAGCTTGAGGAGATAAAGGAACTTTTGATCGACGAACTAGATGTGGACGTAAGAAAGATAGGATCGGTTGAGAAAGCTGAACAGTATTTGATAGATCAGGTTGAGAAGCTAGTTGAAAAGTATCGCATGAAACTCAGCCCGGAGACCTTGGATAAAGTAAAGTACTACATTCTCCGAGATTTCATCCGATACGACAAGATCGACCCTCTCATGCAAGACCCTTACATTGAGGACATATCTTGCAACGGCCACGGATTACCCGTCTACATCTGGCATAGAAAATACGAGTCCATACCCACAAACGTAGTGTTCTCAACACCGGAAGAGCTGGACAGATTCGTAGTGAAGCTGACGGACATAACCAAGAGAGCTGTATCTATAGCTCAACCCGTGGTGGATGCCACCCTGCCAGATGGGAGTAGACTGCAGGTAACCTACGAGAAGGAAGTCACCCGTAGAGGCTCCTCCTTCACCATAAGAAAATTCCGCGAAAATCCTCTGACCGTAACAGACCTCATCCTCAGCAACACCTTATCAGCTGAGCTTGCTGCTTGGTTCTGGTACGTCATAGAGAACAGGGCGTCGATCCTAGTAGCTGGAGGAACAGCCTCAGGTAAAACTACTACCATCAACATGTTATCCATGTTCATAAAGCCGACCTTAAAAATCATCTCCATAGAGGACACAGCGGAACTGCAGCTGCCCCATGAAAACTGGCTTCCCTCCGTTGTGAGAACAGGATTTGGTGTAAGCGGCAGACAGTCGGAGATAACTCTCTTCGACTTGTTGAAAAACGCCATGAGGCAGAGGCCCGACTACCTCATCGTAGGGGAGGTCAGAGGCTCGGAGGCTTACACTTTAGCCCAAGCGGTGGCAACAGGCCACGGCGGTCTTTCAACCTTACATGCGGACTCTGTTGAGGCGGCGGTGCACCGGCTGGAGAGTGAGCCAATGAACATACCGAGGTCGCTGATAGCGACGCTGGGGTTCATCGTCGTTCAGGCAAGAGTTAACTTAGGGGGCAAATCCGTCAGAAGAATAATCAAGGTTACAGAGATCCTAGGCTTAGACCCTGTGTCCAAGGAGATCATAACCCGCGACATTTTCACATGGAATCCTAGAACCGACTCTCATGTTTACTCCGGGCGAAGCGACTTTCTCGACAGGCTTGTGAATGAAAGGGGGATGAGCTACGAGCAGATAGAACGCGAGTTAGAGAACAGGCGGAAAGTCCTCGAATGGATGGTGAAAAACCGCGTTAACAACTACAAGGACGTGGTGGAGATCATCCGATCCTACTACTTGAATCCTTCTATGCTGATGAAAAAGATAGAAAGGGGGGAGAAGGCTCAGTGAAAGCCCATGGAAGAATCAGCCGATCTCTTCCATACTTCAGCTACAAGCTTCTGGGAAAGAAACTTAGCCCAATCTACCCTTTGTTCAACAAACTTAAACTGGATCTAGCCCGAGCTGATATGAAAGTAAGCTTTAAGGCATATCTCTGCCAGATATTCTTCCTCACCTTCTTGTCGGTGGTAGGAAGCTTCGGAGTTTTCTTCACCCTCAACCTTCTAGCGCCTTCCCTCTTGCAGGTTCTGCTCCCCTTTCAAGGTGCCTCCTTTGCAGTTGTCTTCTTAGGGCCTTTCGTCATCGGCGTTTGCGTCTTTCTACTTCTGTATGAGTTGCCGTCTCTCAATGCCAATGCGCGTAAAAGACGGGTGGAACAGTTTCTCCCCATCACTGCAAGCTACATGTCTGTGTTGTCCTGCGCCGGTGTCCCTCCTGAGAAGATCATACGTTCCGCTGCGAACGCTGACCCTGACATACTTTTATCCGAGGAAATGAGGTCCATCATCGGAAAGATGGATCTATTGGGCTACAATATCCTTTCGGCTTTGGAGCATGAAGCGGAAAGGGCGCCCTCCCCCTTGTATATGAATCTGTTGAAGGGGCTTGCCTCCACCATTCGAACCGGGGGCGACGTCAAGAAGTTTTTCCTGACGGTGACCAAGCAGCTTCTGGCTTGGAGAAACATGGGAATACAGCAGTTTCTCAATGTTTTGGGGATGCTAGCCGAGACCTATGTGCTCCTGTTTACGGCTTTTCCTCTTCTTGCAATAATAATGCTCTCCATCATGGCTTCCATAGGAGGGTCGCTGGCCGGATTCGACCTCGTCCAACTTATGTACCTCCTAACTTTTTTGATCATTCCCGTGCTGGCGGCTTTCTACATTCTTCTCATAGACATCATTCAGCCGAAGGGGTGAACTGCTAATGAGAATAAACCTAAACCCTTTCTGGAAACTGAAGGCGAGAAAATCAGCAGATAAGCCTGCTAAGTTTTCTGGGAGAAAACCGAAGCGCAGAGCAATATGGATGATGTTAAGCCTCTCTAGTTCCTGGTTTACACTAAACTTTCTGATGGGGATTCTCACAGCTCACAATCCTCCTTCGCTAACCCTTTTTGGGCATACGGCTTCCCTAACCCTAGACCGCTTCATCGCCCTTGGAGTGATCTCAGCTTTCATCCCTCCGTCCATCTACTTTCATCGCGAAAGCAAACGTAAAAACGCCATAGATAACAACCTACCCACCCTGTTGCAGGAGATAGCGGAAGCAGGCTCCGTGGGCATGACCCTCATAAGAGCCATAGAAGTCTCCACAGAACATAACTACGGTCCTTTGACTAGAGAGCTGAAAAAATTGGTGGCTCAACTTTCTTGGAGGGTTCCTTTCGACAAGGCGCTTCAAATGTTTGCTGAACGATGCGACACACCTCTAGCTAGACGCACCGCCTTCATGATACAGGCTGCCAGCCGAACTGGAGGAGACATTCAAGAAAGCATCGAAACCATCGCCCGCCACATCAGGGAGATTCAAAAACAAGAGAGGAAAAGGATGATGCAGATGAAGCCATATATAGGGGTAATATACATCTCATTCTTCGTTTTCCTCATAACTGCCTACTTCCTCTCAACACAATTCTTCAATGTCTCCTTGGGAATCCCCGGCTTAGCTGGCATGGAGTCCTTCGGCGGATTCGGCGCACCCATAGCTTCAAAGGAAATCATAACCCCCATCTTCTTTTACATGACGATGGTGGAAGGTGTCTTCTCAGGGCTGGCTGGAGGAAAAATGAGCACCGGCTCCATCAAGAACGGCTTCCTCCATTCAACCATACTTTGTACTATAAGCTTCACCGTTTTCAGCTTCCTCTAAAAGACATAGCGGAACTACTCGCCCCTCAGCTAATGGATGTCTCGAGTTAGCCGCATGCAAACACCTGTATAAAGGCACTGGGATGTACACTGCGAACTTTTTTCAATGGTAGGCTCTCTCTTCTTGGTAGAGAGGAAGCTATGGGCTTCGTCAAACTGTCGATTGAGATTGCCGCCTTGGCGGAGGATGTGTTTTCGCTGGTTAAGGATGAGAAGAAAATGTTAAGCCTTGTTCCGTTACCGTTGAAGTGGGAGTTCCACGTGGAAAAGTTAACCGATGGCCCGGTACGAGTTGGGACGAAATATCGCGTCTCAGCTAGAAGGGGAAAACTGAGGAGGGTGTTATGGACAGCGGAAGTTGTAGGCCTCGTGGAAAATCGACTTTATCATACCAAGTCTACATCAGGCTTCAATTTTAAGGTAAGCAAATGGACGTTGGAACCCATATCTGTTGGAACTAGACTTACCAGAACCTTGGAATATGACCTGCCGGGCTGGATTTTAGGTACTGTAGCAGACTGGTTGTGGGTGAATAAGAAAATAAAAAAGAAAACGGAAGAATGGCTGATGAATATAAAAAGGTACATGGAAAGAAATCCCTCGGCCTACTCTGCATTTTAAGTTATATAGAAGAAGAAAGACTAATATTTCAGACCGATAGAACTTATTGCTAGAAGGCCCTTGGAGCGCTAAAACCGAGTGAGTTCATATGGTCAAAATTACAATAGAAAATGTCGTTAAAAGATTCGGAAACGTTATAGCTGTTAACAATATAAGTTTAGAGATTAAGGATAAAGAATTCTTTGTCCTTTTAGGGCCGTCAGGCTGTGGAAAAAGCACAACACTCAACATCATTGCAGGTTTAGAAAGGCAAGACCAAGGGAGCGTCTATTTTGACGATGAGAAAGTCGATGAGGTCCCTCCGGAGAAAAGAGATGTAGCCATGGTTTTCCAAAGCTACGCCCTCTACCCCCACATGACTGCCTACCGTAACATTGCCTTCCCTCTTATGGTGCGAAAGGTTCCCAGCGACAAAATCAGGAAGCAAGTTATGGAAGCAGCGCAAATGCTCGGCATAGAATCCTTGCTCGACAGAAAGCCCTACGAGCTGAGCGGCGGTGAAAGACAACGGGTTGCATTGGCTAGGGCCATCGTAAGAAATCCTAAGGCCTTCCTCCTAGACGAGCCTCTTTCTAACATCGATGCAAAGCTTAGGGTTGCTATGAGGGCGGAGCTCATCAGGTTACAGAAGACTTTGAAGACTACCACTATCTACGTAACTCACGACCAAGTGGAGGCCATGACCATGGCGGATAGAATAGCCATCATGAACAAGGGAAAAGTGGCGCAGCTGGATGAGCCTATTCGAATTTTCGACAAGCCAGCGGATACCTTTGTCGCGGGGTTTATCGGCAGCCCGCCTATGAACTTCTTCCACTGTAGCTTGATGGAAGAGAAAGAAAAGACGAAGTTGAAGACCTCCGAGTTTTCCCTAAGTCTACCCAGTGATGTAGCGGCCCTTGTGAAAGAACACGGGAATACCTCTGACCTCATCCTAGCCGTGAGACCGCAAAACATTTCCGTGTCTAAGCAACGGCTCGGCGATGATTCCTTTGAAACGGAGGTTTATGCTGTGGAACCCTTAGGAACCGAAACCATCGTCGACCTTACGGTTGGCGGACAAATAGTGAAAAGTGTATGTCCTCCGACCTTTAAAGCCTCTCTTGGAGAAAAGGTATGGGCTAAGATCGATATCGCCAAGATACACGTCTACGACCGAAAGACGGAGAAACTTATCGTCTAAAATCGTAGAAAACATTTTTCATCTACCGTCAAAGTTTTTTAAGCCATTTAACGATTACAATTAGTTTTGAATTTTTGAGAGTATTGGAGATACTAGTGTTCTCGAGATGAGCGTTTCAGCTTAAGACTTTAGAGCATAGCCTATGTTTCTTTTTAGATTTTTTATTACAGGGGACTTGGCTTTGAAGCGGAAAAAACAGTATTTTAGGCAACGACGGTTACGGGGTCCACTATTCTCAACTGCATAATATACTTTTGCAGGACGAGGCCTAGAGCGAGCACGGGTAACAGTGATAGCATGACAGCGGCGCTCATCTCTGGCACCCCTGTATCTTGGAAAAACAGCCCGGTTATGGCTGGGGGAAGAGTCTGAGCGAAGCTGCCGGTGGTCAGTATCCACGCGTACATAAATTCATTATAGGCTGTGATGAAAGCTAGCACCCACCCTGCAACTATGCCGGGCGCGGCCATGGGGAGAACAATTTTTCTTAAGGCTTCCAGTCTTCCACAGCCGTCGATTCTGGCGGCTCTTTCGATCTCTAGAGGAAGACCTGCGAAAAAACCTAGCAAAACCCAAGTTACAAGAGGTATCAACATGCCGAGGTAGATGATCATGAGACCGTGGAGAGTTCCTAGAAGCCCTAGGGTTAGGAAGAAGATGAAAAACGGTAGCACCACGGCGACGGGAGGTAGTACTTGGGACGCTAGTAACATGACTAGCCAGCCGTTCTTAAATTTAAACTTCAATCTACCAAAAGCGTACCCTGAGAGGGAACCTACCGCTGTTGCGATGACAGAAACAGGGAGAGCCACAAGTATGCTGTTCTTCAAACCTCGCCCAATATGCTCCGCTGTCATAGCCCCTACGCTAGCTCCTGCCATCTCAATTTCTTCCACAGGAAGTTGGAGTATGCGGCGGTACCAGTAGTCAGTCGGCTTTAGGGGGGCTAGGTTTGTAGGTGTAGCATATATGGTGCTTTCAAATTGAAGGGACAAATTCAGTATCCAGTAGATGGGCATGAAACTCCAGAGTACAATTATGATGACGGCAAAGTAAAGCAGCGCACGGTTCCCTTTTGCCATTTACCGTCTCCCCCCACGAGCAAATCCCTTGGTCATTAACATGAACATCACAATCACCAAGATAACGACGATGAGAATGACATACCACGATAAAGCAGCCCCGTATGCAAACTGCAACTCCTTAAAGGTTCTCACATACACGATGTTGGTGAAGGTGCTGGATGCGAACCCAGGCCCGCCGCCCGTCAAGGTCAAAATAGTGTCCAAGCTTCTAGCTGTCATCACCGTGATGAGAATAGTTATCACCAGCATAGAATACTTCAAATGAGGAAGTGTTACGCTTAAGAAGCGGCGGACAACACCGGCTCCGTCGATTCGAGCCTGACGGTAGAGGTCCGTGGGAATGAACTGCAGTCCTGCTAGGAAAAAGAACGCTGCCAAGGGGGCCATATGCCACGCGAAGGCTATGGAGACGGTTTCGATGGCAAACTTGGGGGTTATCCACACGATGTCGCTTTCGATGATCCCTAAAGCTTTCAGCATGGCGTTTAGAAGACCTACATCCCTCTTGTAGACGAAAGACCATATTATTCCTGTTGCAAATTCTGAGATGGCCCAAGGGAGGAGGATTAAAGCTCTTATTACCTTTCTCCCTTGGAGAGGCTGATTTAACGCTAAGGCTATGCCTAACCCTATCAGCACAGCTAATGTGACTGATTCGCCGACAAACCGAAAAGTTATGGGGATCGAGTTGATAAATAGGGGGTCTTTCAAAGCCTTAGCATACTGGGTTAATCCGCCGAAGACATAGCGTAAGCCTCCAATCCAAATTTGCTCTTGAAACGATAACCATAACGAGTAAGACAGTGGATAGATGACCAGTGCCATAGTGAAAAAAATTAGGGGGAGGAGTAGGTATATCGCAAAGGTTTGGTCGCTTGTAACTCTGGGCTTCGATCGCTGCGGCTTCCTCATCCCTGTACTAGCTTCCTCATTTGACAGTTACATGCCGTACATCTTTTTGAGGCTAATAACGTCGTTTCTGAGCGCTTCCACTGTTTCAGGGATGGATACTTCGCCCAATATCGCTCGGGGTACTCTTTCCACGATTTTGATGATGAAGTCGATAGCCCAGAAAGCTTTCCACCAGTGGATGTAAGGGGCGTTTGCAAATCCGTAAGTGTAGCGTTCGTAGTCTACTTCGCCTCTGTAGGTTGTGGCTTTATTTACAAACTTTGCTACAACTTCAGGGTCTTCGTTTACTTCAGGGAACACCGATGACAAGTAGGACTCTAGGTTCCACCTTTTCGAAACATAGAGTTCCCCAAATTTATCCCTGTAGCCTAGGTAGGACAGGAATCTGAAGACCCGGGAGAGCTGTACATCGTCGCGAGGTCTCTTTGCCACAAGGTAAGCGTCGCCTCCTTTGGTGTGGCCGAAGATGTACTTAGGTGTACTGGGCACTAGGCTGCACTTTCCCGCATAGGGAGACCTAGCCGGGTCGTTGAAGACGGCTATGTTGTAGGATTCCGTGTAGAAGTAGGCGGCTTTTCCGCTCAACAGGAAGGTGAAGTAGTCACCCCAGCTCATGGCGGGCAGCTCCTTGGGGACGAGGCCTTCATCGTAAGCGTCCTTCCACCGTTGCAAGATGTAGTCCGTTCCCTCGAAGGCAGGTTCAAAATTTTCGTCGATGAGGGTGAAGCCTTCGTTCAGATGTTCAGCCGCAAACTGCTCGGCGCCAATCCACCAATCAGCTTGCCACCATAGCCCGAGAGGAGTATCGGTGTATCCCCGCCGCTTTAATTCCCTAGCATTTTCGTAGACTTCGTCCCAGTTTCTCGGGTAGTCGTCGGCCATCCCCGCCTCTTCCAAGATAGCCTGATTGGTCAGGAGGGTTCTCCAGCCATCGTAGTAGACTAAGCCATAATAATGGCCTGTCATCGGGTCGTAGTGGGCTTCCCGGTACTTGGGGTAGACGTCCCGTTTGTAGTCTTCCAGAGTTGGAAGGTCGTCGATGTATTCAAGCCATCCTGCAGACGCATACCGGGCGAGATGGTACAGGGACCCGTAGAATATGTCCAGTGGTGCTTTTGCTTGAAGCTTAGATGTCATTATGGCGTGATAGTCACCGGTGATCTCCACCATCTCCGCCTTTTCTCCATATTGCTCGTTGAACCGCTCCGTGTTTTCGCGGACGATGTCAGGCCTAAACGGCCATGTGTTGAGATAGATAGGCTCCACTATGGCGTCGGGGGGGATGTCGAAATCAATCTTACGGACAGGCGCGGGAGTGGGTGTAGGCGTCGGTGTTGGGGTGGGAGTCGGTGTGGGCGCCGGTGTTGGCGTGGGTGTGGGCGTCGGCGTAGGCGTCGGTGCAGGCGTCGGTGTGGGGGCTGGAGCCGGCCTTGTAGCCTGCCAGGCGGCGTAACCGCCCACACCAGCCACCACCGCCGCAACCACGGCGGCTGCACCGTATTTCATGGCAGATCTACGCGATTGACTCACATTTTTTTCCGAAGACAAAACAGACACCTTGTCTTATATTCCTACAATATGGATATAAAAGTCTTTTGATAGAGTGCTTTTAACACTTCTATGCCGAGCTAGTTAAATCTCAGTTGTTCCCCCTCTCACCGGAAACATGAGGTAGACTTCTTCTTCGTTTTCCAATCTCGTTACTTCATGCAAGTAAACCTTCCGGTAGCCGCTAGGCTCTTTTAAAGCCAGCCAGCAGACCCTCCGCCCAATGGTTTCCTCCAACTCTTTTCGGGAGGTTACGATTCTACTGGTGTTGGTCGACGAGTCGACAAGGCGAATCCTCAATTTGTTCCCACCGAACAGTTGTGAAGTGTAAATTCGCATTACTTAGACGGTTTTCGCTCAAAAGCCAGCATCAAGCAATGTCGCACCAAGACTTTTATCGCCTCTCGCTTGTATTGGGCGGTGGATCTGAAGCTGGTTCGAGGTTGGGCTTCAGCTGAGGCTGCTTGAGCAGCTTTCTCTATAGCCTCATTTGTAAGCTTCCGGCCTCTTAACACCGCCTCAGCTTTCCTAGCTTTCATAGGAGTCGGAGCCGCTGCTCCCAAGGCGATGCTCACATCCTTGCAGAAATCTCCGTCCACCGTGAGGACGACCGCCGCGTTCACTTTTGCAAGATCCATGCTCACCCGGCCCAACTTCATGAAAGCGCTTCCAGTTTTAGGCTTAGGTGAAGGAATGAGGAACTCTGTCAGAATCTCATCAGGCCTGAAAGCGCATCGGTCCGGTCCGGTGAAGAACCCTTCTAGGGATGCGGTGCGTTCACCATCAGGTCCAACGATTTTCACCTGAGTGTTCAAAGCTAAGAGGGAAGTGGCAAAGTCGGCTCCGGGGGAAGCGCTGCAAATGTTTCCTCCTAAGGTAGCCATGTTCCTAACCTGAACCGAGGCAAAAGACTTGGCGGCGTCGCTGAGCAGAGGATAATGCTGAGCTATCAGAGCTGATCGCTCTAAACTGCGTATGGTCGTCGCCGCCCCGATGCGTAAACCTGATTCAGGGTTGAAACTCATCCCCTGAAGCCCTGGAATTTTCATAATGCTAACCAAGTATCTGGGCTTCAGCCTCCTCAGTTTCATAGAAACCAGCAAATCAGTGCCTCCGGCTAAAACTTTAATTTCCCCATTATGCTCGGCAAGCAGTCGAACAGCCTCCTGCACCGACCTCGGTTCCAAATACTCAAACCTGCTTAAAGTTCTGGTGGTCAAGTGAATTGCACCGATTATTAGAGGTTTCGTGAAGCTTGGTATTTAAAGATTAAGACCCCCCCTTCAAGCCCAGCACTTGCACTGCAGGGTCAGAAAAGTGGAACAGTGTTTAATCGGAGAAACATTTCTGCGGGTCTTATTGACGCACTAATTTCTAATGGGCTGTTTAGTTTGTCAGACGGATTTCTAAATCGACGGACCCGGAGGTAAAATCAATTTCTCGAAAAGCTTAAATTCGCTTCTAACCGTAGAAGCTTCTGGGGTAAAAGAGCTATTGGCGAAAAGTCTTATAAAGCTGAACGTCAACGGCGAGGTTTGCGAAGTCTCGGTAGATCCTCATAAAACTTTGCTGGAAGTTTTGAGGAATGACCTAGGATTAACAGGAGCGAAATACGGCTGTGGAAGCGGCGAGTGCGGCGCTTGCACCGTGCTGGTTGACGGGGAACCTGTGCTATCTTGTTTGACTCTGGCAGTGGCGGTAGATGGTAGAAATATCTTAACCATAGAAGGGCTAGGTAAAGGCGGAAAACTGCATCCCTTGCAGGAAGAGTTCGTAAGGCGAGGCGCAATCCAGTGCGGCTACTGTACACCCGGCTTTGTGCTCGTGGCGAAGGCTTTACTGGAAGAGAACCCGAACCCTACAAGGGAAGTGATAAGAGAGTACGTTAAAGGAAACCTCTGCAGATGCACGGGCTACACGAAAATCATCGACGCTATTTCCGCAGCAGCGGAGAGGATGAGGAAGGGTTAATTCTCCATGAAAGAATTTAGGTTTATAGGTAAACGAGTGCAGCGAATAGACGCTGTTTCGAAGGTTACCGGCGCCTGCAAGTATGTGGAAGACCTTTTTGTTCCCGGCATGTTGTGGGGTAAAATTCTCAGAAGCCCCTACCCTCACGCCAAGGTGCTCAGCGTAGATGCCAGTAAAGCGGAAAGGCTCCCTGGAGTTAAAGCGATTTTAACCCCCCAAGAAGTTATCGCCAAAACCAAACCCAGCGGGCCGACGACGATAAAGGACGAATACGTTTTAAAGGACAAAGCTCGCCATGTGGGGGACGAAATAGTTGCTGTGGCAGCTGTAAGCGAGGATGTAGCTGAAGAAGCTGTAGAGCTGATAGATGTAAAGTATGAGGTCTTACCGGCTGTCTACGATGCGGAGGAAGCCATGAAACCCGGTGCACCGCAAATACATGATGGAGTGAAGAATAACACCCATCACGCAAAGCTTCGAGCTGGAGATGTGGAAAAGGGATTCAAAGAGTCTGACCGCGTGTTCAAGGAAAGATTTGTCACCTCAAAACAGTCTCCCACACCTATAGAACCTCACTGCGCCCTATCTCACTACGATCCTGTCAGCGGTAAACTGACCCATTGGTCCAGCACCCATACTCCCCACATCCTTCGACTAGACCTCGCCGGCACCCTAGGCCTACCGGAGAGTAAGGTCAGAGTCACCAAGCCTGAAGGGATGGGGGGAGGCTTCGGCATAAAGTCCGACTACCCGTTAGATGCCTGCGCTGCTTTACTGTCCATGAAGACGGGGAAACCTGTGAAGATGGTGCTCAGCAGAGAGGAGGAGATGCTCACCAGAACACGTCACCCCATGATCATGGAAATGGAAATAGGCGTGGGGAAAGACGGGAAAATCACAGCGCTGAGAAATAGAGCGATCTTGGACACGGGTGCCTACGCTAGTTTTGGGCTTGGCGTCGCCTACATGGCACAGGCTTTCACCGTGGGGCCTTACAAGATACCCAATCTCTGGATCGACAGCTACATAGTGTATACCAACAAGGCCCCCTCCGGGGCATTTCGGGGATTCGGCAACCCGCAGGTTACCTTTGCCAGAGAGTCTCTGCTGGACATCGCCGCTCACGAAATGGGAATGGACCCTGTGGAATTCAGAAGGATTAATCTGATAAAGCCCGAGGACCTCCCTTACACCACCGCCAACGGCTTGATAATAAACAGCTGCGGCATAGAGGAATGCCTGACAAAAGCCTTGGAGGCTGTGGGAAGGGAGAAACTGAAGCCCAACCAAGGAATAGGTGTATCCTGCGCCATGACTTGGACCGGTGGAAAGTGGCTTCCGGGATTCGACGCCGACTACTCTTCAGCCATCGTGCAGGTTAACGAAGACGGCACGGCGATGCTGTTCACAGGTTCCTGTGACCTTGGAACAGGCCTCTACACCGTTCTAGCACAGATAGTCGCTGAGGAGTTAGGAATACCGATGGAAAATATCTCCGTTGTAGCCGCGGACACTGACGCCACTCCACCATGCCTAGGTGCTTGGGGAAGCAGGTCTGCTACTATGGCTGGCAGCGCCGTCAAACTCGCTGCGGCAGACGCTAAAAAAAGGATGCTGGAGGTGGCGGCTGAAATTCTGGAGACACCCTCCGAGAGCTTGGAGGTGGGAGGAGGAAAAATCTTCGTCAAAGACGACCCAGATAGAGCCGTGACGGTAGGGGAGGTTGCCTCCACCGCCTACTTCTCCAAGAAAAGGGGAATAGTAGGCCCTATCATAGGAAGAGGCGTCTACGACCCCCCCTCTGTGCCCTTTGACGAGAACGGCTGCGGGAACTGCTGCGCCACTTACGGCTTCGCAGCCCACGCTGTGCTTGTGGAGGTTTCGCCTGAAACCGGCCATGTGAAACTTGTTAAATATGTGACCGCAGACGATGTGGGCCGGGCTTTGAATCCTGAAATCGTTGAACAGCAGCTTCAAGGAGGAACAGCCCAAGGAATAGGCTACGGCCTCTTTGAAGGCCTTGTTTATAATGCTGAATCAGGCCACCCGTTTAACCCAAACTTCACAGATTACAAGATTCCCACCGCAGCGGACCTCCCAGACATCCAATCCCTGATAGTGGAAACCATCGACCCGGTGACTCTTCTAGGGCAAAAGGGTGTCGGCGAAAGCGGCATGGTCACCAGCGCCCCAGCCATAGCCAACGCCGTCTACAATGCTGTAAAGGTGAGAATAAAAGAACTGCCCATAACGCCGGAAAAAATAATGGAAGCTTTAAGAAAAAGGTGAGGAAAGTTTCATGAAATTGAAAGGTAAAGTAGCCATAGTAACTGGAGCAAGCTCCGGGATAGGCAGAGCCATAGCTCTCACATTCGCTCAGGAAGGAGCAAAGGTTGTGGTTTCCGATATCAACCGGAAAGGCGGAGAAGAAACCGTTCAGCTGATCTCAAAAGCGGAAGGGGAGGCAACTTTCGTCGAAGCCGACGTATCCAAGTCTTCTGACGTAAAGAAGCTTGTAGATACCTGCATAGAAAAGTATGGAAGAGTTGACATTCTCGTGAACAATGCGGGTGTAGGCATCGCTGGAAGTGTACTGGACACTTCCGAAGAAGCTTGGGATAAATGCTTAGACGTAAACTTGAAGGGAGTCTTCCTATGCTCTAAACAAGCACTTCCAGATATGGTAAAACATGGGGGTGGAGTGATAATCAACATAGGCTCCATAGCAGGCTTAAGAGGTGGGGCTCAATACTCCGCCTACTGTGCCTCCAAGGCGGGTGTGATCGATCTCTCTCAATGCATGGCCATAGACTATGCTAAGTATAATATCCGGGTTAATTGCATCTGTCCCGGGCAAGTTGAAACCCCTATGCTCATGGAATCCGTACCGGAGGAACTTCTCCAGAAACTCATAAAAGCCAATCCCATGAGAAGATTCGGAAAACCTGAGGAAATAGCCAAACTCGCCGTCTATCTCGCCTCAGACGACTCCACCTACATGACAGGAGCGATACTGGTTATCGACGGAGGTATCACGCTGGGTTATGGGCCCTTCGCAGGCGGCGAAACCGGCTGATCTTCACGCAATAATCTTGGACAGGTAAATGAAATATGGCTGTTAATTTTTTTGAATCCATACGAAAAGCCATTCTAGACTACGATGAAGAAGCCGTGGCCAAACTCGTCAAGGAAGCTTTGGAAAGCGGACTTAGCCCCCTAGAAGTCATGAACAAAGGGCTGGCTAAAGCCATCACAGAGGTCGGCAACCTCTTCGGTGAAGAAAAAATATTCTTGACAGAGCTGATGTTGGCGGCTAATGCCTGCATCGCAGGAGTTGAAATAGTTAAGCGGAAAATACTGGAATCAAAAACG
Source organism: Candidatus Hecatella orcuttiae (assembly GCA_002011035.2). Classification (GTDB taxonomy): domain Archaea; phylum Thermoproteota; class Bathyarchaeia; order Hecatellales; family Hecatellaceae; genus Hecatella; species Hecatella orcuttiae. Next base: position 126,846 of record MTLY02000001.1, on the reverse strand, counting down.
GAGGCAGGTAAACCTAAAGGAGTGATAGTTATAGGAACCGTGAAAGGAGACATTCACAACATAGGAAAAGACATTGTCAAAGCTCTACTGGAGGCTTCAGGGTTTGAAGTCCACGACATCGGAATAGATCAGCCGGCTGAAAATTTCGCCAGAAAGGCTGCTGAAGTTAACGCCGACATAGTTGCTTCTTCAGCTCTTCTGACAACTTCAAGACCTCAGCAAAAAATAATCGAAGAAAAATTGAAGGAGACAGGAATTAGAGAGAAGGTCAAAACCATCATAGGAGGCGGAGCAACGGACAGAGAGTGGGCAGAGGAAATTGGGTGCGACTTCTACGCTGTGGACGCCTCTGAGGGAGTAAGAATAATAAGAGAAATCTGCGAGGCTGGGAGACGGTAGAAGGTGAAGCCGAGACTTAAGGTTCTTGGAAAAGAAGAATTAGACACCATCTACACCACCGCCTTATATCTGCTTAAAAAGGTGGGGGTTAACATAGAAGATGAGGGAATCATAAAGCTTCTCGCGAATAACGGCTGCGATGTAGACTCCAACAGGATAGTGTATTTTCCGGAGTGGCTGGTTAGAGACTGTTTAAATTCCACACCGAAAGAAGTCACCTTATGTGGCAGGAATCCGTCTTGTGACATGCAAGTTGGAAGGCAGAAATACCCATACATTATCCCTTTAGTTTCTTACAATTATTTTGACTGCGTATCCAACACTTACAGAACTCCGACGAAAGATGATGTGGCGCGATTTGTCAGACTCTGCGACCACCTCAGCACAGTAAACGGCGTTTGGATGCTTTCCATGATACCTGAATTCGAAGACATGTACATGTTCGGCGATTTCATATTAGGCATCCGCAACACCACAAAACCCGTATGCGTCATCAATTTTGAACCCAAATCCGTCGAGCCGACCTACCAGCTGGCCGTGGAGATGGCTGGCGGTGAGGATGAGCTGAAAAGGAGGCCACTGCTGACGGTCAACTACTGTTGCATCTCACCTCTCATCTGGAATAAAGAAGGATGCGCTATGCTCAAGGCGACCGCTAGGTGGGGAATTATTCCCGCCATATCCACTGAGGCTCCCATGGGAGACACAGGTCCGGTGACGGTCGCCGGAGACATCGCCCAGAAGATGGCTGAGTTTCTGAGCGGGGCTGTCGTTCTGCAGTTGTTGAACAGGGGAATGCCCATCATATGGGTTGATGTGCATGAAACCTTCGACCAGAAAACAGGCGCCGTCAATTTCGCGTCTCATGGAAACTTTCTTTACGCATGCGCCATCGGTCAGATAGAAGAGTACCTAGGAATACCCATCGTGACACCTGTCATACCTGACTCCAAACTGCTGGACTTACAGGAAAGCTATGAGCTTGGCTTTCTGCTTCTAACTCAGATGTTGGGCGGAAGCAGACTGGTTGTAACCCATGGGCTAGACTCCTCCCGCGCTTTCAACAACGAATTATTGCTTCTCTTAGATGACATGGTGACAGCTACTCAGCGCATACTGGACGGAATTGAAGTAAATTCAGACACTTTAGCCGTAGAAGTGATCGAAAAAGTCTGCAGGAAGATTGACGGAAAAAGACGGGTAGGACATTTCCTCGATCAGCGGCATACCTTAAACTGGTACGCGAAAGAACATCGACCTAGAAAAGACGGCATTTTCGAAAAACATCGACGAGAAAAATGGATGGAACTGGGATCAAAATCTTTTACTCAGAGAGCCCATGAGAAAGTAGAAGAAATTTTAAGCACCCATAAACCTGAACCCCTTCCGAGAGAAGTGGAACAAAAAATAGCGGAACTACAAAAAAAGTACCAAATAAAAGTGTGAGAGATCCGTTTTTGATGAAAATTTAACTCAGCAGATAAATGGTTAGAAATTAAAAATATTAATAAATAATATTCAATAAGTTCTAAAGGATGGTTTTTGAATTTTGGAGGGAAGATTAGAATTTGTCCTCATTTTCTCTGCCTGAAGAGAAACTCATCGGCCTCTATGAGAAAATGGTCCTGATAAGAGTTTATGAGGAAAAAATAGGCGAAATATTCGCTGCCGGCAAGCTTCCGGGCTTTGTCCACCTCTACATTGGAGAGGAGGCAATAGCCGTGGGTGTATGCGCGAACCTTAAGAAAAGTGACTATATATCGAGCACTCATAGAGCGCATGGGCACTGTATTGCCAAAGACTGCGATATGAAAAAGATGACGGCTGAGCTTTATGGTAAAGCTACAGGTTGCTGCAAAGGTAAGGGAGGTTCTATGCATCTCGCTGAATTGGAGGTGGGCGTTCTGGGGGCAAGTGCTGTGGTCGGAGCCAGCGTCCCTTGGGCTGTGGGAGCCGCTCTCTCCGCTAGGATCAGAAACACGGACCAGGTGGCTGTAGCTTTTTTTGGAGACGGAGCCATAAATCAGGGGGTGGTTCAGGAGTGCTTTAACATAGCTGCTGTTTGGAAGCTTCCGGTAATATTTGTTGTGGAAAACAATTTGTACGCTACCTCCCTTCCCACAAGACCTACGAAGATACAGTCGCAGTACAGTTGTTCCATCGAAGACCTGTCCAAGAGAGCTCTAGGCTACGATATCCCCGGCCTTACAGTTGACGGCATGGATGTCTTAGCCGTCTACAAGGCTGCAGAAGAAGCAGTCCAGAGGGCTCGAGAGAAACTAGGCCCAACACTGATAGAATGTAAGACATATAGGTACAGAGGGCATTTTGAGGGAGACCCTCTCATGTACAGAAGCAAAGAAGAGTTGGAACGTTGGCTTGTAAAGGATCCGATACTAAACTTTAAGAAAAAGCTAATGGAGGCAGGCGTCTTAACTGAAAAAGAAGCCGAGGACATCAGTTCGAAAGCTAAGAAAATTGTTGAAGAGGCTGTGCAATTCGCTGAGGAAAGCCCGGACCCACTGCCTAAAGACGCTTTCAAGGATATTTTTGTGGAGGATTTCTATTGAGGTGACTGGTAGATGGTGAGACAGTTATCCCTTCATGAGGCTGTAAACGACGGCTTAAAGCTTGAAATGGAACGAGATCCAACCGTCTTCATTATGGGTGAAGATATAGCCCTCTATGGAGGCGCTTTCTTCGCCACTCATGGCCTACTGGAAAAGTTCGGCCCCGAGAGAGTGAGGGATACCCCCATTTCGGAGGCAGCCTTCACCGGCATCGCCTTCGGCGCTGCGATCACGGGGCTGAGACCTGTAGTGGATTTAATGTTTGCTGACTTCATCGGGTTAGCTATGGACCAGATCCTCAACCAGATAGCTCAAACTCGTTATATCTTCGGTGGGCAAGTTAAAGTTCCCTTAACGATCAGAGCGTCCATAGGCGCAGGGGTCTCGGCAGCCGCTCATCACTCTCAATGCCTTTACTCTATGTTTGCGCACACTCCAGGGTTGAAGGTCGTGGTCCCGTCTACACCCTACGATGCTAAAGGTTTACTTATCTCAGCCATACGGGATGACAACCCGGTGATATTTTTGGAGCATAAATCCTTAGGCGTATCAGAAACCTATAGGCTTCCCACAGCTGGGAGGCAGCCTGTTCCGGAAGAAGCTTATACTATACCTCTTGGGGTAGCGGACATTAAAAGGGAAGGAAAAGATGTCACGGTTGTAGCCGTGAGCTTGATGGTTCACAAAGCTCTGGAGGCAGCTGAAAAACTGGTTCAGGAAGGAATCAGCTTGGAGGTTATCGACCCCAGAACTTTGGTCCCTCTAGACAAGGAGGCCATTCTCAAATCTGTAAGGAAAACTCGTCGTCTGATAATCATGGACGAAGACCGAGAAAGATGCGGCTTCGCCTCGGAGGTGGCTGCCCTCGTGGCCGATGAAGCCTTTTTTGAGCTGGAGGCTCCTATCAAGCGGATTGCAACACCCAACATACCCATACCTTTCAGCCCCATCCTTGAGAGCACCATTATACCGAGTACCCAAAGCCTAATCCGAACTGTAAGGGAAGTCGTGGGAAAGTAATAGGCATAAGCGAAAATGATCCGCTGCAATTACAGGAGATAGGCGCTTGAATTCGGTTTTTAGTATACAAGCAGGGAAAAAAGCTGTCTGCCATTTATCTACAAATCTCGGTCAACATGTTTTCATTCTGAAGTATTTCTTTTATTCTCTGGAGAAACCGCGCGGCTACGTCTCCATCGATCACTCTATGATCAAAGGTAAGGCTCAAAGTCGTCATAGGCTTGGCTACGATAGCTCCTCCGGACACCACAGGTTTTTCCACAATCCTCCCCACGGCTAGGATAGCTGTCTGCGGCGGGTTGATGATGGGAGTGAAGACGTCGACTTCAAACATGCCCAAATTTGTGATGGTGAAGGTCCCCCCGCTCACATCTTCCACAGTTAGAGTTCCCTGTTTAGCCCTCTCCACAAGACTTCTCAAGTTCAGGGAGACCTCTGTCAAAGATTTCTTGTCCGCATCTTTAATGACAGGAACTGTAAGCCCTGCTTCCGTTGCCACAGCTACGTTGACGTTTATTTCTTCAATGAGTTTTATCTCCCAGTCTTCCAACACTGCGTTGAAGAGGGGAAATTCCTCCAAAGTCTTTGCAGCGACTTTGACCAATATGTCCGTGTAGGTTATGCGGACTCCTGTTTTTTCAGCTTCTTCCACCATTTTCTTTCTGAAAGTCTGAAGAGCCGTAGCGTCAGCCTCCATGGTGATGGTAAGCTGGGCCATGGTTTGGAGACTGGAAGTCATCCTTTTTGCGATAACCCTCCTCTTCTCCGACATGGGAATTATCTGCTTTACCTTTAACCCGGCTTGGGTTCTATACCTAACCTCTTCAAGATGCTTGAGCACATCTTTCTCTAAGATTACTCCTCCCGGACCGGAGCCCACCACTTCAGCTAGATTTACTCCTTTCTCCTTAGCCAACAGCTTAGCCCTAGGCGAAGCCTTAGGGGGAGCGCCCGTCGGATGAGACGGTGGAGTCGACGGCGCCAATGGCTTGGCTTCAACAGTAGGCTTCTCAGGTGCAGGGGGAGCCTCCTCCACAGGGGGCAACGGCTCTCCAATTTCGCCTACAAACCCAATCGTTCGGCCGATGGGAACAATAGTCCTAGAGGGGGCTAGGATTTTTAGCAACACTCCTGATGCTGGAGCTTGGATAGTGTGGGATATCTTTTCTGTTTCGATCTCAACAAGAGGTTCATCTTTTTCAACGGTGTCCCCTTCTTTTTTAAGCCATTTAACGACAGTGCCTTCTTTCATCGTCAAACCTAGCTTCGGCATGAGAACCCTAGCAGGCATAAGCTCTCTCCTTCCAGCACGCCCTATTTAAAGCGGGGAAGAACAATTAAGCTTTCCCACCTAGGCCTATTCGAAAGCCGGTTCAAATTTTGTGAAGAACCTTCCCTCCCGCGTCCAGTACTGCCTCCTTAAAAGCCTCGGACAGTGTCGGATGGGCGTGAATGGTCTCAGCTAATCCGTCCATGGTGCAGTTTAATTTCACAGCTAAAGCTGCCTCAGCTATCAGTTCTGTAGCATGAGGGCCAATAATGTGAACGCCTAAGATTTTTCCAGTATCTTCCTCTGTTATAACCTTCACCTGCCCCTCTGGCTTCCCCAAGGTGAGGGCTCTGCCATTATAGGCGAATGGAAACCTTCCCACCTTGATTTTCACACCTGAGTTCCTTGCCTGCTCTTCAGTCATGCCTACAGCTGCCAATTCCGGAATTGTGAAGACGCAGCGGGGAACAGTCTTGCCGTCCATGTGAGACTCCTTGCCCATGGCATTCTCGGCAGCGACAATTCCCTCGGCGTAGGCTTGATGGGCGTAGAGGCTGCCGATGGCGTCTCCCACAGCGTAGATCCCGGGAGACGTGGTCTCCATCTTGTCGTTTACCACGGTGATTTTGCCTTTTTCAACTTTTACTCCAGCTTTCTCCAAGCCTATGCCTTCCAAGTTGGCAACTCTTCCGAAAGCTACTATGACTATCTCTGCTTCTACCTCTTTCTCACCATCGCCTGTCATCAACACGGCTTTCATAGAGAGCCCGTTCCCTGTTTCGCGGATTTCCTTAAGTTTGGTTTCGGTGTAAATTTTAGTTCCCTCCCTCTCCAACGTTTGCCTGTGCAGGGATGCAGCTTCGCCATCCTCCCCTGGTAAGATTTGAGGCATCATTTCCACCACGGTGACTTCCGAGCCTAGGTGCCTGAAAATACAAGCAAACTCCAAGCCGGAAGGCCCGGCTCCCACCACCAACAAGCTTCGAGGCACGTCCTCCAACTCCAATGCCTCATCAGTGTTGAGAACGCCCTCTCCCTCAAAACCTAGACTTCTAGGATCTGGAGCACGGGAACCGGGAGCTAAGATGAATTTTTTGGATTTCACTCTAATGGCGGAGCCGTTGGATCCCACGACCTCAAGCTCTTCGCAGCTGAGAAGTTTTCCAAAACCTCGAAGAAGCGTGACGCCGTTATGTCTGAGAAGAGCCTCCACACCTCTCACCAACGTCCCCACCACGTGTTCTTTCTGTTTTTGTAAGGCGAGAAGATTTATGGAAGGCTGAGGAACAGTTATTCCGAAATCTTTTGCTTTCTTCAACATGTATATTATTTCGGCGGAGGTCATCAGAACCTTAGTTGGGATGCATCCTCTATTTAGACACGTGCCTCCTACTCTGTCCCTTTCTACTAGAACAATTTTTCCGCCCAGTTGAGCCGCACGGATAGCTGCCACATAACCTCCCGGGCCTCCACCAAGAACAGTGACATCTGCTTCTAAGATTGAGGCCATGAAACCCCACCTACTTCACGCTTCATAACAGTTTTTAGAATAAAGGTTTTTCTCTTGGATAATAGAAATTAAGTTGCATAAAGTTTCAGATGGCTGAAGGTGATTCGTATGCCGAAAATTAAAGTGCACGAGGTTAACTTATGGTATGAGTTCGAAGGAAAAGGAGAAACCCTCGTTCAAGTTCATGGATTAGGCTTAGGCCATGAACACTTCGCAGCCATTACTCCTTTGCTGCGAAAAAAGTTTAAGATTATTGAATTACGACATGAGAGGGTTCGGCCTTTCAGATAGACCTTTGCAAGAATATTCCATAGAACTTTGGGCCGACGATCTTAAGGGCCTACTGGAGGCTCTGAATATTCCTAGAACCCACGTTCACAGGGCTTCTATGGGAGGAATGGTCGCTATGCAATTTGCCTTAAAGTACCCTGAAAAACTTGAGAAGCTGATCATAAGTTGCTCTGCATGCAAAATGGATGAAGCTACAAAACTGTTATTCAAAGTTTGGGGAGATGTAGCGGAGAAAATGGGAGTAAACTTGGAAACTCTATCTGAACTTACATCCCTTCAAGCTTTGTCCTGAAGATTTCTCGACAGCAACGAGGCTCCTCAGGCGTTAAAGCTAGTAAAGAAGATCTTTGCTGAGAACAATACTCCAGAAATCTTTAAATCCTCCTGCAAGGCCATGGCAAACTTCAATATCATAGATCAACTTCACCGTATAGACGCGCCGACGCTTGTGCTAGCCGGCGAAGCCGATCTCATAATCCCCTTAGAGCAAGGACCTAAAGGTGGAGGAGGCAAAGTCATCAGCGAAAAAATACGTCAAGCACGACTAAAGGTGATAAAGAACTGCGGACATGCCATTTTCTTCGAAAAGCCGGAGGAAGCCGCTAAGGTAATAACCAGCTTTCTACGTACAAGAAAAGCCTAAATGGATCAATGAAAAATCAGCTTCACCGAAAATCCTCATCCTCAAAGTTTAAATCCGGAAAATTCGGGGAGGTTTCAGGAATCTTCTTATAGTTATCTCCGCGCCATTTTTATTTTGGAGGGCCCGTGGTCCAGCTTGGATAGGACGTTGACCTCTCTCCTGTAAAGAGGGCGAAAGCCTCCGGAGCCGAAGATCAGGGGTTCAAATCCCCTCGGGCCCGCCACTCCAGAAGCGAATTTGTGTTACTGTAAAAAAAAGTATTCAGCCTTCTTATCCACCCGTACTTTTCTGTATGTAAAGTTTCCATCTGCTGTATGCATGGCTTAGTGGGCATGAATTTGCTTTAGGACATGCTCGAGCTAAATCTAATAAAGAGGTTGATAACATTTGAGCCTATATTACTGCGCAAGGAAGCGAAGGTGGACTGGGGAAAACGGCGAGAAAGTGGGTGACTTTAAAACATAACGGGGTAGCTTTTCCCGAGCCCTACATTCCGAAATCGTTCTCCATCACCGTCAAGGGCAAAAAAATCACCCTCACACCTGAGCAGGAGGAAATGGCCTACGCTTGGGCTAAAAAGAAAGATACACCCTACGTCAAAGATGAAATATTCGCGGCGAATTTTGTCCACGACTTCGCAGAAAAACTCGGCCGCGAATTTCGCGGCATAACCATTGAGGACATTGACTTTTCAGAGCTCTACCGATACGTAGACGAGGAGAAAAACAGAAAGCTGACCATGAGTAAAGAGGAGAAAAAAGCAATCTCAGCTGAGAGAAAGAAGCGCAGAGAAGAGCTGAAAGCCAAGTTCGGCTATGCTGAAGTTAACGGCAAGAAAACAGAGGTAGCCAACTGGATGGTGGAACCCCCCGGCATCTTCATGGGAAGGGGCAACCATCCCCTCCGAGGCAGGTGGAAGCCTAGAATTTACCCTCAAGATGTCATCCTAAACTTGGGAGAAGATGCCCCTATACCGAAAGGTGAATGGAAAGACATTGTGCACGATCACAACTCCATGTGGCTGGCTAAGTGGGTGGATAAACTCTCGGGTAAAGAGAAATACGTTTGGCTCTCTGACACGTCTTCACTGAAGCAGAAGAGGGAAAGAGAAAAGTACGAAAAAGCCCGACGTCTCTCTTCAAAGATAGACTCGGTCAGACGTTTCATAGAAAGAAAACTATCTTCCCACGACGAGAAGGAGCGAAGATTAGCAACGGTGACTTACCTCATCGACACCTTAGCTATGAGGGTTGGCGATGAGAAAGATGAGGATGAAGCGGACACCGTCGGAGCGTCAACCCTCAGAGTTGAGCACATTCGCCTGAACCGTGGCAGTGTAGAGTTTGATTTTCTCGGAAAAGACAGTGTCCGATGGCATAAATCTCTCCCTGTCAATAAGATAAACCCGAAATTTCTCGACAACCTCAAATCATTGATGAAAGATAAGCGCCCGGGTGATCAGGTGTTCGATGGGGTACGTTCATCCCAAGTGAATCGCTTTCTGAACAAGGCTATGCCCGGTTTAACGGCTAAGGTTTTCAGAACTTTCATTGCCTCCGACGTAGTCAGAGGCTATCTCAGCAGAAACGTCAAGTTAAACGATGGCTACGAAGCCACCCGGATCTACTACGCTAGACTCGCTAACCTCTTGGCTGCTATAACCTTAAACCATAAAAGAACTCCTCCCTCAACATGGGAGAAATCGATGGAAAAAAAGCGGGAGATGTTGGCGAAGGCTGAAGCCCAGCATCCCAAAACGGAGAAGCAGCTGGAAAGGTGGAGGGAAAAGGTTACCAAGCTTCGGCTGGCCATGAAGATGGCGGAAGCTACAAAAGAATATAATTTGAATACTTCTCTGAAAAACTACATTGATCCAAGGATTTTCAAAGCCTGGTCTGACCATGTTCAACTGGACTGGACGAGGATTTACACAAAGAGTCTGCTCAGAAAGTTCAGCTGGGTAAGTCGCTCTAAAATACGTTGGAATGAACTGAAGAGGGAGCCTCTGAAATACGACGTAGAACTTGGAGGTGGAAACGCAGGTTTTATATATGCTCAGTCCGCCAGCTAGGACGCGAGTTCTCGAATAACCTCGACTACCATAGGGTCTTTTGGTTTAAGATTTTTTGTGTAAAGTCCAAATCCAAATTCTTGGTAAGTGAATCTTTGAAGGTTAAAGTTAGAAAACGTTAGAGGGTCATGGAGACAGTACCATATGGCAACAGGAACTTCCGCTTCCGCCATTGCTTTAAAAGCTTCTCGAAAATATTCAGTTTGGTTTCGTGGAATATGGGGATAAAACAATCTATTTTTGAAAGCGTAAAAGCCAAATTCGGTCACCCATATTTCTTTATCCTCGTGGCCTAGAGCTTTTAATGTTTCTTTTGTTTCCCGGATTCTGTTCCGCCATGTATTCGCGTTGCCCGTTTCCCATGTTCCGGGATATCCGTGAAGCCCTATGAAGTCAACATGGCTTAACCCGGTTATTTTCGATACAGCGCGAATGAATTTAAGCGCCCAAGAACATCCGAGGCTCCAATGCCAAGCTATGTTGACCCCGAATTTAATTTTAGGATCAACTTCCTTAACCTTTCGAGCCGCTGAATCCATCAGTTCACAGAATCCGTTCACGGAGTCTCTCCAAAACCATACGCAGTTGGGTTCGTTCCAAAATTCGTAGCTGTCTATTCGGCCGTTATATCTGCTGACAATTTTTTCAACATATTGCAGAAAATTCTTGGAATCTTTTGGCGGCTTCGGTCTGCCTACAGTCCATGTTCCTAGGATAGGTAGAAGCTGGATTCCTTCTCGATAAGCTTTCTCGACGATCTCGTCGACGGGGAGAACCCCGCTTTCTCCACGGCCTAACATAGAGTAGGGGAAATCTGTTCTAAGCCATCTTGCATTGAGGCTGCTGATGAGTTTTATGATTTTTTCACCGTAATGGAGCACATCCGGTAGGTAGGAGCAAAAGCCCAATTGGGGTTTATGTTTAAACCCTAATCTCACTGCTTTGTACTCTTCTTTATAAGCAGAGTCTCTTTTCATTTGCCTATGATCTTTCAAGTTGTAGAGTTCTTGAGCTAATACGGCGAGAAAGGATAAGCCATAATATAAATGGCATAGCCCTTTATCCAGTATTTCTTGGACTTTTTCTAGGACCAACGCTTTTACCCACGTAGCGCTTATCTATTTTGTTTTTAGGCGCTTTTAAACTAGGACAGCCTGGGTTAAGGCCCAATTTTGGCGGATAGCTTAAGTATTCCCTGAATTTTCTATTATTCCAGAATAGCTTGGGAGAGGGAGTGAATAGGCTATTTCGCTTTCACTACCTCTTCCTTCAATGAGTGTTCCCCGATGAATCCGAAGGTCGATGTCTTCATACCTGTCTACCAAGAGTCGGAACTGCTTGAACCTTTGCTGGAAAGGATCACCGCTGACTCCTACAACTCCAAAGAGGTTTTTGTGGTGATAGATGAGCCAACAGAAAAAAGTTTAATGCTTGCCGAAAAATGGTCGAAGACCACTAATTTTATCCTCTCCAACGAGCGGATGGGTAAAGTTAACGCGTTGAATGAAGCCGTCAAGCGGTCATCGGGAGATATTCTCCTTTTCCTCGACGGTGACATGAAGCTGGGGCATACTAGCTCTAATTTTCTCAAAACCATAGTAGATGAAATGAAAAATGCTGATTTACTGGATATTAAGAAAAAAGCCCTTAGAGACTCTTTTCTAGCGAAGATTGTGGATTATGAATTTTTAGCCACCAATACCGCTAACTGGTTTTTCTCCAGAAGCTTGGGTAAATCTGTTGGAATAAACGGTTCTGCCTTCGCCATTAAAAGAAAAACATTCGAAGAATTAGGAGGGTTTCGCAGAGTTATCTCAGAGGATCTGGACATAGCCTTAAGAGCGTTTCTCCAAGGGTGTAAGTACAAATTCTCCGATAAGGTGGAAGCGTTCACGAAAGTGCCATCAACTTGGAAGAAATGGTATAATCAGAGAAAACGGTGGGGATTAGGCGCCGCCCTCTGGATCAGGCAATACTACAAGGATCTGGCGGGGATCATTCTCAGGTACCCTAAGGTTTTGATACCGGCGATAATTGTTGTGTTCCCTTCGCTGATCTTATTAGTGATGAATTTTATGATCCCCAGCTTATTATACCATAAGTCCGTAACTCTATTTCTGTTACTTCTGGCATCGAAATTCGGCTTCCTCATTCATCCTCTATTCTTTATTTTCATTTCTGCGCTTTTCATAAGAAGTAGCTTAGCTATCCTTGTCAGTTTCGTAGCGGTTTCTATCATCTACTACCTTTTCGCGCGGAAGTTAAAATACACGTTTAATCTTGGAGGTTTTCTACTGTTTTATTTTGTCCTTTCGCCTCTTTGGCTTTTGATAGTAATTGTCAGCTTAATCAATGTTACAATAAGGCGTGGCGAACCTAAAGTAGATTGGAAATGTTAATCGCTTTGAAATCTTCTCAATTATAACCATCCTATGGTGATTTTGAGGGCTTTAGTTGAAAATATTTGAATAAACTGCGCTGAATACAACATGTTATAGACAGCCAGCCCGATGAGAATGAACCCTGCGATTTTGTTTATCGATTGATAATGAAATGTAAACTGCCGGATAAGCCAGCCGCCTCCTGCCTTCTGGCTGATGAGGGAGATTAGGAAAAGAGGAAAGCCGATCCCGAGCCCGAAGGCTATGAAAAGGAGGAACCTAGCTGCAAAATCATGAAGAGTAGCAGAGAGAAGAAACACTGAAAGAACCAATGGAGCGCTACAGGGGAGGACGATGGGGCCGAAGAGGAAACCGTAGAAATAAGCTGTGGAAAACGGGTTGGTGAAGATAGGAGCGGAAACTGAGGGAAACATCTGTCCGATGTTCATGTTTAGCAAGAGAGTCATGCCGAGGATTAGAAGCATAATGTTTACAAGAGGCACAGCAACTCTCAGTATGTTGCTCAGAGTGGTTGCGAGAACCGCGACCAGCATTCCTATCAAGAGCATGGCGGAGAGAACTCCGAAGAGGACTATTACTCCCAAGAAGACCTCGTAACGCTTTTCTCCTAAATGTTTACTCTTGTTGGCTAGATACGCCAGAAAACCGGGGTAGAGAGGGAGCGCGCAGGGGTTGCCCACTGCGAGAACCCCTAGAAGAAAAGATAAGGTTAACCGTGCTGTCAACATATTTTCTGCATCCAAGTCTTGGATTCCGCTTGAACACGGCTTCCGAGGTATATGCGAATACGAAGACCCTCTGATCTTCAGGACAACGGTTTTCTAACCGCCATCTTAACAGCGCATTCCTTGAAGAGCGTATAAGCAGAGCCGGCTTGGGATACTATCTCCAGCATTCGGTCGGCGTTGTCGATTTTAACTCCGCCCATAACGGAGACTCCTCGCTTGAAGAAGGGTTCAGGCATCATGCTGGCAGTGGGCCCGGATAATATTATCTCTCTTGCTTGACTTGCCAAGCCTAGAATGCCGTCTATGGTCTGGTTTACAATGGAAGCCCCGGAGACTATCACCACGTCGGCTTTGAGCAGCAAGTCCTTTGACGCTTCCTCGGGATGTACATGCAAGTCGAATCCTGATAAAGCCCTAGGATTTCTTTCGATCACGTAAAGGTTTTTGACGTTGCCTTTCAGACGTTTGATGTAGGGAGTAAAAGCCCCTATCATGGCCACAGTGTCCTCAGGCCCTATCCCTGCCAAGTCTAAGGCGTCTTTATCGTAAACGATATCGTATTTTGCAGATTTTTCAGAGATTATCTTCTGGGACACAGCGTTTAAGGCGGCGACACCTACAGCGCTCACCAAAGGACTACGGCTGTAAGGGTACTCGAAAACCTCCTCCAAGCTTAACTCTGTCAACCGACCTGAGGAAGGCATCTTACCGAAGGATTTTGGGCAGCAGACAGCGTCGGGAATTTCATGGATAGGAGTAAAGGCGACACCTCCGTGGCCTGTGTTCAGTTTAACGCCTGTGTAAAAAACTCCGACAACCACCCTTTCCACCCGAAGGGAAGAGACATCGGTTCTGCTGCGGATTAGGTCTACTAGCTCCTTTACTAGCGGCGTTGGTTTCGCTGGCTCCAATGTCTCACCTCAATACATTATGATGAACTGCCGATACTTTAAATATTCCGATGGAGTTGCGGCGTTCCGCGAGGTCTCGCATGCCAGAATAGTCTGGTGGATCGAATGGTGAACCTAAGCGTAGTCTCGTCGAAACTTTCATATATGCTGGGAAGCTACTTTTATTCATCTGTAAATTTGAGGTGTGAAATATGTCTGACATTAGGTTCGGCAGATTTGCCTACGATTGGAGAGACGGCATTAACGTGGAGCGGATGAGGAGAGAACGCTTGGAAAGGGCGAGAGCCTCCATGAAGGCTCATGGGCTGGAGGCTATGCTTTGCATGGATTCAACCAACGTGCGATATATTACCAGCACGATTACGCCGCCATGGATGATAAGGGTGCCGGGTTGGCGTTACTGTCTTCTCGTTCGGGATGAAGACCCGGTTCTTTGGGAGCATGGAGACATCAGACATATTACAAAGGCTGAATGCTCGTGGCTGTCGGAGGTGAAATATGCCTACACTTGGATGAGAGGTCAGCCTGGACCGTTAACTGAGCATATTGCCAGAACATGGGCGGCTGACATCAAGAAAGAATTGGTTGCTCGAGGTGTGAAAAAAGTCGGTTTGGATGTTCCTGAAGCCGTTTCGGTGAGGGCTCTGCAGAATGAAGGAATCGAGGTCACCGACTGCCAACAAGCTATGTTGGACGCTCGCATCATAAAGACCAAGGATGAATTGAATTGTCTGAAGATAGCAGCTGCCATCTGCGAAGCCATTTTGGAGGAGGTTCGGAGGGCTTTGAAGCCGGGGATAACGGAGCTTCACCTCACGGCTTTAGGGTATAAGGTAGGCTATGAGATGGGGATGGATGATATCATAGGCTTCACCGTATGCTCCGGTCCCAATGCTTGGCCTAACTTCAAATTTTACACAGACAGAATCATCCGCCCCGGGGACACGGTGACCTTCGACATCGGAGGCGCCAGCTACAACGGATACAAGACATGCTATTATCGGACTTTCTCCTTGGGGCAGCCGTCGCCTAAGATAAAAGAGTTCTACCGGGAGGCCTACGAATGGATATACTCCGCCATCAGGAAAATTAAGCCGGGAGCGACTACCGCCGACTTAGTGAGCGACTGGCCTGACGCCACCAAAGAATGGGGCTACGACTCGGAATGGGAGGCTATTGCCAATGAGTGGGGTCACGGCTTGGGGTTAGCTCTCTATGAGCCGCCTACCATAACGAGAATATGGTCTAGGGAGTTTCCCGTAACCTTGAAGGAGGGTATGACCTTCGCCCTAGAAACTCAGCAGGGAACATGGAAAGACGGAGGTGTGAGAATCGAGGAGATGGTAGCTGTCACATCCTCCGGAGTTGAAGTTCTCTCCAAGTGGCCTGTGGAAGAAATAACCATCGTCTGAGCGAAAAACAGCCTTTCTTTTTCTTTATAGGCTGGATGTTCAGCCGCCTTTTTTACGTCGTATGATCATTTTTTTAGAAAACATATATATGCCACTTTTTATCTAAGTATAGAGGTTTAAGATTTGGGGATAAAAAAGCACAAAAAAATTGCATTAGAAGAAGCGGTTGTGCTTTTACATTCTATACTTTTCGCTTACCAGAAATCAGTTCGAGACATTCTGCGTACAGGCGACGCTATCTTTGTTGATCCCGTGATCGATACTATAAATAAACTCCACAGAAAAATAGGTGTCTCTTTGAGTGAAGGCCGAAACGTGGACGAGGTCATGGAAAACTATGCGAAGCGGCTTATGATGCGGGGGCTTGTCAAAAAATCCGTTATAGAGAAACAGTCTGAAGAAGAGTATATGTTAAAGATTGAAGGATGTGCCCTTAACCGTGACGGAAAAGTGCATGAACTGTTGAAGCCTAAAGACGTAACATGTCCTTGGGGGATCATCGCCCAAGCAATATACTCAAAAAGCACAGGTAAAAAGGTAGCCGTGACTGACTCCGCATTTGAAAAAGACCTATCGGCAACGGGAATCAAGCCGCGTAGATGAGAACATCTCAACATTACTTTTTTTGGATAAGGGTTCTTGTCTTTTTGACCCTGAACCCACCAATAAACTCAGGTGATATATCGGCGGTAGTTTATCTTTTTGATTGGAGGTCATGTTTACTGTTTGCTAAATTTGAAAGATTTCCGAAGCTTCTCAGAAGCTTTGGTATCCACCTGCATAGTTTGGGGATTGATAACCACTCCGTAGTCGGATTTGGCTGTTTCTAAGCTTATGTAGCCGTCTAACACGTCGTCCAGCACTTTTTGAGGGTCTCGCTGGTAGGGGTCCCCATAGCCTCCCCCAACGGGAGTCTTTATCTCCAAGGCTTCCCCAGCCTCCAGCCTCCACCCGGTGAACTTGGAAGGCCAAGGTTCCCGCTTCCCTCCACGTCCAATCTTCGTTAAACTGCCCGGGCGGCCTTGCTTTCCGCCTAAGACGCCCCAAGGGGGATCAAAATGCCTATCTCCCTCGCAGGACACGATGGTGGGGGCGAGAACCCTGTTGACCCTAACAATCCCCAGCCCCGACCGCCATCTGCCGGCTGCGGGAGGCTCGTCTCGGAGTTCGTATCGCTCACACCGGAGAGGGAACATCTTCTCCATGTGCTCTATGGGCACATTTCGGGTGTTGGTGCAAAGAACAGCCGTGGCGTCGCTTCCATCCCTCCCATGCCTGCCTCCGAAAGAGCCGCCTGCCTCCGGCTCCAGGTGCACCCAGTAGTCCCCCGTGTCAGGCCGGAAGCCTGAGTAGGAAAGCCAGTGAATATGGGCGGAGGTGCCTGCGCTCCTCATAGGTTCAGGGAGGACGGGAGCTAAGGCCTTGAGAATGTTGTCCGCCACCCTCTGGATCTGAGTCAGCCGGGCGAAGGTACCCTTAGGGAAGCGGGGATTGAACATAGAGCCCAAAGGAGCCACCACCCGAACCGCCCGGAAGATTCCCTCGTTCTGGGGAACGGGCTCCTCCAACGTGTACTCGTCCAAGAAGATGGACCTGACAGCAGCGTAGACCCCCACGCAGGTAGCCCCGTAGAAGGGGCAGTTGAAACCTGTCTCCGTCTCGGATGCTGAGCCTGTGAGGTCCACGGTGAGACCTCCGTCCTCGCTCACGATGACTTTAGTCGCTACCCTGAGGCGTTTGCCCCTGTTCTTTCCATCATCATCCAACCATCCTTCGGCGAAGTAAGCCCCCGGAGGAACCGCTTTGACTCTGAGGCGGAGGGCTTCCTCCGCGTAGTCCATCCACCGTTCCGCTGCAGCCATCACAGTCTCGTAGCCGTAGCGTCGGACAAGCTCTAGAAATCGGCGTTTCCCGAACTGGCAAGCGGCTATCTGGGCGAGGCAGTCCCCTCGGTTCTCGTGGGGTGTGCGGACATTGTTCCATATGAACTCCCACAGCTGCTCGTTTCTTTTTCCCGCCTCGTAGAGTTTGGCTCCGCTGAAGATGATACCCTCCGCCCACATGTCCAAGGCGTCCAAGTTGATGCCTGGCTGGGAGCCGCCTATGTCCACCCAGTGGGAGGTGCTGCCGGCAAAACCTATCAGGCGGTCTTCGTGGAAGATGGGGATGATGATGCCCACGTCCGGGGTGTGGGATGCCCCCATGTAGGGGTTGTTGTGGGCTATCACATCGCCTTCTTGGATATCTCCCTCCAGCTTCTTCAAGACCCCTCGAATGTAGCCTCCGATGGAGCCACAGTGGAGAGGAGAGTTTCCGCTCTCCGCTATCTGTCTACCATCAGGCATGAAGAGGCCGCAGCCCAAGTCTTCCGACTCCGTGACCAGCGTGCAGTGGGCCATCCGATACTGGTGGAGTGCCATCTCCTTGGCTATGGTGTCAAAGGCTCCGCCTAAAACTCTGAGGGTAACAGGGTCTATTTTACTATGATTTTTCACCGTCAGTGTTCTTCACTCTCCGCCTTAATGATAAGGTTTCCGTAATCGTCCACCTCCGCCTTGTAGCCGAAGTCTATCAGCGTAGTGGAGTCCGGCTGCTCCACTATCGCAGGGCCCTTAACCACATTTCCAGCCCTAAGGTCTCCTCTTTCATAGCAAGGCGTTTGCACCCATTGAGGTTCACCGTCAACCTCGAACAGGACTTTCCTCTCTGCTTTCAGGGCGCTGTCCGGTTTCTCTGTCCCTCTTTCTATCCTTTTCCAAACGAAGGGAGATGTCTTTCCAACTCCAAGGACATGAATGTGAACGATTTCAATTTCTCTTTCAGGGAAGCTTACGCCGTACTCCCTATGGTGAGTTCGGTGGAATTCCTGAACCAAGTTTTTCAACGTCTCTTCAGCCGCCCCGGCTGTGTGGAGGGGGACTCGAAGCTCGTAGCTCTGGCCTCTGTACCGGCATTCCGCAATTCTATGAATGGAGATTTTATCGTCGGCAAAGCCGTCGCCCCTCAGCCTCTGATAGGCTTTCTCCTCCAACTCGGTGAAATGTTCTTCCAATTTTTCAGGGTCTAAGCCTTTGGAAGCCTGCATTATGGTCATGGAATAATCGTAGGAAACGTCAGCCAAAAGCAAGCCTATGGCGGAGGTTATTCCCGGCAGAGGAGGCACGACAATGTGGGGAATCGCCAGCTCCCGCGCAATTTCACAGGCATGAAGAGGCCCTGCCCCCCCGAAGGCTACAAGGGCGAAATCCCGGGGGTCGTAGCCTCGGCCTATACTGTTCATCTCCATGGCTAAGGTCATGTTGTGGTTGACTATCCTGATGGCCCCGAGAACCGCCTCCTCTAACTTCAAGCCGAGAACATGGCAGACTTTTTCTTCAAAGACCTTTTTAGACCGTTGAGGATAGACCTTCACTCTTCCTCCAAGCATGTAGTCGGGGTTAAGCCTCCCAGCCACTATGTGAGCGTCGGTGACGGTGGGCTCCACGCCTCCTAGGCCATAACATGCGGGACCCGGCTTCGCTCCAGCGCTTCTGGGACCGACTTTGTAGACTCCCTGCTCCACGTGGGCGACGGAGCCGCCTCCAGCGCCTATGGTATCCACGTCCAAAGTGGGCAGCATAGCATGGTAGCCTCTGATCTTGGTGTCCAGCAGATACTTGTACCTCATTACTCCACGGGGTGAAACGCCGATGTCCGCCGATGTTCCTCCCACATCCAAGGTGATGATGTTTTCGAAGCCGGCTAGCTGGCCGAATTTCGTGCCGGCAATGAGCCCGGCTGCAGGTCCGGAGGTCAGAAGGGTAACAGGCTTCTCAACCGCCCACGCAGTGGAAGCGGTTCCTCCGCTAGACTGCATTAGGAGCAGTTCCGCCTCCACACCTCTAGAACGCAGAGCCTGTTTGAGGTTTTTTATGTACTTGGCAACAACAGGGCCGATGTAAGCGTTGAGGCAGGTGGTGTTAAACCGCTCATACTCCCTGTACTGGTTGATGATGCCGTGGCTTAGTGAAACGTAGGCTTCTGGGTAGATTTCCGCTATCAACCGTTGAACTCTATCCTCGTGAACAGGGTTGATGTAAGAGTTCAGAAAGCACACCGCTATGGAGACGACTTTTTCTTTCTTCAGCTTTCTAATGGCTTCTGCTACTTCTTCTTCATCCAAGGGAACAAGCACTTTCCCGTCAGCGCCTATCCTCTCGGTCACAGGAAGTCGGTATCTCCTCAGAACTAAGGGGTGCTTCTGCCAAGGCGGGTCTATCTGGACGGAGTAGGTGAGATATCTCTTCTGTCTTCCTATGTAAACGATGTCCCTGAAGCCCTTGGTGGTTATCATCCCGGTTTTGGCGCCGCGGTGCTCTATCACAATGTTTGTGGCTTCGGTTGTCCCGTGGAAGAATAGGCTGATCTCGGAAGGCTGAACATCAGCCGTTTTACACAGCTCCAGCAAGCCGTTGAGCGTTCCCACGGAAGGGTCGCGGGGGGTAGAAGGGACTTTGTGGGTGAAGACGGTACCTTTCTCGTCGTCCATGAGAATAAGGTCTGTAAAGGTTCCCCCCACATCCACCCCGACGCATTTCAAATCTCCAACCCTAGCCTCCTCCTATTCTTTCCCTCTCGCCTAGATTAACTCGCCCATGTTTAGATTATGAAATCCTTTATAGGATTTATAGGATTTTAAGCCTAACCCACAGGGTTCAAGGGAGCATTTCAGCAAAGTAAATATCACGCCCACCACTTATTTTTAAAGAAACCCGAGGGAAAGAAACTGGCTAAAAGCAAGCTGATGGTCAAGGCGCTTACATGGCTTGCTAATCGAACCAAGGAAGCAAAAGATTTCATGGAATCTTGGGACGCCACCATCCAATTTGAAATAGGGGACAGGGAACGCTTTTTCGTTCAGGTCAAGGATGGGAAGATCGCCTTCTTCGACGGGAAGAGTGAAAACCCTGATGTAACCATAAAGTCCGACCCAGAGTATTTTACAAAAATACTGCTGGGAGAAATGGACCCGCAAGAAGCCTACACTTTTCACAGGTACGAGGTATCCGGGTCCATCGTCGACGGAACGAAATTTAAACGTCTAGGAGAAATAGTAGCCAACTCCCACAAAAAAGCCCTCAGCTTGGTTAGATTTTTCCTCAGATGACTTAAGTCTTCAGCTGAAAGGCTTCCGTCAAAATCCATCTCAGAGATAAATATAGGCAAGGGAAGCGGTACTTTTTAAAAATTTATGGAAAGCACCCTTCAATGTTTTCTGTTTCGTATTCGTCCTATTTCTCGTCGGTCATTGGAGGCTTATCTGTAATGTAGAAGTCTTTTTTTCTTGCAGGCGGTGACGGAAAATAATATTATATTTTAATTAGCTTATTAGCACTTAATGAAGTCAAACGCAAAGGTGACCTAATAGTTGAGTGCAGAAACCGAGATCCTAGAAAACTTAAAGAAAGCGATTTTCGAGGGAAACGCAGGAGACGCAAGAAGTTTAACTTTGAAAGCCATGGAAAAGAAAATAGACCCCCTCACAGTGGCAGATGTGCTAACCGAAGCCATCAGAAAAGTAGGTGAAGGTTTCGGTCGAGGTGAGCTGTTCATAATCGATCTGTCGATGGCTGCGGAGGCTATGAAAAACGCTGTGCCCATCATCGAGGAGGAAATTAAGAAGGCAGGGAAAAAACAGAAAACTCAAGGCACCGTGGTCATCGGAACTGTGGCCGGGGATATTCACGACATAGGGAAAACAATGGTGTCCACCCTGATCACAGCCGCAGGCTTCGAGGTCATCGACCTAGGCGTCGACATTCCAGCTGAGAAATTTTTAGAGGCTGTTCGAAAGTATAACCCAGACATTCTGGCTATGTCAAGTCTTATGACGATAACAACCCCTGAGCAGGGAAAAGTCCTAGAGGCTCTGCGAAGAGAAGGACTCAGGGATAAGGTGAAGGTCATGGTAGGCGGGGGTGCTGTGACCCAAGAGTTCGCTGAGGGCATAGGCGCGGACGGATATGCCCCCACAGCGCCTGGTGCAGCGGAACTGGCCAAAAAACTGGCTGGAATAGAATAGGGGTCAGGGAAGCATGGTTTTAAACGGTTTTCCCCTCAACATAAAACCGCTGGAAATTTTAAGCGACGAGCAGGTGGAGGCAATCCACAGGGGAACTTTAGACATTCTCCAAGAAACAGGGGTCAGATTTGAGCACGATAAAGCTTTGAAACTGTTCGCCGACAGCGGCTGCCATGTTGACTTTCAAAAACGTCTGGTGAAAATCCCCGACTACTTGGTTGAAGAATGCCTGCGTAAAGCTCCCAGCAGCTTCGCTGTCAAGGCGAGAGACCCGAAGAACACGGTGAGAATAGGTGGCACAACCGTATACATGATGTCCAACTGCGGAATGAACACCCTTGACTTGGACACCTTGGAGCCTAAAACGCCTACCCTGCAGGATCAAGATGATTTCGTTAAAGTTCTCGACGCCTTGGAACACGTGCATATACTGGGCTATGGCCCCCACCACAACTTTCAGGGAGTCCACCCCCTCATGACTCTGCCCATGGGGTGCGCAAGCCGCATAAGAAACTCTACGAAGGCGATGGATGCGGGGGGAATCAAAAAATGTCAGGTTTGGAACATAAAAATGGCGAAAGCCACCGGCCAGCAGCTTCTCGGCATCGTTACCGTGTCCCCGCCTTTAACATATTACAGCGATGCCGTCGAGGCTGCTTTTGATTACGTCGAGGTTGGGTTTCCCGTTGAACTGTGGAGTGGTGCTGTCTACGGGGGATCCGGCCCGGTGACGTTAGCCGGAGCGACGGTGATGACCAATGCGGAGTTGTTGGCGGCTTTGGTGTTGGCGCAGCTCATCAGGCCGGGGATAGGGGTAATTCCTTACGATTTCACGTTTCCCATCGACATGCAGAGAGGTCATCCTTTTTTCGGAGCCGTGGAAATCTGCCTTCACAGTATGGCTTTCAACCAGATCTGGCGTCACTATAGGATACCGTGTGGAAACGCCTTTTTCTGGTCTGGAAAGGCTGTAGACTACCAGTGCGGGTATGAGCGAGCTGTCTCCACTTTTTTAGCAGCCCTCTCCGGGGCTAATGTGATATGTGCTTTAGGCGGAGGTAGCATGGAGCTTACGGCGCATCCTGTGATAGCGGTGCTAGACGACGATGTCATGGGCATGGTTAAGCGTGTTTTGGAAGGTATGGACGTAAGTGAAGAAACGTTAGCCGTGAACTTGATAGAGGAAGTCGGACCGATTCCCGGGCATTATCTTAACAGGGAGCATACGCGGAGATGGTGGAAAAAGGAGTTGTTCATACCAAAGGTGGCAGATAGAACATCATATCCAGAGTGGGTTCAGGGAGGAAAAAAGACAGCCTTAGAGAACGCGAAGACTAGAGTTAAAGAAATCCTCTCCACTCACACGCCGACCCCCCTGCCCAAAGACCAAGATGAAGAGATTAACAGAATACTTCGAGAAGCAGAGGAATGGTACAAGAAACAAGGCTGGTGGTAGCGTAACATCAACTTACTTGACTGTCTCGCATCATCTTCGGCATAGCTACTCCTTTACTAGATTGGGAAATTTGAATAATTAAATAAAAACCCAGATAGGAAACTGTATTTCGAAAAATAGGGTTTATTAACGTGAATGTAAAAAACTCAGCCACGTATATAATTTTATTTTTTGAAAAATTAATTAAAAATCTTTCTATTTGGAAAGTTTTATAAATAGTTACTTACATAAAGATAAGTTGGTGTTTAAACATGGCAGCTTCCGAACCCCGTAGGAAAGCTCTGAAATACGGTATTGCCGCTGTTGTGGCCGTGGTGGTGGCTGGTGTGGGCGGCTACGCCGCCTGGCAAACCACAAGACCTCCAGCCCCTACGCCTACGCCCACGCCAACTCCTACACCCACTCCGACACCGACTCCGACCCCTACGCCTACGCCCACGCCAACTCCTACACCCACTCCGACCCCTACCCCTACTCCTGAGCCTGTGAAGGCAGGTATTACGTTACCTTTGACGGGTTTTCTTGCACCGGACGGTGAGTTGTGCCTCCGAGGCGTTGAGGCGGCACGGGACTTCATAAATGAGGATGGGGGAATTTTAGGCAGACCTGTAGAACTGGTGATCTACGATGATGCGGGGGAGGTTCCCAAAGCCACATCTCTGTATGAGAGACTTATAGTAAGCGACAAGGTTGACATTCTCCTAGGACCCTACGCCACCTACATGGCTCATCCAGCCTATGCTGTAGCCAGAAAACATGGTAAAGCCCTTTGGACAGTGGTCGCACCGTTGCCTCCAGACGAAGACCCCACGTACTTTTTCAATCCGGGAGTCGAAACAGGAGGTATAGCCGGTGGATGGAATGATGGATTCCACCGATTCATAGCGGACTGGGATAAATGGGAGTACCAAGGCTCTGCCTACCCCGAAACCATAGCGATAACCTTTGCAAACAACCCCTATGGAGTTGAGTACACAACTAAATGGCCTGACGTATGGAGAGGGTTAGGAATAGAACCTGTGCTGGTTGAGCTCTACGACCCGTTCATCGCTGAGTTCACGCCTTTATTGGAAAAAGTGAAGGCAGCCAAACCAGACCTTTGGTACCATTCAGCCTGGTTCGGTCCAGGTGTAGACGTTCAGAAGCTGATAGTCGAGATGAACCTGACCAAGGACCTCCTGTTCTACGCCAACGAGGCAGGGACTTATGCTGAATGGTTCGTAAACCCTGAGCTGGGCGGTGTAACCCCAGAAATAGCCGAAGGAGTCATGACCTACGGATATGCTGTGTGGTCTGAGGAATACCATGGCGGATATGCCGACAAGTTTAGGGAGCGATATAAAGCCGAATTCGGCGCGCTTCCTTCAGCCTTCGGAGCCACTACAACCTTCGTCCAACTAGAAGCAGCGGCGAGATACATCAATGCAGCTGGAACGTTGGATGATGATGAACTTGCATCTTTCGTGAGGAAGCATACCATCACCACGGTTGTAGGAGATGTGCTGTTGGCCGAAGACGGTACTAATACGAAGATGAGATTCTCGTGGGCTCAATACCAAGATGGATGGCCGAAAATCGTTTGGCCGCTGGAAATAGCCGATGCTAAACCGCGGTATACTCCTAAAGGCTGAAATAGCCGGTCCATCCATTTTTTTTATTTTTTGGTGTCCTGAGGATGATACCTCCTGAAGTTTTGATAAGTGGTATTCTTGAGGGTAGTATTTATTCGCTGATAGCCATAGGACTAAGCCAGATAATCGGTGTGATGAGGATCATCAACTATACCCATGGGGATCTCATGATTTTCGGAGCGATGATCAGTTTTTGGCTGTTCACTCTTTTCGGCCTAGACCCTCTTTTATCTCTCGTCATAATCGTACCTCTAACCCTTGGGGCAGGAATGTTTATTCAAAAGTTCATTGTGGGCCCGTCTATCAGAAAAGTTGAGCTTCAAAGTTCCGCCTCCATGGTCATCACCTTCGGCCTAGCCCTTGTAATCATGCAATCCGAATTCATCGTCTGGTCTCCTAACCTCAGGTCGATAGAAACCAGTTATACTGCACTAAATTTCATGGTAGGGGGCGTTCTGGTCAATCTCATGCGTGTTCTGGCTTTGCTGATGGCGGTTGCCGTAGCTGTTCTACTCCATCTCACCCTCAGCCGAACAGGCCTTGGAAGAGCCATCAGAGCCTGCACTCAAGACAGAGAAGCGGCTATGATGCTGGGGGTTAACTTTGAGAAAACGGCCTACTTGACTTTCGGCCTCTCCACAGCCCTTGCATCCGTGGCAGGGTTGCTTTGGATTCTCACCCATGTCCTTAACCCCGGGTTGGGGATAGCTTTCACAGTCAGAGGTTTTATAGTGCTCATTCTCGGAGGTATGGGAAGCATCGCCGGCCCCTTTATAGCGGGAATAATTGTCGGTTTACTTGAGAATATAGGAATTTACGTGTTCGGCGGAGTTTTCCGGGATACTGTTGTCTACGTAATTCTATTCCTAGTTTTACTTCTCAGACCCAGAGGCATTCTAGGGAAAGTGGAAGTCTATGCCTAAGTTCAGAAGCATCCCTCTAGGTAGATTCGGTAACGTTTACGTTTTGACCATAATATGCTTCGCAATCCTCACAGCCATGTTCATGGTCGGACTAATAGGCGCATACATCTCAAGCCTCATCATTTTCCTCATGGTTTACATCGTCCTGGCTATCAGCTGGAGTATACTCAGCGGATATGCTGGAGAATTCACCTTCGGCCACATCGGCTTCTTCGGCGTGGGTGGCTATACGGTGGCTCTGCTTAGTTTTCATAACATAGATATCGTTATACCTTTCAACATTCTGTTAGGGGGCTGCATGGCCGCTTTGTTTGCGTTGATCGTAGCTTATCCTCTTCTGCATATAAGAGGTTGGTATTTCGCCTTGGGCACATGGGCGGTTGCGGAAATTGCCAGAACACTTATCCTCGGTTTTCCCGCTGTTACAAATGCTGGAGCAGGTATATTTGTAGAGCATCCTTACCCTCCAGCTTTTGACTATTTTGGAGCCCTAATCTTGGGCTTCAGCGCGATTATTGTATTTTACAAAATTATCAATTCTAGGCTGGGTTTAGCCTTTGTTTCCGTTCGCGATAATTACGATGCAGCGAGAATGATGGGAATAAACACGACCCTCTACAGGACCATAGCCTTCATGATCCACGCCTTTCTAGCTGGGCTGGCTGGAGGTTTTTTTGCTCAATATAAGGTCTTTGTTGATCCTTACAGTGCCTTTGAATTCTCTTGGATATTCAAAGTGATCGTTATGGCAGTTATAGGAGGGGCTTCCACTTTCGCCGGACCGATAGTGGGTGCTGTACTCGTCCTGATCTTCGAAGAGATAGGTAAAACTTTCTTCATGAGAGGCTCCCTACTTCTCATGGCCATCATGCTCGTTGTAGTCTTCAGATTTATGCCTGAAGGCATTGTGGGGGCCCTCTCTGGACGTTCATCTGCTCCAATCTTCTTTAAGAAAATTCAGAGGTTGTTAAAACGTGAGTCTTCTTGAACTGAGGAACGTGTCCAAGAGGTTTGGAGGATTAACAGCCCTGAGAGGCGTAACCCTCAACATCGAGAAAGGAGGTATCATAGGCCTCATCGGGCCTAACGGCTCTGGGAAGACAACCTTGTTCAATGTTATTTGCGGCTTTTATAAACCCGATGCGGGTGAGATATTATTTGACGGAAAACGCATCACTAGCTTTACGCCAACTAAAATCTGTCGAATGGGAATCGGGCGGACATTTCAGATAGTGAAGCCATTCCACAGCCTAACAGTGATGGATAACGTTATGACTCCTGCAATATTCAGCCGCCGGCTGGGGGATCAGGACTTGGAAGCCTACTGCCAAAATATCTTGAAGCTAACTGGTCTCTATAAGCTGTCCCATGTTCCCGCTGCCAGTTTAACCCTTCAGAACAGGAAGCGCCTTGAGCTCGCCAGAGCCTTAGCTGTCAATCCTAAACTTCTGCTTCTCGACGAGGTATTAGCTGGGTTGACTCCTGCAGAAATTGAAGAAGGTCTTAAGATCATCCGTGAGATTGCGCAGAGAGGTGTCACCGTTCTCATGGTGGAACATGTGATGAAAGCCGTGATGTCCGTTTCAGAGAGGGTTGTAGTGTTACACCAAGGGGAAGTTATAGCCGATGGCACCCCTAAAGAAGTATCTCAAGACAAGAAGGTTATAGAAGCCTATCTGGGGGTGGGCGAGTATGCTTGAAGTAGACAGGATCAGTGTTTATTATGGAGACGCGCAAGCGCTGAGAGATGTTTCCATAAAAATTGATGAAGGAGAATACGTAGCTGTCGTGGGTTCAAACGGAGCCGGAAAAACAACTCTGATGAGAACTATCTCCGGTTTACTTCATCCGAAGACGGGAAAGATAACGTTTATGGGTAAAAGAATAGATGAACTTCCGCCTCACTCCATCGCAGCGCTTGGTATTGGACATATACCTGAGGGGCGGCGGCTTTTCCCAGCTATGACGGTCAAGGAGAATTTGGAAATGGGTTGCTACCTGAAACGTGCTAAGTTAAAGAAGGATGAAAATTTGAAAATGGTCTACGAGTTGTTTCCTGTGCTAAAAGAGCGTAGTATGCAACTTGCAGGAACACTTAGCGGAGGCGAGCAGCAAATGTTAGCCATTGCAAGAAGTCTCATGGCTGATCCGAACATCCTCCTTATCGACGAATTCTCGCAAGGTCTTGCACCACTATTGGTGCAGAAAATTCATAATGTGATAAAAGAGCTTAAGAAACGAGGATTAACGATACTGCTGGTTGAGCAAAACGTACGGTTGGCTCTTTCCTCGGCAGATAGAGCCTACGTCCTTGAGAACGGAAGTATAGTTGCGGAGGGCACTAACCTTCTAGACTCGGATTTTGTGAGAAAATCTTATTTGGGTATGTAAAGCATCCGTACTCAAGGTTTTTACTGCAAGTTGATTTATTCAAGCTACGGGACGCTGCAGTTTCAGCCGTTAAACGGAAAAATCTGTTAAATATTTTTCGCACTTACATTTCCTTTCTCTTCTTTGCAAGCCATGGCAGGAATACGATGAGTACGAAAATTACGGCGATAATGATGAAAACTTCACGAATGCTTATGAGCACCATGGAATTAATATTCGGGAAGGATACATATAGAGTTTTAGCTCGTGAACGTCTAAACCTTCCGAGATGAAAAAATAAAACCTTTCGATGCGAGGATAAAGTTGGAAAGGTTAGAGAGAAGCCTAGGTTAATGGTTGTTTCTCATGAAAGTAGTGGAAGTCTTCACAGCGCGAGGCCATAAGGCTGTCCGAGCAACTCACAGAACAACCCTAGAGGTCACCAAGGAAGAATGTCTCTCCCTTCGAGGGGACTGCATCATAGCCGTGGGTGCCAACAAGGGAGCAGCTGAACTCAGCTCAAAGTTTAAACAACTAGCCCGGAAGAGCGAAGCCAAACTCACCTTAACAGTCAAGGTTGAAGGGGAGAGGGAACTCGTCCGAGGCTGGGGAGATCCCCGTCTGTCTTTTTCGCATCCTACCGATTTGGTGGTTAGAAAAAGCAACTATATTTGTCCACGAACGGTCATGGTTAGAGCGGATAAGGCGGCGGCGGATTTGTCCAGAGAATTAGTCGCCAAACTGTCGAGAGCTGACGTCTCCGTCGTCATCGAGCTGACAGTCGAAGTTAGAGGGTGAATCTGAGGTCTAAGGCTACCATCCATGTTCTTGGAGCCGAAGGCTTGACACGCCGGGCATAAAGGACATCCGCTTTCCACCCGGAGAAGGCGACAGTTTTCTTCACTTCTTCCTCCGCTTTCTCCAATGGGTTCGGCTCCTTTGCAAAGCAATAATAGTGGACGATGCCCTCGGCCTTGAGCAAGGTTAAAGCTTGAGGGAGAAAGCGAAAGGCTTCAGAGGGAAGGTTCATTATGACTCTGTCAGCCTTCACCCCCCTTAGGTTTTTCTCCAAGAGTCTTTGGATGTCGCCAAGCAGAGCGGTGACCTTGCTATCAACTTTGTTAATGGCGATGTTTCTCAGCAGATAACTGTAAGCTTCGGGATTGGCGTCTATGGCGTAGACTTTGACCTTCTTCCTTCTTTTAGCTGTGAGAATTGAGAAAGGGCCTACTCCTGCGAACATATCAACCACGGTTTCCCCTTCACCTATCTGAGCTGAAACTCTGTCATGTTCGAAGCTCAGTCTAGGGCTGAAGTAGACTTTCCTTACATCCACGACGAAACGGCATCCAAACTCTCGGTGAACGGTTTCCGTTTGATCTATGCCGGAAATGAGCTTGAACTTTCTCAGCCGAAAAGGACTGTCTACTTGGGATGTTTTAGCTAGGACCGTTTTGACGTTTCTGTGGGTCTCCATAACTGTCTTGCCCAAAGCTTCCGCGTAGGGTTCCAGCTCTGGCGGCAGCTCTACGATGGCCACATGGCCGATGATGTCTAGGGATCGCGGAATCAACGGTTTTAATTTGGAAGGAATAACTTTTTCTAAGGCACTAGTAAAATTCTGAATCGTCTTCCCAGCTTCTACGATTTTCTCCACCACATTCACGTAGCCTAGCCCAGCATTATTCAGAAGATTTCGAGGAGGAGCTTCTTTTATAGGAATAAAAGCCAGTTCTCCTTCGACGGAGATTTTCATCTCACGTTTCAGGAAAGCATGCTCCTTAAGCAAGCGTAGGGCAAACTCGCAGTCTTTTTTCCTGACCGCTAAACATTGGCTTTTAGTTTTCAGCGCGAAACCTTCCAGTTGACTGCTGATTAAATTTGACTGTAGGGGAGAGAAATCTTAGCATAGATATTAGTTTTATGTTTAAATCTTTACTTGAGAATACCAGAAATTGTTGCTGGGAAGTATAAAGTTCTTGTTAAACATGGTTTGTTATTGAGTGTGATTTTATACCGAAAGTTTTATATTAATTTTCTTTAAAATAAAAAGGATGGAAGGTGAAAATGAAATGACAAGTCAGTCTCGTAGAAGTGCGATGAAATACGGCATCGCCGCCATCGCCGCTGCTGTTGTCGCTGGCGTGGGCGGCTACGCTGCATGGCAAGCCATGAGGCCTGCGCCTGCGCCTACACCCACGCCTACACCAACCCCTACCCCTACACCAACTCCAACTCCGGTTGTTGCGGATACGTTTAAGGCGCCTATTGATCAGTGGGGTCTTGTATCGGTTCCGGAGCTAAACTTCTATACGTCTGCTCACAGTGGATGGTACTACAATTACGAGGAAAACATATCCAGATACGAAGAGGTTACTGGAACAAAGATCAACATTTTCACGGACGACTTCGTGACCATGCATGATAAGCTAGCCACAACCTTCGCAGCTGGAACCTATGCCTACGACGTAACCTATGAATGGGGAGCTTGGCTTCAAGAGTTTCTGGAATTCTTCACCCCTCTGGACGAGCTGGGAATAGAGATCCCTCCAGAAGTAGACAAGGACATAGTGCCCTACGCCCGGGAAACTGTAACCTATAAAGACAGATACTACGCTCTGCCAAGAATGTACGAGGTTTTCACCCTCAACGCTAACCTAACCCATTTGAAGGAAGTAGGGCTAAGCTGGCCTACGACGTTTGAAGAATGGTTGGAGCAGCTTGAATTGCTGAAGAACCACTTTAAAGGCAAGGAAGGCTATTACCCCTATGCGGCAGGATTCAGGCAAGGATATCTTCTAACCCACTACCTTGTGTGGTTGCATTGCAACGGGGGCGACTTCTGGAAGTATGACTCCCGTAGGACGATCAATGTGGACAGCAAGGAATCTATTAGAGCTGTAGAGGATATGATCGAGCTGTATAGGAACTACATGAACCCTGCTGCTATCGAATGGATATTCAGCATTCAAGCTGGAAAAGAGTGGTACTTGGAAAACGCCACCTACATGATGTACTATCCCCATGTGACCACTATTGTAATGCCGAAGTACCATGAACTGGGATACCCGCTGTCAAAGAAGGAAGTCATAACTTGGCTTGTTCCAGGACATAGTGGAGTTGTGCGTTCAGCCTCCGAGAACGCTCCTGAAGGTTACGGAATTCCGGTGATGGCTAAACACAAGGAGGCAGCGTGGGACTTTATAAAGTTCCTTCACAGCAAAGAGACGCAAGTGCAGATGACATTGCATAATGGGCCGACACCGGATCTTGAGGAGCCATGTCCGACAAGATGGTCATACTTCTATGACGAGAGGTTCGCTGTTTTCCCATGGAACATGTTCATCATGGAGCAGCTGGAGCAGTCGAAGTATAGATGCAGCCGCTACATTAGACCGGCGTATCAGGCTATAACTGACACTGTGGAGATTGAAATAACTAACGCCCTCAAAGGCATAAAGACAGCGGAGCAAGCTATGAGTGATGCTGCTGAGAAATGCGACGAAATAGTCGACGAGGAGTATGAGAAGTACGGTGGCGGATATCCTGAAGCCTGGACCGACGGACTGATAACCGGGGAAGTGATAGCTAAGATCGACGACATCCTCAAGTGGATTGAGGAAAACTCCCCTGAGGAGTCGCTATCTTGGCTGTACTGGCTTAGGGGAGGCTAAAAGCCTCACTAGGAGAAGAATCGAACTGTGGCTCTGAAGATAAGCAGAGAAAGTAAATTCGCCCTTCTCTGCTTGTCCCCCTTCTTTATTTTCCTTTCGATTTTTATTTTATATCCCCTTGGGGCTTCATTTTATTACACATTTACGGACTTAAGTTTGAGGACGCTAGAATATTCCTTTGTAGGCTTGCGTAATTGGGCTTATATGATTTCGGACCCTGTGTTCATAACCTCCCTTTGGCATACTCTGTATTTCTTCGGCTTAACCACCATAATAGCCGTTCCAGCTGGTTTAGGTACAGCCCTGCTTTTAAGTCAAGAATTCAAGGGAAACACCTTCGGAAGAGTCCTTCTTCTTCTACCTTGGGCTACCCCCCCGATAGTTGTATCCTTAATATTTTGGTGGATCTTCAATTCAGCTTACGGTATTGTCAATTGGCTGTTGAAAACCTTAGGCTTAATTCCCGCAGCAATTTCGTTCTTCAGCACTCCGTTTCTGGTATTAAATATTTTAGCTTTATTCTTCTGCTGGAAAGTTTTTACACTCTACGGGCTTTTATTTCTTTCAGCTCTTCAAAATGTTCCAAAAGAAATTGTTGAATCTGTGAAAATCTACAAGGCTGGTGTTCTTTCCAGGTTCAAATATGTCATATGGCCGCATATCAAGGGAATATTCGTCATAAATTGTATTTTAAACGCCATTCTATCCTTACTTTACAGTTTCGATATTGTGATCTCCATCACCAAAGGCGGCCCGGGGACTGAAAGTTATGTGCTAACTTTCTATTCTTACCTCACAACCTTCTGGTATTTGAATGCAGGCTACGGAGCTACACTTGCCTATGTAGTAACCTTGATAGGCCTAGTTTTCGCTTTTACCGCACTCAGATGGTACAAGGTTGTTTGAGGTGAAACATAAATGAACGTTCAAATACCAAAACCGAACAAAGCAAGAAAAATCGCAGGGAAAATCGGAATATACACAGCCTTCGCCATCTTAGTTTTCACCATACTTTTTCCATATTTCTGGATGGTTACTTCAAGTTTACAGCGGGAAATAGACCTTTACAGGCCTCCCCCCTTCCCGTTTAAACCCGTTAAATTTACAGTCTTCCATTACGGTGAACTCTTAAGCTACCCGCCTTTCACCGAAGGGCTTGTGAACAGCGCTTTAGTAGCCTTGATAACGGCGGGTTTCGTAATGACAGCAGGTTCACTGGGAGCTTACGCCCTTGTCAGGACCAGGTTTAAAGTGAACAGGGTCCTCCTCCAAGCCATCGTGATCTTCTATATGCTACCAGGAGTTGCATTGCTGATACCTGTGGCAACAGTGGAGAGAGCTTTAGGTTTGATAGACACCTTGCCGGGGGTCGTGTTCGCTCACAGCGTCTTCATTCTTCCTCTGATGACATGGATGCTTGCTTCAATATTTCGAGGAGTTCACATGGACTTGGAGGAAGCTGGACAGGTTGATGGTTTGAGTAGGTTTGGAACCATGTTTCGGGTTGTTCTGCCTCTGTCCATCACAGGCGTCATGATCGTTACGGTTTTCTGTTTCATCATTTCATGGAATGAGCTTATGTACTCCAGCGTCATCGGTGTGAGAGATTTCAAAATGCTTCAGCCGGTTATTTTAGAGTTCATGGGCCCGATGAAGCAGGTTATCCCCCGGGTTATGGCTGCCGGTGTGTTTTCAAGCCTCCCAGTTATAGCCCTGGCCGTTATACTTCAAAAATACATCATTAAAGGAATCATGAGCGGCGCTATCAAGTAAATGAAAAATTTTTCTCTAAGATAAAATAATAAAATATAGTGCTGCGCCGGCAGAAATTTAGATGATGCAGTGTTCTGTCTTTTTATCGAATAATCTAAGCTTATCTTTATCGAATCCAAACCATACTTTCTCCCCGCTTGTCAAAGGCATCTTACGCACATTTGCTTTTAGAGTATAGTTTCCAACTTTCAGATTTACTATCATTCTAGCCCCCAAAGGTTCAATGATGTCCACGTAGGCCTCTGCAAGGCTGTTAGCGGTTTTAGTCAGACTTAACGTCAAAAACTCAGGCCTCACTCCGATTACGAATTCACGGCTATTCGTAAGCTTCTCGATGTCTTCTTTGAACTCGGTTACATCATAGCTGAAAATTCCCGCATCAAGTACGAATCTACCGTCTTTCTCCACTAGAGTGCAGTCTATGAAATCCATGGGCGGACTGCCGATGAATCCTGCTACGAAAAAGTTTTTCGGATACCTATAAAGCATATCCGGAGTATCGCATTGTTGAAGTCTGCCCAAGTGCATCACAGCGATTCTGTCAGCTAAAGTTAAAGCTTCGAGCTGGTCATGGGTGACATATATAGTCGTCGTTTTCAACCTTTGCTGAAGTTTCTTCAATTCGATCCTTGTACGAGCTCTAACTTTCGTGTCTAGGTTTGTGAGAGGTTCGTCGAAAAGGTAAACTTTAGGCTGGGTTACAATGGCCCTGCCCAGCTCAATTTTTTGCTTTTGCTCCATCGTTAAGCGTTCCACAGGAAAGTTAAGCACATCAGTTATTCCTAAAAGTTCAGCAACCTCTTTAACGGCTTTATCGATCTCTTCTTTTGGTTTCTTCAACATTTTCAAGGGGAAGGCAATCTGGTCAAAAACTTTCATTTCAGGATAGATGGCGTAAAACTGGAAAACCATAGCTACATCTCGATCTTTAGAAGGAAGATCGTTCACAAGCACGTCTCCTATGTAGATTTCTCCCTTCGTCGGTGTTTCTAAACCTGCGATCATTCTAAGCGTCGTTGTTTTACCGCAGCCTGAGGGCCCGAGTAAACATAAAAATTCCCCATCCTTTATAGTCAAATCTAGCTCATTGACCGCTATCGTTTTCCCAAAGGTTTTTGTGAGTTTTTCCAAACGGACAGAAACCATTTTTCTC
This sequence comes from Candidatus Hecatella orcuttiae, assembly GCA_002011035.2. Taxonomy (GTDB): domain Archaea; phylum Thermoproteota; class Bathyarchaeia; order Hecatellales; family Hecatellaceae; genus Hecatella; species Hecatella orcuttiae. The sequence goes on along the minus strand of MTLY02000001.1, from coordinate 92,578 downwards.
GCTTCCTTAGAGGATGCAGTTTCCAGTTTTCCTGTCGAAAAGTATTATATGCTTATTGGCAAAGGTAAAGTATACTTTATCTTTAATTCGACTTGCCGTAACCTCGTCGGCTAAACTTATCAGCTCGGTTCCCCCCACCTTCAAATAAACAACATTTTCCGGCCTGATATGATCTATGCCGATCACCTCAGCCGGGATGGCCTCTTTGACTTTCTTATCCAAAATATTTACGTGTTCAGGTCGCACCCCTAAGACAACATCCTTATCTAAAAATTTGCTGACTACATCTTTCAGTTCTGTCATATCGTAGACAAAATCTCCCGCGTCGAGCATGATTTTTCCATTCTTCTCGTTTAAAGTGCAGTTTATCAGGTTAATTCGCGGACTGCACATGGTTTCAGCAACAATTATATGCTTGGGTTTATTGTACAAACTCTCCGCATTATCGCATTGGAGAACAGAGCCCTTGCTCATAACAGCGATCCTATCACCTATGCTCATAGCTTCAAATAGATCTGGAGTGGCATAAATCCCCGTTATCTGAAGTTGCTGCTGCATTCTTTTAATCTCAGACCTCATAAGAACTCTAAGTTTTGCATCTAAGTTCGTTAAGGGCTCATCCATCAAGTACACTTTAGGTCTTCTCACTATCGCCCTAGCAATGGCAACTCTCTGCCGTTCACCTCCACTGAGCAATGCCGGAAGCCTATCGAGCAATTTTTCTATTCCCAAGGTTTTTGCAACTTCTAAAACTTTCTTCTCAACTTCGTCCCTAGGCGTCCCTCTTACCTTCAACGGGAAGGCTATGTTTTCAAAGACTGTTTTATTCGGGTAGAGAGCATAGGTTTGAAAAACCATGGCTACGTCTCGGTCTTTAGGGGGAAGATCGTTCACAAGCACTCCATCAATGTATATATTTCCCTCGTCATGCGTTTCAGTACCAGCTATGAGTCTGAGTGTGGTAGTCTTACCGGCACCTGAAGGCCCGAGTAAGCATAGAAATTCCCCTTCTTTCACATCTAAACTGATCCTGTTAACAGCGGTAATATCTCCAAATTTTTTTGTCACGTTCTCTAACGATACTTTGACAGTTGCCATAGGGCTTCATCCGATGATGTCACGAAATACGCGATTGAAAAATTCACCGTTCTACTTTAAATAGGTTACGGGAGAAGTTCACATTCACCAAAGAACCTTTAAAAAATCTTCATCGAAGTTGGCTCAGGAAGGCTTCTCATTGGAGTGTGCAAAATATTTTTAAGCGACATGCAAACTAAGCTGATTAATTGAATGGAGGGTATTACTCAATTGTGCTCCCTGAAGTTGAGGGATGGAAACCTCGCTACTCATGGAAATCTGGAGGTGTGGACACATGGCTAGGGTGGAAACTGTTAACGGTCCTATTTCGCCGGAAGAGTTGAAGTTAACACTACCCCATGAGCATCTCATCTGCACATTTACAGTTTGGCATACGGCTCCTGATGAAGGAAGGAAAAGAGCGCTGGTCGACGCGCCGATAACCTTGGCGAATCGGGGGGATCTTCTGCGGGATGCCGGTGTATCTTGCAACAATTTGACAATGCTTGACGTGGATGAAGCTATTGAGGAATTGATGGAATTCAAACACTGGGGTGGCAACAGCTTAGTGGAGTTGACTTGCCCGGGAGTAGGAAGGGATCCGTTAGCCCTGAGGAAAATCTCCCAAGCTACAGGCATCAACATAATTTGTCCTTCAGGCTTCTACATCGGTTTATCTCACCCGCCTTTGGTAAAGAAAATGGACATTGACGGAGTGCGCGACTTCATCGTGAAGGAGTTAACGGAGGGCATAAGCTATCCGGTTGAAACCGAAATAAAAGCAGGCGTCATAAAATGCGCTACTCTTTACCCCATATCGGAAGAAGAGGAAAAAGTATTCAGAGGGGCAGCTCGGGCTCAGAAAGAAACGGGAGCGCCCTTCACCATACATCCAACGCTTCTAGACGTGGAGAAGAAAAAGAAAGTCTTTGACCAGGAGAATATAATAAAGATGATAGAAAAGGAAGGAGCGAATCTAGAAAAGTTCTATATGAGTCACATGGACTTGACTTGTAGTGATGACAGATCCAAAGTTAACGTTGAATTTCATAAAAAACTCATGGATAAATATCCAATAATCTTGGAATATGACACCATTGGCAATGAAAGCTGGTGGAACAGCCTGTGGCCTGGAGCTTTATTCGTCAGCGATAATGAGCGGTTACTGGCCATTGCAGAACTATGCGACCAAGGCTATGAAAAACAGCTCATGATGTCCCAAGATGTTTTCACAAAACTTCAAAGGGTGAAATATGGAGGCTGGGGCTACGCGCATATACTGAAACACATCGTTCCTAGGCTGAGATACATGGGGGTATCTAAAAAGCAAATTCGCACTATGATGATAGATAACCCGAAGCGAATTCTTTCGTATTAAAACAGTTAATTTTTCCCTTTTTTTTTTAAAAAAAAAAAAGGTGAAGCTTTAATCCTTAATGGCTATTACATCCAATTCAACTTTCTGGTTTGGCCAAGTGAGGCGAGCGCAACCTACACCTGTTAAAGCTGGGAATGGCGGCCCGGAAATGTACTTCGCTTGGACTTCACGCCAGATGTTGTAGAACTCTACGTCAAGAGACGTTCCGTAGATGGTCATGAAAACAACGTCATCCCATGTGGCGCCTGCAGCCTTTAAGCATTTGTCAATGTTCTCGTAGGTCAACTCCATCTGGCTTTTAAGGTCGAGGGGCATTTCGCCTTTCTCGTTGGCTCCAACTTGACCTGATATGAAAATAAAGTTTCCCTTTATGGCAACCTGTGACCAGCCAACTGGAAACTTGCTTACTTTCGCATCTGGACCTTGGGAAGGATCCCAAACACCTTTTGGATTTATGGCTATTCTTTTACCCATTTTGCATCGGAAGTGATAGGCGTGATCCACGATTTAAATTTTTCCTAACTTTGGGTTAGAGATATTATTTTGCACGTTGAACTGCTTGCTTTATCAATCTTCTGACCATTACCACGCTAACCTGTTTCCGGTATTCAGCGGTTGACCTAGCATCGGTTATTGGGGAGATGTCTTCGACGACTTTTTGAGAAGCTTTCTCGATGAGCTCGTCGGTAACTTCTTTATCTCTCACGGTTTCTTCAACTTTTTTTGCTCTGATGGGTGTGGGAGCTACGGCGCCGAGGGCTATTCTGATGTCTTTGCATGTATTGCCCTCAAGCACAATTTTCACAGCGCAGTTCAATTTGCACAAGTCCACGGAGACTCGTTTCATGCTTTCGAAAGCCATTCCGCAGTTTCCTTTCTGCGGGGGTATTATTATCTCTGTCAAAATTTCCCGATCTAGCACGTTTTTGTTAGGGCCGAGGAAGAATTTTTCTAACAATACTCTCCGCTCACTTTTTTGCCCGACCAGTTTCACTTCCGCATCATAGGTCATTAAGGGAGGTACAGCATCCGCAGCAGGGGAGCTTCGACAAATGTTTCCCCCTATTGTAGCCATGTTTCTGATCTGCCAACTGTGAAATGCTTTTGTGGTACATTCGTGAAGCGAGGGATATTTCTGCTTGATCAGCTTGGACTCGTTTATTTTGATGATGGGGGTGAGGGCGCCTATCGCCAATCCCCCTTCTTCTGTCTCCTTTATATAATCCATCCCGGCTATGTTTTTGATGTTTATAATGCATTGGGGCATAATCGCCCTGTCTTTCATGAATACCAGAAGGTCTGTTCCTCCTGCCAATATCGCGGCTTTCTCGCCGAGTTTTCCAAGGATAGCTAATGCGTCCTCAAGCTTCGAAGGAGCCACGTATTCGAATTTCTTCAAGGGCCTTTTCATTATAAATGGCATCTACTCTTTCCCCCCTCTCAGCGCCTCTAAAACGACCTCGCTTGTCATCGGGCAGCGTTTAACCCTAACGCCTAGAGCATTGTAAATGGCATTGGCAATAACAGGGACAATGACGCCTATTCCCCATTCTCCGACACCTCTCACCCCGTAGGGGGGTCCTACGTGTGGAGGCCGGTCTTTGACTTCCTCTATTATGACAGGTTTTACTTCGTACATTTCTGTCGCTCGCGGGATTTTATAGTCTAAGAAGTTTCTGCTGACATAGACGTTGTTCTTTTCGTCGAAGTTGAAATTCTCGTAGAGAGCCATACCTACCCCTTGACATAATGCTCCTCCCAAATATTGCCCTATCACAATCTTGGGATTTACCATTCTCCCTGGGCAGTAGCTGGGAACCAGTTTTACTATTTTAACTTCTCCTGTTTCAACGTCAACTTCAACTTCCGCCGCTGAAACTAGAGGGTTACGCCATTTGAACCCGGGCTCGATTTCAGGGAATTCGCTTCCCGGAGGACCTGATGCAGTGCCAACCACTGTTGAAGTGATGGCTTCTGTGAGAGGAATCATTCTTTTAGGATCATTTTTAACGTAGACTTTTTTCTCTTTGACTTCTAAGTTTTCCGGAGGCACCTCAAGTTTCGGGGCTACTGTCTCGCAAATCTTCCGTTTCGCGTCTTCGATGGCGAGTAGGAGCATGTGTCCCCCGATAGTCAACGTCCGGCTTGACCTGGCTTCATAGTAGTCAAACTGCCCTACAGCCGTATCGTCGGCGATTATGCTGACCTCCTCCAAGGATATTCCAAGATGTTCCGCGGCTATCATGCACAAAGTTGTATTGGAACCTGTGCCTAGATCCTGGGTGCCTGAAAGGATCGTAAGCGAACCGTCCGGATACATGGTGACGGTCATGGTCATTAATCCATCGTAGTTAAACCCTCCCCAAGCAGCCGAGTAGGCTAGGCCTATTCCTCTCCTTTTCGATCCTTCTACGGCTACAGGTTTCCCCCAACCTTTCCACTTCTCTTTCCATCCTATCTCTTTCAAGACTTCTTGTAGCATTTTTTTGGAGGGATAGGTATCCAAGGCGGCTCTGGGGTAGAAGGGATTCTTGTAGGGTTTAGGAGGCACAACGTCCCCCGTTTCAGGCATGTTTTTCAGCCTGATCTCCGCGGGGTCTTTTCCAAGTTTTTCAGCAACCTGATCGATGACTTGCTCTAAAGCGAAATTTGTACTTGGCACCTGCACCGAACGGAACGGCTGGGTGCTGAAATAGTTCACATGCACATCCCAAGCTTCAAATCGAGCATTTTCCGCTTTATAAGAAATAGCTGGCGCTTCTTCCCAAAATTGGCAACTTCCACTGACAGAATTTCCGTAGCCTCCGATATCGCAGTAGGTTTTGAAGTGAATGGCAGTGAAAGTTCCGTCCTTTTTGGCGCCGATCTTAACGTATATTTTCTGGCCTGCTCGCTTTGTATGACATTGTTCCTCTTCCCTTGTGTACACCAGCTTTACCGATTTACCTTTTGCTTTTTTGGACAGCAAGGCTGCAATGGGAATGTATCTTTCGATGTATTTTGACCCAAACCCTCCTCCTACATACCTCGATATGACTCTGATCTTGCTTGACGGCATCTCGAACACGTAGGAGAGGCTATCAATGATCTCATGTTTCGTCTGCGTAGCGACCCAGAGCGTCAGCCGGTCTCCTTCCCATTGAGCCAAACAAACATGAGGCTCTAAAGGTGCGTGTATCTGCGGTTTTACCACAAATTTATCTTCCACTATTACGTCAGCTTCCTTAAAGCCTTTGTCAAGGTCTCCCCATTCAAGCACTGTAGGTTCACGTATACCCTTCTCCACGATAGTCCCGCCTAGAGGGCCGTAGACGTTGCCTTCAGGATACAACTTCGGCGCGTCTTCCCGAGCTGCTTCTTCCGGGTCGAACACGGCGGGCAAGACCTCGTATTCAACTTTTATCAGGTCTAATGCTTCATCCGCCACTTCCTCGCTTACAGCCGCTACCGCCGCCACTTCATCGCCTACGTAACGCACATGATCCTCCAAAATGTAGCAAGCTCTAGCGCTGCTTCGAGGGAGTAGCCTTTTTGGTACATCTTTGTGGGTGATTATGGCGGCTACACCGGGAAGCTTTTCAGCTTCACTGGTATCTATGTTTTTTATTATCGCATGGGGATGGGGGCTCCTCAAGATTTTCGCGCAAAGGTCAGCTTTCATGTCAGCGACAAATTTAGCAGCCCCTGTAACTTTCTCATAAGATTCTTTTCGAGGGATAGATTTTCCAATCCATTTAAATTCCTGCGCGCCTTTCGCCGGATAAACTTTCCATTCAATCAATTACCGCCACCTCCTCAAGAAAATCTTTTCATTTTTTCTGCAGCCGCTTTGATCGACTCGATAATATGGTAGTAATCACCGCACCTGCAGATATTTCCTGCAATGGCAAGTCGTATTTCCTCATCCGTGAGTTTTTCTCCAGTTTTTTTATCCAGCAGAGCTTTAGTCACCATAAGAAATCCCGGTGTACAGAAGCCGCATTGAAACCCAAAATTTTCTATGAAGGCTTCTTGGATGGGATGCAGCTTTCCAGTTTCAGGGTCTGAAAGACCTTCTACGGTCAATATTTTTTTCCCTTCGCATTCGATGGCGAGAATCAGGCATGAAAGCTTGGGTTGTCCATCTATTAGAACTGTGCAGGCTCCGCATTCTCCGCTTTCGCAGCCAATTTTTGTACCGGTTAATCCCAGTTTTTCTCGCAGAACTTTTGCTAACACCTCGTTGACGTCAACTTCTACTTCGCATTCTACGCCGTTTACCGTTAATTTCACGGTTTTCTTTGTAATGGTCGCCAATAGTATCACCAACCTATTATTTGTTTCCATTTTTTCATTATTTAAATTTTTCAGACGGCTTAACGTAAAAGGAAGTTGAGAGAGCAGTAGAAAGGTAAAGGCTCTGCCTTTTCTGACAAAGACATGAGTGTGATGTTTATTGTCAAAGCATAAAATTTAAGAGAAGCACCATGAAAAAAACAAAGGGGGTAGTCCCTGTTTATGAAAGTTGCGATCAAAGCCTACGGATTGAGTGCACGAAGCCAGCAATACGTAACCCTTGAAGTGCCGGAGGGAACGAAGATAATCGAGGCTATACTGAAAGCCACGAAGGAAAAAGGCTTAGTCTTAAACCTTCCAGACTCTTCGTCTGAAGGAGTATTTCCGTATTTTGTCGTCGTAAACGATCGAATAGTTAATCCTAAAGAAGAGTTAAAAGGAAACGAGGAGAAGCAGATAACCATAAGGCCTTTTGCCGGCGGAGGATAACACGGCTGTTCTAGGACCGCCAAACTGCTGTTTGAGTATGCAATGTTTTCAGCAGCTTGGGGAAAAAACCTTAAAAGTTTACGGGTTGCCATTCTAACTTTAGAAGGGCCCGTGGCTCAGTCAGGCTTCCTAGGAAATGCCCTGAAAAGGTGGAGCGGCGGACTGCCTAGGCAGGCTGCAGCTCTTAGCCGCTGGGTGAAACCCGTAGAGGCCTGTTTCTCGGACGCCTCGGGGAGTGGTCGAGGGTTCAAATCCCTCCGGGCCCGCCATAAGTTTATCAGTTTTGAAAATTATGTTAATACGCAATTTTAGTAAACTTTCCATCCAACTCCAACATAAGTCGCTACACTGATGCTTCTGAATTCTTTTGCTTCATGGGGGCTTTTGATTAAATCTTCATCATGCCCGATGGCGGTGGATAGGTTTTGGCTGTTTCTTTTCTGTTACGTTGAGCCGCGCGGCTTTTGCGGCGGCTTCGTAAAGTGTGTGACGAAGTATCTTATGTTCAGAAGCGTTCTAGCTAGGGCGCTGATGCTGACGGCGGTGGAGAGAATGTTGACTACTCCCAGCAGTTCGTTTTTCTGAATTTCTCCTTCCCTGTAAGCGGCGAAGAGGGCGAAGGTGAACCTACGCGGTTTCTCCACCCTTCTGGGCGGGCCTTCGCCTCCCACGGAGAGGATGCAGCCTAGGGCGTTTCGCATGATGGGGCATGAGATCACGATTTCCTCAGGTTTCAACTGGAGGGGCTTAATTCTAATGGACTTGATTTCCCCCTTCTGAACGAAGACATCCTCATCGGCGATGACGTTTTCCCAGCATCCTCGGGTTGTCAATATAAATTCGTACGGTTCAGCTGAGATTTCGAGAGATTTCTTTTCCCCTTCATATCCCTTGGTGAGGTAGGAGATTTTCATCCTTGGCATCTCTGCCACCAATATTATATATAATCAGGTTCGGGTCATATTACCATTGAAGCCCTTTCCAAGTTCCATTTCAAAAAGCTTCAGCTACGACAAGATTGAGGCTAAAAGGTCAGCTATTTTTTCTGCACCCTTCAAGTTGCCGAGGGTTCTTGGGAGTGCTTGTCTCAATTTTTTTCCGTAGCCCTCCTCTAAAACTCTTTGGAGGGCGTTGGAGATGCTGCGGGGTGATACTTGGCTGATGGGGAGATACTCTCCTAGTCCGAATTTTTCCACGCCTCTGCCTTTCGCTTCCTGTTCTTCGTAGGGTCTTTCAAGGCTGATGGCTACCATGGGCTTCCCTGCTACCAACCCCTCCAGCAGAGTGCTTGTTCCCAGCCCTTGGATGGTGCAATCGCAGGCAGCCATGGTCATCATAGCCTTTTGATAGTCTAGTCCTATGAATTCCAGCCAAGGCCGGGAGGGCATTGACTGCCGGAATCTGCCTGTGGGGTCGCTCACTATGAAATGGGTGCCGGGATGCTTCGCTGCGAAGTCGTCTCCAATCTGCACAAGAGCTTCTACAATCCGCTGGGCGCCTTCCCCTTTTCCGTAGGTGCAAAAGATGACGGTTTTATCGGCTGGCAGTTTCAACATCTCCCTCGCCTTCGTCTTGGGAGTGCGGAGTATTTTGACGATTGAAGGATTGATCACGCTTCCCGCATAGAACATTTTATCTTCAAACTCTTCAAAGGGCTCTAGGGAGACACATTCGGCGAAAAATTCTTTCTCGTAGGGGACGAGGAGGATGTCTACCTTTTCAAAAGCTCTCCGGTATCGGAGAGGTAATTTCCGAAAGACCTGCGTTTCTAGGGTGAAGACCACCTTTCGCAGGCCTTGCTCCCGGCAGAGGCGGACGATGTCGGCGGACTGAGGGAAAAGCTCATCGCAGTAGACAATCTCAGGTTCGTTGTGAGCGTCCACCACCAGCATCCGAGCCCTGTGCAAGTAGGCATGCGCCCAAGGGATGAGGTAATAGCCTTCCACACTCGGCTTATAGGGCAGGTGAGAGTCGTATTTCACCGTGGTCTGAAGGCTTCCATCTTCTTCCAGCACCATCCTTGCTCCTCCGTCCACGTAGCCCACGGAGTTCACTACCTCCCAAGAAAGGTTGGCCAGCGTCATGGGCGCTATCAGCACCGCTCTATCCTTAAGGGGAGGTAGGGTGAGGTAGTTTCTCAACCTTCTCCAGTGGCCGAATCCCCTGTTTGAGGCGAAACCTACAAGGGACAATGTTTCTCCACCGAAACGCGTTACCTTTAATATCCAAGAAAAGAAATATTGGTTATTAAAGCCACCTAACGTCCTTGAGGAGGCCTTAAAGGTAGTTAAGGTAGTTGTAGCGGGACCCATACCCTACGACCATATTGAAACCCATCTAGGGGTTGTGAAAGAACAGTATGGCTGCGTTCTTTACCCTACCCTAGCTTTAGCCTCCCTGCTCCAGCCTCCTTCCACCATCCACCCTGTCGCCAACGTAGGCGAAGAGGATATGCCTCTGCTCCGACGCTTGCTGGGGTTGCACCGCCACATTGACCTAACAGGGCTCAGGGCTACGCCTGAAGGAACGAACAGAATCTTTCTGAAGTACATTTCAGAAAGCGAAAGGTTAGAGAAGCAGACTAACAGGATGAAGCCTATATCCTTTGAAGACCTTCAACCTTTCATCGAATCCGACGCCTTCATCTTCGTTCCAGTCACCGATTTTGAGGTTCCCTTAGACACTGTGGAGAGACTGAGGAAGGCGTCTTCAGGCCTGATTCTTTTCGACGCCCACGGTCCCACAAACTCCATCGACCCGGAAAACAACCGGGTCCTCCAAGCTTGGTCGGATATTGAAGAATGGCTTCCTCACATCGACATCCTCAAAATGAACGAGACAGAGGCTGCGTATTCCGCGGGAGTCAACTTAGCCGGAGAAGAGGAAATGGTGGAGGCGGCGGAGCGGTGGATTGAAAAGGGAATCAAACAGGTGGTCATAACGTTGGGAAGCCAAGGGGCTTTGGTCGTTTATAGCGAAACAGAGGCCGTCTACCACGCTCATATTCCCCCGGTTCCTGTAGAGAGGGTGGTGGACACTACGGGGGCAGGGGACTCCTTCGCCGCCGGCTATATCTACGGGTTGATGAAGTACGGTAACCCCGTTGTGGCAGCCATGTTCGGGAACGCTGTGGCTGGGCAGAAGCTGGGTTTCATCGGCCCCTATGGGTATAAGTCTCAGCTGGAAACCGAGATGCAAGTCATCTTCCACTACACTGCCATGTTGAAGGATGTTCAGAGAGGATGGAAGGGTCTTAAAAGAAGATGAGCCTCACCCCGGTTTAATGGCCTTGGGTGTGGAACAGAGGCCGTATCAGTTCACTGACGACATCTTGAGTGAACAGCAGTATCTTCCGGTGAGTGTCCCCCTCTCTTCCCTCAGCCGCGCGGGCGGCGAGAGTAGGGATTTTGGAGCTAAATTCTAAGGGTAGGAAAGCTAGGCTTTCGCGCAGAGCATGCTGAAGTTCTTTCCCATGCCGCTTGTTTCCTAGGAGGGGGGCAGTGCAACAAGCGGTTTTAAGGAGGGAGGTGAGGAAAAGGATTGCGGTCGAGGGTTCCGCTCTGGCAAGCTCCCATGTTTGCTCATCTTCGCCGGTGGTGGAAAGAAAAAACTTGTTGTAGGCTACTTGGTCTTCCAGATAGCCTCGGCTGTAGAGGAGTTCTGTGACCTCGCAGTCTTTGACAGCCATGGAGATAAGGTAAAGTAGCTCCTCGGTCATCTGCGGATGGAGTCCGTATTTTACTTCCATCTTCCTTAAAGGTTCAGGGATGGGTATGATGTAATACTCAGGGGAGCCGTGAAGAACAGTGTGAGCGGCTTCATGTCTCAATCCGCCTACAACCACAGGCTGCGGAATAACCCGCATTTTTTCTAGGCTGAAGGCGATTCTCGGTATCCCCCTCCAAGCATCATGGACGGCGAAAAACTGCTCGCTCACATCGGAAGTTTTTATTCTCAACTGTTCTCTTTCCCAAGCTAGGAAAGCGGTCATGGCCGAGGACTTTTCGAAAACGTAAAGGTCTACGAGGCTGAGGGCATGAGGCTTCAGGCGCCTGTAACATTCATCAAGCACCTCCAATGCGAATTTCAATTCTCCCTCGCGCACTTCGCCAAATTTTTTAACCGCCAGCTTCACCATGTCGCTCAGCCGAAGAAATGCTCCTCCAGTCTCTCAGCTTTTTTTTCTTCGAGAATAGTATTCAACGAGATGCGATTAAAAGTTTCAGCCTAAACTGATTAAAACGTTTTTAGAGGAAAAAGAAACCAGCCTATACAAGACTGCTTTCTTCAAAATTTAAAGTGCAACCTTCCCGCTTTAAGCTTCAAATTTCGGATAAACTGGCGGGAAGAGCACCGGATGCTTTGGAGGGAGTTCTAACGGTTTTAAGCCTTTTTGAGAAAAAGGCCGTGTGGCTGGAATCCGGCCGGGTTTAAGTTGGTTTAGGGCTTTCAGATGGGTTAGGCTTTTTTAAGTATTTTTACGACTTTTGTGCCGCAGGCGGGGCATCTGCCCACCAAGGCTCTTCGCTTATTTTTCAATGTTTCTTCTCTTGCGTCCGCCATCTCCACTTTTCTCCGGCATTTCATACAGAATCCTTCTGTCATGATTCATAAACTCCTTTTAACCTATTATTTCCCCTTTTTATAGTATTTAAAACTGCTTATGGAAGCAAAGGATCACACTTTGGGGTAAATTTTAAATGTCTTTTCATAATTAATGAGTCCCATGTCGTTTAAGGAACGCTTTGACAACGGGATCATCAAGTTTAACAAGCGGCTGCAGAGTGAGCCTCAGCTTCGTGATCTTTTAAAGGAATATGAAGGGAGGACTATTGTGCTGAAGGTTACGGACGACGCTGTCTACGTTTTTCATCTTTCCGTCGACGGTTTGCGGATGACGGTTTCCCCTGAAAACTGCCCGGAGGACATGTACTTGGAAACCAGTAAGGAAATTCTCCAGAAGATGATCGACCAGAAGAGGGTTAACGTCATCGACCTCCTTACGGGGAAGATTAAGTGGAGGAACATCAGCCTCAAGGAAGTCAACGTGGTGAAAAAGGTTCTCGGAATGTGAGTTCAGCAACGCCTTTAAATCTTTTATTCCTGATTTTATTCCATGTTTTCAGCCGCTAGGGCCCCGGCTAAAACCATCCTTTTGGGGGAGCATTTCTGCGTTCACGGAGCCCCCGCCATAAGCATGGCCGTCAACCTCTATGCGGAAGCCCGGGTGAGGAAAGGGGTTGAGGCTGGGATTCACGTATCTTCCAGAGGCCTTAAAGCAGCCGGCCTCTTCCACGGTGGCAGGTACAAGGCGGAGGTGGGAGGTAAAGCCGGCGGCAGACTGCTGAGGCCCATAAAGATAGCTGCGGAAGCCGTCTTAGACTACGCAGGCAGTCCCCCGTTAGACTTGGATGTGGAGGTTGAATCGGGAATCCCCATACAGGTGGGTCTGGGCTCCTCCGCCGCCATGGCTGTGTCCACCGTGGCAGCTGTAGCCCGGTTTGTGGGGTTAAAACTGTCTAGGGAGGAAGTCTTGAGGCTGAGCTATTTCTCCGAGCGCCTCCTCCACTACCGGCCTTCAGGAATAGACCAAGCTACCTGCATCCACGGAGGCATCATTTTTTTCCAGCAAGGCGCTCCGGTTAAGTTTTTGAAAGCAGCTAGGCCGCTTCGCTTGGTCGTTGGGAACACAGGCATCCGCCGGTCTACGGGGGTCTTGGTTAAAAAGGTAAGCAGTTTGGCGGAGGAAAGAGAAGCCTTGATGAGGAAAAACTTGAAGGCTGCTAGGCGGCTGACGTTGCAGGCTGCTGAAGCCATCAGGAGAGGAGACCTCCCTCAACTGGGCAGGTGTATGGATGAAAACCAGAAGCTGCTTTCAGCTGTGGGAGTCTCCCACAAGAGGCTGGAGCTCTTCATCGAGGCGGCTAGAAACGCCGGAGCCCTCGGAGCTAAGCTGACAGGTGGGGGAGGCGGCGGCTGCATGATCGCCTTAGCTCGAGGAGAAGACCTTGAAAACGTGGCTAAGGCTTTGCAGAGGCTCCACGGAGAAACCTATTTGGTGGAGACTGATGAGAGAGGTCTGAGGTCGTGGGTTGGAAAAGGCTGCGTCGGCTAAGCTTGCTTCTGGAAGCCATGCACAAATATGCACAAATATGGCATGGTTTTTCACTACACTGCCTGAAGCGTCGTCCCTAGGACTTGCTCCCGTTTTAGAGCCTTGTAGATGTTGCCCGGTTTTTCCGCATTTACTATCAGGGCTTGGGCTCCCCGTTTGAGGGCGGGTATGAGTTCCTGAATCTTCCCCGCCATGCTTCCTGTGACATCGGCTTCCTCCACTGTCTCTTCCTGAAGGTGCTTGAGAACTTCCCTCAGCTCATGGAGGGTGAGATGGGGGATAAGCTGCGCTGAGGGGTCTGTTTTCGGGTTTCTCGAGTAAATGCCGTCCACGTCTATGCCCATGATGATTCGGCCTGCGTTAAGCTTTATGGCGAGGTGGGCGGCCAGCTGGTCTCCGGATAGAATGGTGAAGCCTAGGGTTGAATCCAAGACGGCATCGCCGTAGAGCACGGGGAGGACGCCTAGCTCCAAAAGTTTGAGGATGGGCCTCAGCTCCAAGAAGCGGATACGCCCCCTGTCCGTGGTCAGGAAAGCAGAGGGGGGAAGACTCATGGAGGGTATGTCCTCCTGAAGAAGAGCCTCTAAAACCATTCCGTTGAGGGTGACCATGGCTTGATGGGTTTTGGCAAAACCTTGAAGCTGAGAAGGCTCCCGGTAGCCTCCCTTTATCTGGTGGTCCTTGGCGATGGGGTGGCCGTAGCTGCCTCCTCCGTGGATTAGGATCAGCGGCTTAACCTCAGCCTGCTTAATTTCTCCAACAAGCCGAGAGATAGCAGCCTGGTTGGGGGTGTATCTCTCCTCCTTCACCGTTATAACCGAGCCGCCCAGCTTGAGAATGGTTAACTTGTTACGTTGAATAGCCTTTCACCCCGGGGGCTTACGCTAGGCTTTTTCTTACCTCCACGGTGCCATCTTCGAGGATCTTCACATAATCCCCCGTGTCAATGACTTCCAAAGGGTCCTTGTTCAGCCTGTCCACTAACGGTATCCCCGTCAAAGCGCAGCCCACGGCTATGATGGGCTCGGTTTCAAGGTTGACGATAGCCCTAGGGGCCGCGCCCTGTTTGGCTAAGGCATAAAGCGTGTAGGAGCCCACAGTGCTACCCTTACCGTGAGGAAAAACTAAAACTTTTCCCCTGATACTTTTGCCTTGAAGCTCGTGGCCTCTTTCCACCACCAAGCCTGTTTCCGGTTTTACGCCTCCGAAGAAGGATATGGGCTGCTTGGTCACAAGGGCGACTCCCTCAGCCAAGCCGCCTACCAGCTTTCTCCCCCTAAGGGTCAGGGTTCTCAACGCCTTACAGCGGCCTCCACGCAGGCGTCCAAGGTTCCAAGGCTGGCTTTAACCCTGCAGAGGCTGGGAAAATAATGCGCTGCCTTGCAGGAGTCGGTGAGCACGGTGTCTATGCCTAACTCCTCAGTGGGGGAAACTATCATGCAGGTGTCCCTGAGCACCACTCCTCCCGCCTCCTCTATGGCAGCCACATAGCCTCTCCTTTCAGCTTCCTCATAGACTTTTCTGGAGGTGCAAACCCAAAGCCTTCGACGCAGCCTTCTTCCCCTCACTTTGGAGGTAAGCCTTTCAAGCTGGCGGAGGCTGTAATGAGGACAGCCGAGAAAAACGCAGTCATAACCGCCCTCAGCCCCGCAGGAAAGCTTCCGAAGGGTCTCCTCCAAGTCTTTTCTATCCACCCTCAGCCTCTCCCAGCCTCCCAGAGGCTTCTCCGAGAAACGGTGGGCTTCGGGAGTCAGGCCTTCCACGTGGTAGAGGGCCACAGCCCCCGAGGCAGCCATCCCGGCTCCAAGGGCCTTCAACCCTTCAGGCCTTACGGTTTTCAGCCCTCGAATAAGAGGGACGGCTCTCCCGAAGTTCTGTCCGATGAAATATCCCAGGGCGCTGAATTCCAAAGGATCTTCCAGCTCCGGGGGAGCTTGCACAAGGAGAGTGGGCGCCCTGTTTTCGTCTAGGTGGAGGCCGTAGTAGGGCGTCCGGCCTACCGCAGCGCTGGCAAGAGCGGAGATGCCGCTTTCCCGGTTAGTCCGAGCGCCTAGGACGGAGTTAGCGTAGGCTAGGGCGGAGGATTCAGCCCAGGCAACATGCTCCCCAGCCGAAGGCCGGTTACCCGCCTCGTAGGGTATGCAGGTTAACTCCTCCAGTAAGCCCATCTTTCGGAAGGCCTCAACGATCCGCAGCTGTTCGCGGGCGAATTCCTCTTTTACACCCACTTCTCTCCATTTAAAAAAATCCATCCCCGTCGGGTTGAGGGTGGTCTTCACCTGAACCTTCGCCCCTTTTCCGGCCAGTTCCTCCAGAAGCTCCAAGCCGGCGGTGCCGATGTTTTTATAGGAAACTCCTGAAACGTGGGCGCTGGTTATGGGGATCATCCTATCCGCCTCGAAAAGCTCCCCCAAGGTGACGAGAAGCCGCATGCAAGTCGCCGCGGCCTCACCTTTCTCCCCGTTCAAAATACGCTCTTCTTCTCTGGTTAAGAACAGGGATAAGTCACCTTCCAGCTTCCCCTAGAAAACGGCGGCAAGTTTCCTCTTCCCCCGGAATCTTTGCCTTGGAGAATTTTTCTTTGGGCAAGGTTCGGGGGACTGTAGCGTCAAACCCCATCTTGGCGGTTAAGCCCTCCTTCTGGTCTCCTGAAGGGTCTAAAGTTGACCCTCGAGCCCGAGGAATCACCACTAAGTCTTTATCGGCCTGAAACCTGGTAGCCAGAGCCCACTCCACCTCCCTAGGGTTGTGAACGTCGATGTCAGGGTCGACTACGGTTACATGTTTCAGGCTGGGATGGGCGGCGAAGGCGGCGAGGATGATGTTTTTGGCATCCCCGTCTGTCTGTTTCTCCGCGGCTATGACAGCGTGAAGCCATCCGCATCCTCCCACCGTCAGGTTGACGGCCTTAACCACAGGAACCACGTTTCTCACCGCCTCCCAGATCTTAGCCTCCCGAGCCATGCCCATCAGAAGCCTATGCTCGCAGCCTCCGGGCTGGAGAGCTTGGTAGAGGGGTTTCTCCCTTCTGAAAACCTTCACAACCTCCACCACCGGCTGCCGGCGGACAGCATCATAGGTTTCCGTCAAGTCCACGAAAGGGCCTTCCTCCACTTCCTCCCCAGGCAGCAGCCTACCCTCCAAGACTATCTCAGCCTCCGCTGGAGCGTAGGCCTCCACCGACTCACCCCTGACCAGCTTAAGCCCTCCGCCCAGCAAGGCGTTTGCCACATCGTATTCGCTCACCCCAAAAGGAGCGGGGGACGAGGCCGCTAGGGAGAGAGCGGGATGAACCCCTATAGAGATGACCACATCCAAAGCCCTGTGCGCCTCCTTAGCCGACTGGTGAAGCTGGTAGAGATGCCGGGGCACCAGTCTTATGGCGAGGCGACGGTTATCCAAAACTTGAAGCCTATGGATGGAGACGTTCTCCACCCGGCCGTCGAGGCTTCGGGCTGAAACCAACGCGGAGGTAATATAGGGGCCCCCGTCTCCCTCGTAGTGGGTGAGGATGGGAAGCCTTCGAAGGTCAGGAGCCTCCTTCACCTCCTTCACGGGGCCGTCTTCTCCCCTTTCAGCTTTTACAGGGGATTGAAGCGCCCCCAGCAGACGGCTGTAAAACTCCGCTTCCCCCGCGCCCAATGCTCTGAGGACCCGCTCTCTTCTCCCGCAGACTCCGGCCACCACCGGGAAATCTGACTCCCTGATCTTTTCCAGATAGACGATGGCCTCAGCTTCCAGCCTCTTTATGAGGGCGGAGGCCTCGAACTTAACGGAGACCTCCCGGGAGACCTTGAAAACGTCTCCTATCTTTTCAGATTCCCTCAAAAAATTTCTCAGGTCAGGCATCTCTGGCACAGACCGCAGGTTAACGGAAACAGGCTTCAATTTCCAATATCTTTGACATCCTTATAAAGACAGCCGTCGCATTGCCGCCGGCCTAGCTTTCCATGGGCGCGGAGGGCATCTTCCTTTTGTAGAGGTCGTCTCTCAGCCGTCTACCTGTCTTTTTCTCCCATTCTTCGACGGGAATTCCGTACTCTCTCTGGATTTTATCCCTGTACCACTGGGGTATAACGTTGAAGGTGCAGAAGGGTATGATCCTCCCGTCGGGCACAGCGTAGTGGATGTCGCATTTCATAACACGTTCAATGTCCCAGTTGTAGAGGTCTTGGAAATGCATCAGGCCGATGAACAGGGAACGGTGGTGGAAGACCCCCAGCGCCCGATAGTCATGCTTCAGGAAAATCTGGAAGAGAATCTTGGCGAGGTTGAGGCCTTTGGGCTGTTTTTCCTTGTCGATGAAGCTTCCCAGCTTGAAAAGCATCTTAGGCAAAACCAGATACTTACTCTTCCCAGCCCTCATCTCCTCAGCTTTCTCCCTCAAATACTCGAAGAGCCCTTCCACATCGACGAATCTCGGCAAAGGAATAAGCCGATCTCCTTCCTTGAACACGTAGGTGGCGGCGCCGCAGGCGAAGTGGATGGCAAGCTCATATTTGGGCTTCTTGGTTATGGCTTCCACGAAGTCGCTGACAGCCGTGACGCAGGGCACGGTGTAAAAGTCCTCCGAGCCTATCTCCCCGTCCATCTGCTCCTCGATCCTCTGAATCACATCGGGTATTGTAATCCTGTACTGAGCCCTCTCCCGCTCCGTCATCCTGCCAACCAAAGAGACAGGCTGGAAGTTAACTCCCCGGACGACATCGATGTTTTTCACCGCATGCCGGATGATGGCTCCTACTTCGTGGTCGTTCACCGTTTTCAGCACGGTAGGCACGAAGACAATGCCCAGCCCCGCTTTTCTGCAGTTATCTAGGATCGCGGGAATTTCCCAGTGGTTCTTCGGATTAGTCTTAGGGGTAACTCCGTCGAAGCTCAAATAGACCGTGTTGACGCCTGCCTTCCTCACCTTGGAAGCGAGGTGGGGGTCGGTGGCCAGTCTTATTCCGTCGGTGTTAAGCTGAACATGATCGATACCTTCCTCCTTACATATTCTGATAATGTCCACCAAATCTTCTCTAAGGCAGGGTTCTCCTCCGGTAAGCTGAACAGCGTTGGCGGGGACCGGCCGCTCGTTTCTTAACGCCCTAGCCATCTCTCTTATCTGGTCGAGGGTGGGCTCGTAGACGTAGCCAGCCTTCTCAGCGAAGAAGAAACAATACCAACATGTGAGGTCGCATCGGTTGGTAACCACGATGTTGGCCAAAGCAGTGTGGGTGAGGTGGATATTGCAAAGACCGCAGTCCACCGGGCAAACGGGGTGAGCCTTGGAGATCTTGGGGTTCTCGATACCTTTGCCCCTTCTTTCGTATTTCTGGGCTCTTTGGTACATGGAGTAGGAGCCCCAGTAGAGGTCTACGACTTCCCCGTGGTCGGGGCACTGCTTTCTTATCCAGACCTTATCTTCTTTGGCGTAGATTTCCGCGGGGATGAGTTTGAGGCACTCAGGGCAGAGGCTCTGGGTTTTCCGAAGGAGCTCCTCAGCGCCGACCTCCCGCCCTGTATCCACTTTCACCCTTTCTTCAACCGTCAGCTCGGTCGAGATAGGCACCACCAAATGCGATGTTAAAACATTATATGCAAACCAACCTATAATAAACCTTTACTTAAAAAGCGGCCAAGGTAGGCTATTCCAACCGGCATACAGTAGGTATTTATCTGGCTTTGCTTAAAAAATAACTTTATTGAGCAGGTGTCTCTTTGAGCCAAGAAACCTTCGACGTGGCGGTGGTAGGCGCAGGTCCGGCTGGGCTGATGGCTGCGCGGAAAGCAGCTCAAACAGGAGCTGAAGTTCTCCTCCTAGAGAAGGAGCGGAGCCTAGGGGCAAAGGTCTGCGGGGAAGCTGTTTCAGGCTCTACGTTAGCAGACGCCGAGATAGACCCCTCACCCCGTTTCATCTGCAACAGAGTGAAAGGCATCATGGTCTACGCTCCCAACGAAGAGAAAAAGGTTGAAATTTACTCCGAGGAGCTGGGCTTCAGCGAAGGCTTCCTTTTGGAGAAGAAGCTCTTCCTCCAAGAACTGGCATGCCAAGCAGTTCAGCAGGGAGCTGAAATCCTAGTGGGGGCGACGGTTTTAGACGTCGAAAAAAATCAGGGGCTTTTCCGCTTGAAGGTGAAGCGGCTCGGCGAAACCGGAGAGATAAAGTGTAAGATGCTGGTCGGATGTGACGGCGTCACTTCTTTGGTGGCGAAGAAATTTTTCAGCAGAGAAGGATACGAGGTTATTCCCTGCGTCCAATATAAGATGGTTAACTGCCGCTTAGACGACCCCCATGTCTTGGAGACCTACGTAGGCCATGAAGTCGCTCCCTTGGGTTATGCTTGGATTTTTCCAAAAAGCGAGAGCTCGGCCAACGTGGGCATCGGAGTCCGGGGAGCCCCTGCAAAACCTTACCTAGACAAATTTATAGCAGCTCATCCCGCCAAGTTTGAGAAGGCGAGAGTTGTGGAAATTCAAGCAGCCCCTGTTCCAGTGGGAGGACAGATCGGCCGGGTGGTCCACGGGGAAGGTGTGCTCCTCTGCGGGGATGCTGCAGGGCAAGTTATCCCCCTGACTGGCGGGGGAATTCACACCTCCATCGTGGCTGGAAAAATAGCGGGGGAGGTAGCCGGGCGGGCGGCTGTTCAGGGAGACGTGGACCTGGAAGAATACCCCCGCCGATACGCCTACTGGAGTAGGCGCATAGCCAACAGCCTCCTTTCCCTCAAACTGATAGAGAAGCTGGGGGACTCGGAGTTAAACCAGCTGGCTGAAATCTTGACTGGAGAAGATATTGTGAACTTAGCCAGCGGCTTCAACATCGAAAAGGTTGGAAAGAAACTGCAGAGCCATCCCGAGTTCGCAGCCCGCCTTGGAGAAGCCTTACTGAGCGGATAAAGATTTGAATCAAAGGTTCAGGGGATAAAACACCGTGCAACCTGTTCACTCCATGGAGCTGCCGAGGAGAGTCATCGTCGGAAACAACCTACTCCGCTTGGTGGGGGAAGCCTGCAGAAGCTTAGGCTTCTCCGAAAAGGGATTAGTAATATCTGGGCCTCGAACCCGTAGCACCGCGGCGGAGGCTGTGCTTGACTCCTTGTCCGATGCGGGTTTCGATGTGGAAGAACTCATTGTCCCTGAGCCTACCGTTCACTGGGTTGAAGCCGCTGAGAGGAAGATCAAAGAGTCTAAACCCCAAGTGGTTTTAGGTGTGGGGGGAGGAAAAATCATCGACGTCACCAAGCTCAGCTCCGCGAAAAGCCAGGTGCAGTTCATCAGCATACCTACCGCTGCCTCCCACGACGGCATAGCCAGCCCCCAAGCCTCCCTTAAAGGACTGGAGAAGCCTCTTTCCGTCGGCGCCCAAGCGCCCATGGCCATCATAGCCGACATCTCCGTGATCGCCGGCTCTCCCTACCGGCTCACAGCCAGCGGATGTGGGGACATCATGGCGAAATATACAGCGGTCAAGGACTGGTGGCTTTCCCACCAGCTTCAAAACGAGTATTATGGGGACTACGCTGCCAACCTAGCTTTGATGAGTGCCCGCTTGGTGTCCAAGAACGCTGACCTGATTCACGAAAACTCGCAACAGGGAGTGCGCATCGTGGTGGAGGCTCTCATCAGCTGCGGAGTAGCCATGAGCATTGCAGGCAGCTCTAGGCCTTGCAGCGGTTCCGAGCATCTCTTCAGTCACGCCTTAAACATGATAGCTCCCGACCGGGCTCTTCACGGTGAACGCTGCGGGGTGGGAACCATCATGATGGCGTATCTTCACAAGTTGAAGTGGAAGATGGTTAGGGATGTCCTCCGAAAAGTAGGAGCGCCTACCACAGCGGAGGAGCTTCATGTTTCCCCTCAGGATGTGGTGGAGGCATTGGCTATGGCTCATAAAATAAGACCCCAAAGGTACACCATCCTAGGAGAAAAGGGTTTAAGTAAAGACGCTGCTCATAGATTAGCTAAAAATACTGGAGTTATCTAAGAATTTAGTTTTCAAGGCAATAAGAGGCCGGATGCAGTTTGGCTTCAAATTCAAGCCTCCCTTGGCCGGATGACCTGGGAGAAGTCTCCCGAAAGGTAGGAAAGATCATAGCTGAAATGTTGACAGTTGAAAAACCGGAACTCCAACTCCTTTACCAAGCAGCCCGACATCTTCCATCCGCGGGAGGGAAAATGCTCCGACCCTACTTGGCGGTTAAAACCTGTGAACTAGTTGGGGGAAACGCGGAGAATGCACTTCCCGTCGCTGCGGCTGTGGAGCTTCTGCACACTTTCACCCTCATCCACGACGACATCATTGACAGAGACCCTGTAAGGCGGGGAGTCGCTTCCGTCCATGCACGGTGGGGGGAACCGGTGGGGATCATTGCCGGCGACCTCCTTTTCGCCAAAGTCTACGAGGCGGTCTTGGAAAAAGCTGGGAAGGGGGGAATTCCCGAAAGCCGGGCCCTTAAGGTTTTCGCCCTTCTCACTGAAGCTGCCATCCAGCTGTGTGAGGGTCAGATGCTAGACATGACCTACCCTAAGGTGGAGGAAGTCACGGAGGAACAGTATTTTATGATGGTGGAAAAGAAAACTGCCTACCTCTTCAAGACAGCCGCCCAAGCTGGAGCCATCGTGGGCGGAGGTTCTCAGAGTCAAGTCGAAAGGCTGGGAAGCTTCGCGCGGCTGGCAGGCTTAGCCTTCCAGATTGTTGATGACGTCCTCGGCTTGACGGCTTCAGAGGAGAAGCTGGGTAAACCTGTGGGCAGCGATCTCAGGGAAGGGAAGAAGACTCTGCCCATTATCCACGCTCTTCACCATGCTCAACTGGAGCAGAGGGCTCTCTTCCTCCAAGTGATGCAAGGGACTCCGGCGGAAGCCGACTTGCTTAAGGCTCGGGAGT
Organism: Candidatus Hecatella orcuttiae; assembly: GCA_002011035.2. Classification (GTDB taxonomy): domain Archaea; phylum Thermoproteota; class Bathyarchaeia; order Hecatellales; family Hecatellaceae; genus Hecatella; species Hecatella orcuttiae. The sequence continues at coordinate 70,372 of MTLY02000001.1, read as the reverse complement.
TAATCGTGTCCTTGGGTTCTACAAGCTATGCGCAACGGAAAGCGGAAGAACTCGTCCGAGAGGCGTTAGATGAGCTGGAGGGATTCCCGCCTACTAAGGCTAGGGCGGATTTAGCCGCCTTGACCGGTCTTTTGGTTCGGCGTGAGTTTTAACTCCATGCCGAGGGTTGTTTACTTACTTTTAAGGTAAGCTACTTTCTTTTAAGTAAAGTTTATATGCCTCACTCTATTTATTAATAACAGAGATGACAAGCAATGGGGATAAAAGTCCGCCGGCTTAAACTCAGCACCAAAGACGGGCAAGTTATCATAGACGAGGAAATCGACGTAAAACTAGTGGCTACTAAAGACCTCGACCCCGTGATCGAGCTTTTCAGGGTCATCTCCAACGAGAGCCGCTACCGGGTTATGCGGCTTCTAGCTGAGAAACCGTCTTTAACCTTCACCGAGCTTCATCAGGCTCTAGGCTACAGCCAGAAGACCATAGCTCAGTGTTTAGATGACTTGCTGAAGGCGGAGGCTATTGCCCGGGAGCCGGAAGGCTACCAACTATCGCCCTTAGGGAAGATAATTTTGGCCCAGCTGAGGGAAATGGCGGCTATTCTGAAGAAGATTGACAGGATGAAGGATTTTACGCTGGAATTCGGGTAAATTTTTACTTACCTTTTTGGTAAGAAGCTATATTAAGAGTAAAGTTTATATACCTCCCGAACTATTAACTATATAGCTTTCCAAAATAGAAAGTTACTAACCCTTATGTAAAGGAGGTGATGGAACATGACCGGCATTCAACTGAAAGTGGCAGAAGCCACACAAAGAGATGCAGGGCGAGGAATCCTCCGCATCGACCCAAAAACCATGGAAAAACTAGGCGTCACATCTGGGGACATCGTCGAAATACAAGGGAAAAAGACCACCGCCGCCATCGTCTGGCCTGCTTATGCGGAAGACGTGGGTCTTGGAATAGTGCGAATGGACGGCTTAACCCGCAGCAACGCCCAAGTCTCCATAGGGGACACCGTCACCATCAAAAAAGCTGAAGTTCAGAACGCTGAAAAAATCATCCTTGCCCCAACCCAACCGATAAAGTTTGGGGAAGGGTTTGAAGATTACGTTAAACAGTACCTTTTAAACAGGCCTGTGACGGCGGGGGACATCGTGGCGGTTGGAGTCCTCGGCCGGGCCCTAGAACTCACCGTCGTCAACACCGTCCCAAAAGGATTGGTTCAGATAGAGGAAAACACTACGCTCACCATTCGCGAAACTCCCGTCAAAGGCGTGGGAACCGTTCCCCGAGTGACCTATGAGGACATAGGCGGCTTGAAGGATGCTGTAAAGAAAATCAGGGAAATGGTGGAGCTACCCCTAAAGCACCCGGAGCTCTTCAACCGCCTAGGCATCGACCCACCCAAAGGCGTCCTCCTTCACGGGCCTCCGGGATGCGGTAAGACGCTGCTGGCTAAGGCTGTGGCCAACGAAACCAACGCTAACTTCATCCTCATCAACGGGCCTGAGATCATGAGCAAATTCTACGGCCAATCCGAGGAGCAGTTGAGGCAGATCTTCAAGGAGGCAGCGGAGAACGCTCCTAGCATCATCTTCATCGACGAAATCGACGCCATAGCTCCGAAACGTTCAGAGGCAACAGGGGAAGTAGAGCGCAGAATAGTCTCCCAGCTTCTAGCCTTGATGGATGGTCTGGAGGCTAGGGGGCAAGTCATCGTCATGGCAGCTACCAACAGGCCTAATGCCATCGATGAAGCCTTGCGGAGGCCGGGGCGATTTGACAGAGAGATTGAAATAGGAGTTCCAGACCGGCAGGGAAGACTGGAAATCCTGCAGGTGCATTCTCGGAATATGCCGCTGAGCAAAGATGTCAACTTGGAGGAGTTAGCCGACATCACCCACGGGTTCGTAGGCGCTGACCTGGCAGCCCTTTGCAGGGAAGCAGCCATGAAAACGTTGAGCAGAGTTTTGCCCAACCTAGACTTGGAGAAGGACACCATTCCACCGGAGGTTTTGCAGAAAATCGAAGTGACAAAAGAAGACTTCTTCGAAGCTCTCAAGGAAGTTCAACCCTCTGCCATGCGGGAAGTCCTCATAGAAAAGCCCAACGTCCGATGGACGGACATCGGAGGGCTTGAAGACGTCAAACAAGCGCTGAAGGAGGCTGTAGAATGGCCTCTTCACAACCCTGAAAGCTTCAAACGCATGGGCATCAGGCCGCCTCGAGGCATTCTCTTAGCCGGCCCACCGGGCACGGGGAAGACGCTGCTGGCTAAGGCTGTGGCCAACGAAAGCGAAGCCAACTTCATCTCCATCAAGGGCCCCGAGGTCTTAAGCAAATGGGTTGGAGAATCCGAGAAAGCCATCCGGGAAGTGTTCCGGAGGGCTAGGACGGTTGCTCCCGCGATAATTTTCTTCGACGAAATCGACGCCATAGCTCCGCGGAAAGACTCCGGCTTCGGAGACTCTCATGTGACGGAGAGAGTCATAAGCCAGCTGCTCACCGAAATGGACGGGTTGGAAAACCTGAGGGGAGTAGTCGTAATAGCCGCCTCCAATAGGCCCGACCTCATCGACCCAGCCCTTCTAAGACCGGGAAGGTTCGACCGGATCATGAACGTGCCTGTGCCTGACAGGGATTCAAGGCTGAAGATACTGCAAGTGCACACAAGGAACATGCCTTTGGCTTCGGATGTAAACCTAGAAAAGCTGGCGGACATGACCGAAGGCTATGTAGGCGCTGAACTGGAGGCCCTCTGCCGTGAAGCAGGCATGATAGCGCTGAGGGAAGACATGAAAGCGGAAAAAGTCTACCTCCGTCACTTCGAGCAAGCCGCAGCCAAGGTTAAACCTTCCAAGGCAGCACCATCCCCCCAATCCAGGCTACCTATGGAAGCACCCATCTACGCCTAGGAGAAACGTTAAAGCCCCAAGCAGACCTCGTGAAGCTGCCTATCCAGCAAGAGTTATAAGTCGAATCCGAGTGCCTCCTATTCGACAAGCCTATGACGGACCTAGCGTTCTTGGGTTTTCTGCTGATCACAGTCGGCTTTCTCCTAGTCTTTCTAGCCGTTTTGCTCTCCGGCTTGGGCTTAGGTAAGACTCGACCTAAAACCACGGGGGGCGTTGTGCTGCTGGGACCTTTCCCCATAGTCTTCGGCTCCGACACTAAGACGGTGAAAACGCTGATATACCTCACCCTAATCCTCATGCTGGTTGCGCTGGTTTTCACGGTGATGCCAGTTCTGCTCAGAGGAGGCTGAGCGGCTGGATGACCTCCCTAAACTGCGAGGTCTGCTTCCGCCGTCGAGCCCGCTATGTCTGCCAAGAATGCGGCCGAAAAGTTTGCGAGCGGTGTGTGAACCCTTGGAACTGGACTTGCCTTGGATGCAGACCTACCTCCTCAGAAAGGGAGGAGACGGCGGAAACCTACAGCTCAGGAAGTCCTCCTAGCTTAGGGCTTTTGCCCTATCTCTTAACTTTGGGTTTTATGGCGATCTTTGCAGGCATGACCTTAGTCTTCTTGGCCGTTGTCCTAGGCGGTGTTCCCTCGGAGGGCTCAGGTTTCTTTTTCATCTGGCCTTTTCCCCTCATTTTCGGCTTCGGCTCTGGGGGCGATGTCCAAAGCGCCCAATTTTCAATCATCGCCGTTATGGCAGTCTTTCTCATGCTGGTCTTAGTAGCTGTCTTCCTTTGGCTTGGCAGATTGCCTAGGTGGTTTGAGTAATAATCGGGGAGGACGATTTCCCGAAGAGATATTTGCCGGAAGATAAGCCTGTGTCAGGCTCCCGGGAAATTGGCTGTTAGGTTTCTTCTATGTCCGCGTATGTGCTTAATTCTTTTAGAAGGTCTTTTCGCAGAGCTCGTTTTTCCACTTCCTCAATCAGTTCTTGAAGCGAAGTCTCAAACCATATAGGCTTATCAGCATCCTCGGAAATCACGAACACACTGTTGGGCTTGTCTCTGAGGCCGAAGCCGATGAGGTCGGTCATGAGTTTCTTTTCAATTTTAAAGCTGATCTCGTAATTTTCCCCATTATGCAGGCTTCGGCAGTCGAATTTGGCGTCGGAGCCTTTGATTTCAAGGCTTCTTATCTTGTATATGGAGCCGTGGAGTCTGAGGTAAACGGAGCCTTTGTTGAGGACTTTCTGAACTGCCTTTAAATACCTTTCAGCCAAACCGTCAACCTTTTTCGCTTTGAGAGGGGGTTTTGCGAACGTCTATATAAACCTAATATTAACCCTCGGCAGTGGAGGGCGATGCCAACCTAACAGGCAAGGAGGAAAATGAGAGGAATTAAATATGTTTGGGAAAATGTGAATAACCATGAGTTACTTGACGGTTTGTCGATCCTGCGAATTTATCGGAAGGAGAGAGGCTGAGAACTCCGATGAATAAGCATTTACTCGTCGCATGCTTATCCAACTTCTCCGCCGGGCTGGCTATCTTTAGCATAGCTCCGATTTTGCCTGAGCTTGTCAGAGTTTTCAACGTCTCTTTCACCGAAATCAGCCTGTTGATGTCCCTGCTGATGTTAGGCGGCCTAGTAGCCTTAATTCCCAGCGGCTTCATGTCGGATAAACTGGGTGCAAATAAGACTCTGAAGCTTACTTTAACTTTGAGCATCCCCATCTTAGTCGCTCTTTTTTTCGCAACGGAATTTTTGCATATCCTCCTGCTGAGAATTGTTTTAGGAGCCGTGCTTGGCTCTAATTTCGTAGCCGCCGCCAACTACATCGCCGTGTGGTCTGAAAAGGGTGAAAAAGCCAAGAATCAAGGGCTGTACGGCGGCTTCTTCGGCTTCGGCACCGTCGCCGCCTTCGTCGTGTCTCCGATAACCTTAGCCGTGGACTGGAAGATAGTCAATCTTTTTCCCTTACTCTCATTGTCTCCAGCTTTAGGTTTTTTAATCGCACAGAGGGAAACGCCTCAGACTGTCGGATGTCCCGCTTTGTCGATGAAGGATCTAAAGATAGCCGGAGACCCTAGGATTTTATCGCTGGGAACAGTTCAATTTTCTTCGCTGGGGCTAGAACTAGCCATAGGAACATGGATAACCAGCTATTTCATTTTGGAGAAGACCCTAATCTCCAGCATCATGTTCGGATCGATAGTTGTGTTGGTGAATGCCTTTTCAAGAATATCAGGGGGTTACGCAGCTCAGCGTTTAAGCTGCAGACTTTTGATCCTGTTGTCCCTCATGGTTTGCACTCTTTCTTTGGGGGGCTTATCTTTATCCCACCAATTTTACCTAATGCTCACCCTTTCGATTTTAATAGCTTGGTTCAGCGCTTTCACCTTCGCCTCAGCCAACAAGCTAACCATAGACGTTTCCATCCACAGCGGCACAACTTTAGGAATAGTTTTATTCCTCGGGTTTTTAGGGCGAATTTTGCTCACCACAATCATGGGGTATCTGCTGGACGTAGCCAGCTTTGAGGCGGCCTTCCTATTCCTAGCACTCGTCACAGGAGGAGCAGCAACGGTGTTTGCAGCGAAGATAAAAAATAGCCAATCCGTCTTTCCACGATGCCCGCTTACCTTCGAAGGAATTAGAAGGGGTGAAGCGGAGGCTCAGGCTTAAAAGTATTAAAAGGTTTTGAATGTTATACGGATCAATCACTAATCGTATTAGCAGCCAAGAAACCGGGAAACCCATGAGGATACTTTACACTTCCTGCAACATCGGCACAGGGCATGCGTTTAGGACAGTTAAAATTGGAAAAGAACTGGAGAAGAGAGGCCATGAAGTGTATTTTCTCGCCGGCGGTTACGCTTACGAATTACTGAGGAAAAATTTCGAAGAGGTTTACTTTGCTCCCGGGGTTTCTTGGTATGAGGATGCTGGCGGCGTGAAGGTTCTGCCCTCTTTTTTAAACGTTTTTCTGCCTTTGCCTTATTTCGACTCTAGTGGGGGGGGAGTCCGGAAGAAGCCTAGCGCGCTTGGAGAATTTTTACGTCATTATTATATTTTGAGGGATGAGATTCCCAAAGTTAAGCCTGACCTCTACGTGTCAGACGGGGACTTGGCGACTATAAGGGCGGCTTTGAGGAGAGGCATGCCATGTGTGTTCATTACAAACATAACCCAGCCGAACCATTTCCTAGCCAATTTTTTGGCGTTTCCCGTTCAAAGGCTTGCGGATAACTACATGTCGAATAGTAGCAGCATTGTCATTCCAGACCTCCCACCGCCTTATACTGTCTGCCAGTATAATCTAGGCAATCTAAAACGGTTTGATAACGTGCACTACGTGGGCAGTTTCTCCGACATGAGCTTGGAGCCCTTGGCCGATTCTGGAGAATTCATCTACGCGTCGATAAGCGGACCCATGGGTACAAGGGTCAAACTAGCCGACTCCATCATACCCATTCTCTCCGGAATGAGTTGCGAAAGTAGGGTAAGCCTAGGGGAGCCGGGAAGCAGTTTTGAAAGGAAAGTCGGAAACTGCTTGGTGAAAGGCTGGGTGGAAGAAAGAGGGAAGTGGATGGAGAGGGCGCTTCTGGTCTTGTTCAGCGGAGGCCATGACACATGTTTTGAGGTGATAAAGTACGGAAAACCCAGCATATGCATACCTACCCAGGTAGAGCAGGATGCGAATGCGAAGAAAATGCAGGAGATGGGCTGCTCCATCCGCATCAAGGGGAAAGTTACCTCAACTAAATTGAAGGCTGCTGTGGAAAAAATAGTGAACAATTACAGTTACTATAAAAAGAACATCATGAAGCTGAGAAAATACGCAAGCAAGTTCAACGGTGTCAGGGAAGCCGTCAGGCTCATCGAAGCCGCCCGCAGATAGTCTCCGGAGAACTTCCTTCACCCATCGCTAGGCTGAGTTCGCCTTCTAACCTTTCCCCCCGGCTCCTCCTCTTCAAAGATGATGGCTTGAAACTTGTAGATTTTCGTTCCGGATAGAAGCCACGCATCCGGGGGAAGCCCAGCCTTTAGGCAGCCGTGGGCCAGGAACTCTTCCACATCCCAGCCCCACTCCACGGGAACCTGAGGGAGAAGCAAGCCTCTGTTCCAACCTCTCTCCACCACCAATCCGTCTACGCCCACCTTAATGTGGTTTAGGTGTTCGCGTGGGTCTTTTACTCGAACGGGCTGGAGAGGCGTTAGGACGCTTACCTCCACCACGACTTCCGCCAGCTCTTTTTCTCTGAGAGGTGGGAATCGGGGGTCTGAAAACGCTGCGTTGAGGGCTGAGTCGATGGTTGCCTCTACCAAGGGTGCTGTGGGTTCAGGGTAGCCTATGCAACCTCTCAACTCTTTTTCCCCGCCTTTAACTTTGTTGAGAGTTACAAACACGCCGCATCTGGTTTTCAGGGCTGGCGGTGTGCCTAGGGGAGGCTTCATCTTTTCTCCTGAGCGGAGATGGAGGATTATGGCTTCCCTTGCAAGGTGAACTAGGAAGCTTCCTTCTTCGTCTGTAAGCTGGAAGGTCAAGGTTTAACCCTCAGATTCTTCCTCAGATACGATCTAGCTTCTTCCAGTATTTTATCTATTTCATTCCAGTGGCTTCCTTTCCAGTAAACCTTCCCACATTCAGAGTTGGTGCAGACCCAGAACTTCTGGTGCTTCCTCAAGACGGAGGCAGGTATTAGGCTTCTCAAGACGGAGGCTTCCGCCTCTCTAAGAGGTGAATTGCAGCGGGGACACAGGGAGCTCTCGGGGTTGATTTTCAACTTCAGTTTGAACCTTCCAGCCATTCCGGCTATTTTTTCAGCCTCTTTTCTTCCCTCCACTAGATGAGCTCGGATACCTCGTCTTAGGGCTCTCCTGTAAAGGTGGAGGTCGCTGGTCAGCAGAACTCTTCTCTCTTTCTCAGCCCTCTCCACTAGTTTCTCGTCTGGGGAGTCTCGGATGTATTCTACGTCGTAGCCCAGCATCCTCAGCCATCGGGTTAGCTTTCCCAGCATTCCGTCGGCGAGGAAGCGTATTTTTAAAGACATTGAGTTCATCTTCTACTTTGGCAGCCCATGCCTTAAAGTTTAGCTTCTTGGTAAGCCAACTTTTTAAGGAACACCACCCATCATAGAACAGGCTTTGAACGGTCTTTCCGACTTGGGGATCCACCATGACCAATGTCTATAAAATAGCGGTGCTTCCCGGCGACGGCATAGGCCCTGAAGTTGTAGAGGCCGCCCTCACCGTTCTGGATGCGGTGCAAGACGCGGTGAAGGGGTTAAGGCTCGAATACCTCCGCGGGGAAGCGGGATACCATTGTATCGCTAAATACGGAACCAACCTCCCCGCGGAAACTTTGGAAATGTTGAAAGAAACCAGCGTCTGCCTCAAAGGCCCCATGACCACCCCTGAAGAACCCGGTTCCCCGGTGAGTGTAGCCGTGACCATCAGGAAACTTTACGACCTCTACGCCAACATTCGGCCGTGTAAAACCTTGCCGGGAGTGGCCGCCCTTAAACCCGACATCGACTTGATCATCCTAAGGGAGAACACTGAAGGCTTTTACTTCGCCAAAGAAGTCGAAATAGTCCCCGGAGTCGCTGTAGCTTTAAGGCTTATAACAAGAAAAGCCTGTGAAAGAATAGCCCGCTGCGCTTTCAACCTAGCCTCCAAAAGAAAGAAACTGGTAACCTACGTCCATAAAGGAAACATCCTAAAGCTCACCGACGGAATTTTCAAACAAGCTGTACTAGACGTGGCTAAGGAGTATCCGGAAGTAGCGGTGGAGGAGCAACGTATCGACGCCATGGCCATGCAGCTCATCAAAAGGCCGGAAACATTCGACGTGGTGGTCACTACCAACATGTTTGGAGACATCCTCTCCGACGAAGCAGCTCAGCTGGTAGGGGGCTTGGGCTTCGCCGCCGGAGCCAATGTGGGGGACACCTACGGAATGTTCGAGCCTGTCCACGGCTCAGCCCCAAAATACGCGGGAAAGAACAAGGTTAACCCTCTTGCCACCATCCTAGCTGCCAAAATGATGCTGGATCATCTTGGAGAGGGGGAAGCCGCTGAGAGGGTGGAAAAAGCCGTCCTCGCCGTCCTCACGGAGGGTAAGACGCGAACCTACGATCTGGGAGGCAACGCCACTACCAGCGAAATGGCTGAAGCCATAGCAGCGAAGATTTTAGGACAGGAAATCTAACGGTTGCCGGCGGATATAGACGATGGAAGAGACTGTTTCGCTGTTTTTATTCAGATTTTTGAAGATCTTCGCAGAAGGCTTGAACCGTTCTTTTCCCGGCTTTCATGGCCTCGATGACCGTCGCTGTCCCTGAGGTTATGTCTCCTCCAGCATACACGAACTTCATGGAGGTCCTACCGTAGTCGTCAACGACCAAGTGTCCATGTTTATCTGTTTTGAGAAGAGGAGCTGTCTTTTGGATGAGAGGATTCACCCTAGTGCCTATGGCCACGATCACCGTGTCCACAGGAATTCGAAACTCGGAGCCCTTGATGGGTATGGGCCGCCTTCTCCCTGACTCGTCGGGTTCTCCAAGCTCCATCCTGAGGCATTCCATCTCCTTAACCCACCCGGCTTCGTCGCCGATGAATCGGACGGGGTTCACCAAGCACATGAATTCGACACCCTCTTCCTTAGCGTTTTCAACTTCCTCTCTCCTAGCGGGCATTTCCGCTTCCGTCCGCCTGTAGACAAGAGCAACCTTCTCAGCTCCCAGCCTCAACGCTGTCCTAGCGGAGTCGAAGGCTACGTTTCCACCGCCTATGACCGCCACTTTTCTCCCGACTTTCACCGGGGTAGCGTACTTGGGGAAGAGGTAGGCTTTCATGAGGTTAACCCTTGTCAGAAACTCGTTGGCTGAGTATATGCCGCTGAGATTTTCTCCAGGTATGCCTAAGAAAATCGGAGCCCCAGCTCCGGTTCCGATGAACACCGCCTTGTAGCCCATCTGGAAAAGTTCGTCTAAGGTATAGGTCTTACCGATGATGACGTCGGTTTGAATTTTAACTCCCAGCGATTTAACATACTCCACCTCCGCCTTCACCACACGCTTAGGAAGCCGAAACTCCGGGATCCCGTAGATGAGAACACCGCCCGGCTCATGTAAAGCTTCGAAGATGGTAACATCGAAGCCTTGCTTAGCCAAGTCGGCGGCCGCTGTCAATCCGAAAGGCCCGGAGCCCACCACAGCCACCTTTACGCCTGTAGGGTTGCATTTGCTTCCGGTGGGGGTTATGGGTTCCTTTTTCAACTCGTAGTCAGCTGCAAACCTCTCCAAGGCGCCTATGGCTACAGGTTCACCTTTTATCCCCAGCACACAGCTTTTTTGGCATAGGTTTTCCTGAGGGCAAACCCTGCCGCACATGGCGGGGAGGGCGTTTCGTTCCTTTATTTTTTCGATGGCTTCCTCAAACTTTCGCTCTTGAATGAGTTTGATGAAGGCGGGGATGTCGATGTTCACAGGGCAACCCTCAACACATTTAGGTTTGGCGCATTGAAGGCATCGAGAGGCCTCAACCAAGGCTAGGTCTTCGGAAAAGCCTAGAGCCACTTCTTTGAGTGTTTTCCTCCGCTCCTCCATGGACAACTTGGGCATGGCTTGTTTGGGAATGAGCTTATCTGGCTTCGCCACTTTCTTCACCCCTCTCCCTTTTCCAACATCTGGTGAGAAAGCTTTTCCTCCTCCACGTAGGTTCGAAGCCGGGCTAGGAGATTGTCAAAGTCAACTTGATGCCCATCAAATTCAGGTCCGTCGACGCAGGCGAATTTGGTTTCACCGCTCACGTAAACCCTGCAGCAGCCGCACATGCCCGTGGCGTCCACCATGATGGGGTTTAAGCTTACGATGGTTTTAACTCTGAAGGGCTTGGTTAGGTTGCTTATCACCTTCATCATAACAGCTGGACCCACGGCTATGACCCTGTCGATGGGAATGCCCTTTTCCAGTAGCTCCTTCAGAACGTCGCTGACGAAACCGTGGCGGCCTTTCGAGCCGTCGTCTGTGGTTACATAAAGCTCGTCGCTTACCTTTCGCAGCTCTTCTTCATATATTAATAGGTCCTTGTTTCTCGCCCCGATGATGGATATCACTCGATTGCCCGCAGCCTTTAAAGCCTTGACGATGGGGTAGATGGCCGCTGCGCCTATTCCTCCCCCTACGCAGACAACTTGCCCGAATTTCTCTATTTCAGAGGGGTTCCCCAAGGGTCCGACGAAGTGGAGGATGCGGTTCCCCTGCTTCAGTTTTCCCAACTTCTTGGTGGAGGCTCCGATTTCCAAAAACACGAGGGTAACAGTGCCTTTCTCAGGGTTGGAGTCAACAACGGTTAAAGGTATCCGCTCTCCTTCCTCCTCCGTCTGCAAAACCACGAAATGGCCCGGCCTAACCTTAGTAGCCACGGGAGGGGCCAAGATTTCAAACTGCTTGATATTGGGAGCCAACTCTTTTGCTGAAACTATATCATTCAATTGATTTCCACATCCTGCTGAATGTCAGCGCCTTAGAAGCGGCTTTTATTTTTTATTTTCATTATTTTACTTTGCTAATAAAAACTTCGTTTCTAAGGTTTAAAATCCGCTAAATTTAGGGAGTGGTATTTAAACTTGAATGGAAAAATAAGAACCTCCGGAAGCTGTTCCCGGAGAAGGGGAATAAAATTTAAGTATAACTACCCTGTTCAAGAAAACCAAGGATGCGCTGAGGTAGAAGAATGATGCCTGCCGCCTTAAACGTGGAAGATGAAAATTGGAACGGTGGAGAAATAGACCCTGGAGAAGAAGAAGAGCTGGCCGGGGAAGAGGAGGAATGGGGCGAAGAGGAAGAGTGGGCTGAGGAAGAAGAATGGTAACGCCTTCTCTCCTCTGGACGGTCTGAACCTCCGCCGCCTATGAGAGTATCCTCAACAAATCAGCTTTTCATGAAAAGCTTCCGATATATATTTTATTTATACGGTCTTTCGCTCAGCTTTCTATGTTAAGAGCCTCCACTTCTATTTCGAAAACAGGTTGTCTCTTTTAAGTTATTTTTCTCTTCAGAATCAGAAGATAGCCAAGAGAATGGGGAGTATAAACAGGGTTATGGCAAGGATGACCAACAACAAGTACAGAATTTTTACCAGAATCCTATGCACCATGAACTGCTTAAGAAGCTTCATATACTCCTCACCATATCGGTCGTAGATTCTCTGACTTCTTGTCATCATAACCAGCAAGACCACCAGAAGCAACAACACGGATAGGAGGATAATCTCCCTGAAAAAGAGAGCGTAAAAAGGTACGAACGTTACTCTAAACAGGCTTTCTACGTCAATCCCTCTCACCTCCTCCCTAATAGAGGTTGAAGGTTGTTCGTAAACTAAGGGGGCAGTGAACTGTGTGGTTTCGTGGACAGTGACCTTCACCGTATCGGTATCCGAAAAAACTCCATCATCTACGGTTAGCATCACCACCGTCTCCCCTAACGGTAACAGCACAGTTGGGCTTTCACCTGAAACAATGTTACCGTCCCATGTCCAAATGTAGGTTAGCGAGTCCCCGTCTGGGTCGAAGGAACTGGACCCGTTGAGGGTCACCATCGCACCCTGATACGTGGTTTGTTCAACAAACATGTCGGCTCCAGCATCTGCCACTGGTGGATGATTGACTGTTCTCACCAATATCTTTACTTCCGGGAAGATGACGCTCGCGAACTCTCCCTTATAATCTGTATAGGCAACCTTTGTTTCTCCATAAACATCCGCGGGGAGAAAGCCGCCTTGGGATGAGCTTACGTTGAAAGACACAGTCCACGTATCACCTATGGGAAGGAAACCTGCATCCCAGAAGATGGTTGTAGTCCCATCGGGGTTAAGGATAACCTCGACAGGCTCTAGGGTGTAATCGCCTTCTAGGTTGAGGTAATCTGGCAGAACCTCTTTTACAACTATGTTCTTCCCAGCCAAGCTGCTTAATTGCTGCGCCACCTCGCGGTAGATGCCTTCAAGGTTGGCGGGATCCGGTGCAGAATAATATTTACCACCAGTCAACTTAGCCACATGTTCCAGCAAGGATAGACTTTCTTCCGTGGGCACTCCTAATCCTATGCTGTAGATGACGATGCCCATATCCGCCGCCTCCTCAGCCCGCCTCACAGGGTCCGAGCCTATGTTTGCAGCCCCATCTGACAGTAGGATCTCCACCAAAACGGCTTGCGGTCTTCCATGGGAAGACAGTTCCAAGTTGGCTAGGTGAATAGCGTCGCCTAGGGCAGTTGCGCCTTCTGGACTCAGGCCCATGATGGCTTCCTGAACTTGCATGTGGTTAAATGTCAACTTTCTATCTATTCTTGCTGAAGAAGAAAAAGACACTAGACTTGAACGGTCTATCTCCGGGTTTAGAAGCTTCAGAAAACTACTCACAGCGTACCTAGCGCCTTCCAACTTTTCTCCTTCAGCCATACTCGCAGACCTGTCCACGATCAGCACCACGTCGATGGGGAAACTTTGAACCGCAGGGTCACCGACCCCTCTGAGGGTTAGGGTTATTCTAGCCTTTTCTGGGGTGAAGCCTAGACTTTTGATCCATATTTTTGAAGGATTTACAGACTTATCCACCTCTAAGTGCGGCGGGGTGGAAGAAACCGTCCGAAGGGTAAACTGTGCGCTTGCTAACGTAGAAAAAATGAGCATCAAAAGCAGAAACCTTACAAATGGTCCTCTCAGCCTGCCCATTTCTGGAATACTCGGTTAAACATACACATTTAAACATGTCGAAAATCTCTCCCTAAAATAACAATATTCAACTGCCAAACAATCACCCTCCAAAAGGGGCCGTCCTAAATTAGATTAGACCGGTTTAAAGCCGCTTGATCTACATTTTCGCATGACATACCTTGCAGGTATTGGGCGGGGGCATTTCTGCCTTAAAGTCGACTGCGGTTGCATGTCCATTGCCGCGGTATGTAAAGCAGTCTAAAGAAACTATGTTAAGGTGCAAACCACTATCATCTACAGTCGGATAGAACAAGGCATATAGCCACGCTTGTCATGAAAAATACTTGAAACGAGAAGGCTGCATCTTTGAGAAGGATAAAAGATTTTCAAACAATCTCCACTTGCAAAGTAGTCCAAACAGGGCAAAATCAATGTATCCCCGCGTCCATGGAGGTCGTTCTCCGCTTCACCAACCTCTCAAAAAACTGGGACCAAGATGGCATAGTACGGCGGTTAGCGGAGGGACGGAGAGGGATGTTTCAAGGATCCGACTTTCGGGAAGTAGTTGCTTGTCTGAGAGAAGTCTTCAAAAAAGATGGAATTGACATTAAACGCTGGGATGAAAGTTATGGCAATTTTCAGATTTGGAAGAAGAAAGTCAAAGGACTCGTAGACAGAGACATCCCTCCAATCATCACCCTCTACGACCCTGAGCGAGTTGAAGCGCACGCCCTTGTAGTTGTCGGTTATGATGCCGAGGGAATTGAAGTATATGACACTGGAGACGGAGCGGTGAAGTATTTGGTCTTCCACAAGCTTGAAGAAGACAGCGTTTGGCGTGGGGATATACTTGAATTAAAGAAGGCGAGAAAACACCGCTCGTTGCCTAGGTTTTTTAAGAAACTAAGAAGAATAATAAAAAAATAAATTACATGCAAACCTGAGAAAGATCCGCAAAGAGACTCCGTGAACCCAGGTTTCCGAAGCCACTTTTCAAGCTGTTTTGGAAAAGGGTTATCTCAGCCCTCCTCTGAAGAAAATGCATTTTTCAGGGTCTTCTGGACAAAACTCGGTGGAGCCGCATGGATGTACAGGCTGGTCAGGACGACATTCCTTGGGAAGCTGAGTTTTTCTCCTCCTTCCCAATTCCCTTTCGCCTCTTCTCTAAAATCCGATTTTGCTGGTATCTCTACCTAGCTTGTCCGCCCAATAAAACGGGCTTGGGAATCGAACTTATCTGGTGCGGGGGGTGGGATTTGAACCCACGAAAGCCTTCGCCACAGGATTTCTCATAGGCTAACCCGAGGTGAGGGATCTTAAGTTAGGCCCCGCGGTGAGCGGCCCTGCCCCTTTGACCCGGCTCGGGAACCCCCGCATAGCTTCCCCTATAAGGGGAGACTCCCAGTCTTAATTAGTTTAACCGCCCTTCCGTGAAAAGGTTTAAAATCTTTTATTTTCACCTAAAGTTGGGCCCGTGGCGCAGTCAGGACAGCGCGGCAGCCTCCTAAGTTGTAGGTCGGGGGTTCAAATCCCCCCGGGCCCGCCATGCTCCTGAAACGATAAATAGTTTGTCGGGGAGATATTCAATTTCTAGGCAGGGGTAAGTTTGAAAAGAACAGTCAAGACTATATGCCAAGCTTGTCATTGCGAATGCGGAGTTCTCGTTCACGTTGAGAATGAAAGAGTAGTGAAGATCGAAGGCGACCCGGCTTTTCCATTGAACCGCGGGTTTATCTGCGTTAAAGGTGAAAAATATTCAGAATTTGTGGAACATCTTGACCGTTTAAAGCATCCACTGAAGAGGGTTGGAGAACGAGGTGGAGGGAAATGGCGGAGGATATCATGGGATCAAGCCTTAAATGAGATTGCTGAAAAGCTTACGGAAATTAAAGAAAAATACGGCTCCGAGTCAATTGCTTCAATTCACGGCACTGGCCCTCGACCTACTCTTTATTCTACCTGTCTACTTGTTTACGCGCTGAACAGTCCGAATGTTGGAAGTGTTGATTTGCACATATGCTTTGCTCCTTCCTTAATAGCGGAAAACTGCACTTTCGGCAAGTCTGTTATGATGGAGGTGGGACCTGATTACGAAAACGCAAACTGCATTGTGGTTTGGGGTGGAAACCCGGTGGTTTCCCATCCACCGCGAGGAATGGAGATCATTGAGGCTAAGCAGAAAAGAAATGTTAAGCTCATCGTCATCGATCCACGGAAGACAGTTCTCGCTTCTCAAGCAGACTTGTGGTTACAGGTCAGACCTGGAACAGATGTTGCCTTAGCTTTGGGGATGATATATGTGATCCTAGAGGAGGAACTATACGATAAGGAGTTTGTTGAAAAATGGTGCCACGGATTTGATGCGCTAAAAGAACACTTAAAGCAGTATCCTCCTGAAAGAGTAGCCGACATAACTTGGATTTCAGCTGAAAAGATAAAGGAAGCTGCCAGAATTTATGCGACGACAAAGCCGGCGGTTCTCCACCACCGTGTAGCGGTGGAGCATAACCTCAATTCCACTCAGACGAATCGGGCTTTAGCTGTACTCATAGCACTTACGGGAAATCTTGACGTAAAAGGAGGAAACCTTTTTTCTGTAAACTTGGAAGGATATGTAGGTGATGAGCTGCTACTGGGAGTGGGAAAAGAGGCAAGGGCGCTTCGGCCAGATCCATCCTTGGAGAAGAGGCGCATAGGGAGCAACGTTTATCCTCTTACATCAGGAGAAGAAGCGTTGCTTCCCTTTGTTAATTCTCTGCTTCTGATCGATGCTATTTTAACCAGTAAACCCTATCCTGTAAAGGCGTTGTTCTGTGGGGGAGGAAATCCTGTTATTAACATTCAGAACAGTAAGAAAGTCTGGGAAACATTGAAAAAGCTTGAACTTTTGGTTGTCGTTGACTTTTTCATGACCCCTACTGCCGAATTAGCCGACTATGTCCTCCCAGCTGCCATGTGGCTTGAAAGAGACGACGGCTGTAATCTTTCATACGTAAATTACATTGCCGCTAGACAGAAAGTAATAGAGCCGCCTTCTGAGTGTTGGCATGATATGAAAATAGTTATAGAACTGGTTAAAAGAATCCCTTGGGCGAACAGAAGGTTTCTTCCTTGGAACAGTGTTGGGGAATTCAATGACTGGAGAGTTAAAGGACTAGGAATAACGTTTGAATCGTTTAAGAAAAAAGGACACATCATGACGCCTCTGAAATATAAAAAATATGAAAGTGAGGGTTTTAAAACACCCACAGGAAAGGTGGAGCTTTATTCAACAATTCTGGAAAAATACAGATACGACCCGCTGCTAACTTACGTGGAACCACCGGAGAGCCCTGTAGGCTCACCGGAATTTTTAGAAGAATATCCCCTCATTTTGATTACAGGTTCAAGGCATATTAACTATTTCCATTCTGAGGGCCGCCAGATTCCAAGCTTGCGTAGGCTGGCACCCGACCCTGAGATTGAAATTCATCCGGAAACGGCAACTAAGATGGGCATTAAAGACGGCGACTGGGTTTGGGTTGAGACCCCGCAGGTTAAGGGTGAGAGAGTTAAGTTTAAAGCTAAACTTACAGCCGGCATTCATCCCATGGTCGCCCACGCAAGACATGGATGGTGGTTCCCGGAGAAGCCATCCCCACAGCATGGCTGTTTCGAATCAAACATCAATGTCATAACATCTGATGCTCCGCCAAGGGAAAAAATATGCGGGTCTGTTCGGGTTAGAGGCACTCTCTGCAAAGTTTACAAAATAAGCTCACGTAGCCCGCAATAGGAATAAATGTACCGCGATCTTTCCTTAAAATGCAATTCAAGCGGACTTGGTGTGCGGGCCTCTGCGCGCTGAAATCTTAGTCACGGGGATTGTTCAAGGCGTAGGCTTCCGTCCCTTCATTTACCGTATTGCGGCAGAGAACCAGCTGAAAGGTACTGTTCGAAACCGTGGAGATGCAGGTGTGGAGATAGTTGTTGAAGGGTCGGAGGAAAATGTCAAAAGGTTCATTGATGACCTTGAGAGGAAGAAGCCGCCTTTGGCCCGGATCTACGAGTTAAGCGTGAACTATGCAGAGGATAAGGGAGAATTTTCAAGGTTCATCATCCTTAAGAGCAGTGAAAAGAGCGACCTTTCAGGGTCCATAATCCCACCGGACATTTCCATCTGCGACAACTGTCTTCGTGAGCTTCGTGACCTAAAGGACAGGCGATACGGCTATTTCTTCATCACCTGCACCGACTGCGGCCCTCGGTATACTATAATAGAGAAACTACCCTACGACAGACCCAACACAGTGATGAACCGCTTCCCCATGTGCGAAGATTGCAGTCGAGAGTACACGGACCCCTTAAATCGGCGGTTTCACGCCCAAACTGTGGCCTGTCCTCGGTGCGGCCCCAGAGTTTTTTTAACCTCAAAAGACGGACAGATCCTCGACCATCAGGATCCTATCAGAGAAGCAGGCCGGCTGCTTGAAGAAGGCTACATAGTGGCTGTTAAAGGAAACGGCGGCTTCCATGTGGCTACATCGACGATGAAGCCTGAGCCGATAATCAGGCTGAGGAAGGCCAAGCACCGGGCGCAGAAGCCTTTCGCCGTGATGGCCCGAGACCTTGAGGCGGTGAAATCCTTTGCGGAGGTGGGAAAGGAGGAAGCTGCTCTTCTGACATCGTACATAAAGCCCATAGTTCTGCTGAAGAAGAGTGAAAATTTTTATCTTTCAGACCTGATCTCCCCGGGTCTTCACAACGTAGGCGTCATGCTGCCTTACACAGGCCTCCACTACATGCTCTTTGATAGCATAAATGAACCAGCTCTAGTGATGACCAGCGCTAACCCTCCCAGCGAGCCCATTATTGTGGAAAATCAGGAAGCCGTGAGGAGGCTGAGGCCTGTTGTCGACTTCTTTCTCATGCATGATAGAGACATAGCCCAAAGATGCGATGACTCAGTCCTTCGCGTGAATAGAGGAACCCCCACCCTCATCCGTCGATCCAGAGGCTACGCCCCCGCACCGATTCACTTGGGATCCGAAGTGAAACGTTGCGCTTTAGGTTTGGGGGCTGAAGAAAATGTGGCTTCTTGCGTGCTTTCCGGAAAGCGGGCTTTTATCTCGCAATATATTGGAGACGTGGAAAATCTTGAAACCCTTAACTATCTTAAAAGTGCCACAGACCATCTGCTAAAGCTGACAAACCTCAAAGTTGAGGTAATCGCCTGCGATCTGCACCCTAAATTTAGCACAACCAAATTCGCCTACGAGCTGGCGGAGAAGCTCGGATGTCCCGTGGTGCAGGTTCAACACCACCACGCCCACATAGCAGCTCTCATGGCCGAGCATAACCTCACCCATATGATCGGCATCTGCTGCGACGGCTTCGGCTACGGCTCCGACGGATCCGCATGGGGTGGAGAAATTCTATACTGCGACCGAGACGGCTTCAGACGGCTTGCCCATCTTCAAGAGCAGCCTATGGTCGGTGGAGACGCTGCCACCCGTTACCCGTTGAGGATGGTAGCTGGCATTCTTCACGGGTTGGTGGATGTCGAAGAATGGCTATATTCAAATGTTAGATGTTTCCCCCGTGGGGAAATGGAGTTAGGCGTAGTCTTAAGGCAGTTGGAAAGCGGGCACGCCCCCAAGACCACAAGCTGTGGAAGAGTTTTAGATGCCGTCTCAGCGTTGCTGGGCTTATGCTATGAACGGACCTATGAAGGAGAACCTGCCGTGAAGCTTGAATCTGCCGCCATAAAAGGTAGAGACATCCTGTGCTTAACGCCTAAGATTTCCGGAGGAGTTCTCGACACGTCATATCTCCTTAAGGAAGTGTTCATTCGACGAGATGAACATTCACCCGCGGACCTAGCTTACTCTGCAGAGTCCTACCTAGCTAGGGGGCTAGCTGAATTAGCTGTGAAAGAATGCGATAGGCTAGGAGTTCAAGCTGTTGGCTTCTCTGGAGGTGTAGCCTACAACGAGCACATCAGCAGGGTCATCAGAAACATTGTGGAGGGAGAAGGATTCAACTTTTTCACCCACATTCAAATTCCCCCCGGAGACGGGGGGATATCATTCGGACAGTCGGTGGTAGCCAGTTGGCTGAACTGAAAAAGGAGAATTGTTAATATAAGATAACACTAATTGAGTATGCAATGGTGGCATAAAAGAAATTGTGTCTAGCAGTTCCAGCGAAAGTAAAGGAGATAAAAGGCGACATCGCCAAGGTTGATTTCGGCGACGGAGTAACAAGGGACGTAAACATATCCCTAGTTGATGTGGCTGAAGGCGAATATGTAATAGTGCATGCCGGTTTTGCCATCCAAGTGCTAGACAAGGAGGAAGCTGAAAAAACCCTGAAGCTGTGGGAGGAACTGCTCAGCACAGCTGAAACTTCGCCATCAGGAAAATATTGATTTTTTCTTTCGAGGTGGAGGCCGGATGCGAGAAGTTGTAACTGCTGAAGGCGAAACCTACGACATCGAGCTTGAAGAAGACCTTCTTCAAGCCAACAGGCGGCTTGCGGAAGAAAACAGGGAACTGCTGAGAAAACATGGTGTAAAGGCTATAGACATCATGGGTTCCGTGGGCTCGGGGAAAACTTCTCTCATCGACAGGTTCATCCAAAAATTGGGGAAAAAATACAGTATCGCTGTTCTCAACGGGGACCTAACTACAACCATAGACTCGGATCGCTTGAAAGTGCACAGAGTTCCTGTAGTTCAGATAAACACAGGCAGAGAATGTCATCTCGATGCGAATTTAGTTCAAAAAGCCTTGAAAAAATTTGACCTTGAAAAACTAAGCCTCATTTTCATCGAGAACGTGGGAAACATCATCTGCCCTGTGGAGTTCCCCTTAGGGTCGGAGAAGAGGCTCACTGTTGTAAGTGTTACCGAAGGCCCCTATATTGTGGTAAAACATCCTCTGTCTTTTCTCGGCAGCGATGTGGTAGCCATCAACAAGATCGACCTAGCTGAAATCGTGGATGTAAATGTGGATAAACTGGAGGAGGACATAAGTAAAGTTAATCCGAGAGCTCGAATAGCTAGAGTAAGCTGCAAAAGTGGTGAGGGAATAGACAGCGTTCTAGAAGCATTAGAACTCTGAGCGTAGTCCGGTGTCCTTGTAAATGCATGAATATTCTTTTACCGCCCAGATCGTGGAGAAAATTCTCGACGAAGCATCCAAGCGGAGGGCAAAGAAAATTCTTGCAGTCCGCCTTACCATAGGGAAACTTACTTTCCTAAGCGTGGAACAGGTTAAGTTCTGCTATCAAGCCTTGGTGAAGGGGACGCCCTTAGAAGGCTCGACTCTCCACGTTCAAGAAAAGGAAGGAGTGGTGAAATGTGAACTCTGCGGCTACCGAGGGCCTATCTCATACGAGGAGAATCCAGCCTACCATTTCAGGCTGCCGGTTTTCCGGTGTCCGAAATGCGGAAATGACATTCAAGTAGTAGAAGGGAAAGAGTGCATTATAAAATCTGTGAAAATGGAGGTGTAAAAGCTTGTTCAGATACAGGGACAGCGAAGTCGCTAAAAAGATCGTTGAAAAACTGAAAGGGATAGATCTTAAAATTAGAATCATGCACGTCTGCGGAACTCATCAAGATACCATTGTTCGCTTCGGTCTAGACAGCCTCTTCAAGCAAAGTGGAATCGAAGTAAGACAAGGCCCTGGATGCCCTGTATGCGTGACTACAACTAGAGAATACGAGGAGGCTATAACCATGGCTAAAAAAGGGAATGTGCTGGCAACCTTCGGGGACGCCGTCCGAGTTCCAGGGAGAGCAAGCTCGCTTTTAGACCTCAGAGCTGAAGGCTGCGATGTGAGAATAGTCTACAGCATCGAAGACGCTGTCAATTTGGCCAAGAAAACCGGGAAAAACGTGATTTTTCTGGCAGTAGGCTTCGAAACCACCGCTCCCAGTACAGCAGTCACTCTGCTTAGGGATCCTCCGGAAAACTTCACAGTCCTCAACTGCCACCGCTACGTTCCCCCGGTCCTCCACGCTCTGCTTGAGATGGGCGACCTAGCTATCCAGGGACTTTTAGAACCCGGCCACGTAAGCACCATCATCGGCCTAAGACCTTACCAGATGCTCTCGGAAAAATACCACATACCCCAAGTAATCGCGGGATTCGAACCCTTAGATGTTCTCATGGGCATTTACATGTTAGCGCAGCAAATTAAGAAAGGCGAAGCCAAGGTTGAAAATGAATATAGAAGATCGGTGAAGCCGGAGGGAAATGTTAAAGCTTTAGCAGTGTTGGAGAAAGTTTTTGAGCCTGTCGATCTAGCTTGGAGAGGTTTCCCCGTTGTCAAGGCTTCAGGAATGAAGCTGAAAAACAAGTTTCAGAATTATGACGCCAGAAAGAGGTTTGAAGACCAACTTAAAGAACTGGAAAACATGGATTTCCCTGAGCCGAAAGGATGCCGGTGCAACGAAATTCTCAGAGGATTGGTGAACCCTCAAGACTGCCAGCTTTTCGCTCGAGCTTGTACACCATCGCACCCTCTAGGGCCTTGCATGGTGTCGATAGAAGGTGCATGCCAGATCGAATATAAATACGGTGGAGGACCGAGGTAAAAGTTAGGCGGCGCCCTCCCTAGCAGATCCTAGGGATGGGATCTCCTGCGGGCGGAGGGAGCAGTCTTCGTCCACCTACGCTTGTCTCTAGAACCACTTCACCGAATTTGTCGGTGGCCTCTCCGACAATTTGGGCTTCCCTTCCTTCTTTTGTATCCCTCAAAGCAGCGAGAACTTCCTCGGCTTTCTGAGGAACCACTGCGATGACCAATTTACCTTCGTTTCCCACTTCCAGAGGGTCTATGCCCAGCATTTCGCAGGCAGCTTTCACACCCTCGGAGATGGGTATTCGACTTTCTTTAACGGTGATTCCGACCATCGATTTTTCGCTCCATTCGTTGAGGGTGTTGGCCAAGCCGCCTCTAGTCGGGTCTTTCATACTCACTATACCCCCCACTTTTAGGAGTTTCTGAACTAGTTTGTTCAGTGGAGCTACATCGGAGACGATGTTTCCTCCGAAGTTGTAGCCTTCCCTGAAAGCTAGCAGGGCTAGTCCATGGTCGCCTACGGTCCCTGAGACTATTATCTTATCTCCTTTTCGGAGATTTGAATCTAAAAGCCAACGGGAATCTATAGGCCGATATTTCTTTACAACAGCTAAGTTTTCATCCAAAGCTTCACTTCTTTTGCCTATTCCCGAGGTGTTTATCACAAGCTGGTCTAAAGCGTCTTTTTCAACAACTTTGGTGTCACCGGTTACCACGTAGACTCCAGCTTCCCGGCAAGCGTCTCTCATTCCCCTTAAAACCTTATCTAAATTCGCTATGGGAAACCCTTCCTCTATGATGAAGCCAGCGGCTAAGGCCTTGGGCTCCGCGCCCATAACCGCTATATCGTTAACCGTCCCCGCCACAGCCAACCGTCCGATATCCCCCCCTGGGAAAAAGAGAGGCTTAACCGTATGAGAGTCGGACTTAAGAACGACATCATCCACCACAGCTGCGTCATCCAAGGCCTCCAGAGGAACTTCGGCTTTGCTACCTCCTAAAAAGTCTAAAAAGTACTTTTTGATCAAACTTTGCATGACGGTTCCACCGGCTCCATGGGCTAGGGTTACATAGTCCATAGGTGTAACCTCTTGGTTGAGGAAGACATTTACGTGCTTTCAGCCTTTTCTTGGTTAATTAACCTTTTTGAGGGGGTTGATGAGGGGTTAAAATTTATATATACTTTTTTATTTTTTATTATTTGTAAAAAATTTATTTTTATTGTTTATATATAGAAAATTTTTATATATACCATCGAAAATACTATAGCCAAGGTGAAATGTACTGTCCGAGGTCGTTTCTTCCATCCAGTCAAAAAGTTTCCTAGATTCTTTGTACGCAACCCCTGAAGGCAGTACCATTAAAAAATGTCTTCAATGTGGCAGTTGTGGAGCATCCTGTCCGACAAGCTGGGCTATGGACTATACCCCTCGAGAGATCATAGCATCTTTGAGAGCGGAAATGGTAGATAGAGTTTTGAAAAGCAACACTATGTGGCTTTGTACTTCATGCTACCTTTGCACCGTCCGA
Source organism: Candidatus Hecatella orcuttiae (assembly GCA_002011035.2). Lineage (GTDB taxonomy): Archaea > Thermoproteota > Bathyarchaeia > Hecatellales > Hecatellaceae > Hecatella > Hecatella orcuttiae. Next base: position 46,645 of record MTLY02000001.1, on the reverse strand, counting down.
TGTCCAGCGGGCATTAAAATCACCGACTTCATGTATGAGTTGAAAAGGCTAGCTATCGAATATGGACTAGGAGAACATCAAGGCGCGGCGATTCTAGCTAAAACTTTCGTCGAACTGGTTAACAAGTATGGCCGCATCCCTGAAATGAAACTAATGGCCACCTACGGCATGAAAACCTCTAAAACTAAACCTGGAAAACTTCTGTCACAAGCAATGTTAGGTCTAAAGCTCTTCAGACGTGGACGTCTGCCGCTGGGCGTGGAAACGATCAAAGGTGTAGAAGACCTCCATAAAATAGACAGATGGTTAGTGAGTAAAAAAATGGAGCCAAATCTAGTTGAACGTTCAAAAGGGGGAGAAAAGTAATTGGATTATACGTATTTTCCGGGATGTTCGGTTAAAGGGCTGAATAAAAGCTATGAAATTTCTGCATTATCTGCTTCAAAAGTTTTGGGAGTGAACCTTCTAGAATTGAATGATTGGAACTGCTGCGGAGCTACTGCCTACATGTCGATCTACGAACTGCGGGCTCACATTCTTGCCGCCCGGAACTTAGCTCTAGCTGAAAAGTATAATCGGGATATAGCGACAATCTGTCCAGCATGCTACGTTGTTCTAGATAAAACCAATCGGTATATATGTGAAAACAAAGAGCTGAGAGAAAATGTGAACGCGGCTTTAGGGGAAATCAACCTCAAATACTATGGCTCATTAAAAGTACGTCATCTGCTTGACATCATAGTTAACGATGTAGGAGAAGAAGCAGTGAAATCGAAGGTTACAGCCCCGCTCAAAGGTTTGAAAGTGGCGCCCTACTACGGTTGCCAAACTGTTCGCCCTTTCGGAGCCTTTGACGACAAAGAAAACCCTCAAACCATGGAACAGCTTCTCAGATGGATCGGCGCTGAACCAGTCAAGTTTCCTTTAAAAGCGAAGTGTTGCGGCGGCATGCAGAGGGTTACCAATGAGGAGGCTGCCTTAAAGCTGATCGAAAGACTGTTAAAAGCTGCATCCAGATCAGGGGCGGACTGTATTGCTACTGCTTGTCCGTTGTGTCAGATGAACTTGGAAGCTTCCCAAGATAGGGTCAATTCGATTTTCGGAACCCATTATTCTATGCCTACACTATATTTCACCCAGCTTTTGGGGTTAGCTTTCGGTCGTCCCATAGAGAGTGAAGTAGCCTTGGGACAGGAGTTGGTGGCGGTGGATAAAATCATCGAGCCTTACAAAGTGAGTGTGATTAAAAGGGAGAGGTGAATTTGGTGGAAGAGCGAATTGGAGTCTACATATGCCATTGTGGGACGAACATTGCAGGGACAGTGAACGTTCAAGAAGTAACAGAGTTTGCTTCTAAACTAAAAGGAGTTGTGGTGGCAAGAGAATACAAATACATGTGCTCTGATCCAGGCCAAGACTTGATCAAAAAAGACATCAGGGAATGCGGTTTAAACCGCATCGTTGTTTCCTCATGTTCACCGCTGATGCACGAGCAGACTTTCAGGCGCGTTTTGAATGAAACAGGCTTGAACCCGTACCTGTTCCAGATGGCAAACATCAGGGAGCAGGATTCATGGGTTACGGAGGATAGTAAAGCTGCAACGGAGAAAGCTAAAAGACTGGTAGCAGCTGCCGTGAGAAGAGTTTCCCATCATGAGCCCTTGGAGATCAAAACTTTCAGTGTGAACCCGAACACATTGGTTGTGGGCGGAGGCATAGCCGGGATCGAGGCGGCTCTTAGAGTTGCTGATTCCGGTAAAAAAGTCTACCTAGTAGAAAAAGAGCCCACCATAGGCGGCCACATGGCGCAGTTTGATAAAACTTTCCCAACTCTAGACTGTGCTGCATGCATACTCACTCCCAAGATGTCTTTGGTTGGAAGTAACCCCAACATTGAGCTACTGGCTTACAGTGAGATTGAAGGCTTTTCAGGTTTCGCAGGCAACTTTAAGGTCAAAATCAGAAAGAAAGCCAGATACGTAGACCCTGAAAAATGCACTGCTTGTGGAGAATGTCTCAACGTCTGCCCAGTTGAAGTACCCAGCGAATTCGACTTAGGCCTCGGCCTTCGCAAGGCCATTTACATGCCGTTTCCCCAGGCAGTTCCTCATACTTTCCTCATCTCCAAAAAGGAGACTCCACCCTGTAAGTTAGCTTGTCCCATCCATCAAGATGTTCAGGGGTATCTAGCCCTCATCGCTGAAGGTAAATTCAAAGAAGCTTACCAGCTCATCAGGAAAACTAATCCCCTCCCTGCCGTCTGCGGCCGGGTGTGCTATCATCCCTGTGAAAACGTCTGCAACCGCAGATATGTCGACGAGCCTCTGTCTATAGCCGCCCTCAAAAGATTTGCAGCTGACCAGGTTGATGTTGAAGAAATAGAGATACCGTCCATAACTAAAAACGGTAAGAAAGTCGCCATCATAGGCTCAGGTCCAGCAGGTCTTACCACAGCTCATGACCTAGCCCTCATGGGATATGATGTCACCATATTCGAAGCTGCTAGCGAACCGGGTGGAATGCTGCGGATGGGGATACCCGCCTACCGTCTTCCCAGAGACATCCTCAGCAAGGACATTGGCTACATTGAAAAGCTTGGAGTGCAAATTAAGACAAACGTTAAAGTAGGAAAACAGATTCGATTTAAGGAATTGAAGAAAAAATACCAGGCCATCTTCTTGGCTGCAGGGGCTCAGCGGAGTGTGAGCCTCAGAATTCCTGGGGAAGACTCGGAAGGCGTTATCCCCGGCCTAGATTTTCTCCGCAGAGTGAACATGGGTGAAAAAGTTCAGCTGGGACGCAGGGTGGTGGTCGTCGGCGGAGGAAACACTGCTATCGACGCTGCTAGAGTGGCAGTTAGGCTGGGGAGTTCTACAACTATTCTCTATAGGCGTTCCCGCGAAGAGATGCCTGCCAGCAAGGAGGAAGTTCACGCTGCTGAAATGGAAGGCGTTAAATTAACGTTCCTCGTGGCTCCGAAAAGAATCATTGCGGAGAAAGGCCGAATATCAAAAGTGGAATGTATCCGGATGGAGTTAGGCCCTCCTGACGCCAGCGGGCGCCGGCGGCCTATTCCCATTGAAGGTTCAGAATTCACCATCGAAGTAGACAACCTCATCGCTGCTATAGGCCAAACACCCGACCTAGAATTCGTCAAAGAGATAGGCTTAGAGCTTTCCCCCGCGGGGACGCTGAAGGTCGACGAGGCCACTCTAGCCACCAATCTGGAAGGTGTATTCGCAGGAGGAGACGTGGTAACTGGTCCTGCCACCGTCATCGATGCCATGGCTGCTGGTAGAAAGGCCGCCCAGTCCATTGACAGATACCTGAAAGGAGAGCCTTTAGCTCCCACCCCGGAAGAAGTGAAGGCTCCCCGTGAACCTAGCGAAGAGCAGATCGCGGAATTCAGAGAACGTTTCCCTGTTCAGGAGCGGATTGAGCCTCAAGTTGCAGAGCCTAGCGCGCGGATAAAAGATTTCAGCGAAGTAGTCCGAGGCTATGACATCGAGCGAGCTAAAAGTGAAGCTGACCGCTGCATGGATTGCGGAATATGTTCCGAATGCTTGGAATGCGTTAAAGCCTGCGATCTGGAGGCAATTAACCATGAGATGAAAGATGAAGTGATGGAGATAGATGTTGGAGCCGTCATTGTAGCCACAGGATTCGACGTTTTCGATCCCTCTATCGCTCGGCAGTACGGTTATAGAGTCTATGATAATGTTGTAACCTCACTCGAATTTGAGAGGATGTGCAATGCTTCAGGGCCTACTGGCGGTAAGATAACCCTCAAAAACGGAGAGGCACCTAAAAGCATAGCCATCCTCCACTGCGTCGGAAGCCGGGATGAAAACTACCACGAATATTGTTCCCGGATATGTTGTATGCAGTCCATGAAATTCGCTCACCTAGTTAGGGAGAAACTACCCGATGCTAAAGTTTACGAACTCTACATCGACATCAGAGCCTTCGGCAAAGGGTATGAAGAATTCTATAAGAGAGTGATGAACGAGGAAGTGATTTTCATAAGAGGTAAGGGCGCTGAGGTTACAGATTTCGCTGAAACCCCAGAAGAAGAGGGAAAACTCATCGTAGTATGCGAGGACACCCTCCTCGGAGTAGTGCGGCGGATTCCGGTGGACATGGTCATTCTCAGCGTAGCCTTGGAGCCGAGGAAAGACAGCGACAAGATCGCTAAAACATTCCTTCTCAGCCGAAGCAGAGACGGCTTCTTCCTAGAAAGACATCCGAAGTTAGCCCCAGTCTCCACGGCCAACGACGGCATCTACATAGCAGGAGCCTGCCAAGGGCCTAAAGACATACCTGACTCGGTGGCTCAAGGAGGAGCAGCTGCAGCTGAGGCGCTCTCGCTTATCGACCGTGGTAAAGTGGAAGTTGAGCCAGATATAGCGGTAGTTGATGAGAACCTTTGCTCCGCCTGCCGGGTTTGCATTCGAGCCTGTCCCTTTAATGCAATAGAATTTGACGAGGAAAAAGAAGTGGCGGTGGTGCAAGAAACCCTCTGTAAAGCTTGCGGGGTCTGCGTTGCCGCATGTCCTTCAAGCGCCATTAAACAGCAAGGTTTCACAGATAAACAGATTTACGCGGAAGTGGAGGGAATTTTGGCCACTTAAAAAGGGGTGTTTTGATTGGGAGAGAAGTTTGAACCTAAAATAATCGGTTTCCTGTGTCGGTGGTGTGCCTACGCGGGAGCCGACTTGGCTGGTACAAGCAGGATGGAATACCCACCTAACGTGTACACGATCCGAGTTAACTGCACAGGCAGAATAGACCCAACATTCGTAATTAAATCTCTAGCCCAAGGGGCTGACGGAGTTCTCATTGCAGGATGCCACCCGGGAGACTGCCACTACATGGAAGGGAACTATATGATGTTAAAAAGGTACACTCTCCTTTCAAGGCTTCTGGAGCAGTTCGGCATAGAGAAAGAGAGAGTGAGGCTAGAATGGATCTCAGCCTCCGAGGGAGAAAAATTCGCCAAAACAGTTCATGAGATGACAGAGAAAATCAGACAACTAGGGCCGTTAAACTGGAACACTGGCAAGAAGGAGGGACGGTAAAAATGGGAAAGTTGAAACTGGGCTTCTACTGGGCTGCTTCCTGCGGAGGCTGCGAAATATCAGTTCTCGAAATAGGGGAAAAAGTATTGGATGTCATGGCTGTTGCTGACATAGTCTTCTGGCCTGCGGCTGTGGACTTCAAATTTTCCGATGTGGAGAAAATGGAAGACAAAAGCATAGACGTTTGCTTTTTCAACGGGGCCATTCGTAATCGCGAAGATGAGCATGTAGCTAAGCTTCTGAGGGCTAAGTCTAAGGTGATGATAGCTTTCGGCTCCTGCGCCGTAGATGGGTGTATCCCCGGCTTAGGAAACGCCACCACCGTCAAAGACATCTTCACCAGAGCCTACCATGAAACTCCAAGCACAATCAATCCGGAAAAGGTGGAGCCTCAGCCGAAATACTCAATTCCTGAAGGGGAGTTGGAGTTACCTGAGTTGAGGGAAAATGTTTCCACCCTCGACGAAGTTGTCGATGTGGACTATTATGTTCCCGGATGCCCGCCTGTTGGAGAGCAAGTTTGGAATGCCATCCAAGCCATCGTCAGCGGGAAACTGCCGCCGAAAGGCTCAGTTGTGGGAGCCTCAGACAGGGCGCTTTGCCATGAATGTGAAAGGAAAAGATTGGGGAACAAATTCAAGACCATCTACCGACCTTACGAAATCGTCCCCGACCAAGAGCAGTGCCTTCTAGAGCAAGGTGTCATCTGCATGGGGCCTGCCACGAGAGGGGGCTGTGGGGCATTGTGCCCCAAGGCTAACATGCCTTGTTGGGGATGCTATGGGCCTTCGCCTAACATTGAAGACCAAGGCGCCAAGATGCTTTCGGCCTTAGCCTCAAACTTGGATTCCACAGATGAAGAGGAGATAAAGGAAGCCCTAGGCAAAGTAATAGACCCCCTAGGTAAGTTCTACAAGTTTACTCTAACCAAATCCATTCTTGGGAGGGTAAGAAAATGAAAACAGTAACCATAGACCCTATAACCCGGCTTGAAGGTCATGGGAAAATAAGTATCTTTCTAGACGACAGAGGCAATGTGGCCAATGCCTACTTCCAAGTCCCCGAGCTAAGGGGTTTCGAAAAATTCTGCGAAGGCCGATTTGTAGAGGAAATGCCGGACATAACCGCGCGCATTTGCGGTGTCTGTCCTGAAGCCCACCATATGGCCTCCACCAAAACATTAGATGCTGTTTTCAACGTGGAGCCTAGTTCCGCGGCTAAAAAACTCAGGGAACTCCTCTACAGTGCTTTCTACGTATACGATCATACCACTCATTTTTACATTCTAGGCGGCCCCGACTTCGTCGTCGGCCCCGAGGCGCCTCCGGAGGAGCGAAACATCTTCGGCGTGATACGTAAAGTAGGTGTGGAAGCCGGAAAGTACGTGATAAAACAGCGAATGGACGCCTTGGAGATCGTGTCCATGATCGGCGGGAGGAAAGTTCATCCAACTTTCGGTGTTCCCGGCGGAATAAGTAAGCCCTTGAAAGAAACGGAAAGAGCTAGAATAGAGGAAATGGCAAAAGAGGAAGTCAAATTTGCGCAGTTCTCCTTGAAACTTTTTGAAGACATAGTCCTCAAAAACAAGACCTACGTGGACCTCATCACCGGAGACACTTACACGCACAAAACCTACTACATGGGTCTGGTGGACGACAAAAACCGAGTGAACTTTTACGACGGAAAAATCAGGGTTGTAGACCCGGACGGCAATGAGTTCGTGAAATTCCCAGCCTCCGACTATTTAAATCATCTTGAAGAACGAGTGGAACCTTGGTCTTACCTGAAATTCCCGTACCTAAAAAAAGTGGGATGGAAGGGTTTTGTAGACGGTAAAAACAGCGGAGTCTACCGCGCCAACACTCTCGCACGGCTTAACGCCGCGGACGGAATGGCGACGCCTCTTGCTCAGGAGCAGTATGAAAAACTATACGAAACCTTAGGCGGAAAGCCCGTGCATGCTACCCTAGCCTTTCACTGGGCCCGTTTGGTGGAATTGCTTTACGCTGCGGAAAGACTCTTGGAACTCAGCCAAGATTCTGAAATAACAGATCCGAACGTTAGAAGACCAATAACTGAGACCCCTAGCGAGGGAGTAGGCGTTGTTGAAGCTCCCCGTGGCACTCTTTACCACCATTATCAGACTGATGAAAGGGGGATCGTGCAGAAAGTTAACCTTATAGTGGGTACTACCAATAACCATGCCGCTATATGCATGTCCATTAAAAAAGCGGCAGAGGGGTTAATCAAGAACGGTGAAGTGTCGCCGGGAATACTAAACATGGTGGAAATGGCTTTCCGAGCCTACGATCCCTGTTTCGCTTGCGCCACCCACACGCTGCCCGGTCAGATGCCTCTTGAAGTTGACATTTACGATAGTCGCGGAAAGCTCAAGAAGAGGTTGACGCGCTTCTAATTTTTTATTTTGAAGTTTAACTATTCCTCTATTTTATATTTAGGCGCTGGAAGTTTACTTCGTAATCTTTATCTGCCCATCGCTTACTGATCTGTTGAAGATCAAGTTGAAAACTTTGATACTGGGCGTAGGCAATGAAATCTTAGGAGACGATGGGATAGGCATACAGGTTGCTCGAGATTTAAAAAAACGGTTGCGCCGCCGCACAGACATCGATGTCAAGGAGGCCAGTGCGGGAGGATTAAGGCTCATAGAGGAAATGCTGGACTACGATAAAGTGATAGTTGTAGACGCCATAGCAACTGGAAAGACTGAGGTAGGCCGAATATTTAGGCTTTCCCCCTCGGAGTTTGACAGCACCCGTCACCTTTCTTCCTCCCATGACTTGAATTTCGCCACCGCTTTAAGACTTGGTGAAAACTATGCTCCCAATAGAATGCCGAAAGAAATAGTGGTCTACGCCATAGAAATAAAAGATTTCTCCGTCTTCACGAAGCGGATAACGGCGAAAGTTCGGGAAGCCGGTCTTCGGGTTGTTGATGCTATTTTGAAAGAACTGGAATCATGAGGTCAATCTGCAAAGCTGGGACGCATCACGCTTCTACCCTCCAAAATTTTGGAGGGTTTAATAACCGTCCAAAAAATCGAAAACGGCGGAGACGCGCAAAAAACAAGATTACGGAAAACTTCTGCAAAGGGGCACAAACCTACGTTACTCAGGTTCTGTTCCTTCAACTTTCAACACTATTTAATATAAGTTGCAACTTAGCAGTTCCAAGTCGCTTATTCAAGCTTAAATAAACTTATGTGCTTCCGTAGACTTTACCACTGGTGAGCCTAGTTCAAGGTGGAGATGGCGAAAGGTGCCCAAGTTTCCCATACCCCTACGAGAAAGGAAGGAGTTTGCCTTAAAATACGGGGAAACTCTAGTCACTCTTCTGAAGAAATATTTGCAACGCAGGCTTCCCCAAGAATGGACGTTTGAAATAGAGTATAACCCAGACCAGTCACCGCGTGATCGGGAGGAAATCAGCTTGAAGATATACACAAAAACCTCCGAGGGCCTTTACTCTAATACACTCAGATTACCTTTTATGGTATATATTCCTTCCAACATTTACGTTTTTATTCCAAATTTTAATCAGCTTGAAGAAGAAATATTACGATTTATACATAATTCCGTCATTGACTCAGTAAGGCCGCTCAAAAAATCCGTTCCACCTGAAAACTTTCAGCAGAAAGGAGTTTTAAGTAAGCTAGATTTTCTGAGATTTTTGCGAAGGAAAATTTTATAAACTTTTCTAATGATATTGAAACAGTATTTACGAAGTAAAACGTGATAAGCCTTGAAAGAGTGTCTGGCAAAATTTACCGTAGCAAAAAAACTGCTGAAAAATGGACGAAGCTATTCTTCGCCGAGAATCTATCTGCCAACAAAGTTGGTTGACGACTCAAGTTTCCCCTTCAAAGAAGACCTAGTATGGGTTAGTGTTAAAATTAAAAATAGGAAACTGATAATTCAGCGAGCATCCAAAAAAACCCTACTAAAGTATAATAAATTTAGGGACATCTCCTCTTCGCCCTAATAACTGGAGAGGCGTTTATAAGAGAAGGCTGAGATATTTTTCGACATTTTTAGCTTTCCATTCCCGCCTTATGGCGTCGGGATACCATCTACTGTAGGCGCCCTCGTAGGGGACTCTATGCCCGATCATATACTCCCTTAAATCTTCGCTGAGGCCTGCTTCCTGCATTCTCATGTTCCAGTATCTCCTGAAGACATGAGGATATATCTCGTAGCGTTTATCCGAGGCCTTCCCTTGAATTCCAGCTCTTAGGGCGACCTCGTGAACTATTTCTCTGATGGAAACAGATGTTAAAGGGGGACCCCTTTCACTTTTAGAAATTTTTGTAGGCGTCGACTTTCCGTTTTCACCGCCTTTAGAGTAGCTCCTAAAAAGCCAGCTTTCCCCGTCGATAGGTTCACCGTCCCTTCGACGTTCTTCTATCATCATCTTCAAAAACATGATCGAGTCTCTCCCTACCGCAAACCTGTAGGCTTCACCCAGCTTGTTGATGTTAATTCCTTTGTCATTTCTAAGCACAGCTGGAACTTCCACCAGCAGCGGGTTCTCATTATTTTCAAGTCCTCTTCTTACATGTTTATATTTTAAAGCCGTTAAAACCCCGCTTCGCTGGCCAGATTGAGCTAGGAAGGTTATCAGAGCTTTGTCTCTTATGGTGGAGCATGCACCTACCATAATGCTGATTTCCTGCTGGCTTAGAACTCGTCGGGAGGCGAATTCTACCCGGCCTTTGAAACTTCGCGGTGCCCGAGGCAGGATCACGTCATTCCAGCGATAGAAAGACCTTAAGCATTGATAAGATGTGCTCGCTGTCTTTAGACTTTTACCTTCTCCCAGCAGCTTATTGTAGAATTCTTTCAGCTGATTATGTGCAGCGGAAAGATTTTTTTCAGCCTCTCGAATTAAGGTGTCAGGGTCTTTCCCTATCCACTGACAGAACTTAGACAGCCTAAATAGATAGACTTTTTTGGTGTTAGGTCTGTCTGGGAAATTGCTCATCCAAGATCGAACAGACTCGTAGGCTAGGAGGTCTTGCATGTTTTCCACCGGAATAATTATGGGTGATTTCATTTGTTATATAAGGATTTTTCCGTATTGCACTCTGCATATATACGGAAAAATTTTAAGAGCCCTTTCATTTCCAAAAACTTTTCCATTTTACCCCCTAACCTCCAACAAGAAAAGATCCGGAAAATTTATGGAAAACTTCCTACTTCACAGTTTTCGATTTTTTGGAGAGCACTATACCCGTCCAAAATCTTGGACCCTATGCTGAGTGAGGAAAACTCGCTCAACATCTTTCAGGTTGCTGATCTCGCTTACGGTTTTATCGTCTCTGATACGGATGATTCTGGCGAATCTGAGGGCGTAGCCGCTGCTGTACTGGGGACTCCGCTGAATCTCCGAAAAGGCTATCTCCGCCACTATTTCAGGCTTAACTATGACCGCCCTTCCTTCAGTTTTGAGGGCTATGTTTTGAAGCCTTTGGGTGAGAGTTTTGATTTCTTCGTTAGTCAAACCCTTGAAAGTTTTCCCAACTATTTCAAACTTGCCGCCATGGAAGGCTTCCACGTATTCTGGAAAGGTTGTGGGTGAGTCTTTCTTTTCACCATCTTGAACGCTTGCTGCCAGGTAATAATCACTAAGCCACTTATGCCTATATCCATAGCCGTACTCCGCCGCCACAATTACAAGATCTAAAGTGTAGGGAGGCCGCTTTATTTTCAGCCATTTTTTCCCGCGGATGCCCGGGGTATAAGTAGAATCTGGACGCTTGGCTACAACGCCTTCGCATCTTCTACCTATGGCTTCTTCAAAAAATCTCCTAGCTTCGTCGAGGCTTACAGCGGTTAGGCTGCGGACAAGCATCCGCGAAGGAACAATCTTCTCCAATATGGCTTTTCTTTCCATCAGGGGTTTATCGATAAGAGGCATCCCGTTTAGGTGGAGAATATCGAATAAGAAGAGGGCGACAGGGACATGCTTAGCGAAGTCATAGGTCTCTTTAATTCGCCCGTATCTTTTCATAATTTCTTGAAATGGTTGAAAGCGGCCTCTATGATCCACGGCTACTATTTCCCCGTCTATTATGGCTTCTTTTGCCTGCACCTTCTCCTTTATCGTCTTGGAGACCTCTGGGAAAGAATCTGTAACCTCCGTCAATCTTCGACTGTAAATGCGAACTTCAGAGTTTACCTTATGAATCTGCACTCTAACCCCATCTAACTTGTCTTCTAAACATGTTTTTCCCCCGTGCTGCCTAAGCACTTCTTCTAAGCTTTCAGCATGTTCGGCCAACATAGGCTTTACAGGATGAAAGGGAACTATGACCGCCGCCTCTAAACCAGCCTGTCCTTTGGATTTCAACAGTCTCCCCAGCCGCCCCAAGTCCCCTATAGACATGTGGGCTATGCGGATCTTTTCAACTCCGATATTGAAGGCTCTGGCTAAAGCTTCCTCCATGAGGCCTTCGCCGAATCCATGCCTCATTTCCCCCAGCAGATTCTTCACCAAATATTTCGCTTCCAACGGGCTTACCCTGCCTAAGAGGCTTTCCAGCAGCCTTTCTTTCTTAACCCGAGCGCCCGCTCCTGTAAATTCCGCTATCTGCTGAAGGGCTTCAGCAACTTCTCGGCAAGTTATGGGCTCATCTTTGAGGAGTTTTTGCGTTTTAGATGGATATTTTTCGAGAATTCTCTTAACAGTTTCTCCTACATCCCCTGTTTGGCTAAATTCGCCGAAAAATTTCTCCTCCTCCACCTTGGTCATCCTCAATACAGTGCGGTAAAGAGTCAAATGGCTGAGGTTCAAAGGCTGCCCGTAAGCTTTGGGGAGGTTCCCCATGATAAGGGAAATGGCTGCAGAAATCTCCTCCAAGTCTGCCCTTTTGAGAAATTCTACTACTAGGTTTATCTTGGAAATTCTACTGGAGACTTGACTTAAACGCTCACATAATTCGCAGAGTTCTTTAAATTGAACCACGGCAGTTTAGGAAATATAGTCTTCAGTGATTAAAGTTTTTCTTATGTCTTAAGGCGGGAATTGTTTTGAAGTTTAAGAGACCCCGAATTATTGTTTACCTTCGCTGTAACTGCTTCCATCTTTAACAATTCCTCAGGGACCATATAGGATTCCCTAGCAATGGTTCGCTGAGTTTCTTCCAACTCCCATGGTACGTAGACAAGGGCGACGGTTGCACTGCCATATTTCCCCTTAGGGACCTCTAAACATTCAGGTTTTGTTTCAACATGAATTAAGCGCATCTGCCTGAGTTTAGCCATCTCCTGAAGTTTCCATTTTAACTCCCTATCGATGGCTTCCCGATCTTTATACCCGTGAGCCTCAGCGACGATTCCATATTTTCTTTCATCTGCTGTGATGCCCCAGGCCCATCCTATACCTGCGCCGATGGTCTCCCCGGGATCTCCGTCCATTCGAGCTAAAACGCAAAACGTGATGGTGCCAGGTGTGATTTCAAAGCTCTCCATTTTCTCCGCGTCTGGGGGAAGTATGGAAGACACGCTCACAAGGTTGCATTGTCCTATTCCCGCCTTGATGAGGGCGGCGTCAAAGGCGTTTAGAGGAGACGTAGAACTGGTTGCGCATCCGCTGGTCAGAAAGAATTTTTTAGGCAGAAACAGTCCATGTATCGGATACGCCAACTTTCTATGATTTGCCTCCCTTTCCTTAACATGCAAGGTTTTTACGTTTTTAGATGTTTTTAATTTTTCTTATTAAAGTTTTTCCTCAGAATAAATCCTTTAGACACGATTAATTTAAAATATAAAGCCGAAATTAGGAATATTTTCAGGAAGCTTCATTATTATACATTTCAGTTTAAAAAATTTAGACCCAAACCTTAAAAATTTAAAGAATTTCTCTTTCAAAGCCCCAAAAGTTTCTAGGTTGATGGCTTTCAAATAAAGTTTTCTAAAAAACCAGAAAACTACCAAGGTTCTTTTTTTTTCCCTAAAAGAAAAAGGATCACGTTAGCAGTTATGTGAATAAAGGGCGTTACCACCAAAACGGCGAAAAAGACCTCTACGGTCAGAGTTAGTAAGGGAACAGCTAGGTTAAAGAGGTAGATGAAAAGCAGAGCCACTAAAATGAATCCCAGCTGGTCTAGCACGGGCGCTGGGGCTCCTCGGGGAAGATTGGCTCTCCTTTTGATAAAAGCCCCTATAAGGTCTCCTGAAACTGTACCTGAGCCTACGACCAACCCTAAAAGAGCGTAAAGAGGCAGAGGGAAAGACTGAGTGGTTACCAAATTCAGGAAACTCGCTGTCAAAAGGCAGCCTACCACCCCAAACATCACCCCTGCAACAGCTCCTCTCACCGTTTTACCGTCTCCTAGAAGCCTCCGACCGTCGAAGAAATTCTTTCCTCCGTCGATGGGCCTCCCACCCCCAAAAAGGACAGGCATGCCGTTGGCTAGATAGGCCGGCACCATGATGATGGCTGAAGAGATGATGAAACTTAGGTCAGCCAAGCTTCAACCCACGGCCATCTGAACCAGTAAACATCCTTTTCCATATTAAACTTACGAAGCCGCATAAGCGAGGGTGCTTCAGGTCAGGGATTTGAATGAAAAAAGCTCCCAGCAGCCCAGCACCTCATTGAGGAAGCCGCCGAACTTGGATATAGGAACAATGGGAACTCCTCTGTAGACAAGGTAGTTAACCTCCAGCAGAGTTACAACCACCGGAACTGCCTTCAAACAAGGTGGAAGCTTCATTTTTAATTCAACCTCGATTTTCTTCAAGTTCTTAGGAGATGACAGAGCCTCCAGTCTCTTCAGTTGCATGTCCACTATTCTCTGAACCTTCGACCTGTTTAGGTGGGTTTTCCAATGTTTACAGTCTATCATTAACGCAAGCCAATTTTGAACGGCGAGAAGATCTATTTCACTCCATTCTCCGTTCATTTTCACCCTCAAGTGGGCTAAAACATGGTAGTTGTTTTTCTCCAAAGCGTAGGCTGTTACCTTTTCAAACTCTTGCCAAGTCAGATATCGGCAGACAGAGCCGAGGGTTAAACCCAGCCTTAAGGCTTGAACCGCCAGATCTACTTTCTGGATTGGCGAAATTTTTAGGCGGTTTCCCTCTCTGGAAATAAGCCTCTGAACAGCGAGTTGGTTCAACTGGTCTCTGGCTGTGTGGGAAGGTAGAAAAGTGTTGGATAATAACACGTCCTCAAGTAGGACATCGCTTTCCTTTGTGTACTTCAAAATCTCCAGTAAAAATTCTTTGTTCAATTTTGCGAGGGTCAAATTGGAGATTTTCCCAGCTTGTTTAATTTGTCCGTGGGCTTTAAAGCCTATCTAAAAGGGCTTTCTAGTAAGGTATATATCTTTTCTCAGCATTTTTCCTTTAATTCCAACACCATAAGAGGAGTTCAAGACACTTATGGGAAAGACCATAACGGAGAAGATTCTTTCGAGGGCATCGGGGAAGAACGTAGAGCAAGGCGAGCTGGTGGTGGCTGAGGTAGACTTGGCCATGGCTCATGACGGGACCGCTCCCTTAGCCATTAAAATGTTCAGGGAAATGGGCGGCGAACTCCTATGGAACGCGAAAAAAGTCATCCTCGTCATAGATCACGTAGCTCCCAGCGCCACAGAAGGGACCTCCAGTCTTCACAAGCTGATGAGGCAGTTTTCCGCGGAGCAGAAAATTGAAAACTTCTACGATGTGGGTGTGGGAGTATGCCATCAGCTGATGGTGGAGAAACACGTGGAACCTGGCATGGTTGTAGTAGGCGCAGACTCTCACACATGCACCTACGGAGCCTTGGGAGCCTTTTCCACGGGCATAGGCTCCACAGAGGTAGCGGCAGTTTTCAAGACGGGAAAACTCTGGTTTAAAGTTCCTGAAACCTTAAAGATAAACCTAGATGGCGAAATGCCTCCTCATGTTACTCCTAAAGACGTTATCCTCTACCTCATCGGTCAGATAGGAGCAGACGGAGCTACCTACAAGGCTGTGGAATTTTCTGGAGAGGCTGTGAAGCATATGAGCGTGGACGGGCGGCTTACTCTTTGCAATATGGTTGTGGAAATGGGAGCTAAAAACGGTTTGGTAGAACCTGATGAAACGACTGAGAAATATATCCTCGAGAAGAGAAGGAACTTCTCTAAAGCTTTGAAGAACGACCCTGACGCAGAGTTCGTGGAGACACGTGAATACGACGTATCAAAGATTGAACCTCAAATAGCATGCCCGCCCACAGTGGATAATGTGAAGCCTGTCAAAGAAGTGGAAGGCCTTGACATTCACCAAGTTTTCCTAGGTTCATGCACCGATGGTCGCGTAGAAGACTTGAAGGAGGCCGCTGAAATCTTAGCTGGGAAAAGAATCAGCCCTCATGTTAGGATGATCGTCGTCCCTGCTTCCGTCAACGTGTACCTAGAAGCTTTGGAGGCAGGATTCATCAAAACTTTTCTCGAGGCAGGATGCACGCTGTGTAATCCCGGATGCGGGCCTTGTGTAGGAGCTCATCAAGGGATCCCTGCTCCCGGGGAAGTCGTCCTAAGCACTTCCAACAGAAATTTTGTAGGGAGGATGGGGTGCGCGGAGGCAGACATTTACCTCGTCTCGCCTAAGACAGCCGCTGTGTCCGCTTTAACGGGGAAAATAACTGACCCTCAAGGTTGGAGAGGTTGACCTATGGTTTTCAAGCCCATTAAAGGTCGAGTTTGGAAGTTCGGCGACGACGTAAACACTGATGTCATCATCCCAGGTAAATACAAATTTAAAACCCTCAACATGAAAGAGCTGGCGGAACATGCTATGGAAGGCTTAGACCCGAACTTCTCAAAAAAAGCCAAGCCGGGGGATGTCATTGTAGCTGGGAAAAATTTCGGATGCGGCTCCTCCCGGGAGCATGCTCCACGGGTGTTGAAGGAACTGGGCATAGGCGCTGTGGTGGCGGAGTCTTTCGCCAGAATATTTTTTAGAAACGCCATCAATGTGGGTTTACCTGTACTTGAGTCAAAGGAGGCATCCAAAGAAACTAGGGAGGGAGATATCCTAGAGATAGACTTGGAGGCTGGCGTGATAAAGAACAGGGAGGCTGAGAGATCCTACAACTTCAGACCTCTACCCTCCGTTCTTTTGGATATTCTTCAAAGCGGCGGACTGGTTGAGTATCTTAAGAAGAAGGGTACCTATGTCCTCTGAAGCTAAAAAGCTTTAAGCCTTTTAACATGATTTTTTTGGTGAGGATGTCCTTGGAGAAAATAGTCCTAGCCTACTCCGGCGGCCTTGACACCACAGTCATGATAAAGTGGCTTGCGGAGAAATACAACGCAGAGATAGTGACCGTAACTGTAAATGTAGGCCAGCAGGAAGACCTTAAAGCCGTTGAGGATAAAGCCCTGAAGCTAGGAGTCTCGAGGCATTACAACATAGACGCCACAAAGGAGTTTGTGGAAGACTATGTCTTCCCAGCCATCCAAGCCAATGCGCTTTACCAAGAGAAATACCCTCTCAGCACCGCGCTAGCAAGACCTTTGATAGCTGCTAAACTGGTGGAAGTAGCTAGAAAGGAAAAAGCCTCAGCAGTAGCTCACGGCTGCACTGGAAAGGGAAACGATCAGGTTAGGTTTGAGGTCAGCATCCGCGCCCTAGCCCCTGAACTCACTGTGTTGGCTCCGGTTCGAAAATGGGGGTTAACGCGGGATAAGGAAATCGAGTACGCGCAGAAGCATGGAATACCTGTAATCTTGAAAGAAGCCTCATACAGCATAGACCAAAATCTGTGGGGGCGCTCCATAGAGTCAGGTCCGCTGGAACATTTAGACACTGAACCCCCTGAAGATGCCTTTAGCTGGACAACATCCCCGGAGAAAGCTCCTGATAAACCCGCTTACTTGACAGTGAAATTTGAAGAAGGAGTCCCAATCGCATTAAACGGCGAAGAACTTGACGGGGTGACCCTGATCGAAAACCTGAATCGAATCGCGGGGGCTCACGGGATAGGAAGAATAGACCACGTGGAAGACAGAGTCGTGGGGTTGAAGTCAAGAGAAGTCTACGAGTGCCCTGCTGCAGCATGTTTGCTGGAAGCTCATAGAGACTTGGAAAAGCTGGTTTTAACCCGCCATGAGTTGATGTTCAAGCAGTATGTAGACTCGCAATGGAGTTGGCTGGTTTACAGCGGCCTTTGGGAAGACCCTCTCAAAAAGGACTTAGACGCCTTCATCAAAACCAGCCAGCAGCGAGTAAGTGGATCAGTTAAGCTTAAACTTTTCAAAGGAAGCGTGAAGACGGTGGCCAGAAGCTCTCCCTTCTCCCTCTACGACCTCAGGTTAGCCACTTACGACGTGAAGTCAACCTTCGACCAGTCTGCTTCTGAAGGCTTCATCGAAATCTGGGGGCTTCCTACAAAGGTTTCCAGCCAGCTTCTGGCCAAACTAAAGTCTGCCACTAAAGAATCGGAAGTCAGCGAAGATGAAAAATAAAAGTAAACCCGGATCCATGGGGACGTTGTCGACTTTGAAAACAAAGGAAAAACATCCTACTGTAGCCTTCCTAGGACCTAAAGGTACTTTCACCCAGCAGGCGGCGATAAAATTCTTCTCCAAAAGGAAAGCGAAGTTCCTTGAATTGGAGTCTCTTCAAGAAGTTTTTGAAGCCGTAGCTGAGGGTAAGGCTACCTACGGGGTTGTGCCGGTAGAAAATTCTGTTGAAGGTTCCGTTAACTTAACTCTGGACCTCCTTTACAAGTCTAATTTGAAAATATGTGGCGAAATCCTGGAGGAGATAAAACACAGCCTCATAGTGAATAGGGGAACGGATAAGTCGAAAATCAAAGTCATTCTATCTCACCCTCAAGCTCTGTCCCAGTGCAGAACCTATCTGGACGAGAATTTCCCCAAAGCAAAGAGAAAAGAGGTGGAAAGCACGGCTTCAGCTGTCAGAAAACTCAAAAGAATGAAAAATGCCGCAGCGATAGGAACAGAGTTGGCTGCGAAGATCTACGGTATGAAAATTCTGGAAAAAAACCTCTGCGATTGGCCTCAAAATTTAACCCGTTTTATTGTCCTCTCCCAAAGTGATTCTAAGCCTACAGGAAAGGATAAGACCTCTCTCATCTTTTCCACCAAAGACGTCCCCGGCGCCCTTCATAAAGCGTTGGAGCCTTTTGCCTCCCGAAGCATTAACCTGACAAAGATCGAGTCCAGACCTTCTAAGGAAAAACCTTGGGAGTATGTTTTCTTCATGGAATTTGAAGGGCATAGAAAAGATGAAAAGTGCGCAGAAGCCATAGGAGACCTGCGAAGCCTATGTGAATTTCTTAAGGTCTTAGGCTCCTACAGGCGGGCGTCGTAAAATTTTTACCCTGATGACTTCAAAAATTCAAGAGCACTGTAAACTTTTTTAGGCGAGGCCTTGAACTCAGCGCTTTCAGCCAAGTAATCCCTTGCTGCATCAAAAAATTTTATGAAACTAGCTTTGTCTTTTCCCTGAATGATCCGCTTCAATTCGTTGACCTTTTCAATGTGTAATGATAGGATTTTAAGAAAAGCTTTATTGTCGATTTGAATGGACCCATAGGTTTGAGGGTCTTCTTGAAGGACGCTTCCAGCCAGAAGAGTCTGCATGGAAAAAGTTGTTCCCGCGAATTTTTGAAGCTCTCCTATTTTTTCACCCGCCGCGGAGAGTGTCCGCCCGAATACTATGTTGACAAAATGGGGTAGAGCGAGAGTGAGGGCCATCATCCTGTCATGGACTTGAGCGTTGGGGAGAATTACTACGCGAGCTCCTGCTTCGCTGAAAATCCTCAGAAGCCTCCTCAATTCTCCTTTCAAACTACTCACCGGAATGACTAGCATGTTTTTTCCAGCCATGGTTTGAGCGGCTGGACCGAACATGGGGTGGAGGCTTAGGCAGTGAACTCCGTAGGCTTCGGCTTTCTGCAAAGCTGGGATGACATCGCTTTTCAGGGAAGCAACATCCATGAGGACGGCTCCCCTCTTCATCAAAGGAGCGTTCTCCAAGAGAACAGCCGCTGTGGAATTCAGCGTTGTGGCCACCATCACCATATCGGCGTCTTCCACGGCAGGTTTCCCCTTTTCGGCGAACTCCACACCCAGTTGAGCAGCCACCCGCCTTGCTTTTGAAAGGCTTCGACCGGCTATCAAAACTTGGAAGCCTTTGTCTTTGAAAAATTTGGCAAACCACCTGCCCATTCTACCCGTTCCACCGATGATGGAAATTTTTCTTCCAAAGGGATCCAAACCTGACACCTTCTAGGCTGCGGATGTTTTAATCAACCTTCTCCAATTCGCCTATCTCCGCCAAGTGGTCTACCGAAAAGACCCTGTAGGGTGTTATCGCTGCTTGGAGGCCAGCGTTGATGATCATCCTCGCGCAGAGACGGCATGGTACCAGATAGTTTTCCGTCAGCGCTCTTCCAGTGTCCGCATCTCGCCCTGCAATGTAGATGGTTCCCTTGAGGACGCTGACTCCCGCCCGGGCGGCGTTGATGATGGCGTTTTGTTCAGCGTGGACACCTCGACAGAACTCATATCTCTCCCCTGGGGGGATGTTACGCACCTTTCGAATGCAGTAGCCTAGGTCGATGCAGTTAGGTAGCCCACGGGGCGCCCCATTGTAGCCTGTGCTGACTATCTGGTCGTCTCTCACGATGATGGCTCCGTAGTGTCTCCGGAGGCATGTGCTTCTCGTAGCCACCTGGGAAGCTATGGCCAGATAATATTCTTCCTTAGAAGGCCTCATTTTTCATTCCAAAGTAATGACCGGCTCACATTAATATGGTTTCCCATTTGCTCAGCGTACTTTTTCTCCAAGTCCAGCCAAACTTAAAATTAATCGAAGGGAGTTTGGATATGTTAAACTCTCCAGTTTTTTGGAGAGTCTAGGCGGGAAAACGAGCCTATTCCCCGTTAAAGGTGTGGGATTGTTCGTTTTAACCTCCGGAAACTCCCTGAGCGATGAGTATTTTGTCTCCTTCTCTAAGCTTTGTAGCGAATTTTTCGTTCAGATACTCTGCGTAGATGCCGTTTAACGCCACCTTGTTGTAGCTTCTAATCTCTCCCCCCTCTGGGTTGAACAGTTCCTTCCGGAATTTTTGGCTTCTTTCAGCTAAAGTTTCAAGTAAATCCATGAGCGTTGAACCATCCGGCAATTCCACAGTTTCGCTTCGCCTACCGACGATTTCTCTGAATGTTGTAAGATAGACTACGTTGACTTTCATAGATACAGAGTTCCCCATATTAAGCTGAGAATGGAAAAAATAAAAGACTTTATCTTGGAAGTTTTCCCATGGCCTCTAAGCTGTCGGCTACATCTTTTAGGTCTAATGCTTCTAGTTTCTTTCGGGGGATGAGCCCTGTTTCTTTATCCCAACCCCGGAGCTTATAATATTCGTCTAGCAGTTGCTCCAACTCGACGACATGCCCCTTCGGCGGCCCTTCGGGAGCTGGTTCCTCGGTGAACCTTGAAGGCAGTGTATCGTCTTTCCGCGAGATTCCCTCTCTGATGTTGAAGGCCCTTTGTAGGTTGACGATTCTTTCTCCTATCGTCCGCATCCCTGATGCATCAATGTTCATGCCTGTCGCCAGTTTAACGGCTTTGGCCATTTCCGGATAATAAACTGCCCCTGTGAAGAGAGGTAGACTGGTTCCTGCGCTTTTACACAGCAGTAGACTGTCGCATAGGGCGCATAGTTCCTCCCCGTCTTTAACCTCAAAGGGTTTATGTTTGATATCAAGCCTATTGGCCATTTCGGGAAGATACTCTCGGCCATAGCGGGCTACGATATATTCATTCATTACAACCTCGTCGAGGAGGGGGAAAGCCTTCAGGTGGTCTGCGCCTCTACTGGAGGTGGCGTGAGCTAATCCCATAGACTTTTGTGCTCTGCCGTCTTGAGCAGCAATCTCCATCCCTTTAACGTGCATCACATACTTCTCGGAGCCTTTTCCGATTTTTTTAGAGGCTCTTAAGCTTCCTTCAGCCAAGAGGTTTCCAAATCCTTCCCTTTTTGCGATTTTGTTGATAAGCTCGATGAGGGTTTCAGTGTTGCCCCAAGATAGAATTAAGCCGCCTGTGTCTTCTTTGGTGATGATTCCTTTCTCATAACACTCTATAGCCCAGGAAATTGTTCCTCCAGTAGATATGGTGTCCATGCCGTATTCGTCGCAGAGCTCGTTGGCGTAGATGATGACGTCAAGATTGTGAATCCAGTTTCTAGCTCCTAACGCTGATAAACTTTCATACTCAGGCTGTTTTGCATAGATCCTCCTGTAGGGTCCCTGCTTTACCATCAAAGGTTTTTCACATCTAGCCCAGCATCCGAAGGAGGCTCTGTCCTTAATCCTATACTCTTCCCTAATCCGTTCGCCGCCTATTTCCTTAGCATGGGGAGTATATCCTGTTTGAAAATTTTTCACAGGCCATCGGGCGATTTCGTTCATCAGCTCTACCAAAATCGGAGTTCCATATTTAGCCCTAGACTCGATGAATTTATCCCGTTTATACAGCTCAATGATTTCCCTTGAAAACTTGTAGAATCCCTCAGGATCAGCCAGCGCCACATCTTTTGAACCGTGAACGGCTACGGCCTTCAGTTTTTTAGATCCCATCACGGCGCCTATCCCGCTTCGCGCAGCGGCCCTTCGCTGGTGCAGTATTCCGGCGAATCTCACCAGATTTTCTCCAGCAGGGCCGCAGCTGGCAACTTGAACATCCTTGCCATGCTGCTCTCTCAGTATTTTCTCGGTTTCAGAGGTTGTTTTTCCCCAAACATCTTTTGCGTCTTTGAGTTCAACTTTGTCATCATCCACCCAAAGGTAAACAGGTTTACTGGCTCTCCCTTGGAAGACTATGGCATCGTAGCCTGCGAACTTCAACTCTGACGCCCAATGGCCGCAGCAACTGGCATCACCATAAATGCCTGTGAGAGGAGACTTCGCTCCCACTTCAAACCTACCGGCTTGAGGCCATCCTGTACCAGAAAGAGGGCCGATGGCGAAGATGAGCCGGTTTTCTGGGTCAAATGGGTCTAATCCGGGTTTAACTTCATCCCATAAGATTTTTGTGACGAAGCCGTTTCCGCCTAGAAACTTCTTTGCCATGTCGCTGGATAGCGGTTGGGAAACGGTTTTTTCCCGGCCCAGATCCACTCGGATTATTTTTCCGCCATATCCTTTGAATTTAAAAGCCATTCCTCAATCACCTTAACTCGAGTTTGCGCAAGGTCTATGCGTTTTTCATGCGCCACCGCTTCGGTGGATACGAGCTTTAACGCTCCGGTGGGGCAGAAATCGAGGCATTCGCCACATTGGTCGCATTTGATGGCTGTTCCTTTATCTGGGTGGATGAAAATGGCTCCGAAAGGGCATTCTTCCACGCATAAACCACAACCTATGCAGTTTTCTTCATAAAGTACAACTAAGTCGTTCTCTTTCACCAAGGCATTGGTGGGACAGGGTTTGGCACAGGGAGGGTCTGCGCACTGGCGGCAGGCTATCGGCATGTCGATTACAGGCCCTTCTCGGACAACCCTTATTCTAGATTTATGTGGGTTCATAATGCCTTCCTTTGCCACGGAGCAGGCTATTTCGCAGTTTCTACATCCGCAGCATTCCAAAGGGTCTGCGTAGAGAATTTTTTTGACCACCAATTTCACCTAGAACCATCTACATCTTCACGCATGCTGTTTTATTTAAATGCACCCGTAGCGACCTTTCATCTTAGTTTTCTTCTGCCCATAGCTAAACCGGCTAGCAAGTATAAGGTAGTCCAAGTTACTATGTGGTATAAGGCCGCTGTGGGCTTCGGTATCCACTCTATATTGAAGGCTGCGAAGCCTTTTTCACCGATTCGGAGAGTGACAGTTAAGAGGTCCTCCATCATAATTCCCAAGGGTTCATCTAATCCCGGGGCAACACTCAGGTCTAATACGTCGAAATCTATGTTCAGCAAGACGTTCTCAGTTCCTTTGTAGGCTATCTTGACAGCCTCCTGGATGACGGCGTTAATGCCCCTTTCTTTGATGTCCTTGTAGGTGTAGACATGGCTTCCTCGTTTCTGATACCAGTCCAATTGTTCTTTGAAGTTTCGCGGTCCCCGCATGCCGATCAGAACGAATTTTTCCATGTCTACCTTTTCCAATGTGGAAACGGGATCAACCCAGCCAACGTACGGGGGTGGACAGGCGTTATCTCCATGCGCATCCAAAGTTATGATGCCTATGCTTCCCTTAGACCGTTCAGCCATGGCCTTCGCAACAGCGTACATGCTGCTCTCAATGGTGATAGGTATGCAGCCCGCCTCCAACACTTCGCTTATTTTTTCAACAGTTCGCTGAACAGCTCTAACCCAGTCTTCCCGGGTTATTATCGGAGAGATGCCGGTTACATCTCCGTAGTCGACAAGCCTTATATGCTCAAACACGTCGATGTTCAGTTCTGGCAGAAATCCGCTGTATTTCACCGAAGCTTTTCTCAGCAGCATGGGGTCGAGGATTTCAAAAGTTCTTTCTCCTTGGCTGTAAAAAGTTAAACCTAAATCTGTCCTCCAAGGGTTTTCCCCGAAACTCTGATAGCCGCCGCCTATAATTGCCACGTCAGCTCCTTTAAGGTCTCGCTTGTCCCTCGCGCGAGGGACAGCCAAGAAGGTTGGCGTGTTGCCGTAGATCGTAGGTGTTAACAGTTTTTCTAGAGGGTCCATCGGCTTCCTATGCTTGAATTTCACCATTTACCCCTCTATCTCGGTAATGTTTATTTCTTTACATCTTATCTAAAGTTAACGAGTCCGGTGTTCACATGAAAGTGAGTAAAGTCGATCTAGTCTTGAAAAACGGGAAAATTTTCACATCCTACGGACTACTGGACGCGGGTTTGGTTGTGGATGACGGAAAAATCGTAGCAGTGGCAAAGGATGCACATCTCCCTGGAGCAGACAGGGTTATTGACGTGAAAGGAAACCTAATTATACCCGGGGGCATCGACGCCCACGTCCATATTTATAATGGGGAAAAATTTCGCTACCGAGAAGATTTTGAAAGCGGCACAAAGGCCGCCTTAGCAGGTGGGACCACGATGGTTATTGATTTTGCAGGCTGGGGGGAAGATGTGGAAAAAAGTTTTGAAAGGGTGAAAATGGTAGGTGAGAGGGAGTCCTTAATAGATTTTTCTCTGCACGTTTACATATTGGATGAAAAATCCATGGACTGTATTCACAGCTTGGCCGAGAAAGGTGTTGCATCCTTCAAACATGTCCTAGCTAACTGCAACGGGCTTGAACAAGTCATGAACGACGGAATCCTATTGGAGTCGTTTAGAAAAGTGGGAAAGGCGAAGGGGATAGTTTCAGTTCATGCGGAGAGCGAAGAGATAAGAAGACACCTTCAAGAGGAGCTTAAAAAAGCTGGGAGAATCGATGCTACTGCTCATGCAGAGTCACGGCCTAGAATATGTGAGGATGAAGCTGCCATGAGAGCGATCCTGTTTGCCGAGGAAGCCGGGGTGCCTCTGCATATTTTTCACGTCGGCTCGGGCAACGTTGCAGATTTCCTTAGAAGATGTAAGCAGGAGGGTTTCCCTTTAACCGGTGAGACCTGCCCACACTTTCTATTTTTCACTCAAGAAGACCTCAGGAAGTTCGGGCCGTATCTTCAGACGAACCCTTGCTTGAAGTCCAGAGAAGATAGGGACTCGCTGTGGAGGGCAGTGGCAGACGGCTCCCTAGACATCATCACAACGGACCACTACGCTCCTCTAAAGAGGGAGAAGGACAAGGGATGGGAAAACATATGGGAGGTTGAAGGCGGGGTGCCTGGTGTTGAAACAAGGCTTATGCTCATGATGAGCGAAGGTGTAAACAAAGGGAGAATCTCCTTAGAAAGATTCGTTGATGCTTGCTGCACCAAGCCGGCGAGGATATTTGGCTTTTACCCTAGGAAGGGCGTCATCCAACCGCGGTCCGACGCGGACATCGTGGTCATCGACAGGAAAAAGGAATTTAAAATATCAGCAGACCGCCTTCACCATAAAGCCGATTGGACACCTTTCGAAGGATGGCGCATGAAAGGAATACCTGTGATGACTGTGTCTAAAGGAGAGCTTATGATGGTGGACGGTGAAGTGTGGGGTAAGCTTGGGAAAGGTAGGTTCGTACCATGTCAAAGGCACCATATTTTGAAAAAATAATCTTGCCCAGATGAGCTACATAGGCATAAGAAGCGTTGACTTTCACTTTTTCGGCAAGTTCCACGGAGGGTTTAACGGAGCGGACGCGGCGCGCTCTTGGTACTTTGCAGCCCTTTTGGCAGCTAGCTCTGATATCTTTTCTTCATCCACCGTCAAAATCCTCTTCCCCCGAACCACAATCTCCCCGTTCACCATGACCGTGTCCACATCCGTGCCTCTGACATAGAATGCCAAGGCGGCGAGCTTATCAAAAATAGGCGTTAAATGAGCGTGGCCGGAAAAATCTGCAACTAAAACATCAGCCTTCTTCCCAGCTTCAAGAGAACCTATTTCCTTTTCCAACCCTAAACATCTGGCTCCGCCCATGGTGGCCATTTCAAGCGCCTGCTTGGGAGGTATCAGAGATAAATCCAAATGGTAAAGGCGAAGTATCGCCGCAGAATAAGCCATCAGCTCAAACATGTCGTAGATGTTCTCACCGTCGACGCCGAGACCAACCTTGCAGCCTCTTCGGAGCAGATCAACCACGGGGGCGAGGCCGTTAGCCCAGAAGGCGTTGCTTTTTATGTTAAAAGACAATCCCACATCGTTTCTTTGCCATATCTCCAGCTCTTTTTTTGAGATGTAGATTCCGTGGGCGGCATTCACATCCGGCCCTAGGAAACCTAGCTTGTCTAGAAATTCAACAGAACCCCCCACTCCATATTTTTCCCGGATCATTTTGACTTCGTATACACTTTGAGCGATGTGGATTTGAATGCCGCACCGGTGTTTGTCAGCGATTTCTCTGGCTTTCCTTAATGTCTCAGGATGGCATGAAAAGCATGTGTGCACTCCCATCATCCCTCGGATGCGTGAATCTTTTTTATAATTCCATTTCTTGATGAAGGCTTCGTTTTCCTTGAGGCCCAGCCGTCCTTTCTTGACGCTTTCTCTATCCGTCGCTTCAAAGGAAAGGCAGGCTCTGATTCCAACCTTTTCCACGGCTTTCGCAGCATAGTCCAGAACCCCGGGGATGAGGTTTTGGCCTTCTTGAAGGTCAGCGGTGCAGGTGATTCCTCTTTTAACCATTTCGGTGCTCGCCAGCAAAACTCCAGCGTAGACATCGTCCTTTCTGCAGGTGTCTTCGATCTTCGGCCACCACCACCTAGTTAGAATAGGTCCGAAATCTAAGCCTATTTCCGGGGAGATGGACAATTTCATGTAGCGTGTCAACGAGTTGTACATGTGATTGTGGGAGGTTACAAAACCAGGCAAGATAACCTTACCTCTGGCGTCAATCCGTTCTTCCGCGCTGTGTCTCCTCTTGACGTCGGAGGTTTTTCCGACAGCTAGAATTCTGTTTCCTTCCACAGCCACAGCGCCGTCTTCTATGATTTTCCCTTTCCCATCCATGGTCACAACAGTTCCGTTTTCGAAGATATAGTCAGCCAAGTTATCTCACCTTTTATGCAAGGTGATCGCCCGGGTGGGACATATGCTTTTACAGAGTCCGCAGCCGAAACAGGCCTCTTCATCTATTTGGGCTATACCTTCTACGACCTTGACAGCGTCGTAAGCGCATACTCTTTCACAAGCCCCGCAGCCGTTGCAGAGCTCAGCTTCCACTTTAGCTGGAAATAGAGTATAGGTGGCTTCTTTACGCAGGTACTTTAGCGATATGCCTCTGATGTCGTCCAAGCTTCTGTAGCCCATTTTCTTCATGAACTCTTCTAGTTCGTTGACGATCTTTGAGAATACCCCCAAGCCCCGTAGCAGAGCTGCCGTGTGAAGGTGAACGCAGGTGGCACCGGCCATGAACATCTCTATAGAGTCCTCGCCATTGCTTATTCCCCCGCCGCCCAGCACAGGAATCCTGACAGCCATGGCCATCTCGGCGACGCAGCGAACTGCCAGCGGCTTTATCGCCGAACCTGAGAGGTAGCCGTAGCCGGATTTCGCCCCCAGCAGAGGCTTCCCGGTGTACACGTCGATGGAGAGACAGGGGCCGAAGGTGTTTATTCCTGATATGGCATCAACACCAACGCTTTCTATGGCTCGAGCGTATTTGGGTATGTCAGGAATGTCAGGGCCCAGCTTTACGATGAAAGGTATGCTGATGGCCTCCCGGACAGCCTTCACCGTCTCCGTAAGCTCTTTCAGAGGGGCGGCTGGGACGGGAAGCTCAAACATGTCTGCTCCCGCCTTTTCTAAGGCGGCAGCCAATTTTACGCTTGCATCCACCGTCAAACCCAGAGCATTCGCTATAACTGGCTTCCCCCCTTCCTTGGCGATTCTAAGCTCTCTTTCAGAGAATTCGCTTATCCCTGGAGCTTGCCAGTCATAATTCAGTAAACCGCCTTTAACCGTAGCCATGCTGGGCCGGGGTGTATCTTCATATTTTTCCATGATCGTTTTGGTGAAAACAGCCCCCACACCATGCTGCTGAGCGGCTTTCCTGATGGTGGCGCCGTCCCGGCTCAGAGGGCCGGATGAAAGAGCGGTGGGGAAAGGCAACCTAACACCGGCTAATTCTACGGAAAGATCCGTTCCTGCTCACCTCGCGACATTTTACTGTTTACTCGATTAATAAAAAATACCGTTTCACCATTTCAAAAATCCGCGCCCCATTTCGATTGGGAGTTCATGGGTCACTCTCGACGGAATAACTTCGGCTTCTCCACTCTATATTCGAGCTCTTTCTTTAACGGCCTGAGCCACTTCATCGGCTTTTCTCAGTTCCTCCTCTTCGTCGGTGAAGGTTATCCGCCTGTTCTCCATCAGAATCTTCCCATCCACGATGACTGTGTCCACGTTTTCTGGGGTGCAAGAGTAAACCAGCGAACCCACGGGATCGTGCACATGCACCGTGTGAGGTTTGAACATGTCCACTATGGTGATATCAGCCCTCTTACCCACTTGAAGGGAGCCCAGCCGGTCTCCCATGGAGAGAGCTTTCGCTCCGTTGATGGTGGCCATCTCCAAGGAATCCTGAGCCTTAATTATCGACGGGTCCATGTGGTAGACTTTGTGGAGTAAAGCAGCGAACTTCATGGATGATAAGAAATCCTGATTCCCATTGCTCGCGGAGCCGTCGGTCCCTAGGGCTACGTTGAGGCCTCTTCTAATATATTCAGGAATGGGGGCTACACCGTCGCAGACATACATGTTGCTGATGGGGTTGTGAACTATCTGGGCACCGGATGCCACGAGAAGGTCTATCTCCCGTTTCGTCACACATACGGAATGGACGGCTAGAAACCGGCTGTCCAGCACCCCTAAGTCGTGGAGATACTCGACGTCTCGTTTTCCAGTCCTCTCCATGAGCATTCTGACGTCTCTCTCGCTTTCCGCCGTGTGAATGTGGAGATAGGTATCATACTTGTCTGCGAGTTCCTTGGATTTTAAGATGAGCTCATCGGAAGCGAAGCAGGGATGCATGGGGGCGGGGCATACCCTGATACGTCCACCTCCAGCTTTATCCCATTTCCTGAGGGTCTCTTCACATTTTTTAAGCGCTTCCGAGGGTTCAGTCTTCATCTCATCCAAGACGTTCAGTTCGTAATATCCGCAGGCGAGAACTCCGCGGATACCGGTTTCATCCATCGCCTTAGCTACCGGCTCGTAGAATCGGGGGTATTGATTGTCCACGATGCAGGTTATTCCCGACTTTATGTTTTCAATGATGGCAAGCCTCGCCGCCACATATATATCGCTCTCGGTGAGGCTCTGGGTAAACGGCCATATGGCCAATTTCAGCCAGTCCAGAAGCTCCATGTCCACCGCGACGCTTCTGATAAAAACCTGGAACATGTGGTTGTGAGCGTTGATGAAACCTGGGAAGACGAACTTTCCCGAAGCGTCGATCCGTCTTTCGACGTCTAGGCTTTCCTTAAATTCAGACTTCTCCCCCACGAAGGTGATCTCTCCATCTTGAACGACAAGAAGCCCGTTTTTGATGATGGGGCGGTTTTTATCTAAAGTTATTATCGTTCCACCTTCTATCGCTAAACTCAACCTTTCACTCTCCTTTGCTATCATCTATCCTTTTGAGAATTTAAAATTCTTGTTTCCACAGGCTTTTATCAGTTATGGAGGAATGCAACTTTAAAACGCTCATCCACATAACCCTTAAATTTACTTGAAGCATCATAAATAGACATCCACAAAAAATATTTGGTGAGATATGTGGCATCAAGACTCAGAAAAATCAGCCTAACCGCCAACCCCCCTCCTAAAGAAAAACTACCCTCTCAACCGGCGTTCGCCGAAAAAGTGGAAATCGGGTCAACTGTTGTGGAGATGCGAGGGATCACTAAAAGGTTCCCCGGAGTGCTCGCCAATGACAATATTAATTTTGACGTGAAGGCGGGGGAGATTCATGCGCTGCTGGGGGAAAACGGCGCTGGGAAGACTACTTTGATGAAGATACTGTACGGGCTGTACCGTAAGGATTCAGGGGAAATATTTGTTCACGGTCAAAAAGTAGACATAAGATCACCTCGAGAAGCCATCAGCCTTGGGATAGGCATGGTCCACCAGCACTTTATGCTTGTGTCTGAATTGACCGTTATTGAAAACATCGTTCTCGGGCTGGAACCTGAGAAGAGAGGTTTACTGGACTTTAAAAGCGCAGAAAATAAAATATCTGAAATCATGAAGCGACATGAATTCAAAGTCGATTTGAAAGCTAAGATATGGGAGCTGTCGGTGGGAGAGCAGCAAAGGGTTGAAATCCTGAAAGCCCTCTACCGGGATGTGAACATATTGATCCTCGACGAGCCTACCGCTGTTCTTTCTCCCACGGAGGTAAGGGAACTCTTCAAGGCGCTTCGCGGGATGGCTGAGGAAGGATACGCCATCATATTCATAACCCATAAGCTGAAGGAAGTCATGGACATCAGCAACCGGGTGACCGTACTCCGAAAAGGCAAAGTTATCGCCACCGTTGAAACTTCTAAAACCAGCATGAGGGAGTTGGCGAGGATGATGGTGGGGCGGGAGGTGATCTTCCAAATAGAGAGAGTTCCGGTGAAAAGTGACGAAGTGATTCTTGAAGTTAAAGATCTCCAAGCTCTAGATGATAGAGGAATGTTGGCCCTTAAAGGAGTGTCCTTCAACATACGCCGCGGGGAGATTTTAGGATTAGCCGGAGTCAGCGGTAACGGTCAGAGTGAGTTGGAGGAAGTTTTAGTCAATCTGCGCAGAGCTAAGGCTGGAAAGGTTCTTCTCTGCGGACGTGAAATAAGCAACCGGTCGACGAAGGAAGTGATCGAACAAGGGGTAGCCTACATTCCAGAGGACCGTTTGGGGAAGGGGGTGATAGTCGACTTCCCCATCACAAAAAACGTCATCTTGAAGACGCATGATGGTGAACCCTTTTCTCGAAAAGGGTTTTTGAACGATAAGGAAATTGACCAGCATTCGCAGAAGCTGGTTTCAAAATACGATGTCATGACTCCGAGCATAAAAACATATGTGAGGTACCTCTCCGGAGGGAACATTCAAAAACTCATCCTCGCCCGTGAGATGGACGGGACTCCCAAGCTTCTGATAGCTTCCCAGCCGACTAGGGGTCTTGACGTGGGTGCTACGGAGTATATACGAAATATGCTTGTTCAGCAAAAGAAGAATGGCACTGCCATTTTGCTCATTTCAGAGGACCTCGACGAAATTCTCTCCCTCAGCGACAGGATCGCAGTCATATATGAGGGGGAGATCATGGGCATAATCCCCACGGAGAAAGTTAACATCGAAGAACTTGGGTTGATGATGGCTGGGGTGAAACCTAAATCTGCAGAGTAACGGATACTCCGTAAGCCATTATTAATTGAAGGAGAAAAATCTGCTTATTCGCCTCTCTTATACGGTATGGCCAAGCCCTTGGGAGGCTTCATTTTTCTTCCTACTACGGTTAAAGCCAAGACGACCACAAGATAGGGGGCCATGAGGAAAAACTGGTAGGGGATCCCTATCCCTACAGCTTGAAGGCGAAGTTGAAGAGCGTCGACGAAGCCGTAGAGTAAGGCGCCTCCCAAAACCCTGACGGGAATCCATCTGCCGAATATGACTACAGCCACAGCAATCCAGCCGCGGCCCGCGGTCATCATGGGCATGAAAAATTTAACAATAGCCAACGGCAGAAATGCGCCACCTATCCCCGCCAGCATCGACCCTAAAATCACGCACACATAGCGTAGAAGCAACACCTTTATTCCGGCTGTGTCGCTTGCCTCAGGGTTTTCTCCCACAGCCCTGATCCTCAACCCCCAGCGGGTTTTGAAGAGGAAAAATTGGAAAAACACCACGAGAAACAGGGAAATGTAGGTGAGAAGGTAAGCTTGGAATAGAAAAGGCCCGATGAACGGTATCCCGCTCAGCACGGGAACGGTCAGAACCTTGAAAGGCTCTATAGATGGGGGAACCGGAAGCGCTCCGAAGTACGCCCGGTAGATGTAGGTTGACATACCCATTCCGAAAATGGTTAGGGAAACACCTGAAACCACTTGGTTTACTCCCAAACTTATGGATAAAATTGCGTGAATTAAACCGATTAAGCCGCCTACGAGCATCGCCGCCAAAACACCCATCCAAGGGTTCCCGGTGGTGAATGTGGCGATGAAGCCTGCGATGGCGCCCATCAACATTATGCCTTCCATTCCAAGGTTTAGCACACCGGAGCGTTCGGTGATAGTTTCACCTACAGCCGCAAACAGAATAGGGGTGGTCATTCTCAGGGTGGCGACCAGAAGCCCTGCTACCACAACTTCCTCGAAGACCAGTGTTACCGCCTCTTTATTCGTATCTCATACCGCGTGATAACTTCGCTGGCTAGAATGCTGATGAAAACGATGCTTTGGATTACGGGGATGAGAGCCGTCGGCACCCCCGTCACCCTCTTTAGGGCATCTCCTCCTTTAAACAGAACAGCGAAGAAGAAGGATGTCACCACCACAAGGAAGGGGTGCAACCTAGCCAGTAAAGCTACTAGGATGGCGGTGTAACCGTAGCCTGGACTTATGTCTGTTCGGAGACGGTAATGAAGCCCGCTGACTTCCCCCATACCCGCGAGGCCGGCGAGGCCTCCGCTTATTGCAGCGGCGATGAGGATGGTTTTGGCGATGTCTATGCCTCCGGCGCGCGCTGCTTCAGGGTTGTTGCCCACCGCCATTATCCGGTATCCTAAAACTGTTTTTTGGAGAAGTATGTATACCAACGGTGCGCAGACCATGGCGATGAGGAAGCCTGCGTGAAGCCGGCTTCCCGGAACTATTTCCATCAACCTAGCTGAAGGGTTTATTCTCACGGATTGAGGCATCACCGATATGGGGTCCATCCACGGACCCAGCACCAAGTAATCTATGTAATAGATGATGATGAAGTTCATCAGCAGAGTGGTTATGATCTCGTTTATCTGAAGCTTCACTTTTAGCACGGCGGGGATCAAAGCCCAAGCCATGCCGCCTAGAAAACTCAACAGTATAACCAAGGGTAAAATGCCGGGATTTTCCTTTGTGAAAGTTATCCCAACCCAAGTAGTAACCAAGGCTCCTGCGAAAATCTGGCCTTCTCCACCTATGTTCCAAAATTTACACTGGTAGGCGACTACCATGCCTAAACCTGCAAGAAGGAGAGGTGCCATCTTCACTAAGGTTTCGAGAAAGACGGCGCGATTCCCCAAAGAACCTATGAGAAGAGCTTTATAGCCGAGGATAGGGTCTGCTCCTTCTAAATAGATTAAAACCGCCCCGATGAGAAGGGCCACTACGGCCGCTATGATTACTGTTATGAACTCCGCGACTTTTGAGGGGGTTTCCCGCTTTTTTATTTCAATTTTGAGGAGATGGACCATGCTCCTCAATTCCCGTTTTGCCTTATAAAAGCTGGCTACTAAAATATGTCAAGGGATTTCCACTGAGCAAAAAATAAAGAAGAGAAGGGGAGTTTAAAGCGCTTCTCCCCAGTATTCCTCCGGCTTTGTTTCGATGTGGGGTATGACTACCCGCCCTTCGATGATGTCCTGCTTCATTGCCGCGACGCTTTCCTTAACCCACTCAGGCACCACGTCGGCTGTTCCATGGTATGGTGCAATATCAGTTCCACCTTCAGCTAGACCGTAGGCATATTCTCTGTTCTCAAATTTCCCTGCTCTCACACCATTGACGACGTCTCTCAATATCGGGTCGATGATCCACATGATACTTGTCAACGTGGCCTCGGGTGCTAGCTCCCAGTTGTCAACATCTTGGCCGATGCAGAAAAGGCCTCTCTCTTCCGCTGCTACTTCGCCTCCGGGCCTTTCACTGTATATGATGTCTGCTCCTGCTTCAATCTGGGCGATGGCGGCTTCTTTCGCCTTCGCCGGGTCGAACCATGATTCTATCCATGTGAGGAGAACGCGGACTTCAGCGTTGACATCTTTGGCCCCCATGATGAAACCGTTCATGTACCTGTTGGCGTTTTCTACCGGGTAGCCGGCTACAATGCCCAGTTTATTGGTTTTGGTCATGTAGCCAGCGATCATGCCCGCCAAGTATCCGGTTTCATGCATCCACGTGTCATAATGGCCCACATTCGGAGGGACTTCCTCCGGAGGCGGATAGAGAACTTTAAGCTCTGTTCCCCCTCCAGCGCCCAGAATGTAGACATCCGGATACTGCTCCGCTATGTCTTTGATGGCGTCGGGATACCAGCTGTGGGCGAGTAGAATGTCGTAGCCTTCCTCCGCGTAGCCGCTTAACACCGTGTAGGCGTCAGCGACACTAACAGACTCTGATATGTCAAACTCTATGTTCAATTCGTCTTTCGTCCGTGTTAAAGCTTGGAACAGAGCCAAGTTCCACGGTTCCTCTATGGGAGTCGGAGTTATAATACCTAGCCTCAACTTCTTAGGAGCAGGCGCGGGTGTTGGCGTGGGTGTTGGTGTTGGGGTTGGCGTAGGTGCTGGTGTTGGGGTGGGAGTGGGCGTAGGCGTCGGCGCGGGTGTAGGCGTTGGGGTTGGGGCGGGTCTTGTGGCCTGCCAGGCGGCGTAGCCGCCCACACCGGCCACCACCACAGCCACAACCGCAGCAACACCATATTTCAACGCACTTCTACGAGGCTGACTAACATTTTCCGAAGACATAGAATACACCTAGTACCTAGTTTTTCTTGGAACTGTATATAAGACTTTTGGTAAATTTAGCTGAGAGAGTCAGGAGTAAACTTTTAAGTTCACGTGATTAATTGGTATTGCGAGTTAGCAGGATAGGAGGCTGCATTGTTTGAGCAGTGTAACTGAGAAGCTGAAAGAAGCCATTCGGATAGGCTCTGAAAAAGACGCTAGGGAAATGGCGGAGAAATTCGTAGAGCAAGGAGGAGACCCGCTAGCCGCGATCTCGGAAGTAACAGTGCTCATGCAGGAAATAGGAGATAAGTTTAGTAGATTTGAAATATTTCTACCCGAGGTAATCCTTGCAGCCGACGCTGTGAAAGAGGCGTTAGCAGTTTTAACAGCTAAAATCCCTGAAGAAAAGAAGCGGGAGATACGGAGAGGAAAAGTTGTCATCGGAACCGTCTTCGGAGATATTCACGACATAGGGAAGAATCTCGTAGCCACCATGCTCCAAGTGGCTGGGTTTGAGGTCGTCGACCTAGGCGCCGACGTTCCGTCTGGTAGATTTGTGGATGAAGCGGAGAAAGTTAAAGCCGACATTATCGCCATGTCTTCTCTGATAACCCCCAGCATGATCTACCAGAAGGATGTAATAGACCAGCTTCAAGACATGGGAGTCAGAAGCAGGTATAGAATCATGGTGGGAGGAGCCCCTGTCACACCACAGTGGGCTGAGAGAATCTCTGCGGACGGTTGGGGGAAATACGCGGAAGACGCTGTTGAAGTCGCTAAAATACTGATGGAAGGCAGCAGGGAAGTAAGCGGACTCGTCGCCAGAGGTGCACCCGGTGAGTGAGACTAAATTTTTGGAGGTTTTGGATAAAGCTCACACAGGCCCTGTTTGTAAGGTGAAAGACTGGGAAGCGAGGATCGTACCCTTAGAAATAAAGAGAATCCTGAAAGAACACGGACTCACCGGTGTGTGCGCTCCTGAAAATCCTGTGAACACAGACGACGGGTTGGTGGACGATTTCTGGGAAGCCGGCTTCGAGCTTGCCCTCAGCACGGGAATGCTGTGCCTAGCTACGGAAAGAATAATAAAGTTTACCGAAGAAGAGCTCAAAGAGGCTCTCAGGAACAGGCCGAGCAGATTAACCCTAGGATCGGGTTCAGACAGGGTTGTCATCGAGCCGAGGAAGCCGGAGGATAAAAAGCCCCCGATCACCACCATGACTCCCCTAGGGATAACGTTTTCGGAAGACCTCATCATCCCTGTCTGCCAAGCTATTGCGCAATACCGGGTGGTGGACATAGTGATATCCCCTTGCCTTCTGACGTTCCACGGCAGAATCTGCAGGGGAGGAACCCCCTACGAGACACTTTGGGGAAAATACGAAGGGCTTCTGGTGAGAGAAGCCACCAGGAGGGCGGGAAGACCTGGAATGCCTGCTTGGGGCGTGGAAAGCAGCCCCACCGAATATGGGTACCTAGGCGGCTACGGGGCTCCGGGTAGTTTTGACCCCTCGTGGGCGATAGCCATCGCCCTTCTTCCCTCACCTTTGAAAACAGATTACTCGCTGCTGCACAAGGTTGCCCACGCCATCAACTGGGGCGCCCCCATCGAGTCAGGGCATTGGACGATGATCGGAGGCTACGAAGGCCCCCCGGAAGGGGCAGCTGTAGGAGCCCTAGCCGCTCACGTATTGCAGTGCGCCGTCATGCAGCCTACGGTTATCCAGAGCGACATTCTTGACGTGAGGTATTTCGGAAACTGCGGAAGGGAAGCCATCTGGGCGAATAGCATCACCGTGCAGGCTAGAAGCATGAAAACGAACACGCTGCCTTTCGGAGTCACCAGCCAGGTAAGCGGCCCCTGCACGGACATGCTTCTCTACGAAACAGCCTGCATCTCCGTCGCCGAAGTGTCTTCGGGCATATGCATGGTGATGGGCACTCGTCCTACGGGTTGTAGGTTTCCTGATTATGCCAGCGGGTTGGAGAACAGGTTCTGCGCGGAGGTGGTCAAGGCCTCGGCGGGCCTCAGGCGGGGGGAGGCCTGCGAGCTGGTGAAGGCGCTGCTGCCCCGCTACGAGGACCGCCTCCGCCGCCCCCCAAAAGGGCTCAGCTTCCCCCAGTGCACCGACCTCAAAACCCTCCAACCCACCCCGGAGTGGCAGGCCATCTACGAGAAGGTGTGGAAAGAACTCGAAAACCTAGGCCTCCAAAAACCATGGAAATAGACGCAGCAGTAAGTATGCCTATAATCCCAGCTGAGGAGTGAGTGTGAAAAAGTGGCATATATGAGCACTGGTTTTTTCGAGTGAGGCGTCTCGCCTACGCTGGGTTGGCGGGATGTTTCCAGCGTTTTCCACTGTTTTTTAGAATTAGGGCAAATTTTTTATTGGGTATTTTTATTAGTTAGACCATGCCCGGTTTGAAAAGAGCTAAATCCATCATGATAAGAAACGCTCGATTTCTCGTCTGCAATGAGAGACGGATCATCGAGTATGGCGATGTCTACATTGAAGATGGCAAAATTGTCGACCTAGGGGGAAGCGGGGAGCTAAAGAAAAAGCAGTATAAGCCAGAGGTTGTCATCGACGCGGCGAGAATGGCAGTTATCCCCGGATTGGTGGACACTCATGCCCACGTGGGGCAGACCTATGTTCGAGGGTTAATCGAAGACCTGCCGGCGAAAGGCATCATCGACACGCTGGCCAAGTTGATCTGGTTCGGCTACGAATACCACACCGCAGAAACCGTGCGCATCACCGAAACAGTAGGGCTTCTAGAGATGATCAAAAACGGTACAACAACCCACCTTGACTGCCATATTTTCCCGGAGTCCATGGCTAAGGCTGCCAGAGACTCAGGCCTACGGACAGTCTTATGCCCCCAAGTCCTAGACAGTCGAAAACTTCCAGACGCGGACAGTCCTGAAGAATATTTGAAAATGACGGAGAGAACCATACGAAGATGGCATAGGGTTGAAAACGGCAGAATTAACGTGCGGGTTCACCCTCATGCCACCTACTCCTGTGAAATAGACTACTTCAAAAAGTGCTTAGAGATCGCTGACAAATACGGAGTCGGCATAGGCATCCACATGGCGGAGGCGTTGGACGAGGTGGAGGTGATCAAGAAGAAGTTCGGGCGGAGACCCGTCGAGTTCATGTACGACATAGGGCTGCTGGGGCCGAAGACCATAGGCTTCCACTGCATTTGGCTCAGCAACGAAGAGATAAAACTCTTCAAGCTAACCGACACAAAAGTCGCCCACAATCCCATGAGCAACATGAAATATGCCTTCGGAATCGCCAGAGTCCCTGAAATGGTGAAGGAAGGGATCACCGTAGGCTTAGGCACAGACGGCCCTCAGGTTGTTCCCTTAGATATGTTCGAAGTGATGAAATTCACAGGCTGCGTGCACAAAGTTAACCATTTGGACCCCTCCCTACTGCCTGCTAGGGATATTTTCAGGATGGCGACGAGGGACGGGGCTAAAGCTCTGGGGCTAGAAAAAGAAGTAGGCAGCTTGGAGAAAGGAAAGAAGGCTGACGTGGTTCTGCTGGACCTAGCCGATCCGCGGTTCTTCCCCCTCACCAAGGATAACATTCTCTCCCACATTGTCTACTTCGCCCACGCCGGCCATGTGAGGACGGTGATAGTCGACGGAAAAATATTGATGCGGGACCGGAAAATCGAAGTGCTGAACGAGAAGAAGATAATGGAAAAAGCCCGGCCTATAGGAGAAAAGTTCGCCCAAGAGCTTATGGGGCGAAGATAGATTTTCTTCAACTAAGTTTTCGCTTGACTGGCTCGAACTTGAAGCCGCTGACCGTTTTGCCGTGGACCTTTCTTAGGGGACCCCATACCGGCTGTAAAGTGGCGCCTATTTCTACCTCTTCAGCCACTATCTGACCCAGCGCCCTAACTCCGTTTTTGAATTCCACTATGCCCAGTAAGAGGGGAATTTGCTCCACACCTTCCGGTACAGCGAAGAGCTTCGTATAAGTCATCAACGTGCACTCGTTTCCCAGATCTATCTCCTTCAACTCCAAGCTTCCACACCTTGGGCAGCGAGCATGTTTTGGATAAAACATCTTTCCACATTTTTCACACTTGAACCCGGTCATTTTTTGCACAATCAATTCCTCCTCGTTAATACGAATGAGATAACGTTGTTACCAAACCCCCCGAAATTGCAGCAGTAAGCTTTCTCTGCTCCTTGAACCTGCCTTCCCCCTGCTTCACCGCGTAACTGCCATGTTAACTCGACAATCTGGGCCACCCCCGTGGCGCCTACAGGATGCCCTCGAGCTTTCAGACCGCCGGAGGGGTTGATGGGCAATTTGCCGCCTAGAGAGGTAACATCCTCCTCCAAGGCCTTATGCCCGGTTCCTTTAGCGAAGAATCCGGAGTCTTCACTCTCAGCGATCTCCAAGATGGTGAAGGCATCATGCAGTTCCGCCAAATCCATGTCGGCAGGGGTTAGTTTAGCCATCTTAAAGGCCTTCTGAGAGGCTACCTGTACTGCCTTCAACAGAGTTGGGTCCTCTCTTTCATGAACCGCTAAGGTGTCTGTAGCTTGACCTAGCCCAGCTACGATGACAGGTGTATCGCAGAACTCCTTAGCGATTTCAGCCGCACATAAAACAACCGACGCGGCGCCATCCGTAACCGGGCAGCAGTCAAACAGCCGAAGAGGATCCGCAACCAAAGGATTGTTGACTTCAGCCTCTTTGGCATAAAGAATACCCTCGATGGTTATGGGCTGGTGGATGTGAGCGTAGGGATTCTTCAAGGCGTTGGCATGGTTTTTTATGGCTACTTTTGCTAAATGTTCACGCTTCAGCCCATAACGGTGCATATAAAGCCTAGTGAACATGGCGGCAAGAGCGGGGAGAGTGACGCCATGCACGTATTCGGCAGTGGGGTGAACCATCGTACTGATGAGGTCTGTTATTCTGTCGCCGGATATATGCCGCATCTTCTCACCTCCAGTCACCAAGACCAAGTCGCAAAATCCAGAAGCCACCGCCATACATGCATTTTTAACCGCTGAACCCCCGGACGCTGGACCGTTCTCCAAGCGATGAGCTGCAGCGGGCATTAGCCCAAGTTGGTCGACAAGGGCGCTGCCAAGAGCAGTCTGATTGGATAATTCCCCAGATAGCATGGTGGAGACGTAGACAGCATCAACATCACGTTCTCCAATTTTCGCGTCATCGATGGCGCGAAGCGATGCTTCGACCATGATTTCCAATAAGGTTTTCCCGTCATGTCGGCCGAATTTTGTCATTCCGCAGCCTATGACTGCAACTTGTCTGAGCATAGTTCATCTTACTCTTGTTGGCGTATTATGTCTGGTATTATTATCTTGGGATTAAGCGACTCCTTATATAATTCTTCAGGAACCGGTCTTTCTCCAAAGACTTTCTGCGGCTTCAGTTTGTAGTAGTTTTCCTTCGTCAAGACGTAAACCGTTACACCTCCCAATTCATGTTGCAGGTCAGGCCTAGGCTGCAAGCTCCATTCCACCATCCACCGCCTAAACCCTATAGGACTTTCCGCGGTAACCCAAACCTCGTCCACGCTGTAGTTCTCAATAGCATGCTCCTGTTTGGCTGCAAACAGATGGGCCCCTATCCGTCCACCTCTTTTCAAAGCAAGGGTATGAAGGCTCATGCAAACCTTTTCATTAACCAGCCTATTGTTGACCAGTCCTGCCAATTCACCATTTACCACTCCAATGAGGCAGTACTCGTTTTTCACTCTATATCTGTACCATCCCAAGAGCTCTGCATATACTCTGGCACTTACAATGTCATAGTAATCCTTCTCAACCGTCAGTAGCGGTCTAATGGCCTCAAGAATAGGAGGCACCTCTCCTCTCTCTATCTCCCGAATTACCAGTTTCTCACCGCTGGCCAAAGTTACCACCTTCGGCGGATAGATCTTCCTCGGGATATCCCAATCTACCCTGAGAATCGATTCCTGATCTTCTGACAACACCTTCACCTTCTAGCTAGTTAGGATCATCAATTAGATATGGACGTAATTTTAATTCTTTCGGCGTCCTTCCTTGGAAAAACAATTTTTTATACTCTGAACCCAAAAGCTTATATTTCCAATAGGGGATAAAAACGGGAAGTGGAGGTAACTGTTTTGGCAGATAAATCTCGTAGAAGTGCGATGAAATACGGCATTGCCGCCATTGCTGCGGCGGTGGTGGCTGGTGTGGGCGGCTACGCCGCCTGGCAAGCCACAAGACCCGCCCCAACCCCAACGCCTACACCCGCACCAGTTGAAGTTGAGCCCATTAAGGTAGCTTTGCTGCTACCGTCCCCCATAGGGGATTTCGGGTGGAACTATGCTGCTTACACGGCGATGAAGGAGGTATCTGAGACATTACCTGCTGTGGAAATGTCTTACGCCGACAACATCCCCGAGGCTGATGCTGAGCCGTACTTGCGCGATTGGATTAGATTAGGCCATAAGGTGATCTTCGCTCATAGTTGGGGTTACCAAGACGCCTGCTTCAAGCTAGCGGAGGAACACCCGGAGGTTGCTTTCCTGTACCCTGGTGGCGGACCCACTGCCCCGGGAGTAGCCACGTACTACGCTCGCGACTACGAAAGCCAGTATTTGGCAGGGATGCTTTCCGGAATGATGACCAAGACGGGAGTAATAGGCTTCGTCGGGGCTTACCCCATCGAAACGCTGGTGTACGGTATCAACGCCTACATCTTGGGAGCCAAAGAGATTAACCCCGACATCGAGGTTCGAGTGGCCTTTACAGGTACATGGTATGACCCGCCGAAAGAGAAAGAGACAGCCTTCGCTCTTATTGACGCTGGAGCAGACTTTCTCAGCCACTACCAAGACTCCGCTGCGGTTCTGGAGGCAGCCGCGGAGCGAGGTGTTTATGCCTTCGGAATGTACACCGACAGCCGCTTCATCGCCCCAGAAGCTGTGGTGGCGATCATCATATGGAATTGGGCGCCGTTCTTCGGGGAGATCATAGAAGGCTGGAGAGCGGGAACTTTGACGAGGGAGGATTTGAACCAGTTCTATTATCGAGGCATAGCAGAAGGTGCCACGGACCTAACTCTCTTCGGGCCTATGGTTCCTGACGACGTGAAGGAAAAGATAGCTGAAAGACGAAGCCAGATAGTTGCAGGCGAGTTTGTAGTTCCCACCATCAGCGAGTATACTTGGGAGTAGCCTTTAACCTCTCCTTTATTTTTTCTTCACCCTAATTATCAGTGACGGTAGCTTTGGAAAAGGCGAATGTTGTTTCAATGCGGGGTATAACTAAAAGGTTCGGTAGTTTGGTGGCTAATGACCACGTAGACTTCGACCTCAGAGAAGGTGAAATCCACGGGCTGCTGGGGGAAAACGGCGCTGGGAAGACTACTTTGATGAAGATACTGTACGGACTCTACCAGCCGGATGAGGGGTATATACTGCTTCGCGGGAAACGTTTCACGTCTAACTCACCCAAGGAGGCCATAAGAAACGGGATAGGGTTTGTGCAGCAGCATTTCTCGCTGGTGCCCTCCTTCGACGCTGTGGAAAACGTGATGATAGGGCTGAAGTCTGCAGGTTTATTTTCTCAGAATGTGGAAGAGGTCAGATCCAAGATAGCTGAGCTTTCTGAAAAATACGGGTTGAAAGTTGATTCTCAGACAAAGATCTGGCAACTTTCAGTAGGTGAGCAGCAGCGGGTGGAGATCATCAAAGCCTTGTGCATGGGAACTCGGGCGTTAATTTTAGACGAACCCACCTCAGTGCTTACACCTCAGGAAACCGTGAAACTTTTCGAGACCCTTAGGCTGATGGTGAAGCAAGGTTTCTCCATCGTGTTCATCACCCATAAACTGGAGGAAGTTATGTCCGTTGCAGACAGGATCACGGTGCTGCGCGCAGGAAAAGTTGTCTTCACCTGCAATAAGGACGAAACAAACAAGGCTGAACTGGCTCGCATGATGGTAGGCCGGGAGGTCATTTTCAGACCTGAAAGAGAAGAACTTGGGAAAGGCAAGGTTATTTTAGAAGTGAAAGATCTTCACGCACTCAACGACAAAGGGCTGGAAGCTCTTCGCGGAGTTTCACTGTATGTAAGACAGGGAGAGATCCTTGGGATTGCCGGAGTAGCGGGCAACGGCCAGAGCGAATTAGCGGAGGTTATCACAGGCCTCAGGAAGGCTTCGGGAGGAAAAGTTTTCCTTAAAGGCCAAGACATCACCGGCTGTTCACCGAGGGAGAGAATTGACTTAGGGTTAGCTCACATACCTGAAGACCGTGTGAACATAGGACTTGTCACAAGCATGAGTGTTTTAGAGAACCTGATTCTTAAGAATTACAGAAGTAGCGATTTCAACCGAGGATTATTCATCGACCGTCAGGCTGTGGAGCATTTCTGCGACCGTCTGATTTCAAGTTTTAACATTATGACCCCAGCCAGAGACACCCCAGTTAAATTGCTTTCGGGGGGGAATCAGCAGAGACTTCTATTGGCGCGGGAAATCTCCGCCAGCCCGGAGGTTTTGGTGGCCGTTCACCCTACTTCAGGCCTAGATGTGGGCGCCACAGAATATATTCAAAGGATGCTGCTGGAGCAGAGGCGGAGAGGTGTCGCCATACTGCTCATCTCAGAAGACCTTGACGAAATCATGGCTCTAAGCGACCGAATAGCGGTGATGTATCAAGGGAAAATCGTGGGCACGGTGGAGGCTAAGGCTGCGCAGAGAGAAGAGGTTGGCTTAATGATGGCTGGGGGAAAGTGAATCTTCCATGCAGCGACTGCGGCTGAGGTTAGTTGAACGGCCTTCTCCCTCCCTTTATTTGAAGTTGCTTATTTCAGCGTCCAGTGTCCTGTTAGCTTTGCTGTTAGGAGCCGTTTTCTTGGTCACCTCCGGAGTTAACCCTCTGATGGCTTATGGGAAACTATTTTTAGGAGCCTTCGGCAGCAGGTTCGGTTTAATCGAAACAGTTGTCAAGGCAACGCCTCTCATGCTGGCTGGTTTGGGTGTCGCTTTGGCTTTTAGATGCAGCTTTTTCAACATCGGAGCGGAAGGACAGCTGTACATGGGAGCCTTCGCAGCCACATGGGCTGCTTATGCTTTTTCCGAACTTGACGCTGCCTTTCTTCTTCCTTTCATGTTGCTTCTAGGGTTTTTGGGCGGAGGATTTTGGGGGATGATACCGGGAGTTTTGAAGGTAAAGCTGAGAGTAAATGAAATAATCACCACTCTGATGATGAACTACATAGCGATATTGTGGGTAACCCACATGTTAGTAGGGCCGTGGATGTACGAAGGCTTTCCGTGGTCCCCCATCATCACCGAAGCCGCCAGACTGCCCAACCTAGCTGGTTCTCGGCTGCATGTGGGCATTTTCTTCGCCTTGATAGCCGCCGTTCTCATCTACTTGATGCTGATGAAAACTAGGTTAGGGTATGAAATCCGAGTCGTTGGCGCCAACATAAAAGCCGCCCGCTATGCAGGCATCAGCATCTTCAAAACCATCATCCCAGCTGTGATAATAAGCGGAGGCCTCGCGGGTATCGCCGGCATGGTTCAGGTGTCCGCCATTCATTACAGAATCATGCCTGGCTTATCCCCCGGATACGGATACACAGCCGTGGTGGTGGCGTTATTGGGGAAATTACACCCCATCGGCGTAATTGCTTCATCCATTTTCTTCGGAGGCTTACTGGTGGGAGCTGACATGATGCAGCGGGCAGTCGGCATACCTGTGGCTTTGGTGAACATCATCGAATCGCTGGTGCTTCTTCTAATTGTTGCAGGAGAGTTTCTAATCCGTTATAGGGTCAGCTTTGAAAGAGGTGGATGAAGCCGTGCAGGAAATTCTGACAGAAATTTTCTCAACAGCACTGGTGGCTTCGGCGTTGAGGCTGGGTACTCCTCTCATTTTGGCTACGGTTGGGGAAATCTACGCTCAACGCTCAGGGGTGCTAAATCTGGGCGTAGAGGGAATGATGATCGTAGGGGCTTTAGTCGGCTTCATCGGGGTGAACATCACAGGAAATCCTTGGATGGGGATCCTTTTGGCAGCCTTATGCGGCGGAGCCATGAGTCTTATTCATGCCTTCCTGTCCATCACAACCAGATCAGACCAAGTGATTTCAGGGTTTGCTCTATCCATTTTCGGCATAGGGGTAACCAGCTACATTGGGAAAAAGTGGATCGGCATGGCGGCGGAGGCGGGTTTCTATCCCATCTACATCCGCGGCTTGAGCGACCTTCCGATAGTAGGGCCTATTCTGTTCAGCCAAAACGTTTTAGTTTATCTCGCCTTCTTCATCGTCGCTGTGTCTTCATGGATTCTCT
This sequence comes from Candidatus Hecatella orcuttiae, assembly GCA_002011035.2. Classification (GTDB taxonomy): domain Archaea; phylum Thermoproteota; class Bathyarchaeia; order Hecatellales; family Hecatellaceae; genus Hecatella; species Hecatella orcuttiae. The sequence goes on along the minus strand of MTLY02000001.1, from coordinate 1,954 downwards.
TCAAAACACGGATCGGCCTGATAATCAGGGCGGTGGGTGAAAACCCTGAAGCCGCGGACATTCTAGGCGTGAACGTCTATTTGACGAGGTATCTCTGCGTGTTCTTCGGAGGCATCATGGCCGGCATCGCAGGAGCCTACCTGTCACTGGCCTACACCCGCCAGTGGGTGGAACTCATGACCGCCGGGCGTGGGTGGATAGCCATAGCCTTGGTGATCTTTGGAATGTGGAATCCTGTATGGAGCTTCGCCGGCTCGCTGTTTTTCGGAGTCATTGACTCCTTTCAGCTGAGGCTTCAGGCTGTAGGAATAGGTATCCCCTACAACCTGCTCATGATGATGCCCTACGTTCTCACCATTCTCGCTTTAAGCTCCATTTCTACGACGGCTTTGGCGAAAAAGATAGGCGCACCCACCGCGCTCTTAACTCCGTATGTGAGAGGCGAAAAAACATAGGAGGCTGCATGTAAACTTCTAGCCCGGCTGTCCGGGAGCACTCCAGAGACAGCTGTAGTTTAATCTTGGTTTTTCAGAGTTTTTTCAACGCCTTCAGTATCTTCTCAGGGGTCATAGGCAAGCTTTTGATGCGAACACCTATGGCGTTAGCAATGGCGTTAGCGATGGCCGGAGCCGTGGGGACGATGGGAGGTTCGCCGGCGCCCTTGGCTCCGTAGGGTCCATAGGGATCGGAAGGCTCAACGAGGGCGACGTAGAGGGGAGGCATATCCAGAGAGGAGGGGATTTTGTAGTCGAGGAAACTGGCGGTGAGAATTTCCCCTGTCCGAGGGTCAATCACGGTGTCTTCGGTGAGGGCGTAGCCTATGCCTTGAGCTACGCCGCCTTCAATCTGACCCTCCACCGCTTGGGGGTTGATGGCTGTGCCTACGTCGTGAACTGCTGCGAAGCGGAGGAGTTGCACCTCCCCCGTTTCCATGTCCACCTCCACCTCGGCAAACTGAGCTCCGAAGGGTGGGGAGTTGGCTTGAGCTGTGAAGGACCCGCGGCCGACGATGGTCCCAGCGTCTTCCATGTCATGGAAGCGGATGTGCTCCGCGAGTTCTCGGAGAGAAATTGCTGTTTCAGGGTCTCCGCGAACGTAGATTTTCCCTTCAACCATTTCAAGGTTTTCAACCTTGGTGTCCAGTTTTTCCGCTACTTTCTTCAAGATTTGCTTGCGCGCGTCAGCCGCTGCGAGCTTAGCAGCGGAGCCGCATACGTAAGTGGTTCTGGTTGCGAAAGAGCCGTGGTCGAAGGGGCATACGTCCGTGTCTATTTCCGAACTCAGTTTAATGTCGTCTATTCGCACTCCTAGTTCTTCAGCTGCTATTTGAAGGATAACGGTCTTTATTCCCTCACCCATCTCGTGGAGAGCCATCATCAAATTGAATGTGCCGTCATCGTTCATCTTAATTACAGCATTCGAAACTTCCGGATAGGGTGTGAAGGTTCCCCCCAACCCTGACACTTGAGTTACAGCGGCCATGCCTATGCCTTTTCTTTTGGCGCCTTTTCCCCGGTAGGCGGGGTCCTCTCTCCGCTTCCAGCCGATGAGCTCAGCCCCCCGGTCCATACACTCCTCCAAGCCGCAGGTTTTAAGAGGATTCTTGCTTGAAGGGACCGTGTCTCCTACTCTCACCTGGTTTCTCCTCCGTATCTCCAGGGGGTCTAGGCCCAGTTCCTCCGCAGCCATGTCCACAAGCTGCTCCAAAGCCCACTGGCCTTGAGGGTTGCCAAAGCCCCGGAAGCCAAGGCTTGGGGGGCAGTTGGTGTAAACAGAGTCTCCTGTAACCCGGAAGGCTGGAAACTTGTAAAGGCAGGTGAGCATCGTGCAGCAGACTCCTATCACAGCTCCTCCCTCAATGGCGTAGCCTCCTGTGCTCATGGTTATTTTTGCGTCGAAGGCTGTGAAGTGGCCGTTGGGGTCTGTGCCGAGTTTGAGTTGGAGGATGGCGGGG